>NZ_CP006877.1:1267500-2467500 GCF_000816845.1 Rhizobium gallicum bv. gallicum R602sp | reverse complement strand
GTCAACAACATGATTTCTGCCGGGCTCCAGGGCGTCGACTTCGTCGTTGCCAATACGGATGCCCAGGCGCTGACCATGACGAAGGCCGAACGCATCATCCAGCTCGGCGCCAACGTCACCGAGGGTCTCGGTGCCGGTTCGCAGCCGGAAGTCGGTCGCGCAGCCGCCGAAGAGTGCATCGATGAGATCATCGATCACCTCAACGGCACGCATATGTGCTTCGTCACCGCCGGCATGGGCGGCGGCACAGGTACGGGCGCTGCCCCGGTCGTCGCGCAGGCCGCCCGCAACAAGGGCATCTTGACCGTCGGGGTCGTCACCAAGCCGTTCCACTTCGAAGGCGGCCGCCGCATGCGTCTTGCCGAATCCGGCATCGAGGAACTGCAGAAGTCGGTCGATACGCTGATCGTCATTCCGAACCAGAACCTCTTCCGTATCGCAAACGACAAGACGACCTTCGCCGATGCTTTCGCCATGGCCGACCAGGTTCTCTATTCGGGCGTTGCCTGCATCACCGATCTGATGGTGAAGGAGGGGCTCATCAACCTCGATTTCGCCGACGTCCGCTCGGTCATGCGCGAAATGGGCCGCGCGATGATGGGCACCGGCGAAGCATCCGGCCAGGGCCGCGCGATGCAGGCTGCCGAAGCTGCAATCGCCAACCCGCTGCTCGATGAAACCTCGATGAAGGGTGCTCAGGGCCTCCTGATCTCCATCACTGGCGGCCGCGACCTGACGCTCTTCGAAGTCGACGAGGCTGCCACCCGCATTCGCGAAGAAGTCGATCCGGATGCCAACATCATCCTCGGCGCGACCTTCGACGAATCGCTCGAAGGCATCATCCGCGTCTCTGTCGTTGCGACCGGTATCGACCGTGCGATGAACGAAGCTGCTGCCAAGAACTTCCAGCCTGCCGCCAAGCCGACTATCCGTCCTTCCGCGGCCGTTGCTCCGGCACCGGCCGCAGTTCAGCCTGCGCCAGTCATGCAGGCACCGAAGCCGGCCGATCCGATCGCGCACACCATCCGCATGGCGGAAGCCGAGATGGAACGCGAGCTCGAAATCCCGGCTCCGCGGCCTGCAGCTCCGGTTCAGCAGCCTGTTGCCCAGGACGCGTTCCGTCCGCAGAGCCGCATCTTCGCAGCCGCTCAAGAAGCTCCGGCCGCTCGTCCGGCTCCGGTGCAGCCCGCCCCGGCACCCGTTATGAGCCAGTCGGCGCCGCAGCCGGTCATGCAGCAGCAGCCGGTCATGCAGCAGCAGCCGGTTCGCCAGGAACCTGCCATGCAGCAGCCGGTCCGCATGCCGAAGGTCGAGGACTTCCCGCCGGTCGTTCAGGCCGAGATCGATCACCGCGCCCAGCCAGCTGCCGCACAGGCGCATGAGGAGCGCGGCCCGATGGGCCTGCTGAAGCGAATCACCAATTCGCTCGGCCGCCGCGAAGAGGAAGTCGCTCCCGAGATGACGGCAGCGCCTGCCGCCGCTTCGCAGCAGCGCCGCCCGCTTTCGCCCGAGGCGAGCCTTTATGCGCCACGCCGCGGCAATCTCGACGACCAGGGCCGCAGTGTTCCGCAGGCCCGCATGATGCAGGAAGACGACCAGCTTGAAATTCCTGCCTTCTTGCGCCGCCAGTCGAACTGAGCGGACACAGAATCGCCACGCATGCGCCCGGGATCACGGTTCCGGGCGCAGCTGTTTCAAAGCGTCATATAAGTTGATGATTCCTAAATCATTTCAAGCGGATGGTTTCGTAACAAAGCGAAACGAACAGTGATTTGGATTGGAGCCCGGCCGCACGTATGTATGACGTCATGAGACCGTGCCTTGCCGCCTTCATGGCGACAATTCGGCGGTGGGCAAAACAGGTTGGCGGTTGGTTTTTCGGTGCTTTTTGGCGCTACGGACAGCAAATGCAATAAAGGCAGAATTTTATGGTTATTGGCATGCTTGGCTTCCAGACGACGGTTTCGCGCCCGGTGACGCTTTCGGGCACCGGCGTCCATTCTGGCGCGGAAGTCACCATTACTTTCAATCCGGCTGAAGTCGATACCGGCGTGGTTTTCCATCGCATGCATGACGACGGCAGCGTCACCGAGCTGCGTGCCGTCTCCGCTCAGGTCGGCAGCACCGATCTCTGCACCGTCCTTGGCTTTTCCCCGGCGCATTCGGTTGCGACGATCGAACATGTCATGGCAGCGCTCTACGCGCTCGGCCTCGATAACGTCGTGATCGAGGTTTATGGCGCCGAAATGCCGATCATGGACGGCAGTTCAGCACCCTTTATCGAGGCGATCGAGCAGATTGGTCTCGTTTCGCTCGGCGTGAAGCGCCGCTATATCCGCATCACCAAACCGGTTCGCATCGAGCATGGCGGCTCCTGGAGCGAGTTCCGTCCGTATGACGGCACGCGCTTCGAAGTCGAGATCGATTTCGAATGCCCGCTGATCGGTCATCAGAAATGGGAAGGAAATCTGACGTCAGCGACCTTCAAGTCCGAATTGTCGCGCGCGCGCACCTTCGGCTTCATGCGTGACGTGGAGCGTCTCTGGGCCTCCGGCCATGCGCTCGGTTCGTCGCTTGAGAATTCGGTCGTTATCTCCGACGACAATACGGTCATCAACGTCGAAGGCCTGCGCTACGCAAAGGATGAGTTCGTGCGTCACAAGGCGCTCGATGCCGTCGGCGACCTGGCGCTTGCCGGCGCTCCCTTCATCGGCTGCTACCGCTCCTATCGCGGTGGTCACAAGATGAATGCCAATGCTTTGAAGGCGCTGCTCAGCGACACGACTGCCTATGAAGTTGTCGAGACTTCTGCTGCGCGCCCGCGCGTTACACCTCGCGACTTTGTCGCCGTTAACGCTCCCGGATTCGCCCCCTGGTCGGCATGACCTCCACACCTAATTTCAGGCCAGGGCCGCCTCCTTCGGGAGGCGGTTTTTTTATGTACTTCAGCAAGCCGATAACCGTTCTGCAGCATATGCTTAGGAGCAACAGGTCCGATTAAAGTCAAAAACAGGGATATTCTGGCGCTTGCTGCCACAAAAATGCGTTAATGGCTCATCATTGCGTTGCTCTCGCCACACATTTGTGGCTAGAAACGCCGGCGAGGTGTGGCTGCCGCAGGCTGGGGTAGCGGCAGTTGGGATTCTTCTATGGATTATGCAAGGTCTGAAAGTATGATGAAGACAGCGCGCGCTTTGCTCGCATCGCTCGTGATTTTGAGTGCAGGCGCCTTGATTTCCGGTTGCCAGTCGGACCCTGATATCGACATCACGAAACTCGGCCTTAACAACGATCCGCCGGACGTCCTCTACAATCAGGCGCTTGCCAACATGAAGGCCGGCAACATGGCCGAAGCCGCGCGCAAGTTCGACGCGATCGACCGCGAAAACCCGTTCTCCGAATGGGCGCGCAAGGCTCTCGTGATGAGCACCTTCGTGAAGTACCGCCAAGGCAAGATCGACGACGCCCTCGCATCGGGTAACCGCTATATGGCGCAATATCCAAAGTCTGAAGATGCGGCATATGTTCAGTATCTGATCGGCCTCAGCTATTCGAAGCAGATTTCCGACGTGACGCAGGATCAGCGGGCTTCCTCCAAGACCATCGAAGCCATGCAGGCCGTCATCGACAACTATCCGGACTCCGAATATGTCGACGACGCGCAGGCCAAGATCCGCTACGCTCGCGACCAGCTCGCCGGCAAGGAAATGCAGGTCGGCCGTTATTATCTCGAGCGCAAGGAATATCTTGCAGCCGTCTCCCGCTTCCGTATCGTGGTTGAGAAGTATCCGAACACGAATCAGATCGAGGAAGCGCTGGCGCGTCTCGTCGAGGCCTATTACGCGATGGGAATCGTCGAAGAAGCCCAGACGGCAGCTGCCGTTCTCGGTCACAACTATCCGGATAGCCAGTGGTATGCCGATTCCTTCAAGCTGCTGCAGTCGGGCGGTGCGGAGCCCCGGGAGAACAAAGGCTCCTGGATTTCCGCAGCCGGCAGGAAGCTGCTGCTCGGCTCGTGAGGCCTGACACGCAATGCTGATCCAGCTTTCGATCCGCGATATCGTTCTGATCGAGCGGCTGGATCTTGCCTTCGAAACCGGGCTCTCTGTTCTGACCGGCGAAACCGGTGCCGGCAAATCCATTCTCCTCGACAGTCTTTCGCTGGCGCTTGGCGGGCGTGGCGACGGCGGCCTCGTGCGACACGGCGAGGACAAAGGGCAGGTGACGGCGGTCTTCGACGTGCCGATGGATCACGGTGTCCGCCAGCTTCTGCGCGAGAACGGGATTGATGACGAGGGCGACCTCATCTTCCGGCGCCAGCAATCGGCCGATGGCCGGACCAAGGCCTATGTCAACGATCAGCCGGTCAGCGTGCAGCTGATGCGCCAGGCCGGGCAGATGCTCGTCGAAATCCACGGCCAGCACGATGACCGTGCGCTTGTCGATACGCATGCGCATCGGCTTCTGCTCGATGCGTTCGCGGGCATCAACGAGGATGCTGCGGCGGTCTCCGAGCTTTACCGCATCTGGCGCGACGCGGAGCGAACGCTGAAAAAGCATCGCGAGAAGGTGGAGAACGCGGCCCGCGAAGCCGACTATCTCCGGTCCTCCGTCGACGAGTTGGAAAAGCTCTCGCCGCAGGACGGCGAGGAGGAGGAGCTTGCCGACCGCCGCCAGAAGATGATGAAAGCGCAACGCATTGCAGGCGACATCGCCGAGGCCTCCGAGTTTTTGAACGGCAATGCCTCTCCGGTGCCGCATATCGCCTCGCTGGTGCGCCGCCTGGAGCGCAAGAGCCACGAGGCGCCTGGACTGCTGGAAGACACGGTGGCGCTGCTCGATGCGGCTCTGGACCAGCTTTCCAACGCGCAGATGGAAGTGGAGGCAGCACTCCGAAAGACGGAATACGATCCGAAGGAATTGGAGCGTGTCGAGGAGCGACTCTTTGCCCTGCGCGCCGCGTCCCGCAAGTATTCCGTGCCTGTTACCGAGCTTCCGGCGCTTGCCGTGCGGATGATCGCCGACCTTGCCGATCTCGATGCCGGCGAGGAGAAGCTGGTGAAGCTCGAAGCCGAGGTGGGTATTGCCAAGGCGAATTGCGATGCCGCGGCCCGCTCGCTTTCGGACAAGCGTCACCACGCAGGCGAAGCGCTCGCCGCCGCCGTCATGGCGGAACTGCCGGCGCTCAAGCTGGAGCGTGCGCGCTTCATGGTCGAGGTGACGACCGATGCGGCAGCCGCAACGGCCGAGGGCATCGATGTCGTCGAGTTTCACGTTCAGACGAACCCAGGGACGCGTCCGGGCTCGATCATGAAGGTGGCATCGGGCGGCGAGCTTTCGCGCTTCCTGCTTGCGCTGAAAGTGGCGCTTGCCGATCGCGGTTCGACGCCGACGCTCGTCTTTGACGAAATCGACACCGGTGTCGGTGGTGCCGTTGCCGATGCGATCGGCCAGCGACTGAAGCGGCTCTCCGACCGCGTGCAGGTTCTCTCGGTCACCCATGCCCCGCAGGTCGCCGCGCGTGCAGCGACGCACCTGCTTATCTCCAAGGGACCGGTTTCCGACGGCTCTGAAAAGATTGCCACGCGCGTCGCAACGATGGTGCACAAGGACCGAACGGAAGAAATCGCCCGCATGCTTGCTGGAGCCTCCGTGACCGAAGAGGCGAGGGCGGCTGCGGCTCGGCTGTTGGCGGGAAATGGCTAGGCATTAGGTCATGCCGTGGGATCGTCTTCACCCAATCTCTCCCCGTTTTGACGGGAGAGGGACGTGCTAAACTCAAGCGCACGTTCTGCTGAAACGGCGCGGGCATTTACCTTCTCCCCGTCAGAACGGGGAAAAGGTGCCGATAGGCGGAAGACGGGCCGCCTCATCCACCTCTCTTTCAATCCATAATTTTTGCTCTAAAACGATTCCAGATTCTCTGGAGTGATCCCGTATGCCGACCGAGTCCGTTGCAGTTGAAGACCTGACGATCGATGATGCCGCCACCGAGCTCGCGCGGCTGGCAAAAGAGGTCGCCCATCACGACGCGCTCTATCATGGCAAGGATCAGCCGGAGATTTCGGACGCCGATTACGATGCGCTGAAACGGCGCAACGATGCGATCGAGGCGCGGTTTCCGGAGCTGATCCGCCAAGACAGCCCGTCGCGCCGCGTCGGCGCTGCACCTTCGGTGACCTTTGCGCCGGTCGTCCATGCGCGCCCGATGCTGTCGCTCGACAATACGTTTTCCCAAGAGGACGTGCAGGATTTTGTGGCGGGCGTCTATCGCTTCCTCGGGCGCCTGCCGAACCAGTCGATCGCCTTTACCGCCGAACCGAAGATCGATGGGCTCTCCATGTCGATCCGTTACGAGAACGGCAGGCTGGTGACGGCTGCAACGCGCGGCGACGGCACGACGGGCGAGAATGTCACGGCGAATATCCGCACCATCAAGGAGATTCCGAACGAACTGCCGAAGGGGGTGCCGGCCGTCGTGGAAGTGCGCGGTGAAGTCTACATGGCAAAGAGCGACTTCATGGCGCTCAACAAGCAGATGGAGGCCGAGGGAAAGCAGACCTACGTCAACCCGCGCAACACGGCAGCCGGATCGCTGCGCCAGCTCGACGCGAAGGTGACGGCAAGCCGCAAGCTGAAATTTTTCGCCTACGCCTGGGGCGAAATGTCCGACATGCCGGCCGACGCGCAATTCGACATGGTACAGCTCTTCAGGGACTGGGGCTTTCCGGTCAATCCGCTGATGAAGCGGCTGAATTCCGTAGCCGACATCCTCGCCCATTACGACGAGATCGGCCTGAAGCGCCCCGACCTCGACTACGATATCGACGGCGTCGTCTATAAGGTCGACAGCCTTGAACTGCAGCAGCGCCTTGGCTTCCGCTCGCGCAGCCCGCGCTGGGCGACGGCGCATAAATTCCCGGCGGAACAGGCTTTCACCACCGTTGAGAAAATCGAGATTCAGGTGGGGCGTACCGGTGCGTTGACGCCCGTTGCGCGGCTTACGCCCGTCACCGTCGGCGGTGTGGTAGTGACAAACGCGACGCTTCACAACGAGGATTACATCAAGGGTCTCGGAAACTCCGGTGAGCCCATTCGCGACGAAGAGCACGATATCCGGGTCGGTGATACCGTAATCGTGCAGCGGGCTGGCGACGTCATCCCGCAAGTGCTCGATGTCGTCATGGAAAAGCGGCCGGCGGACGCGGTACCCTACGAGTTTCCGAAGCGCTGCCCGGTCTGCGGTTCGCATGCGGTGCGCGAAAGAAACGAGAAAACCGGAAAGCTCGATTCGGTCACGCGCTGCACCGGCGGCTTCGTGTGCCGGGCGCAGGCAACCGAGCATCTCAAGCATTTTGTCTCGCGCAATGCCTTCGATATCGAGGGCCTGGGATCGAAGCAGATCGACTTCTTCTTCGAGAGCGACGAGGAGGCACTGAGGATCCGCACGGCGCCGGATATCTTCACGCTGGAGCGGCGCCAGCAGAATTCGTTGACGAAGCTCGAAAATATCGAAGGCTTCGGCAAGGTCAGCGTCGGCAAGCTTTATGCGGCGATCAACGAACGGCGCAGCATCGCACTTCACCGCTTCATCTACGCGCTGGGCATTCGCCATGTCGGCGAGACGACGGCGAAGCTGCTGGCGCGCTCCTATGGCACCTACGAGGCTTTTGCCGCGGCGATGAAGGAGGCCGCGCCACTCTCCGGCGATGCCTGGAACGACCTGAACGCCATCGAAGGCATCGGTGAGATCGTCGCCCGCGCGATCGTGGAGTTTTACAAGGAGCCGCGCAATGTCGAGGTCATCTCGGCACTGCTTTCAGAAGTGACGCCGCAGGAGGCGGAGCTGCCGGTCACCTCCGGCAGCCCGGTTTCCGGCAAGACGGTGGTCTTCACCGGCTCGCTCGAGAAGTTCACCCGCGACGAGGCCAAAGCCAAAGCCGAGAGCCTTGGCGCAAAGGTCGCCGGATCGGTCTCCAAGAAGACCGATATCGTCGTTGCCGGACCCGGTGCGGGCTCGAAGCTCGACAAGGCGCGCGAGCTGGGCGTCCAGACCATGGATGAGGACGAGTGGCTTGCGCTGATCCGTGGATGAGCTCGCTTGAGGAACGGCATTCTCAGGCGAAGGTTGCCTTTAGGCGTTCGGTATTCAATCGTCAGCAGCTCGAACCGGACGAGACCGTTAGAAATCAAAAAGACATTCGGCATCAACGTCGATCTCGTTGGCTATCACAGGGTGATCTTCGACATCGGCGGCAAAATACCGGGTGATCGTCGGGACGCATGCTGAATGTGACAGGATCGATCCGCAGATTTGTAACGGCCATCGGGCCGATTGGAAATGATGCTGATCTCGCTTGGGCGATTGGCGAAAACACACCGTATTTCGGTGCGCCTCAGGCAACCGGCTGCGCGGAGGCGGATCGAGCCGATGTGCTTTCCGATCTCATCGAAGCCTATGAAAGCCGACTGTCCTTATACCTTCATGGACATGCCGACCGCACGCAGGCTGACCTCGGCGATGTTCTTGGATCCCGTGCCCGGGCCTTCGAGATTCTCCACCGCATGCGCGCGCTTACGGTGGAAATGATCGTTAAGCTCAACGAGGCATGGGCCATTCCAGCCGGTTGCCTCGGAAAGCCTTACAAGCTGGCCGTGGCTTAGAGCGGCTTGAGGCGCACCCGCGCCATCGCATAAGCGTCGACATACCCCCCGGCACGGAAGGCAAAGGCTTTGAGCAGGCCTTCCTCTTCGAAGCCGAATCTTCTGTAGAGGGCGATCGCGGCCCCGTTGTCGGTGTAGACCGATAGTTCCAGTCGTTTTATGTTTAGCCAGTTGTCGGCCATGTCGATGAGTTCGGCGAGCAATGCGCTGCCGATGCCCTTGCCGGTGAAATCGTCGTGGACCCCCATGCCGATGCTGGCTGCATGGCTGCGCCGCCCCAGATAGCGCATCATGCCTGCGTCACCGACGATCCGGTCGTCCAATTCCGCAACGAGGTTGACCTGGCCAGGGCCGGCGTTTTCGAAGCGTTTGCGGGTTTCGTCGACGGTTTGATAGGGCAGGCGCAGGGTGCCGAAGCGGAAGCCTGGCAGGTTGATGAGCGCCGTCACTGCCTCGATATCGGAGGCGCGCAACGCCCGAATCGTCAAGCCTGCCATTGTGGGCGGACGTGCGGTTGGATTGTTTTCTAACGCTTTCAAAATGCTCTCCTTGAATTTGAAAGAGGAGAGCAGAACTTCAAAAACCCTGCTCACCTCGGCAGGGCTTTCGGAACTGATCGGACGGCTAACGTGCCAATGCCGCCCCGCACCCTGCATGGGTCGTGGTCATATGGATGGCCGTGGGAATGATGATCGATCTGATCATTAGCAAAAAGTCGTTGATCCTTTCGCGAAAGTCAACCTGCGGCATTTGCCTGGCTGAAGCCGCGCGATAATCCTTTCGTTAACGGCAGAATCGCGGAGCAGCCTTGAAGACCATCGCCATCGATTTCGAAACGGCCAATGAGCAGCGCGGCAGCGCCTGTTCGGTCGGTCTTGCCTGGATCAATGAGGGCAGGGTCACTCGTGTCGAGGAACGGCTGATCCGGCCGAAGGATATGCGTTTTTCCGGGATGAATATCGCAATCCACGGCATCCGGCCCGAGCATGTGGAAAATGCGCCGGAATTTCCGGAAGTCATGGAGGAGTTCCACGATGATTTCCGGGGCGCGACGATGATCGCGCACAATGCCGCCTTCGATTTCAGTGTCTGGCGCGCTTCGCTCGACCTTTATCGCCAGTCCTATCCGGAACTCAGTTATCTCTGCAGCCTCAAGATGGCGCAGCGTATCTGGCCGCAGTTCCTCTCGCACAGATTGAACGTGATCGCCGAGCATCTAGGTCTGCGCTTTTCCCACCACAATGCCGCGGAGGATGCTGCCGTCTGCGCCCATGCGGCGATCGAGATGGCAAGGGCCGTCAAGGCCGCTGCGGTGCATGCCATTCCCGCTGCAATCGGCATGACACCCGGCAGGCTCACCGCAAACGGCTACGAGCCCTGCACCTGCCGCAAGGCATAGCCAGCTTGCTTGTTTTGGCGGTGGCCGTACTTATCTAGTGAAGCGGATCATTCACGGAGCCGCCATGTCCACTTTGCGCAAGCTTGTTCTTTCTGCCGCTTCGGTTGCCGCGCTTGGCGCAGGTGTCGCGTCTGCCGAGGTCGTCGGCAAGGTCGGCGTCGACTGGATCGGCAACGATATCATCGTCGATGCCATCGCCGATCCGGAGGTGAAGGGCGTGACCTGCCACGTCACCTATTTCGACCGCAGCGTGATCGACCGGGTGAAAAACGGCAACTGGTTCGAGGATCCCTCGAACAATTCGATCGCCTGCCGCCAGACGGGACCGATCGAAATCGGTGACATTAATCTCTCGAGAGATGGCGACGAGGTGTTCAAGGCGGGCATGTCGCTCATCTGGAAGAAGCTGGTCGTTAACCGCATCTACGACAAGACCAACGACACTCTGATCTATCTCGCACATTCGCGCGAGCTGACAGATGGCTCGGCGAAGATGTCGATCTCGACGATCCCGCTCTATGGCCAGAACGTAACCTGGAAGAATGGCAAGCCGCAATAATGAAAGGCCCGGTTTTCGCCGGGGGCCCTGGTTTTGAGCGGAAGGCTGTTTAAGCAGCCTGTGACAGTTCGTCGGCGATGACAGTGTCGAGGTTCAGGAAGCAGACCATGGTCTTTTCCAGCGCCACGATGCCGCGGCAGAAGGCGCGCTGGGCTTCCGGGATGATTTCCGGCGGCGGCTGCAGGTCTTCGCTCTTGATGGTCATCATGTCGGAAACCTGCTCGACAAGGAGGCCGACGAGCTTGCCGGCGATGTCGGTGACGATGATGGCGGAGCGCTCCGACGGCTCCGTCATCTTCATGCCGAGACGACAGGCCATGTCGATGACCGGGATCACTGCACCGCGAAGGTTGATGAGGCCGAGCACGTAGGGCGGCGTATGCGGCATTGGCGTCACCGGCGCCCATCCGCGGATTTCGCGGATCGCCATGATGTCGATGCAGAACTCCTGTTCGGCGAGATGAAAGGAAACGATTTCGAGATGGGAACCGGCCTGTGAGATGATGGCGCTTGTCATGATCAGAATTCTTCCCAGTTGTCTCCGGCCGGAGCGGCCACGGCTTTGGCGGCGGCGCCGCCACTGAATGCGCCCGCGACTTTGCCAATCAGGCTCCGTGCGGGAGAAGGTTTCGGATGCGAGGCGGCGGTTGCTTCTCGCGGCGCGTGACGGGCATTCATGCCCTCGCCGGTCTTGAAATGCCTACCCAGCGGATCGGATTTCGGCGTCCGTTGCTGGTGGCAGTGTTGATGTCGTTCAGTCCAATGGATTTTTCGCTCGCAGAGGTTACGATTGATTTAACGTGCACCGCCAATGCGCAAACATCTGCCCAAAGCGGCGGTGAGACAATTAATCACGGGCAGGAAAACGGGATGTTGAATTGCGTGCGTGGCGCCGAAGAGCTATCAGGCGGGCAGTCGCGGGCAGCGCCGTCCGCTTGCTTTCAGGGGTCGCAGACATGAAGAATTTCCGGGTTGCTGTTTGGGTGGCCATCATCATCGTCGCAGCGATGCTCGGATGGCTGACGCTGAACATCACGAAGACGAGGGATATGCCGCTCGCCGAGGGGCCGTTCGGCGTTCCGTTCACGCTCGTTTCCCAAAGCGGCGAGCCGATCACCGAGCAGGCGTTACGCGGCAAGCCGACCGCGGTGTTCTTCGGCTTCACGCATTGCCCCGAGGTTTGCCCGACGACGCTCTTCGAGCTCAATGGCTGGATGGAGAAAGTCGATCCGGCGGGCGACAAGATACAGGCCTATTTCGTCACGGTCGATCCGGAGCGCGATACGCCGGAAATCATGAACCAGTACGTCTCGAACGTCTCGAAGCGCATCACCGGCATCTCCGGTCCGCCAGAGAAGGTTGCCGACGTCATCAAGGGCTTCCGCGTCTACGCCAAGAAGGTGCCCGTGGATGAGAAGGATCCGAATGGTGAATATACGATGGATCACACGGCATCCGTCTTCCTGCTTGATTCCGAGGGCCGTTTCGCCGGCACGATCGCCTATGGCGAAAACCCGGACACGGCGGTAAAGAAGCTGGAGAATTTGATCAGCAAGGGATGAAACCATGGGGGCCGGGCATCGCAACATCCTGATCGCCGGTGCTGGCGCGACGGGTCTTGCGGCAGCAATCGAGCTTGCCCGGCGAGGCTTTCGCCCGCGCATCATCGACAGCGATGTAGGCCCGGTGCCGCTTTCGGAAAGCCGGGCGCTCGGCATCAATGCGCGCACGCTGACTTTGCTTTCGCCTTCCCGGGCCGCTGACGCAATCCAGCAGGAGGCCTATCGGATCGATCGCTTTCGGGTACGGGCGGGCAAGAAAGTGCTTTTCGAGATCGATCCTTCCAAAATCGACGGCCGCTTTCCGGCAATCCAGGTGCTTGCGCAGGGCCGTACGGAACGGCTGCTGCTCGGCAAGCTTTCGGACTATGAAGTCGAGCCTGAATGGCAGACGGTGCTTGAAAGCGTCACCGGCACGATGGACCGGCCGCATGTGACGCTGCGCCGCGCAGATGGCTCCCGGGAGGAAATCGACCTCGATATCCTGATCGGTGCCGATGGCGCACATTCCATCGTGCGCAAGGCTGCAGGCATCGGCTTCCCGGGCGAGGAGATCGAAGAGGCTTTCTATCTTGCGGACTACCGCTATCCGCAGCCGATCGATCCGCGTTACGTCGAGATCAGCCTGTTCAATCCCGGCATTGTCGGCCGGATTCCCGTTTCGGGCGATTCGGTGCGTTACCTCTCGACGCTTCCGGATTTCGAAAGCCGCATCGCCCATCCGGTGCCTGGCGGCGAATTGGTGTGGGCCGCGAATTTCCGCATCCATTTCCGGCATGTCGCGCGCATGTCCAAAGGTAACGTCTTCCTCGCTGGTGATGCGGCGCATATCCATTCGCCGGCGGGCGCCCGGGGCATGAATCTCGGCATCGAGGATGCCTGCTGGCTCGCCTATCTGATATCGGAAGGCAGGGAACAGGACTATGCGGACCTTCGAATGCCGGCGGTCAAAACTGTCTTGAAGCAGACCTATGGGCTAACGAGGCTGGTGACCATGCATCATCCGGTTGCGACCGGCCTTCGCAATTTTTTCGCACCACTGTTGATCCGCGTTCCGGGCTTTGCCAGGCGGTTTCTTCGCAGCGTTGCCGGTTATGACACGCCGCCGCCGGTCTGGATCGACGGCGCGCAATAGAAATAGGAAAAGTTCGAGTGAGTGAAATTCGCCTGTATGTAACGACGGCCGAAAAGAAGGCCGGGCAGGTTCTCGATCTGCTGACCGAAGTTTTCGGTGAAGAGGACTTCGCGATTGCGACGACCGAGATCGATGAGAAGAAGGATATCTGGGAAGCCTCCGTCTATATGATGAAGGAGGACGAGGACGAGGTTCGCCTTCGCGTCGAGGAGGCGCTTAAGGCGCCGTTCCCCGACCTCAAGGTCGAGCGCGAAATCATTCCCGATATCGATTGGGTGGCGAAATCCCTTGAAGGCCTGAAGCCAGTCCGGGCAGGGCGCTTCCTTGTGCATGGCTCGCATGACCGCAGCAGGGTCCGCCCCGGCGATATTGGTATCGAGATCGATGCGGGGCAGGCTTTCGGCACCGGCCATCACGGCACGACGGCCGGCTGCCTGGAGGTGATCGACAGCGTGTTGCGTTCGCGGCCGGTCGGCAATGCGCTGGACCTCGGCACGGGCAGCGGCGTCCTGGCAATTGCGGTGCGCAAGCTCAAGAATATCCCGGTTCTCGCAACCGACATCGACCCGATCGCCACGCGTGTCGCGGCCGACAACGTGCGGCGGAACGGCATTGCTTCGGGGATCGTTGCGAAGACTGCGCCAGGCTTTCATTCGACAGCCTTTGCGGAACACGGGCCGTTCGACCTCATCATCGCCAATATTCTGGCGCGGCCACTGATCAAGATGGCGCCGAAGCTGGCAGAGCACCTGGCGCCTTCCGGTTCGGTGATCCTGTCCGGCATCCTCGCAGAACAGCGCTGGAAGGTTCTTTCGGCCTATAATGGCGCGAAGCTCCGTCATGTCCGCACCATCTGGCGAAACGGCTGGGTGACGATCCATCTCGACCGTCCGTAAGCTACAGGCAAAAAAGAAGGCGGTGCCATTGGCACCGCCTTCGACCGTTAAACGGCCATGCCCGCGAGCTCAAGGAGGAGGAGCGCTCGAGCGGGCTCTACAGTTCTGATTGCCGGTCCGCTGAGGGAGGAGGAGAAACGAAGCGGCAAATAGCTCAGAACGCGTAGCTGGGTACACCCTTGTGGTGCGTGACCTTGTGGCCCGTGCCGAGCATTTTGAGGCTATCCCCATTGAGCGGGCGGCGCGCACCGATGACGTGATGCACAGTCTGGCGTTCGCCAGCCTGCACCGGGCTGCTGTAAGCGAAGCGCGACAGAGAGGCAGTCATTTTCATATCCTTTTCGTTGCGGGCTCGATTTCCGAACCCGTTTGATGCGCCGTATATAGCTATTCCCAAATCCTGAGGCAGAGGCTTTCGTTCATGGGAGCCATGCGTTCAATGCATAAAGCGTGCCAGTTTCGTTTTCCTTGCCACATTTCTGCCAAAATATTGAGCGGCCTGATATGGGGGAAAGTGGCTGCTTTTTCTCCCATTGCCCTGATTTTTCGATAACATGGGCCGCCCCGCTTTTTGGCGGATTCGGATATAGCTATTGGGTTTTCAGATGTTCCAGTCTTTTGAGGTGACCTCTACGCCACAATTCGGCCGCGATCGGGTTGGGCAACTGCGCGCGAGTTTCGAGGCGCTTGGCATCGACGCCTTTCTCGTGCCGCGTGCCGATGAATACAACGGCGAATATGTGCCGGCGGGCGCGGAGCGCCTGGCGTGGCTGACTGGCTTCACCGGGTCTGCGGGTATTGCGCTTATCACCCACAGCCAGGCGATCATTTTCGTCGACGGCCGCTACGTCACGCAGCTTGCCGAGCAGGTTGACAGTTCCGTCTTTACCGGCGGCGACCTCGTCAACGAGCCGCCGCATGTCTGGATTCCCAAGAACGGCAAGCAGGGGATGCGTCTCGGCATTGATCCGTGGCTGCATTCCGGCGCCGACGTGCGGCGTCTTGAAAAGGCGCTTGCCGAGATCGGCGGCACGTTGGTGATCCTGCCACACAATCCGCTCGACAGGCTATGGACGGATCGGCCGGCCGAACCGCTCGGGGCCGTCGTCATCCAGAATGTCGCCCAGGCCGGCACGCTGGCAAAGGACAAGATCGCGATGATTGCCGCCGATCTCGCCAAGAAGAATGCGGCAGCCGTGCTGATCGCCGATCCGTCTTCGATTGCGTGGATATTCAATATCCGCGGTGCCGACGTTCCCCATACGCCGCATCCGCTCGCCCGTGCCATCATCCATGCAGGCGGCAAGGCCGAGCTGTTCCTTGATAAGCGCAAGACCAGCATCGAGCCGGAAGCCTATCTTGCGCAGATATGCGTGCAACTGCCGCCATCTTCGCTCGACGAACGGCTTGCGGCCGTGTCGAAGGATGGCCGCCGAGTCATGATCGATCCGGACGTCGCATCCTATGCGCTTGCCGACATCATCCGCAAGGCAGGCGGCGAAGTGGTGGAGGGTGCCGATCCTGCCAAGCTGCCGCGGGCGGTGAAGAACCGCGTCGAACTCAACGGCTCGGCGGCGGCCCACCTGCAAGACGGCGCGGCGATGGTCGAGTTCTTCTGCTGGCTGTCGCAGGAAAAGCCGGGCACGGTGACGGAGATTGCCGCGGCCGAGAAGCTGGAGGCCGTGCGCGCAAGCGTCGGCCAGAACATGCAGAACCCGCTCAAGGATGTTTCCTTCGACACGATTTCCGGCGCCGGCGAGCATGCCGCGATCATGCACTACCGCGTGACGGTCGACACCGACCGGACGATCAATGCTGGCGAGCTTTTCCTGATCGATTCCGGCGCGCAATACATCAATGGCACTACGGACATCACCCGCACCGTCGGCATCGGCGCGGTTTCGGAAGAGCAGAAGCGCTTATTCACACTGGTGCTGAAGGGCATGATCCAGATCAGCACGGCGCGCTTTCCGAAGGGCACGCGGGGCTGCGATCTCGACCCGCTGGCGCGCATCGCGCTCTGGCGGGCGGGCGTGGATTTCGGGCACGGAACTGGCCACGGCGTCGGCTCGTATCTTTCCGTGCACGAGGGGCCGCAGCGCATATCGAGGCTTTCGACGCAGGAATTGTTGCCCGGCATGATCCTTTCCAACGAGCCGGGTTATTACCGGCCGGGCAGCTTCGGCATCCGCATCGAAAACCTGATCTATGTGCGCGAGGCGGAGGACATCGATGGCGGCGACATGCCGATGCTGGGCTTCGAGACGCTGACCTTCTGCCCGATCGACCGCACGATCGTTATTCCCGAACTGCTGACGCATGACGAGCTGCGCTGGTTCAACGATTATCACGCCCGCACCCGCGAAGCGCTGATGCCGCTGATCCACGACGCGGACGTCAAAGCCTGGCTGGAAAATGCGACGCTGCCGCTGGAATATTGAGGTTTAAGGCGCCACGCGGCCCTAGAACCCGATCGTGCGGCGCCAGGCCATGACGACAAGCCAGGCTGCGACGAGCATCCAGGTGTGCGACACCCTGAGACCGACGATGAGGGCGACCACAAGCGCCAGCTTGGAATCCCAGCCGCCATCGAAGAAGGCCGGTGCGACGATGGTCGTCAGCACGGCGGCAGGGACGGCGTTGAGGGCTGCCTCCATGCGCGGTGGGATGCGTTTCATCGTGGTGATGAGCACATAACCGCCAATGCGCGTTGCATAGGTCGCAACAGCCGATGCGAGGATCACAAGGACCATCTGGAGATCGAATTCCATGTCAGACCTCGTGCGGTTCGTTTTCGGGTTCGGGCTTAAGCGCGCCAGGCAATGGCAGCAATGCAGCCAAGGTGATGCCGGCCGCAGCACCCAGGCTGACATGCCAGGGTGAGCCGACATAATGGTAGGCGATCGCAGAGGCGACGGCGCTGACGAAGGCGACCGGCAAGAAGTTGTCGCGGTTGCGGAAGCCGAGCACGATACCAAGGAAATAGGCGGGCAGCAGGATATCAAGGCCGATCGCCTTCGGGTCGCCGATGAAGCTGCCGAGCAGCCCGCCGAGAAGGCTGACCAGCACCCAGGGCACGTAGATGATGATGCCGAAGCCGAGATACCAGATGAAGGTGACTGGCTTGCCCTCCTCGCCGCGCTTCACCATCTCGGCAAATTGCGGGTCGACGAGCAGGAAGAAGGTGAAGAACTTCTGCAGCGGCGTGAAATGGCGGACGTAGCGCGCGATCGCCGCCGAATAGAGAACATGGCGGAAATTGACGGCGAGAATAGAGGCGACGATGAGCCAGGCCTGGACGTTGTTTCCGAAAAGCTCGATGCCGACCATCTGGCTGGCACCCGCATAGACCGTGGCGCTCATCAGCGTCAGCTCGCCGAGCGACATGCCATTATCAACGGCAAGCGCGCCGAATAGTGCTGCGAAAGGCGCGGACGCCACGGCGACTGTGAAGCCGCCCCGCAGACCCTCGACGAATTCCGCGCGACTCATCGGCAGTTGTCCTCCTTCAAAAACGAACCTGCTCTATGTGCCCAGCGCCTCCGCCGCAATCGAATTTCCTTGATCGACCGATCGATTTCGCTGAACGGTGGAAATCTCTGACAATGGCAGGAGACGAGACGATGAAGCCGATAGACTTTTCCAAGGACGATAAGGCCGCGCTGATTGCGCGGGTCCAGCACTTCTTCGACAAGGAACTGGATCAGCCGGTCGGCCTGCTCAAGTCGGAACTGGTCCTCGACTTCTTCGCCAAGGAGATCGGCGCCGCCTATTACAAGCAGGGCCTACAGGATGCACATGCGGCGTTTCTGAAGCGTGCCGACGACCTTGCAGACGATATTTACGGGCTGGAGCAGGCGGCGCGGGACTGAGCCTCAGCCGGTGAGAGCCTTTTGGCTGTCGATGATCTCGATGCCGCGTGCGTGCATCTCGTCTATTGCGGCAGCCACCCCTTCCGGCGTGATGCCGCGGCTTGCATCTTCGATGAACCGGACCTTGATCCCGGGCATCATCTCCAGCGCATCGAGCGCCGAGAATTTGACGCAATAGTCTGTCGCCAGGCCGCAGACGTCGAGCTCTGTCACGCCCTGGTCTTCGAGGAAATCGGAAAGCCCGGTCGAGGCATCCCGGTCGTTGTCGCGGAAGGCGGAATAGCTGTCCACCAGCGGATTTTCGCCCTTTTGCTGGATGAGGTCGATCTCTTCGGATTTCAACGCCGGATGCAGTTCCGCGTCGAGGGTGTTCTTGACGCAGTGATCCGGCCACATCATCTGTGGCTTGCCGGAAAGCTCGCCCATTTCGAAAGGCTTCTTGCCCGGATGGGAGGAGGCAAAGCTTCCGTGGCCGGGTGGATGCCAGTCCTGCGAGGCGACGATCAGATCGTATTTGCCGCTGTCGATCAGCTTGTTTGCGACCGGCACCACCTGATCGCCGTGCGGCACCGGAAGATTGCCGCCCGGGCAAAAACCATTCTGAATATCGACCAGCAATAACGCTTTCATCAGGCGACTCCATACGTTTGCGGTGCAGCATGCCAAGCGGATATGCCGCTATCAACTAGTGGATTTGCAGGTGGTCAAGCGCAAGCTTTTTTTGGAGGAAGCGCGGATCGGCCGCGAGTGAGATGGCGCGACGCGGCCTGCCGCGCGCCGCCTCATCGGGTAACGCAGGCCCCAAGCCTATCCCAGCGGCACGGGCGGCGATGCAATGGCCATGTGTTTCGTGGAAGTCGGCCTGGCCGCGCTGCCGGTAGCCCGCCGCTTTGATCCAAGCTTTCGGATGCTGGCGCTCATCGACCATGATGGCCCCAGGGCGCTTGGCGGCGAGTGTTTCGCAAGCGATCCAGACATAGCCGTCGCCGGCGGGAGCGTGAGGCCACGCAAAGCCTGGTCGAGCTGATCCGTGGTACCGGCCGGTGCCCCGCCGCGATGAAGCCAGAGTGTCGTCAGCCTGGCCTTGCTTTCCAGCGCCTGCTCCTCTTCGGGGCCTGCAACCTCGGCGACCACGAGCGCATGGGCGAAAGCCGGTAGTTAGTTCCTCGAGGCGGCGGCCGATCGCGGGAAGGGCGGTCTCGTCGCCGACAAGCAGATACCAGTCGAAGTCGGTCGTGAGATTTTGCAATCCTTGTCTGTACGCCCGGACCGCGAGCGGATTGGACGCCAATCGGCTTATGCGCCCACGGGGCGTGTCTTGGCCGCTGGCGAAAACACGGCCGTCGCGCTAGATTTCTCGTCCGGCCAGGCGAGGAGACCACTATGGCAATCAGCATCGTGCAACTGGGCTCGCCACGAAGCAAGGATGAGGGCTTGCGCATCGGCACCGTGCGCCGCCCGCCGCGCGGCGTGCCGAAGGAGGAGTTTGCGAGCCGTGACTATTACGACGTCTGGCTGCCGATGCTGTCGCCGAGCCAGGAGCTGGTGGCCGAGGCCAAGGCAGCGCAGACCGAAGCCGAGTGGAACGCCTTTTCCCGCGCCTATCTCAAGGAAATGGCCGCACCCGACACCAGTCGGGTCCTCGACACGCTGGCCGCACTCTCGCACACCGCCAACTTCGCCGTCGGCTGCTACTGCGAAAACGAAAGCCGCTGCCACCGCAGCCTGCTGCGCGGGCTGCTTACGGAGCGTGGCGCGCAGCTCAGGGCGAAGGCCAGCGCCTAGAGGGCAGATGCGCTCTCTTGCCGATCCCGGTTATTTCTGCCTTGCTTGGCCACGAATAGCAGCCGGGAGCCAGCCATGACCGAGCCAGGGCCAGAAGAGAAGATCGACGCCACCTTCCGCAACGGCTCGCTGACGGCTGCGGGCATCATTCTCGGCTTTTCGCTGAGCTTCATCAGCCGCTGGGTCTCCAATCCGAACGACTGGAGCCGCATCGACATCCTGCCGATGCTGCTCCTGACCGTCGGCATCGGTCTGCAGGTGAAGGTCTTCGCCGATCTCTTGGCGCGGGATTCGCTGATTGCTGCCAAATACGACCGGGCGCGGCGGCTCTTCCTGATCGGATTGGGCATCGTCGCCATCGGCATCGCGATCGCGCTCGTCAACGATATTCTGGGGATGGGCAAGATGCCGATGCTGGGGTGAGCGGGCATGAATGCCCGCTCCACAAGACGTTCGGCACAGGCTTCTATCCGGCCGTCAGGTTTTGCTTGGGCGCAGCGCCGTCGCGTCGCCATCCGCATGGATGGTTGTAGAGGTCAGGTCCCAACAAGCTTGTTGCAAGCTGCCAGCGCAATGCCCGGATTGCTGAGAACGGCAATCACCAGAGACAGACCAATCACCGATAGTGAATAGCGTTTCATCTCAATCCTCCTATACCAGCCCGAAGGGAGTATGGGGGAGGGAGGGCGGAGGGGGAAGTCACGAATGGGTGAGCTGCTTGACGCCGATGTCGGAATGAGGCCCCAGCCCGTTCGAACAGCGTTTCGAGCTCTCGTCTGCAACGATTGCCGAATGCCGGATACATTCAACCGATGGATGTCGCAGGGATAGAGTGAAATCAAAGTTGCGTGTGACGAATCCGAGACGGCTTTTTCTTCAAGCAATGGGGCGGCATAAACGCGAAAAAAGCCGGCCGTGAATGTCAGGGTCAGACTTCTGACGAGGATGCCGCGCCGCGCAGGCCGGCTCGTCAAACCCGCTCGACAAACCCATCCAACACCCTCTTCTGCCCGGCCCGATCAAAATCGATCGTCAGCTTGTTGCCCTCGATCCCGGTAATGTTCCCATTGCCGAATTTCAGGTGGAAGACGCGGTCGCCCATCTGGAAGCGGGAGGGTTCGGTGGACGTGGATTTGGCGACGAGTTCGCCTTCGATGGTGCGGCCCTTGGGGCCGCTTTCGCCGTAGCCGATACGTTCGACCGCGTGGCCCGAGCGGGTGCCCCAATTGTCGCGGGTGGCGTCGGTCTTGTTGGCTTGGGCGCGTTTCCAGCCGGGGGTGGAATAGGAATTGGCGAAGGGGTCGGCCTTGTCGAAGCGCGACTGGCCGTAGCCGCCGCGGCCGTAACCGCCGTAGCTCTGCTCGACTTCGGCGACTTCGACATGGGTTTCCGGCAGTTCGTCGAGGAACCGCGAGGGGATGGTCGATTGCCAGAGGCCGTGGATCCGGCGGTTGGAGACGAACCAGATGTGGCAGCGGCGCTTGGCCCGGGTGATGCCGACATAGGCGAGGCGGCGCTCCTCCTCAAGCCCGGCGCGGCCGCTTTCGTCGAGCGAGCGCTGATGCGGGAAGAGGCCTTCTTCCCAGCCTGGCAGGAAGACAGTGTCGAATTCCAACCCCTTGGCCGAATGCAGTGTCATGATCGAGACGGCGTCGAGGTCTTCGTTCTGCTCGGCATCCATGACCAGCGCGACGTGCTCCAGGAAGCCACGCAACGACTCGAAGCTCTCCATCGAGCGGATGAGTTCCTTGAGGTTTTCCAGCCGGCCGGGCGCTTCCGCCGTCTTGTCGGCCTTCCACATGTCGGTGTAGCCGGACTCTTCAAGGATTTGCTCGGCAAGTTCGGTATGTGGAGTCGTTTCAAGCCTTTGCTGCCAGTTCCTGAAGCTATGCACCACGTCGAAGAGCGCCTTGCGCGCCTTCGGTTTCAGCTCGTCTGTTTCAATGATGTCGGCGGCTGCGGCGAGCATCGGAATGTCGCGGGCACGGGCGTAGTCGTGCAGCGCGCGCACGGTCGTGTCGCCAAGGCCGCGCTTCGGGGTGTTGATGATGCGCTCGAAGGCCAGGTCGTCGGCGGGCTGGGCGACGAGGCGGAAATAGGCCATGGCATCGCGGATTTCGAGGCGCTCGTAAAAGCGCGGGCCGCCGATGACGCGGTAGTTGAGGCCGAGCGTCACGAAGCGATCTTCGAATTCGCGCATCTGGAAGGAGGCGCGCACCAGGATCGCCATGTCGTTGAGGTTATGTTGCTTGCGCTGCAGGACCTCAATCTCCTCGCCGATGGCGCGGGCTTCCTCTTCGCTGTCCCAGGAGGCATGCACCTGCACCTTGGCGTCTTCCGGATCGACGCGGTCGGTGAACAGCGTCTTGCCGAGCCGGCCCTCGTTGTGCGCGATTAGATGCGCGGCGGCGCCGAGGATGTGTTCGGTCGAGCGGTAGTTGCGCTCCAGCTTGATGACCTTGGCACCCGGGAAATCTTTCTCGAAGCGCAGGATATTGTCCACTTCCGCGCCACGCCAGCCATAGATCGACTGGTCGTCGTCGCCGACGCAGCAGATGTTGATCGTGGTGTCTCTGATCTCCCCTCTTGTGGGGAAGATATCGGGCGAGCCGACAGAGGCGGGTGTACTCGCGCCGCTGTCGGAGGGGATATCGCCCTCTGCCCTGCCGGGCATTGCTCCCACGAGGGGGGAGGTCGACTTGCGGCTCGGCCGCTGCGCCAACAGCCGCAGCCACATGTACTGCGCAGTGTTGGTATCCTGGTATTCGTCGACGAGGATATAGCGGAAGCGCTGGTGGTATTCCTTGAGCAAATCCGGGTTTTTGCGGAAGATGGCAATGGGATGCATCAGCAGATCGCCAAAATCGCAGGCGTTCAAGGTCATCAATCGCGCCTGGTAGGCGAAGTAGAGTTCCCGGCCCTTGCCGTTGGCAAAAGCGCGGGCGTCGCCTTCGGGAATGTCGGCGGGGCTAAGGCCCTTGTTCTTCCACGTATCGATCATGCCGGCGAATTGCTTGGCCGGCCAGCGCTTGTCGTCGAGGCCCTCGGCCTGGATCAGCTGCTTGACGAGGCGCACGACGTCGTCGGTATCGAGGATGGTGAAATCGGACCGCAGGCTGACGAGCTCGGCGTGGCGGCGAAGCAGCTTGACGCCGATCGAGTGAAAGGTGCCGAGCCAGGGCATGCCTTCGACGGCGCCGCCGACGAGTAGCGCGATGCGTTCCTTCATTTCGCGCGCCGCCTTGTTGGTGAAGGTGACGGCGAGGATCTGCGAGGGAAAGGCGCGCCCGGTGCTCAAGATATGCGCGATGCGGGTCGTCAGCACGCGAGTCTTGCCAGTGCCGGCTCCCGCCAGCACAAGCACCGGGCCTTCCAGCGTTTCGACCGCTTCGGTCTGTTCGGGGTTCAGGCCTGCGAGGTAGTCCGGCCGCTTGCCGCCGTCGCGGGCAGCCATGGCGCGGGCGGCGATCCCTCCGGCTGCAGGGGCGGGCGCCTGCGGCTTGCGCGGCGCTTCGCCCGGTTCTTCGTCGAAGAAGGGGATATCGTCGAAACTATTGCTCATGGCGCGTAATGTAGTGATTCGGGATGGAAAGGCCAGAAAAGATGTTCTTGGTTCATTCCAGCGCCTCCAGGACGAATCCGACCGTTGCCGGCGCGGCGCATTTGGGGCGGCGGCAGATGCCCAAAGTAGCAATTGGCAATTCGAGCCGGAAATACGCCTCCGCTCAAGCAAAAGTGACCTGTTTTCGCAAGGATGGAGATTACAATTCTGTAATGACTGGCGCGTGCGCTTGATGGCCGCTTGTAAAGGGGCGATATTGCCGCAGTCAGGTGGGGAATATGTCTAAAGGCGCTCTTTTCGATCGTCCCAGGTCTGACCCCTTGGTCCCTCCGGAGACGTGAATGGCTTTTTGGAAGCAGTTTGTTCTTTCTCTTATCGTTATTGCGGCCGGCTTTGCCGGATGGATTTTTCTTGTGCCGGGTGCGGCTGATGTTTTGAGAAATGCCGGCGTCCCGGAAAACATTGTCGCCAAGGTGGCTCCTGCCGTGGAGTCCGGTGGCGGTGGGTCGGGGCAAGGCGAGGGCGCCCAGGGCGGCGGAGGACGCAATGGCGGCGGGCGCAACAGTGCCGTTCTAGTCGTGACCCAGGCCGTCGTGCAGGGCGTGGTCAACGACCGGCTGAACGCGATCGGCACAGGCGACGCGATCCGCTCGGTGGTGGTGACGCCCCAGGCAATGGGCACGATCCGTGAAATCCTCATCAAGTCCGGGGACAAGGTCAAGCAGGGTCAGGTGCTTGCCAAGCTCGACAGCGAGGAGCAGGTGATCGCCAAGGGGCAGGCCGAAGTGGCGCTGAAGAGTGCGATCGAGAAATCCAATCTCTATCACAACATCAAATCCAGCGTTGCGCGCATGGACGTATTCGATGCCGAGATTGCCGAGCAGGGCGCGCGGCTGCAGCTGCAGGCCGCCGAGCTCAATCTCACCCGGCGCAACATCGTGGCGCCGATCGATGGCATCGTCGGCATCGTCCCAGTCAACATCGGCGACAACGTGACCACCAGCACGCCGATCGTGACGCTCGACGACCGCTCGGAAATCCTGGTCGACTACTGGGTGCCGGAGCGCTTCGCCAATACGGTTTCCGTCGGCCAACCGGTCGAGGTAACGTCGGTCGCGCGGCCGGGGCAGGTGTTCACCGGAGTCGTCCAGGCAGTCGACAACCGCATCGACGCGGCCAGCCGGACGCTGCGCATCCGCGCCAAGATCGACAACCGCGCCGACGAGCTTCGCGCCGGCATGTCCTTCAATGTCAGCATGAAGTTCGCAGGCGAGAAATATCCTGCGGTCGATCCGGTTTCCGTTCAGTGGGATTCTCACGGCTCTTTCGTCTGGCAGGTGGTCGAGGCCAAGTCGCACAAGGTGCGCGTCAGCATCGTGCAACGCAATCCGGATTTCGTGCTCGTGAAAGCCGGCATCAAGGATGGGGACGCCATCGTGACGCAGGGTCTGCAGCGCGTCCGCGAGGGCGGGCCGGTGCGGACCGGCAATGAACTGGCATCGAACGACGGGGTCGCGACACAATGAACGTGACCGTCACCGAACTTCCAGAGAGAGCCTCCGGCAAGCAGACCTTTACGGCACTCTTCGTGCGGCGCCCGATCCTGGCGCTGGTTTTCAATACGCTGATGGTGGTGGCGGGTCTTGCTGCCTATGCCGGGGTCGAAGTGCGCGAACTGCCGGATGTCGACCGCCCGGTCGTGACCGTGCGCACCATGTTCGACGGCGCTGCACCGCAGACGATCGATCAAGAGCTGACGAAGGTCATCGAAGGCGCAGTTGCGCGCGTCAGCGGGCTGAAATCGATCTCCTCGCAATCGCAGTTCGGCCAAAGCCGGGTGACGCTGGAGTTTTCCGATACCGTCGATCTCGCCGTCGCCGCAAACGACGTGCGCGATGCGATCGGGCGCATCATGGAGCAGCTTCCGGACGATGCCGACGCCCCGCAGATCGTCAAGGCGGATGCGGATTCACAGCCGATCATGCGTCTTGCGGTCACCTCGACCAAGCTCAACATGGATGACCTGACGCTCCTCGTCGAAAACGAGATCGTCGACCGGCTGGCCTCCGTCGATGGCGTTGCCGATGTCGAGCAATATGGCGACCAGGAAAAGATCTTTCGGGTCGATGTCGATCAGGGGGCTCTTGCAAGCCGCGGGCTGACGGTCGGCGATCTGACGGAGGCGCTCGACAACTCCGCCCTCGACGTTCCTGCCGGATCGCTGAAGAGCACGACACAGGACATCGTGGTGCGCGCCACGGCGAGCCTGCAGAAGCCGGAGGATTTCGCCAATGTCATCCTGCAGGACCGCGTGCGTCTCGGCGATGTCGCGACGGTGACGCTCGGGCCGCGCGACGGCGATACGGCGCTGCGATCCAATGGCAAGCGCGGCATCGGCCTCGGCGTCATCCGCCAGGCGCAATCGAATACGCTCAATATTTCGAGCGGCATCAAGACGGTGGTCGAGCAGCTTTCGAAGACGCTGCCGGAAGGCACGAAGATCGCGATCACCAGCGACGACGCCGTGTTCATCCAGGGAGCGATCCACGAGGTTGTGCTGGCGCTGATCCTCGCCGGCGTCATCGTCACCGGCGTCATCTACCTCTTCCTGCGAGACTGGCGGGCAACCTTGATCCCCGCAGTCAGCATGCCGGTGGCTTTGATCGGCACGCTGACTGCGATCTATCTCGTGGGCTTTTCGATCAATATCCTGACGCTGCTCGCCATCGTCCTGGCGACAGGTCTGGTCGTCGACGATGCGATCGTGGTGCTCGAGAACATCGTGCGCCGGCGCGCCGAAGGCATGGGGCCGCGGGCGGCCGCCGTCCTCGGCACGCGCGAGGTCTTCTTCGCAGTCATCGCGACCACGGCAACTCTTGCCGCCGTCTTCATTCCGCTGTCATTCCTGCCGGGGCAGGTGGGCGGTCTCTTCCGGGAGTTCGGCTTCGTGCTGGCCTTCTCGGTCGGTCTGTCGTCGATCGTCGCGTTGACGCTTTGTCCGATGCTCGCCTCGCGCATGCTGACGAAGCCGATGCTGGAGGATCATGGCGCGCTCGGCCACTTCGGCGAGGCGTTTGCGCGCGTCTATCAATGGAGCCTGCAGCGTTGCCTCAACGCGCCCCTGGTCGTCATTGTCGCGTCGGTTTTATTTGCCGGGGCGGCGCTTGTCGCCTTCTCGACCGTCAAGAGCGAGCTTACGCCGAACGAGGACCGCGCCATGGTGATGATGCGGCTCACCGCGCCGCAGGGATCGAGCCTCGAATATACGCGCGACAAGCTGCAGCTCGTCGAAGAATACCTGCAGCCGCTGGTCGACCGCAGCGACATCAGGAACGTCTTTTCGATCTCCGGCCAGGGCGGCTCGGCCAATAGCGGCTTCATGGTGCTGACGCTGGCACCCTGGGGCGAGCGCGACCGCACGCAGGCGGAGATCGTCCAGGACATCAACCGGGCGGCATCGCGAGTTCCCGCTCTTCGCGGCAATGCGATATCTTCGAACAGCCTGCGCATTCGCGGCGCCGGCAGCGGCCTGCAGATGGCGCTCGTCGGCAATGACTACGACCGCCTGACGACTGCCGCCGTCGAGCTGGTAGAGGCGCTGAATGCGACCGGGCGGTATGATACGCCGCGCCTGACCAACGAGCCGACGCAGGCGCAGGTCTCCGTCACGATCGACCGCGAGCGGGCTTCCGATCTCGGCATCGATATCACCGGGCTTTCGACGGCGATGCAGTCGCTGCTCGAGGGACGCTCCGTCGTCGACGTCTTCGTCAATGGCGATGCCTATCCGGTTCTGCTCACGTCGACCATGCGGCCGATCGATGATCCGACGGATCTCGAAAACGTCTTCCTGAAGACCGGCGAGGGCAAGATCGTACCGATGTCGGTCATCGCTTCGATGAAGGAAGGCGCGGTTGCGCCGCAGCTGAACCGTGAATCGCAACTCGCATCCGTCGCGATCACGGCAGGCCTCAAGGAGGGCATGTCGCTCGGCGATGCCGTCAAGCAGGTGACGGAACTTGCCGAGCCGATCCTGCCGCCAGGGGCGCGTCTTATTCCGCTTGCCGAAGCGGCAACACTCGAAGAGAACTCCACCGGCATGGCACTCACTTTCGGCTTTGCGATCGTGATCATCTTCCTGGTGCTGGCGGCGCAGTTCGAAAGCGTGCTGTCCTCGCTGATCATCATGTCGACCGTGCCGCTTGGGCTTGCTTGCGCCGTCTTCGCGCTCATTATCACGGGATCGAGCCTCAACATCTACAGCCAGATCGGCCTCGTGCTGCTCGTCGGCGTCATGGCGAAGAACGGAATCTTGATCGTCGAGTTCGCCAACCAGCTCCGCGACCGCGGGGTAGAAGTGCGCGAGGCGATCGAACGCGCCTGTGCATTGCGGCTGCGCCCGGTGATGATGACGATGATCGCCACCATCCTCGGCGGCGTTCCGCTGGTCTTTGCGCATGGCGCAGGCGCGGAAGCGCGTATCGCGCTCGGATGGGTGATCGTCGGCGGACTGGGTTTCGCAACGCTGGTCACGCTCCTTATCACGCCGGTCGCCTATCTGCTGGTGGCGCGCTTTGCCAAGCCGCATGCGCATGAGGAAGCCCGTTTGCACGAGGAGATGGCGATTGCGGCGCGGCCGAAACCGGTGCCCGATCCCAAGCACCTGCAGGCCGCGGAGTAGATTTCACGGCGTCTGCTTAAAACGTCGCCGCCTCCCATCGCGGCGGCGTGTTCGTGGTCAATGAAGGTTGCAAAACAGAATAAATTTCTTCTGAACGTTAGATGTTTCTTAAGCGTAAAACGCAATGATCTACCCGTAACCGATCCGATGCCTCAGCGTTTCGGAGGCTTGCCCACCCGCTGATTTCAGCGCCCGAACATGACGTTTCGCGGACACGGTTCGCTGTTTGTAAGTAGCATGTAGTTGTGTTCGGAGTTCTGTTCCCGTGAGTATTTTTCAACGCACATCTGTCGATGCGGCGCTGCATACGCTTCGTGATATCAACCACAGCCTGACGCGGACGCAGAACCGCGTCTCGTCCGGCCTTCGGGTCGAACAGGCCCGCGACAACGCCGCCTACTGGTCGGTGGCGACGACGGCCCGCTCCGACAATAAAGCGCATGCTGCCATTCAGGATGCGCTCGGCATGGCGGCCGCCACAATGGGTACGGCCTATACGGGCGTTGCCCGCGCCGTTGACGTCGTCTCCGAAATCAAGGCCAAACTTGTCGCTGCGACCGAACAGGGCGTCGACAAGGAAAAGATCAATGAGGAGCTGACGCAGCTGAAGGGACAGTTGCGCTCCGTCGCCGAAGCGGCGGCCTTCAACAGCGACAACTGGGTCGTCCTGACGGATGAGGACAATCCCACCGAGCCGAAGCAGATTCCGGCGTCCTATATCCGCAATGCCGACGGCACGGTCGCCGTCGGCACGCTGACCTATCATATCGACCTGCCGTCGACGGGCGTCACCACATCGAAGGATGCCCGCTACCTCGTCGACGACCGTTCGGGCGGGAGCGGCGAATACGGCGCTCTGACGTCATCCTATTTCGCGACGGAAATGGGCGCTTCGCAGAATTACGTCATGATTTTGAGCAAGGCCGGCAATACCGCCGGACAAGCGGAGATCGGGCTTTCATCCTCGACGACAAAAAATCAGGTAAATGAGATGATCAGCGTAGTGGACGCCATTCTCAGGCAGACGACCACCGTGGGCTCGGCTTTTGGTGCCCTGGAAAAACGCATCGAGCTGCAGGACGAGTTCGCGAAAACGCTTTTCGACGCCTACAGCTCAGGCATCGGGCGTCTGGTCGATGCCGATATGGAAGAGGAGTCGAGCAAGCTCACGGCGTTGCAGACGCAGCGGCAGCTCGGCCTGCAGGCGCTCTCGATCGCCAATGCCAGCTACGACACCGTAAGACAGCTCTTCCAGGCCTTCTAAACGCATGCGGTCCCGCCTGTCTCGATATTATCGAGCCTGTCGAGACCGCTGTGGCAAATTGGCGATATCTTCGGGATTTGTGCAAGCGAGACGTGTCCATTCGACTGATTTTGTTTTATCGGAGGGGACGCGTTCATCTTGTTGCCGCATTCCATAATATTTGCTCGGGCCAGCTTCGAACGGAGAGCTTTCTGTCCATGATCAAGAAATTCGTACTTCTGGCGATGGCCGCCAGCTACCTGACCGCCTGCACCACGACCGACCCCTATACGGGCGAGCAGAAAATGTCGAACACCGCAGGCGGGGCAATGCTCGGAGCTGTCGGCGGAGCGCTTGCGGGTGCCGCCCTTGGCGGGCGCGGGCACGGCGCGCGCAATGCGGCGCTGATCGGCGCGGGCCTCGGCGCGCTCGCAGGCGGCGCGATCGGCAACTACATGGACCAGCAGGAAGCGGAACTCCGCGCCCAGCTCCAGGGTACCGGCATTTCGGTGACGCGTAACGGCGACAACATCATCCTGAACATGCCGTCGAACATCACCTTCGACATCGACCAGGACGCCGTGAAGCCGGGCTTCTATCCGACGCTGAACTCGGTAGCGGTCGTGCTCAGGAAGTTCAACCGCACATTGATCGATGTCAACGGCCATACCGATTCCACCGGCAGCATCCAGCATAACCAGGATCTGTCGCAGCGCCGCGCCCTTTCGGTTGCCGGTTATCTCGGCGGACAAGGTATCGACCAGCGTCGCGTCTCCGCCGTCGGCTTTGGCCCGTCGCAACCGGTCGCGTCAAACGCGACGGAGGCTGGCCGCGCCCAGAACCGCCGCGTCGAGATTCAGATCGCGCCGATCACCCAGAGCTGAGCTGCGCCACATTTATCAAAAACGGCCGGGTCATCGCCGGCCGTCTTTCGTTTCAGGCATGCATCGTCGCGCCCTTAGTGATTTTGTCGACGATCTTCCTGCCGGCGCGCAGAGCGACGCCCACGACCTTTGCGTCTTCCGGCGCGTATTCGGCAAATACGGCGCGATTGGCGGCGTCATGGCCGGTTGCAAACATCTCCTCGATGAACAGCGAGGATGGAATCTCGCGTTCCAGCACGCGGCGATGTATCGCTGAAATCGTCGCCTCGTCGGCCGATAGCACGATGATCGGCTGGACTGACATGGCATTGTAGGTGTTGCCGGCGCGGTCCCTGTAGGCCTCGCCGATGATCGCGGAATCTTGCCCGGCGATGCCGCTCATCAAAAAGGCGGTTACATTGAGCTTCTGCCATGACGCAAGATTGTTTCGCAGAACGATCGCAATTTTGGTATCAAACATTCCAGTCTCTTTCATGCGGTTTCGAGGTCGCGTTGAGCCAGAATGTAACGCCGCAGGTTTTCGAAGGTCTTGAACGTTTGTGCGTGCCGCAGGGCGGCGACGGCATTGTGGCAGCGCCAGCCTTTCCCGGGATCGAGCGCATCGAGGCGAAATTCAGCGGAAATGCCTTCGAGCCGCACCGGCACGACACCTATGGGCTCGGTGTGACGCTGAAGGGTGTGCAGACCTTCTCGTATCGCGGCGAAAGGCGCTTCAGCATGCCCGGTCAGGTGATCGTGCTGCATCCAGACGAGGTGCATGACGGCGGGGCAGGCACCATCGACGGGCTGCAATACCGTATTGTCTACCTGGAACCCTCGCTGCTTGCCGAATGCCTGGAAGCCGAGAAACTCGGGCTGCCTTTTGTCGACCAGCCTGTCATCAGCGATCCGGTTCTTGCCGGCGTCCTGCTTGGCGCACTGACTGATCTCGATGGAGGGCTCGACGAGCTCTTCGTCGACGATTTCGTGATGGGCATAGCCGACGGGCTTGTAAGGCACGCGAAGGCATTGCGCAGGCTGCCCGCCAGCATAGCCTGGAACCAGGCCTGTTGCGCCCGCGACTACCTTGAAGCACATGCGACGCGAACGGTGCGTTCTGGCGAGCTTGAATCGGTAACAGGACTCGACCGCTTTGCGTTGTCGCGGCATTTCCGGGCTGCATTCGCGACCAGTCCGCATCGCTACCTTCTGATGCGGCGGTTGCAGCAGGCGCGGGCGATGATCGGCGAGGGCAGCGAGCTATCGGACGTCGCCTTTGCCACCGGCTTTGCGGATCAGAGCCACCTGAACCGGCATTTCAAGAAAGCCTACGGCATGACGCCGGGCCAATGGGCCGCGCTCAGGCGGGGCTCTCTGCCAGGCCGCTCCTCCGCGCGATGAAGCGCGCGAGCATCGGCCCGGTAAACAGGATCACCACAAACCTCCCCACCTGCATCGCCATGACGAAGGGCAAGTCGACATCGCTAGAGGCGGCGATGATAGCAACCGAATCCGCACCGCCAGGGCTGGTCGCGAGATAGGCTGTCAGCGGATCGATACCCGCGAATATGTGCAGGGCCACGGCCATCAGCCCGCAGATCGACATCAAAAGCAGGATCGAGGCGGAAACGCGTGGCAGAGCGCGGGCGGCATGCTTCAGGATCGAACGGGTGAAACGCAGTCCGATGCTCCAGCCGATCAGGGCATAGCTGATCGCGAGCAGCCACATCGGCAGCTCGATCGTCAGGAGGTCGAAACCCTGCAACAGAGAGCCTGCCAGAAGCGGAAGGATGATGGTGCCGCCCTGGACGCGGAAACGGAAGGCGGCATAGACGCAACAGCAGGCAAGCAGCACAGTCGCGGCAAATGCCGGCCAGTCGATCGGCGGGAAGAGAATAAGCGGTGGCAGCCCGCCGTCGGCCGCGACCCAGAGGCGTGAGACGCCGGAAGCGGCTACGCAGACGAAGACGACGCGCAGATACTGCATGAAGGCGACAAGGCGGGCATCGGCGCCATAGGCCTCCGACATGATGACCATGGCCGAGGCGCCGCCGGGGGAGGAGCCCCAGACGGCCGTAGTGCCAGGCAGCACCTGCAGCCGCGTCAGGAGATAGCCGAGCACGCCTGCGATGGCAATCACCGATACGATGACCAGCATGAAGAGCGGCGCATCCTTGGCCATCGTGGCGAGAATGTCCGGCGTTATGGCGCGCGCCATCATCAGGCCGACCAGAGCCTGTCCGAATTGCAAGGGCCAGTAGGGGACGCGAACTTGGCCCTTGCCGATCACCAGGGCGAGAAAGATCGCCGCGATCATCGGCCCAACGAGCAGCGATGCCGGAAGGGCGAAAAGTTCAAGAACGACAACGAGAAAGCTGGAGAGGCTAAGCAGCAGAACCCATCTCGGCAGGCTGGCTTCTCGTATGGCTCGGCTTGCGGCTTTAAACGGCATCGAACGCCTGTCTTTTCCGACTGATGGGCCGCGGTGAACGGCACGAAAATTCATCGGTAGCAACATATGGACCGGCCGGAGCAGCCGGAAATCTATCGCCGGTATATGGGCAGGTTAAGCTGGCCGCAATTGCGAAATATGGCCAGCTTGGCTAAAATTCCGCCTGGCGCGCGCAAGCCCAATGGCAGCGTTGCGACAGGCGCAAGCCCCCGGGGCTAGAGACGAACGTTGGCTGCGAGAAAATCGAGCAGTGCGCGGACGCGGGCGGGCAGAGGACCGCCTTGACCGATATAGACGGCATAGAATTCCTCGAGGTCGCCGGGGTTCATGTCTTCAAGGACAGATACCAGTCTTCCTGCGGCGATATCGGCGCCGACAGTGAAGACGGCAAGACGCGCAAGGCCGGCGCCGGAAAGTGCCAGGTGGCGCATCCCTTCGCCGTCGCCGACCTGAATGCCCGGGGTCACCGGCACAAGCACCGTGTCGTCTTGATCAAGTAGCGGCCACCCGCCGATGGCGCGGGAATAGGAAAAGCCGATGCGGCAGTGCTGTTGGAGATCGGCGATCGACTTCGGTTCGCCATGGCGGCGAAGGTAGTCCGGCGAGGCCACGATGAACTTGCGGGCTGCACCGAGCTTGCGGGCGATCAGGCTGGAATTCTTCAGCGGTCCGGCGCGGATTGCGACGTCGGCTCGCTCCTCCATGAGATCGACGACCTTGTCGGTGTAGGAAATGTCGAGCGTCACGGCCGGATGAAGCGCCATGAAGGATGATAGGAGGGGCGCGAGCACATGATTGCCGAAGGACGCGCTGGTATTGATACGGATCGGCCCGGCTGCCTGTTCGCCTGCTGAGGCATATCGCTCGGCCTCGGCGATATCGGCAAGGATGGAGACGCTCCTTTCGTAGAATGCGCAACCCTCCGGCGTGAGTTGCAGGCGCCGCGTCGAGCGATTGATGAGACGTATGCCAAGCCGGGCTTCGAGGCGGGCGATGAGCTTGCTGACGGCCGACGGGGTCATCCGGCAGGCGGTTGCCGCGGCGCTAAAGCCGCCAAGCTCGACGGCGCGCACGAAGACGTCCATTTCGCCGGCGCGATTGATGTCCTGACGGCTCATGATGAATTCAAATCACAAATGACTTTCTCGCTGGCAATCTATATCGCGCCTTAGTGAGTGTCTATCTCTCCTCAAGACAACAGGAGACAGATCCATGGAATACAGAAATCTCGGTGCATCCGGCCTCAGGGTGCCGGTCTTGAGTTTCGGCGCGGGCACCTTCGGCGGCAGCGGCCCATTGTTCGGCGCATGGGGCAATACCGACGCGGCGCAGGCGCGGCGTCTGGTTGATATCTGCATCGAGGCAGGCGTCAATCTCTTCGATACCGCCGACGTCTATTCGGCGGGTGCGTCGGAGGAGGTTCTGGGGCAGGCGATCGGCGGCAAGCGCGACGCCGTGCTCATCTCGACGAAGATGGCCTTGCCGATGGGCGACGGGCCGGCAGATTGGGGAACTTCGCGCTTGCGGCTTATCAAATCCGTCGATGACGCGCTTCGCCGCCTCGGCACAGACTATATCGATTTGCTGCAACTGCATGCCTTTGATGCCTCGACGCCGGTCGAGGAGATGCTTTCGACGCTCGATCGGCTCGTTGCTGCCGGCAAGCTCCGCTATATCGGCGCGTCGAATTTCGCCGGCTGGGAGCTGATGAAATCGCTCGCCGTGTCGGAGCGGCATGGCTACGCGCGGTACGTGGCACATCAGGTCTATTATTCGCTGGCGGGCCGGGACTACGAATGGGAGCTGATGCCGCTCGGTGCCGACCAAGGCGTGGGCGCGCTTGTCTGGAGCCCGCTTGCCTGGGGCAGGCTGACCGGCCGGATCCGCCGCGGCCAGCCGCTACCGGAAGGAAGCCGGCTGCACCAGACGGCCGAATATGGCCCGCCGGTCGATGACGAAATGCTCTTCAACATTGTCGACATACTCGATGAGATCGCCGTGGAGACGGGCAAGACGGTGCCGCAGATCGCCATCAACTGGCTGACCGCCCGGCCAACCGTATCCAGTGTCATCGTCGGGGCGCGCAACGAGGAGCAGCTGCGCCAGAACCTCGGTGCCGTCGGCTGGTCGCTGACGAAGGAGCAGGTCGAAAGGCTTGAAAAGGTCAGCGCGGTGTCGGCGCCTTATCCGTATTTCCCATACAGGCGGCAGGAAGGCTTCGCGCGGCTCAATCCACCGCTCGTTTGAGCCATCTCACGAGACTCTTGACTGGACAGGCGCCATCCGTTGTCCCATACCAACCTGCCCGTGACGGCGGATAGTATGGGAGATCAACAGGATGGCGCTCAGCGATGCAAAGGCTGGAAAACGCAACGAGGAGGGCATTTTCGCGGTCGTCGGCATCTTGAAACAGCGCTTCGGCGAGCGCTTCCAGACCGGCGAATCCTTCCGCGCCCAGCATGCACATACGACCACCTACATTCCGGCGCAGTTGCCCGACGGCGTGCTGTTTGCCGAGACGGCCGATGACGTGAAGGTCGCCGTCAAGGTCTGTGCCGAACAAAAGGTGCCGGTGATCGGCTTTGGCACCGGTTCTTCGCTGGAGGGGCAGGTGAATGCCCCGAATGGCGGGGTTTCGATCGATTTCAGCCGAATGAACCGGGTTCTCGAAGTGAATGCCGAAGACCTCGATTGTACCGTCGAGCCGGGCATCACGCGCGAGGAACTGAACGTTTATCTCCGCGATACCGGCCTCTTTTTTCCCATCGATCCGGGCGCAAATGCTTCGATCGGCGGCATGGCCTCGACGCGGGCGTCCGGAACCAACGCCGTGCGCTATGGCACGATGAAGGACAATGTGCTCTCGGTTACGGCCGTGACGGCCAATGGCAACGAAATCCGCACCGCGCGCCGGGCGCGTAAATCCTCGGCGGGTTACGATCTGACTCGCCTTTTCGTCGGCGCCGAAGGCACGCTCGGGATTTTGACCTCGGTGACGCTGCGGCTGCAGGGAATTCCCCAGAAGATCGCAGGCGGGGCTTGCTCCTTCCCGACAGTCAAGGCCGCCTGCGACGCGGTCATCATGACAATCCAGATGGGCATTCCGGTCGCGCGCATCGAATTGCTCGATGACGTGCAGATGCGGGCATGTAACGCCTATTCGGGTCTGATTTACGCCGAGAGCCCGACGCTCTTTCTAGAATTCCACGGAAGCGACGAGACCGTCGAGCTTCAATCGGCGCAGTTTGCCGAGATCGCGGCCGAATGCGGTGGCGGCGAATTCCTTTGGACGGCAAACGCCGAGGAGCGCAACAAGCTCTGGAAGGCACGGCACGATGCTTATTGGGCCTGCCGCGCACTGGCGCCCGGGCTTGCCGCACTTTCGACCGATGTTTGTGTTCCGATATCACGGCTTGCCGATTGCGTTGCCGAGACGCAGGCCGACATCCAGGAACACGGTCTTTTGGCGCCGATTGTCGGCCATGCAGGAGATGGCAATTTTCACGTGCTTCTCCTGTTCGACGACAAGACGGCGCAAGGAGTCGCGGTTGCGGAGAATTTCGTGGTGCGGCTCAACCAGCGGGCTCTCGCGATGGATGGAACATGCACCGGAGAGCATGGGATAGGACAGGGAAAGATGGCATTTCTCGAGCAGGAACTCGGCGGTGCCGTCGATCTTATGCGTCAGGTCAAGCAGGCGCTCGATCCTGACAACATCTTCAATCCGGGCAAGATTTTTCACCTTGTCTGAAAACGGAACAATCTCATGATCTTCGGCTTTGCTCCCGGCATGAATGACGGTAGTGTCGGCAACGGAATCCCGAATGGAGAATGCTTGATTTGATGGGCCGGTTCCTCGTCTTTTTGGGGGGAGTGATCGTCGTAGTGCTCTTCGTGGCACTGCTCGCGCCGCTTTTCATCGACTGGACTGACTTTCGCAGGAATTTCGAAGATCAGGCAAGCCGCATCATCGGCAAGAAGGTGACCGTGCATGGCACGGTCGATGCGCGCCTTTTGCCTTTTCCGTCGGTAACGCTGCATGACGTGCGTGTCGGGCAGGAATCCAACGGCCAGCCGATCGTGCAGATCGAGCAATTCGCCATGGATGCCGAACTTGCGCCGTTCCTTTCCGGCGAGGCGCTGATTTTCGATATGCGCGTCGTCAATCCGAAGCTGCGTCTTCGCCTGTTGAAGGACGGCACGCTCGATTGGATGCGCGGCAGCCGGCCGGAGATTCCTGCAAAGACAGTCGTTCTGGAAAGTGTGCATGTCACAGGCGGCGACGTGCAATTCATCGACGATCAGTCGGGCCGCGCCCGCCGCATTACGGGGTTTAACGCGGAAATGTCCGCCCGGTCGCTGGCAGGCCCCTGGCGGATCGAAGGCGATGCGGCGCTCGACGGCGAGCATGGCAGCTTTTCGATTTCCAGCGGACAGCCCGACGAAACCGGCGCGCTGCAGGTCAGGACGCAGCTGATACCCGATCAGCGTCCGGTCAAAATCGATCTCGACGGTCAGTTGAAGCTGGCCGACAGAAAGCCGAATTATCAGGGCCTCATGTCGGCTGCGTTCGAGAACCGCGGCGCGGCCAAATCCGACGACAAGAACGCACTGCCGCCGCGCCTCAAGGGCCGCTTCGAACTGACCAACGAGCGCATCCGGCTTTCCGAGTACCGGATGGAAATCGGCTCAGTGGACGATCCCTATGTGATCACCGGCGAGGCGACCCTCGATACCGGCAACGCGCCCGAGTTCCTGCTGATCGCCGACGGCCAGCAGATCGATGTGAACAGGATCGGCAATCAGGGCGCAGGCGGCAAGACCGCGCGCGATCCCGGCCTGTCCGCCCGGCAGCGGCTCAATTCACTGATCAGCATCATCGCCCAGATTCCCGTGCCGCAGGTGCAGGGCAAGGCGAGCGTCAAGCTGCCGGCGATCGTTGCCGGGGATACGACCATCCGCGACGTGCAGCTCGATCTGCAGCCGGCCGGCAACGGGTGGACGATCGACAATGCCGTCGGGACGCTGCCCGGGCGCACCCAGGTGGAGGGCCAGGGCCAGCTGACGCTAAGGGGCGACCCTTCCTTCAACGGGCAGATTACCGTTGCCTCCAATCAGCCCTCGGGGCTTGCCTCCTGGCTTGCGGGTTCGGTCGACCCCGCGATCCGTCAATTGAAGCAGGCGGGCTTTTCGGCCGATGTCAGCCTGACGCATCAGCAGCAGCGCTTCAACAATCTGGAGATTGCCATCGGCGCCGCTACGCTGAAGGGCAAGCTGGAACGGCAGGCGCTGGAGAACCAGCCGCCTCTCCTGAACGTCGACCTTGCCGGCGATGCGATCGACCTCGATGCGCTGAGGGCGCTGACGGGTCTGTTCACCGGGCAGGACGCAGGCGAAAATGTGCTCGACCACAAAATTGCGGCACAGCTGAAGGCGGATAAATTCAGCGCCTTCGGCGTCGAGGCAGAAAATGTCGAGACGAGCTTTACGATCGCTGACGGGGCGCTTGCCGTCGACAAGCTGGTCGCCAAAAATCTGGCGGGCGCCGAAATCACCGCCACCGGCCGCGCCGAAGGCTCCTTGCTCGATTACAAGGGCTCGGGGGAGATCACCTTGAAGTCCTCCGATCCGGGACCTTTCTTCACGATGCTGAAGGCGCATCTGCCGCAGCATCCGGTGATGGACCGGCTGGTGCGCAATGCCGCCTGGTACACCAACACGGCGCTTCGCGGCGCGCTGACGCTTGGCGGCGACGAGGGCGACGGGCTTGCGCTGACGCTTGCCGGCGTTTCCAACGGAAGCCGCGTGAACCTCGACTACCGCATGTCGGATCTGTTGGCGCTGACGGGCAAGGGCACGACCAATCTGGAGGCGACGCTTGAAAACAGAACGACGTCGATCCTGTTCGGGCAGGCGGGCCTCGATCCGCTTCCGGTCGAAGCTGATGGCAACGGCCGCCTCGCCCTGAAAGTCCAGGCAAGCGGTACCGATCCGGCCGATGCATCGCTGACCTTCGCGACAGACCGGACGTCCTTTACTGCGAATGGCAAGGTCGATGTCCGTCCCGGGAATTTCATGAATGGCCAGATCGGCGTCTCGCTCGAGAGCGCCGATCTCGATCCGTATCTCGTGATGAACGGCATTGCGCTGCCGCAGATGGGAACCGGTCTGCCTTTCGGGCTGCAAACAACGGCAACCATCGATGGCGACAAGGTCGCCTTCTCCGACCTCAAGGGTCATGCCGCGGAAAATCAGTTTTCGGGTGCACTGACGGTCAATCGCAAGACAGACACGACGACAGCGAGTGGCGAACTTGCGCTTGACCGCGCCGATGCGACCTGGCTGGGCGAGGCCGTCTACGGCCCGATGACAGATGCTGCGACGGGCAACTTCTCGACCGCAGTACTTGGGCAGCCGGTGTTCAAGGATATGGATGTCAACCTGAAGTTCTCGGCCAAGGAGTTCTGGCCGGGATGGTCGGCAGCCGTAACCGGCTTCACCACCAACGCTGTCTACAAGGGCGACGAACTGCAGCTCAACGACATGAAGGGCGGATGGGACGGTGGCCAGCTTTCCGGCAACCTGCTTTTCACCAATGCCGAGGGCACCGGCTTCTTCCAAACGAAGCTTTCGCTTTCCGATTCCGATCTCGCCGGCGTCGTCTGGCCGCGCGACGGCGCGCCGGTTGCGAACGGCAAGTTCGGGCTTTCTCTCGGTATGGAAGCCTCCGGCAAAACGATGACGGACCTGGTGAGTTCGCTCACGGGCTCCGGCGAGCTGCGGCTTGGCGAGACCACCGTGCGCGGGCTGAACCTTGCGATTCTGCCGCCGCTACTTGCTGCAACGGATCCGATGCAGGACCAGCTCAATGCCGGAAAGATACATCCGATCGTCGAAACGCTGCTCAACAATGGAGAGGCGAAACTTCCGCCGACGGGCATTCCGTTCAACATCACCGACGGCGTGCTCCGCGTGCAGAACGTAACCGTTGCCAACGAACTCGCCAAGGTGACCGGCAATGCGCAGCTCAGCCTGCCGCAGGAGCGCATCAACGCATCGCTTAACATCACTCTCAATCCGGGCGAGGAAGCGCTTGCAGGCGCGGAGCCCGCGCTGCGGCTCAACTATTCCGGATTGCTCGCATCGCCCGGCCGGACGATGGATGTAACCGATCTCGCCGGATATCTGTCGCTTCGTGCATTCGAACGCGAACGCCGGCGTGTCGAGCGGTTACAGTCGAACGTCCTGGAAAAGCAGCGGTTGCGGCGCGAGGTGGCGCTTTACAAGTTCAACGATGCGGAACGCGCAAGAGCCGCGGCGATCGAGGCGCAGCGCAAGGCCGAAGAGGAGCGCCTGCGCGCGCTTGCCGCGGAAGCTGCGCGGCAAAAGGCTGACGCGGAGGCGAAGGCCAAAGCGGAGGCTGAAGCAAAGGCGAAGGCGCAGGCCGAGGCGAACGCCGCTGCTGAGGAGGCGGCGCGCCGCGCGCAGCAGCTCAACCAGCCGCCGCCGATAACCGGCAACCGGCTGAATTTCGATGCCTTGCCGGGCGTGCCGTTGCCGCAGTAAAGGCTCTCTCTAGCTGCGGTTTTTCAACCAGGTCAAGACATGGATCCGCAGCGCGGAGGAGAGGTTGCTTTCCGGCTCTCGCCGGTCGTCGATTTCGGATATGAGGGCCGCAAGCGGAATGGCGCGGGCTGTGGCGATCGCTTTCAGCTCAGCCCAGAATTCGTCTTCCAGCGAGAAGCTGGTGCGGTGTCCATGCAGGCTGGCGGAATGCTTGCGGATCATCGGGCTTTCCGCAGGCCTTTTTCGCGGAGTTGACAGATTGAGGGAGGAAATACCGCCAAGCAACTGACTGCGGATTGTTTTCGGCCCGTCTGCGCCGTCATTCGCCGCCTTCGTCCTTTTCGATCCGGCCCTGTCGGTGTGCTTTTTCGGCCTTCTCGTTCAGCGCTTTGGTCAGCTGCTTCTCGGTCTTGGTGCGGCCGAAACGGATACGATTCTGCTCGGCCTGTTTGTCCTTTTCGGAACGGGCCTGCTGCTTCTTGAACTGGCGGAGATTAACGATTTCCGCGCTCATGGCTTGCCTCCGTCCGGCTGGAAAAGGGCACATGAAAAAGGGAAGCGCCTGCTTCCCTCGATATTTACTGCTTCTTGCGGAAGGCGTCGAGCGACACGACGGATCCCGGCTTCTTCTCGTCACCCTCTGCGGGTTTTGCCGCGGGCGGTTCCTCGCCTTTTTCGGGTGCGACCGGATAGGCGGTGATTTCGGCCGCGGGAACTTCCTCGCCGTCTGCCAGCGGCACGTCGAATTCAAGTTCGAAATTGACCGAAGGGTCATAGAAGCCACGGATGGCATTGAAGGGGATGACCAGCTTTTCGGGCACGTCGGAGAAGGAAAGGCCGATCTCGAACAGCGATTCGGTGATCTTCAGATCCCAGAACTGGTGCTGGATCACGATGGTCATCTGCTCCGGATACTTGGATTTCAGATGCTGCGAGATGCGAACGCCGGGTGCACCGGTGAGAAACGTAATGAAGAAATGATGGTCGCCGGGCAAGCGGCCCGTCGTTGCGACTTCGGACAAGACCTTGCGGATCACGCCACGCAGCGCGTCCTGTGCCAGAATGTCGTAGCGGATGTGGTCCTGCCCCATACTTTTCCTGTCTTTCTTTGGTTCGGAAGTCTTTTCACAAGGGTATATGCCATGTCCGGCGGCCTTGGGAAAGGCTAAGTGTCCGAGTCAGCTTCACAAACAATACATGATTTGGGCGGCAGGGAGAAGGTGAAGGCTTCTGTTGCCAGGTGCCTTCGGACCCCGCCTTAAGGTGCTAACCAAAAGGACTTAGAGCGGAATTCCCGCACCGCCGTTAGGCAGCGAGAGCATATTCCTTAGCGTTGTTGTCGTTTGCAACTACACTTGTGACCCGATAACGGCGGTATCATGCCGAGCAAAAAGTCGATCTTTACACCCTTGTCGATCCTGTTTCGCCCCCATCAAAAGCAGTCGTGAACCGGCTGTTTTTGGTGGAGGCGCCGGGTACCGCCCCCGGGTCCAATAGGTTTATTACACCGCTCATTTATCGCCATAGCCGGTCCGAAAACCGGCAAGGCTGATATAGTGTTTTCCGAAGCGCATGGAAAGGGGATACGTCACAAAACCGTTGCAGGCAGCATGAGAATTGCCGGGATAAGCCTCCGCACAGTTGGTTTCAGCGGCAGAAGCGCCTATTTTGGGAAACGGAATCGGCCGCGACCATGTGATCGCACACGGGGAGACACGGATGCTGCGTCATCCTGAATATCAATATCTAGACATTATGTCCCATCTGCTGGAGAAGGGCGATCGGCGGATGGATCGCACTGGCGAGGGCACGCTTTCGACGTTCGGCGCGATGATGCGCTTCGATCTTTCGGACGGCAGCTTCCCGGCGTTTACGACCAAGAAGGTCTTCTGGAAGACGGCGGTGAAGGAGATGCTCTGGTTTCTGACCGGGCAGACGAACATCCAGTCGCTGCTCAAGGAAAATGTCAAGATATGGACGGACTGGCCGCTTGCTGCGTACCGCAAGGCGACGGGCGAGGAGATATCCCAGGACCTGTTCGAAAAGCGCGTTCTCGAAGACGACGCTTTCGCGGCGAAATGGGGCGATCTCGGACCGGTCTACGGCAAGCAGTGGAGGCGGTGGCTTGACCGGAACGGGGTGGAGCACGATCAGATCGGCGCGCTCATCCATAGCCTCAAGACCAATCCGACGAGCCGGCGCATGCTGTTCCACGCCTGGAATGTGGGCGAGATTGATCAGATGGCGCTTCCTCCGTGCCATATGACCTATCAGTTTCACGTTTCCGGACTGCAGCGCGGTAGCGGCCGGCCGCAGCTTTCCATGCTCGTGAACCAGCGCTCCTGCGATATTTTCCTCGGCGCGCCCTTCAATATATGCCAGCAGGCAGCATTGCTTGCGATGGTCGCCCAGCAGGTGCAGATGGATCGGGGTGAACTCATCTGGGTCGGAGGCGATACCCATCTCTACCTGAACCACCTCGATCAGGCCAAAGAGCAGCTTGCGCGCAAGCCCATGCCCTTTCCTAAGCTGGTGCTGACGCGCCAGCCCGACGAGATCGATGGTTATCGGATCGACGATTTCGAGGTCGTAGGATATCAGTCGCACGATCGGATTGATGCCCCGGTCGCCGTCTGACGGACGATTGTCCTAGCGCACCGAGCGCTTGCCGTTGCGATCGGCAAGTGCTTGCTGACCTCCATGAAGCTCGTTCATGACTTCGGCAAGCCGGCTTGCCTCCTGCTCGTCCAGCCCGTCAAGGATCTGTCCGCCGAACGACGCAGGCGACTCCGTGACGTGGTCCCAAACGATCCATTGATTCATCGGGTCGCAGATTACGTCAAATCGAGGCATCGCATTCATCATTCACATCAGCCTTCCGTCATCTTTCCGGATTAGGCCGACAGCCGTTAAAAGACGCTTTCCGAACCGACCGAGCCTGCGTTCCTTGCGTTTCACGGGGATGATCGGAAAGCCCATAAAATGCCAGGCGAATGCCGTGCCCAGGCCTGTCGTTACCGGAGAACCGGCCTTGCCGCCTGTGACAACCCACGCGAAAATCCCCGCCGCCATGGCGACGATGACGAGGTCGATGCGGCTCGGCCGATTGTTCTGCGCGGATCTGTCTCCCATAAACTCAACTTAACGTAGCATTTCCTGGAGTAAAATTGAAACGTACGGCGTGGTTTACGAATTGCTTATGGTGCGTTGCGATATCTCGCATTCGGACGTGCCCGCAGGCGTGGACGGGATTTTGTCGAGCCTCTCTTGCTTGTTGGCCCGCCCAACGGTAGATCCGGCGGGCCAAGCCGTCACTTCAACCTCAGGAAGTTCATGTCCGACATCAGAAAGACCATCGTCGTTGCCGTGGCCGAGAATGGCGTCATCGGACGCGACGGCGACATGCCCTGGCGGCTTTCGACCGATCTCAAGCGCTTCAAGGCAATGACGCTCGGCAAGCCGCTCGTGGTCGGGCGCAAGACATATGAGAGTTTTGGCAAGCCGCTGCCCGGGCGCCCGCATGTGGTGATTTCCCGGCACGCTACGATCGAGCAATCGGATGTGACAATGGCGCGTTCTTTTCCCGAGGCGATCGGGATTGCCGAAAGGCTGGCGCGCGAGACTGGCCAGATCGAGATCATCATCGCCGGCGGCGGAGAAATCTATGCGCAAGCAATGGCGCTTGCAGACCGGATGTGCGTCACGCATGTGCAAACCCATGTTGCGGGCGACACGTCCTTCCCTTCGATCGACCCTGCCGCCTGGATGGTGATTGAAGAAATCGATGTACCGGCAGGAGAAAAGGACAATTATCCGACGCGCTTCGTCGTCTATGAGCGCCGCAGCGCCTGAAAACGAAATATTTATCGATAAATATCGCCAAGTTCTTCATGCCGCGTTGAAAGCAGCTGCGGCGATACCTATAACGGTCACAATCGCTTAAAGCCTGCCGCCCCCGCGGGCACGATGCGATTGGGAGTTTAACGAACAACGAGGTTTTGATGCCCTGGAGCAATCAGAATGGCGGCGGCGGCCCATGGGGCGGCGGCGGCGGTAATAATCAGGGACCGTGGGGGCAGGGGCCGAACCGCCCGCGCGGCGGCCGGGGCGGGCCGCCCGATCTGGAAGATATCATCCGGCGCGGCCAGGATCAGCTCCGCAACATCGTACCCGGCGGTTTCAACGGCGGCGTGGCAGTGATTATTGCGGCCGTTCTTGTCGTCTTCTGGCTTTTCCAATGCATCTACATCGTCCAGCCGGACGAGCGTGGTGTCGAGCTTCGCTTTGGCCAGCCGAAGGAAGAGATTTCGACGCCGGGGCTGCATTTCCACCTCTGGCCGATGGAAACCGTCGAGATCGTCAAGGTGACGGTGCAGCAGCAGAATATTGGCTCGACGTCGGCCTCGTCTTCGACAGGTCTCATGCTGTCGGGCGACCAGAACATCCTGAACGTCGAGTTCTCGGTCTTCTTCACCGTGATCGATCCCAAGGCCTATCTCTTCAACGTCGAAAACCCGGCCGAAACGTTGCAGCAGGTGGCTGAAAGCGCGATGCGCGAAATCATTGGCCGGCGCCCGGCGCAGGATGCCTTCCGCAACAACCGCCAGCCGATCGAAACGGAGGTTGCCGCCATCGTGCAGGGCACGATGGACCGTTACAATGCGGGCATGGCGGTAACCGCGGTCACCATTCAGGACGTGGCGCCGCCGCGCGATGTCGCCGATGCCTTCGAAGAGGTGCAGCGCGCCGAACAAGACAAGCAACGCCTCGTCGAAGAAGCGAACCAGTATGCCAACCAGAAACTCGGCCAGGCACGCGGCGACGCGGCCCAGATTCGCGAAGCAGCGGCTGCCTACAAGGATCGTGTCGTCAAGGAAGCGGACGGTGAGGCGCAGCGATTCACTGCCATCAACGAAGAATATTCGAAGGCTCCCGAAGTGACCCGCAAGCGGCTGTTCCTCGAGACGATGGAACAGGTGCTGAAGAATTCCAAGAAGGTCGTGATCGATGAGAAGCAGGGGATCGTTCCCTACCTGCCGCTCAACGAGATCGGCAAACCGGCACAGCAGGGAGGTTGAGCCATGACATCGAACAGACTTCCCGTAATCATCATCCTGCTCGCCGTTGTGCTTGTCATCGCTTATTCCTCGGTCTTCGTGGTCAATGCGCGCGAGCAGGCAATCGTCGTACGCTTCGGCCAGATCCAGTCGGTGAAGACGGAGCCGGGCATCTACTTCAAGCTGCCTCTCGCCTTCATGGATGCCGATCGCGTCCAGATCGTCGAGAAGCAGGCGCTGCGCTTCGACCTTGACAATATTCGCGTCCAGGTTCGCGGCGGTTCGACGTTCGACGTCGATGCTTTCGTGATCTACGACATCAAGGACGTGCGCAAGTTCCGCGAAACGGTGTCGGGCGACCGCGAGGCCGCCGAAGCGCGACTTCGCACACAGCTCGATTCGTCGCTCCGCCGTGTCTACGGTCTGCGCGACTTTGATGCCGCCCTTTCGGACGAGCGCGTGGCCATGATGCTCGAAGTGCGCGATGACCTGCATGGCGACGCCGAAAATCTCGGCATCAATATCCAGGACGTGCGTATTCGCCGGACAGACCTGACCCAGCAGGTGGCGCCGCAGACTTATGGCCGCATGCGGGCCGAGCGCCTCGCCGAGGCCGAGCTGCTGCGCGCGCAAGGCACCGAAGAAGGCCAGCGGCGCCGGGCTATCGCCGATCGCCAGGTGGTCGAGATCACGGCGGAAGCCCAGCGCGATGCGGAAATCATCCGCGGTCAGGGCGATGCCGCGCGCAACCGCATCTTCGCAGACTCCTTCGGCAAGGATCCGTCGTTCTTTGAGTTCTACCGCTCGATGGCGGCCTATTCCTCCGCGCTGTCGTCCCAGGATACGACGCTGGTGCTGTCGCCGAATACGGAATTCTTCCGGTATTTCGACAATTCCAACGGCACGACGCCCCCGGCTTCACCTCAAGCCCCGGCACCTGCGATCCCATCAAACTGACGCATCCGGATGCAGGATTTCCTGACAGGAATCGCATTCTTTCTCATCATCGAGGGGCTGGTCTACGCACTGGCCCCTCGTTTTCTTGTCGAGATGGCCCGGCTGCTTCCAACGGTTCCGGAGCGCCAGCTACGCATCTTCGGACTTGGCGCCGTCGTGCTCGGTGTCGCGCTTGTCTGGTTCGTCAGACGCTGACGCAGATTGCACGGGATTTCGCGAAAAGGTGATTTCACGCTCCATCATTCCGCCCTATGTTGATGGTCAGACTGCCGCTTTGACCCCATAAGAGGAAGCTTGATGGCCCCCACGACACGCCCGACCTTCAGACGATCGCTCGCTCTCCTGGCCGGTGTTGCACTTCTGGCAAATATCGGTCTTACCGGCGCTGCTGAAGCGCAGAGCACGCCTCTGTTGAATGGTCCGGCCTCTGTTGCCGATCTTGCTGAAGGGCTTCTCGATGCAGTGGTGAACATCTCCACCTCGCAGAACGTCAAGGGCGATGAAGGTGCCGGCCCGGCGCCGCGCGCACCGGACGGCTCGCCGTTCCAGGAATTCTTCAACGACTTCTTCAATAAGCAGCAGGGCGGCCAGGGCGGCAACCACAATGTCAGCTCGCTCGGCTCCGGCTTCGTCATCGATCCATCGGGTTATATCGTCACCAACAACCACGTGATCGAGGGCGCAGACGACATCGAGGTGAATTTCGCCAATGGCACCAAGCTGAAAGCCAAGCTCATCGGAACGGACACAAAGACTGATCTTTCGGTACTGAAGGTCGAACCGAGGACGCCGCTGACGGCCGTGAAGTTTGGTGATTCCAGCGACATGCGCATCGGCGACTGGGTCATGGCGATCGGCAATCCGTTTGGTTTCGGCGGGTCGGTGACCGTCGGCATCATTTCCGGCCGTGGCCGCAATATCAACGCAGGCCCGTACGACAACTTCATCCAGACCGATGCGGCGATCAACAAGGGCAATTCCGGCGGTCCGCTCTTCAACATGAAGGGCGAGGTGATCGGTATCAACACGGCGATCATTTCGCCAAGCGGCGGCTCGATCGGTATCGGCTTTTCGGTGCCTTCGGAGCTTGCTGCAGGCGTGGTCAACCAGCTTCGCGAATTCGGAGAAACGCGCCGCGGCTGGCTCGGCGTGCGCATCCAGCCGGTCACCGACGACGTGGCCGACAGCCTGGGTCTCGATACCGCCAAGGGTGCGCTCGTAGCCGGTGTCATCAAGGGCGGGCCGGTCGACAACGGTTCGATCAAGGCGGGCGACGTCATCCTGAAATTCGACGGCAAGCCGGTCAATGAGATGCGCGACCTACCGCGTGTCGTGGCCGAAAGTCCAGTCGGCAAGGAAGTGGATGTCGTGGTGCTGCGTGACGGCAAGGAGCAGACTGTCAAGGTGACGCTCGGTCGTCTGGAGGACAGCGATCAGGCCGCTTCCAACGACGCTGATACCTCTCCGGATGGTGTGATCAATCCTGATCCGGAGGAGAACGACGACATGGACGAGCCGAATCCCGATCAGGATCAGGTCCAGCCGGCACCCGACGGCAAGGGCCAGACCGATCAGCAGGCGCCGGTGACGCCCGATGCAAGGACGCCCAAGGATGTGCTCGGCCTCTCGCTGTCGCAGCTCAGCCCCGAGATCCGCAAGACCTTCGGCATTGCGGAAAGCGTGGACGGCGTCGTGGTGACTGAGGTGGCACCCGGCTCGGCGGCCGCCGAAAAGGGCCTGAAGGCCGGCGACGTGATCGTCGAGGTCGCCCAGGAATTCATGAAGTCGCCGGATGCCGTGGCTGCGAAAGTGCAGTCGTTGAAGCAGGAAGGCCGCCGCAACGCGCAACTGATGATCGCCTCGGCAAACGGCGATCTGCGGTTTATCGCAGTGCCAATGGAATAACAAAGCGCGGAATGGCTGATCCTTTCAGGAACTGCTGAACCGCTCCGATGCCTGCGCCAGTGACGACGACTCGACAACAGCACGACATTCTCCTGTCTTTGTCATGCATGGGTGATCGGTGTCAGACGATCTTTCGTTCCCATTGCTGACGGCTGATCGCATAGAGCACGTGGCGTTTCAGATGCGGATGCGTGTCGGGAATGCGCGGATGATCAAAATCGCGGTCCGGATCGTGGTGCAGGCCAAGTCTGCGCATGACGGCGGTGGAACGATGATTGTCCGCTACCGCAAAAGAGACGATTTCGGGAGGATTGAACTGGGTGAAACCATGGCGAAGTGATGCTTCTCCAGCTTCCGTCACATATCCCTTGCCCCAATGCCGTTTGGCAAGACGCCAGCCGATTTCGATGGTGTCCGCCGGGAGGAACGGTTCGAGTTCGGGCCTCCAGAGGCCGCAAAAGCCGATCGGCTCATCGGTTTCCTTCAGTGCCATGGCATAAAAACCGAGCCCGGCCTTGGCGATGGCATTGCGGATATTTTCCAGCATCGAATCTGCTTCGGCGCGGTCGCGGCGAAAGGCGAAGAATTCCATCACTTCAGGATCGGAATTGATCTCGTGGAAAAGCGGCCGGTCCGCGTCTGTCCAATTGCGCAAGAGCAGGCGGTCCGTCGTCGCGATCACGGTCATGGCGTCACAAAATCCGTCTTGCGGTAGCCCTGGATATAAAGCAGGGCGGTCAGATCGCCGTGGTTGATGCGCATTTTCGCTTCGGCGGCGACTGTGGGTTTGGCATGTAGGGCGACGCCGGAGCCGGCGAGGTGGATCATGCCGAGATCGTTGGCGCCGTCGCCAACGGCCATTGCTTCTTCGGTGGAGATACCGAGCCTTGCGGAAATTTCGCTGAGTGCATCCACCTTCGCCTGCTTGCCGAGGATCGGCTCGGCCACGAAGCCGGAGAGCAAGGCTCCCTCTTCAAGAAGAATGTTGGCGCGGTTTTCGTCAAAGCCCAGAGTTGCGGCGATCCGGCTGGTGAAGACGGTGAAGCCGCCGGAGACGAGGGCGGTATAATAGCCCTTCGCTTTCATCGTGGCGATCAGTTCCGGGCCGCCGGGCGTCAGCGTGATGCGCTTGGCGATAACCTCGTCTATAACTGAAACCGGCAGGCCTTTCAGGAGTGCGACGCGTTCGCGCAGTGCGGGTTCGAAAGCGATCTCGCCGTTCATGGCGCGGGCGGTGATCGCGGCGACCTTGTCCTTAAGGCCGACTTCGGCTGCGAGCTCGTCAATGCACTCCTGCCCGATCATCGTCGAATCCATGTCGGCGATCAGCAGTTTCTTGCGGCGCGTATCGGCCTCCTGGACGACCAGATCGATCGGTGCGCTGGCGATGGCTGCGAGGATACTCGCCTCCGCCGCTTGCGGATCGGTGCCGTCGCGAAGGGCGATATCGCAGGCGATGCCGTCGGCCAGCCAGTAGAGCCCGGATGCCGTCACGGTTTCGGCGGCCTGTTCGGCAAGCCTCGGCGTGAGAACGGGATTTGACGGATTGGCAACAAGCGTGGCAACGAGAGCCATATGGAAAACCTTCTGAGCGCAACAAGTGCGATCCTGATAACCGGGCCGACCGCCAGCGGCAAGTCCGCGCTTGCCGTGGAACTGGCGAAACGCCACGGCGGCGTTATCATCAACGCCGACAGCATGCAGGTCTACGGCACGCTGCGCATTCTGACGGCGCGGCCGTCCGAGGCGGAGATGCAGGGCGTGCCACATCATCTGTACGGCCATGTGCCAGCAGGCGCTGCCTATTCGACGGGGACCTGGTTGCACGATGTCACGGCATTGCTGCCCAGTCTGCGTGCCAAGGGACAGTTGCCGGTGTTCGTCGGCGGGACGGGGCTTTATTTCAAGGCGCTGACAGGCGGCCTGTCGGATATACCGGCGATACCGGAAAACATCCGCAACAGGCTACGGGCGCGCCTGCTGAATGACGGCGCGGAAGCGCTGCATGCCGAACTCGCCACGCTCGATCCGCCCGCTGCCGGCAGTCTCAGCATCCAGGACGGGCAACGCATCGTGCGCGCCTTGGAGGTGGTGGAGGCAACGGGGCAATCGATCCTGCGCTTCCAAGGGCAGGCGGGGCCGCTGATTGTCGATCCGGCGCGTGCGGAAAAGATCATCGTTCTGCCGGAACGCACCGTGCTCCACCAGCGCATCAACGAGCGCTTCGAGAAAATGCTGGAGCAGGGTGCCGAAGATGAGGTCAAGTCGCTGCTGGCACTCGGCCTTTCATCGCAAATGCCAGCGATGAAGGCGATCGGCGTTTCGCAGATTGTAGCCATGCTGAAGGGCGAGATGACGCGCAGCGAAGTGATCGAGAAGGGTGCTGCCGCGACACGCCAATATGCCAAGCGGCAGATGACCTGGTTTCGCAATCAAATGGACGAGAGCTGGAAGCGCCTGACATCGCCGCAGTCGTGATCAGGGCGTAAGCTTCAAGTCGACCAGCTGGTTATCATCATCGTGAACCTCGCGGGACCCCGGCGTTCAGGCCGGGGAGGAAAGCGAGAGCGGCCGTTTGCCGCTTGCCGCTGGGATTTGACATATTCGGCGATCACAGAGAGCGGTGCGCCGCCACAGCGTTCCCGCAAAGTAGGAGGCCACAAAACGTCCTTGCGGTAGCGCCCGGTGATTTTCCCGGCGGCTGTCGCGCAGAAGTCGGCTGGATACGCCTTTGCGGCTGTTGACAGCATGGACAGGGCGATCTTCGCAGCGGATGCACCAGAGGTGAAGATGATCGTCTTCGCCGTCGCATGCGATCAATTCGGCCTCGACGTCGCGATACAGCTTGGCGAAGATGCGCCGCAGGTTGCCGATTGCCGGTTCTGACAGAACGTCTCGGCGGTATTTCGTGACAACCATGGAGCATGGAGACGACATGCCTGCCGGTGCGATCCACGGTTGCGCTGCTTGGAGCAATTGATAGAATGGTAACATGATCCACCGCGCGTTCCGCCACAAGCTCGCTCCGAGGCGAACGCCACCGCCTTCGGGCCATCCAGCTCAAGCAATGAGGCAAAGGAACCACGGTCTATAGCCGTCTCCGCAGCCTCGGAGCTCACCATGAGTGGGCGGCACTCATAGCCGGAGGCCGGGACATTGTGGAGGCACAGCGAAGCTGGGCTGAGCCGGGTCCTGACGGTTGGACACTTCGACGCCCTCGGCTTCCCCCGACTTGCATGACCACAACTTCTCGAACCGCCCGGTGCGGACCCGCATGCCGGGTGGTGTGGCAGGGGTACGGCTTAATCGCCGTCCCCTATGCCGATGAATGCGAACGAAAACCATCGGCCGGCCGGCCAGGAGATGTCATGAACAATTTTCTCGCAAAGACGCTTGCTTCCATCAATGCCCTTATTGCAATCGTCATTTTGGCCTTCTTCACGCTGTCCGGCGCAACCGCCGCCTCGGCTCAAGGCGGGTCCGGAATGTTCGTGATCGGAGCGATTTTTGGCGCGATCGCCGGCATCGTGGTCGCCGCCCTGGTCTGCGGAACGATCGCCTTTTTGACGCTGATAGAGCGCCACCTGAGTGTCATTGCCGCTGCAGCCAGGCAATCTGAGGGGCAATGAGGCCTCAATCCTTATTATGGAGGCTCCTGAGCGGCTTCTTGAGAATGCTCTCGCGGAGCGACATGCCGGGTTCGCGGTGCGGGCTGGCAGCCGGGTCTTGAGAGAACACCGGCCGCTGGGACGTTGTCTCTTCGCGGCGCATCTCTCGCCGGAGAGCTTCCAGGCGGCTATCCAAAGATGTCTGCGGCGGTGCGGTTTGTGGCTCGCGCGGCGCATGGCTGCGCGGCAGCATGTCCGGCCTGTAGGAATCGGTCGGCGCCAGCGGCGGCGCAGAGACGGACGCCGGATAGGAAGCATCCTCCGACGGCTCTTCGTCGTCGAACAGCATGTCGCTCTGCGCGGCACTGTAGCTTTGCTGGAAAGAGGAAATATCCGGACCGCCGCTGACGGCGCGCATGCGCGTCACGATCTTGCGCAGATCGACCGTATCGGGATCCTCGTCGGAATGCTTGGCGGTCGCCCCGTTCGCCTTCGGCAGCAAATGCTGCTCGACGCGCGAAAAGCGCATGCGCATCGGCACGCTGATCGCTTCGCCGAAGGCGATCGCTTCGCCGTTGCCGATCGAGGAAATGAAGCTCGTCGTCGAAATCGACGAATTCGGGATTGCCGATCTTATGATGTCCTGGTCGCGATCGTTGGCAAGGCGCATGGCAAACAGCGTTGAGCACTGTGAGAGGATCGTCTGGTCGAGTTCGCCGGGGCGCTGCGTGATGATGCCGAGCGAGACGCCGTACTTGCGGCCTTCCTTGGCGATGCGGGCGATGGCCTGGCGCGTCGGGATGAAGCCGAGGTTCGGATCGGCCGGAACATAGCGGTGCGCTTCTTCGCAGACGACGAGCATATGGACAGCGCCGTCACTCCAGAGCCCGATTTCGAAGGCCATGCGGCACAGGACGGAGGCGACCGAATTCACCACTTCCGAGGGGATCCCGGAAAGCTGGAACGTGCAGATCGGCCGGTCGTCGCCAGGAATGCGGAATATCTGCGCCACGGTGTCCATGATCGTGTCGCTGATCGTGTTGTTGGAGAACATGAAGTGGTAGCGCGGATCGTTGATTGCCGCGATGATGCGCATCTTCAACGAGCGCAGGAAGGGTTTTTCGGCGCGGCCTTCGAGACGGCCGATGCGCTCGTCGATAAGCGCCAGCAGGTCGGCCATGCGGTAGGGGACCGGCGTGTCGGCGGTGATCGAGCTCTTCTCGGTGGTGCGGCGGACGAGAGAATTGTCGCTGCCGCGAAAGGCGCGCTTGGCGTCCGGCATGATGTCGCGAAGCATGTCGAGTTCCTCAGGCACTGGCGCGCGGCCGCGGAAGACGACTTCTGCGAATTCTTCAAGCCGCATCAGCCAGAAGGGCAGGTCGAGCGTGTCGGTATCGATGACGACCGAATGCTTCGGGAAAGCGGCGGCGAATTCGTTGTGCGGATCAAGGATCAGGACGCGCAACTTCGGATCGGCTTCGATCGCCTTGTGCAAGAGCAGCGAGACGGCCGTGGATTTGCCGACGCCCGTGGAGCCGACGATGGCGAAATGCTTGGAAAGCATCGAGGGGATGTGGATCGCCGCATCGATGCTTTCGTCCTGGGTGAGGTTGCCGATGACCGCCGTCGTCCCGGTGCCTGCGTCGTAGATGCGCATCAGATCGGCGGCGCGGATGCGGTGCGCAATCGCGCCGAGATGGGGATAGCATGAGATGCCGGTCGAGAATTCCTCGCGGCCGTCTTCCTCGACGCGGACTTCGCCGAGCAGCTCGGTCTCGATCCTGAAATAGTTGTCCTCTCCTTCGCCCCAGGCATGCGTGCCGGTGTTCATGGCGTAAACGAGGGCGACGACGCGGTTTCGGCCGACGCTGATCGAAATCAGGCGGCCGACGGACCACAGTTCGGTGAGATCGGTGCCGCCGGCCTCCGCGACGGCGGCGATGGTCGCGCGCGAGCCGCTGCACGCGACGACGCGGCCGAGGAAGCGATTCCCGGGGGTTAGATTGTCGCGGCGATCCTGATCGCTGGCCTTGCCTGACGTTGGCAAGTCGTTGTTGAGCAACGGCCTACTCCCTGCGTTAGCAGGCGATCATATGATTTATCCTTTAACAAAACCCTTCGGGTCTCTTGTTTTTTAACGGGATAACCGGCGCTACGTCTTTTAGTGCGCGCCGTTTTTTTATTTCGGGAAGCGTTGACGCTATGAAATTTTCTGTCTATCAATTGCGCCCATGAAAATAGCAGCAGTTCTTATTGTGGTGGGAAAGCGCATGGGCAGGATGGTGTAACCATCCGGCGATAGCCACCCATGCGCTAGTTGACAGGCTCCCTCTGGGGCCTTTTTTTATGCCTGAAATCCAGGCCTCCGCACCGAAGACCTCAATTCCAGCAGTCAAAACGGAACAGAAAACATGACGGGCACGGACAACCAAACACCAGACAATCGGATGACAGGCGCGGAGATCGTTCTGCGGGCGCTGAAGGACAACGGCGTCGAACATCTCTTCGGCTATCCGGGCGGTGCGGTGCTGCCGATCTATGACGAGATATTCCAGCAGGAGGAGATCAAGCATATCCTGGTCCGCCACGAGCAGGGCGCCGGCCATGCGGCCGAAGGCTATGCACGCTCGACCGGCAAGGTCGGCGTCATGCTAGTCACCTCCGGTCCGGGTGCAACCAATGCCGTCACGCCGCTGCAGGACGCGCTGATGGACTCCATCCCGCTGGTCTGCCTCACTGGCCAGGTACCGACCTCGCTCATCGGTTCCGATGCCTTCCAGGAATGCGATACCGTCGGCATCACACGCCCCTGCACCAAGCACAACTGGTTGGTCAAGGACGTCAATGAGCTCGCTGCCATCATCCATGAAGCCTTCCGCATCGCGCAGTCCGGCCGTCCCGGCCCGGTCGTCGTCGATATTCCGAAGGACATCCAGTTCGCGACCGGCACCTATACGCCGCCGGCCGATCATGCGATCCAGAAGAGCTATCAGCCGAAACTCCAGGGCGATCTCAACCAGATTCATGCGGCAATCGAGCTGATGGCCAGTGCGCGTCGTCCGGTCATTTATTCCGGCGGCGGCGTCGTCAATTCCGGTCCTGAAGCCTGCAAGCTGCTGCGCGAGCTGGTCGAACTCACCGACTTCCCGATTACCTCGACGCTGATGGGGCTCGGCGCCTATCCGGCCTCCGGCAAGAACTGGCTGAAGATGCTCGGCATGCACGGTTCCTACGAGGCCAATATGGCGATGCACGATTGCGACGTCATGGTCTGCGTTGGCGCCCGCTTCGACGACCGCATTACTGGCCGCATCAATGCCTTCTCGCCGAATTCCAAGAAGATCCACATCGACATCGACCCGTCCTCGATCAACAAGAATGTTCGGGTCGACATCCCGATCCGCGGCGATGTCGCCCATGTTCTGGAGGACATGGTCCGCCTGTGGCGTGCTCTGCCGAAGAGGCCACAGAAGGGCCAGCTTGCCGATTGGTGGACGAATATCACCCGTTGGCGTGCGCGCAACTCCTTCGCCTACACGAAGAGCAACGACGTCATCATGCCGCAATATGCGCTTGAGCGGCTGTACGAATTGACGAAGGACCGCGATACCTACATCACGACCGAAGTCGGCCAACATCAGATGTGGGCGGCGCAGTTCTTCGGTTTCGAACAGCCGAACCGCTGGATGACTTCAGGCGGCCTCGGCACGATGGGCTACGGCCTGCCGGCAGCGCTCGGAGTGCAGATCGCTCATCCTGATAGCCTCGTCATCGATATTGCCGGCGATGCTTCGATCCAGATGTGCATCCAGGAAATGTCGGCGGCGATCCAGCACAATGCGCCCATCAAGATCTTCATCATGAACAACCAGTACATGGGCATGGTCCGCCAGTGGCAGCAACTGCTGCATGGCAACAGGCTATCCAATTCCTATACGGAGGCGATGCCGGATTTCGTGAAGCTGGCGGAAGCCTATGGCGCCGTTGGCCTGCGCTGCGAAAAGCCGGATGATCTCGACGGTACGATCCAGGAGATGATAGACGTGAAGAAGCCGGTCATCCTCGATTGCCGCGTTGCCAATCTCGCCAACTGCTTCCCGATGATCCCATCGGGCAAGGCGCATAACGAGATGCTGCTGCCGGACGAAGCCACGGACGAAGCGGTCGCCAATGCGATCGACGCCAAGGGCCGTCAGCTCGTTTGATATCGAAGGTGAGGAAGCCAAGACAATGAACGCACATCTACAGCCGACAGGCTCTGCCTACTTCATCTCGCCGGAAACCGCAGCCGCCGAGAACCATACGCTCTCGATCCTCGTCGATAACGAGCCGGGCGTCCTTGCCCGTGTCATCGGCCTGTTCTCCGGCCGGGGCTACAACATCGAAAGCCTCACGGTCTCCGAAACCGAGCATCAGGCGCATCTGTCGCGCATTACCATCGTGACACGAGGCACGCCGCATGTGCTGGAGCAGATCAAGGCCCAGCTCGAGCGCATCGTGCCGGTGCACCGCGTCGTGGACTTGACGGTGCGTGCTCGCGAACTCGGGCAGGAGCGTCCGATCGAACGGGAAGTGGCGCTCGTCAAGGTGATCGGGACCGGCGAAACCCGGGCCGAGACGCTACGTCTTGCCGATGCCTTCCACGCCAAGGTGGTCGACGCGACTGTCGAGCATTTCATTCTGGAGATCACCGGCAAGTCCTCGAAAATCGATCAGTTCGTGGCGATCATGAAGCCGCTCGGCTTGATCGAAGTCTGCCGCACCGGCATCGCCGCCATGAACCGCGGTCCGCAGGGGATGTGAACCGGCGTCTGGCCAGCGCGCCATCCTGAAGTCTCAGAGCATTTCGAGCGCTGATTTGCGGGTCGGCGGCGGGAAGGCGGCGTCGAGCGCCACCCAGTCCTCGTCGCTGATATCGAGCGAGACGCAATCGCGGTTTTCAGCGGCGCGGTCGGCATTCGACGTCTTCGGAATGGCGATCACGCCGTCGCGTTCGAGAAGGAAGGCAAGGGCAATCTGAGCCGGGGTTGCCTGATTGGCCTTGGCGATGCGGATGAGCTCGGGATTGTGCAGGATGCGGCCCTGTTCGATCGGCGAATAGGCCATGACCGGGACACCATGCTCCTGGCACCAGGGCAGAAGATCATACTCGATGCCGCGGCGCGCGAGATTGTAGAGAACCTGGTTGGCAGCGACGTGCCGACCGCCCGGAACGGCAAGCAGTTCCTCGATGTCGCCGATATCGAAGTTCGAAACGCCCCAGGCGCCGATCTTTCCGGCGTCCTTCAAGTCCTCGAAGGCTTCGACGGTATCGGCCAGCGGATGCTCGCCCCGCCAGTGCAGCAGGTAGAGGTCGATCTGGTCGATGCCGAGACGTGAAAGGCTCCGCTCGCAGGCTTCGATCGTGCCCCTGCGGCTGGCATTCCACGGATAGACCTTGGTGACGATGAACAGGCCGTCGCGCCGGCCCTTGATGGCGCGGCCGACGATGCGCTCGGAATCGCCTTCCCCGTACATTTCGGCCGTATCGATCAGCGTCATGCCGAGCTCTATGCCGGCTTTGAGGCTTGCGATTTCGCGCTCGGCTTCCGACGCCCGTTCTCCCATGTTCCAGGTGCCCTGGCCGAGAGCGGGGACTTCGATGCCGTTCGGGAAGGTGATCGCCGGGATTGGGTCGTCTTGCATGGCCGAATCTTTCATTTCTCCTTCAAAGATTGCGCAGACGCGTAATCTTTCAAGCAATCCTGTCACCATGACAATGATTATCTGGCTTAGGAAGTGCGGGCGGGATAGCGGATTTCAATCGACAGGGATCGTCATGGTTGACGATCTGCGGGAGGTTCCATGCCGCTGGATACGTTTCTGGCTCTTGTTCTCTTTGCCTTCACGACATCGATCACGCCGGGGCCGAACAATATGATGCTCTTTGCATCCGGGGTGAATTTCGGCTTTCGTCGGACGGTCCCGCATATGTTGGGCATCGGCGCGGGCTTTTTCTTGCTTCTTCTCGGCGTCGGACTTGGGCTCGGCGCGTTGCTGCGAACGGTGCCTGCGCTTTACACGGCGCTGAAATTTGCGGGCGGCGTTTATCTCGTCTGGATCGCGTGGAAGATCGCGACGTCGCGGGCGCTGAGCGAAGGCAAGGGCAGCGTCAAGCCGATGTCATTCCTTGCTGCTGCCGCCTTCCAGTGGGTCAATCCCAAGGCTTGGGTCATGGCGGTAACGGCCATGGCGACCTACACCAATTCCGACCTCTATCTCGCCAGCGTGCTGATCGTCGGCCTTGCCTTTGCCGCGGTCAACATTCCAAGCGTTTCGACCTGGGCCGGCTTCGGTTCCGCATTGAGCAAATGGCTGTCCGACCCGGTGCGGCTCAAATGGTTCAACGTCACCATGGCGGTGCTGTTGGTGCTGAGCCTCTGGCCGATGTTGAAATAGAAAAGAGCGGACCGTCCAGGCGGCCGCCAGCAGAGGCGCTTAGAGGCCGAACCCGCCGATGCCGCCAGACTGAACGATAATCGTCGGGTCGGTAAAGTTGCGGAAGCCCAGGAGCGGAATGTCGCACCAGCGGTCGAACTTGCCGACCGGAGCGGTGCGCTGGCAGTTCTCCGCGGATTTATAGGGATGTCCGGGGATCTGATACTCACCCTTTTTCAGATCGTGATAGTCGTTTGCGCTTGCCCAGGAAGCGACTACCGCGCCAAGCGCTGCTGCGGGAAGAGTGATCCTGTTCATCGCGATGCCTTTCCCTACTTGCGAGATTGCGGAGAATATCACGCGAACCGGATTTTGCCTCGGAAGCAAAGGGATTAGCTATTTTGTTTCAGGTGCTTACGTCGCGGCGTTGGTTGTCTTTTGCCTGGCATGACGTAAGGCGGTGGGCCTAACGTTACGAAAGGCTTCTGCCCACGGATGTTATCGAAAAACCGCAAGGTACACAGATTGGGTTGGCGAGCTGCATTCAAGCGCCTAAAGATAATATCCTGTGCGCGCGGAGGGCCTCGTCTTGCACGACCATCATGATCATCATCATCACGACAACCGCTATTCGGACATGCAGGCGCGGGTGAAGGCGCTGGAGACGGTGTTGACGGAGAAGGGGCTGATCGATCCGGCGGCGATCGATGCGATCGTCGAGACCTATGAGACGAAGATCGGCCCGCGCAACGGCGCCCATGTCGTGGCAAAGGCCTGGAGCGATCCGGCATTCGCTGAATGGCTGAAGAGCGATGCGACGGAGGCAATTGCGAGCCTCGGCTATACCGGGCGGCAGGGCGAGCACATGCGCGCCGTCTTCAATACGCCCAAGACCCATAACCTCGTCGTCTGCACGCTTTGCTCCTGCTATCCCTGGTCGGTGCTCGGCCTGCCGCCGGTCTGGTACAAGGCGCCGGCCTATCGCTCGCGGGCAGTGATCGATCCGCGCGGCGTGCTTGCCGAATTCGGCCTGACGCTGCCCGCGGAAAAGAAAATCCGGGTCTGGGATTCGACGGCCGAGCTGCGCTATCTCGTCATTCCCGAGCGCCCCGTGGGAACGGAAGGTCTGAGCGAGCAGCAACTTGCCGGTCTCGTCAGCCGCGATGCGATGATCGGGACGGCAATTGCGTCCGCTCCTGGAGCAGGCGCATGAACGGGCCGCACGATCTTGGTGGACAGATGGGGTTCGGGCTGGTCGCGCCTGAAAAGGACGAGCCGTATTTCCATGATGAGTGGGAGAAGCGTGCGCTTGGACTGACGCTATCGTGCGGTGCGTTCGGTGCCTGGACGATCGACGAGAGTCGGCATGCGCGCGAGAATATTCCGCCAGCTGATTATCTCTCCACAAGCTATTACGAAATATGGATGCGGGCGCTGGAAGTGCTGCTCGATCGGCATGGATTTGCAACGGCTGCGGAGATCGATGTCGGCCACAAGCAGACTGCCGGAGCGGTGCCGAAACGGGTTCTGAAGGCGGATATGGTCGCGAACGTTCTGGCGCGCGGCGGGCCTTGCGACCGTCCGGTGGAAAGGGCTGCGCGCTTTGCCGTCGGCGAGAAAGTCCGGACAAAGAATTTCAATCCGCAAACGCATACCCGGCTACCGCGCTATGCGCGTGCCAAGAATGGTGTGGTCGAGGCGGTGCAGGGCTCTTTCGTGTTTCCGGACGACAATGCGCATGGCAAGGGCGAGAACCCACAATGGGTCTATACCGTCGTTTTCGATGGCAGGGAGATCTGGGGCGAGGGCGCCGATCCATCGCTGACGGTCTCGATCGATGCCTGGGAGAGCTACCTTGAGCCTTTGTGAAACGATATCGCCGCTTACGCGATCGCCCCAACTGCCGAAATCCGCCGATGGCGAGCCGGTCTTTCCCGAGCCCTGGGCGGCTGCTGCTTTTGCAATGACAGTGCACCTCCATGAACGCGGTCGCTTCACATGGAGCGAGTGGGCGGAGACGCTTTCGGCCGAACTGCACAAGCCTGGCCGGGCGGTGGATGGCAGCGACTACTTTGACTGCTGGGTCGCGGCGCTGTCCGGGCTCCTAGTCAGCAAAGGCATCGCCGATGCCGGCGCCATCCTTTCGCTGCAGGAGAGCTGGCAGCGTGCGGCGCAAGCCACGCCGCACGGAAAGCCGATCGAGCTTTCCAACGATCCGCTGCGCTGATCGTCACGACGGGAACTGTTTGTAGCACTCCTCGGCCACCTGCCGCAGCATATCGCGCGAAATCTCGCCGGTGACGGCATAGCCGAGCTCGCCGTCGATCCAGTAGAATGTCTCGACATCGCCGGCGGAGGCGAAACGGAAGCTCGTCGTCCGGTTCGCCTTGTTGCGGCCGACCAGCGCCGTCAGGCGTTCGCCAGCCTGATTCTCGTACATAAACATCGCGCCCGGCTTTCCATCCACCGGCAGCAGCCGTCCGCCGACGAGCCGGAAGCCGAGGGGCTGTAGATCCGGCACCTTCAGGTTCGGAATAGAAAGCCGCTTGCCGAGCCAGGTCGCCAGATGCGCTTCCTCATTGGCGAAGACTTCGACAGGATGGCGGACCTCGCCTGCATAGACCAGGAAGGCGTTCTGCGCCTCTGCCGGCAGTGTCTCGGAAGCGGCAAGCTGCAGTTCGGGTTGCTGGACGAGCGGAGGGCCATAATGACCCGCAAGGACGCCAAGCGCGAAGAGAGCGACGGCGGCTGCGGCAATGGCCGAACGTCTCGGCCAAACGGAAACGCCATTTTCCGGATCGACCAGCAGGATGTCATTTTCCTTGGATTTTTCGTAAGCCGCGAACGTTGAACGGATCGCCGCATTCTGTGCCTGCCATGCCGTCACCTTGGCAGCGTCCTCGGGATTGTCCTGCAGCCATGCCTCGACACGGGCGCGGGCGTTTTCGGGCAGTTGCCCGTCGGCATAGGCGTGGAGGTCCGCTTCGGGCACGCTCGAGTTGGTCTCGTTCATTTCGGTCTCCGAAGCGTAATCACATTGTCGGCCTTCATTCGGTCTCCAAGCCGCTGACGGGCGCGCGACAGGCGTGACATGACGGTGCCGACTGGTATGTCGAGCGCGGTGGCCACCTCGCTGTAGGTATAGCCTTCGATGACAACCAGCATCAGCACGGCGCGGTTTTCCTCCGACAGGCTGTTCAGCGCGTCTTCCAGCCGCAAGCGCTCTAGCGGATCGGCGGTCGTCTCGGGTGAGGGCATGTCTTCGGCGCTGTCAAGCTCGACCATCATGCTGGGCGGGCTCTGGCGGCGGGTGTTGCGGTAGAGATTGGTCATGATCGTCAGCGCCCAGCCGCGCAGGTTCAAGCCACGCCACTGCGAACGGCGGGCAAGTACTTTCTCGACACAGTCCTGTAGCAGATCCTCGCCGTCGGCGTCGGAGCGGGTAAGGCTTCGCGAATAGCGCCGGAGCGAGGGAAGGAGGGCCAGGATCTGGCCCTCGAATGTTTCGGGTACGGGTGTCTTCACGCCGGTCCACTCAGGGTTTGGCAAGGTCCCAGTTGCCCCCCACGCCATCGCCGGTGATATCGCCCTTCTTGGTATCCTTCACCCAGAAATAGAGCGGCATGCCGTCCTTGGCCCATTGCTTTGTGCCGTCCTTGCGGTCGATGAGGGAATATGCACCATCGGCCTTCGCATCGCCAGCGGCTATCAGCGGCGGCCAGTTCTTGGCGCATTGGTCGTAGCAATTGGAAACGCCTTTCGTGTCCTTCTTGAAGGTATAGAGCGTCATGCCGTTTTCGCCGGCAAGCACCTTGCCCTTGGCGGATTCGACGGTCATGACCGGCGCTGCCGCGAATGCAGCAGTTGCCGCAGCAGATGCGACGGCGAAAGCGATCACGAATTTTACGGATTTCATGTGGGTCTCTCCTCACGTTCGGCAGCTTTTTTGCTTACCGGTGATGAGACACCGGGAGCAGTGATTTTATTCCATGGGGTGTGAGAGATTTTTTGGATGAATGCCGCGTATGGTGCCGTGCCGAGATTGACCCTGCTTGAACCAGAAACACTCGTCGCTTAGATTAGCGGCCATCGTTGATCTCAGCAGGATGTGTGCAGCAATGGATTTCAACCCGATCGCAACGCCAATTCGCCTTGCCACCGGAGAATTTCATGTCCATGCCTGCATTCATCACACTCTCCAATCTGTCGTGGTCCACGCCTGACGGCCGCCCGCTTTTTTCAAGTCTCGATCTAAGCTTCGGCGCGGACCGAACGGGTCTTGTCGGCCGCAACGGCGTTGGCAAGACCACGCTTCTCAAGCTGATCTCAGGCGAACTCCAGCCTTTGTCCGGGACCATTGCGTTAGGCGGCCGCCTGGGCGTGCTCCGCCAAAGGGTCCAGGAGGAAGCCGAAGAAACGGTTGGCGCTCTCTTCGGCGTGACCGAGGCGCTCGCCGTCCTTCGGCGTGCCGAGGCGGGCGAGGCGACCGCTGAAGAGGTTGCATCGGCCGACTGGATGCTGGAAGCCCGCATTGCTTCGGCCCTCGATCGCGCAGGGATCGACGCAGAGCCCGAAACGCACCTTGTTGCACTGTCGGGTGGACAGCGCACGCGGGCAGGGCTTGCAGCGCTGATCTTCTCCGAGCCCGATTTTCTCATCCTGGACGAGCCGACCAACAATCTCGACCGTGAAGGCCGCCAGGCCGTCATCGACCTCATTGCACACTGGCGGGCGGGGGCCATCGTCGTCAGCCATGACCGGGAATTGCTCGAAACCATGGACGCCATCGTCGAAGTGACTTCGCTTGAGGCTACGCGTTACGGCGGCAACTGGAGCCAGTATCAGGAGCGCAAGGCTTTAGAATTGGCTGCCGTGCAGCATGATCTCGCCGATGCCGAGAAGCGTGTGGCCGAGGTTGCCCGCAGCGCCCAAGCAACGGCCGAACGGCAAGCTCGCAGGGATCGTATCGGCCGGAGGAAGGCTGCCAGAGGCGACATGCCGCGTATTGTCGCCGGCGGCTTGAAGGAGCGCAGCGAAGCAACAGGCGGCGATAACGCCCGGCTTGCCGAACGCCGGCGTACCCAGGCGCTCGAAGATGCGGCAGCCGCGCGCGAGAAGATCGAAATCCTGCAGCCCTTTTCAGTGACGCTTCCGCCGGCCGGACTGCCTGCCAACAAGGTCGTCCTGAAGATGGATTCGGTGACGGCGGGCTATCGGCCTGCCGAGCCGGTCCTCAGCGATCTGTCCTTCGGCATCGTTGGACCGGAGCGCATCGCCGTCACCGGCCCGAACGGTTCTGGCAAGACGACATTGCTGGCGCTTGTCACCGCGGAGTTGAAGCCCTGGACCGGGACGGTCTCGGTCATGACCAAATTCGCAATGCTCGATCAGCAAGTGAGCCTTCTCGATGCGTCGCTTTCGATCCGCGAGAACTTTCTGCGGATAAATCCGCGCGCGGTTGAAAATGCTTGTCGCGCGGCGCTTGCCCGGTTCATGTTCAGGGCCGATGCGGCGCTCCGGATCGTATCGACGCTCAGCGGCGGCCAGCTGTTGCGCGCTGGTCTGGCGTGCGTTCTGGGCGGACCGGAACCGCCGTCGCTCCTGATCCTGGACGAGCCGACCAATCATCTCGACCTCGATTCGATCGCTGCGGTCGAGAGCGGATTGCGTGCCTATGACGGCGCGCTGCTGGTCGTCAGTCACGACGAAGTCTTCCTGGAAGCCATTGGGATTACGCGCAGACTGGAATTGCCTACGGCCCGTTTACCAGCTTGAGGATAAGCTGCTGGATGTTGCCGCCTTGGCCCATTTCGACTTTGTCGAAGTCGCGGCCCTGCTGGCGCTGGTATCCGGAGAGTTCGCCCAGGCGTTTTGTCAGCACGACGCGGATCTTGCTGCAGTCCGGATCGTCGGCGGCGGTGAGGCCGAGGCTGTAGGCTTCAATCGCCTTGACCATATGCTTTATGGTTTCGCCGTGCCAGCGCTCGTGGGTCTCGACCCCAGTAATGAAGGTGTCCCAGCTCGCCTTGGTTGCAGGTGGCAGCTGTGTCGTCGGCTTAGGTAGAGTGTAAGTGATAATCAGTTTCGGCCGCGCCACAGTCAGCCTGCAGGACCTGTCCGCCTGCGGCTCGTATTTCCTGGTCCAGGTGAGCTTGAAGGTCGTGTGCGCGATGACGCGTCCGATGCCAGCCTTTGGGCCGTGTTCGCCGATCGATGCGTAGAGCTCGGCGCCGGATCTGCCAGTGATGGTATAGGGCTTGACCTGTTCGACGGCCTGCCATTCCGCGTGGGCGGCAGCAGGTATCGGCAGGGCCGCCATCATTACGCATAACTGAATGCTTCTTCTCACGTGAATCCCTCAAGCAACGGGGCGACACTAAAGGGCGCAAAACCTGCGTTCAAGCGGCTGAAAGCAGGCAATCGCCCGGCAGCAATCTGCGGGCGCACTTTTCCACCTTGCTTCGCGGCTGCGAATCCTGCCAAGTCGCTCCCATGCAATTTGCTCCGCAACAGGACGAAGCCCTGAAGGCCGTTTCGAAATGGCTGAAGGAGGGCCGCTCGCCGCTCTTCCGTCTGTTCGGCTATGCCGGAACGGGCAAGACGACGCTCGCGAAGCATTTTGCGGAGAATGTCGATGGCGACGTGTTGTTTGCCGCCTTTACCGGCAAGGCGGCGCAAGTGTTGCGATCGCGCGGTGCCAGCAATGCCAAGACCATCCATTCGCTGATCTATCGCCCGCGTGGGGAAGAGGCTGTCGAGGACGAGGAAACCGGCAAGACCTCGATGACGCCGATGTTCACCATCAACCGGCAGAGCCCGGTCGCCAAGGCGGCGCTGATCATCGTCGACGAATGCTCGATGGTCGACGAGGCGCTTGGAAAGGACCTGATGAGCTTCGGCACACCGATCCTGGTGCTCGGCGATCCCGGACAGCTGCCGCCGGTTTCGGGCGGCGGCTTCTTTACCAATCAGGAGCCGGATTACCTGCTGACGGACATTCACCGCCAGGCGCGCGACAATCCGATCATTAAGCTTGCGATGCAGGTGCGCGAAGGCAACGAGATCATGTATGGCGACTACGGCACCGCCCAGGTGATCGCCAAGAACGAAGTCAACCAGGCCCTGGTGCTCGATGCAGATCAGGTGCTTGTCGGCACCAACCGCACGCGGCGCCGCTATAACCAGCGCCTGCGGGAGTTGAAGGGCTTTTCGGCGGATTATCCGCAGACGGGCGACAAGCTCGTCTGCCTGCGCAACGACCCCGCCAAGGGGCTGCTCAACGGTTCGCTCTGGCAGGTCATGACGTCATCGAAGGAGACGACGAAGCCGGGCATCAACCTGCTCGTGCGGCCGGAAGACGACGACATGGATCGCGGCGCGGCCAAGATCAAGCTGCTGAAGCAGGTTTTCGAGGATGTCGAAGGCGAAATCCCGTGGAATACGCGCAAGCGCTACGACGAATTCGATTACGGCTATGCGCTCACCGTGCACAAGGCGCAGGGCTCGCAGTGGAACAATGTCGTGCTTTTCGATGAAAGTTGGGCCTTCCGCGATACGCGCGAACGCTGGCTTTACACGGCGATAACGCGCGCGGCGGAGACGCTGACGATCGTGCGGTGAAGCTGCGGAAACGGCGGCGGCCGTTGCCAGAACGTTATACCTTGACGATGCCGAGAAGCACTGCCTTGGTGATCGCCTGAAAGCGGTTGTTTGCTCGGAACTTCAGGATGATGTCAGCTTCGAGCGCCTGTGCTTCGTCATGCTTCAGGTCAAGCGCGCGGGCGATACGCTGCGTCGAGAAGCCTTCGGCCATCAACGAGAGGCAGCGCAGTTCCTCATCCGAAAGGGAGGCTTGATCCTCGTTGTCGTTCAGCGGCGGTATCTCGCTGCTGGCGTCGGGGTCGAGCAAATCGCTCACCTGTTGCAGCTGACGGTGCAGCGTCGACATTTCCGCCGTCAGCTCGCGCTTGCGCACGGCGAGTGCCTCCTGGAAGATTGCCTCTGCTTCCTCCTGCGAGGAGGCACGGCGCAATTCGTCCATCAGTTCCTGAACGACCGCAATCGGCATTCCGGTTTCGCGGCAGACGTTGATGACGGCCATGCGCATCACGTCGTCCTCGCCATAAACGCGCATCAGGCCGATACGGTTTGCCGACAGCAATCCTTTCTCTTCGTAGAAATGCAGCGTCCTGTGCGTGACCCCGAATGCGTTCGCCATCTCGGCGATAGGCACCGGTCCCTCAGGCAAATCCGGCGGCAGTGCGGCAGATGGCAGGAACCGGTATCTGGACCGGCGCTCCGAAGACTTACCGGCGGCGGCACGTTTGGTACCGTCTGGCATGAACCCTCCTGGGGCAAAAGTTGCACCTCATGCGGTTTTGCCAGTTGCTTCGAAGGCGCTGCGGAGTGGTGATTCCTCGAGGCGTTCTTGTCGTCGGGAAGAAGCAGTACGCGGCGTACTTACTCGATACTTATTCTCACGTTATGCGTGAACGTACATTTTTGTAAGTGCTAAAAATAATCGCTTTTAAATAGGATAGCAACGCAGCGCCCGAAAACTTATATCCAACGTAACGTTGGCCGGATAGGGTGCCCGCGGCGGCTGAATTTCTTGCGGCCGAATGGGAAATACTCCTGCCGTAGACCCTTTGCGACCATGCGGTCGTCCATCACAGATTTGCATGCAGTCATATGCGAATCTCGTTGGCCTCGCCGGGCCCATTGGCATAAAAAGCAGCTCACGCTTTTCGCACTGAATGGATCATCGACATGCCGACGACGCTTTCCGTCAATCTCAACGCCATCGCCATGCTTCGCAACAGGCGCGATTTGCCCTGGCCGAGCGTCGAGGCGCTGGGGCGCATCGCCTTGCAGTCGGGGGCCAGCGGGCTGACCGTCCATCCGCGGCCCGACCAGCGGCACATCCGCTTCTCTGACCTGCCGGTGATCCGCAATCTGATCGACGACGAGTTTCCGGAGGCCGAGTTCAATATCGAGGGCTATCCGACGCAGGAATTCCTCGAACTCTGTAAAGGTGCCGCGCCCGAGCAGGTGACCCTCGTGCCTGATGATCCATCGCAGGCGACCTCCGACCACGGCTGGGATTTCCGCAAGCACCAGGCTTTTCTCACGGATGTCGTCGCAAAACTGAAGAAGATGGGTACCCGGGTTTCGCTGTTTGCCGACGGCGACGGCGATGCCGAGGCGGTGAAGATCGCCAAGGCGACGGGGGCGGACCGGATCGAGCTTTATACCGGTCCTTATGGCGGCTGCTACGATGCCCCGGAGCGGGCAAGCCCCATTCTCGAAGCGCTCGGCAAGACGGCGGACGCAGCACTCGCAATCGACCTCGGCGTCAATGCCGGCCACGACCTGACCGTCGCCAACCTGCCGCCGCTTGTGAAGCGCATCCCGACGCTTGCGGAAGTTTCGATCGGTCACGGCCTGACGGCGGATGCACTGGAATACGGCATGGCGCAAACCGTGCGGCGGTTCTGCCGTGCGTGCGGGCAGAAGATATGAAGTGCTTCTTCTTTCGAACGGGGGGCGCGCAACGAGAGTGCAGAGGGTCTCGACGTCTCATCTCCTCATCTCTGTCCTCGGGTGAGACCCGAGAATTGTCACAGAGATCCAGCTACGGCGCGTCTTCGCGGCGAATGACTCATTTATACCTTGAAGGGAGTGTCCTGCGCTCCGCTCGATTCCTGTGAAAGGCACGCGAATGAGAAAAGGGAGGGCAGGGCAAGACAGCGGCGTCCTGTTTGCCGCTCCTGGCTGCGATTGAAGTGCCAGGAGATGCCCGCCTTGCCCTCCTCATCAACTCTTGATGAGGCAGAAACCGACGCTTACGTCAGCAGAGCCGCCTTGTTTGCAACGAAGAAGTCGTCGAGCTTCTGCGTCTGCTTGCCGGTCAGCGCCCTGAAGTCGTCTGTGAGGAGGTCGAAGTTGCCGGCGCGGATGTTGGCGTCGGCTGAGACCAGCATGTCGGCGACAAAATCGGGAAGGCCTGCGCCGCGCATGCTCTGGCCGAGTTGCTCGTCGCTGACCTTGACGGCCTGCAAAGGCTTTCCGACAGCAGCCGCGATGCCGGCGGCGATCTCGTCGGCGGTCAGCGATTGGCTGCCCGTCAGCGTGTAGGTCGCGCTCTCACCCGTTGCGGAGGCGAGGGCGGCGGCAATTGCCAATGCGCAGTCTTCGCGCGAGATATTGGAAACCTTGCCGTCGCCGCTTGCCGTGTACCAGCTGCCGGACTGCAGGTTATGCGGCATGCCGTGTAGATAGTTGTCGAAATACCAGGCGTTGCGGATGATCGTGTAGGGAACGCCGGCAGCCTTGATGGCGTTCTCGGTGCCGAGGTGATCCGGTGCGAAAGTGACGAGCGACTTGTCCGGCGAGGGCATCGAGGTATAGGCGATGTGCTTCACGCCGGCTTTTGCCGCAGCCTCCACGGCGGCCTTGTGCTGCGTCAGACGCTGGCCGGGGACGGCCAGCGCGTCGGTGCTGATGATCAGCAGGCGATCGACGCCCCTGAAAGCGGCTTCGAGGCTTGCCGCATCGTCGAAATCGGCCTTGCGGGTGGCCACGCCTTTGGCGGCGAGCGACGCGAGTTTCGCCGGGTCGCGGGTGGCGGCGATGATGCTTCCGGCCGGAACCTTGTAGGTTTCGAGCAGGTGATGAATGACGCGCCGGCCAAGCTGGCCGGCCGCGCCGGTGACGAGAATCGTTTCGCTCATAGGTCTTCCTCTATATGGTCTCAAAAAGAGAGCAGCTCTAGAATAGGAATTGACTTCGAGCTGTAAAGAAGGCAGTTTTTCCGCTCTACGTTACCAAAAGGGAACCATCCCATATGAGCGCTGTCCTCAATCTAAAGAGCAAGCCCGCCCCCGGCATCCGCCGGGAGATCGATCTGGGGAGTCTCGATTTCAGCAATTGTCCAGTCCGGGACATGATGCAGCAGATCGGCGGCAAGTGGTCGACGCTGCTTTTGGAAGCGCTTGCCGCGCGGCCATACCGTTTCGGCGAGCTGCGGCGGAAGATACCGGATATCTCGCAGAGGATGCTGACGCAGACGCTGCGCGACCTGCAGCGCGAAGGCTATATCGAGCGGGAGGTGTTTCCGACGAAGCCGCCAAGCGTCGAATACCGGGTCACCGAACTCGGGCGCTCGCTTTACGCCACGCTGGCGCTGCTTTTGAACTGGGCGGAAGCAAATCATGACGCCGTTCGCGACGCTCGCGCCCGCTTCGACACTGCTGAAGGTTGAGGCGCAGCTTACTTTCCGCGCCCCTCGGTGAGGAAGAGCAGGAAGGCGAAAGCCGGAAAACAGAAGCCGATCCAGGCTGTCATCGTCCATCCACCTGCCGCATAGGCCCAGCCGCCGAGCGCGGAGCCGAGAGCGCCGCCGGCAAAAAAGGTCGCCATGTAAAGACCGTTCAGCCGGCTTCGGTGGTCGGCGCTGATCGCATAGATCGCGCGCTGGCCGCAGACCAGATTGGTCGTCACGCCGAAATCCAGAAGGATCGCGGCTGCCGTCAAAAGGACAAGCGCGGTCGGCGAGCCGTCGGCTGCGAAATGGCTGATGACGAAGGACACCATGCCGATGAGCATGGCAAAGGCAGAAGCGATCTGCGTCAACCCACGATCGGCCAGGCGTCCGGCAATCGGCGAGGCGACGGCACCGGCAGCGCCGGCAAGCGCGAAGAGCGCGATACCGTTCTGGGTTAGGCCGAAAGCCGGGCTTGCAAGTAAAAGCGGCGTCGTCGTCCAGAACAGGCTGAAGGCACCGAACATTCCGGCCTGATAGAGCGCGCGGCGCTGCAGGATGCGGGAGGTCATCGCAAGGTGTAGCATCGAGGCAAGCAATGCGCCGTAGCCGAGCTTCGTGTGCGGGATGCGAACCGGCAGCTTTGCGCGCAGGATGAGGACCAGCCCGACCATGACGACTGCGGTGATGTAGTAGACCATGTGCCACGACGAGGCTTCGGCGATGAAGCTCGCAAAGGGACGGGCCAGCATGATGCCGCAGAGAAGGCCGCTCATGACGTTGCCGACGACACGGCCGCGCATCGCATCCGGCGCCATATGGGCGGCGAAAGGCACCAGAACCTGCACCGCGACCGAAGAGAGGCCGATACAGAGCGAGGCCAGCAGGAACAGGGCGGGCGTTGAGGAGAGTGCTGCGCCGATGAGCGCGACTGCCGATACTAGGATCAGCATCAGCACGAGGCGGCGGTTTTCGAGCAGGTCGCCGAGCGGCACGATGAGGAGCAGGCCGAAACCGTAGCCGATCTGCGTCAGCGTCACGATCAGGCCCGTGGCTGCCGGCGTGAATCCGAGATCGGCACTGATCGGGCCGGCCAGTGGCTGGCCGTAATAGAGGTTGGCGGCGACGAGGCCGCAGGCGGCCGCGAAAAGGAATGTCATAAAAGGCGAGATCGCCCGGGGTATAGCGGCCTCGTTCGTTGCAGTTGAAATACTCATGAAAAACTCCGGTATGCTGATCTGGGGGAGGATCGGTCTTGAAGTCGTTCTGCGCCACCCGCTTGTTGCGGGCGAAGCGCTGTCAGTCGAGAAGTTTTATGGCGGCGTCCGCCACGGCGGTCATGTCGTCCTCTCGGCGGCCCGTCTTGCCGGCGACGCGCATGCCCTTCGTCAGGCAGAGCAGGGCGCGGGCAGCCGTTACAGCGTCCAGCATTTTTGGGATCGAGCCGTCGCACTGGCCGAGCCGGATGAGGTTCAGCAGCAAGTCTTCGTTGGCGGCAAAAGCAGCCGCGACGCGCTCCGCGGCCTCCTCGTCGAAGATCGCAAGCTCGTTGGCGCTACCGACGACGAGGCAGCCGCGCCGGCCGATGTCGCCATGCGATGACGCAGCGTAAAAGCGCAGGATTTCACGGATTTTGTCACGGCCGGTCTCGACCCTGCCCAAGCGCTCATCAAGCAGGCCGCGGCGCACGGCGCGGTACCGGTCAAAGGCGGCAAGAAAGATGCCGCGCTTGTCCTTGAAGGCCTTGTAGACGCTGCCGGAGGTAAGCTCCATCGCGTCCGTCAATTCGCTGATCGAGGCTGCGTGGTAGCCCCGCTCGGAAAAGACGCAGAGCGCCTTGTCGAGCGCTGCGTCCATGTCGAATTCGCGCGGCCTGCCGCGGGTTCGGCTTTTGTCATCGAGAGTTGCCGTCGTCATGGCTCACGTAATTAGGAAATGATCGTTTCCAAATCAAGCGAAACTTTTGCGGCACGACAGCATCAGAGGTCGAGAACCCAGGTCTGGCCGTTTTCCTCTGGCCCGAACATGCGGTGTCTCTCTTCGGAGACAAGACGGAAACCGGCTTTGACATAGATGCTGCGTGCGGCGTGCAGAACGTCGTTGGTCCAGAGCGATGTCTGGCGGTAACCTTTCGCCCGCGCGAAGCGAATGCACTCGTCGACCAGCGTCTTGCCGAGACCAAGCCCCCGCGCGGCCTCCTCGACATAGAGGAGGCGGAGCTTGGCAACGCCGTCGCCACCGTTCGTCACAAGAATAGACCCGACGTTGATGCCATTGCGCTCGGCGATCCAGCAATATTCCATCGCCGGATCGAAGGTCGCCAGGAACTTGCCGGCGACCTCGGCCACCAGGCCCTCGAAGCGCATGTCCCAGCCATATTCCTCGGCATAGGCCTTGCCCTGGCTCTGCACGATCCAGCCGATATCGCCGGGTCTATGTGCGCGGATGACCGCAGGGGACCGTTTGACGCCCGGGTCGAGCAGCGAGCGGATGGTCTGCATCGCGTTGACGACGATTTGCGACTCGCCAAGGGCAAGCGCATCGAAACGTTCGGCGATCTGCACGTTCGAGCGGCGGCCGAGTTCCTGCAATTGCTCGCCTCCCTTGCCGGTGACCGTGATGATCTGGCTGCGCAGATCGGCGGGATCGGCCTTCGTCTCGATGAGACCGTCGCTGCGGAAGCGCTTCAAAATGCGGCTGAGATAGGCGGGATCGAGATGCAGGTCGCGGACGAGCGCGACGGCGCTGATTCCGTCATGCGCGCCGATTTCGAACAGCACCCGTGCGTCCGTCAGGGTGAACGGCGAGTCGAGATAGGCTTTGTTCAGCACGCCGAGGAAGTTGGTGTAGAAGCGATTGAAGTCGCGGGCGGCATCGATAAGGGAGGAATCGGGCATGGACAAAATCTCCTGATAGGAGACCTTGTCCTGCAATTGATTGACTCAGTCAAGTAAGCTGCATGTTATGCAGCCTCTGTTTCATCGCTCCGCTCCTTGCCGATTGAAAAATCGACGGCCGCCCTTGCATGGATCGCCGTGGTGTCGAAGCCGGGCAGAGGCAGCTTGCCGGGGTCCAGGATGAGGCAGATCTCGGTGCAGCCTAGAATGATGCTGTCGGCGCCTTTGGCGCGTTCGCGTTCGATGATGTCCATCAGCTTCGTCCGCGAACTGTCGAGCACCTTTCCGGCGCAAAGTTCGTTGAAGATGATGTCGTGAACGACAGTGCGGTCGGCTGCATCCGGGACCGTCACGTCGACGCCCACGCCCTTCATGCGGTCGGCGTAAAAGCCATGCTCCATCGTGTAGCGGGTTGCGAGCAGCAGCGGACGCTTGCGCCCGGCCGCCTTGAGCGACTTCGCCGTCTCGTCGATGATATGGATCAGCGGAACCGAGAGGCGCGATGCCACCTGATCGGCGATCAGGTGCATGGTATTGGTGCAGATGAGTACGCAGCGGACGCCGGCGGTCTGCAGGCGAAGCGCTACATCGCCGAGGCGTGCTGCAGCGCCGTCCCAGTCGCCGGCCTTCTGCATGGTGACGATCTCTTCGAAATTGACGGAATGCATGACGAGTTCGGCCGATGCGAGACCGCCAAGGCGTTCGCGGACCATCTCGTTCACCAGACGATAATAGATCGCCGAGCTTTCAAAGCTCATGCCGCCGATCAGGCCGATTGTCTGCATTTCCACGCTCCTGCTTTTTGATTTCTGAGGCCGAAAGGATGCCTCAGTCGCTGCGCCGAATATTTGCATTCTTTGACGTTGATTGCAGTGACGAGCTATCAGTTTGCGCAATATTTTGGTAATGTGCAAAAAATCAGCGTCAATTAAAGAGATGGCAATGCTTGACGATCGCGATAGAAAGATTCTCGACCTTCTCCAGGCCGATGCCGGCATTTCCGTCAGCGATCTTGCCGAGCGCGTCGCGCTTTCGGTTTCGGCCTGTTCACGCCGCATCCAGCGCCTTGAGGAAAGCGGCCACATTGCCCGACGCATCGTTGTGCTCGACCGCAAAAGGATGGGCGTGCCGACCACCGTCTTTGCGCTGATCAAGACGGCGCATCATTCCGACGAATGGATTGAGACGTTCCGCAGGGCGATCAGCGGCATTCCGGAGATCGTCGAGGCCCATCGGCTCACGGGCAATCAGGATTACATCCTGAAGATCGTGCTGCCGCGCGTCGAACATTACGACGTCATCTACAAGCAGATCGTCCGCAAGATCGAGCTGTTCGACGTCTCGGCTTCGATTTCCATGGAGATATTGAAAAGCGGCAGCGCGATCCCGGTCGGCTATGCCGATTAAGATCGCACGGCAGCTATGTTGAAGGGGCCGTTGAAACCTGCCTGCAAAGGGCGACATTTGCGTCAGCAAACAGCAAACAGCAAACAGCAAACAGCAAACAGCAAAAAGGCTATGTCATGAGCGATCATCGGATCGTCGTTGTCGGCGGGGGTTTCGGCGGGCTACAACTCGTCAACGGGCTCAAGGGTACCGGGGCCAAGATCACACTGGTCGATCGTCGCAACCACCATCTCTTCCAGCCGCTGCTCTATCAGGTCGCGACGACGATCCTATCGACATCGGAGATCGCCTGGCCGATCCGTCATCTCTACAGCAACAGGCCGGATGTTACGACGCTGCTCGGCGAAGTCACCGGCGTCGACACCGCGGCAAAGCAAGTGACATTACGCAGCGGATTGACGTTAAGTTATGATACGCTCGTTCTGGCCACCGGCGCAACGCATGCCTATTTCGGGCGCGACGAGTGGGCGCCCGTTGCGCCAGGCCTGAAAACGCTGGAGGACGCGACGACCATCCGCCGGCGCGTGCTGCTCGCCTTCGAGCGTGCGGAGACGGAAATCGATCCGGTCACGCGTGATGCGCTTCTGACCTTCGCAATCGTCGGCGCAGGACCGACCGGAGTGGAACTTGCGGGCATCATCGCCGAGCTGGCGCGCAAGACGCTGCCGCGGGAATTCCGCAACATCGATACGCGCAAGGCGAAGGTCGTGCTGATCGAGGCGGGGCCGCGGGTGCTTTCAAGCTTCGCCGAGGAGCTTTCGGCTTATGCGCAGCAGGCGCTCGAAAAGCTCGGCGTCGAGGTTCATCTCGGCGAGTTCGTAACGGACTGCACCGCCGCCGGCGTGAAAGTCGGCGAGAAGTTCATTGCCAGCAAGACGATCGTCTGGGCGGCTGGCGTGCAGGCCTCGCCTGCGGCAAAATGGCTAAATAGTCCAGCCGATCGGGCAGGGCGGGCAATTGTCGAAAAAGACCTGAGCGCGCCGGGATTGCCAAAGGTCTTCGTCATCGGTGATACGGCGTCCGTCGTTCAGAACAACGGCAAGCCGGTGCCCGGGATCGCGCCTGCCGCCAAGCAGCAGGGCGCTTACGTCGCAAAGGTCATCCGCGCGCGCCTACAGGCAAAGCCGGCGCCCGGACCTTTCCGGTACTGGCATCAGGGAAGCCTTGCGACGATCGGGAAAAGCGCTGCCATCATCGACTTCGGCAAGATCAAGCTGAAAGGGTGGATCGCCTGGTGGATATGGGGCATTGCCCATATCTACTTCCTGATCGGGACGCGCTCGCGCTTTGCCGTTGCCTGGAGCTGGCTGTGGATCTATCTGAGCGGTCAGCACAGCGCGCGGCTGATCACCCAGAAGGAAACCATGCGGGAAGAGAATTAAGAGAAAGGCGGCTCGGGTGAGCCGCCCTTCCGTTGTCAGGCAGCCAGCGAGGCGATGTCGATGACGAAGCGGTAGCGCACGTCGCTCTTGATGACGCGCTCGTAGGCTTCGTTGATGTCCTGGATGGCGATCTTCTCGATTTCGGAGACGATGTTGTGCGCGCCACAGAAATCGAGCATTTCCTGCGTTTCCTTGATCGAGCCGATCATTGAACCGGAAAGGCTCTTGCGGCCGGCGATGACGGAGAAGGCGTGGACAGGAACGGCATGTTCCGGAACGCCGACGAGCACCATGGAACCGTCGAACTTCAGGAGGTTGAGGTAGGCGTTCCAGTCGATCGCCGTGCCGACCGTATTGATGATCAGGTCGAAGGTGCCGGCGAGCGTCTTGAAGGTCTCGGCATCGTTGGTCGCGTAATAGTCCTTGGCGCCGAGCTTCAGGCCGTCTTCCTTCTTCGACAGCGTCTGACTGAGCACGGTGATGTCCGCGCCCATGGCGGCGCCGAGCTTGACGCCCATATGGCCGAGACCGCCCATGCCGACGATTGCGACCTTCTTGCCGGGGCCGGCCCTCCAGTGACGAAGCGGCGAATAGAGCGTGATGCCTGCGCAAAGCAGCGGCGCGCCTGCATCGAGCGGGATGTTGTCCGGGAAGGAGAGGACATAGCCTTCCTTGACGACGATCGAGTCGGAATAGCCACCGTAGGTCGGCGTTTCGCCGTCCGCTTCGACGTCGTTGTAGGTCTGGGTGAGCCCCGGCAAGAAATGCTCGTAGTCGAGGTCGCGTGTGGCACAGCCGATGCAGGAATTGACGAAGCAGCCGACGCCGACGCGGTCCCCGACCTTGAACTTCGTGACTTTCGAGCCGACAGCCGAAACCACACCTGCAACTTCATGGCCCGGCACCATCGGGTAACGCGAATTGCCCCATTCGTTGCGGGCCTGGTGGATATCGGAATGGCAGACGCCGCAATATTGGACGGAAATGACGACGTCATCGTCATTCGGTTCACGGCGTTCGAAGGTGAAGGGCGCCAGCGGTTTTGACGCGTCAGTGGCGGCATAGCCTTTTGCAATAGCCATCTGAATCTTCCTTTGATTTGAGGAATTGGACGGCCGGACGATGCATCGAAACTGCTAAGAGGCGTTAGAGCAATCCTGCGAGCTTTTTGCACGATCCTGCAAATCCGTTACCGCCAGCAAATGCTATTGGCGGAAGTCCGCAGCTTCGGCGCTGTCATTCAGGTGTGCTGCGCCGTGCTAAAGGATGATGATTAGCGGAACCAGCGGGACCGACGCGTTTCCACGACCGACTGGCTGTGGTGCTCTTCCCCTCGACCGTTTCTTGAACCGGCCTGAGGAGAGTTAGCAACCTTTGAGTTGTTGCCTCATCCAGCAGCCCGCGTCTCAGCCGATCAGCTGCCCTTGTCGGCGGTGCACTCGTGGCACGCCGCAATCGCTCTTCACAGACGAAAATGCAGCCGTATCGAGCGACTAGCGTCTCCAATTCGAAGGCTGCTTTCGCGCTCAGGGTTCACCTGACCTGTCAGGATAATCCGGCCAGTTCAGAGTCAAATGTTCCTCTTCAGCTCTGTGGCTCGCCAATTTCTATTGCGTGCCCATCCGGATCGTAGAAACGGAAGACCCTCTGTCCCCACGCTTGTTTTTCTACGGGGTGGATCAACTCCACATGCGGCGCGATCTTTTCAAAGGCGGCATCGACATCGCCATCTTCAAAATACAAGAGCCAGTTTCTTCGCCCATAGGATTGGGCTCCCTCACGCGTCCGGCGCCAGACCGTTTGTTCAAGCGATCGTCCCTCATGGATTGCAAAGCCGGTTTCGAAAAGGACGAAATTTCCGGCGTCCTCGATAATTTTCAGACCGAGCAGCTTGTTGTAGAATTCTTTCGACCGATCGATGTCGCGAACGAAAGGAATAGGATTGATAAAACGCATCTTTTCCTCTCGATAGGCTCAAATTCATTGCCGCAACGCACTGACCAAAGCGTGTTCCGCATGAGCTTTTGCAACTTGGCACAATAGGAGGTTTCGCGAATGCCGCAACGGCCGATCCTGACGCCGGGCTGTCCCAGCGGTCCATTTTCGCAGTGGCGGCCACTCGCTTCCTTCCTGAGACCTGATAATGCGACTTCGGGTTTGTAGGATGCTGCCGTGAAGCTTAGATAAGGTGGACCTGCGCCATCTCACAACGAGTTATCCCATGACATTGCCCTTCAACCCTTATCAGGAAATCTCGTCCATCGCGGCGCGCCATACATCCGGGGAGGGCGAGTTCGCGACGGCCATTGGCAACCTCTTCCTGAGCCGCCGTTCAAAGCCGGCGGGACCCTTTCACTCGGCCTACCGACCGTGCGTCGCCATGGTGCTGCAGGGCGCAAAGAGCGTCAGGCTCGGGACGGAAACGCTGAACTACGGCACCGGCGACTATCTTTTGACGTCACTTGACCTTCCGGTCGCGTGGCGCGTCACGGAGGCAAGCCCGGACGCGCCCCATCTGTGCTTTGCAATGGCGATCGATGCCGAAAGGGTTGCTGCGCTTCTGCGCCGCGTCGATATCCCGCGTCCAGCGGCGCACACCGAGGGGCTGCGGGGCATGGCGGTCAACGCCGCGCCGCCGGAACTGCTGGAGGCGGCCGTGCGGCTGGTGCGCCTGCTCGACCGTCCAAATGATATCGCTGCCATGGCACCGCTGATCGAGCAGGAAATCCTCTATCGCGTGCTGACCGGGCCCGTCGGCCCACACCTCTTGAACATTGCGCTCGCAGAAAGCCAGAGCAACAGGATTGCCCGCGCCGTGGGATGGCTCAGGGAAAATTATGCAAGACCCTTAAGGATTGAAGCGCTCGCCGAGCTTGTTGGCATGAGCGTCTCGTCGTTCCATCATCATTTCAAATCCGTCACCGCGCTGACGCCGGTGCAATTCCAGAAGCAGCTCCGCCTGCACGAGGCGCGTCGCTTGATGCTGATCGAGCGGCTGGATGCCGGAATGGCCGGGCATCGCGTCGGATATCAAAGCCCGTCGCAGTTCAGCCGGGAATACAGCCGTCTCTACGGCATCTCGCCTGCGCGCGACGTCGAGGCAGAGCGCTCGGCGACCGCTGCCGAATAGAGCGGCCGGCTGCAGTAAATTTTTGCTTCGTTCTCGCCCCCTCTTGACGGGCGAGAACGACTGCGCAATAAGCATCCACGAACCGTACCGTACGGTACGTATTTTGGGAGCGCATATCGTGTCTGTCGAAACCTTGGAGCCCAGCGAATTTTCGCCCCGTCAGAACGCCGTTCTGGAGCAGGCGCTGCAACTCCTTGTCGATGGCGGGGAGAAGGCGCTGACGACGTCGGGCGTCGCACGCGCTGCCAACTGCTCCAAGGAAAGCCTCTACAAATGGTTCGGTGACCGCGATGGCCTGCTGTCGGCGATGATTGCCTATCAGGCCAGCAAGGTGCGCACGTTCGAGCGCAACGGCGAACGGCTGACGGCGACGAGTCTGCATGACCATGTCGTCCTCTTCGCACGCGACCTGCTGGAGGTTCTGGCCGGCGATGTTTCGCTGGCGCTAAACAGGCTGGCGATCGGCCAGTCGCATCGCGACGGCTCGAAGCTCGGCAAGCTGCTTCTGGAGCGCGGCCGCCGCCAGATCGACCGCCGCGCCATGGCGCTGATCGATGCGGGGAAGCGGGCAGGGCTGCTGCGCTTTTATGATGCCGACGAGGCCTATCACACGCTTTACGGCCTGATCGTCTCTGACCTGCATGTGCGCATGCTGCTCGGCGAGCCAGGTCTCAAGGATACCGCGCGGCAGGCGGAGAAGGCGGTGACTGCTTTCCTCCGGCTCTACGGCACGGAGAAGGTTTTAGCGGAAATGCCGGCGCTGAGCTGAGTTCCGCTGTTTTACACATCAACACGACAAGCAAAAGGGAAGGAACTTCAAATGCGCGTCTATTACGATCGTGATGCCGATCTCAATCTCATCAAGTCCAAGAAGGTCGCCGTCATTGGCTACGGTTCGCAGGGCCGCGCCCACGCGCTGAACCTGAAGGACAGCGGCGCCGGCAATGTCGTCATCGCGCTCAAGGCTGGTTCGCCGACCGTCAAGAAGGCCGAAGCCGACGGCTTTAAGGTCATGACGGTTGCAGAAGCCGCCAAGTGGGCCGACCTGATGATGATGGCGACGCCTGATGAGCTGCAGGCCGACATCTACAAGTCGGAAATCGCTGCCAACATCCGCGACGGCGCCGCCATCGCTTTCGCACACGGCCTCAACGTCCACTTCGGCCTCATCGAGCCGAAGGCTTCTGTTGACGTCGTCATGATCGCGCCGAAGGGCCCGGGCCATACGGTTCGCGGCGAATACCAGAAGGGCGGCGGCGTTCCCTGCCTCGTTGCCGTTCACCAGAACGCGTCCGGCAATGCGCTTGAACTCGCTCTTTCCTACGCCTGCGGCGTCGGCGGCGGCCGTTCGGGCATCATCGAGACCAACTTCCGCGAAGAGTGCGAAACCGACCTCTTCGGCGAACAGGTCGTCCTATGCGGCGGTCTCGTCGAGCTCATCCGCGCTGGTTTCGAAACGCTGGTCGAAGCTGGCTACGCTCCGGAAATGGCGTATTTCGAGTGCCTGCACGAAGTGAAGCTGATCGTCGACCTGATCTATGAAGGCGGCATCGCCAACATGAACTACTCGATCTCGAACACGGCCGAGTGGGGCGAATATGTCACCGGCCCGCGCATCATCACCGAAGAAACCAAGGCCGAAATGAAGCGCGTCCTCAAAGACATCCAGACGGGCAAGTTCACGTCGGAGTGGATGCAGGAATACCGCGCCGGCGGCTCGCGCTTCAAGGGCATCCGTCGCGTCAACGACTCGCACCAGATCGAAGAAGTCGGCGCGAAGCTCCGCGGCATGATGCCGTGGATCGGCAAGAACAAGCTGGTCGACAAGAGCGTGAACTAAGCGTGTCTTGACTGCCGGAATTGGAAGGGCCGGGGCGGAAGCTCCGGCCCTTGCATTATTGTGCTCGCAGGTGAAGCCAGCGCGTCGGCTTGTTGTCGTAACCGCTACCATCGGCTTCATCGATGGTGATGTTCCGCCAGCCGCCGGCCATCAGCAATTCGGACAAACAGGCCGCGGAAAGGTAGTTGTAATACCGGCCGAAGCTATCGTGTCCCTCTGCCGTCCCCGCCTTGAAACTTGCATGGAGCGCGCCGCCATCCTTCAGCGCCTGGCGGATACGGGCTAGTACAGCGGGCAAGTCCTTTCGCGGCACATGCAGCAGGCTGGCCTCGGCCCAGATGCCGTCGAATTCGTCCTTGGCTTCCAACTCCTCGAAGCGCATCACCTTGACGGGCTTGCCGATCAGTTTTTCAGCTTGCTTGGCCAGTTCCACCGAGCCATCCGTCGCCATCACGTCGAAGCCTTTGGAGAGCATATAGGCACTATCTTGTCCACCGCCGCAGCCGAGTTCGAGGATGCGGGCGCCGGAAGGTAGGGCGGAGAGAAAGGCGTCGAGCCGCGCTGTCGGCAGCTCGCGGTTCCGCGAGGCATAGACCTCGGCATTTTCGTCATAGAATGAGGGTGTCATCAAGCTTTCTCGAAGTAGACGGTACGCTCCAAATCTTTGAAGCGAGCGTCCAGCGTTAAAATATCGGCATCGTGAAGCTCTGCCGTCGCATAGACGATAGCGTCGGCCATGGCCAACTTGTGAGAGGCCGAGAGGGCAGTCAAGATCCGCTCGATTTCCTTTGTCTCGCTATTCCTGTGCCTGCAGCTTTCGAATACAAGACCTGAAACTTGTCACCGTGACAAGAAAATAGGTCAGTATTATTGACATAAATGCCGCTGCGTGGTCTGGTTGCGGCTATAGAAAATATGAGGAAATGCCCATGTTGAATTGGGAGAATATGTTTGCGACGCGATCCTCGCGCATGCGTGCATCGGAAATCCGCGAGCTGCTGAAGCTTCTTGACCAGCCGGACATCATTTCGTTTGCCGGCGGAATTCCGGATCCGGCGCTGTTTCCCGACAAGGAATTCCAGGCGGCCTATGCCGATATTTTCAATAGTGCGGCAGTCAGCTCGGCGCTGCAGTATTCGGTGAGCGAAGGTTACAAGCCGCTGCGCGAATGGCTGGTGAAGCAGATGGCGGCGCTCGACATCTTTTGTGAGCTCGACAATGTCTTCATCGTTTCGGGTTCGCAGCAGGGCCTCGATTATCTTGGCAAGCTCTTCCTGTCGCCGAAGGATACGGCGCTCGTCGCCTGGCCGACCTATCTCGGCGCGTTGCAGGCCTTCAATGCATACGAGCCGTCTTACGATCAGTTGACGCCGAACGGCAACCGGACGCCGGATTCCTACCGCGCCACCGCCGCCCAGAACGGCGGCAAGGTGAAGTTCGCCTATCTCTCGGCGGACTTCTCGAACCCGACCGGCGAGACCGTCGATCGCGCGGGCCGTGAAAATGTACTCGAACTTGCGGAAGAACTCGATATCGCCGTTATCGAAGATGCCGCCTATCAGTCCCTGCGTTATGACGGCGAGCCTATCCCGCCAATCCTGGCGCTGGAGATCGCCAAGAAGCGGCATATCGACAACACGCGCACGATCTATTGCGGTAGCTTCTCGAAGACGCTTGCGCCCGGCCTTCGCGTCGGTTTCGTCGTCGCCAACGCGCCGGTTATCCGTAAGCTGGTGCTGATGAAGCAGGCCGCTGACCTGCATTCCTCGACGATCAACCAGATGGCGATCACGAAGGTCGCCGAGCGCGGCTTCGATGCGCAGGTCGCAAAGATCAAGGCGGCCTACAGCCACCGCCGCGACGCGATGCTGGCCGCACTTGCCAAGCATATGCCAGCCGGTATCACCTGGACGAAACCGGAAGGCGGCATGTTCATCTGGATCACGCTGCCGAAGGGCATGGACGGTGCGGCGCTGCTTGCAAAATCGATAGAGACCGCAAAGGTCGCCTTCGTTCCCGGCAGGGCCTTCTTTGCCGACGGCTCGGGTGAAAACACGATCCGCGTCAGTTTCTCCTGCGCCAACGACGTCATGATCGAGGAAGGCATCGGCCGCCTCGGCAAGTTGATCGCAAAGGAAATCGGCAGCTGAGCGCCGCCGATCCCTTAGAAGCCTATTTCTTCAGGTGCGGGGCGAACAATTCCATGTCCGCCTCACTCAGGCGGTCGCTCGCCGTATTGAGCTGGTGCCAATAGGGATAGATGACCGGCGGCAGGCTGACGTCGTCGAGGCGCCTGCGCTCCTCCTCGGTCAGCTTCAGTTCGGCAGCGGCGAGGTTGTCCTTGAACTGCGCTTCGGTGCGTCCCCCGATGATGACGGAAGTCACGGCCTTTCGGCCGATCAGCCAGGCAAGCGCCACCTGCGCGGCCGATACACTGCGGCTCTCGGCGATCGCCACCAGCGTCTCGACGATATTCCAGAGGCGGTTTTCGTCGCGGATCGGTGGTTCGGTCCATCCGGCGAACTGACGGGTGCCTTCCGGTGCGGCCTGATTGCGGCGATGCTTGCCGGAGAGGAGACCACCTGCCAGCGGGCTCCAGACGAGAACCCCGAGCCCCTGATCGATGCTGACGGGCAGCAGCTCGTATTCGGCGTCGCGGGCTTCGAGCGTATAATGGATCTGCTGGCTGACGAAGCGCTGGCGCTTGTCCCTTTCGCTAATGCCGAGCGCCTTCATGATGTGCCAGCCTGAAAAGTTCGAGCAGCCGACATAGCGGACCTTGCCCTGGTGCACGAGCGTATCGAGGGCCTCCATGGTTTCTTCGAGCGGCGTCTGGCCGTCCCATTCGTGAAGCTGATAGAGATCGATGACATCGGTTTTCATGCGCTTGAGGCTTGCCTCGCAAGCCGCGATCAGGTGCTGGCGCGACGAGCCCGCATCGTTCGGGCCGTCGCCCATCGGGAAGCGCGCCTTAGTCGCGATCAGCACGCCGTTCTTGCGCTTGCCGCCAAGGACTTCGCCAAGAATTTCCTCCGAGACGCCGGCCGAATAGACATCGGCGGTGTCGATCAGGTTGACGCCCGCATCGAGGCACAGATCGACGAGGCGGCGGGCTTCGGAAACGCCGAGATCGCCGACCATCTTCGCCCAGCCCTTGCCGCCGAAGGTCATCGTGCCCATCGTCACGGTCGAAATCTTGAGGCCCGAGCGGCCAAGTAGGCGATATTCCATTGCTCATCTCCCAAATTCAAAATCAAAAAAAGAAACGCGGGTTAGAAAATAGCGGGGTACCGTCGTGGTCAAGTGCGGCTCGCGCCAGTATTCGCGGAGGCCCATGGCCGACTGTCACAATCATGTTATTCGGCCTCTCTATGGAACCGTCATGTTCATCATGAGGGAATTGCCATGAAAAAGGTCTCCATCTTTGCCGCATTGCTGGCTGCCGGTCTCGTTTCCGTTTCGGCTGAGGCTACCAATCTCGTGCTTTATACCAGCCAGCCGAACGAGGACGCGCAGGCGACGGTCGATGGCTTCATGGCCGCAAATCCGGACGTCAAGGTCGACTGGGTGCGCGACGGCACGCCGAAGATCATGGCGAAGTTGCAGGCCGAGATCGAAGCCGGCAACCCAGTTGCCGACGTGTTGCTGATCGCCGATACGGTGACGCTGGAGCGCCTCAAGGAGGCCGGCAAGCTGCTCGCCTACAAGTCGCCGGAAGCCGCAAGCTACGACGCCGCATTGTACGATGCTGACGGCCACTACTATTCCACGAAGCTGATCACCACCGGCATCATGTACAATACCTCGGCCTCGATGAAGCCGGCGAGCTGGAAGGATCTGACGAAACCCGAAGCCAAGGGCCTCCTTGCCATGCCGAGCCCGCTGACCTCGGGTGCCGCGCTCATCCACGCCCAGACGCTGGCTTCAGTCGATGACCTCGGCTGGGACTACTACAAGGCGCTTGCCGCTAACGGTGCCATTCCTGCCGGCGGCAACGGCGCAGTCCTGAAGTCGGTCGCCTCGGGCGAAAAGGCCTATGGCATGGTCGTCGACTATATGCCGATCCGCGAGAAGGCAAAGGGTGCACCCGTCGAGTTCGTCTTCCCGCAAGAGGGTGTTTCGGCCGTGACCGAGCCGGTCGGCATTCTAGCAAGCACCAAGAACGCCGAAGCGGCGAAAAAATTCGTCGACTACGTGCTGTCCGAAAAGGGTCAGGAAGGCTTCCTGAAGCTCGGCTATATTCCAGCTCGCAACGGTATGAAGCTGCCGGAAGGCTTCCCTGCACGCGACAGCATCAAGGTGCTGCCGATCAAGGCTGGCGAAGCGCTGAAGAATACCGATCAGGATCTGAAGACCTTCTCGGGCATTTATGGATCGAACTGATCACTACCGGATACCCGATGCAGGGATATGTTCGTGCAGGAAGCAGCCAGCCGGCCTGGTTGTTTCCTCTCATCATTCTGGTGGTTCTGATCCTCAGCGTGCTGCCGCTGGCGCGGCTTGCCGTTGCAGGCATCGCCGCGTTGGCACATGGCGGTGTGTCTGCCGTGCTTGCCGATCCCGCACTCTGGTCGGCCACCTACTACACGATCGTCACCGCCATCCTCGGCACGCTGATTTCACTCGTCATCGGCTGCGCCTTTGCATTTCTGCTGACACTGACTGATATTCGCGGGAAGGGGCTGTTGAGCTTCCTCTTCGTGCTGCCGATGATGATCCCGCCGCAGGTGACGGCTCTCGCCTGGGTGCAGATGTCCGGCCCGTCGAGCCCGCTTCTCAAAGCGCTGCATATCGCGCCGTCGCTCGGCTCCCCGCAACCGCTTTATTCGGTCGGCGGTATTGCGCTGCTCTATGGCGTGCAGCACGCGCCGCTCGTCTACCTGGCTCTGAGGTCCGGGCTGATGGCGCTGCCGCGCGACGGGGTCGAGGCCGCGCGCCTTTCCGGCGCATCCAGCTTTCGCGTTTTTCGCAATATCATCCTGCCACTGTCGCTGCCCGGCGTCATCGCGGGTGCGGCGATCTCGTTTGTCTCCTGCACCGGCAATTTCGGCATCCCGGCGATCCTCGGCATTCCTGCCTCGATCTACACTTTACCAACGCTGATCTTCTCGAAATTCTCGGCCTTCACCAGCCGCACATTCGGCGAAGTCGCGCTGCTGTCGGCCATCATCGCGATTATCGCCGTCGCCGGGCTTGCGGTCCAGGATCGGGCCTTGCGCGGCCGAGACTATCGCGTGCTCGGCCTTTCGGGTGCGACTGCCACCTTCGATCTCGGGGGCTGGAAATATCTGTTCGCGCCGCTGATCTGGGTCATCTTGTTCTTCATGCTGGCAGCACCGTTCTTCGCGTTGCTCGCCGGCGCGCTGGTGCCGGCCTATGGCGTGCCACTGACCTTCAAGACCATCTCCTTCAACGCTTTTCATGAAGTCCTCTTTCGCCAGGCGGTGACGCGGACGGCCTTCGTCAATTCGCTTTCTCTTGCGGCCGGAACGGCCATGTGTCTCCTGCTGGTGACAGTACTGTCGGCCTATGCGTTGACGCGGCGCAGAGATGCGGTTTCGCGCGCTGTCTCAGGTCTGATTGAGATACCCTACTCGTTGCCAGGCATCGTCATTGCCGTTTGCTTCATCCTCGTCTTCGCCGCGCCGCTGCCGGTTCTCAACGTCACGTTCTACGGCACGATCTGGATCATCCTGATCGCTTACCTCTCCAGCTTCTTTGCTGTCAGCCTGAAGCCGGTCGTCAGCGCGTTCCATCAGCTCGATCCGGCGCTGGAGGAGGCAGCGAGGCTTTCCGGCGCAGGCTTCTTCCGCCGGCTGAGGGATATCATCGTGCCGCTGATTGCGCCTGCGGCTGGCGCTTCCGTCATCCTCGTCTTTCTAATTGCCTGCAACGAACTGACGATCTCGGCGCTGCTCTGGTCTGCGGGCACCCAGACGCTTGGCGTGGCAATCTACAATCTCGATGACAGCGGCAGTTCGGATCTGGCGTCTGCGCTTTCCGTGCTTATCGTCGTGATGGTCATCGTCATGATGCTGCTTCTGGAATTGCTGGCAAGGCGGCTGCCCAAGGGAGTGGTGCCATGGCGAAGCTGATCCTCAATCATGTCGGTAAGGATTTCGGCACTGGAAAACCAGCGGTGAGCGCGCTTTCACTCGATGTGCGCGAGGGTGGCTTCCTGGCGCTGCTCGGTCCCTCCGGCTGCGGCAAGACGACGGTGTTGCGAATGATTGCGGGTTTCGAGACGCCGACCGATGGCTCGATCCATCTCGGCGAGCGGCTGCTTGCCGACGCCTCGCAATCCCTGCCGCCCGAACGGCGCAACATGGCGATGGTCTTCCAGTCCTACGCGCTCTGGCCGCATATGAATGTGGCAGATAATGTCGGTTATCCGCTGAAGGTGCGCGGCATTGTGGGCGAAGCTTATCGCCGGAAGGTGCGAGACGCCCTTTCGACCGTGCGGCTTGCGGAATACGCCGAGCGGCGTCCGGCCGACCTCTCCGGCGGCCAGCGCCAGCGCGTGGCGCTGGCGCGCTGTCTGGTGACATCGCCAGATGTGGTTCTGCTCGACGAGCCGCTCGCCAATCTCGACCGGCACCTGAAGCAGGAGATGGAAGAGAGTTTCCGCGAGTTTCATATGCGCTCCGGCGCGACCATGATCTATGTGACGCATGATCAGAGTGAGGCCATGGCGCTTGCAACGGACGTCGCGGTGATGTCGGAGGGCCACCTGCTGCAGGTCGCGCCGCCTGCCGAGATTTATGCACGCCCGGAAGGCCGGATGGTCGGCGGATTGATCGGGCGGGGGGCGATCCTGACTATGCGGTCCCCTGGCGGTGATAAGCGAAATTTCGATTGGAATGCGCTGCAGGCCATGATTCTAGATCAACCGGACGACGGGTCGCAGATCGATGTGCTCGTGCGCCCGGAAGACGTCCTGCTCGGCGGCGGGGGCATTCCAGCCACGGTGCAATCGGTTCTCTATGAAGGCGAGCGCTATGCGCTGAGACTGGCCCTGGCGGATGGCCAGATGCTGCGCGCCTTCAGCCGCACGGCGGTGCAGGCGGGCGATGCGCTGAAGATTGCCATCCGTTCGGCATGGAGGCTGTGATTTCGGTCTCGCTGCCTTCCCGAATGCCTCTTTCGTCTTTACAGATGACATAACGCCAACCGGAAATGTTCGATGTCGCTTCGCATTGCCACATTCAACGTCGAAAACCTGATGACGCGTTTCGATTTTACCGGTTTTCGCAACCAACTGCGCCAGGACCGCGTCATCAAGCTTTTTGAGATTCAGAGCGAAGGCGTCTACCAGCAGCTCGAGCAAGCGCGGGTCGTCGCCTCGACCGACGATACCCGACAGATGACGGCGCTTGCGATCGCCGATGCCGATGCGGACATTCTCTGCCTGCAGGAAATCGATAGCATGGGGGCGCTGCAGGCCTTCGAGTACGGTTATCTTTTCCGGATGGTGGGAACCGGCTACCGGCAGAAGTATCTCGTCAAGGGCAATGACAGCCGCGGCATCGATGTCGCGGTCCTCGTACGGGAGGAAACGCACGACGGCCAGAAGATCGAATTGAAGGAGATCAAGAGCCACGCGATGCTCACCTATCGCGAGCTCGATCTGTTCAACGATCAATTGGCGCTCACCAATCGCATCGACGACAAGATCTTCAAGCGCGACTGCCTTGAACTCGATCTCTCGATCGGCGGCGTGCCGCTGACGCTTTATGTCGTGCATTTCAAGTCGATGGATGGGCCGCGCACCAACGGCGTCAACAGTCGGCAGGCAACGATGCCTGTCCGCCGGGCGGAGGCGCTGGCCGTGCGCCGGATTGTCGAGAGCCGTTTCGGCGCCGGACATACCGCCAGGAAGAATTTCGTGATTTGCGGCGACATGAACGACTACCAGGAGCGCGTCAACGTCATCGGCGTGCGTCGCAGCGGATACCGTTTCGAACACACGGACGAAACCGAAAGCGCGCTCGACGTGTTCAGTCATGACGGCTTTGCCGAGAATGTCGCGCGCCGCCGCGATCCGCTCGACCGCTGGACGCTCTATCACGCGCGGGGACCGGAAGAGCAATGGCTTTGCCAGCTCGACTATCTCTGGCTCTCGCCGGCGCTTGCGAAAGCGAACACCGGCCGGGTGCCGGAGATCATCCGCAACGGTCAGCCCTTCCGCACTATCTTTCCGCCCGGCCAGGGAGTCGAGCGCTATCCGCGCACCGGCTGGGATCGGCCGAAAGCCTCCGACCATTGCCCCGTCGTCATGACACTGGATTTGACATGAGTCTTGCATTTTCAGATGATCTTACCGGCTGGCCGCCGGAGAAGACTGTTTTTCCTGTCACCTCCATCGACCTTCGCGTGCTGGCGGGCGAGCATCCTTATCATCTGCAGAATGCTGCACTCGCGAGCGAGAACTGGAAGCGCGAGATATCGGCCAAACCGGAGCTTTTCGATGGTCGTATGGTGTTTCAGCATCAGCTTGCGTTGAACGATGGCGGCATTGCGGGCAGGGGTCACATCATTCCCTTCTCCACCTTCCTGTGGTGGCGTAAGCAGGCCGAACGCCGCGGCGGCATCCACCTTTTTGCCTTCGGCATCATGGTCTCGTCAGATGGCGCGATCATCGCCGTGCGCATGGGCGCGCATACGGCAAATGCCGGTCAGGTCTATTGCGCCGCTGGCTCGCTGGACCTCGACGATATCGCCGGCGGCCGTTGCGACGTCGATAGCAATATGCGCCGCGAAGTGCTCGAGGAGACAGGCATGGAACTTCGCAATGCAACGCCGGATACCACTTACTACGCCAGCCATTTCCGCCGCACGGTCACCGTGTTCCGGCTGTTCCGTTTCGGCCTGGCTGCGGACGAAATGATCGAGCGGATCGCGGCCCATATGCTTGTTGCCGAGGACAAGGAAATCGCCGGAGCAGTTGCGATCCGTTCTGCTGATCACTCCGCCTATCCCTATAACGTCGCCATGCTTCCGATCATCGATTGGTATTTCGCTAATACAAACGAGGGCTAATATCTTGCACTCGTTTCGCCGGTCGGGCAGGTTGCAGGTTCGATGACCGATTAAGGAGGCCGATGTGGCGCGCAGCTACAGCGTCTATGACGTGTTCACCGACCGCAAACTCGCCGGGAATCCGCTGGCCGTCATCTTCGACGGCGACGATCTCAGCGAGGAGGCGATGCAATCGATCGCCCGCGAGATTAATCTCTCCGAGACAGTCTTCGTACGCCCCTCGGCAAATCCAGCCTATACAGCCAAGCTCAGGATTTTCACGCCGGGCCGCGAACTGCCCTTCGCCGGCCACCCGACCGTGGGCACGGCGATTGCCCTTGCCGAAGAGGCGCACGGCCGCGACATGACGCTCGATCTCGTTTCGGTATTGGAGGAAAATGTCGGGCCGGTGCGGTGCGCGGTACGGCTGCGGCGGGGCGAGGTAAGCTTTGCCGAATTCGATCTTCCGCGGAAATCGCAGCAGATCAATATGCCGCTCGAAAAGCTCGGCATCGCCAATGCGCTGTCGCTCAAGGTGACGGAGATCGGTTTCGAAAATCACGTGCCCTCGATCTGGAGCGCTGGCGTTCCTTTCCTGCTCGTGCCGGTCCACGATGTCGGAGTAGCAAAACGACTGGAATTCGATCCGCAGCTCTTTGAAAAGACCGTGCCCTTCGTCGACGGTTCGCTGGCCTCGGCCTATATCTACTGCCGCGCCGGCGTCAACCATTCGGCGAAGTTCCACGCGCGCATGTTTGCAAGTGACATGGGGATATCCGAGGATCCCGCAACCGGCTCCGCAGTCGCGGCACTTTCGGGAGCGATCCACCATTTCGACCGGCTGCCGGACGGCCATCATCCGATCACGATTGAACAGGGGGTGGAGATGGGGCGGCCATCCTTCATCCACCTGCATGTCGATGTCGAGGCCGGCACCATCTCCAATGCCCGGATCGGCGGGCAGGCGGTGCGCCTTGCCACGGGTACGCTCGACCTTTGATTTCATTCCCATTTCAGCCATGCAGAAAAATCTTCGAAATTAATCAAAGAATTTTCCGCAGGGCGCTGGACAAGGCCTGCGATCCTGTTTATACGCCCCGTCACACCGCGCAGCCAAGCGCGAACGGGTGATTAGCTCAGTTGGTAGAGCAGCTGACTCTTAATCAGCGGGTCGTAGGTTCGAGCCCTACATCACCCACCATTTCCTATCATGCAGTAGAACCGTAAGACGAAAAACGTTTTTGAGGCGGCTGTTTTGCTGTACGCCGCCTCATTGCCTTAATGCATGCTATTCAGCCAGTCGGACTGCTGTTACCCGCGCCTAGGCGTGAGCGTGCGGATGATGAACATCCCAGACTGCCCATAGCGATATCGCAGCGACGAGCACTCCCATGATGACGGCGGTCCACATCGCTGCTGCGCTGGCCGCAAAGCCGAGCGCCCATGGCGAGGCAATCAACCATAGGCCGACTACCAGGTTTGCCCATTCCTCCCATTCGGCGAAAGCCGAAAGCGCCGTGATCGCCAGGGCGCCGAGAATGATGCCGACGATCCATGCGTTCCAGGTCGGCGCGGCTTCAGCCGCAAAGCCGACAATCCATGGCGAGATGAACAAGCATACCGCCAGGACCAGGTTGACCCAATCCTGTATCTTTCTTCCTTCCATCAGTGTGTTTGCCATAACAACCTCCCAGCATGATGCCTAGCTAAGCATCATTCCCGCGTGCACTGCACGCCTGTTAATATAAGTAATTTCTGATATGCATCATTCAAGTGGCTGCGCCGATGAAGCCTTCGCGTCGAATGGCGATCTTATTCATGATTTGGAGTTGTTCGACCCATGGCATTGATTTTGCCGTTTTGTGTAACATGTCCATGGCATTGCCAATTCCTATCAGGGGAAATCGATGCCGAAATCCATGCTCGCCTTCGCCTGCCTCGCGGCACTGCTGCTTTCGTCTTGCGGAAATACGGCCTGGGGCCTGAAGCGTGATGGCCAGGAAGCGAGCCGGGCTATGGACGACGCGTCGCATCGCGTGCTGTCAGCTGGTTCGAAAAAAAGGTAGATGTTGGGCTAAGCGGGAGGCAGCATGGGCTGCCCCTCGCTTTTGCGCTTTAGTCTTGATCCTACCGCAGCGGCGCTGCTGACGGCGTAATTGCCGGTTCCTTCGGCGAGAAGATGATGAAGGCGAAGAGCAGAGCGCCGGCAAAGATGATCAGCGACGAAACGGCGACGACCGGCTCCATGGCCGCATTCCCCCGTAGCATCATGTAGAGCGCCGGGACCAGTACCGTAAGGCCCGCCGTGTAGATGTAATACTGGACCATAGCGATGCGGCGTTCCGCTTTCTTCGGGTTCAGCGCATGATACCCCCCGAAAATCGCCATGCTGACCCAGCCCAAGAGATTACAGTGGGCATGGGCGCCGATGACGGTATGATCGTGGGAAATTGCCATGTTCAAACCGATGGCGATCCCGATAATGAAGAAGACAATTGCGGTCTTGAAGTAAAGTTCTGCTACGCGCGGCATATGTTCCCCCTATGTTCTGCACATGTAGAGAATAGCACTTCCTTGCGGGTGGGAAAATGCAGAAGGTGAAAGTAAATCCACATCTCTTGCGGGGAGAGACGCACTGCTCTCTTCGCGGCAGCAGCTCGTTGCCTGACCAAAGGCGACCCCTAATTTCGTCTTTTGTTCGCGAAGTATGGTTAATTTTTTAACTATCTCGGGGATATGACGGAACGGAAGCGTGCCGCCGACCGTTAAGGCGGCGGACTGGAGGAGCCCATGATCCTTAAAATCGTTACTGCCAAATCCGAAGTCGAAACCAACGACACCGGCACCTATCCCGACGGTATCTTCGAATCGAACCGCATCGATTTCAGCGCTCGCCGCAATGACCGCTATCCTTCGTCGCATGAGCGTGATTATGGTCCGAGCCGCAAGGTTGCGGTAATCCCGCTGGGCCTTGCCTGAGCCGGTTCAGGCGGTCTTTTCAGTCAGTGCCCGGAATGGAAACTTGCGGCTGCATTCGCAGCGGATGATGTAGGTTTCCTGGAAATTCGAGGATTTTTGCTCAAAGAAGCCTTTGGGCAGCTGATCGACACGAAACGCGGGATTCTTGCGCGAAGGGTGGTCGTCCTCCGAGGCCTCGGCGAAGCCGGTATTGCCGCATTGCGGGCAGGTCAGCTTTTTCGAAAAACGGTCTCGTGCGGCCATCGGCTTCCTTTTCATTTTCATCGCGTCATACAGCTGAAAGGCTGCACATGAAAGCCAGAATGCTTTCATGCAGCGGCACGGGCCCATTTAAGGTGCCGGCGCTTCGACCTGGGGCGGGGGTCGTGTAGAGCCGGTCGTTGCCTGATCAGGACCAGGTGAAATGGCTATGCTGCCGATGATGATGACAACGGCGATCGCTCCGGCGATCCCGAAGGTCCAGATCAGCCAGCTCCGGCGCTCCTCCGCTAGTAGGCGCGTTTCTTCCTCGGCGGGCGACGGCGGGACGGGCTCACCGCGTTCCTTGGGTTCATCAGTCATGAAAACTCCCTCTTTTATCTGGAACAAGCGCCTCTCCGGATTGTTCCGTTGCCGGAGGAGGTAAAGACTGTCCCGGCTTTCAAATAGCAGCGAGCGAGGGCCGGACTATGGCCACTGCGGGCCTACTCTGCAGGATGTTCCACGCCGTCGAAGTTGGCTTCTGCAAGCTCCGCCGTTGCAGAGACGGGGGCCTGATTGTCCACCGAGACGACGGCGGCCGGAAGCGGCGTGCCGCGCTTGCGTTCTCGGGCGAGCGTGAGCAAGCCCGAGCAGATGATCAAAACGATGCCGGCGGCCATCGGGAGATCGATGGTATCATCAAAGATGAGATAGCCGAAGACGATTGCCCAGATCATCTGGCTGTACTGAGGCGGGGCGACGAGGTTTGCGGGCGCGAAGCGGGCCGCCGTCATGAGAAGCACGTTGCCGGTCGCCCCAAGAATGCCATAGCTTGCCATAAAGAGCCACTCGCGCGGCGTCGGAACGGCAATATCCGAGAGCATCAGAAGGCCGCTGACGATCAGCGTTCCGAGAAGTCCGGCGCCATAGAGCGAAATGCGCTTTTCGGCAGGCCCCATTGCCCGCAGGATGACGATGGAAACGGCTGCGCTCAAGCCGCCGATTGCGGCCGCCAGATGGCCCGCCGACAACTCGCGAAAGCCGGGCCTCAACACGATCATCACGCCGATGAAACCGACGACGACAGCCGTCCAGCGCTGCCAGCGCACGTCTTCCTTAAGAAAGATGACCGAAAGAATCGTCACGAAGGAGGGCAGCAGGAAGAGGAGACAGAAGGCCTCCGCCATCGGCAGCTTCGTGAAGGCGATGATCGAGGCGATCGCGCCGGTCGCACCGCAGACGAAGCGAAGCGCCCACAGTATGCGGTTCGATGTCTGGACGATATCGAGCCAGGAATCATCCCGCGCTTTGATCACCGGCAAGACGACCAGGCCGAAGATTGAGCCGATGAAGGCCACCTGGTAAGACGGGATCGCACCATGAAGGATCTTGATCGAGGCATCGCTGAAAGCGAAGACTGCATAGGCGGCGAATGCGACGAGGACACCTCGGAGCGGCGAATGGGTCGGGGACATGTTCTCGAATCGAACTTGAGGAGGTTGTCTCCCGAATACGAGAAAAACCGTGCGGAGAGCAGACGCGGTTGCGAATAGCTGCCATGCGAATGGGCACTGCTCTATCCGTCTACGTCAATTCGCTGCGAAGCTCCGCTCCGTATTCACGGTAGATGCTCAGGCAATCCGTGTAGCTCAGCGAACCGTGCTCACCGTAGATGATATGGACGGCCGACGCATCGGTTGCCGCCTGTTCGGAGACGAAGAGGATCGCCTCGCCAAGCGACTTGCCGGTGATGGGTAGGTCAGTTCCGTCTTCCTGAGTCATTCCCTTGACGATGGCTGCAATCTTGCGATGGCTGAAAACGGCACGGCGGTCTTCCGGCGTCATCGATATATCCTCGGTTGAATTCCGGCGCGGCGAAATCTGCCGCCCCGGTCATCATCAAACGTTTGTGAAGCCAATTTGTGCCGTTGATGCGAGCAGGATCGCGCAGGAAACCGGAAATTGTAAGCGGCATGGACCGTTTTGACTTTGCCCGGCCGCGTAAGGAGCGTATTCAGGGTGCCGAATTCCTGCCTGCCCGGTTCCCAGCGGCGATACGCACTTCTCCTCCGCAATGCGCAATGGCATATCGATGACAACAGTACAGACGAGTGAAAAGACGGACGAAGCGCCGAGCGCAGCTCAGGCGAAGATCGTTGCGCTGGTCGTCGCCGTATCGTTCTTCATGCAAATCCTCGACGGCACGATCGTCGCGACCTCGCTGCCGCAGATGGCGGCGAGCTTCGGCGTGCAGCCGGTCTCGATGAGCATCGGCATCACCGTCTACATGCTGACCATGTCGGCTTTCATCCCGCTTTCCGGCTGGCTTGGCGACCGTTTCGGTGCGCGGCGTATATTCCTGGCGTCGATTGGAGTCTTCACCGGGGCATCGCTCTTCTGCGGCCTTTCCGGCAGCCTTACGGAATTCATTGTCGCGCGTGCGATCCAGGGCGCCGGAAGCGCGCTGATGACGCCGGTCGGGCGCATCATCGTTTTGAAGAGTGCGCCGAAGTCTGAATTGGTGAATGCGATCGCGCTCATCACCTGGCCGGCGCTGACGGCGCCGGTCATCGGACCGGTCCTCGGCGGCTTCATCACAACCTATGCAAGCTGGCACTGGAACTTCCTGATCAATATTCCGATCGGCCTCCTCGGCATGGCGCTCGTGCTGCGCTTCGTGCCGGAGCAGCGCGAAGGGAACCCGGGTCGTCTCGATGTGCTGGGCTTCATCCTGAGCGGTGCCGGAATGACATTCGTGCTTGCCGCGCTCGAGCTCTCCGTGAAGCGGGAGGGCAGCCTTCTTCTGGTCTTTGCCATGCTTGCAACCGGTATCGTGCTTTCCGTCATGGCCACCCGGCATTTCCTGAAGGTGGAAAATCCCCTGCTCGACCTCTCGGCGTTCAAGGTCCAGACCTTTGCGATTTCGACGCTCTCGGCGGGCACGGTCTGCCGGGTAGCGATCAACGCCACGCCCTTCCTGCTGCCGCTGTTGTTCCAGCTCGGTTTCGGCTTGAACTCGATTGCCGCGGGCACATACCTACTCGTTTATTTTCTCGGCAATCTCGGCATGAAAGCAGTGACCACGCCGCTGCTTGCGCGGTTCGGATTCCGCAATGTTCTTTGCGTGAATGGGCTGATTGCGGCGTTGTGCATCATTGCGTGCGGCTTTTTCACGCCGGATACGCCGCTGGCGGTGATCTACGCGATCCTGCTTGCGGCCGGTCTTTCACGCTCGATGGAATTTACCGCGCTGAACACGCTTGCCTTCGCCGATATCGGCCCGGAGCAGCGCACCTCTGCCTCGACACTATCAAGCATGCTCCAGCAGGCCGCCATGCTGCTCGGCGTCGCTGTTGCGGCGGCTCTGCTCAATATCTCTACCGCGCTTCGCGCGGCGCCGGACCCTGCGCTTATCGATTTCCGCTGGGCCTTTTTGGCGGTCGGCCTGATGGGGATCGTGTCGTCGTTACCCTTTTTCAGTTTGCCTGCAGATGCCGGTGCGGAAGTCTCCAAGCACAAGCGCTTTCAAGAAAAGTGAAGGCGATGGAACCATTTCGGTCCGGCTGCGTTTAGTTTCGGGTTTGCGCATCTTTCTGCGTTCGCACTATATTTTTCTATCCCGCGGAGTCTTCAGCGGGCGGGGTCATATTGCCGGCATGATTTCAAATGCGAACTTCCTTCGATCGAAGGTCTTCAGGGGGGCAGAGGCTTTGCCGCTGTTTACGCGCAATGGCCGATACAATACATTCGAATGCAGGCGACCCGGCCGCCGGGCAGTTGCGTTGCTGCTTGGCAAAATCCGGAGGCCCAATGCGTGAATCCGTTGATGATGCGGATCTCGAAATCCGCATCCTTTACATCGATGACGACGAAACACTCGCACTGCGGCTGAAGGAGAACCTCGCACGCCACGGTTTCGCGGTGGAATGGGCGCGAGACGGCGCGACCGGATTGAAGCGGATTGCTGAAGGCGGCATCGATGCTGTTGTGATCGACCATCTCCTGCAAACGGAAACCGGACTCGATGTCCTGCCGCAATTGATGGCGCTGGCTGATCATCCGCCGGTGATCTATGCGACTGCCTCCGACGACACCGGCATTGCCGTTGCGGCGTTGAGGGCGGGCGCCGACGATTATGTTCTCAAGGGCAGTTCCCCCGATTATTTCGATCTGCTTGCGGCGACGCTGGAGCAAGGGCTGGAACGTGCGCGCTACCGACGCGAGACGGCTGATGCGCAAGAAGTGATCCGCCAGCAGAGGGACCGCGCCGAGATGCTGCTTGCCGAAGTCAATCATCGTATCGCCAACAGCCTCGGCCTTGTCGGAGCGCTGATCCGCATGCAGTCGTCGATGACGACGGACCAGGTGGCGATCGACGCACTGCACGAAACGCAGATGCGTATCAACGCCATCGCGAGTGTCCACCGGCGGCTCTACAACAGCCGTCAGATCGGCACCGTGCAGCTTGACGAATATGTCGAGAACCTTTTGAGCGAACTCGAGGCTTCCATTCGCGACGACAAGCGGCCGCACCGGATCGTTCTGACGGCCCAGCCGATGGATCTGCCAACCGACAAGGTCGTCACGCTTGGCCTCATCGTCAGCGAACTCGTCACCAATGCTTTCAAATATGCCTATAACGAAGGTGTTGAAGGCGAGATCAGGGTCATCGTCGAGCAAGCGGGCGAGCAGTTGCGTCTCGTCGTGGAGGACGATGGCGCCGGCTTCGACCATTCCAGCCCCGCGAAGGGCACCGGCCTCGGCACGAAGATATTGACCGCGATGGCAGCAAGCCTCAAATCGGAGTTGACCTATGACCCGGCCCATCGCGGCACCCGGGCCATACTGGTCTTTTCTATCGACTGACTGGCGCAGGGAGGGGAGCGGTGGCCAAGATATGCACGCCGGAGGAGGTGTATTCCTTCTGGTTCGAGGAATGCAGCCGCGAGCAGTGGTTCGAAACGACGCTCTCGCTCGATGAGGAAATTCGGCACCGTTTCCGGGATACGCACCTGGCACTGGCGGGCGGCGTGATCGGTGCCTGGCATGCGAGCCCGCAGAATCGGCTCGCCGCGGTCGTCGTGCTCGATCAGTTTCCGCGGAATATCTATCGGAACACGCCGCTTGCGTTTGCGACGGACGGGTTGGCGCTTCGCGAAGCGAAACTGGCGCTCGATGCCGGTGCCGATCAGGTCGTCGAGAAAGAATGCAGGACATTCTTCTACCTGCCTTTCGAGCATGCCGAGGACATGGCGGAGCAGGAGCGGTCGGTAATGCTGTTTCAGGCGCTTGGTGATGCGGAATATCTCGATTATGCCATTCGCCATCGCGACGTGATTGCTGCCTACGGCCGGTTTCCACACCGCAACACCATCATCGGAAGAGTTTCGACGGCGGCCGAACTGGATTATCTTGCCAGGCCCGGCGCCGGTTTCTGAGCGGCGAAAACAACTTCCGCCTTTCTGTCGCCTTTCTTTGCTATAAGAAGCAGGCCTCACTGATGAACCGAATCCTTGCGGGGACATTTTGCGGCTGACAATCATTCTGCTCCGGACGTTTCTTTGCTTGATGCTTGCAGTATCGGCTGCCGGTCTGCCTGGCAGCTTTGCGGCTGCGCAGGAGCCGCCGCAACCGCAGGCGCAGGCGCCGGCTCCCGCTCCCCTTGCGGATGCGGGGCTCGATCAAGCAGTCAAGGAGATCGAAAAGGCCAAGGCAAAGCTCACGTCCCTGCAGGACGGCGTGAAGCAGAACGCCGACAATGACGACGCCCTCGTCGGCCTGTCCGCGCAGGTGGATGAACTGGGACGCCACGTTCTCACGACCTCCGTCAATCTCCGCCCGCGTTTCGATCAGATCAAGAGCCGTCTCACCGAGCTCGGCGATCCGCCGAAGGAGGGACAGCCGCCGGAAGCGCAGATCGTTACCGAGGAGCGAAATGCGCTGACGGCAGAGCGCGCACAGATCAATGCCGTGACCGGCGATGCCGAAAACCTCTCGCTTGCCATCAACCAGCTGATGAACGAAGTAGTTGAAACCCGCCGTCGGCTTTTTGCTGCAACTTTGTTGAGGCGCACCGAGGTTTCAGTGTCGGTGCTCGACGATGCGGCCAAGGCCTTTGTCGAGGAGGTTGGCGAGTTCCGGCAGGCACTTTCGAGCTGGCTGAGTTTCGTGTGGAAGTTCAAGCGATTCGCGATGTTCGCCGCGATCTTCATGTCGCTCGCGACAGGCTTGGTCATGCTTTCAGGCGGCTACCGGATGTTCGGCCGCTACCTGACGCGGGACGACGGCGTCGAGAACCCTTCCTATATCAGCCGGCTCTCAATTGCCTTCTGGTCGACGCTGATCCGCACCTTCGCGCTTTCCGCAGTGCTGGTGACGTCATATATTTTCCTCAATGGTTTCAACGTGTTGAGGCCGGATATTGCGCCTGTTGTCGCCGCTCTTTTCGGAGCGATCGGGCTGATCTATTTCGTCGGCCGCTTCAGCAATGCCGTCTTCGCTCCCCGCGAGCCGCAGTGGCGCCTCGTGCGCCTTTCCAATCGCGGCGCGCAATCGATTGGCGCCTGCCTGCTGGCAATGGCGATCGTCAATGCGCTCGACTACCTGTTCGGCAGCGTCAGCGAAGCGATGGGCTCACCGCTGGTTCTGACCGTCGTAAGAAGCCTTATTGCGGCGCTGATTATCGGTCTCATCCTGATCGCGGCCTCCTTTGGGCGTCCGATGCTGGCGCACGACGGCGATCCCGATGCGCCAGGCCGCCACTGGCCGCGCGGCATGGCGATCATCCTTCGCCTGCTCGGCCTAGGTCTCATCCTGACCGCGCTGATCGGCTATGTCGGCCTTGCCCGCTTCGTCGCCACGCAATTCATCATCACCGGCGCGATCATCGTGACCACCTATATCGGCTTGCTCTCGGGCAAGGCGATTTCCAAGCAGGAGAGCTTCGGCGACACCTTCATCGGCCGCTTCCTGAAGAGCCGCTTCAATATGGGGCCGGTGGCGATCGATCAGGTCGGCCTTGGCGTGGGACTTGCGATCTATGCCGTTGCGCTCATGACCGGCATTCCCCTGATCCTGTTGCTCTGGGGCTTCCATATCCAGGATCTTCAGCTGATCGCCTACCGTCTTTTCACGGAGGTCCGCCTCGGCGGGATCAGCATTTCGCTGCTCGGTATCTTCACCGGAATTCTGCTTTTCGCCGGCGGTTATTTCCTGACTCGCTGGGTTCAGCGATGGCTCGACAGCAACGTCATGGCGCGAAGCCATGTCGATCTCGGCGTGCGCAATTCCGTCAAGACCGGCATCGGTTATCTCGGCGTCGCCGTCGCTGCGATCATCGGCGTTTCGGCGGCAGGTATTGACCTTTCGAACCTGGCACTTGTTGCTTCGGCGCTTTCGGTCGGTATCGGTTTCGGCCTGCAGAACATTGTCTCGAATTTCGTTTCGGGCCTGATCCTGCTTGTGGAACGGCCATTCAAGGTCGGTGACCATGTCGTCTCCGGCACGGCAGAAGGTATCGTAACGCGCATTTCCGTGCGTGCGACGGAGATCGAGACTTTCCGCAAGCAGTCGATCATCGTGCCGAACTCCGAACTCATCAATGCTGCGGTCGGCAACTGGACACACCGCAACAAGGTCGGCCGTTCGGAAATCCCCATTTCCGTCAGCTACGATGCCGATCCGCAGAAAGTCATGGATATCCTCCTGGAGCTGGTCAACGAGGCGCCATTCGTGCTGCGCAATCCGGAGCCGCATGTCGAGTTTTTGCGTTTCGGCGCCTATTCGCTTGACTTCGAGCTGCGCTTCATGCTGGCCGACATGGGCGAGGGCATGAACGTCAGGAACAACCTACGTATCGCCATCCTCAAACGCTTCAAGGAAGAAGGGATCGAAATCCCGCTGCCGCAGAGCGACGTCATTTTCCACCGCGACCACGTGCCTGGCCCGGCGCTGGAACCTTCCTCGACAAGAGCAGACGAACAGCCTGTCGGCGATACCGGCGTGACGGACACCGGAGCGGTGCGACAGCTGCGCAGCAAAGCGGCCGATGGCAATCGCAAAGGCTAAGTATTTTATTCAGGGATCCTTCAGAGGCTCTCGCTTATAAAGCCTGGGCAATCGGAATTTCGCTGCTGGGGCAGCAGCGCCGAGACGCTCCAGGGGAGGGCGCATCGCTGCGCCGCGCTGAATGGCAAGGTTTGCCACGGTCATGCTTCTTTCGCTTCTCATCGCCGCGGGCGCTGAAGCGGCGACAATCACCAACACTGATCCGGCGCCGGTCGTCGTTATCGTCACCGAAGGCGGAAACCGCGTCGAGGTCGTCGTCGATGCCGGCGCATCGGAGACGCTCTGCGCCGCAGGCTGTTTCATGACGACGCCGGACGGCGACCGCATCGGCCTCGGTGGCGGCGAGACAATCGAGATCGTCAAAGGCTCGGTCATCATCAAGTAGACGTTCGGCACGGCCGTTCGCGAATAGTCTCTTAAGCATAAGTCGAGAAATAGCAGCCAGTCTTACGGACTGCCTTCTTCTCATGGCATCGCGCCACGTCGATTAACAAATACTCAAACGAATTGATGTATCGGTTCGGCCGGGGACAGAATTTCCATCAAAAGGTTTGCTATGTCATTTTTAGGCATTTCGGGAATGCAGTATTCCGGAGAGATGTTTGCTGGTGCGCGTATTATTCTCGCTGAAGATTCAAATGTCTTTACGTCGATGATCAGCAAACGGCTGAAGGAGCTTTTCAATATCGACGTCGAGATCTGCCGCAATTTCGAGGAATTGCAGCTTGCTTACGACAAGTCTTCCGAGCCGATCATGCTCGCGATCTCCAACATCAATCTCCCCGGCGCTGAGAAGGGCGAGGCGCTGGAATATCTGGTCGATCTCAGCATTCCGACCATCGTCTTTACCGGCACCTTCAACGAGGGCCTGCGCGACGAACTGATGGCGAAGGATATCGTCGACTACATCCTTAAGGACAACATCTTCGCGGTCGATCTGCTCGCCGAAGCGATCTGCCGTTTCCTGACGAACAAGCGCCATCACGTGCTGATCGTGGACGACAGCGCCACGGCGCGCGCGCTGCTCTCCAGCCGCCTGAGGCGCTATAACTTCCGCGTCAGCGTTGCCGAGAGCGGTGCCAAGGCGCTCGAGATCCTGAAGGCCAATCGCGACATTGGCCTCATGGTCACCGACTACAACATGCCCGATATCGACGGCTTCGAGCTTACGCGACGCATCCGCGCCAGTATCGGCTCGCATCAGCTGCGCATCATCGGCGTCTCGTCCTCATCCAACCGACTGCTTTCGGCGCGCTTTCTCAAGGCGGGTGGCAACGATTTCATGCTGCGCCCGTTCATCGACGAGGAGTTCTATTGCCGCGTCAACCAGAACCTCGACACGCTGCTGCAGATCCAGACGATGAAGAAGGAGAGGGCCGTTGCCTGATTCGAGGATCGAACGCGGTATCAGGAGGCCCCCGGATGAATGAGGAGCCCCCTGGCGTTGTGGAGATACCTCGAATTGTTGCAATTGCAGGTTACTTTATAGCCGTTCTGCCCCTTCAACCCTTGAGGTCTCTCGGCTATCGTCCTTGCCGCCGCAATGAAGGCCGATTCGGCTTTTCATTGCACTTGGGAGAGTAGGGGGCATGGCATTTCAGGCGGATTTCAGTCGGGACGGCTCGGGCCCTCGCTTCGGAACGCAGAAGTTACTTCTGGTTGAAGATTCCCGGATGTTTTCCGCCGTGCTCTGCCATCGGTTTCAGGCCGAGCTCGGCCTCAACGTCAAGCCCTGTTCTTCGCTGAAGGCGCTGCAGGAGGCTTTGGCGCAGGACCGTCAGGGATTCACGATGGCCGTCGTCGATCTGAACCTGCCGGATTCGCCCTATGGCGAGGCGCTTGATTGCACGATCGAGCACAATGTTCCCACGATCGTTTTTACCGCGACCTTCGATACGGCGACCCGCAACCGGATACTGGAACGCAACGTCATCGATTACGTCCTCAAGGACAATGAATTCGCGCTCGACAATCTGGTCGCGACCGTGCGCCGCGCGATGCTGAACCGCAAGACGCGCGTCCTCGTTGTCGATGACGTTCCGTCTGCGCGCCAGGTGCTCGTCGACCTCTTGAAGGCGCAGCAGTACATGGTCGTCGAGGCAACCTCGGGGCTCGAAGCTCTGGCTGCGCTTGAGGCCTACAGTGACATCGAACTTGTGGTGACCGACCATCACATGCCGGACATGACGGGCTATCAGCTCACGCGGCGCATCCGTCATCGCTTCGGTTCCGACAGGATGCGTGTCATCGGCATCTCCTCTTCCAACGACCGGATGCTGTCGGCAAGCTTCCTGAAGGCCGGCGCCAGCGACTTCGTTTACAGGCCGTTCGTGGCCGAGGAACTTCAGTGCCGCATTGCCAACAATGTCGAGACGCTGACTCAGATGAAGCAACTGCGATCCGCCGCCGCATGCGATTATCTGACCGGCCTCTATAACCGCCGCTATTTCTACGATTACGGGCCAAAGGTCGTGAACGAGTGCCTGAGGCAAAAATCGCCGAGTTCAGTCGCTATCCTCGACATCGATCATTTCAAACGGCTGAATGACACCTATGGCCACGAGATCGGCGACGAGGTGCTGAAGGCGGTTGCAAGCCGGCTTGCTGCAATCTTCGAAGGCAGTGACAATCTTCTCTCGCGCCTCGGCGGCGAGGAGTTCGCTATCCTTTTCCCGATGGTGGATTCGGCTGCGGCAACGAAGCTCTGCGACGAAATCCGCTCGGATATCTCGCGGCTGAAGGTGGCTGCCGACGACGAGGAACTCTCGGTCACCATCTCGATCGGCGTTGCGGAAATCTCGGGCTACGAAACCTTCGAGAATTACCTCAACGCCGCCGACCAGTTTCTCTACATGGCCAAACACAAGGGCCGTAACCAGGTCTATTCCGACGCCAGGATGACGGAGGAAGCGGCGCAGTAGTGCGCCGCTTCCTTTATTATGCTGCGATCGCTTGGCGAGCCGTTGCCATCGTCAGCTTGCGCTCGGCGCGCTCCTGCTGCGGTGAACGGTTGTAAAGTTCGCGATAACACTTCGAGAAGTGCGATGCGGAGACGAAGCCGCAAGCGACTGCGACTTCGACGACCGGCATCGAAGACTGCACCAGCAGGTGACGGGCGCGATCGAGCCGGATCTCCAGATAGTAGCGGGCGGGAGACCGGCCCATTTCCTGCCGGAAAAGCCGCTCGATCTGGCGGCGGGACAGGCCGGCGCCATCCGCGATCTCAAGCAGCGACAGAGGTTCGGCGAGATTGCCTTCCATCAGTTCGATGATCGACAGAACCTTGGAATTCTGGACACCGAGGCGGGCGCGTAGCGGCAGGCGCTGACGGTCGTGCGGACTGCGGACGCGATCGGTCAGATGCTGCTCGCAGACACGGTTGACGAGCGCTTCGCCGAAATCCTGGCCGATGAGGTTCAACATCATGTCGAGCGAAGCGGTCCCGCCGGCGCAGGTGTAGAGATTGCTGTCCACTTCATAGAGGTCGGCATAGACCTCCGCCTGCGGAAAGGCTTCGGAGAAGCCCGGCAGGTTTTCCCAGTGGATCGCGCAGCGCTTGCCGTTCAAGAGCCCGGCTTGAGCAAGCACATGCGCGCCCGTACAGAGACTGCCGACGGCCACGCCGCGATTGTAGGATTCGCGAAGCCAGGCATTGACGGACTTGTTGTTGAAATCCTCGACATCGATTCCCGAACAGACGAGCACCATGTTCGGGCGGTTTTCACCGCCAAGATGCCGGCGCTCTTCGGCAAGCGACGAATTTGCCTCGACGCCGATGCCGCAGGAGGAATAGACCTTGTTGCCGTCGACCGAGGTCAGCCGCCAGGTATAAGCCTGATAGCCGAGCATGCGGTTGGCGATGCGCAGCGTGTCGATCGCCGCCGAAAAGGGCAGCATGGTGAACTGGGGAACCATAAAGAAGACGAGAGAACGCTTCTTGGTCAGCATCTTGTTCATGAGAAAAAATCCATGCTCGAGGGCGATTGCCTATTCGTTGCGTGGAATGCGTCGTTCTGATGTCTCCAAAGCGACATTCGCATGGAAAAATGCGGCCGTGAAGAGCTATTTTGCGACATTGGCGAATTTGATCGTCGTCAAATGACGAAGACAGTCGGCAAAAGTTGCGGCATCGGCCTGTCTGAAGATATATGTCTTTAGAATTCAAGATTAAATCTGCGGATCGCTGAAATGATGAAGGCGGCGCTGCCGCGGGCTGGCGCCGCCTTCAAGCGGGGAGGTATGTCGCATTCATTACATAACCTTGCGTTCATCCGCGTCGTCCGCAGACGGCCAACCAATATCCTTGCGAATGTCGAAAGGCATGGATTCGATTTCCCGCGCATTCTGCCACTGGTGCCAGGAATGTGCGAGCCTGCGGGCAAGGCTTGCTACATCAAAGTGCGCGTCGGAGGATGAGCTCTTGCCATCCCGGTAACCGATCGTAGTCATCGTCGTTTCCTTTCTCACGGGGTTTGCGCTTGATGCTTAATATGCTCCTTGGCCATCCATCAAACAAACGAATAGATTTTATGGATACGATCAGATTTGTTGAACCTATCGGAGCGGTTCACGTTTACCGCCGTAGCCGCATGTAGTTGTCCGGACAAGTTATTTGCGACGCGAAAACCAAGAAATTCATACGTATTCTAGGTTTAATCGCGATTTCTGAATCGCGTTTTTTCGGTTGACGCTAAAGAAATCAACTATTTACTGCATCGAGCAGGGTAGGCAATGTGCCTGTTTTGATCCGGCGAAAAAACAAAATAGTTGCGACGCGTTTCCAAGAAATATCGATTGACTGCGCAGAGATAGAAGCTGGCGATGAGCGGCCTTGCGCGGTTCTCCCGCATGCACAGCGCCTCAGCGAGCGACTTTGCACTCTGGCTTGAGTTGCACCATGCCAGGGCTTACGGAGAGATGGCCGAGGGCATGGCCCCATATCAGCGGAGACGATCACGGGTTTCGCTAGTCACTCGCGTCAATCGGGCTTAGGTCTGAATTTCATCCCGTCTATCTGTCCCCAATCATCGTACAGCAAGACGACTCCGTTTCGAGCAAAAGCATCCAGAATCTTACTAGGCGACTCGTCGGCGACCTTGCCATCCTTTTCAACTTGATACACCGTGCGTGAGGCGACACCGGCCCTCCTTGCGAACTCTGTGTGGCCTAGTCCCGTATGCTCTTGCTGCGCGCGCAATGGTTGGGGGAGAATTACCATTTGTTCAGAAACACCCCGCTGCGGGTCCTGAGCTTAGAGGCATGCTCCGCGGCAGGCTTGCCAGAACAGCGGGCTAGAGGGGTGACAACGATCGCGCAAAACTGGTGGCAATGTGGCACCATCCAACGGCAGGTTTGGTTTAGATGGTTTTGATGCCGGAGTTCGGATGTGGTGGCTTCCATCGCACGCCGGTTCCCTCGAGGTGGTTGGCTTCGACATTCGCTGCGATAAACTGAACCTGCCGCTCTTCGAAGAACCGCCGAAGCTTTTCGTTCGCCTTAGCGGTAATCGGTTTTTTGCCGAGCTCGAATTCGCCCAATGCCTTTTGTGTGATGCCGGCTTTCTTGGCGAGTTCCACCTGGCTCAGTCCAAGAAGGGCTCTCGCAGCCCGGATCAAATCACCAGTCAGCAACGTGGTCATGTCTTGCAGAAACCGGCTTGGGGGAGCTAAGTCAAATATGACGTAAATTACGTCGTTTTTGACTTGAGAATTGTTAATAAACCTGTAAATGAAGACTTCAACGTTGGCGGCTCCCGGTGAGTCGCAAAGTTGACGAGGCTCAACGCGCCAGTACTAAGGTACCAAAGGTATGGAGGCATCGGGATGCACACGAGTGATTCAGTTTTTCAGGCATGGTTTGGGATGTCTCGGACATGTTTTATAGAGAGCCTTCGATGCCTTGCAGATGATCTCGAGAACGTCGATCAGTGCGCTCAGGCGCTATCTCCTGACGTGGCGATCAACACGTGGGCACTGGCAAAGCGCGCTGTACCTTGCCTGATAGGACGCCCGATTGGGCACCCTTCTGTCGCGGATGGAAAACCGGCCGCGTCGAGCGAACTCTTCTATCTCGATCCCGAGCGCGGGATCGCACGGACGATGTCGCGTTGGTATCGGCTGGGCACGCGGGTCGATGTTGAATACTGGAGCGATCGCGTTGCCGGCAATCTATGAAGGTTAAATTTTTCTGCGCTCAGCGCCGAGCTGTCTGAGCCATTCGGAACCTTGAAATTCGAGGAGAGGACAATGCCGACAAGACGTTCTGGCAAACGAACTCGTGTGCCCTGGAAGCCGGAAACGCAAGTCCGCAACACGGCCGTCACGTTACCTGTCTTCATTGCATACTGCGGGATCGCGGCATCGCTCCGAGCTTGGAATATACCGAATTCCAAATTCATCGTGACCCTTCAGGCGAGGGACGATTTCTACTATCCGGTCTATGCGGAGGCGGCCGAGGTCTTTGCTGCTGGAATTTGGCAGCTGCTGGAGTTTACTTCGTGTGCTTACGAGTGGAAGGACCGGTCATTTCGCGATGAGATGCTAGCTCACAGAAATGAAAGAGCGATCTTCATTGCTCCGCCTGACTACAATCTCGATGACGGCGACAGATTATTTTCCGACGCTGTCTTGAATTTGAGCCCGCGGACGAGAAGACATGCAGAGGCGGCGCTTCGACGTGCTGGTCTGCCACCCTCTGACCGGGACGTCGAATTGCTTCTCTCGGAGCCTTGGCCACGGCTGGTAAAGGCTTTCCAGGAGCGTCGCCATCCCATCCTTGCCTTGGAAAGATTGCGAAGTTATCGGCCCGTGCCGGCGAAGCCCGTACCGGAAGTCGCCAATCAGCCGAGGCCGACACTTGCTGACATGCATGGTTATGGGCCTGCGCTCGTTTGGGGAGACAATCTCGCGAAGGACCTCGCCGACTACAAGGCGGGCGTCCTCCCATGGAGCGATGTCGACACCGGAGTCTTACTTTCCGGGCCCCCGGGTATCGGAAAAACGATGTTTGCGAGCGCGTTGGCGAACACTTGCCGTGTGCCGATCATTTACGGGTCGGTTTCTCAATGGCAGGAAGCCGGGGCGCTCGACAATCATTTGAAAGCAATGCGCGCTTCCTTTGCCGAAGCAATGGCGAAAGCTCCGTCGATTCTATTCATTGACGAGATTGATACCTTTGGCGATCGGACGGAGAGGGATCGAAACAGCGGCTATTTCCGAAGCGCGATGGCGGGATTCCTGGAATTACTGGATGGTTTCGATCGTCGCCAGGGCGTGGTCGTGGTTGGAGCTTGTAATTATCCAGACCAGCTCGATCCTGCTGTGCGGCGAGCCGGGCGGTTGGATCGGCACTTCGAGATTACGCTTCCGGATGTACAGTCCAGGCTGTCGATCTTGGGATTTCATAGCGGCATCGTGCTAGATCAATCTCAAGCCGAGAAGTTCGGCATCGCGACCGGGGGTTTGTCGGGTGCCGATATCGAACAACTTGTCCGGGATGCCAAGCGGGCGGCGCGGCGGCGTCGGGAAGCCCTTTCGGGAAACCATGTGATCGAGCAACTGCGGCCGCTGACCGAGCTCACGGAGGAATACGTTCGCGCTCTCGCTGTCCACGAGGCAGGCCACGCCCTCGTTGCAATCGAAATCGGCCACGGGCAGGTAACCGAGGTCAAGATTTCGCGATACAGGATAGACGGCAAATCTGGTGAATTGGGATACGTGCAGTATGGTCAAACTGACGCTCGACCAAAGACAAGTGCCGATTATCTCAATGCGATCGCCGTGTGTCTTGGCGGCATAGCCGCCGAACTGGAAATCTTCGGATCATTTGCAGACGGCTCTTCCGGCTCTGAAACCGCAGACCTGAACAGGGCAACGGAACTCGCGACAATGCTCGAGGGCGGTCTTGGTATGGGGCACACGCTCGTCGTCGAGGGGCATCGACCGGGGCACCTCGAGCGGTTGCGCACTTATAATCCCGAGCTTCGGATGCACGTTCACGACGTCTTGCAGAGGGAGTTCGAGCGCGCGAGGTCGATAATTCAGACCCGCCGGACGGCTCTCGACGCCATCGTCGAACGTTTGATGGAAACGAATGCCATGAAGGGCGATGAGGTCATCGACATCGTACAACGACATAAAATGCCGAGGGTAAGCCTTGCGAAGCTGCCACGTCGCGACATGGGGGCATAGATGGCGAGGAAACGCCGAGGAAGGCGGAGTTATCGTCGCGACACGAAGGGACCTGATAGAAAAAAGTCGCTTGGGTCGGGTCTCGACGAGATCGGCTTTCAGCCGCTTGGACGCCGCATTGTGCTTGAAAGCGCGTGTGATGCGGAAGGACCGTTAAAACACCCAGCTCCGAGCGGTGCCCACTACGACCGTAGCACTGGCCGGATTACAGTCGAGTTCAACAATGGCTCGGCCTTCATGGTACCTGCTCGATCTCTCCAGGGCTTGGTTGAAGCATCCGAGAGTGACATTGCCGAAGTCGAAGTGCTTGGGGAGACGGGCCTTCACTGGGAGAGTCTCGATGTCGACCACGAGATCGCGCTCCTGATCAGCGGAGTTTTCGGCACCCCCAGTTTCATCGCGGAATCTGCGACGCGCGCCATGGAACTGCATAACAAAATGCAAAATTTAACAGTCACCGCCTGGGCTGGCCCCGTTATCGACTATCTCTCGCACAATATTCCCTACAATCATGAGGTGGGTTGGGAACATTACCACATGACCGCCTACGAAGTCGGGTGCTTGGTCCTAGCGGCGCTGGGCCAGGCGGACGAGATCGACGGAGGAGCTAGACCGCGCCTTTCACCCGTACTTTCCGATGTTCCGCCAAGATGGGACGACATATCGACCGCCGTCATTTATGTCGCCGCACAGAACGCGCAGTTGCAGTACCGGCCGTTCAGAAATCGCGTTCCTTCGTCAAAGGCGGACGCCGGTGACGATTCGTCAGAACCCAATATCGCGGCTGCCAACGGAGTTGGTCCAGCCTATGCGACATCCGAGGCATATTCGGTTTTGGAGGCTCTTGGACTCGTGCGGGAAGAGCGTTGGACAAAGGCCGCCGAAACCGTTCTCTGGCGAGACAATCCGAGGGAGTGGAACCTTGAATTTACGAGCGATGCTAGGTTTATCATGGCGGCTTTCGACGCTGCCGCGGCCATCCCTGAGGACATCCGCTCCCAAATAGACACGATTGTTGCCGCAACAAGTGAGGAGACGACGAGGGTGGTGCAGACGCCAAATCTCGAGAATGAAGGTAAATCTGACTTCCCTCCCGATGCCGTTCCGCCAAAAAGGTTACGCAGCATGCTTGAGGATTCCCGACGTCATCATCTTGATGTCTTGTTTTTTCGCCGGTGGCGTTTCAGCGACGGTTGGCTCTCCGCTAACGAGGCGAAATCCACTCTCGAAATTCATCACGATGCCCTGGCAATTTCGATGAGAAAGGCCGTGATGTCGTGGCTCTATCCAAGTCTGCCACTACTGGCCCTTTGACTGGCTTTTCGAGGCGGCGTCCTCTTTTTCCTCTGCCGAATTAGGACAGCATTCATGAAACTCTGGATCATCTCCGACATTCACCTCGAGTTCGGCGAACCTTTTTTGCAGACCCCGCGAGACGACGTCGACGTCCTGGTTTGTGCGGGCGACGTTCTGACCAAAGGTCTCGTCCCGAGCCTTCGATGGCTAGCCGACACGATCGCTCGTGAAATTCCTGTCATCTTCGTTGCGGGCAATCATGACTTCTATGGAGCGTCGATCGAGGAAAGCATTCGGGATTCCCGCGAATTCGCCGCTGGCTTTTCAAACGTCCATTTCCTGGAAAACGACGCAGTCGAGATCGGCGGTGTCAGGTTTATCGGCGGAACCCTTTGGACCGATTTCCGGCTGTTCGGCCGAAATCCCAGTGTCAGCATGTCGTACGCCGAAAGCGGGATGAACGACTTCAAGAAGATCAAGTTCTCAAAGGCACCGTACCGCAAATTCAAGCCGATCCACGCTTACCGGAAGCATATCGAAACTCGGGATTTCATTGCGGCAGACCTGCGCAAGCATACCCGACCGAAGTCAGTTGTCGTTACGCACCACGCTCCGTCTCCACGTGCGATCGCCCTCGGTTTTCGACACGATCCACTCTCCGCCTGCTATGCTTCGGATTTGGAAGACCTGATAACGGAGGCGGGGCCGACATTGTGGGTGCATGGCCACGTGCACCACCGGAATGACTACATCATCGGGTCCACGAGAGTCGTCTCGAATTCGAGAGGATATCCGGGCGAGGCCACTGGTTTCGACCCAACCTTCACGATCAAAATATAGGGCCAAAAAGACGCGCTGTGCCGTGAGCTTCCCCGACCAGTGCTTCGGTGTCTCAATGTTTGAGACACGCATTATGGACGGAAATGCCTTCTATCCGGGCATCGCGACTGCTTATTTATCGTGGCAGCAGGACGAGACTGTCGCGGCGCTCGTTGTTGGTGCCTACGGGGCATGACATCCCGCCTCTCGTCAAAAAATGGAGTGGTATTTCGCAGGTCAACTCGGCGCGGAAACATTCGTATCCCCCGTTTGAGGGATACGTTCTCTCCATAAACTACTTATGATGAACCTCGATATGTTTTGGTATCAGCCTCCGAAAGGTAGGCGCATCGACCGCCTGCGAGAGAATCGGCGCATGTTAGAACAAGGTGTCTCCCGATGAATGGAAAAATTATTTCGAGCTTTAAGACATGTCTGAATTATACAATTATGTTTTTCGCATCTATAACTTCTTTTGTAATAGTAATGCCGCAAACAACATTCGCAGGTGTTTATTATAGTAGCGACCCAGCTGTAGCCAGAGAAGAGCGTGCACAGTACGAATATTTTAAAACCCAATGTCCAGATGACAGAGAGAATGATCTTTACGGAGAGCGTTATTATAGATGCGTAGAAGATTTATTTGATCGTTGGCAGTCGTCTAGGAAAAGTAAAAACGTCGCAAGGCCCGCGCCCAAGAAAGAACGCTCAGTGCGAAAGAAAGAAGGCTACATTGGCAAATCACAAGATGCGGGCAATTTGACCGATCCCGCGAACGTAGAACCTGATCCCGATTGGGCTCGTGATACAAGAAAGCGGATTCTCGACGGCAAAGGGGAGAAGGAGGTTGCCGTCAACCACAACCCCAATCGGCTGGCACCTTATGGTGCCTCGTCGTGCGCTGAGATCAAGCCGGCAGCCAACAGGGGTACGATTGACTGGGACTGGGTCACCGTCAGAAACAAATGCTCCTACCCCTTGAAGGTCCTCACGTGCTATTACGACAAAGGCGAGGATGCCAGATGTGCAACTCACAACAAGAATGCGACCTGGGGCTTATCGGGGACGATCAACCCCGGCGGAATGGTGACTAGCGTGGCGACCTCGAAGCAGTGGCCATGGTTCGTGAAGGTTATCGTCTGCGATATGCGAGACGGAAACAACCTCCTGTGCGTGCCGCCCGAACGTCTCACAAAATAGGAACCCCTAGTCAGCATCAGCGGTGTGCATCGCATCTATCGCCGCAAGGGTGCCTTTGCCATACCGGCCATCGACGACACCCTGGTAAAAGCCGCGGTCGATCAGTCGTTGCTGGAAGGCTTTGAGGAACTCCGGTGCCCAATTGGCCCAACCTGCCTTCAGGTGGTCCCGAGCCACGGAACTCTTCTGCACGGCCAGTTCCGCGAGATCGACAGCAAGGGCAGTGTCCTTTCTGACGCCCTGACCTCGCGAAAACAAAGCCGCGAGATTGAGATTGGCGTAGGTGTTACCGGCCGCGGCCGCCTTCTCATACCAGATGCCAGCCTCACGGTAGTTCTGGCGGACGCCCTTTTCGTCGTGATAAAGGACCCCGATTTCGTTCATTGCTCTCCCGTCGCCTGCGTCGGCAGCTTTCCTGTACCAGGCGAGAGCTTCCTTGTAGTTGCGCTTGACCCCTTTGCCGTCGGCGTAGAGGAGGCCGACATTCGACATGGCAACCCGATTTCCTGCTTCGGCCCCCTTCTTATACCACTCCATGGCCGCGGCATAATCGGGCGGGGTGGAGGTTTGACGAAGCCAGCCCAACTGGTTGAATGCACTATCGTCGCCTTTCTCTGCTGCCATGATGTACCATCTGCTCGCCTCCGTTAGGTCCTTCGGAACTCCTTTGCCGTTTAAGTACAGATAGCCGATATCGCGCATCGCGCCCGTCGATCCATTTTCAGCGGCTTTTCTGTACCACTCGATCGCTTTGAGGGTGTCCTTCTCTACGCCCTTGCCGTATTCATACAATGCCCCGAGGTTCCTCATCGACCCGTGGTGACCGGCCTCCGCTCCTTGCTCGAACCACCGCCTGGCTTCAGGATAGCTTTGCGCGACCCCTTTTCCGTAGTAGTACAAATCCCCAATCTCGTTAGCAGCGTCGCCCAGCTTGGCCGCAGCAAGTACGTAGAACTTCATGGCTTCCGTATAGTCTTGCGGAACGCCGTCACCCTGTTCGTAGGCATTGCCGAGGTTCACCGCGGCCCGCAGGCTTCCTAGTTCGAATGCTTTTCGATACCGTTTCAAGGCGACGTCACGGTTGGCCACTCCGCTTGCGGGATCGTCATAAATATCGCCCATGAGCAGGAATGCATCTGCTGTTGACGCCTGAAGGTACCAATGAATGGCCTTATCGATGTTTTTCTCGACTCCCCAACCATATTGAAACGATAGGCCCGCGCTCTCGGCACCATCGACGCTGCCAGCTTCGGCCGCTTCGATGAATAGTTTGAGGGCTTTTACATCGTCTTCGGCAACGCCCTTGCCACTTTCGTACATCCATCCCAGACGAGCCGTTGCAGACGCGCTACCGAGTTCGCTGGCCTTGCTGTAGTAAGCCAGCGCATTTTCATAGTCTTCAACGGCATCGTAGGCACGACCAGCTTGATAGGTGAGCCGCGGGCTGCCGGGGTGGGATTCGACCGCGGCAAGACAGGCGGTGACTGACTCCGGAGACGGTTTCTCTATTCCCGTGACGGACGCAAGACGCTGCTTGTCATCGGGGTGCGCGGCAAGACGATCACATTCGGTCTCGGGGACGCCATCATGGAAATCAGACTGTATGGTTTCTCTGCTGTCAGCTGCCGTCGCGGTCGAAGACAGGAGAATGACCAGCGCGACAGAATTCCAGCCAGTCTGAGACAGGCTCCAGCGTCGAAATCTCTTTAGCATGCGTGCGCCCCGCGATCTCCACTCATCATCGCTGTTATCACGTGAGTCCGCGTGACGCGTACTCCAAATGCGGGAGGCGTCTGCCCTCAAACTGTGAAATAGCAAGAGATGAAACATTATCGGAGCGCGCAATGTATCCCAAACCAATTCTATTGACTGCCTGCTATGTGGCGCTCACCTCGTTCGCCGCTGCAGCGGACTGCAATTTCGCCAAGCCGATAGGAGGATGTCGCGCCACCATCTCGATCGACAGCGTTTCAGGCTCGAAGGGCAGCTATTCGGCCGAGGTCACGGTCAAGAGTTCCGCAGGGGCATGTTCGAAGGTGGAGTATTATTTGGACAATACGCCTCAGACCACTGTGATCCGCAGTGGAAGTTCGGAGCCAGAAAGCCTGTTTGGTACGAAGCCCATCACGAAGAAGAGCATATCGGCCCGGAAGTGCACGTCCTATGCGAACGCCAATGCAAGCAAGGACAGCGCCGGCAATAGAGCGATCGGTCCCGAGTTCTTCGAAGGACGGTGGCAGGGGTCCGTTGGCATGCTGCTGCTGAGGGCAGGACTTGTTCTCGATCTCTCGGTTGAGGGGAATGAGGTCAGAGGAACATCCACGGCACAGAACAGCGGAGAAGTCGTCCAGGTGAACGGCACTGTAAGCGGCGGAGTGCTCACCTACACCTACGCGCAGCCAGCGGACGGGAGGCCTGCCTCTGTAAGGATAACGAGGAAGTCTGCGAATTCCATTTCCTACAGCGGCAGTGCAAGCGGCGTGACGCTGTCAGGTACGTTGCAAAGGCTGTAACACACAAATCACACGGACGGATTTAGCATTGTCCCGCGAAACCTGCCTACAAATACCAGAGCCGTCTCGGCAGCCGATCGTCAAGCGATGCCGACGGACAGACCTATGGCGTACTGTTTGACAGACCCTTCCGGTCAAGCTCGGTCTCTCAATGTTCGCACTCAGACGAGAAGGGTCTTCGCGCAGACGGGAGCGGGATACGAAGTGGTTGTTTCCCTTGGAAGACGGCGACAGCGATTGGGAAAGCCGAGAGCAAGGGGATTGCCGGAGTTTCTCGACTTACGAGTTGAGGTGTTACGTTGTGCCGGGAGTTGCTGAAATGAAGAGCGCTGATCTCATGAAAGATCGGACGCGGGAAGATCAATGAGGTTCAGGCGTGTCAGGAGTGTCGCTAGTTCTGCCTGCCGTCCCGTATTCGTCTTACTAAAGATGGAGCGCAGATGAGTCCGTGCCGTTTCGTAGGATATCGATCTGTCCTTCGCGACTGTTTGCAAGGTCATTCCTTGAGAGATCATCGTTGCGATGGTCGCTTCGGTGGCTGTGAGCCCGAAAAGTTGGCGGAGCTGTTGCTGATTTTGCCTTTGTTTCCGGCCGACATCCTCAATGAGGCAAACGCCAACCGAGTGCGCAAAGAAATCCGGTAGATTGCCGCCCAGGCGTTGTATGCGCAGCACCATAGGTCGCATGCCGTCCCGTGGTATCGTGAGCGGGCGTGAAGGTTCGTCGGGTCGGAGCCATCTCTCCGTCGTTACCGAGCGCATTCGCTTTTGGATGGCTGTGGTCACTTCGGGGACACGAGAACAAATGGTCCGGTTGCTGAGGTATATCTCGTCTCCGAAGAGTCTCTCAGCGTCAGGTGTCACCTCCGTCACGCGGCAGAGCCGGTCGAAGAATATCGCTGCGACACCTGTCGCCCGGAATGCATCGACCATCCCGCCGATCCTGCTCGCCGACATACCCCGCATGATCATGGCGGATGCCATCAGGCGCTCGCGGGCGTTCTGGAGTACCGCGGCTTCCTCATCGCTGAAAACGTCGGAGCTGAGCGTCCTGTGCAGGGTAAGACAGAGGAGGTCCTCCGGTGACGAAAAGCCGATTATGCATGTCCGGCCGATGCCGTGTTCCGCCTGGAAGCGATAGTACTCCAGGTGCTCGAACTGGTCGCGGGTGGTGTACTGCTGGTCCCGCATCGTTCCGTCCCTCATCATGAGGGGAATGCCGCGGAGACGCCATTCGTTGATGTGCCAGCCATTGGCGAAGTAGTCTTCCAGGGCGGGCTTAACACTTTCGGTGGCGATGATCAGGTCAGGAGACCGCGCATTCGCCGGAATGATATTTGCGCCGAATGAACCAGTTGCGGCGGTTAGACTATCCAGAATTTGCGGCCACAATGACGCATCGACCGCTGCTTCCAACGACTTGTCGAGTGCTTGATCCAGCCTGCACAGATCAATAGGCATCGGGTCTACCAGACATCATTCTTTCGACGGAACCTGCGACCACGTTGTTGGAGAGTTCGATGCTGACTCCCGAACCGCTGGTGGCATCGGTGACACTATGCGCAGGATGGTGATCTCCGGTGTGCTGGCTCGGATCGCAATCAGGCTTGTCTAAGAGAATGAGCATAAGCAACTGTAATACAAACAAAAACGAGACTTCAGCACAGGCTACACAAGAAATCCCGGAAGTAAAGATGAAACTTCTTGTTTCGAATGCCAGGTCTGGTCTTTTCGAGCGCCGCAACAGTTCCGACTTCAGGCATAAAGGAAAGCCTAACGCAATTGGAGTATGTGTTGCGACAAGAGAACGTGTTATTAAAGTATGAAAGGGCTGTTAAGAAACAATTAGAACTATGAAAACTACATCTAATACAAATAATGAAGATGTTATTGCAGCCTACATGGCAATGTATGAGATTAGCCTCAACGAAGCCATCATTATGTCAAGCCGGGAAACACCCAAGGAGCGTCTTGAGACATGCCTTGAGTGGCGTGCCATTTACGAACACTCTTCACCGATATTTGAGCGATTTCCCATGACCTCCAACATTCCCATTGATGTCTTGCCTCTCAAAGAGCTTGGCATAGGGACAGCAAAGGATCACTTCGCCGCCAGGGAAACCCATCTGATTAAACGATGGACGCCCGTTGGAAACTGGTTCCACGACCGTGGGAGATTTGGGTTGGACCCGTACCAGAAGTCTACAGGCGGAAAAATCCTCCCTCGTGTTTCCGGGAGTTTGCGTGACGGAACTCCATTCTCGGGCGTCAATTTCGCGAGCCAGGACTACTTGTCGCTGTCGTCACACCCACGTTTGGTGAAGGCGGCAAGCGATGCAGCAACGCACTTTGGAGTCCATAGCGCCGGGTCAGCCGCATTGATGGGCAATTCTGATCTTTCGTTGGAATTGGAGAAAAAATTAGAAGAGTTTCTGCGTTTCAAGGAATGCACACTGTTTCCGACGGGCTGGACAGCCGGGTATGGCATCGTGAAAATGCTGGCGCAGTCCGGTGACCATATTGTTATGGACATTCTGGCCCACGCCTGCCTGCAGGAAGGCGCAGAAGCTTCAGGAGCCAAAATCCATCGTTTCCCGCATCTGTCGAATGAGGGTGTGGAGCGGCGGTTAAAGCGGATCAGGACGAGTGAGCCGTCGTCGGGAATCCTGGTTGTTACGGAGACGCTGTTTTCAATGGACAGCGATAGCCCTGACATAAAAGAACTCCAAGCAATCTGTTCCGCTTACAACGCAGTTCTTCTGGTTGACTGCGCACACGATCTTGGCTGCATCGGGCCAACTGGAAGGGGCATTCTCGAACTTCAGGATATGGTGGGAAAGGTTGATGTCCTGCTTGGCACCTTTTCCAAAACCTTTGCGTCGATCGGGGGCTTCGTTGCCACCCAATTTGACGGCTTTCGCACCGCCGTTCGCGCCTGCTGCGGTCCCCAGACGTTCACAAACGCGATGACGCCCATCCAGGCCGCCGTGATACTGGAGGCGTTTCGGATCGTTGAGAGCGATGAAGGTCAGCACCGCCGCCTCAAACTTCGCGACAACATTGATTATCTTCGGACGCAGTTGAAGCGTCACAGCTTTGTGGCGCTTGGCGAACCGAGCGCCATCGTGCCGGTTGTAGTGGGAGATTGTAGTGCTGCGCGAACAATGACATCATTTATGATTACAAACGGGGCAGCTGTGAATCTTGTCGAGTCACCTGCGGTCGCTAAAAATCAATCGCGCTGGCGACTCCAGGTGATGTCAGATCATTCACATGCTGACATCGACTCCTTCATCGAGTGCGCTCTTAAAGCTCGAGCCGATATCGCGAGGGGAAGCGTCGAAAAGAGGCTAGGGGGCCACCCTACCTTGATTGCGGCCGCCGCCGATTAATCCGTCTGGCGATGTGGGCATCACCACTTCAACGCCGTTCGTTGGAACCGATGCAAAGGCGAGTACCTACCGCCGACATTTTGGGCACGGCCGAAGTGGTCGCAAACCACTCTTCTCTCCTACAGTCAGCCTCTGCTCCATTTGTGTGATGACTGAAACACTGGCACCGGTAGTCTCCTTTCGAAGATCGGTCTCCGGTTTAGAGTTGCGTGCCAAGCTGGGCCGCCGACAGACCGAGCATTATACGAGAGGATGGACGAACATGATTAAGACGGTTTACAGGTTTCTGATCGGGATGGCTGTCGCAGCCACGCCTCTCGCGAGCACATCGGCCCGGGCGGATAACTACGACATCTGCTACAATCAGATCGAAAGCCAGTTTGGGCCTTATACCGACATCACATGGATGGAGCGAGTGTGGGCCTGCACCGCCGAAATGGATGGTAAGGTTCCGAAGGAAACTGACCAAGCAAGCAAATCCGCTGGCGACTGTAACTTCGACAAGCGCGTTGGTTCCTGTAAAGCCCGAATTCGGGTCCAAAGCACTTCGGGCAGCAAGGGGAGTTATGCGGCCGAAATACTCGTCAGCAGCTCGGCTCCATCATGCTCGAAGGTGGAATACTACCTAGACAGCACGCCCTATCAAACAGTGCTCAAAAAAGGAAGCTCTGCGGGAGAGAGTGTGTTCGGAACTGCGCCGATCTCAAGCAGCTTCCCCCGACCAGTTTCTTTGAAAGGTCGGATAGCTCGGCAACCGTGGACGACGACGAGGAGGATCAGATTGATGACGAATCGATACTTGAGCGTTGCCAGAAGGTCTTCAACGAAGTCCGCCGCCTGAAGTGGCACTACCGCAGCCGCTGCGAGAGCCTTATTCGGTTCTCGAACGAGAACTTTTACGAAAGCAGTCTGATCACGTTCCCGGCTGCGAAGCCCGGGGCGTTTTCGGTTGACTTGCTTCGGGCCAATGGCACTTACCAGGCGCGGCGGAACCTGACCGAAGCCGAGCGGATTTCTGAAGAAGCCATTGAATTTATGCGGCATTTCGCGCGTTCGGACGAGGAGTCCATGCCAACCCTCGGGATCGTGGCGGTCAATACCGATCAGCGCGATCTGATTTCCGAGACCCTGCGGCGTCTGGCAGCCAATGATGAACTGGTCGATGAGTTCATGCTGAAGGCTGAGCGCAAGGGCGAACCTCTGTTCGTGAAGAACTTGGAGAATGTTCAGGGCGATGAGCGCGATTTCATCTTCATTTCGATGACCTACGGGCCAGAGCCCGGGCAGACGAGACCAAGACAACGATTTGGTCCTATCAACACAAATCAGGGCCATCGCCGCCTGAATGTGCTGTTCTCGCGTGCGCGCATCAGGATCGCGCTGTTCACCTCATTCGGTTCGGAAGACGTCAAACCAACGGAAACGAGCAAAGAGGGCGTCCATGTTCTGAAACGCTACCTTGAATATGCGGAATCCCGGGGTAAGAGCGCGATCGAAAGCATCAGTCAGGATGCCGATAGCGACTTTGAAGTCGAGGTTGCGAAACGTCTGCGTCTGCGCGGTTATCATGTCGACCTGCAGGTGGGTGTGACTGGCTACAAGATCGACATCGGTGTGCGCAATCCGGACGCGCCAGAATCTTTTCTGGCCGGTGTCGAGTGTGACGGTGCCCGGTACCATTCCAGCAAGAGCGCGCGAGATCGCGACCGTCTGCGCGAGGAGGTTCTCGGCGGGCTTGGATGGAAGATTGTTCGTGTATGGTCAACGGACTGGTTCGATAATCCGGATCGCGAGACAGACAAACTCGTCACCCGACTGGAAGCGATCCGGAGACAGACCCCCTCCATCTACCAGGATTACCGCCTGCACGGCACTTATACCGTTTCGGTCGCCCAAACCGTCGATGAGCCCGAGGCTCTCGAACCTGCGGAGCTTCTTGCGGACGTGCCCGTCGCGGCACCGGCGAAGCCAATAGAACCCATTTCGCAGTTGGATTTCGGTGCACTTCTCGATCGGGCCGATGATGGTCTTGAGCTGCTAAACAGCGATCGTTCGCTATCCGAACAGGAAGCGGTCCGCGCGTTAAGAGCCTTCCGAGATACTGAGATAAAGGCTCGAATGGATGAATGGGAACCGCACCGTTCGATCCTTCGCGACGGTCTGATCGAGACATTCATCAAACAGCGTGTCATTGACCCTGCAGAATGGTTTCACAAGGTGCCGCAATACCTAAGGTCCGGAACGGATGCGGTCGAGAAGCGGCTCTATCTGGAGCGCATCTGCGAAGTCATCGAACGCTTGAACTGAGGCACACTGAATGGCCGAGCGAGGTACCGACGTATAGAAACGGAGTGAACAATTGGCTGAAAACAACCAGGAATTCACTGCCCTTTTAAAGGCGGTGCCGAGAACCCAAAGCGTGACAACAGCACGTATCACAAAGCACTTGCCGAGGCTCGCCAGGCTTTCGAGGCCGCCGAGTGCGTTAAGGTGGGGCTTTTCGGGCACGTCATTTTAGAGAACAATCAAACTGTATGTGTTACGGGCCAACCGAAATCAAAGCGACCGACGTAGTGCGTGTCATGAAGACGTTGCAGGTCCTGTTCCCAATCACCGACGGCCTGATCATATGAAGGACTTCGCCGGTGCTTGGCGTTTCGCGCCAGCGCAGCAATTGTCTCCGCCATCTTGCGTAGCCGTCGGCTGGATTCCGGTGTTCCCCATGAATCCATATGCCAACTTGGCAGGATAGGAGGCAATACGAGCGTGAATACCCGGTCGAGGATCGCGTACCTCGTCGAAGAAGTAAGGACACTTCCCCGACCCACTTGGTATCCGAAAAAGGATAGAATTCCGTCTTTCGGAGCGTCAAATGAGTTCAAGCTTCCACTACCATTCAGAGCTTCCGTTGAGGGCCATTTGAAATATTCTTCACTAAGGGAGAGCAGTTCTGACTCAATTTTTGCCAGCTGGACAAGCGCTTTTTTTCGGACTTGTTCTGTTGCCGTTTGATTGAATGCCAAATTCAACTGCCTCAACCAGCGTTCCGTGTAAGTCATGCCTCGGGTTTTAGCGGGAGCTTTGCCACTTCCCAATTTCGTCGGGTGCGGTCTGTTTTCAGAAGCAAGCTTTCGCAGCTTGAAACCGTGTGCGTTTTCGGCAAATTCTTGCGCTAACAAGTGGATGGGTGGCGATGGAGTAATGCGGATGCGCTCGGCACCGATTGCCGTACGAGCGACAGTTAAGCATTCCCTCTTGGAAATACGCTCAGCCGAGATATCAATGTAGAGATATTCGCCTGAATACCGGATCGAATAAACCGCCTTGCGGATCGATACTCCTAACGCGTTGTCCGGCATTCTGAAAACAAGGAAATTGTCGATCAGGTGATGGAATTTACCTTCCTTGAATACCAGTATCTGTTTACTGATATCAGAAGGTGGCACCAACAGACTAGGAACCTTTTGCGCGGTAATTTTCTTGGTGAGCACCCTTCTGACTCGAATTGCTAATGCCTTCTCGGGCGACATCTGCAAGCCGACTCTCTTCGTCGACAATGATTTTGAGTTACGCCTTCTTTTCTTTCCCCGAGACACGGCTCCTCCGCGATCTTAGCTCCCAACCCTCCAAGCCGTTCCCGATGCGGTTGATTTCTTGCACCACATTCTACCCGTGCCGGCCGCGCAGATGAGATCGACGCGTTAGAATAGAGCTTCACGCAGGCACCCATGTCAATGTCCTCATTCGCGCCGCCTTTAGCAATTTGTGGGGTCGTCAGCAGCTTCTTGACAACATCGATCAAGTACACGCGCGTATTGCCGCGCTGCCTTGCCGGCCATGCTAACCTCGGGCCTGCCGCAACTGGGGACATTAACTGCTGGTGAAGTCTGATTAGCTCAGGGTTGCAACACGACGCGGAACACTATTCATATTGCTTGACGAATGGACTGCCGGGGAAACGCATTTTATGGACAAGCGCTCTTTGACGGAACGCGATATCTGCACGAAGTTCATCCTGCCTGCCGTCAAGCACGCCGGTTGGGACACGATGCTGCAGGTCCGCGAGGAGGTGTTCTTCACCAAGGGGCGCATCACCGTGCGCGGCAAACTCGTCGCCCGAGGAACCGCGAAGAAAGCGGACGTCGTTCTCTACTACAAGCCCAACATCCCAATTGCCCTTATCGAGGCGAAGGATAATAAGCACGCGGTCGGCGACGGGCTGCAACAGGGACTGGACTATGCGGAAACGCTGGCTATCCCCTTCGTATTTTCCTCAAATGGCGATGGCTTTGTCTTTCACGATCGCACGGGCCTACGCGGACAGAAGGAAGAAAATCTCCTGCTCGACCAGTTTCCGTCACCGGAAGAGCTGTGGCGTCTTTACAGCGCATGGAAGGGACTGGACAGTTCCGCAGAAGCGCTGGTCCTGCAGGATTATTACGACGATGGCAGCGGCAAGGCCCCGCGTTACTATCAGGTCAACGCGATCAATGCGGCAATCGAGGCCATCGCCAAGGGGCAGGATCGCGTACTGCTGGTCATGGCGACGGGGACGGGCAAGACCTACACGGCTTTCCAGATCATCTGGCGTCTCTGGAAAGCCGGCCGCAAGAAGCGCATCCTCTTTCTGGCGGACCGAAACGTGCTGATCGATCAGACCATGGTCAACGACTTCCGTCCCTTCGGCGGCGCGATGGCAAAGCTCTCCACCAAGTCGAAGGTCATCGAGCGTTCGGATGGCAACGAGATCGATCTTGCCTTGGCGCTCGACAAAAAGCGCCGGATCGATACCTCCTTTGAAATCTACCTCGGACTTTATCAGGCCATCACCGGCCCGGAGGAGCGGCAGAAGCTGTTCCGCGAGTTCTCGCCAGATTTCTTCGATCTGATCGTTATCGACGAATGCCACCGCGGCAGTGCTGCTGAAGATTCCGCCTGGCGCGAAATTCTCGAATACTTCTCGTCCGCCAGCCAGATCGGCCTGACGGCAACGCCAAAGGAAACGGAATACGTCTCCAATACCGCTTATTTCGGCGAGCCGGTTTTCACCTACTCGCTGAAGCAGGGCATCAGCGACGGTTTTCTTGCCCCGTATAAGGTCATCAAGGTCCATATAGACCGCGATGTCGAAGGCTATCGGCCGGAAAAAGGGCAGCTTGATCGCGATGGCGAAGAGGTCGAGGACCGCATCTACAATGCCAAGGATTTCGATCGGACGCTGGTGCTGGACGATCGCACGAAGCTGGTCGCCGCCAAGGTCACGGAGTTCCTGAAGGAAAGCGGCGACCGCTATCAGAAGGCCATCGTCTTCTGCGTAGACGAGGAGCATGCTGCGCGCATGCGCCAGGCGTTGATCAACGACAACAAGGACCTCTGCGACGAGAACGCCCGTTACGTGATGCGCATCACGGGAAGCGATACGATTGGCCAGGCGCAGATCGGCAATTTCATCGATCCGGAATCCAGGTACCCTGTGATGGTCACGACATCGCGCCTGCTGTCCACCGGTGTCGATGCCCAGACCTGCCGACTGATTGTGCTGGATCGCCCTGTCGGCTCGATGACCGAGTTCAAGCAGATCGTCGGCCGTGGTACGCGCGTGCATGAGGATACGCAGAAATTCTATTTCACCCTCATGGATTTCCGCGGCGCGACCAGCCATTTCGCCGATCCCGAATTCGATGGCGATCCTGTGCAGATTTACGAACCGGGCGAGGCCGATCCCATCACCCCGCCGGATACGGGTACGCAGACCACGGACTTCGAAGACGGAGATCAGGACGACTACACCACAGAGCCGCCGACCGCTGGAGGCGAGGAGGTGACTTTTCCACCCGGTGACGGCGACCGCCAGAAGAAGGTCTATGTCGATGGCATCAGCGCCCGCGTCATCGCGGAGCGCGTCGAATATTTGGATGCCAACGGCAAACTGGTGACAGAAAGCCTGCGCGATTTCACCAAGGCGGCACTGCTCAGGCATTTCGCCAGCCTGGATGATTTCCTGAGGCGCTGGAAGTCGGAAGAGCGGAAGGATGCGTTGGTGAAGGAGCTGGCGGCTGAAGGCCTACCGCTGGACATGATCGCACGGGAACTCGGCATCGACCTCGATCCATTCGATCTCGTCTGCCATATCGCCTTCGACCGCAAGCCGCTGACGCGCCAGGAGCGGGCCGACAATGTGAAGAAACGCGACGTCTTCGGCCGGTATGAAGGCAAGGCGCGTGCGGTTCTTGATGCTTTGCTGACTAAATATGCGGACGACGGCGTCTTCTCACTTGATCGAACTGAGGTTCTCCGTGTTCCTCCGATCAACTCTCTTGGTACACCCGTAGAACTGGTGAAGGCCTTTGGGGGCAGGGATGAGTTCCGCCGAGCCGTGTTAGCAATGTCGGAGGCTCTGTACGAGGGGGCTGCCTAGATATGGAGATAATCGCAAAGGAGAGGCTTTTTAGCTTTACTGATGCGGGACGTCTTGCCAGCAGAACCTGCCTTTCCATTAGGAAAGACCAAGGTTGTAGGGTCAAGAGCTATCTCGATTTAGCGACCAAGGTCGCGAAACTGCAATATAAAAACCCCAACTACGTGATGCTATTTAGGGGACAACCCGATGACTATCGGCGTAGAAGCAGGGACAATCCAAACTCGGACTTTTCTACTCTCAAGCCGAACTTGTTTCGCGGAAGTCCAGCACCCTCAGCAACCAGGCTCCAGCGGAGATTTGATCGACTCGCAGTTGCGGAGAATCATCTCGTTGTTGAATTCGAACGAGTCCGATTCCCAGATTTAGAGCGGCTGCAGCGGCATCGGATTCTTCGGTGGTCGATCTTGCAACACTATGAGGTGTGCAGGACCCCTCTTTTGGATGTCACTCACTCTCTCCGAATCGCGGCGTCGTTCGCAACACACGAGGCACGGGGAGAAGCCTACTTATTTGTGCTTGGGGTGCCAAATATCAGTGGTGCGATAACGGCTAGCGCAGAAGCTGGATTACAAATTATCAGGCTAGCAAGTGTTTGCCCGCCCGCAGCTGTTCGGCCACATATTCAAGAGGGCTACCTTCTTGGTGAGTATCCCGATATGGGCGCTTACCATCAGAAACAGTTCTATCCTCATCACGAGATCGATTTCGGCCGACGAGTAGCGGCGAAGTTTAGATTTGATCCTGACGAGTTTTGGAGAAATACCGAGTTTCCGCTTATCGGGAAGGACGCTCTCTATCCCAACCGCAATGATCGGATGTATCAACTCGCCGAATCGATCGCGGCCCGTTTAACAAATGAAGATTGAATGCCATGTCAGTCCGTAACACCGTCAAGTCCATCCAGGATATCATGCGCCAGGATGCCGGCGTCGATGGCGATGCCCAGCGCATCAGCCAACTCTGCTGGATGTTTTTCCTCAAGATCATGGATGATCAGGACCAGGAACTGGAGCTGACCCATGACAATTACGTCTCGCCGATCCCGGAAAGATTGCAGTGGCGCAACTGGGCGGCAGACCCGGAAGGAATCACGGGCGAGGCCCTGCTCAACTTCATCAACGGAGAGCTGTTCCCGGCGCTGAAGACGGTGCCGGTCTCGGCGCAGCTGGGGGACCGCCGCCGTGTGGTGCGCGATTTGTTCGAGGATGCCTATAACTACATGAAGTCCGGCCAGTTGATCCGTCAGGTGGTCAACAGGATCAGCGACGTCGATTTTAACAGCCTGACGGAGCGCCAGCACTTTGGTGAAATCTACGAACAGATTTTGAACAACCTGCAATCAGCCGGCAATGCGGGCGAATATTACACCCCGCGTGCCCTCACATCCTTCATGGTGGAACGGATCAATCCCAAGCCCGGCGAAACGCTGTTCGATCCCGCCTGCGGCACGGGCGGGTTCCTGACCTGCGCAATCCGCCATATGGAAAAGAACCATGTGCGCACGCCAGACCAGCGGGAAAAGATGCAAGGCGGCTTGCGTGCCGTGGAAAAGAAGCCGCTGCCGCATATGCTCTGTGTGACGAACATGCTGCTGCACGGCATCGAGGACCCGAGCTTTGTACGCCACGACAACACGCTGGCCCGCCCGCTGATTTCCTGGGGCAAGGATGAACGCGTCGATATCGTGCTCACCAACCCGCCCTTTGGCGGGCGTGAGGAAGACGGCATCGAAAACAACTTTCCGACCTTCCGCACCAAGGAAACGGCAGACCTGTTTCTGGCGCTGATCGTGCGCCTGCTGAAGGACGGCGGCCGTGCTGCCGTGGTCCTGCCAGATGGCTCGTTGTTTGGCGAAGGCATCAAAATGCGGTTGAAGGAGCATCTGCTGGAGGAATGCAACCTCCACACCATCGTGCGCCTGCCCAACTCCGTCTTCAAGCCCTATGCCTCGATCGGTACCAACCTGCTGTTTTTCGAAAAGGGCACGCCGACCAGGGACATCTGGTACTGGGAACATCGGGTGCCGGAGGGCCAGAAGGCCTATTCCATGACGAAGCCCATCCGGCAGGAGCACCTGCAAGATTGCGTAGACTGGTGGGGCGGCAAGGAACGCAAGGGCCGCGAGGAAGGTCCGCAGGCCTGGCGCGTCAGCCTTGAGGATGTGAAGGCGCGCGGTTACAATCTGGATTTCAAGAACCCGCATACGGTGGCCCATGACCATGACGACCCGGAAGCCTTGCTGGAAGACTTGGTCACCGTCGAAACCAATGCGGCCCGCCTGCGCGACCGGCTGAAATCCATTCTGGCAGAGGCGCTTTCCCGATGAATGCCGGAATTCTAAATGCGCTCTCTGCGGCGATTAGCGATGATCCATCGCATGTACTGCAACTCCGGAAAATCGTGGTGGCACTCGCGATTTCCGGACGACTGAAGCAGTCAGATAAATTGATTAGTCCTGATGACCTTCGAGCGATGCTCAAAGGCGCAAAATCACGGCTGGTCGCCCAGCGAATTCTTCCCAAGCAAAAACCGTGGCTGCCGATCACGGACGAACAAATGCCAGAAGAGTTTTCCGATCCTTCTTTGTTCATTTCACTGGGACAAGTCGCCCGAGTTGAAAAAGGTAAAACAGGTATACAGCAGGCTAAGCCCGGGGATTATCCGCTTGTCGTGACCGCTGCGGAGAGACTTACTGCGGACCATTACGATTTCGACAGTGCTGCGGCGATTGTCCCATTGGTTTCATCGACGGGGCACGGAAACGCCAGTATCAATCGCCTTCACTACCAAGAGGGGCCGTTCGCGCTCGGAACAATCCTTGCCGCCGTTTTGCCTCACGATCCAGCTCTTTTTTCCGCGCGATTTCTGTTCGAGTATCTATCCGCGTTCAAGGACGAGCTTCTTGTCTCCAGAATGTCGGGAACAGCGAACGTCACCCTTACTCTAGGCCGCATAGAAGCGGTTCCGATCCCCTTGGTGCCTCCCTTAGTTCAGCGGCAGGTCGATGAACTGATGGCGCTGTGCGACCAGCTGGAAACGGCGCGAACAGAGCGGGAGACGAAGCGGGACCGACTGGCGACGGCAAGCCTCGCCCGCCTCAATAGCCCAGACCCGGAAACATTCCGCGACGACGCCCGCTTCGCCCTGGATGCCCTGCCGGCGCTCACCGCCCGGCCGGACCAGATCAAGCAGGTGCGCCAAACCATCCTCAACCTTGCCGTTCGCGGGAAGCTTGTACCGCAGGACCCGGCGGATGAGCCGGCGGAGGAGCTGTTGAAGCGGATTGCGGAGGAAAGGGCGGCGCGCTCGAGAGTGGGAACTATACCAAAGCCAAAGATCACAAGCAGAGATGTCAATCGGTTCTCTGAGGGACTTCCGATCGGCTGGTCTCCTGTCGGGCTCGGAGATGTTTGTGATCTTGTTACGAGCGGCTCACGCGGGTGGGCTGAATACTATGCCGATTCAGGCCCCGGGTTTGTAAGGGCGCAGAACATTCGTTTTGGACGCATGCGCCTCGACGATCTCGCCTTTGTGAAACCGCCATCGAATTCTGAAGGCAGTCGCACTCAGGTTTACAAGAACGATTTGCTGATCGTTATCACGGGCGCAGGCGTCACAAACCCGGCGCTACTTGAACGAGACTTAGGGGAGGCATATGTCAGCCAGCACGTTGGCCTTGCTCGACCCAGCGATTCAAGCCTCTCTCCTTGGCTGCTTCTCTGCCTGATGGCAGATGCAGGGGGCCGCGGCGAACTTATCGAGTGTGCTTACGGAGCGGGCAAACCAGGACTTAATCTGGACAACATAAGGTCTCTTTCGGTTCCCCTTCCACCGTTCGCCGAACAACAGCGCATCGTTGCCAAGGTCGATGAACTCATGGCCCTATGCGACCAGCTGGAGGCCAGCCTGACGGGTGCCGACGAGACCCGCAGTAAGCTGCTCGACGCGCTCCTGGCCGAAGCTCTCGCGCCGGTGGATGCCGTTGCTCTTCAGGCGGCGGCAGAATGAGTGTGCCAACAACGACCGCTGAGCAAATCCTCCTCGCCAGATTTGGAGCGCCGACAAAGACGCCTACGGAGTATGTGATCGGTTTCAAGACGCCGCTGGGCCGGGTTCTGGCCCTTCATCGCACGCTTGCGGAGTTGACCCTATGGTTTGAGCCGCCGGCACCGCCTGAGATGGACGGGGTCCGGCTGATCGATTACGCCAAGAACTCAAACCTCAACGGCCCTCTCACACCGCTATCAGCTCCATCCACCTTGCGCGTCGAGATCACGACGGAGGGTGCGCTTCAGAACTTCCAGCACCTCCCACTCAGAGTTTGATTTTTGGGTGGTCGATCCGCGGACGTGGTATAGGGATAGGCATAAGGATGTCTTCTATGTTTGGGTTGCGAAGAGTTCTTTCGAGCCTTCGTGCCGCCTTTTCCAGGTCTTTTCCTTTCTTCTCTACTCCGCCACCTTCCGCTTAAATTCCTTCTCCGCGGCTTTTCCAAAGTACTTGCCCGGGTCCTTGACCGCATCTCCATTGAACAACCCATTCAGAAGCTCAATCAGATCTTCGATCTGACCAACCAGCTTTTCCTGCTGATTCGATAATTCCCCGACGGCGTTAGTGGGAAATCCGCTGTTCACGGGCTTGATGTCGCCGCTTTGATGGAGCTTTGCCACGAATACGCAGTCCCAAAACATCGTCTGACGATGCGCCATCTCCTGGTCGGTTCTCTCCCAGGTCCACTGGTGCCGTGGCTGCTGGGGTTTCTGTTGGTCATCCTTCACTGAGCGGCATTTCATCGAGGATGATATCCAACATCTTATCTGTCGCACCGTGGGCGACGTACCCGAGAAAGGCGTTGAGCCGTTCCTTTTCCGCCACGTTTTTTGCGGCCAAGCGCAGCGCGGGTCCATCCGACGCTCCGTACTTCACAAGCATGTATGCGGCGACACCTACGTTATTCCGTGCGAAACCCCGATCGTTAACCTGCGCATTCAACTGTGCTATCGCCGACTCCATACCGGAAGACGCCGGGGCCAGCGTAGCCGCCCGTTCAGCTTCGTCTCGATCATTGCAGATAGTTTTGCCAATTGGTCCAATAGCTTCTTCACCAAATTGTTCAGCTGCGCAAAACCTGGAGCAATAGCTTCCTTGACCGGAAGTTTGTCGTACCTCTTCTCGACTTCGTCATGCGCCCTTCTTAGTTCTGAAAAGGCCTGGCTGGGTTGAAACGGTGTTCCACATAGGAAGTTCGGGCGACCTAATATTGCCGCGGTTCTGTCGAGTAAGGGGCAATCGATGGGCTTGAAGGCACAGCGCGTGTCTATGCAATATGCCGGGTGGACCCTCAATCAGACAGACGAGTAGGTTGTCTCCGTCGTTCTCGTCATCGCCTGCTGGTGGAAACATTAGCACATCCTGACGTATATTGCATCTTTCGCGAGTGCCAGTTGATAGAAGAACGGAAGGCGAGCATATTCCCCGCCATCGGTCTCGACGAGATTTCCAGAGATCGATAAAATGCGACCGATTATTTCAACCTTTGCTTCCGATCCCCCGCGAACAAGGCCGGTCTGATTTGGCCACGGAGTAGTCTTTGATGACTTCGACAGCGACACGAATAGGCATACGGGTTTCCCGGTAGATCGTTCGCTGAGTCGACTCGGCGATCGCCGAGGTCACCCCCGTATGTCGTGTTCAACAAGGTGGCGGATCATGGATCGCAACTCTCCTCGCATTCCTACGCACGAAGCATTTGACACCCTCGTCAGCATAGACACAGCGCGATAGCGCGCGCACCGTCTTCCCGACGGCCCTCCTGAACATTTCGATCAATGTTTCCCGCGGCCGCACGGCGGTCAGCGAAGGGAGAACTGTGTCATGCGTATCCCCCCGTTACGCGTTCCACGAACCCATCGTGCCAGTCGAAATCCACCAAGCCATCGAGCTTGGGGTAGCGTCGGCGACCGTCCAAGCGCTCTTGGCCTCGTGAAGGAGGGCTGTGCATGTCAGGCCTGACCTCCGAACGGATTGACGCGCGCGAGAGCTATATCTTCCAAGGAAGGCCCGCGAGCCATTCAGCCATGTAAATGGGCTCTTGGCTCGAGAACGCGTAGTTCAAATGATCAGTGGATGCGTTCCCGACGCGCATCCTGGCCGTCACCCATTGACGAAATAATACCCGTCAATCTTCTTCTCCCTGACGGCCCCGAACAGGTTGTTCGTCGCCAGATGAGCCTCCAGCTCGGGATCGTGTTCCCATGCTTCCTCGATCAGGCACCAGTCGAGATGCAGGAAGTCGCCGTCCTTCGACACCAGGACACCGACGCCCCTCGCGGCTCTGCTCAGGTATTTCGCGACCGCCGTCAGGTTCTGGAGGCCAGTTCTTCTCGCCTGCTCACCCTCGGGTCCTGTCGTCGGCTTTCCGGGAAAGAACGGCGAGAACATGAAGCTACAGTCCGTCGGCGGGAACTGGAACCTGTAGGGACGCTCGAACTGGTCGTTCCTGGCCTGGGAGATGGCCAGGTCCAGCCTCTCCTTCGCCGCCCTCCAGCCCGACCGAGGCAGCTTCGCGAATTCGAGCATGATGCGGGAGTGGTCTCCGCTAGCGGCAGGGGTCTGGATGTGGTCGGCGAGGCGGTTCATGATCGGGGACAGGTCAGTTTGGTCGGCATCGTCGAACAGGCGATCGAGCGCCTCGTGCGATGACGGCGACGGAAGTGTCTCGTCGGACATATAGCCTGCGAGGACGTCGCCCTCGACAACCAAAGTCTCGTTCTCCGCGAGCGTCAGGAGCGCCTTCTGACGGTATTCCAGGTATTTCCGGATTTCGTACGGAACCGCCAACGTCTTGACGACCAGACTGTAGTCGCTCCGATCAAAAACATGGATGAAGCCCGCCGTCTCGCTAACGTGATAGCGGACAGACTTGCAGTCTGCGGGCAACGAAGGTCCGGCGGCGTAAAGGACGATCTTCTCGAGGTAGCGGATATCAGCGCCGCGAACCTCGTATCGCTGACCGCGGCCGTTGGTGATCGAAATGCTGTCATGGTCCCGCAGGAAGCCGATGGAATCCTTGATCTGGCTGATGGCCTTGCGGAGAACCTTGCTCTTGAACCAGCGCTTTTCGATCTCGGGATCGTCGGATGGCCGCTCGCGCTCCTTCATCTGGATCACGAATGCGGTCTCTCCGAGCCAGACGAAGTTGTCGGCCAACTCCACTTCCTCACCTGGCCGCGGCGAGAACTGGTTTTGTGAGAACGTGAACTCCTTCCAGAATGTGGAGCCATTCAGTTGAGCCGTGAATTCCTCGAGGGTCATGGAGTGCCTTATGCCAGAGACTGGTCGCCAGCATATAGGTTGGTCAGCGGTCGTGCTCAACCGCAGTCCACTGCTTTAGGGATGACCTGACTCGTCATCTCTTCCTGAATCCGAGCTTTCACGACCTGCCGGTGCGTCACGTTGCCGGAATTTGGCCTGGGCCACCGCACCTTCTTAGTAAAAACTCGGTTCCTGACAGTCGTTGATCTTTTCGCCTTGCTTCTCTTCTCGGTCTTCATCAATTCCATCCCTCGGTTTCCCATCAGCTTGATGCGCTTTGCTTTACATCCTGGAATCATCGCGGCTGCACGGGGGCCGAACTGTCGGTTCGATAAAGTATGCCATGGGTACGCTCGATAGATGATGTTCAGAACTCGACGTCAGCAGTAGCCGGTTGATCGTATTGTCTTGAACGCCACCAATCGGAAGGAGACACGCTATCCTAGCTTCGTTCGAAGGCATTCCCCGCTTCCTGATCAACTTCTGCGCCGCGGAATGAGTTCGTACGAACCGCGTGGCGATGCTGGCCTCGAGATTGGGTTTACGCCGGAAGCCTGGATCGGTGAATTTCGTGAGGTATCTGAAGCCTTCCGCCATCAGCGCCGAGTAGGGTGCAAAGAGCCGATCCGCTGCCAGCTCCCGGATATCCGAGATGTCCGTTAAGAAGGCAAAAGCATCCCGCTCGATGTTGGCGGCAAGAGCCGGCAGTCCCTGATCGCTGCTTCGTGCCTTCCTGAGAATGGCGTACTGGACATCGCGCCATCGGATGGCGCTGTCCGTTATGATTGCCGCGCCCGTAGCCTGTGCCAGATACATCGACATCTCGAAATTCGGTGCGAGCCTGACGAGATTGACGTCTCCGTTTTTTTTGCCCGGCTCGAGATGACTGTGAAGAACCGCCAGCGGGTCGGCTTCACGCAAGTTGGTAAGGCTGCCGAGAGCTTCCTCGACACCGATGCTCTCACCTTGCGTGGAGGCCATTGAGAAATGTCTCCGCAGGACATCGCGTGGAAGAGACATGATGCTACGTTGGGCGTCGGCCCTCATCAGTGCCTCGATGCGTGCATCCTTGGGAGTGCTCATGCCAGCCGCTCTGAACGTCGCCATTTCCATCATCTGGAGACGAAGATGGCGATCAAAGTAGCAGAGGTCGGGGACAAGGTTGACCAGTCCCGCCTGTACGAATGGCATCACCTTCATCATGAACACGATCGTCTTGATGAATTCCTGCCGATACAGTCCAGGGTTTTCGACCGGACTAAATTCCTTTTTCATGGTCCCGGCGTGCAGAAACGGATGCTCGATGATCAGCTCGCCGAAGTACAGGCACGCTCCTAGTGCATGATCTGCGATTGCAGAGGGGTGGATCGATCCCGTGTAGACAGCACGAGCGACGCCATCGGGCTTCGGCAGAAGCTGGAGCATGTCCGTCTCGAGCGGCCACAATCCATCGAAGAGGCGGTAGACTTCGCTGATCTTTTCGTCCGTCAGGTCGCGTCGGACTTGAACCCAATCCTCTTTTTCCTCGAACGCGAGAATTTTGACGATGCCACGGAACAGCATGAGGTTGCGTTCGCGGATACTCATTAAGCCCCACGCGGGTCGCAAGGCCAGTGGCTTTGGATTGCAGCACTCTCTGAACGGCAGCCCCGATCCGCAACCGCAGTCGTCGCGGGGCCGCAGAGGGTTCACGGATGCTGGTTTCGACAGGAACTCGCGCTGCGCTTCGGTTCTGCCGAACTCGTCCTGGTAGTGGACGTAGCCGCTATCGAATCCGGCAAACATTTCTCCTCCGAAAAGCCAGTGCCCGTCCTCGGGAGGCCGCAGCGTGTTTCGTAAGTCTGCCCACGGTACGGCAACAAGCTTTTCGGGATAGAGCCACTCTTCACGACCTGCGGCGATATAGCGACGTGCTCGGGCTTTCAGAATGAAATTGATTTTGGCGACTTCCTGGTCCGACAGTTTGCGAGTGCGGATGAAGGCGTCTGTTCGAACCATCGACTGCCGATAATTTCTCGCGAATGTCCTTTTTTCAAGCGCTCGGGCCTCCGGGTCACGAGCATATTCGAGGTTCGTCAAAATAAGACAGAAGTCGCGGTTCAGCGGGAAAATTGTTTGTGAGCCCTTCAGGGCAATGGATGGGTCAAACGGGTATCGGCATCCTTTCGCAACGGGTGGCACAGCGTGGTTGTAAATCGTCACTGGATGGTCGCTGACCAGGAACTTGATGCCCGCATCCTCGGCGGAAACGATTTCCCTGACGCCTTCGGTCCATACCGTGCAGTGCATCATCCGGATGCCCTGCATCTCCATCATTAGTTCGTTTTGTGAGAGCATTGGATACTGGGCGCGAAGCCAGTCAAGACCTTTTGGAGTCCTGACCTTCTGGATGTCGATATATTCGAAAAAGGTCTCGAAGTGTCGGTGCTGTTCGCTGACATCGGTGTCGGTGAACGCTCTGACCGCAACCGACCCCCTAGTGTCGATGTCGCCGAACAGTTGGCGTTCGATCTCATCGTTCACGGACGTACCGAAGAACGTCGAGTAGAGGTCCAGTTGGCGGAACGCCCTCGAGGTAGGAGCTTGGAACCTCGAGTTCTTTTCGACCTTCCGTCCGTTCGCCAGGACCTCTTGCGGCGGCGTCATGTCGAGATAGGCAAGCGTGTTCTTACCCGACTCGAAGAAGCGTTCCTGATACCACTGAGGTACGTAGTGGTTATTGCGTGTAATGGACATTGCCCTGAATGCTACTCCGAAAAACCGCCACTCGCCGACAAAACTCAACGCGATCCCCAGCAATTTGCGCCTATGGCAGTCGCCCCTCCGGACACCGATTGCTTTCGATCTGAAAGACGTCTAGCTTCCCATCAGTCGTGAGGCGGACCACACGGCTAAGAAAATGAGGCAGCCTAAACTGCCCGAAGAAGCTCCAAGTGGTATTCAAGCCACCCGCCACCAAAATCCCTGTGGAACCTGAAGACGCGTCGCATACGGCGCACCATGACGTATGGAGCCTTCTAATGAAATACTCGTTCGTAGACGTTCGTTCGTCTCCTGAAAAGACCTCGCCATGTGTGAGGAGCGCCATAGATGGCGCATACGCAAAATTACTGCACATCGACTGTAACAAACCTCGCTTCCCATCTCCTTATGATTGTCGAGGTCGCCACAGCGGCGGCCAACAAAAAGGAGACACGTCTTGAATACCGATTCTCCCGAAAATAACGAACTCGCCGAAGTCGATGGCGTAGAACCGATCGAAACTGATATCCAGGCTGCCGCCGATGTCGCGACCTGGGGCGACAGCGCTCCTCGCGGCGGACGAGCCGTCATGAACCGCGTGCTGAAGGATGGGGCGAAAGTACCGATGTTTTTCGGCCAGACCCTCATTCGCAGTCTCCGAGATCAGGGCTATTCATCCACGACGTCAGCGCTTTGCGAAATCATCGACAACTCTATTCAGTGGGGAGCGAGCAACGTTCGCGTATTCTTTCGCCAGGCCGGCGGAAAGGGCGATTACAATATTGACGTCGCCGTCCTCGATGACGGGAAGGGGATGAGCCCGAATGTTCTCAAGCTCGCGATGTCTTTCGGCGGTTCCTTGAATTACGAAAAGCGAACTGGGATCGGGCGTTACGGCATGGGTATGAAGACCGCCGCGCTTAGCATGGCACCATCCTTCGACGTCTATAGCTGGGAAAGTGAGAACGACATCTACCGGCTGACGCTGGACGTCGATGAAGTCGGAAAATCCCGACTTAACATGATCGAGATGGAGGACCCGGAGGCGGTCGATGATCTTCCCACTGAGGTTGCTTCGATTCTCTGCAAGCCCATGATTTGGCCTAACCGAGATGATCAGCAGCTTGTGGCTCATACTGAGGAGGAGGTTTTCGAAGCTTTGGGCAATTCGGGGACCCTCGTTTACGTTCCTGATTGCGATCGTGTCGATGCTCGGAAGGCACGAACCTTGGCCGAACGGGCGATGAAAGACATTGGTCGCATTTACCGAAGGTTCATCGACAATGGCCTGAAAATCTGGGTGAACAACAAGGTCGTGGAGTCATTTGACCCGACCTATTGGTCTCAGAATTCTCGCCACGTTCAGATTGATGGCCTTACGGAAACGAAATCGCGCCTTGTCGTGGCCAAGACCGTTGCTATCGAGCGATTTCCAGGTGGTGAAAAGGGTAATCTCAGCATCCGGCTCTACGAGCTGCCCATCGAAGACTGGAGCCAGCTTCCGCGGTCGGTACGCAAGAACTCGCTTCGACTCTATGATGATCACAACGTGACCATTCTCCGCAACGACCGCGAGATGTTCGCCGGCGTAATGACGGAGATTGCGCGGCGGCATGGCGACTTGAACTGGTTCAGGGTCCAGATCGACTTCTCTGGTGACTTGGACGAAGCAATGGGCCTGTCGTCCAACAAGCAGGGCGTTCGTCCGAAACCCTACGTCCTTGACGAAATTTCGAAGGCCATCGGAAACGAAGTCGGCGCGGTGAGAGATCGTATCCGCAGGTTTCAGAACACGAACGCCGCTGCCAATAATCGAAGCGGCGTCTCTGCGGCGGAGCGAAAAGCTAACGAGGCTGAGGAGGTTCAGTCTGACCGATTCGAAGTTCCCAACCCGGTAACTGAAGACGAGCGTGCCGCCCTGCAAATCCAGATTCGAGAACTTGCGGCGTCGGTTCGCCGTGAGGGTGAGTCCGAAGAGGCATCAATCGCGCGCGTCGAAGGATCGACATACCTGACGAAGTATACCCATGATCCGTTTTGGCCGTTCTACCACGTAGAATACAAAGCTGCTCGGGTAATCTTGACGATCAACACGGCGCATCCCTTTTACGATCGTGTGTACAAACCTCTGTCGGAAGCCGCGATCGCTGCCACTCCCGAGAGCGAAGGCGACGAAGACGCATCGGCATTTTCCGGCGCAAGTGACGTGATGGTCGGACTGCAATTGCTTCTGTTCTCGTTGGCTCGAACACAATCCTTAATGGGGCGGAGCGACCCCGAGCGCACAAAGTTGTTCGACAAAATGCGCAGGGAATGGTCGGAAGCATTCGCAACACAACTTGAAAGCTGATATTAAGGGCTGTTCGGCTCCGAGATGGTCTTGAAGGCATAGCGTCCTTCAAAGCCGTCCTTCTCGGGTCCGGGCTTATTCGAAGATCGCCACAGCGGCGGTTCACAAAGGAGACATAGAATGGACGAAGACGTTCAATGGGCGGAGTACGCCCGCATCCAGGCGGCAGCGAGCCGAGCAACATCAATTAATCGTTCCGATGCATACGACGTGCGGCTTGATCGCATCGTCGACACCGTCGGCGACGCCGAAGACGTTGAGCGTGCCGTGAGGTCGGCGGCCCGCAAGGAACGCGATCGGCAGCTCGCTCGTGTGCTGACTCCGCAGGCGTTTGAACCAGGGGATGTGCCCGATCCGGAGCAGGCGCTGATCTGGAGAGACGCTTGGACTGCTTTTTGTACGGGAATTCCGGCCGGAGACCGGCTTGTCTTAATAGGGAGGGAAACGACCGTAAGACAGCGTCCGACGACGGGAGCGGAACGGACGCGGCTTTCGAGAATCCGCTCATCGAACGCTTATCGGAAGGTTCGTGCCGACACCTTCCCACGTATTTGAGATCGAAGTTGCAGGTGTTGCCGGTCGCACCGGCGACACCTGCAACTAAAGCACCGGTTTCGCCCCTAGCGCCGGTGCTCCGCCTGATATGCTATCTCAGCGACGACTTTTGTCGCGTTACCACGGCCACCGTATCGACCGATATATTCACCCTTGTCGTCCGGCGACGGCCTGTCTACCCGGAAAAGCTCCCATTTTTTATCGGCTGTCGGCGAAAGCCGGTAGGTACGTCCGTTGGTTCGACAATAAACGTGAGGCGCTCCTCGCAACTGGGTCCATTTACAATCCGCTCCAGCCATCAATCTAGCTTCGGCGGCGTCCTGCTCTTCAAGGCGCGCCTGCTTGTAGCGCTGCTCGCACTCAACGCGTAAACGCTCCTCCTCTAAAACGAAATCGGCGATACGGCCGATAATTGCCGGCAGCTCTGTTCCAAGCGCGGTTTCTTCATTGTAGATCGCCAGACATCCCTCACGTAGGTCATCGTTTGGGTACGAAGTATAAGGTTCTTCTTCGATGGCCTTCATCCGTTGCGCAACGTCCGTGGAAGTGAGCTTCGGACCGGAAAAGAGATTCAGATAGTCCCTGAGTCTGTCAGTTGGAATCCAACATCCGACGGCCGATTTTATGAGGACCTCGCGTTCTCCCTCCCACTTCTGCCAAATTCCGGTGCCGCGATCGATTTTCTTCAGAATCCGACGCGAGATCGAAAGTATTGCAGCTGGGTCCCGAATGTGCCGCAGCGATGGGCTTGAAACGTGCTCCTTCACCAAATCTCGTACATGCCATATCCGGTCGTCTTCAAGCATTGGTTTTTTCTCTCACTTGGCGAATGGGAACGGGAACGACGCTAACCATGAGTATGTCGGTTTGGCATGGGGGCTCACGGCGACTTCTTTGGCGAGGCGTCTGACATCGCGGTCAATCAAAGCCGAAAACTAGCTCCCCAGCTCTCCAGCGGCCAATGATCATCTGTCCCAGGCCCAATTCGGAAATGAAAATCCTTTAGCAATTTTTCTCTGCACAGCCAGCAGGTCTCGGTGAACTGCTGCCGCGTGACTTCGAAGCTGACATTCACAGACGGAATTTCATCGGATTTAAACATAAGGCCAGCTTCGACTCTTTCGGGTGTTAACGGCGTTCGGACCCAGAAGGAGACCGCTGCTGGCCACTGGAACTTGCTGATCGGCGAAATGACCACCGCTCCGAGGATCAAGTAGGTAAACTCTACGACCATGATGGGCGGACCCGGCTGTATGTGCTGACCGATGTTGCCTGAGGGGGGACCAGCGAACTCCCCATGCCAGTCACCGACCTCGATCTCCGGCAGGGCGAATGCGCGGCGCGGCTTCTGCTTCCCTCGTGGCATGATACCTCCTCGCGCGAGCGCGCCAGCCGACCAGACCCAAACCCAGCAACCAGTCGTGTGTTCTATGAGCTTGGTGAAGAAAAATGATCGACGAGCAGGAAGATGTCGAGTGGGGCCCGTGTTGCTTCTGTGGGGAGGGAATAGCGCCAATATTCCCCGACCCGCCGGCCTCACCGTCGAAACATCAGACGGCAAGTGGCAGGTTTGATTCATCCAACAGGGCCAAAGCGCTAGCAGGACACCGCAGGCCTTTCACTTGGGCGTTCCGATTTGGCACCGGAAGTCGAACAGGATATGCCGAGTCCATCAGCGGTCTGCTTCTCGATATCTGCCGTTGACACGCCATCCGTATCGACGCAGAGGGAGGCGCTTTTTCATGGCGACCATGTCGCCAGCATCGACGCCATCGTCGTTGTCACGTCCTCAAAAGAGGTTAACCGGGAAGAGCCCCAAGCGGGGCTATCGGTGAACCGACTCCTCTTGGGAATTGCAACCCTCGAAAGGAGTTCCTATGAGAACCTATGATCCTTTTAACCTCGGGGATGCATATTTACGCCCGCGGCTATAACCGCTGGGAGTGGATTGTCGCCGAGAAAAGCAAGGCCCCGATCGTTTCCGGTGAAGTGACCGGTGCCCGTTGGAAGGCCGTAGCCGAGGCGAACGCCGCCATGCGCCGCCTTCAAAATAAGTAAGGCAGTGGGGTCCGCTGGCGATGGCTGGCGGACCCCGTCTATTCAGAGACGTGAGTCGGGCTTGTAGCCTACTGCACCCCCAGGAACGGAAGGTGCCGGGCCTGGTAGATGATGACGATGAGGGTGAGGAGGCCTGGCGATACCGAGAGTGCTATCACGATCGCCTGCGCAACGAAGCTCCTCGCGCTATAGAAGAAATTGGCGATTCCGGATTCGGACTTGGCGCGCGAGTATTTGTGCAACGTGAAATCCACCGCCGAATGGTTCACGTTCGTCAAGATGTTTTCCTGTTCGAATTCTTCGGCTGCTTGCTCCAATACCGCCAGCGACGGCTGCGGGTTTGCCAGTTCCCGTTCCAGCTTTCGCATAAGCGCAGTGGCCCTGAGCGAGCTGTCATGAAGCTTTGCGGCAAGCAGCCCGCGCCCGAGAGCATACTCGAATAACGTGATTGCCAGGATGGCGACGGACGACATCGTTGAGACGATACCCAGCTTGCGGGTGAGGGTTTCGTCGATGCCCGGGTATGCCAGCAGGATCACCGAGACCCAGATAAGCAGAACGGCGAGGACCGACTGGATGAGAAGGCTGGCACGCTCCTTGAGGATCAAGAGCCTCGCAGCGGTGAACCTAGCGCCTCTGGTTCCGGCGATCACGTGATCCGTCAGGTACTGGTAGTATTCTAGGGTTTTCGTGGTTGGCATAGGGGAACTTGAAAAGGTGCTTGTTGGATTGATGTTCATTGTTCTGGTCTAATAAATGTCGGGATCAACATGTCGAATTTCGAAGTCATCGAAATCCGTGTCGTCGAACTCGTCGTCGGGGTCGAGGGTGAATTCGTTCGGGGCGGTCCGGGAGGCCAGTAAACGTGATAGGCGGTTTTCCCTTTCCCTCTCTGTCAATACCTGGGAGAGGTCCTTTCTACCATGCGTAATGTCGAAGAAGGACAATTCGGCATCGAAAAAAAGCCCGTAGAAATCATCGTCTTCGCAATACGTGACATCTTCTTCCCACTCGTTTTTGGCGGCCTCGTACGCAAAGAGAAACATGTTCGAGCGCAGTCCTTCCGCGTTTGCGTAAGACTGCCAGTAGGTCCTATCGATCGCGCCTTCTACCAGTCCTTGGGTTTCCGCATGCGTCACGAGCGTCGCGATCATTGGGTTCGGCATCCTCAGGCACATCGAGAGCGCCTCTGCCTTAATCTTGATGTCCAGCGCACATGCCAAATAAAGCAGCCAGAGAATCTCGCCGGTCCTCTGGTTCGCACCCAGCATCGGCAAGCGTGCCGCTATGAAATCCGACAGCGCGGACATATTGAGATCGCCCCGCGCTTCGTGACGGAGTAGGATGGCTTCGACGAGCGTATCTACCAAGGTGGAGTTCCTTCGGTACGATGACACGATGTGCTCTTGGAGAAAGTCCCAGTCCTCGCTTTCCACGAAGGCTGTCCGGCAACTCGACATCGCGAACTTCTCGATGTTCAGGTTGGTGTGACGCTTTGTCATGTCGTGGACGACGTAAAAAAAGCGTTCGAACGAAGCCTTGTCCGGCTTTTTCCCCGGCAGATGTGATTTCATGTAGTCTTGCCAGCCGACATAGGCGAGATGGTTAGTCGGCTCGATCGTCGTCTTCTCTTTACCAATATCAAGTTCGAATTCCGCCGCGGCACGCCTGACCTCTGCGATTATCCGGTGGCCTTCCTCAACGGAGTTGCAGCCAAATGTGAAATCATCGACGAACCTAGCCGCGTCGCCTTTCTTCATTTGCAGGATGCCATCGATTCCGCTGTCTATCCTGGAGGCGACCACCTCGGCGAGGATTCTCGAAGTGTCCGGGCCGACGGGAAGACCGGTTGTCTGGCCGCCTTGCGCATTGCGGATGAGGAGACTGAGTTGGTTGCCAAAAAGCGCCGGCCTGATCTTTGTGTTTGCGCTTTTTCCATGGACGGCCCACGGGATCGAGCCCGTATATACGGAATGGTAGAACGCCCGCACATCGGTGGTGACAGTGTATTCGAACCGCGGCGACAACTGGGATGTGAACTCGTCGCGCTTGGCAAAGACGGGTCGGCGCAGCGCCCGCTGCCCGTTCCAATCGAAGAACGATGCCGACAGGGAGTAGCTGGATTCCCGCTCGACGTCCCGAAGCTCCCTGTAGTGTTTGGCGATCAGGGCAGATGTAAACAGGTGCGAGATCGGATTGACCACCGAGTGAAGACGATCGGTGTTGTTGAAGCGAGGATAGTAAAAAGTCGCCTTTTCGGACACGAACCTTTGATAGGCCGGCCTCCCTTTAACCCTCGGCAGCTTCCTTATCTGTTTAAGCAGCGAAGCTCCCTTCGCGCCGAAACCCCGTGACGAGAAGCATGGGGGGAGTTCCGGCGCGAAGTAGCCGTAATCCAAGAATTTTCGATGCCGCGCCGCTTCGGACCTGAGCTTCACCACGACTGTTTTCCTCAATCTCAACCCAAGTCTTTCTAAAGCCACTCGAGGTTGATTTTGCAAGAGGGCGATTGAGCGCGGCAAAAAAAGTCTAACGAACCACGACCGCACTGGAAGGCGTACGGGGCCTTCTTTCAATGTGGGCAGAGCGCCACCGTTTGCCTGTAAGTCACTTGCATTGGGAATGGGTCACCATTTTGTAGCGTGGGGCGCAGCATAGCTCGCAGGGTCACTCAACGAGACGGAAGCCACTTCTTCGCGACCCGGCAGGCGACCGTATAGGCAGGATCAAACACGTTGCCGATATCGTATCGGACGACCTGGCCGAGGAGGTGACTCGCCGCTACTCTCGTCAGTTTATAGTCCGTGATTAGGACAGTCAGCATTTCGGTCGTTGCGTGCTGCAGCGCCTGATCCAACGGCCTTGCGTTTCCAACCGTGATGATGTCGTCCGCTGTTTCAGCCCTCGGCCACGACATCGGCTTGGCCTTTTCGACTGATAGCCTCACGGTCACCTCAAAGGTCGTTTCAACGCCAGTGCCGACGATTTCACCATCGCCTTGGATCGCGTGACAATCGCCGAGGAAGAACAGAGCGCCGGGAGAGAATATGGGAAACCAGACTGTCGTCCCTGGACCGAAGACGCGATAGTCCATATTCCCACCGTGCTCGCCGCTTGTCGCAGTCGAGATTGCCTGACCGAGACTGGGGGCAACACCGAAGCACCCAACCATGGGTGACAGAGGTAGAACCAAGTTTTCGATGCCCGCAACCGGTTCTTTCAGTCTCACGGTCATCGCCTGCCGATCGATTTCCCAAAGCGTCTTATCAGACCTCGGAAGATCGCGAACTGTTTCGGGATCAATAACGTTCGCCGCCACAACACTTCGCGTGAAGCCAATATCTCTAGTAGGTGTCATTTCCAGAATTTCAACTCTGAGCGAATCTCCGGGCTCGGCACCTTCAACGAAAATCGGACCGATCATTGGATTCGGACCGGTCGCGCGCTGGACGTCTTCCTCATCATAACCCGCCGCGTCGATTGTGCGGGTGATGACGATATCGCCGCTTGCCACCTTCAGCGCGGCGGGTATTGTCCCGATGACATTGTGAAATGAAGTGGCGACAAAATGATGGGTCGTCATTGTAAGTTTCCGCTCAGATGACTGGAATGCTCGCGCAGGATGATCTGTGGTTCGATGAACTTACGCGTCGGGCAGCGAGCCGTCGATGCCAAAGTTCCGAACATTCCGATCACGAACTGCTCGGCCATGAGGCGGGCGTCTTGATCGATCACGGCGTCGACTGCCTCGGCGAGAACGCAACGGCGGGTGTCCTCTGTAAGATCATATGATCAAAGGCCCTGCACGCGACGGCAGCGACCGCTCCGCGATAGTCGGGGAGGGTGGTCAGCTCGCCATAGGTACTTTTTCTTATTGATGACATTTTCGTAGCCTGTGGACGGAACTCATCTAGCGATTTGAATTCGTTCGAACTCCCGATCCTGTATCTGTGTGGACGACCAAGGCCTCCGAAAAGTCCACCCAATATATGCACATTGACTCACAATCGGATTGTGAACAAATAGCGAACATACTCGCTTTCGCGGGTAATGGAAACTTATTTGATGAAGCCGAACATGGCGCAGACGAACGCGAATCCGATCATCTCCGAGCTGCGGGATCGCATCCAGCATCTCGAAGGCGCGGTGGTCCGTCCGAAAGCTGTTCTCCCGTTTGGCGTTCAAGAGATCGACGAGCGGCTTCCGAGCGGCGGGCTGGCTTACGGTGCCGTCCATGAGTTCGCCGGAGGCGGCGCAGGTGTCGTCGATGGAGCAGCCGCTGCCCTGTTCGCCGCCGGAGTGGCTGCCCGGACGAAAGGCAAGGTCGTCTGGTGCCTGGCGCGGCCCGATCTGTTCGCGCCCGCCCTGGCCCAAGTCGGACTTCATCCGGATCGCGTGATCTACGTCGAGGCGATCCGGGAATGTATCTGTCGCCTTGCGGGGCTTTAACCTTCAGGAGCGCGAGGGCTGGCTCGATCCGGTCGGGCATCGGGTCGAAAGGAAGGTTTGGCTGGCGCGGATCGCGTTGTTGGCGACGGGCCTCCACGGAGCGGAGGCTCATCGTGCAGTAGGGGGATCGAGTTGCTTGGCTTTCCAGGTCGCTTTACCATCCCCGGATTGTTCACGGCTTTTGCTTAAAATCCAATTGATATCCCAGCTTGGAGCTTTCGGAATCTGCGGGGCTGTTATCGGCATGGTTCAAGAATAAGCAGACCAGCCAGATGTCAAACAGCACGAGAGGCCGCAACCAGGACCGCGCCCGGGTGGCGGGTGGCCAGGACCACGAGGTTCGCTACGAAGCCAAAAAGGAAGGCGTGTCCAAAGATAAGGTGAAGCAGACGGTCAAGGAGGTCGGCAACAGCCGCGCGAAGGTCGAAGAGCGCCTCGAGAAATGGGCACAACGACCCGAACAGCTCGGACCTCAACCAATCACCGACGTCGCTCTGCGCTCCTTGAGTTTCAGCGAGGACTTCGAGACAGCGGGAAAGGGTGGTCTCGTCGACGCAGTAGTCCTGTGGTCTTGCTCCCCCGAGATGAGGCCACGATTGCCTCATCCAGAGATCGGCGAGGTCCTGCCTCGGAATTGTGCGGGCGACCTCGGCTCGAAGTTTGTCGAGCGCCGTCTCCATCAGGCGTTCTGAGCGCTCTTCTTCCGCTCTCCGTGCCCTGACTTTGGAAATGTCCCCTAAAACCTTCCCAGGCCGACGAGACTGTCGGCCGCCATCTCCCGGGGTGTCTTCCCGCTGCTATCGGGTCGGATCGTATCCAGGCGTGAGCCTGGATCAATGAAAACTTTGTTCGCGGCCTGGACAGCCTCCGACACCCTGTCTTCTGCCTCGCGCCTGAGGCGGTCGGCCCGCTCGGCCTTAGCGCGCTCCTCGGCGTCGAAGCGGGCGGTCTGTAGCCGAAGGAAAAGTCTCTCCAACGGAAGCCCTGCAAAGTCTTCGGGCGGCTCGTCTTGCTCGAAACGCTTCATCCTGACGATCGACGCCCGGATCGCTTTCAAGGTACCAATCAGGTGATCAAATCGGCGGTCATCTTGCTGGAGCAGGTTTCCCACCGAGGTGCCCAAATTCGATCGCCCGTTCCTCAAGCCAAACGTCGACATCCCCCCAATCCTCATCATCAGGCAACAACAGGTCACGGATTTCTTCGAGAGCGTCATCCAGGTCCTGCCTGCGCACAGTCTGCCTCGATCGTTCCCGAGCCGCCTGCGAGATCGCTTCGCGCCCGCCTTGGTTCATGTAATAGCTGCCGGCCATATCTTCATGGACGACACCCTCCTTCCGAAGACGCCTCAAGTAACTGGCGACCTCCTCGTATGCCGACTTGAAGTCCGGAGCGATGTGTTTGGCAATCCAGTTCGTGTCATCGGAAGACATGAAGTCGAGTTCGGGTTTGGACCATTTCCGCTCCCGCAGACGTTCCAGCATGGCTACTGCGCCAACCTTGTCGGGATAAACAGTCACCCCGAGCCTGTAGAGGATGGCGGCCTGCCATTGCCGTCTCGGGACCCGAAACGCCGACGACTTCATGTCGTCTAGGTCCATGTGGTCCGAAAAAACCCGAGCGCGATCATCTGATCCGCAAGTTCGGCCGCGCGCGGTGAATTCTCCATTTGGCGGTCGCGGTAGAGCGCAACCCTGCGGCCAGCATCGGTTTGCCGGGTCTCTTCCCTTGCGGCCCTTTCGTCGGCAATCCTTATTGCCATTGACCGCAGCGCGGCGCTCTGGATTACCACGCGAGGTGCGACGTCAAGGATGACTTCATCCAGGTTATCGAGTGGATGAGCCCGGTAACTGGAGACGTCGATTTCGAGAACATCGACATCCATGGCCGCAAGCTTCTCCAGTTTTTCCGGAGGACAGCCATGGGTATTCCGGATTTCGATGAAGAGCTTCCGGCCTTCCGGGCTTATAGCGACGATGTCGGAAACAATGTCACCCTCGGCAGCTTCGAGGCGGACATCAGTGAGCGCGATTGATTGCCGAGATGTGACGGGACGACGCTTGCCGTCCAAATCGGTCATCCAGGTATCCGGCATCGTGACCCTGCCGTGCCGGGCTATGATTTCCTTTCCGAGGATGTGCAGCGCCGTTTCGCCGGCAGTTGCGCAGTTTGCGGACAGCTCGTCAGGGCGATGGGCGAAAGAGTGCCTGCGCAGGCTGATATCGCCGCCGTTACGAGCGATAAGGGCGCGTCCGCAACCGAAGCAGTCCGTTCGCGACCTGGGAAATGTGGCGTGGAACTCCAGCCATGGCATCGCGTGCGACGAGAACGGTGCCATCGTCGTAGGGGAAGAGGTCGGCGAGCGTCACACTGGTAGCCATCAGCGCCCGTGAATCAGTTGAAGACGGAGGCTAGCCCAGCCTCGTCCCGTTGAGAAGCCAGCTCTTCCACGGTCTATTCCACAACCAATTACGTGTACGATTGCCCGGCAGGCTTGCAAAAGATCATTCTCCAGTAAACCATGAAATCTGAATGTAAAGCTGGAGGGTCGAGTGAAGCTCAAAACTGCGCGGGTCATGAATTATCGCAGCATCAAGGACACCGGAGTCATCGATTTCGAGCGTGAGAAGACCATCCTCGTTGGACCCAACGAGGCAGGAAAATCAGCGATCCTTCAAGCAATTCAACAACTGCACCGTCCAAAGGACGTCGCGCCTCTCGATGCGCTGCGAGACTATCCGCGGTCACTCTACAACGACATCACCAAGGGCAAAGTAGACCCCGCCACAGTGCCCGTCGTAGAGGCGACGTTCGAACTCGACGAGGATGACCGCGATGCGGTCCCAGAATCCTTTCGCGACAAGATCACAACCTACTCGTTCACCAGGTTGCTGAATAATAAGGGCCTTCACAGCACCAACCTGCCCAGAACTGGCGTTTCACTGACCGACGTCCAGAAGAACCTGGACAGGATCGCTGCCAATTCCGACAATAAGAGTTTCGCGGAAACCGGCACGGAGACGACCAAATCGCTCGACGAGCTGACACGGGTGCTGGAGGGAGTGCATCGCACACGCGATCTCTCGAAGGACGATCGTTCGAAAATCCGGGTATGGTTGAAGAAGAACCTCAATGCCATCGAAGACGGTTCGGCGGTCGAGAAGTCCTACGATGCGGCGATGGCCTCGTTGGACGAAGGCGACGCACTAGACGATGTGCTGGCAACGCTCGAAGCGCGCATGCCTGTATTCGTCCTGTCGAACAATTATTTCAGGGTTCGTCCCCGCATTCACCTGGCGCATCTCCACGAGCGGCAATCCAAGAAGCTCATGGACGATGACAAGTACGATTATGGGAACCTTTGCCTCCTGAAACTGCTCGGATTCACGGCGCAGGAGCTGGCAACGGCAGGCACTGTAACCGATCAACAGCGGCAGGACGGCAGTCAGCAGAACCTTGCGACCATCGAGCGGAAAACCGATGAGCGTCACTATCAGCTCGACGCAGCCAGCGCCATGCTCACCAGGGAAATCCGCTCGATCTGGAATCCCGATCCAACCCGCGCCGAGGCCGACAGACTCCGGGTCTTCGCCGACGGTCAGTATCTCAAAGTCGTGGTTGAAGACGATCTCGGCGTATCGGTCGAGCTTGATCAGCGCTCCGAGGGCTTCCAGTGGTTGGTTTCGTTCTTCGTCGTGTTCTTCGCCGAGGCACAGGACAACTACAGCAATGCGATCCTTCTGCTCGATGAACCCGGCGTCAGCTTGCACGCCCTGAAGCAGCGAGAGTTCCAGAAGACGATCTCCCGCCTGGCGGAGAACAACCAGACCATCTTCACCACCCATTCTCCGTTCCTGGTCGGCAGCGGCGAACTTGAACTGGTCCGGGTGGTCGAGATGACCGATCGGAGTGTCGGCACGAAAGTACACACGACCATCACCTCCAACGATCCCGCTGGCCTCCTACCCCTTCAGGAGGCGCTCGGCTACGATCTGGCCCAGAGCCTGTTCACCAAGAAGAAGAATTTCATCCTCGAGGGGCTGACCGACTACTGGTATATCGACGCCGTATCATCGCTTCTTGAGGCCGCGGAGAGGACGCACCTCGATAGCAAGATTGCAATGATCCCGGCGGGCACTGCCAGCAAGATCGCGTACTTTGCGACCATCCTCCATGCTAACAGCCTGAAGGTGGCGGCACTACTGGACTCGGACAGGGCGGGCGACACCGTTGCGGGCCACGACGTGCTGACCCACACGCTCAAGCAGAAGGCACTCCTCAGAACCGACGACTTCCTCATCTCCAAAGTGAAGACCTCCGAAATCGAGGACCTTCTTCGCACGACCTTGATCGAAGTCGCCGAGGGCGAGTTCGGTGTCGATGTCGGGGCGGCAGCAGCAAAAAGCGCCGATAGACCAATCGTCGATATCTTCACCAAGGAGATTAAGGACTTCAAGAAGTACCGTCTCGCCAAGGCATTCTTGAGATGGAGCAAAGATCACTCCGCGAACGACCTTACGAGTGATGAGGTCAAGCAATTCGAAGCCCTCTTCACAGCGGTGAACAAGGCTCTCGCGTGAGGTCCTCCCGGCCGCCGACTTTTCGGTGCAGGTCCTGGTGGTCTTGTTGGAGGGCGAGGATGCCATGGCGGAACTGGAGGAGGCGGCATCAGGATGGATGCCTGGTTTCGACTATACGGGGCGACGACTTCGCAAGCCTCCCAGAGTACTGCAGGCCTCCGTGCATTGGATCGCCAAATTCCTTTGAGGATCAAGCATTCCGCGCTCAAAGCCCCAATTGCTTTCGCAAAGGGGTAAGGTAACCTGTCCTAATCGTCAGGCGGACCAGACGATAACAAGATGAGGCAGCCGAAACTGCCCGAAGAATCTCCAAGCGGCAACCAAGCCGCCCGCCAACTTCCCTACTAGGAACCGGGCTTGCGCCTTTCGGGCGTACTCATGACCGTTTGGAGATGACAATGAAATTCGCCCTCGTAGAAGGAATCCGACAGGAAGCAATGCCTGGCATCCGTGGGACTTGTCCCGGATGCGGATCGGCGACGCTAGCCAAGTGCGGTCTCAAGCGGCTTCACCACTGGGCCCACGTCAGCACCGCTGTTTGCGACCGTTGGTGGGAGCCCGAGACAGAATGGCATCGAGCATGGAAGAACCTGTTTCCGACGGAATGGCAGGAAATCCATCATCGAGCCGTAGACGGCGAAGTCCACATCGCAGACGTGAAAACGGCGAGCGGCATCGTCATAGAGTTCCAGCACTCCGCGATCACTCCGCAGGAGAGGACATCGCGCGAGGCGTTTTACGATCCCATGATGTGGGTGGTCGACGGCATGCGGCTAAAACGCGATCTGTCTTCGTTCCGCCAAGAGATCACGACCTGCTCCCCATCGGCTGAGACTAAAACTCGAGCATGGCTTCTATGGGATCGCGCAACAGCAATCATCGAACGTTGGCGGGGAGGGAGCCGACCTTTGTTTCTGGATTTTGGTGACGCGGAATTTCCTCTGCCCTGGCTACCTGCGGCGGGAGTGCTCTGGTTGCTGAATTACCTTCCGCGCGAGCGAGTGATCGTGACCCCCGTTCACCGCCAGAGCGTGGTAGATCACCTGCTATTTGGCGCGCCGATCCAAGGATTTGCAAAGCCTACGCCCGTTCCACCCCCTAGATCGACATTGCCGGGCTTTCAAGCTCACTTTATGAGGACACGGTCGCGGCGTCCAAGATTCTAAGGTTCTTACGTAGGTGGCGTAGCAGCCGCACTTCTCCATGCCGCTCGCGGGCTGGCCCACACTCGGGGTCCGACTACAAGAGATTGCGCCAACCCTTGGAAAACATTCGACAACCATCTGTTATTCCGGCATGAATGGGCAAAGCTCATCTTCTACGGCGATGGTTTCGACCGCGAGATCGCCGACCTGATCATGACCACCTCCATGGAAGCGGCTGAGGCACTTCGCCATGGCGGTTTCCTCGGCCCGCAATCTCCACCGTGTCTGGCGTGGACAAACCCCATTGTCGGACCTGCCGTTCTCGGTCGTTATGGATGCCAGGGTGTCAACCGATCCTAGATGAGTGAAACGACTGCTTGCGGAGACTTCCGAGAAGCACCACGAGGTTCAGTTTCTGGCTATCCGAAATATGGTACCTGCGGCCCTCACCGGATGCATACGACATGGGTATCCTTTCTCTAAGTTGGAAACGGTTGGGGAAGGCCGCGCTCGAGCGGCCACGTGGTCGTGAACAGGCAACACTCCAGGCGGGCCTACAGCGAGCATTTCCCGGGCTTCGGACGTAGTCGCCAGCTGCGCGCCTAGCCCGCGGATGAGTTCTGCGGCGCGCGACACGAGCTGGGCGTTCCGCTCAACAAGCACACCCTTTGAAAGGTAGATGTTGTCTTCCATTCCGACGCGGGCATAGGAGAGCCTCGCCTTCGTGCCAGCCTTCTGGGGCTTCTTAGATCAGCAGTTCCGACAGAAGATGACGACGAAAGCGAAGATTGATCGGCTTTAGCGGTGAGCCAAATGCGCACAGGCTATCGGGATAACGTGCCCGGCTGCCACTCGACCCGCGGCACGCGAAGTCTACAATTAACGGAATCGGAATTTAACGACCGTAATTGAGGACCTCATCGTGGACCTAATTCAGGACGTCACTCGGCTTCAGGAAGATGCTGGCCCTTGATCCAATATCCAGCCTTGGGAACGTGGATGAATTCCTCACTCTCCCAGAGGGTGCGTCCGATGAAGCGGGCCGGGTTGCTTGCTTTCACCTTGAAGCCGTCGCGTTCGATCTCTTCTAGGAGTTCGCTTCGCTCCAAAGGCCGACCTGCAGACAACAAAATCGCCCTCGATCGCTTCACGATCTCACCCGTCAGGCTTCCTCGGTGGTGTTTTGTCGGCTTCTTCCGTTTCAACCCCGCATTGGATGATGCCTTGCTGTCTTCATGCTCTGAGGTGTCGGATAAGATAAGTTGGCGGAGCAGGTCCCTAGCGGAGACAGCTTTCTCGAGCCTCGCGCTGATGTTGCGTCGAGCCTGTTCGAGCTGTTTGATCTCCAGGACCACCAGCCTGTAGGCCTCCTCGACGCCTGGGTTTGCGTTCGGGTCGGATTTGGAGATTTGTGAATCTGTGTTCATTTTTTCTGTATCTCGACTTGCAGGCGCATGTTTTGGTGCTACGCTCGCCCCATTGATCGAGTCGATATCGACGGTGAGTGAGCTCGCAACTCCCTCCGTTGCAGATAGGAACAGAGGACAGGAGGGACTATCGGTGACTAGCACGAAGTCACCCTAGCGGACAGACGCTACCGCATTTCTTCACGGATTTGATAGCTGAGCAGCAGGAAACGCATCCTGCGAGCTGACTAACATCTGTGGGATTGGACGCCCAAGTTCGGCGGCGAAGCTGGCTGGGCGGCTCGCACTCGCAATGCGGCCGCCCATCGAGTCGACCCGAGGAACCCGAGGTCAAGGGTCTCCGAATCATTAGCACGTTCTTTCGAGCGCTTCCAGCACAGCGCACCCGTGTGTCCAAAATCTCGCGAGGTCGGTCTGCGAATTCAATCGTGGCCCGGAACCCTTTCGTTCACCCAGTCGAATGCAGAGCAGGAAGGTACAGATGAAAATGCGCTTGTTGAAAAGGTTGTGCCCGGTAGGCAGCTCACGGGTGACCAAGCTCTATCAGCCCTCCTGCCGTGGTAAAGCACGCGCGGAGCTGGCATGACGAAGCCGTTCGACCCGTTTGCCGTTTTCGGTCAAGACAATGTTGCCACAGAAGACGAGCTTTTCGACGCTTTTACCGCGGATGCTTGCGTACCCGAGGAGCTCCCTAGACGACATCACAACCTTTCGTCGATAGCGACCCTTTACTGGGCCGAGAACGGTGGCCCAATCAGAACCATTGTTGATGGGCGGCAGACAAGGCCGACGGGGTGGTTTCCAACGATAAAAGCGGGTTTCCGGTCGATGCCGTGGGACTCGCTGTTGGAGGTGAACGTCATGCAGCTTGCGGACCTGTCGAGCAGGGTCTCGTATCTCCTGGCGCAACCTCATAGGCTCGAGATCGAGGTCCGAAAGAACAGGGGCAAGCCGCTGATCTACTTCCCGGACCTTCTTCTCCGCGTGCATCCTTCATTCCTCCGCGACCTCCAAAGCGGCGTCTCCTTCAGCGACGCATGCCTCGTACCGATTACCTCCTCCGTTTCCGAATACGATCTGGAGACATTGATCATCGAGGTGAAGGCCGACAAGGACGCACGCGATTCCGATGAGAAGTACAGGCACAAGCTGGAGCTGGCCGGAGAGGTCTACGGCCGACGCAACTTCCATTTCCTAGAGCTTCGAAAGTCGGATCACCTATTACCCAAGATTCTACGCATGGTCCGCTTGATCGACTGGCGAAAAAAGGTGGCCGGCGACATCCATGACGACCTGGTGTGGCTGGACGTCTTCGGCGGACGAACAGAGGCTAGGCGGTGGCAATTGGAGCGGGCGCTAGGCGGCCGGATCGTTGGGCGCGCCAAACTGCACGGCCTGCACTACCGCGGCCTTTTATCGATCGACTTCAGAAACGGGATCGCGGACGACGCCGCCGTGTATCTACTTCACAAGGGGGACTAGGCATGACTTTGGACGTCTACGAGGGAGCGCAATACGTTTTCCTTTCGGGCAAGCTGCGCGGGATTTTAACGGTTTCGGGAGACCCGGATCGGGACCCGCTCCAGCTTAATGCGAGCGATGGCAGCACGGTATTCATCGGGCGAGAGGAACTTTACGCCTCGCTTGCGCGCAGCGAAGTGATCCATTGGGCGAGGGTAGGCCAGTCGACAACGAGTTCCGCTCTACCCAAGCTGTTTGCCGGCTCACCGCTCGCAGAGGAACGCTTCGAGTCAGTCCGAAAGCAAAAGAGGCGCTTCGAAACAGAACGTCTGCTTTCCTACATCATGGACCGTTACGCCTCGGATGAAGAACACGCGGACCTTGAGGCCTTCCTCGAGAGAGGAGAGGAAACATGATCCTCGACTTTTCGACAGGGGACCGCTTTCTTTTCCTCGGGAAGAAGGTTCAAGGCAACTACACCGTCGACAGCGACCCTGAAGCTGACCCGGTAGTCCTGCGGTCCGATGAAGGCGAAATTGCTCGCATCTCCCGCCTTGAACTGGCGATCATGCAGTCAGGCGGTGGCGCGATCAAAACGTTGGTTCGGGGAAAGCCGATCAGGTCTTTGCAAGCCCATGAGTTGAAGGCGCTGATCAATATTCCGGAAAAGGAGCGCCTTTCTGAGCGCGAAGAAAAGAAGGCCAAGACACAGAGCAAGGACGTTAGAAGGGCCGCGCGTCTACTTTATTACGTCCAGGCCCATGACAACTCCCGGTTCGAAAGCGGCGATGGTCTCACCGATTTTATCTTTGAAACGTACCCCTACGCAGTGAGGGACGGATATGACGGAAAAGACGCAGGTTTCGACAACCCTCCCTCGAAAAGCGCGATCAGAAAGGCCCTCGTCGTCGGCGAACCGGGGAAACGCACGCTTGCACTCTATCTTAGAAAGACCGGCGGCTCTCGTAAGAGAAACAAGTTTCCGCAGTTCGTCTACGATCTGCTGAAAGGCGCGGTCAAACATTTCTACGAAAAGGCGGCAACCCGGTACAAGGACGCTTATAAGTGGTTCGACGACAGGTTTTTCCCGCAAAGAACTGAATGGGCGAGATCAGAAGACGCTGCGAATTGGGAGAAGTGGAACCGCGAGCCCCCGGATTACGAGACTATTCGAAACTGGATCATAGAAGCGCGTAGCTCTGAGACGCTGACCATCAAGTACGGTAGCCGAGTGGCGAACCGGAAGTTGCGTGGGCGGGGGAAGGGCCTGGAAGCGGTTGCTCCGCTTGAGACGATCATCTTGGATCAAACCTTGGCCCCGATCTGGTGCCTGGAGAAAATCGAGATAGAAGGCGAGACAAAGCTCGTTTTCAAACGACCCTGGCTCGTGTGGGCTATCGACCTGTACTCAAGAATGGTCGTTGGTTTCATTCTCACATACGACCCGCCGAATATCGCTACCCTCATGGCAGGTTTGCGGCACGTCATAACGCCAAAGGAAGATTGGATAGCCCGTTTTGGTGCATGCAAAGGTGCAACAGACGCTTTCGGCTCATTTTACACACTCATTCTCGATAACGCGAAGGCCCATATCGGCCGCACGCTGCAAACCGTAGGGGACGTTGCCGGGTTCTTCATTGAGTATGCACCGATCTACACACCCGAATTCAAACCGTGGATCGAGCGTTTCAACGCCACGATGAATGTCGCGATCCGGACATTGCCCGGAGCCATCCCCCACAAGGACTCCGAGGAAGCCGGTATGCTCGACCCAAGGGACGCCGCGATCCTGAGCCTAGATGCGCTCAGGCAACTCCTGAGCCACAAGATCATGGAATACCATCTGGAAATTCATGATGGCATCGGAATGGCTCCGGCCCGAATGTGGACCAAAGGACTGGAAGAGCATGGGCGCACCACCGTCGACGACGCGCGGTCATACAGGCTTCTCCTTCGCCGCCATGATAAGGTCACCGTCACTCCGAACGGCATCAATTTCGAGGGGCACCACTTTACGGATCAGAGGCTGATCTCAAAGCTCATGAGCGATAACGCCGGGCGTGCCAAGAAAGGAAAACGCCTTCAGGCCGAAAGTTTCCGAGCGGACGCCCTCTACGACGAAATGGATGTCTCGAGCATCGCTGTAATCAACCCGCGTACTAAGGAAATTGTGGAGATACCGAATTCCGAGAGCTTCTACGTCGAGAAGCCTGTTTCGTTCGCATTCTCCGAGGCTGAAAGAGCCTATCGGACCAAGCTGAACAAGGCTTGGCACACCAGAGAAGATAAGGCCAAACTGCGCGCCGAGTTCAACAAGGACCTGGAAAAGCTTACCGCTACCAGCAGTCACGGGGTCGCCAAGCAGACCATAAGGGTATTGCGGGGAGGCGAGAAGCCCGAGTTCGGACCGGGTAGCCGCATAGTCGACATCAAGGTACCTGCGTCGATTGAGGGCCGCGTGAAGCCGGACGAGGTTCCGATCAGCGCGGCGCTGGGCGAGCGGGTCGACGAGGTGACTGCAATCAAGGGCAGGAGACCTCGCACAAACGGCGGGGGAAGAGCTCGACAGGCTCCCGCACCAGCGGTCCATGCTCCACCCACAATCGAGCTGGCCTCCAGCAAACCTCCCGTTCCCTCCAAGCATTCCGCATCCGCTCTTTCGGACCAGCAGTTCGAGGCGTTCGACGCCTACTCAGAAGACGATGATGCCAACCTCGACGAACTTGCTCGGGCTTACGGTTTCCAGACGCCCTCTTTCACGCCTTCAACGAAGCAATGAGGCAAACGACATGACGCGAAGCCTGTCTTCTTCCGACGTTCAATCCGAGCTTCTCTTCGCCGAAGACGAACTCTTCCGCGGCCTTCGGGCTGAATTCGTTGCAAACCTGCGTCGCCAACTCGCGCTCGGAAACGCCCGGGTGTCGATCCAGACGCTGACGCCAACGGGAATCTTGATGGATTACGGCCGTTATCATGAAGACGAAGTGACGACCAATTTTTTGGCAGGCGCGGGGATTTTTGAGAAAACGGCTAACGGTCGCCGTTTCCATCAGCGCGCCGCGGCACCCATCTACGTCGTCAGCGAGGGCTTAACCCCCGGCCGCATCTTAGTCGTAAGCCTTCGCTCCGGGGCCAGTGGCGGGCTTAGTGTCGGCCTCGGCACCATGCCTTTAGTTGCGCTGGTGCCTACGGAAGACTTTCCGTCACGGCCGTCCTCCGCAATGCCTTTCACTCGGCACTAGAAAGCGCCTCGAACCACGCACGCTGCAGTTTCACCATTCGATGGAGCTAGGGAGAAATCCATGCAGGACATTTTCACCGAAGACGAATTCGAGTACGTGTATCGCAATATCATCGCAATTCCTCACATCTTTCTTACGCGAGCGCACGAACGGTTCGACAAGCTGCGTGCGGTCCGTCGTAGGATTATCTCCGGCCACGCTTTCAAGGCTGAGTCTCGGGGAACATGTCTGTTTGCACCCAGGCAAAGCGGGAAATCCAGCATCGTAAGAATCTACATTCAGCAGAATGTAGTCGATTACTGCTATAGGATCGGGCTATTCCCGCCTGAAACGCCTCGTCACATCGTTGCTGAAGAGCAGCGAAAGGTGATCCACATCACTGTCTCGGGAACATCTACTTTGATGTCTTTGCTCGAAGACATTCTCCGTGCGTACGGCGATCCTAATCCGGAGAAGGGGAAGACACTTGGAAAGAAGAAGGAGAGAATTCTAAAATATATCAAGGATTTTGGTACCGAGTTGCTGATATTCGACGAGATGCAACACCTTCTCGTAGGATCGTCGGGACATCTTGGGAGCGAAGCGGGACGGGTTCACAACACCCTGAAAGGTTTTCTGCTCGACGGAGTGCCTGTTGTCTTCGTTGGCACGGAGGAAGCTGAGAAGAAGGTTTTCAGCGACGGTCAGATTAGCGCGCGATGCCCGAAGCGGCTATGGATCGGGAAACTGAACTGGAAAAAACTTGAGCATCGCAAGTGTTTCCATGACTATTGCGGTCTGGTCGGACTGGAGTTGCAGAGACACGGCCTGATGCCGAAGCGCTCCAATTTCATTGGTCGCCCGACGGTCGCGTGCCTGTTCGTGGCCTCAAATGGATACCTCGGGCACGCTTCCAACATCATAGCCAACGCGGTCGAATATGCTCTGGAACAAGGGGCACAGAGCGTTCGGTGGGAACACCTGTCTACAGCTTCGGACGAATATACGATCGGCGAGGGCCTCGCGACGTACAATCCATTCAAGCGGTGGGTGGCCAAGCATGGCGTTCAGGGCAGGAAAGCGGCGTGATGTTGGCGTGCACCCCGCGTAACTTACCGCCCGCACAGTATTTCATTGATCGGCACGAGAAGAGAGGACAGATTTTTGCGCTCCCTGTCGACCTGCTGCCAGGAGAGGACGTTAGGGGCGCGGCAATGCAGGCCGCGGCACGGAACGGATTTCCAGCTACGAGTTTCGTAATTGATCTCAGTGCTGCCCGTTCATTCCGTAGACTTTCATGTTTGCATGAAGGGGCAGCCGCCGAAGACTTGGACCGACTTGTTGGCGTTCTCGGTCTCCGCACAGACGTGGAGCACGTCAAGAACCTGCTGTCGGACGAGCGAAACAACAGTCGAGACTGGAGCCGTCTGGGGGAACTCAAGGTACGACGATCTCAGATAGTCAGTCACCGGCGCGTGGCACCACGATCGTTGAAGCTCGCGGAACGTCAGAAGAGGATATGGGCACTTAGACCGTTCAGCTTTGACCTCGAAACCGGGGAGCGGCTGCTCGATCACTGCCCGGTTTGCGGACGGCAACTCGGTTGGGCGAGGAGCTACGGTGTCTCGTTTTGTGACAAATGCCATGATGACACGAACACTCTACGCGGTGCAGTCGATCTGCGTGCGTTCGAACAGGAGATCGTCGAGTTTCGTGACGTGGAAGCGATCGGTTTATTTCGATCTCAAATCGAGCCTGATGCGACCTCAACCTCTCGCCGGCTACATTCCGATTTCTCGGCAATTGGGCGAGGTGAGCTTTTCCATTTAGCAGTCAGCGTTGGCGCGGCGCTCGGCAAACGGAGCCGACTTAAACCTCTCGATGTGGAAGACATCGAGAAGGCTGGCCGCGCACTGCTGGAATGGCCGAGTGGTTTCGATGATCTCCTTGATCAAATTCAAGCTGAGGACCCTCATGGTCGCGGAATGCACCCGCTCCACAAGCTGCAGAATGACCCGACGCTCTCTCGTCAGACTCGAGCTCTACTCAAGCGACGCGTAGACTTCAACTTGCGGAGCGGGGCAATAAGTCGGCTGTCAAAGCAGGGTGATCAATCTGTTGCAAACTTTAATTCGGGCCACTTCGTCGGTCGAACGGTGCTCGCAGGGATGCTTGCCAAACATGAAGTTGAGATGGGACAGATTGCTTTGAGCCTGTTGAGAAGCTCTGCCCAATGCAGGAAACTCTCCGCAGACTTGGGCCTTCCGTTTCCGTGGTTGCTAGACCTTGTTGCAGCCGGATTGCTGCCCGAGCTTTCAGGTATGCTGGCGAACATCGTTCCTTCTATACAGAACCCACCGATTGCGCTTATCGATTCGATCTGCAAGCTGCCTTCGACCCGTCCAGACGAGCATACCATATCGGTTTCATCGGCACTGTTCACGATGACGGACATCAGCGGCGCTCAATGCGCCGCCGTCCTAAGGGATATTTGCACCGGCGCGTTGCCGGCTTATGTAGATCAGACGTCAGCGCTTCCCGTTTGGCAGCGGTTACGTTGTCGAATTGATGACGTACTGACGTCCGTCGACAAATGCGCGACGGCAGCCGCCCTTGGCACTCATGCGCTCTTTACGAAAAATGACGTCGCGATGGCGCTGGGCAAAAACCCCAGAATAGCCCGCGAGCTAATTGTTCAAAACTTCCTACCGGCAACTGTGACTGCGAAGGATGTCACCGTTTTCAGGAGGGACTGGATGTTCACGACTGAGATCGTAGACCGTATCCGGTTGGAGGGGACCGCAGCTCCCGGTGCCGTCAGGCGCTCGCTTTTAAGTTCTCCTGTGGTTCGGCAGACCTTACCTAGCGCTACGCTTTGGTCGCGAGCGGGAGTCACAGAGTTTCTTTCCGGGAGTGGGCTGGTGGATTTGAAAGCTATACGGGGCCGAACGACATGAGACAGAAGCCTTCAATTAATGACGGTGCCGCAGAGCTAGATCGTCACCAGCAGGCGGACCACGACCTGAAGCCGCTGTATCATTATCTACCCGAAGGGGAGTTCTTCGGTCACCCGGTCGCATCGTCTGTCTCCGTTGCTGAGAGATGGCACAGTCTGTCTGGACGACGCATTGCGCTTCCGGTCTCGCCGCAAGTAGGCGAGGGCCTGCCCGATATATTTCTCAGGGCGACTGATCGCAACGGCGAGGAGTATCCGTCCGGATTGTGGCAAGCTGCGTTCGGCAGGAAAAAGGCATATTTCAGCCATAGAAATTTTGTCGACCTGGTCGAAGACGACGCGGCCTTCGCCGACTATCTCGGAGCGCCAGTAGGGGAGAGCGATATCGCACCTCTCCGGTACGTGAGACAAGGTCCTCGAACTGTAAGGTTCTTCGGCACTACGATTTTTGTCTCACAACTTGCACCGCACCGGCGGGTGTCACCGAGCTTTCTCGCGTCGAACGGATACCAAAAAGCAATCTGGTCACTCTTGCCGCTGACGTTCGATCCCGGGAACCACGAGCACCTGATGGATCACTGCCCGAATCCTGAATGCGGAGCAATGCTGACATTCAATCAAACGCTGGGACTCTACCATTGTCATTCCTGCCGCAATCCCGACACGGGTCGCGCAACAACAGACCTAAGGGACTTCCGGCAGCCGACCGTCGACTTGGCAACGTATGAAAACATAGACTTTGCGTGCTCCTTAGTCGACCCGGCGCTCGATCCAAAGCGCGATACGGTGAGAACCCTTCATCACGATCTGCGTTGCCTCGATAGGGGACAGGTTTTCGAATTTTCACTTTTGCTGGCACGTCTGGTCGATCGGCAGCGCGGAACGCTTTTGCAAGGAGCGGTCTCTCCAAAGGCGCTCGATGAAGCGGCCCTGGCGATCCGAAATTGGCCGACTAGCGTTATTGATTTGGCGGAGAGGGTTCAAGATACTTGGCGATTCCCGACGCTGACCATGGGACACGGTTCCGAGAACCCGGTCATCGCCGAGGTCTTCCATTCTCGCAACCTGTTTGGGATAAATTTTTTCCGTTTGGTGAAAGACCAGCTTCGATCAGGGTTGGCGGCTAGACGTCCGCCGCCAAAGTTGCCCGAGACGAAAGAGCAGCGTTTTCGCAGGCCGCGCGCGCGAACAGCCAAACAGGACGGCTTCAGGCTCAAAGATCAAGACGACAAGCTGCTCTTCGCCACAGTATTGTCCCGAAGTTCAAAAGCCGTCAGGTCGGACTTTAAGGCCAGCGGTCTTCCATTTCTTGACCTCGTCAGACTCTACGCAAACGGAGTTGTTCGACACCCAGACCCTAAGCTTTTCAAATTCCTAGTTGAGAACCCAGAGCACCTCGAGGACCTATCAACCCGCATTCATGACATCGCTAAACCGGACACGCCCGGGAGCGTTTCCCTCTACAAAGCGGTAACTGCAATTTCCGGAGGTTTCCTCGCATGGCCGACGGTCGTGGGCGAGGTGACGGAAGGAACGTTAAGGGTAACGATGTCTGATGGAAATCGACCTTTGATCCATCGTCTTCGAATTGAAGACGTCGAGCATTTACGGAAGATAGTCTCGCAGGCAGTCCGAGAGGACTGGATGAATGACGTGGTGCTTTCCAATTACGAGGCTGGTTTTTATATTGGCGTGTCGTGCAAAGAAGTTTCCACGCTAATTACCAGCAACCTGCTCCCTTTAAATGGCATAAAGTTTAGCGACGCTACCGCCTTTCGCGCACGGTACATCGGCGGCGCAGAGATCATGGCCATCCTCGCCATAAATCAACATCCACACTTATCGGTGGCTCAGGCTTTACGCGCTATTCGAGGCGTCGGCATTCTTCCCGTACATTATCACCCCTCGGTTCGTGACAGAGGGGTGATGAACGAGTACTTTAGCGGACTAGGGTATCAATGCTAAGGGCCATGAACTCGGGCCCAATGAGTGCCAGAGAATCGACATTTTTTGGTTGGGACTCTTAAAATCAATGGGTTGATCGAATCTCAGCTGCGTTGTGGCGACAGTAGTGTTGGCGGGCATTACTTTACTCTGTCGGAAATTATTTCGATCTTTCCGGAAAAAATATGGGGTTTAGAGTCAGAAAATTTCCGAGATCTAACAAAATCAATGGCTTAATTTTTTGTCGCTTTGTGACTTTCCAAAGCGTTAGAGCGGTCGTGATCTTCGGGTTCCTGACGGAAAATCGCTGCTTGAGCACCTAAATTACCCGCTGAGGAGCACATTCCTGACGAGGCACTCGCTGCGTTTCGTTCTGGCCCTTTGTAAGGTGTGACCTGCCACTGAACTTTCATCCAGCGGCGACTAGAGCCCCGGCGGTTTTGAATACGCCAACAGGCGCGGTTTGAGCAACCGGCGGAAACGCGAAGCTTTCATCTTGCGCAGCGTTGGAGCCGGTTGCGGCGATGGTCCCGGCAAAGTCTGCCGGGGTTTGGTATCCGAGCGATGAGTGCGGCCGAAAAGTAGTGTAATCGTCCGCCCATTCGGCAATGGCGCTTCGGGCATGATCGAGGCCGAAGAACAGGCTCTCGTTGAGCAACTCGTCGCGCATCCGACCGTTGAAACTCTCAACATAGCCGTTCTGCATCGGCTTTCCCGGCGCGATGTAGTGCCACTCGACCTTGTGATCCTTCGACCAGGCAAGGATGGCATTCGACGTTAGTTCGGTGCCGCGTCGTTCGATCTGCGTCGTCAGTTCTCGGGCGACACGTCGACCGGAGATGGATGTGTCCGGGATCGCCGCCAGGCATTCGCGCGTCACATCATCGACAATGTTGAGCACGCGGAAGCGTCTGCCGCAGGCAAACTGGTCATGCACGAAGTCCAGCGACCAGCGGGCATTGGCCTTCGCTTCAACCAGGATCGGCGCACGCGTGCCGACCGCACGCCGCCGGGCTTTCCGCTTGCGAACGGAAAGACCTTCCTCGCGATAGAGCCGGTAGATGCGATTGACGCCGGCCGGTTCTCCGTCCCGCCGAAGCAGGACGAACAGTCGCCGATATCCGAAACGCCTTCGCTCATTGGCAAGATCGCGCAGCTTCGCCCGCAATTCTACCTCCGGCGGTCGGCAGGACCGATATCGCACCATCTTCCGATCCGCAGATATAATCTGGCAGGCCCGCCGTTCCGAAAGACTCATGACGGTCTTCAGATGCGCGACGGCGTCGCGTTTATTCTCGTCCTCAAGCGCTTTCAGCCGCTTCGCCTCGGAGACTTCCATGCCGCCGTATTTGGCTTTCCAATTATAAAACGTTGCTTCTGAAATTCCGTGCTTGCGGCAGAGGTCGGCCACCTTCGCGCCAGCCTCCTGCTCCTTCAGCACCGAAATAATCTGCTCTTCCGTAAATCGCTGCTTCTTCATTCGTCCGTCCTTTAATAGGCCGAACTCTAATCCATTCTGGAGGAAATTCTCAGTGGCAGGTCAACGAAACTACCTGAGACGCTACAGACGGGCTACGCGGATAAAGAACTCAGAAAATCATTCAAGGCGGATTTCGAGAGACTTGGTTTTACGCGAGCCAATCATCGAGGCCGACCGAGTTCGCGGCTTCGCTCTTCAGGACTTTTGCCATCGCCGTTTCGGCTCCTGAGCCGCAAGCGCGATGGTGTTTTCGTCCCGCCCATCAATGTTAATGACGTGACGGGCGGCGAAGGGCAGTTCGATGCCGCTCCAGAATTCCTCGTTATCGTCGATGGCTTCAGGATCGTTGTCCAAGATACCGAAATAGCCACCTGGGATGCGTTCACGCACAAGCACCCACATGCGTTCCACCGCAACAGGCGCTTCCGGATCATCGACGCTGATACGGAAGATCAGCTTCGCCAAGTCGCCGGGCTGCAGCGCCTCGCGAGCTTCACGATCAGGAATCCAAAAAGTGTCGGGTGCGGCCCGATGGTATTCCTCCCCATCATCTAAGCACCAACCATCCACGTCGATATCAGGCTCTCGCATGGGAAAGAGCTACCGCGTCGGCCAAAAGTCTGCAATCCCGCGCGGGTGGCTTATCTTCGTTCAAGTTGATGGCCGAATTTATGAGAGGCAGGGCAGCTCGGAGTAGTACCTTTGGACGAGTTACAAGGAAGTCGAGGTTTCGCTATGCTCTTCTTTCTTGCTTGCAAAGCGCAAGAATGTGGAGTGTGACAAGGTGAAACGCGGCTTAGGAAAAAGGTTTTTGAGGCTGATCGTTGCAGTTGCTGCGCTCACTGTTTTCCTTCTGCCTCTATCCGGACGCCACCAGCTGGCGCATGAACTAAGCTCTATCAGTTCGTCCTTAATCCCCTTGGCAAGCCAGGTAGAGTATTCGGCTGACTGCAGTCGACATGTTTCACTAGCGGCGGCCGACGCCGCAACTGAGATACATTGCTCCGACCACACTCACGAAAAATTCTATCCAGCGCTTCAATCACATCGAGGCTCCGAAGCTCTCGCAGGTGCGCGTTTCCTAAAAGAGCCATCCCAGCAAGCAAAGCGGCTCGGCTATGGAATCGAACGGCCGCCCCGGTTCGAAATTGCGGTTTGAGGCGCGGGTAAGCAGCCTCTTTATCCACAAACATCCTTAGAACGACAGGAAAGTGGCTCGTCGAAAGCGAATTGCCATAGCTGGCAGATTGTCGACCTTTTGGCAGTTCGACGTGTGAAGGCCGTCGACGAACAGCGACTCTCCTCGAACACGGAGACGGACAATGAGCAATGCTAGGCTCAGCGTACCAGGGGAAATGATCTACTCGGTTCAATATCTCAGAGCGTTCGCCGCAACGGCAGTCGCTGTCTATCACATCGGTTTCATCTTCGGCTGGGAGTGGCGGCCGCTTGCGGCTGGCGTCGATTTGTTTTTCCTCGTCAGCGGCTTCATTATGTGGTCGGTTACCGCCGGAAAATCTATGGGGCCTGCCGAGTTTCTCGCACATCGAATTATCAAGATCGTCCCGCTCTACTCGCTCTTCACCATAATATTTGTCGTTGGCGCGACACTGTCCCCAGGGCCATTTGATGAGGCATCCTCGACTGTTTCTGAGGTTGCGAAATCGCTGTTGTTCATTCCGTATTCTGCCCGGAACGGAGCTGTAGAACCAGCACTTGCCGTGGGCTGGACGCTCAACTTCGAAATGTTCTTCTATCTCGTATTCGCGTTCGGGCTGCTGTTAAAGGAAAGACATCGCTTAACCTACCTCACGGTGACCTTGGGAAGTTTGATGTTGGCGCGGTTCCTCTCCAGCGAAGTCGCCGCCGTTAAAGTAATCGCGTCACCCTTGTTGTCGGAGTTTCTCGCAGGTATTTTCATCGCTGTCTGGTACGTTTCTGGTAAGGCGCTTCCAAAAACCATGGACACGCTTTTTATCGCGCTAGGCGTGGCTGGTATCGCGCTTTCGTTCTGGGTGGAGCCGCCCGAGGGTGGATTTCGGAGAGCCGTAATGTGGGGATTGCCTGCGGCGCTCTTATTGATTGGTGCACTCTCGTACGAGCGCAACGGAAGGCTGCGGAAGGTCGAATTTCTTTGTCACATCGGCAATGCCTCTTACGCGATCTACCTCTCGCATCTGATCACCATCGCCTTCTGCAAGTACATCTTTGAGAAAACTGGGTTTGAGGCTGGGAACGCACCGCTCGGCCAGCAGTTAAGCCTCTTCGCGGCCGTCTTTGTCGCCTGCATGGCTGTGGGAATGGCATGTTACCACGCACTCGACAAACCATCCCATCAATGGATGAAGCAATGGCTACGGCGTTATTGGGCACAACAGACTGCCAATGCGATGCCACTTCGATCATGAGGCGTTTGTGTAGCCGATAGCCGCATCTGTTCTCGGCCTGATCTCTGGGAATTGATAGCAGCACGGCCGTCGAAGTGATATGGTCTGTATTCGCATGAACCACGGGAGGGGTGAATGCGTTGGAATCTGATCGTATTTGTCGCCGGGCTGTCATTGGTTTCCAATGCGAAGGCAATGGAACCATTGATTTTTCATACGGCGCATTTCGACGACGACACCGTGGTCAGCCTTGGCCTTATAAGCAATCACACCGCAGAGCGAGCTGGATATGATTTCGACGTCCTCATTTCGCTTTCACAAGGCAATGCTGCGGGTGGCGGTTACAGCGACCCGGGAAAGCATCGAGCATTCGTGAAATGTGGCTATCCAGCCAAGGTATCCGTCCGAGGCATCGATTATCCGGTGCACATATCGGGGGCGGGAGGCGATAACTGGAAGGACGATCTATGGAAGGCGGTCTGCACGCCCCCCGTCTCGTAGTTTGTGTTCTCCTCGGCGGGAGTAAAGCCTGCTTCCCGGCGCAAATACCACACATCTATCGGGAGCCGACGTCCCGGCAGAACCACCGAACTCTGTGGTATCCAGAGCGCGGTCGGAACTGGCTCACGCAATTGCGCCATCAGCGCTGACGATACGACGAGCGGCGCATCGAATGATTTGGCCAGAGATTCCAGGCGCTGGGCGACGTTAACCGCATCACCGATCACGGTGAACTCGCTATGGCATCCGCTGTCCAGAACCCCGCCGACGACCGTGCCGTAGTGCAAGCCAATACCTGCGTTCAGGGCAGGGTAACCATTCCGCACACTGTGGTTCTTCCAATCGCTGAGCGCATCGACGAGATCGAGAGCGCATGCCAAGGCACGGTCTGCGTCGTCTTCTGTGGGGGAGGGTTGGCCGAACACCGCCATGACCCCGTCACCGATAAACTTATCGACGGTCCCGCCATGCTCAAAAATGGTGCCGGAAACAAGGTGCCGATATTCCCCCAGCACCCAGGCTAGCTCGCGTGCAGGCGCATTTTCGGCAAAGCTTGTGAAATTCCGCAGGTCAACGAACATGATCGCCGCGTTACGACGTTCCAGATCGATCGCCGAGCTGCCTTCCTCAAGGTCTGCGACCACGAGCGGCGAGAAGAATCGCGAAAGGTTGAGACGCCGCTCATCCGCTCGCAGCGCCTCCTTATGCGTCCGGTCGTGGTCCTTCGCGAGAAGATAAATTGCAAGGGCGGTGAAGCCAAAGCTGACCGTGAGGCCCAGGTCCTGATTAAAGAACGATCCGATCAACGACACCATGTCAGCCGAATGATGTCTCGCGGCGGTGATAGCCAGCATGGTCATCCAGGAAGCGAGGACGAGGCCAGAGAAGATAAGGACGAGCCGCCGATCCAGCTTGAGGCCTACATGGTTGAGCAGGATGAATGCCACCACCAAGCCGGTTGTCGTCAAATTGTGGTTTTCGGTAACCGGTCCGCCAAGGATGTGCGCATACAAAATTAAGACGACCAGCAAGGCGTCGAGTACGACAAAGAGCGTTTTCAGCCAAGAGCGATCAGGAAGGAATCGCGCTGTCGCGACGGATGCGATGCTGATGACGAGATAGCTGACGACGACGATTAAATGCGTCCTTTCGGCACCTTCGTTGCCGCCTAGCAAGAGGTTGGCGAGAAGAATGGCGAAGGCGACAAACCGCAGAAGGATCGAACGAATTTCTCGCGCGTAATTCCAATGAGCGCCGATTACAGATTTCATGGCGGTCGTTACCGGAAGGTATTCGATTGCGCCTGCGTGTTTTATAACGGACGCGCTCGTTGTCGAAGTTGATGTGGATAAGGTTACGCGGCCGCCAACGACGGCCGCGTATAAAGTCGCCTCAGCGACGGCGGGCTGGCTCACTTCACCTGAGTGACAGTGATTTTGCCGTTCACGCGCTCGGCAACGAATTCGATATTCGAGCCTTCCTTCAGCTTTTCCAGCAGAGCCGGGTCTTCGACGCGGAAAACCATGGTCATCGCGGGCATGTCGAGGCCCTTGAGGTCTTCATGCTTGATGGTGACCTTCTTTGCTTTGGTGTCGACCTTGTTGACGACGCCCTTGGTGAATTCCTGGGCGAAAGCTCCAAATGCTGTGCTGAGCGAGAGCAAGGCAGCAACGGCAAGTTTCATTGCGGTTTTCATTTCTGTAACTCCTTAGGTTCAATTACTTTACTTCCCGCCGACGGTGACGTCGCCGTGCATGCCAGCCTCGTAGTGACCGGGGATCAGGCAGGCGAACTTGAACTGGCCGTCGGTGGTGAACTTCCAGATGATCTCGCCGGATTGACCGGCCGGAAGTCGGATCGAATTCGGATCGTCATGTTCCATCTCCGGGAACTTTTCCATGACCGCTTTATGCTCAAGAATCTTGTCTTCCTGATCGAGCACGAACTCGTGGTCGACTGTTCCGGCATTCTTGATCGCGATCTTGACCGTCTGCCCCTTGCGGACGTTGAAGACGGCGGGGGTGAACAGCATCTTCCCGTCGTCGGTTTCTTTCATCGTGACGCGGATCGTCTGTGTCGCCTTGGCTTTATCACCAGGTTCGCCAATGGCCATTTTTTCACCGTGACCGCCAGCGTGATTGCCGGTAGCCAAGGCTGGGGTTGCGAGGGCGACGAGCGCCAGTGCCAATACATAGTTCTTCATGCGTAAATCCTTTTGATGTGGAAGATTGAGCCTCAGCCATTTGTCGGCTTCGGGGTGATTTGTGTCTTCGCGTCTTTGGCCTTGGTCGCGTCCGGCAGTTCGCCGGTCCATTCCCAAGCCTGGGTCCCGGGCGGATTCTCGTACCAACCCGGATCGGAGTAATCGCCCGCCGAGATGCCCTCGCGGACCTTCACGACCGAGAACATGCCGCCCATCTCGATGGGGCCATGCGGCCCCCAGCCGGTCATCATCGGAATGGTGTTCTCGGGGATAGGCATTTCCATTTCGCCCATATCGGCCATGCCCTTGGTGCCCATGGGCATGTATTCCGGCTGCAGCTTCTTGATCTTCTCGGCGACCTTCGACTTGTCGGCCCCGATGAATGTCGGGATGTCATGTCCCATCGCGTTCATCGTATGGTGCGACTTGTGGCAATGGATCGCCCAGTCGCCGAGATACTTGGCGTCGAACTCGTAAGCCCGCATCGCGCCAACCGGGATGTCGATGCTGACCTCCGGCCACCGCGCTTCGGGCCGCACCCATCCGCCGTCGGTGCACGTCACCTCGAAGTCGTAGCCATGCATGTGGATTGGATGGTTCGTCATCGTCAGATTGCCGACGCGGACGCGGACGCGGTCGTTCTTGGAAACGACCAGCGGGCTGATGTCCGGGAAGACGCGGCTGTTCCAGCACCACATGTTGAAGTCGGTCATCTCCATGATGCGCGGCACGTAGGAGCCAGGATCGATGTCGTAGGCGTTGAGCAGGAAGACGAAGTCCCGGTCGACCGGCATGAACATCGGGTCTTTGGGGTGGATGATGAACATGCCCATCATGCCCATCGCCATCTGCACCATCTCGTCGGAATGCGGGTGGTACATGAAGGTGCCCGACTTCACGAGGTCGAACTCGTAAACGAAGGTCTTGCCGACAGGGATATGCGGCTGCGTCAATCCGCCGACGCCATCCATGCCGGACGGCAAGATCATGCCATGCCAGTGGATCGTCGTGTGCTCCGGCAGTTTGTTCGTCACGAAGATTCGGACGCGATCTCCCTCGACCGCCTCGATGGTCGGACCCGGAGATTGGCCGTTGTAGCCCCAGAGATAGGCCGTCATGCCGTCGGCCATCTCGCGTTCGACGGGCTCGGCGATGAGATGGAACTCCTTGACGCCGTTGTTCATCCGATGGGGCAGGGTCCAGCCATTCAGCGTAACCACTGGCTGGTAATCTGGTCCCGACGTTGGTTGGAGCGGTGGCTGCATGTCCGCCGATTCCATCGTTGGTGCGTCCGGCAAGCCCATTGCCGACGTCTTAGTCCAGGCGGCCGTCGAAAGCAGAGCGGCGCTGGCTCCAATGATCTGTCTTCTATTGAACATAGCGATTTCCTTTCTCAATGGCCGCCGCCGCCGCTGCTCTCGGAAGTAGAGGCAACTTCCGTCTCTGCTGACGCAGCCGAAGCGCCGCCGCCGTAGATGGCTGGCGCGAGGTTGGCCTCCGCCAGCCAGAAGTCGCGCTTGGCGTTTACGGAGAGCAGGATGGAATTGATCTTGTCGCGCGTGTCGGTGAGCAGCTCGAACGTGTTGGTGATCATGCCGTTGTAGGTCAGCAGAGACTCCTCTTCGACCTTGGTGCGCAGCGGCACGACGCTGTTGCGGTAGTGCCGGGCGATATCGAAGTTCGACCGGTACGCCTCGTAGGCAGATCGCGACTCCGACCGGACATTGATTGCCTTCTCGGCGAGCTGGTTCGCTGCCCGCATGTAAGCCAACTCGGCTTTCCTCATGCGAGCCTTGCCGGTGTCGAAGATCGGGATCGCGAATTCCAGCTCGGCAAATCCAGTCGTGTCGACCTTCTTGTCGCCGTCCTCGATTTCGCGCTCCGTTTCAAGCCCGGTCAGGATTTCCAGATCGGTCACATGGCGTGTCGCCTCGGTCAGCCCATAGGAGCGAGCGGTTGCCTCCAACTCAAGTTTGGCGACTTGCAGATCGATGCGGTTGCGAAGTGCCTCCGCCTCAATGGTATCGCGCTTCGCGACAGCCTTTGGCAGGGACGGCAGGCTATTCGGGACTTGATAGTCGAGGTCTGAGCCCCACAGCCCCATAAGGCGCGTAAGCTCTTCCTTTGTCAGCCGGGCCGCGAGACGTGCTTTTGCGGTTTCGCCCGCAAGCTCGGCTACGAACACATGCTCGCGAGCTTGAGCGCCTTTGGTCATTGCGCCGGTTTCACCCAGCTTCTGCGCCAGCTCGGAGGCTGCGTCCGCAGTCGCTTGGGCGCGTTGTAACTGGCCCACATTCTCCCAGGCAGCAACGGCGTTGATCCAGGCGCGACGGGTGTCGGCGGCAAGCTGAAGCGTACGCGACGCAGCGTTCAACTGTGCTTGCCGGAACCGCGTGTCAGCGATTTCGATGTCACGTTTCTTTGTGGCAAGCGCCAGAATGTTGGTGACGATTGCCCCTTCGACTGTCTTGAAGGCTTCCAGCCCGGGCGTCCCGATGCCGGTCAAGCCAACGGCTACAGTCGGATTCAGGAACATTGTCGTTTGCCAGGCGTCAGCCGCGCTGTCGCCAAGGTCGGCATACGCCGCCTGGAGGCCCTTGTTATTCAGTAATGCGATCTGTACGGCGGTCTCGACGTCGAGTGACTTCTTGCGAGCCAGGAGCGTCTTGACCTGAGCAGATGCTGCCTGCGCCTGCTGCTGATTTTGCACCCAGGCGGTTCGTTTAGAGGCGATGGCAGCAGTCTTGTTGGAGACGGTGTTGAAACCGGCTTCCTTCTTTGCATATTCCGCGCTGCTGACGCAGCCTGCTAGGACAAATGGAATAACTGCGATGGCCGCGAGCGTTTTCGTCGGGGTCATGACGGGTCTCCTTCAGCAGGAGACTGCGACTGGTTCTGTTGCCGCCATGGCTTCGGATCAACCGGCTGGCGATTGACATAGCCGGAAATCGGGCTGCGATACCGTACTGGATTGGCGCTGGACAAAAGCTGAGCGTCGGGTGTGTCAACGTCAGGAGGAACTGTGGCTGCGCATCCGCTTACGATGAGCGGCAATGCGACCACCAATATAATAGAAGGTCTCATGAATTTTTCCGAAATATGAGTGCAGTCCGGCTTGTCTCAGACGCGATCCGAGACAAGCCGAGGTTCATCCGCGCACGCGGATGGACTCGCTATTCAGATATTCGGGGGGCGGTGAAGGGGAGGCAGCTCGCCAAAGGTTTGCTGATCGTCAACGAACTGCCGAATTGAGGTCACAACGGGTCCGCCAACGTCATGACTGTTGCAAATGATGCCAATGCCCGCGCAAAAGTCGCTGCAGCAATCCTTCTTCACCGACTTGGTGCCGTCGTTGTCACCAGCAGCATGATCGTGGGAGTGACCGTGTCCAGACATTTGGACTTCGTCATGGTCGCCGTGCTGCATAACCTGCGAAGCGGCTTGCTCGAATTCAGGAAATGCCGTGCCGTGCATGGCCGCGTTCGCATTGGACAAGCTGTAGCCTGCCAGCGATACGATGATCGCCAGCCGCACAATCAAGAGCAGTTTGCTCAGTGCGATTCGATACATTTTGCCCATGCTCCGTCGACTACTATCACAGCAGCCGACTTTCAATTGCGACGAATAGCTGCCAAAGATTCGCGTCGTTTCTGTGACGGCGGTCCTGCAAGCTAGAGGAACATGGAGCCTCCCAAGGTTGGAAGGTCAAGGCGAAATGACGTCCTTCGGCGACCATTCCGCTCCGTTTATTTCTCGCCCTCAAGTATCGGTTAATATGCCGAATACGTTTAGAAATGCTGTGTAGGGGACAAACAGGCTTTCCGAGAGAGCAGGATTACGAGTAACGGAATCAATGTTTTCTGACATTTCCGCGTATGCGAGCCTTTTCCTGGTCGCTCTCGGGGCTGCCACCATTCTTCCGATGCAATCGGAACCCGTGCTCGTTGGTTTGGTGCTCAGCGGAAAATTCTCCTGGATTCTGCTTCTTACGGTGGCGAGCGTTGGAAATACACTAGGCAGCGTTGTCAACTGGTTCCTCGGGCGAGGTATCGAGCGCTTTCGTGATCGACGCTGGTTCCCCGTAAGCGAGAAATCGCTCGAACGTTCGTCCCGGTGGTACCACAAATACGGAAGATGGTCGCTCTTGCTATCCTGGATGCCGCTGTTCGGAGACGCCCTGACCATCGTAGCGGGCGTATTGCGCGAGCCGCTTTTGACGTTCACGATCCTGGTATTCATCGCTAAGACAGGGCGCTACGTCGTCCTGACATTGGCCACTCTGAAATTGATGTCGTAACCTCAAGAAAGTGTGCGTCTGGGAAAGATCATCCGGTCGACAGTTTCGTCGCGCCAAAAAAATGTGTGCCACGCCGCCGCAGCGATATGCAGCGCCAATAGCGCCAGAATGACGCGCGAGCCCAGGACATGAACCGGTGCGATCCCGAACCATAAGTAGCTTGCGACGAAGCCCATGGCCGCTTGAGCGATAATCGCAGCGTAGAATGCAAAGTGCATCGCGCGTGCAAGCCGATCCGCCGGGCTTTTCGCTGGATGCTTCAAGGCGCTGCGATGAATGACCCGGAGACTTAACCGGGAAACCATGAGCGCCCCGATAGCAATCCCGGCGTAGTTATGAACGTGATGCTGGATCACGTCCCATGGGTCTGGGGACAGGCCCATGTGAACCGCGTGATGCGTCCGCTCGATGCTTCTGCCTGTCCAATACTGGATGGGTATCAGCACGGCCACAGCCCAATGGAGCACAATCTGCGAAAGCGAGTAGCGCGGCGTCATCTCAATCCCTCAATGCCACCAGTCGTATCGCACGTCCCTTGAACTTCGGTTAAGGCATTTCCGGGCCGTTGCCTTCTCGCTCGGCCGATCCAATTCAGAGGGTAGCGGAACATCTTTCTACCGCGAGAGTTCTCCGGCGGAAGGGAATCTCGACGTATGGTCAGCTGGAGTAAAATCTGCCGTCTAGCCGTCATACTGCTGGTGGCGTTGACCTTGGTCAACATTCCGGGCGGCCTCGCCAATGCAGGTGATGAAGGCTGCATTTCTCTGCGTGTGCCTGCGGGTCACTCGCAAGGTCATCAGCTGGATCGTCTCCCGGGACTGTGCTGCGTGAGCATGCATTGTTGTCCGATCATGCCCACACTTCCAACCGCCGCGCAGCCACTTTCGGAGCCGCTCGTCGTTCGACCGTCGGTTGCCACCTCCAGTCCGCTTCTCCTGATCAGGCCGATTGATCCGCCGCCGAAGGCTACCGGCGTCTGAAGGTCTTCAAGCATCAACTGATCTCAAAAGGAGAATCCAATGAACGTTTTCGTGAAAACTTCGCTCGCCATTGTCGGCGCAACTGCTCTGCTGTCGCTGGCTCCGCTTGTGGTATCGGCCCAGGAGATGACTTATCCCGAAAAGTGCAAAACTGAAGGAATGGACATGTCGAAGATGGGCATGTCGTCGGGCGGCGACATGCCTATGGGCGAGATGACCGACTACCAGAAGGCATCGATGGACGGAATGAAGTCCATGCACATGAACATGATGCAGGGAATGATGAAGAAGGATGCCGACGTCTCCTTCATCTGCGGAATGATCGCCCATCACATGGGTGCGATCAGCATGTCTGAGGTCGAGCTGAAGTACGGCGACAACAAGGAAGCCAAGGAGATGGCTCAGATGGTCATCGATGCTCAGAAGAAAGAGATCGTCGACATGACCAAGTGGCTCGACAAGGAAGCCAAGTAACAGGAGACCCGACCATGCATAACGTATCTTCCGAGATGAAGGAGTGCATCGACAACTGCCTCGCCTGTTATCAGGAATGTCTGTCGATGGCGATGACACACTGCCTGGCAATGGGCGGTGAGCATACGAAGCCAGATCACTTTCGACTGATGATGGCCTGCGCTGAAATCTGCAGGACGTCGGCGCATTTCATGCTGGTCGGCACAGAGCACCACAAGCACACCTGCCGAGAATGCGCAGAAATCTGCAGGCAGTGTGCGGCTGATTGTGAACGCGTCGGCGATATGGACAGCTGTGTCGGTGCGTGCCGTCGTTGCGCTGAAAGCTGCGAGAAAATGGCGGCTTAAATGCTGCGTTAAGGGGAGGCGGCTGCCGCCTCCTCTTGCAAAATCATAATGTTACCAAATTGCAAATAGCCTATCTCGCGCATCCATTCTCTTGGGCGAACAGGTGATCGTTATGAGACAGTCGCAGGAGAGGCTTTTTATAGGTCTCCTTCTAGTCATTGGGTTGAGCTCCTTAGCGGAGCCAAGCTTCTCGGGAAGTGACCTGGTCCCGCTGCGAAAGCAGGATATGAAAGACATCTCGGCGGCGGCTAAGGCGATCTCCGACATGTTTCTCGATCCGACTACTTATGACGCACAAGCTTTTGGTAACGCTGCCCAAACGATCAGCGCCAAGTCTGGAAAGACCATCATCGAGCACTTCAATTTCGAAGTACCGGCGGCGGGGTCCGACGCCAAAGCAGATATCCTTGAGGAAAGGGATCACTTTGCCCGACTTGCCGACGATCTTAAGGCATACGCCGATGCATTGGGAGCGGCGGCGCAGAAAAATTTCGGCGAGATGACTAGCGACATGCGGATGAAGCCTGGAGAGCCGATGAGCGGCGGCCCTTTCGGCACGGACGTCTCGGCTAAAAGGCTTGGCTCGATCCCCGCAGAACACTCGTTCCACCTGATGCTCCAGACGTGCAAAGTATGTCATGCTCGATTTCGGGAGAAGCATCAGTAGTCGAAGGTTTCCGTCTGCTGAGGGTATTTAAGGGGCTTTTCTCGCACTTCGGTTGCAGCAGGATTCGTTCGTGGATTGCTGTCACCCAAGTTGATAAGATGATGCCAACGCGCGACAGGAGCGACGATTTACCTCTGCCCAACTTTGGAGCTGTTGCAGAAGTCCATCGCGAGAAACTGACTTTTGCCAGCTTCGAGTTGTGATCGAAGCTGGCAAGTTCAGGTCATTTGCTCGGAGAGAGAACCCGATCCCGAAGGAGAAGGAACGTCCTCTCGACACAGAACCACAGCACAACTGCTGCAGCGAAGCTGGTGACAAGATAGACCACGAAGCCGGAGCCGCCCTGGAGGTTCGCTTCCCCAAAGATGAGCCTGTCGATATGAAAGGCCGATTTGTGGGTCAGATACAGGCTATATGACAAGGTGGCGACGACCATGGCACCCGGAACCGGCCATCGTTTGAGAACATGCTCCAGGTCGAGCATAGCGCCGAGAATGAGAGCGATACCGATTGAAATGAGCGGGAATCCGGCAACCGAACCAAGCTGCGCCTGAAAGACGAGAAAGAGGTTTGTTCCGGCAAGTGGCCCTCGAATCGAAAACAGCACAAGAGCGGCCGCGACGAGGCCGACGCCTATCGGCAGGGCCACACGCGCAGGCGCGTAACGCTTGCAGAGTTCCGGTTTGAAAAATCTCGCAGCAGCAAGGATCACACCGAACATCAGGCCATCTAGGCGGGTGTATGTCGGGTAGTATACGTCCCGGAGATAGACGGCGAAAGCATCTCTCAGCTTGTCGGCGTCGACGAGGACTCCGATCTGGTTCTCCCAGATCGTGTACCGAAGGATCATTCCCGCAATCACCATTGCCGCAGCGATCAGAAGCGTCCAGCGCATGCTGATCCGGCGATGCAGGAGCAATACGAGGAGCGGCAGGACCAGATAGAAATGCTCCTCGACACAAAGCGACCATGCCTGCGTAAAGGCACGGCCTACGCGCGGATCGAAGTTGAAGTTCACAGTGAAGGTCGCAAAGCTCCAGATCGATTGCATCGTCGGGGCGTCGCGGAGAATGGGAAAAATTGCGTAGAGGCCGAGAACAATAAAAAACGCCGGAAAAATACGGAAGGCGCGACGGAGATAGAAGGACTTTAAATCCACGCCTCCTGTCCGTGAAATCTCTTTGAAGAGTTGGGTTCCGATCAGAAATCCGCTCAGAACGAAGAAAATATCCACTCCCACCCATGCATAATTGCGGACGCCGACGAGCATCGACGGTGTCGCCTCGATAGGGAGGTGCACGAGCATGACGAGAAGGATCGCCAATGATCGGAGAACATCGGGACCAACCGCCCTGGATTGCACCCTTTCGGCTGTATGAGAAGAGAGACTTCGCGCTGAAGGAAAATATGCAGAATCTGAATAGACAATAGTCATTGCGACGATCCGTGACTGTCTCTGAAAAGGTTGGGGCACGCCAAAGGGACGCGTTGGTGCAACCTAAACTTTCTTTTTTCAGGCCGAAACGAGCAGATTTAGATCGATAAAATTAGCCTAAATTTTTCGTAAATTTGGGTGTTTGAAGATACATCGATTTGCATTTTTGTTAGGAGCTGGGCACTTTGCCCTCCCTTTCGACTTCTAAATCCATGGCAGGAGCCTGCTGGACACGACTGGTTGGTGGAAAGAATGAAGAGTTTGAAATGAAGCCCAACTTTTTTCTCTATGCGGTTATCTGTTGCTTTGCGCTTGCGTCGGCGGTCGTTGCTGCTGGCGATATCGTTGCGAGGCAATCCGATATGAAAGCGATTGCCGCCGCCACGAAGTCCATCGCCGGAATGTTTAAGGTACCAGCCACATACTCCCCAGGCGAGTTCAAGTGGGCCGCCGACACCATTCGGGACAAATCCGGGGAGGGGCTGATCGCCCATTTTGCGGCCGAAGCCGCCGATCCAAAGTCGAAGGCAAACCAAATATCGTCGAAGAGCGCGAGCGGTTTGATCGTCTGGCGAACGATCTGAAGGCATACGCGACCGCACTAGACGCAGCCGCCGACAAAAATCCTGCGGCGATCACGGAGAGCATGCGCATGAAACCAGGAGAGCCGATGGGCGGTGGGCCGCTGGGAACGCATGTTCAAAACGAAGCGCAATTGTCAGCGATCCCAGCCGAGCATGCATTTCACCTTATGGTGCAAGCCTGTACGACCTGCCACACCAAGTTCCGTATGTCGGATTGACAGCACAAATATTGACGCGACTCCTTAGGAGTGGGGATGACGCTTCGTATGCCGAGTAGCCTGTTCTAAGGCTTGACCGCTTCGGGTGCAGTGAGAATTTGGTTACGCAATGGGGCTGCAGTTGTCTGGTGTTTCGTACTCTCGCATCTGCTGTATCGGCGGACAGGGAACGGAACCGTAAGAGCAGAAAATGCAGCAATCGCCGTCCTTCGGTCGCAATATCGCTCCACAACCTCTGCAGTCATAGAAATACTGACACGCATCTGTCGGCATGATTTCCGTTGCCTGCTGTCTGCAGTGCGGACATGTCAGCGTTGAGCGTAGTTGCACCATAGATTCTCCTTTTGCTTACAAATTCTGATCAGCGCTGGGTGACCTGCACCTGCGTAGGAAAGCCTGCATTCGTGACCGCCGCTGCCAGCGCCTCCTGCGTCACCTGCTCGTCGTCAAAGCTAACGGTCGCTGTCGCCGTGCCGTCCTGTTCAACTAATGCGGCCTGGCGCACTCCCGGCATTCGCGACAGAGTTCGCTTTACAATCGGCGCACAAACGGCACAGCTCACGTTTTCGACATCAAGCGTCGCGGTGCGCTCGCCAGCCACAGCGCGACCCGACACTAGGGCAGAGACGATCAAAATGGTCCGAAGAAGAGTGTTCATGTCAGTGCTCGATCAGGTTTCGAGGAAAAAACGAGCAAGGTAGGGAAACGCCACAGCCACGGTGACCAGCACCGCCGCCACCCAAAGGGAAAATTTGGTTAGGTGCGACGAACGCGGGTGCGTGCAAGAGGTGCCGTTCGCACATGACGCCTTTTGTGGGAAGTAGACGCGCAAAAAACCCACAGCGAGGCAGCCAATAGCAGCCGTGACAAAGAGAGGCTGATAGGGGGCAAAGGCGGTCAGATTGCCTATCCAAGCGCCGCTTATGCCGAGCGCGAGTAGCGCAAGTGGTACGACACAACATGAGGACGCGCCAAGTGCGGCGATGATGCCACCAGCCGCCAGGAGGCCATTGATTGATTGTCTGGTCTCCTTTTTGGGTTGGTCATCGGCCTCGCCAATCTTCATTCGCGCTGTCATGCACATACTCCTCATTTCGTCGGATGTGCTATTGTGCTTCCTGTAGCGACTACAGAAGCAAGGGATTTTTTTATGAGTGTTGTCACGTCCTTGAGAACCGGGACGTTTCCCATCGGAGAACTATCGCGTCTGTCGAGCGTAAACATCGAAACTATTCAGCTGCGGCGAGGTGAAGACGGTTGCGCTCACGCATCTCACGGACATTCGCCAGAAGATTGCCGATCTGCGCCGAATGGAACAGACGCTCGCCAGCACGGTGGAGCTTTGCGAATTCGGAGATGCGATGTACTGTCCAATTTTGAGCGTTCTCAGTGAATGAAGCCGCTAACGCTGGCGGACGACATTTGCCGATCAACCAAATCGCACATGTTGCGGCTCTGAAGCCTTCGGACACTGATCAGCGCGAGGGCAGCTCAGTCCGCAGACCATTCACACCAAACCGGGCATTGATACCTGGCAGGTCATCATCGCTAGCCGAGTTCGCGAACTCCTCGATGATTGGGCAATCCGGCCGCTCGTCGCCATGGCAATGGTTGGCGAGGTGCTTCAACGTTTGCGTCATTGCCTGGATCGCAGCTGCCTTCCGCTCAAGTTCGGCGATGTGCTCCAGCGCAATACTTTTGACGTCGGCGCTCGCGCGTGAACGGTCTCGCCATAGCGCGAGCAAGGTTTTCATCTGTTCAACCGAAAACCCGAGATCGCGTGCTCGGCGAATGAAGCGGAGCGTATGAATGTCGTTCTCACAGTAGGTCCGGTAACTCGATTCCGTACGATGCGCTGGCGTGATCAGCTTTATCTGCTCGTAGTAGCGGATCATTTTCGCCGACACGCCGCTGGCTTTGGCTGCTTGTCCGATGTTCATCGTTTTTTCCTATCATTGCGAGGGAGCTGCACCGGGAATCCGCGATGCAGCTCTGCTATCAGTTGGCTTGGTAACGACGCAAACGAAGCGCGTTGCCCAAGACGAAGACGCTGGACATTGCCATCGCCCCCGCTGCGAAGACCGGCGAGAGCAGTGTGCCGTTAATTGGATACAAGACACCGGCTGCCACCGGCACCAGGCTGACGTTGTAGGCGAAGGCCCAGAACAGGTTCTGCATGATGTTCCGGATCGTCGCCCGGCTGAGTGCAATGGCGCGAGCCACACCGGTCAGATCGCCTGATATCAGCACGACATCCGCACTTTCGATGGCGATGTCGGTACCGGTACCGACCGCCAGGCCGACGTCAGCTTCAGACAGGGCCGGGGCATCGTTGATGCCATCGCCGATGAACGCAACCTTCTGGCCGTTTTCGCGAAGCTTTTTAACGGCCTCTACTTTGCCGTCCGGAAGAACCTCCGCGATAACCTGATCAATACCCAATTGCGCGGCAATTGCCTCTGCCGTGCGACGATTGTCGCCGGTAATCATCGCAATCTTCAAGCCTTGGGCGTGTAGTGCTTGGATTGCGGCTGGCGTCGTTTCCTTTATCGGATCGGACACCGCAATGATGGCTGCCAGTTGTCCGTCGACAGCTGTGTAAAGGGGCGACTTTCCTTCGCGACCAAGATCGCTTGCGAGGCTGGCGAAGGCTGTGACTTCAATGCCTTCGCGGGCCAGCGCTCGGTCAGCACCGACGAGAATTTTACGCCCGGCAACGATACCGCTCACGCCGAAGCCCGGCGATGCCTCGAAACCAGATACTTCCAGGTTCAGAAGCCCACTTGCCTTTCCTGCTGCAACAATAGCTTCCGCAATCGGATGCTCCGAGAGGGTTTCAAGGCTGGCGACCCAAGAGAGCACATCATCACGGCTATAGCCTGGCAACACCTGGAAGTCGGTGAGTTCGGGCTTGCCCTTGGTCAGTGTACCCGTCTTATCGACTGCGATGATTTGCGTATCCCGCAAGCTTTGAAGTGCTTCGCCTTTGCGGAACAAGATGCCAAGCTCTGCAGCACGTCCGGTGCCGACCATGATTGAGGTTGGCGTCGCGAGGCCCATGGCGCAGGGGCAGGCAATGATCAGGACCGCGACTGCATTGACCAGCGCAAAGCTCAAAGCCGGAGATGGCCCCAACAGCATCCAAGCGCCGAACGTCAGGAGAGCTGCGGCCATCACAGCAGGCACGAACCAGCCGGTGACCTTGTCAACCAGCGCCTGGATCGGCAGTTTCGAGCCCTGCGCTGCCTCGACCATCTTGATGATCTGCGCGAGCAGAGTGTCGCTACCGACTTTCGTTGCGCGGAACGTAAAGGAACCGGTCTTGTTGATGGTGCCGCCGACAACTTCGCTATCGGCGGTCTTCAAGACTGGTACCGGTTCACCCGTTATCATGGCTTCATCGACGTAGGATGCACCAGTAACGACAGTCCCGTCGACCGGCACCTTTTCGCCAGGGCGAATTCGAATGACGTCTCCGACGACGACATCGCTGATCTGTATTTCTACGAATTCACCGCCATGATCGACAAAGGCAGTCTTGGCCTGAAGGCCGAGCAACCTCTTGATTGCCTGGCTGGTTTTGCCTTTCGCCCGAGCCTCAAGGTACCGACCCAGAAGGATCAGCGTGATGATGACGGCTGCTGCCTCATAATAGACGTTAACGGTACCAGCGGGCAGGGCGCTCGGAAGAAACGTGGCGACTACTGAATAGGCCCACGCCGCCGTTGTCCCGAGAACGACAAGAGAATTCATATCAGGTGTCCAACGCAACAGGTTTGGGACACCCTTGCGGAAAAAACGAAGCCCTGGGCCGAACAATACGATGGTTGCCAGCCCGAACTGGGCGTACAGGCTCTCACGCATTCCGACCGTGTCCATGATGAAGCCATGCACCCCGGGAATGAAGTGCGAGCCCATTTCCGCGGTGAACAACGGCAGCGTTAAAGCGGCGGCGAGAAGTAGCTCTCTGCGGAGAGACCGAATTTCAACGTCGCGGCTATCTTCTTGATCCTCAGGGGCAACATTGACAGTGGCTTTGGTCTCGTAACCCGCATTGCGGACGGCTGCGGAGAGAGCCGCTGAGGTCGTTGCGCCTGACACATAACGGATTGTCGCCTTCTCCGTCGTAAGATTGACGTTGGCTTCCGTAACGCCGGGAACCGCCTTGAGGGCACGCTCGACGCGCGAGACGCAAGACGCGCAAGTCATACCCTCGACGAGAAATTCCTGCGTTTCGATCTTTGCTTCATAGCCAGCACCCTCGATGGCCTGCAGGACGGCAACGGTATCGACCGCATCCTTGAAAGTTACCGTTGCTCGCTCTGTCGCAAGGTTGACTGACGCGGCATTGACGCCGGGAATAGATTTGATGGCTTTCTCGACCCGGACGACGCACGACGCACAGGACATTCCTTCGATCCCGAACTCGGTCGGGATGGGCAGCGCGGTCGATTTTTCCATCTGTGATATGGCAGTCATGGGACGATCCCTCATTGAACTGCATACATAAGTAATCCTTCCCATGATGGGAAGGTCAAGGACTCATTGTTGGCGATGAGTTTCAGACGTTGCTTAGGAAGCGAACGCGAGCGAGAATGCGGCGTTGCTAGCGATCAAATCTTCGGGCCAAGGAGAGCGATGTGAGGCAGCGAGAGAATTTGGATAAAGCTCCCGCCACCGTTGCGTTCATAGATATCGCGGGTTTCAGCGCTATTGCGGACGTGTATGGTGACGCGGCTGCGCTTGACGTGCTTGAAGTATTCGAAAGCATGGTCCGCGACGCCCTCAGCGGCTATGAGCCCCCGATCAAATGGATCGGCGATGAGGCAATGCTCTCGTTTCCTGAGCCCGATACAGCGATCCAGGTACTCGGAACGCTGTTGCAGGCATGCCGTAAAGAATCGCGGCTACCGCTTACTCGGACGGCGCTGAACCATGGGCCGGTGATCCGCAGAGCAGGCGATCTCTTTGGATCGACTGTCAACGTTGCTGCCCGCATCGCCGCGCTCGCATCGCCTGGTCAATTGCTTGCCACTCAACCCATTGCCGAGGCGGCTGCCGCCAGAGGTATTCTAGTGCGAGACCTCGGGATGGTGGCGATTAGATCGGTAGCCGGGGAAGTCCCTCTCTATGAGATCGAGCTTGGTCCGTCGGCTGACCCGGCCTGGATCGATCCGGTGTGTAAGATGCATGCACCGTATTCATCCTATAGGCGGGCCGCCCCTCAGGGGCCGTGGTTTTGTTCGCCGCTTTGTGAAGAAGCATATCGACTGTCGCCCCAGACCTATGAGTTGCCCCGGTGACACGACAATCCTGGATCAGGTCTTGGCGGAAACGAAGTCGATCTTCGTATCGAGCCAGCGATTGCCGCAAACCGTGAAGGGCAATAGCGTAAACTTGATGATGGCGTATGTCGGCTACGAAGCCTGAAGGGCATCGATTCGCTCCGTCCTCTCCTCGGCGGCACATTTAGCAGCGTCGCCGTCGTCGGAGGTGAGAGTAAGGACCATGCTACAAGGTCCCTGCTGAATTTTATGTCCACCACGGGCGCACCCAAATGGTAACGGGCGTAGGATAATCTCGTCCTACGAGCGACCGTCGATTGATGCGGTGAAGCAGGAAATGATGACTGCACCGAGCAAGGCAGCCTAGAGAGTCGGAGCGGAGCACCGCTTCAATCCGGTGCTCCGGCCGCCGTCAAATTTGCCTAAAACTTGAGGGGTAGCCCGCGTTCTCGATTGCAGCCTTGATGGTCGCCGGATCAACTCTAGTCTCGACCTTGGCACTCTTCGCAGTAAGATCGATGCTGGCAGACGCTGCTGGATCGGCAGCCTTGATCGCCTTTTCAACCGTACCGGCGCAGTGTCCACAGGTCATATTCTGAATTTCGAACTCGTACATGGTCGTCTCCGTAATTTGCGGCCATTCACATGTGGGGCTTCCCACCATGGGAAGGTCAAGAAGTCTTGTGCGAAAAAGATTTGCCGCGCTTTGCCAGTTCTCGATAAAGCGCTTCCGGCGACACTCCGATCTCATCAGCGAGGTGTTTCCACTCACCTTTTGATGGCAGTAACCCATCATTCCAAGCAAGCCACGCGTTTAAACGCGCTGAAACGGTTTTGAGGCTCGCGATTTCCGCACGCTTACGTACCTGTTGCAGCTGATGCGACAGATAAGAAGCCCAGGTTTCTGCGAATGCGGGCTCATTCCTGAGGAGCGCCCTGACGGAATTTACGGGAATGATCAGCGCCTCGGAATTCGTTACGGCGACCGCATCACAATGATACCGGGACGAGAACACGGAAGCTTCTGCGACGACCATGCCTGGCGAAGCCCGCTGAAGCACGGCGACGTTCCCATCGGCTTGGTGTCGGACAAGATGGATTGTTCCGGCCCGCATCAGATACAGCCATGTGATCGCGTCACCTTGATTGAAGATATGCTGTCCGGCCGCAAAGGTTGCTTTGCCTGTCGACAGTTCCAGAAAATGGTCGAGAAAGAGATCGGACATGATAGCGATCATGTCCTACGGGGCGAAAGCGGGCAAGCGTGGAGGGCGTCCACCTGAGGAACCCTCATGAAGTTTGTTTCGACTATCGCCGTCGTTCTTCTTTCGAATGCCGCCTTCGCGACTGAACAGCACCAGCACCACACGATGTCGCCGTACACCGAAGAGACTGGACGCCAGATCAAATCGCTTTCCGAAGCTGACATCGACGAACTGATGCGTGGGGGCGGTTGGGGCCTTGCGAAACCTGCCGAGCTGAACGGGTATCCGGGCCCATCGCACCTGCTTGCGATGAAAAATGAAATCGGGCTTACGCAAGAGCAGGTTCATCGCGTCCAGTCCATATTCGCCGACATGCAGCGTCGCGCGATACAGGAAGGGCAGAGGTTCGTGGCGGCCGAGCGCGAGCTTGATGCCGTCTTCAAGAACAGGTCGGTTGCGGAAAGCCAACTACCGGCCCTGATCGATAACGCTGAGGAAAGTCGCTCACGCCTGCGAATGATTCATCTTTCAGCGCACTTGGAGGTAAAAGCGATCCTGACGCCAGAGCAGATTGCCAAATACAATGAGCTTCGCGGATATCGCAAATAGCACAAATTTTCGTGAGCCCGCTTTCTTCGGCCAAGGTGGCATGCGAGTATAGGCAGATGAAGTTCGTCGCCGCCATTCAACGCCTGTTTTGCGTCCTTGCAATGCTCGGGGTCATTCTTGGCCCGGTGAGTATGGGCGTGGCGAAAAGCGCGATGGCCTCGTCGGGACCTGCCGCGATGGCAGGCATGGACATGCCGCTGGCGTCTGCGGATACCGCTTCTATCACCGAGGAGATGCCTTGCTGTCCGGACGAGAAGCAGCCGCCAATTGACTGCTCGAAGAATTGCCCGTTGGCGCTCATCTGCGCGTCTATGCTTCTTGTGCAAGCCTCAGACGCCGCCAGCCTATCGGTTTCTTATCCGGGAGCGCCGTCCTTCCTAGTGGGTCATGATGCGGGTTTAGCATCTGCCGTGGTGGAACCTCCGGCACGACCACCACGCGTCTAGTTCTCATCCTCTTTGACCGTCGCTGCTCGCGTGAGCGCGAGTGCGGCTACCTGTTTCCTGGCGGGGTCGTAGCCCGCCTATAGAGATGTGAACTATGAAAATCACAAGGAACTTTGCGCGAGGAAGCCTCGCTGCAATTGCCATTTTGTCAGCCTCATCGACGTTTTCCTATGCCAGCCCTCAATACTACGAGTTTCAGCTCGTGTCAGCAGAGGTGAAACAGGGACCCGATGCCGAAGTTTCTGTTCGTCTCGTTGATAAAAGAAACGGGCAGCCCGTATCTGACGCGGTTATTTTCACCACCCTGATGGACATGGCTCCAGAGGGCATGGAGACGATGACCACGCCTGTCGAGGAACTGCCCTCCGGGCAGGCGGGTATCTATAAGTTCAAGACCAATCTGGGCATGGAAGGCGGATGGCGCTTCCAGCTTGGGGCGAAAGTTCAGGGCGAGGGCGACACCGTCACAGGTGAAGTCGTCGTCAAGGCCACCCCGTGAAGACCGCAGCATGGCTGGCCGCCGTTACCTCCCTCGCCCTCGTTGGCGGGGGAGCGTACCTGGCTGGTGCCCAGGGAGTAGGCAAGCAACAACTCCACCGGCTTTTCGACATGTCCGTCGCTGAAGCACAGCCGAGCAAACCTGAACCGACCGGGGCCGTCATTTATTACCGCCATCCGGACGGGCTGCCCGAATATTCTGCCAAGCCTAAGAAAACGTCGGACGGGCGCGATTTCGTGTCCGTTCGCGAAAGTGAAGACATCAGCTTTACAGCCTCAGGCGTCAAAACGGCCGAAACGACCGACCAGCCGAAAAGGTCGATGTCGGGATCGCCTGCGAAAGAACGCAAGGTCCTTTATTATCGCAACCCGATGGGTCTTCCGGACACTTCCAAAGTGCCGAAGAAGGATTCCATGGGAATGGATTACATCCCCGTCTTTGAAGGCGATCAGGCCGGCGCATCGACGGTCAAGGTTTCGCTCGGCAAGCTGCAGCGCACGGGTGTCAAAACGACGAAGGCCGAACTGGCGAGCATCTCCCGCAAAATCCGGGTGCCCGGAACGGTCACCTTGGACGAGCGGCTCATCAGCGTCATCTCTATGCGCACCGATGCTTTCGTCGATGACGTGGCAAACGTTACAACTGGCGACCGCATCGGCAAGGGAGAGAGCCTCTTCAGCTTCTATTCCAAGGAAATCGCCACCACCGGAGCTGAATTCGCTGCGGGGAAGGGCGATCTCCGCAACAGCGATGCCGGTTCGGCGCTTCGACTGAAGAACCTGGGCGTACCGGACCAAGTGATCCGGAGCATTGCCGAGAGGCATCAGGTGCCAACGAGCATCGAATATGTTTCCCCCCGCAATGGGATCGTCCTTGAACGCATGGCGACAACCGGAATGATGGCGAAACAGGGTGATCCGTTGTTTCGGATTGCGGACACCTCCCATGTCTGGGTCATCGCCGACGTGCCGGAATTCGATCTGGCTTCCATTCAAAAGGGAGTCCCGGTTGCCGTGAGGGTTCGGAGCCTCCCGGGCAGGACTTTCGAAGGAGCCGTCGATCTCATCTATCCCGAAATCCAGCAGGAGACTCGCACAACGAAAGTCAGGATCGAGCTTCCAAACCCGGACGGTATTCTGATGGCCAACATGTACGCCGACGTCGAGATCGAAGCAGGCGTACAGAAACCAGTCGTCGCCGTGCCCAACAGTGCAATCATCGATACCGGCAACCGGCAGGTCGTCTTCATAGACAAGGGTGACGGCAAGTTCGAGCCAAAGGATGTCTCTCTCGGCATGCGCGGTGAGGAGCAGACTGAGATCACCAAAGGCATCGCAGCGGGCGATCAGGTGGTGGTGGCGGCCAACTTCCTGCTCGATGCCGAGAGCAACCTAAACTCGGCGCTGAGCGGCATGGCACCGAATGAGGTGAAGCCATGATCTCCCGCGTCATCGCCTGGTCCGCTCACAATCTCGTTTTGATATTCGTCGGCGGAGCGCTTGCCGTCGCGGGCGGCGTCTATGCGCTACGGTCCCTGCCGCTCGACGCCATTCCCGATCTCTCCGACATCCAGGTCATCGTCTATACGGAGTATCCGGGCCAAGCACCGCAGGTGGTCGAGGACCAGGTGACCTATCCGCTGACGACGTCGATGCTGACGGTGCCGAAGTCGAAGGTCGTTCGCGGCTTCTCCTTCTTCGGTGTCTCCTTCGTCTACGTGATCTTCGAGGACGGCACCGACCCTTACTGGGCGAGAAGCCGGGTGCTGGAATATCTGAACGCGGCGTCGAGCCGCCTGCCTCAAGGCGTGACGCCGACCCTCGGCCCAGACGCCACAGGTGTTGGCTGGGTCTATCAGTATGCTGTCGTCGCAAAGAACCTCACGCTCGCAGAACTCCGGTCATTGCAGGATTGGGTCGTGCGGTTCGGCGTTTCCAAGTCGGAAGGCGTTGCCGAAATTGCCAGTGTTGGCGGCTTTGTGAAGCAATATTCCATCATCGTTGATCCCTCTCGGTTAAAGGCTCAGGGTCTATCACTTAACGACATTTCCAATGCGGTCCGGGCCAGCAACACGGATGTCGGCGGACGAACCATCGAGCTTTCCGAATTCGAGTTCATGGTGCGCGGACGCGGCTATCTTAAGGGCATCAGCGATATTGAGAACATCGTGCTGAAGACGCAGCGCGGCACGCCGCTCAGGCTGGGCGACGTCGCCAAGGTGGAACTCGTTCCGGATGAACGAAGAGGAATTACCGAACTCAATGGCGAAGGCGAGGTCGCAAGCGGCATCGTGCTGCAGCGGTTCGGAGCCAATGCTCTGACCGTCATCGACAACGCGAAGAAGAGTTTGACTTCGGTTCAAAGCAGCCTCCCGGCGGGAACGGAGATCGTGCCGGTCTATGACCGGTCGACATTGATCGAGTCCGCCATCGAGACGCTGAGGGGCACCTTGATCGAGGAATCCATCGTCGTCGCGCTGGTAACGGTCGCCTTCCTTCTCCATGTTCGGAGTGCTCTCGTGGCGATCATTATGCTGCCGGTCGGCATTCTGATTGCCTTCATTGCGATGAAGCTGCTCGGCATCGGCGCAAACATCATGAGCCTCGGAGGTATCGCGATTGCCATCGGCGCGATGATCGACGCGGCCATCGTCATGATCGAGAACGCCCACAAGCATCTCGAACGTGCACCACCGGACAAGCCAAGGATCAAGATACTGGTCGATGCCGCCAGCGAAGTCGGACCAGCGCTGTTCTTCAGCCTGCTGATCATCACAGTGTCGTTTCTGCCGATCTTCACCTTGGAGTCTCAGGAAGGACGGCTGTTCGGGCCGCTCGCTTTCACCAAGACGTTCGCCATGGCGGCGGCGGCATTTCTCTCGATCACGCTTGTTCCTGCATTGATGATCCTCTTCGTGCGCGGCCGCATCGTGCCCGAGCATAAGAACCCGCTGAACCGCTTTTTGATTTGGATTTATCGGCCGGTGATCACGGGAGTCCTCAAGGTTAAAACGCTGACCATCCTGGCCGCTGTCGCGATCCTGGCGGCAACCGCATGGCCGGTCCAGCACATCGGCAGCGAATTCATGCCCAACCTCGACGAAGGCACGCTGATGTATATGCCGACCACGTTGCCAGGCATATCGGTGACGAAGGCGGCCGAACTGATGCAGACACAGGATCGCATCATCAAGTCGTTTCCCGAGGTCGAGAGCGTCTTCGGGAAGGCAGGCCGTGCACTGACCGCCACCGACCCGGCTCCGACGGAGATGTTCGAAACGATCATCACCCTCAAGCCGAAGTCGCAGTGGCGGCCAGGTGTGACGACCGACAGCCTGAAACAGGAGATGGACGCCGCCCTGCAGTTTCCCGGGGTATCAAATGCCTGGACCATGCCGATCCGCGCCCGTATCGACATGCTGTCGACGGGGATCAGGACGCCTGTAGGTGTCAAAGTCTACGGTACTGATCTTGGCGAGATGGAAAAAGTCGCACGCCAGATCGAAAGCGTGCTGAAAACCATCCCCGGAACATCGAGCGCCTACGCTGAGCGGGTCATTGGCGGCTACTATCTCGACATCGTTCCGGATCGCACCGCGCTCGGCCGCTACGGCTTGACGGTCAACGATGTCCAGGACGTCATCAGCATGGCGTTAGGCTCGGAGATCGTCACCTCCACGGTCGAGGGGCGGGAGCGCTACGGCGTGGCCATCCGATATCCACGAGCCTCCCGAAGTGACCCGCAATCTATTGCCCGGGACGTGCAGGTATCGCTGCCGGGCGGCGGGTCGGTGCCTTTAGGGGAAGTGGCCGATGTCAAGCTCACACGCGGGGCCACGACAATCCGGACAGAGAACGGTCAGCTTGCCGTTTACATCTTCGTTGACATCGCCAATCGAGACTTGGGCGGCTACGTAGCGGAAGCTCAAGAGGCCGTCGCAAAAAGTGTGAAGATGCCAGCAGGCTATTCCATCGCCTGGAGCGGCCAGTTCGAGTATCTCGAACGCGCAAAGGCACGCCTGATGATCGTCGTGCCGCTGACCTTGGCGCTGATCTTCTTGCTGCTCTACCTGAACTTCAGGGCGCTGACGGAGACGATGATCGTTATGCTGTCCCTGCCGTTCGCACTGGTCGGCGGCATCTGGCTGATGTGGTGGCTCGGGTTCAACGCGTCTGTGGCCGTGGCGGTCGGCTTCATTGCCTTGGCGGGCGTCGCGGCTGAGACGGGCGTGATCATGCTGATCTATCTCGACCAGGCTTTGAAGGAGCGCCGCACCGTCTGTGAAACAGAGAAGCGGGACTTCACAAGAGCTGATCTCAATCGCGCAATTATGGTCGGGGCAGTCGAACGCGTCCGGCCGAAGATGATGACGGTTGTCGCCATCATGGCAGGGCTGGTGCCCATCCTCTGGAGCACTGGAACCGGATCGGAAATCATGCAGCGCATCGCCGTGCCGATGATCGGCGGCATGATGTCTTCGACGCTCCTCACTCTGGTGGTGATCCCGGCGATCTACGGACTGGTGAAGGGCTGGCGGCTGCCTGCCAGTGCAGAGGTTCCACAGGTCGATGTTAAGCCTGGCGCGGATGCCCTGAACGAAGCGGCCGAATGAAAGGTGTATGCCATGATGAGCGACATGATGGGCAGCGGAATGATGTGGGGAATAGGCCCCGCGGCGCTTATCGGGGCAGCAGTCATCATTCTGGTGGTCGCGGCGCTGGTAAAATACGTGTTCTTCCGCTGAAGCCAATGTTTGAACTGCGGGCGGTCTATCTCCGAAACGTGCTTTGACCACCCGCAGTTCGGCTCCGATAATGCCACTATAGCAAGAAAAGCCCGGGATGATGGTCGCCTTAGCTCCTGCTTCCGTCTCCGGACGTCACCTGAAAGGAAAATCAAAATGAAAAGAAGACAGTTCCTTTGTTCCGTCGCGGCCGTTGGATCGATTTCGCTGATCGGAGTAGCGCGGGCGGCGGGTGAAAGCATGATCGTATACAAGGACCCGAGCTGCGGCTGTTGCGAGGCCTGGGCAAACGCGATCACCAACGCGGGCTTTACTGTCACGGTGAAACACCCCGATGACCTGACGGCGATCAAGGCGAAATACAAGATACCTGCGGAAATGCAGGGCTGCCATACTGCTGTCTCTGGCGCGTATGTCTTCGAAGGGCACGTTCCATTGGAGGCGGTTGAAACAGTCATGAGCAAGCGGCTGGATATTGCTGGCTTGGCGGTGCCAGGGATGCCACCAGGCTCGCTCGGGATGGGCAACGATCCGCAAGCGTCGTATGACGTCTACAGTCTGTCGAAGGACGGAAAGACCGAAGTTTTCATGAGCGTGCGCCCATCTTAGTCGAGAACCAGCAGATCGAAGGCGAGGGCACAGAGGAAGAGCAAGGCCGCCAATGAAGCCAGCAGTGCGATTTGACGATTTGCTTTGGCGAGTACGCTGCGCCGCACGCCTCGTTTCGGCCGCAAGCGATGCTCAGGGACAAGAGCAACGTTAGACCGGAAACGCTTCTTCTTCCCTGACGTGCATGCCTCCCTTTAAATCTACAGGGGCTTCAGATTCTCGGCAGACGATTTCCCTGACCGGCGATCTTGGACGATCTCGTAGCTGACCTTCTGGCCTTCGCTCAAGTTGGTAAGGCCCGACCGCTCGACGGCGGAGATATGAACGAACGTGTCTGTCGATCCATCGTCCGGCTGGATAAAGCCAAAGCCCTTGCTCTGGTTGAAGAACTTTATTGTTCCCGTTGGCATTTCTTGTCCTCAGTTTTTGTAAGCGTTGCTGCGAACATAGGAAGAATAGCAGCGGGGCAAGCGGCGACATGATCAGCCGTTCAATCGCCCGTGACATCGATGACAAGCATCAAGCCACCACCGCCCTGTGTCTCCACGTTGTTGTTCGTCGTGTGATGCGAGATATGGCAATGGATCAGCCATTTTCCAGGCCGTCGCGCTTGCCACAGGACGTCGTATCGCTGCCCAGGCGCGATATTGACTGTGTCAGCCAGGTAGCGAGCGGAAGGGGCAAGCGTCTCTCCGTCAACCGCTGCTACCTCAAACGGTCCGCCATGAATGTGCATGGGATGGATCGCGGTGGTGTTTGATCCTATGAACCGAACCTTCAACGTCTGACCGACTTTCATTTGAACAGTTTCGGTCGCGGGATACGATTTGCCATTGATCGTGAAGTAGTTCGGCAGCGCTCCTTCCATCGGCATCGACGGGAAGGTCAGCCAGTCCCGTTTTATCCACTCCTGAAGCTGGACTAAATATTCAGCATCGGCCGGAATGACATCCGCTGGATTTTTGGGATCGATGATGAGAGCCCCATAGAGGCCAAGCGCCTGCTGCCGGTCGACATGGTCATGGGTATGATAAAAATAAGTGCCCCGTTGGCCAACGGTGTATTCGTAGGAAAACTCTTGGCCAGGTTCTATCGGCTTCTGCGTGATCATCGCCGGGCCATCCATCTCGTTGGACAGAATCAGGCCGTGCCAATGAACGGTCGTGCTTTCCGGCAGGTCGTTTCTTACGTTGATACGGACGCGGTCGCCTTCGGTCACTCGCAGCGTTGGACCGGGGACCTGGTTGTTATAGGCGTAAGCCTCGACCGTGACGTCCGGCAAGATCGTCCATCGGATGACCGACGCAGTGAGATCAAATACCTTCACGCCGTTCTCGATGCGCGGTTCAAGCATGGTTGCACCACGAGCATCAGAGCTTGCCGTAAAGGTCACCCCGCGCGGATCGACCGCCGCCATGTCCTTCATTGCATCACCCGGCGTATCGAAGGTCATGATCATGCCCGGGGCCATGATCGCACGACCGACGTCATGGGCGCTCAGGCGCATGTTCACCTGCGTGAAGGAATAAGCGTAGCCTCCAGCCAGCATGATCAGCGAAAAGCATGCCATTGCCACGATTTGGGTCAGCGTTGGGGCGTAGGCCGGGGGCAGTTTCTCGCCGTGCTGGTGACTATCCCCGTGAGACATGTGTTGCTGATGAGAGGGCCGCATGCCGTGGTGAGTATTTGATTGATGGCCCGTTTCCATCTCGTGGTTGGTAGTGCGCTCCGAAATTTCGTGGGCAGTTAAGTTTTTCTGTTCGTCCTCACGCGCAGTCATCAGACCGTGCTTCAGCTGCTTTGCCACCAGCCAGACGTTGAACGGGTAGGCGGTCGCGAACCCGATGCCAACGCCGAACGCCATGACGCCCCAGAAGAGCATTTCGCCCGGCCACATGGCTCGCATGTCGCGTCCCATCATTAGGATCGCCATAACCGGTGCCATTCCGGCCATCATCGCGTTCATGCTGATGAATTCGGGCATGAAGGAATTGCGGACGTTCTGCCAATACGTTCCGCCCATCATGTTTTTCATGAAGAGCGCCTGGAACACGAATAGGCCAACGGCAAAACCGGCGATGTATTCGATGATGATGTCGAGCCACATCGGGAGCCCGAGCACGGCGGTAATTGCCGCAGCAATAATGATGCCGGTCGCATCACCCGCGACGCAGTGGATCGTGCTCCCGATACCCTGCTTCCAGAGCGGTTTAACAAATTCCTCGTGAGTGTTCGGCCGGGGCTCCTTGTCGGCAAGGACGTAGAGCATTAGACCGACCGGACCCAGGTAGAGCGTGACGAGGATAAAACCCCACTTCATTACGTTCGGTTCGGGATTATTGCGAAATTGATCCCACGCAACGTAAGCAGTGCTGAAGGCGGCGAGGATGAACCAGACAAAGAGAAGATAGTCGACGGGCTGAATGAACAAACAAACCTCCTCCTTTTTGCTCGCGCAGGATGAAGCTTTCCATCGTTGGAAGGTCAAGTGCGATGGCAAAAGCAGAAGGTAGGACCCGGCGCGTTGACCGAAAAGATGAACTTCACCATTATGGTGACGATGAATCATGGATGGCCCGTGTGCAAATGAGCCAATGCGCCTGCTGATCAACATCTTTATCGCGACGACAATGATGCTGGGTTCGCTTGCTGCGCCCTGCATCGCCGCGCCGGTTGATCATAATCATGCCGGTCAGGTTTCCATTAGCGCCGCTTCGCCTTCCGGGGGACACAATCGCGGTGACGGCCGATCTCTTTCAGGATCACACTGTCAGCCTGATGGCATCGTGGCGCAGGCCCCTGAATCTCTTCATAGCCGATCCGCCGTTACATTGTTTGGCATTACCGCTTCTGTCGTGATCACAGGCATTCTGGAGCCCGTCGAGCAACGTCCCCCTATCGGTTTCGTGTGAGATTTCTTCGTTAGAAATTCCAGACCAAAGGGAAGGGCATGACTTTGCGCCTGTATATATTTGCAAGCCACAGCAGTGGTTTGACGTCATTACCGAAGATCTTGAATCAAATAGCACGGGGCTGGCACTCGCTCCGTTGGGTGGCGCTTGCCGTGGTCGGCGTACTTCTGAGCGGCTGTGTACAGTCGCTCGACGGTCTCGGCGAAGCTTCTCATGACATTCCGCCGAGGCTGCTGGCCAGTATGCGGACAAAAGGTATGAAGCCGGAGAGTCCGGTTCTCATCCGCATCTTCAAAATGGAAAGCGAATTGGAGGTCTGGAAGGTCGACAACAGCGGCAAATACGTGTTGCTCAAGACTTATCCGATGTGTCGCTGGTCCGGCAAATTGGGTCCGAAAACGAAGACCGGCGACCGGCAGGCACCGGAGGGATTCTACCGTGTTTCCACAAGCGGTCTGAACCCCAGATCGCAATTCTATCTCTCCTTCAATCTCGGTTATCCGAACCGTTTGGAGACCGCCCTTGGCTATACCGGCGAAGCCCTGATGGTGCATGGCGCATGCTCATCCTCGGGGTGCTTTGCTTTGACCGACCAGGGCGTTGGTGAAATTTATGCTGTTGTCGAGAAATCTCTGAAAGGCGAGCAGGGCGCGTTCCAGGTGCAAGCCTTTCCATTTCGCATGACGCCGCAAAACCTGGCGGCGCATCGTGATGACCCGAACTTTGGCTTCTGGAAGAACCTCAAGGAAGGCTACGATATTTTTGAGGTCCGACGGCGCGAGCCCAGGGTTGCCGCCTGCGGCAGGAAATACGTCTTCGACGCCGAATTCAAGGACGGCGATCCCAGCGATCCGCTCGCCGCATGTCCGGAGCGCATCGACCAAACTGATCCTGTGGTCGTAGCCAAATCATCCGTTGACGAAAAGAAATACCAGGAGCTGGCTGCCAAAGATTTCACGCCGCTGGCCTATCAGGATGGTGGAATGCATCCGAGCTTTCGCACGCTGCTCAAGGAAAACGGCGATGTTAAGCTCGCGGAGAAGGTCTCTATCATCAAATATCCGATCAGTCGTCCGGCTTCGGCGTTGGCTGATCCATTCGGAAGGCAGTAACGAACCGTGTCGGGGCGTGGACTACGCCACACTCTGCTGGCCCGACTTTGTTTCCCCTCGCGTCGGATAAACCGCTGCTGCGAGTGCGAGCAAGGTAACAAACAATAGGCGACCGCTCATGAGAGACTCCATTCACGAACTCCGAACAACACACACGAAGCTGGATGATTGGACGGCCACGCCGCATGCCTCGGTCCGATCCGGTCCGGATCAAGCATTGAGGGGGCCGATGCAAAGTCTCCTCGGTTGCGAATTTTGGTTGTAGAGCACCACAACCAGAGCTGGCGGCTAAAGCATTTCAGCGAAAATTTACGTGCGGCCGTCTTTGGTGGGCCGCGCTCCTCAGCATCATGAGGATGTCGTCGATTTCGTCACTGTGCGATCTCATTGGAACCTCGGTATCTCTTCAAAGCACGAGTGACGGGGTCCTCAAATGGTACCAGCGGTTCATGCTACGAGCGAGTCCGCGCTCTTTGTCTAAAAAGAAAATCTCGGTGGTGATACCGGTGCGGCCGTCTTCCACGGAAGGATACCGGACCTTTCTGCTGTGCGCATCGAGATGATCTGAAAGGATGCGGATGCCTTCCACTGGCACTCATTAAAACCACCCCGCTCCATGAGATCGACAATTGCGGAAGGATCGTCGCCGCGCGTGCTATTGCCAAGATTGCCGACGCTGGCTGCCGCGCCGGTCTCGATCAATTGCCTTTGCTACGGCCGTAGCTAGCATGACGATAGATGACGGAAATGGGAACGCCTCGGTCCGATAATCGAACGCCACGGAAGGTGCAGTCGAAACCATGACCATCACGGATACAAGAGCGGCCATCGGAATGATCCTGACGATGTCATTCGATGCCTGAGGGCGTATCGATGAAAAAGCCAGCCTAGGGGCAATGCTTCGTCGGCGGACTGTCGTTCAGTCGCGCATCGCTCTCTTCGTTGCAGCCAAAAGAAGAATCGGCGGACGACGAAGATTCATCGATAATGCAGGACGCTCGCTCAGGAACTCTGGAAGTGGCGTCGGCTCGCCGAAGTGGTCCAGTCGAAATCCGGCTCTGAGAAGCGTAGTGACATACGTTTCAGCAGTGCGATGGAATTTCACCACGCCATCGACAAACCACTTCGTATGACGCACTCCTTCCTTCTGATAATTGTCCAACGGCCAGCTAACCGGATGCCCATCCGCGTCTGTCGTCCAACCAACCGGATTTGCCGTGCAAACCGGATGCTCCACCGAGAAGATGAACCGACCTTCAATGGGAAGGTACGCGGAGACTCTCTGCACAATGGAGGCGTAATCATCGACATAGTGAAGAGCCATCGAGGAGACGACGAGATCAAAGCTTTCGGGGGGAAAGGCGATTTCTTCAATTGAGCTACAAAGATAGTCGATCTGCGAGTCGTCGGTGAGAAGTTTCGCCTCAGCGATCATGCTCTCGGATACATCCAATCCGGTGACCGATGCCGCGCCGGACGACCGGGCATAGCGAGCGAAATCACCGAAGCCGCAGCCCATATCGAGGATACGCAGACCTTTGAGGTCAGGGAGCAGAGCGCGAATAGCCGGTTGCTCCAGTGCCCCATTTAGACCGGTGTCGTTCTGGCGAAGATTCTTGTAGCCTTCGAAGAAGATTGGCTCGTCGTAAATATTCTGCGGCATGATTCACCCTGGAACATTGGCTTTAGATTAGCAGAGAAGGTACCCTCGCGAAGAGCTAAAAAAACGGTCCATCGTTTTGCAAAACCACGCCTGGCGCAATGCGGCCAAGGGCGTCGTCGCGTTCCGGGCCCTAAGTGGCCCTCGACTTATGCGATGTCCATCGGTCGAACGAAGCCCTTGGCTGTCATCCCCTGGCGTGCGACCAAAAGGCATGCCCAAAACAATTTCATTTCTGTGTACCGATAATGGAAATGGCCATCTCCGCCCGCCGGTGGTCCATGCCGGTCTGCCTCCGACGAGAAGCCAAGCGTTAAGCTGCCCAAACCTGGCATCTGAAATCGTTGAAGAGGATCGCCGTCAGCCCATCGTAACAAGCGCGATCTATTCATGGTCGTCGGGCATCGTTATCAGAAGACGCAGTCGAGGAAACCTCGATAAATCCCCGCAGGAGCACTCAGAAGCCTGCTAAGCGTTCAGCGGCGTCCCATCAGACGTGATCGGATCGCATTCGAGACGGCGTCGAAGGCAAACACGACAATCAGAATAAGGAGCACCATGTAGCCGACGTTCTCCCAGTCCTGGTTGGTGCGCATCGCCTCCCAGAGTTTGAGGCCGATTCCTCCCGCGCCGACGGCGCCGATGATGGTCGCGGAGCGCGTGTTGGACTCCCAGAAGTAGAGGGCCTGGGACGCGAAGACAGGAAGCACCTGCGGCAGGACGCCGAACCGCTGCACTGCAATCGGCGACGCTCCCACGGAGCGGACGCCTTCCCGCTGCTTCTCGTCGATGTTCTCAAGCGATTCCGAATACAGTTTGCCCAGCGTCCCGGTGTCAGTGAAGAAGATCGCCGAGATACCGGCCAGAGGCCCAGGCCCGAAGCCGCGTGTGAAGAAAAGCGCCCAGATCAGCATGTCGACGGAGCGAAGGAAATCGAAGAACCTTTTGGTCACCTGGTTCGCGGGGCGGTTGCGAGTGATGTTGCGTGCCGCCACAAATGCCAGGGGGAAAGCGACGAGCGAGGCTAACAGGGTGCCCACGAACGCCATCACGATGGTCTGCAGGAGCTTTGTCCAGACGTCGAGGTGCTGCCATTCGCTGTTGTAAAGGATGTTGTCCCAGACGAGAGCGAGGTTGCTTCGCTCCGGGTCGATGCGTGGACCGCTGAGGATGAGGCTCGCAACCTCGGAATATGGCTTCCCGAAGAATGGAGACCGCGTGTCGAACAGGAAGTTCGCCCACCCGAGAAACCGCTTGTGGATCTTGACGTCGTTGGTCGTGACTTCCGCCCATCCGGCGAATCCGAAGCTGGCGATGATCTTCTCGCCCGGCCGCCTCTGCGACGCCCAGTCCGGAAGGGGAGCGCCAATGCGGATGTCCGGCCTGCCCATCGGCACGACGACCGTTTCTCCACCTCTCGTCAATACCGCCTTATTGGCAGTCATTTCTATCGATGAACTGCTGCTCATGGCGATCAGCGCACGTGTGACAACCTCCTCGGTGGCGATTGCCGGAGCGGTCGACGCCGGGGGCCGCGCGGGCGAGCCGGACCCTTTAGGTGCGGACGAGCCCATGGCCGCACCGGGAGCCATCAGCGATATACTGCTTTTCGGCTTTGTCTGTGGCTCGGACGTCGGTGTGGCCCTGCCGGTCTGATGGGTGACGACGGATTTTTTGGTCTGCACCCAGTCGGGGTTCGGATGTTCGCCAAGCGGATCGAACCGCGAATAGGAAATCTTCATGGTCCCGTCGGCTGCCATGTCGATCTCGGGACGGACCTCGAAGGAGATCCAGTCGGCAAGATAGGTGCCGGCGATCGAGTAGTCGGCCTGAGAGAAGACCTTTCCGAACGCGAAGAACCAGAACGAGAACGCCACATAGGCGGCAGCGAGAATGACGAGAAGAGGAGCGCGGTAGCGGCGCAGCGAGGTGGTGTCGAAGAGCTGCGGGTGGCGCGCGGCGATGTCGGCCTTTTGGACGGGCGAAAGCGTGTTCATCAATGCAACCTCATGCCACGGCGCGGAACGACTGCTCGCCGACCAGCTTTCTACGCAACCATGCGGAGAACTGGTCGACGGCAATGATGGTGCAGAAAAGCAGGAATACGATCGCAAGAGTCTTAGCCGGATGACCCTGCCCGATCGAGAGCCTGAGAAGTTCGCCGATGCCGCCGCCGCCGACCGCGCCGATGATCGTGGACGCTCGCACGTTGATCTCGAGCCTCAGGAGGAAATAGCTCACGAAGTTGGGCATGACCTGCGGCACCATTGCGAACCAGACTCGTTCGAGCCAGGTCGCGCCGACGGCCCGCAGGCCTTCGTCGGGACGCATGTCGGCGTTCTCCACCACCTCGAAGAACATCTTTCCGAGCGCTCCGGTGGTGTGGACGGATAGTGCTATGATCGCCGGGACCGGCCCAAGCGAGAGGATCGCGAGGCAGAAGCCGGCGATGACGACCTCGGGAAACGCCCGCAGGATCTCCATGAAACGGCGCACCGCTCCCCGGACATAGGCATTCGGCATCATGTTTTTAGCAGCGAGGAAGCACAGTGCAAATCCCAGGCAGAAGCCGACGCCCGTGGAGAAGATGGCGATGTTCACCGTCTCGACGATCTTTTCGACATATTCCGGAACGTAAAGGGTCTGCGTGACGTAGAACCGGCCCTCAGGGTAGTCGTACTTCTGGCTGCCGTCGTAATAGGGGGAGGGGAGATCGAGCAGGGCGCGCCCCGGCTCCCACGGGTCGCGCGGTACGAGGTGCCCCACGAAGTCTGCCAGAAAGGGTAAGCGTTCCCAGAACTTGCCCGAATTGGTCTCATTGGCGAACCACATCGAACCAGCGGTGAAGACGACGACGAGAAACAGCGCAAGCAACGTCTGGCCGCGGCGCCGGGAGGCAAGCTCATGCCAGTGCTGCTCGATCATGCTTGCAGTTTCACTCGGGGGGTGGCGCAGCGCAGTGTCGCTCATCTTCAGCCTGTCGAACGTGGGATGTGGCAAAGCCGCCGGAGAGATCCGGCGGCTTTGCGGGCGCAATTGGCATCAGCCGCCAATGGCTGCCTTGCGGACGTCGATGATCGGCTTGTAGAAATCTACGTTGACTTCGGTAAAGCCCTTGAAGTCGCCCCCCTGGATTGCCGAAAAGCAGGCCGGATCGGACTTCGGCAGGTCCATCATGAATGCCTTGAACTTCGCCTTCATGTCGTCGTTCAGCGAGGAACGCACGACGACCGGACCATTCGGTATGAGCGGCGACTTCCAGAGTTCGACGAGGTCGTCCATGTTCAGGATGCCCTTGTCGACCATCTTGCGAAGGTTGCCGGAGCTGTAGCCATCCTTGAACTCACCCACGCCCGACGCAAAGGTGGTGCCCGCGTCGAAGTTGCCCTTTACGACTTCCAAGACGAGGTTCTCGTGGCCGCCGCCAAAGCCGGCGGAAGAGAAGTATTCCTTGACCGGAGCGCCAATGGCTTCAGGCAGCGTGACGAGGGGAACGAGGTAGCCGGAAGTCGAGTCAGGATCGGCAAAGCCGAGCTTCTTGCCCTTCATGTCTTCGAGCTTCTTGAGGCCGCTGTCCTTGCGGGCGACCATGACCGAGTAGTAGCCGGTTGCGCCGTCGGTCTGCACGGTTGTCAGGATCGGTTCGACGGCCTTGGAATTGGCGAGATAGACCTTGGCATAGGCGGAGGCGCCAAGTTCTGCGTAGTCGAGCGTGCCGCCGAGCAGGCCCTGGACGACGCCGTCATAGTCGGCTGCCGGGAAGAAGGAGACCTTCTCGACGCCGATCGCAGCGGGAAGCTTTTCCGACAGGCACTGGAAATTGCGCAGGCGGTCAGCCTCGTTTTCGCCGCCGAGGATGCCGACACGGAACTCCTTGAGGTCTTCGGCTGCGGCAGCGCCGGCAAGCGCTAGAAGCGCTGTGGCGGCAAAGAGTGCTTTCTTCAACATGGTTCTCTCCTGATTGACCGGTTCCCCGGTGGTCTTGCTGTTGCGAAGAAGTGTGCCCTTGACGCGGGCCAGTCGAACGCCGCCGTCTCTCAGAGGCCCACCAGGGCAACCGGTTGCAGGCCGACGGATGCTTGAGCGGTGGCTGGCACGGGCATGTTGATCGAGGTGGACGTCATGGTCTCGTCGATGCCGGCGCCATCCTTGTCGGTGCCGTAAATTTCCTTGACCGCAGCCGCTGTCAGCTCCGAAGGCTTGCCGTCGAAAACGACGCGGCCGGCGGCCATGCCGACGATGCGTTCACAATAGTTGCGCGCCGTATCGAGCGTATGCAGGTTGGTGATGACGGTGATGCCCTCGCGCTCGTTGATGTCGCGCAGCGCATCCATGACGATCTTGGCGTTCAGGGGGTCGAGCGAGGCGATCGGCTCGTCGGCGAGCACCATCTTCGGGTTCTGCATCAGGGCGCGCGCGATCGCCACGCGCTGCTGCTGGCCGCCTGAGAGCGTGCCGGCGGTCTGCAGCGCCGTCTGCTCGATGCCGAGGCGCTCCAGAGCCGCAATCGCATGAATGCGCTCGTCGCGGCTGAAGATGTTGAGGAGGCTCAGCATGGTCGGGCGGTGATTGAGGCGGCCGAGCATGACGTTGGTCAGAACGTCGAGGCGAGGGACGAGATTGAACTGCTGGAAGATCATCGCGCAATCTCGCTGCCAGTTGCGCAGGGCTTCGCCGCGGAGAGCAGAGACTTCGACGCCGCTGAATTGGATGGAGCCGGAAGTCGGTTCCTGCAGGCGGTTGATCATGCGAAGAAGCGTGGATTTTCCGGCGCCCGAGCGACCTATGATGCCCACCATCTGGCCTTGGGGTGCGTTCAATGTCACGCAATCAACGGCTGTCTTGCCACCGAATCGACGTGTCAACTCGTTCAGTTCCAACATCTACGTGCCCCACGTTCCCTCGTGCCGTCACGGCACAGGACGGGGCTTAGCGCTGGTTCTTGAAGGTCTGATGTCAGTTTCATTAAGCTTTCATGTATTCAAGCCGTAACATCACCGCCACGCTGATGACGGACACGCGGATCCGTTGGCGGGAAAAACATTGGATTCTAGCGCGGGATTTAACGCCTCAGTTCATGCTCCGTAGTAGAGAGCGGTTTCCTCGCAGCAGGATCCCGATTATGCGACCCGCCGTGATCTCCATTGCCGTCCTGCTGATCCTCGCTTCACGCCCTGCGGGTGCAGGCAACCTAGAAGGTCGGACCCTTGGCGCCTGGAACTGCAAGCATCGGATAGAACAGGCGGTCGGGACGATGGAAATAGTCCAGTCCATCGCCACGCAGGTCGGCGGTCTGGTCGTACTGGCCCGTGTCTGCAGAGGTGGTCGGACGATGACAGGATAACTGGCAATCCGAACGTCAGTTCCTGCTGCGCGGATTACCCATCCATCGCAAATCTCGCGACTTGCCCAATGAGCCAGCTTGACTTCTTCCCCGGCGTCGAGCGTATGACAAAGAGCGAGCTGCTCAGAAGGATCGGTGCCGAAGCGCAAAAAATAGTACAGGACGATCTGCAGGAAGGTCTGCGTGGCACCCAAAGATACTGTTCAGGATGCATACCGATGGCCGCACGAGCGTTGCAGTATCGGTAGGGAGTGACGTCGCGAGGGCTTCGATCGGATTGGATTGAGTACGGGCAATTTTCCGGTCTCACCCCGCGAAGCGGTGCATGCAATTGGATTCCCAAAGGTTCTGCGGGTGAGCGCCGCACGCCGGATTTTCAAGGTCAACAGAGCGATATAAAACTGTCACAAAACTGTAATGGAGACTCTATAGAGGGGAGCCGACGCCGAAGCGTCATCGTTAAATTCTACGGGAGAGTATCCATGAAGAAATATCTCGGAAGCTGCGCAGTTGCCGCTATTGTGCTGGCAACCGCAGGCGTCGCATCGGCCCGCGATCAGATCAAGATCGTCGGTTCGTCCACCGTGTTCCCCTACACCCAGGCCGTAGCTGAAGAGTTCGCGAACAAGACCGGCAAGCCGGCTCCGGTTGTCGAATCGACCGGCACTGGCGGCGGCTTCAAGGCCTTCTGCGGCGGCGTCGGCGAAGATTTCGCAGACATCACCGGCGCTTCCCGCGCGATCAAGGAATCGGAAGTCAAGCTCTGCGCCGGCAACGGCGTGACCGACATCACTGAAGCCCTTATCGGCTATGACGGCCTCTCGGTCGCCGTATCTCGCTCCAACACGGGCGACTGGAACCTGACCAAGGCTCAGATCTTCCAGGCGCTCGCTGCCCAGCTTCCAGACGGCAAGGGCGGCCTTGTTGCCAATCCGAACAAGAAGTGGTCGGATATCGACAAGTCTCTTCCGGACGTCAATATCGTAGCCTTCGGCCCGCCGCCGACATCCGGCACCCGCGACGCCTTCGTAGAACTGGTCATGCATCCGGGCTGCGAGAAGACCGCAGGCATGGCTGACCTCAAGAAGGCCGACGAGAAGAAGTACACGGAAGCCTGCTCGCGCATGCGCCAGGACGGCCCGTTCATCGAAGCTGGCGAAAACGATAACCTTATCGTCCAGCGTCTTGAATCCGACCCGAACTCGGTCGGCATCTTCGGCTATTCGTTCCTTTATGAGAACGAAGACAAGCTCAAGGACATCAAGATCGAAGGAGTCGAGGCAAGCTTCGAGACCATCAAGGACGGCTCCTATCCGGTATCCCGCCCGCTCTACATCTACGTCAAGAATGCGCACCGCGACGTCATTCCTGGCATGAAGGAGTTCCTGGAAGAATACACTTCCAAGTCTTCGATGGGCGAGGACGGTTACCTTGCGGAACGTGGTCTGACGCCTCTCGACGAATCCAAGCGTGGGGAAGTCGAGAAGGCTGTCATGGAAGCCAAGAAGATCGGCTCGTAGTATCGAACTTCACCGGCCGCTCGCGCACCTCGCGGGCGGCCTCCTGTCACATGGGGGCAACATGTCCGCTTATCTCTTTCTCTTATTGATTGGCGCGGCCGTGATCGCGGCCTATTTGGGAGGCTCGCGCGCCCTCGCCGTAGCGACAACGGCAGAAACGGGCCGCATCAAGGCGCATTCCCGGCCGATTTACCACGGCCTCAATGCCGCGATTTGGACCGCTGCTCCCGCTTTTATCTTTCTTCTTTTCTGGCTTGCCTTCCAATCCAGCGTCCTAAACCAGCTTGTGGTCGCGTCGTATCCTGGCTCCGATGCGATGGACAGTGCCGCACAGTCGCTGCTCATTGGGGAAATCCGTCAGGTTGCCGCCGGAAACCTGTTTCGCCAGCCATCGCCTGAAGTGGCTGCGGCAGCCGACCATCTTCGGTCGCTCCAGACCTACTCCACCTATCTAATGACAGCCATCAGCCTGTGCATCGTCGCTGTCGGTGCGTTCCTTGGCATGAAGGTCATTAGTCCCCGCTACCGCGCCCGCCACAGTGTCGAAACGGCGGTGACGGTTTTCATGATGTTCTCCTCGCTCATGGCGATCATCATTACGCTCGGGATCGTCGGCTCCCTCGTCTTCGAAGCGCTCCACTTCTTCGCCAAGGTTCCAGTGACCGAATTCCTCTTCGGCCTGCGCTGGGAGCCGCAGATCGCGATGCGCGCCGACCAGGTGGCGGGGCAGGGCGCGTTTGGCGTCCTTCCAGTCATCTTTGGGACGTTCGTCATCTCGGCGATCGCCATGCTGGTCGCGGTCCCGACGGGCATCCTGTCGGCTATCTATCTGACGGAATACGCACATCCGCGCTTCCGCACGGTTGTCAAGCCGCTTCTCGAAATTCTCGCCGGCGTACCGACGGTCGTCTATGGCTTCTTCGCCGTGCTGACTGTCGCCCCTGCAATAAGGGCCATCGGCGCGGCGGTCGGCATCCCATCGTCTCCCAATAGCGCGCTTGCCACCGGCCTTGTCATGGGCGTGATGATTATCCCGTTCATCTCCTCACTTTCGGACGACGCCTTCGCCGCAGTGCCCCGCGCCATGCGTGACGGTTCGCTCGCCCTGGGAGCAACGAAGGGGGAAACAATCCGCAAGGTTCTGCTCCCGGCTGCTTTGCCCGGCATTATCGGCGGCGTACTTCTTGCGCTTAGCCGAGCGGTCGGCGAAACGATGATCGTCGTCATGGCAGCCGGCTTGATCGCCAAGATCACCCTAAACCCGTTCGACGCGGTGACGACTGTGACCGTGCAGATCGTGACACTGCTGATCGGCGACTCGGAGTTCGACAACCCCAAGACGTTGGCAGCCTTCGCCCTAGGCCTTGTTCTCTTCCTGATCACGCTCGGTCTCAACCTCATTGCGCTGCGCACCGTGCGCAAGTACCGGGAGAAATACTGATGTCCACGACCGCAGTCGCCGGAACGCGCTTCAACTGGCATTCGGATGAAATGAAGGCGCGTCGAAAGGCCCGTTATGCAGCCGAACGTCGTCTACGGGCCTATGGGCTGATCGCGATCGTCTTCGCGCTTGGCTTCCTCGCCTTCCTCGTCGGCTCGCTGACATTCACCGGGTACAAGGCATTCACCCAGACGGTCGCCACCGTCAGCATCGACCTCAGCAAGGCGGAACTCGATACGAGCGACCTGATGAAGGCGGACTGGCGCGGCGCCGTTCGCGATACGCTGCGCACCCAGATTGGGGACCTGCCACGCAGGCAGGAGAAGGCCTACTTCGACCTGTTCACATCGTCGGCACCGTTCCTCGTCCGCGATGCAGTCATCAAGGATCCCGCACGCCTCAAGGGTTCGAGCAGCTTCGTCATTCCGCTATCTGATCAGGCCGACCAGTTCGTCAAGGGCGAGATCAGCCGGGACACGCCCGAGAGCCAGCGGCGCATCAGCGACGAGCAGATCGGCATGCTGGACCAGCTCGTATCAAAGGGTGTGATCTCCAGCCCGTTCAACTGGGCGCTCTTCCTCAACGCCGACAGCCGTTTCCCGGAACTGGCTGGCTTGGCAGGCGCGATCTCGGGGTCGTTCTGGTCGCTGCTCGTCTGCTTCGCGATCAGCTTCCCGATCGGCATCGCGGCGGCGATCTACCTGGAAGAGTTCGCTCCCAAGAACCGTTTCACAGACCTCATCGAGATCAACATCAACAACCTTGCGGCGGTCCCGTCGGTGGTCTTCGGTCTCCTCGGGCTCGCCGTGTTCCTGAACGGCTTCGGCCTGCCGCGGTCGTCTCCGCTCGTCGGCGGTCTCGTTCTCTCGTTGATGACGTTGCCGACGCTCATTATCGTCACGCGCGTGTCGCTGAAGGCGGTGCCCTCCTCGATCCGCGAGGCAGCTCTCGGGGTCGGCGCCTCCAAGCACGAGATGATCTTCCACCACGTGCTGTCGCTCGCCATGCCGACTGTCATGACCGGCGCGATCATCTCGCTCGCCCGAGCTCTTGGCGAAACGGCACCGCTGCTGCTCATCGGCATGAATGCCTTCATCACGAGCCCCCCGGACGGAATTTTCGCGGCGTCGACGGCGCTTCCCAGCCAGATCTACATGTGGGCGGACAGCCCGGAGCGCGGCTTCGTATCGCGGACCTCTGCAGCGATCCTGGTGCTTCTGGGATTCCTCATTCTGATGAACGCAATCGCCATCTTCCTCAGGCAGCGCTTTGAGCGCCGCTGGTAACGGAGTAAGGATCATGAACATGTTGACCGAGACAGCAGTTGAGAAGGCCCTGGAGCAGAAAATGAACGCGACCGCCTACAAGATGGTCGGCAGGACAGTGTCCGTTTACTATGGTGAAAAGCGTGCGCTTTTCGACGTGAACCTGAACGTCCGCGAAAACACCGTTACCGCACTTATCGGCCCGTCGGGCTGCGGCAAGTCTACCTTCCTGCGTTGCTTGAACCGCATGAACGACACGATCGACAATTGCCGCGTCACGGGCGAAATCAAGCTGGACGACGAGGACATCTACGATCCGGACATCGATGTCGTGGAACTCCGTGCGCGCGTCGGCATGGTCTTCCAGAAGCCGAACCCGTTCCCGAAGTCGATCTACGAGAACATTTCTTACGGCCCGCGCATCCATGGCATTGCGCGGTCGAAGGCTGACCTTGATCAGATCGTCGAAAGCAGCCTCCATAAGGCCGGCCTCTGGAACGAGGTCAAGGACCGCCTGCAGGAATCCGGCACCGGTCTGTCGGGCGGCCAGCAGCAGCGCCTGTGCATCGCCCGCGCCGTCGCCGTCAGCCCGGAAGTCATCCTGATGGACGAACCCTGCTCGGCACTCGATCCGATCGCGACCGCAAAGGTCGAGGAACTGATCCACGAGCTTCGCGAGAACTACAGCATCGTCATCGTAACGCACTCGATGCAGCAGGCGGCCCGCGTTTCGCAGCGCACCGCCATGTTCCACCTCGGCAATCTCGTCGAGGAGAACGACACCGACAAGATGTTCACCAACCCGGACGACCCGCGCACCCAGGATTACATCATGGGCCGCTTCGGCTGATTGTTGGCGTCGGAAACCGTAGAGACAATCAAGGACGTTCCCCATGGCATCGACCCATATCTATTCTGCCTACGACGACGATCTGAAGTTCTTGTCCCGCCGCATCTCGGAAATGGGCGGGCTTGCCGAGCAGATGGTGTCGGACGCCGTCCGCGCACTTGTCCACGGCGACGCGGGCTTGGCGCAGAAGGTCATCTCCGACGACGTGATCATGGATCACGCCGAACGCGAGATCGGCGACAAGGCGGTTGTCACGATCGCCCGCCGCCAGCCGATGGCCTCCGACCTTCGCGAGATCATGGGCTCGATCCGCATCGCGGCCGATCTCGAGCGCGTCGGTGATCTCGGCAAGAACACCGCCAAGCGTGTCATCGCGGTGCAGAGCACCGGCGTTCCGCGCAAGCTCGCCCGCGGTCTTGAGCATCTTTCCGAACTGGCGCTGGTCCAGCTCAAGGAAGTCCTCGACGTCTACGCCTCGAGATCCGCCGACAAGGCGAAGTCGATCCGCGAGCGCGACGAGGAAATCGACGCGATGTACACCTCGCTGTTTCGGGAGATGCTGACCTACATGATGGAAGATCCGCGCAACATCACAAGTTGCACGCATCTTCTCTTCTGCGCCAAGAACATCGAGCGCATCGGCGACCATGCCACCAACATTGCCGAAACGATCTATTACATGGCGACCGGCACTCAGCCGGAAGGCGAACGTCCGAAGGACGATACTGCCAACACCGTCGGCGCGGTCACGGAATGACAATTCCCAACCGGCCCTCAGGAGACAGAACCGAATGATCCCGAGAGTTGCAGTCGTAGAAGACGAAGAAGCACTGAGCGTGCTTCTTCGCTATAACCTTGAGGCCGAAGGTTTCGAGGTCGACACCATCCTGCGCGGCGACGAGGCCGAAATCAGGCTTCAGGAGCGCACACCGGATATTCTGATCCTCGATTGGATGCTGCCGGGCGTGTCAGGCATAGAGCTTTGCCGCCGCCTGCGCATGCGCCCGGAAACGGAGCGTCTGCCGATCATCATGCTAACGGCGCGCGGCGAGGAAAGCGAGCGTGTGCGCGGCCTTTCCACCGGCGCCGACGACTACGTGGTCAAGCCTTTCTCCACGCCCGAACTCGTTGCCCGCGTCAAGGCGATGCTGCGCCGCGCCAAGCCCGAGGTGCTTTCCACGGTGCTGAAATGCGGCGATATCGAACTCGACCGCGAAACGCATCGTGTTCACCGCAAGAGCCGTGAAGTCCGTCTCGGCCCGACCGAATTCCGTCTCCTTGAATTCCTGATGTCGTCGCCCGGCCGCGTCTTCTCACGTTCGCAGCTTCTGGACGGTGTCTGGGGCCACGACATTTATGTCGACGAGCGCACCGTAGACGTTCATGTCGGTCGCCTGCGCAAGGCGCTTAACTTCTCCAACATGCAGGACGTCATCCGCACCGTCCGCGGTGCAGGATATTCGATGGAAGCATAGCAGGGAGGCCGGAGAAGATGTCGGTGCGGATACTTGTTGTCGAGCAGGACGAAGATCTGCTCGCGACACTGAAGCATGCTCTGGAGACAGAAGGATATTTGGTGAACTGTCTTCACCCGCATGCGTCGCTGGTCGAGCTCGTGGCTTCGCGGCTGCCTGATGCGGTGATATTCGGTGCGCCGGCTCCTGGTTCGATTGCAATTTCGACATGCCGCCAGTTCCGGACGACTGGAGCGACCGCCCGCCTTCCGATCGTGGTGCTTTTGGACTCGGCCGTTGAGCAGGACAGGTTGGCTGTCCTCTCCGCCGGAGCCGACGACTGCCTCATAAAGGCAGTCTCCCACCTGGAACTCCTCATCCGCTTGCGGAACCTCCTGCGGCGGCTCAATCCAGCGCTGCTGGAGAGCACGCTGAAGGTCGGGGATCTGACGCTCGATAAAAACGCCCGCCGGGTTCACAGGCAGAAGAAGGAAGTCAAGCTCGGCCCCACCGAGTTCAGGCTGCTCGAGTTTCTGATGAAATCTCCCGGCCGCGTCCACTCCCGATCGGAATTGAGGGCATCGCTGTGGGGTAACGATGCCAGTGTCGATGAGCGCGCTGTCGACGTACACATCGGGCGTCTTCGGAAAGGCATCAGTTTCGGAAAGGCCGATAAGGTGATCCGGACGGTGCGTGGCGCCGGCTACGCGCTCGGCGACTTCTGATCTGGATCAGGTTGGACAACTTCAACGCGTCGTTGGCCGCCTCGCGAGCCCGAACCAGCTCGCGGATCGCCTCATGGCCTTCATCCGGAACCCAGACCGCGGTCAGCTCGCCCGCCCGGTGCAGACGGGTCAGGCTCACGGCATCCCGGCGGTTGGTCTTCACCCCGTCGCCCGGCCGCTTGGTCACCAGGGACGGCGCGACCACCACGCAGTCATGCCTCAGTTCGACAATCTGGCGGTAAAGGCCGTAGCCCGTGGGACCCGCTTCATAGCAAAAGTGAAGCTTGGCTCCACGCCTGGAAAGCTTACTGACCATCGACGCGACCGACGCCGGCTCCGACGAGATGTCACCGAAAAACCGCACCTCGCCGTTACGCTCTCCATCGGCAACCGCCACTGAAATCTTCAGCTTCGACGTATCCAAGCCGATGAAAATTACGCTTTTCATGGTTCGCCCTCGCTAAGCATTGGCAAGGCTCCGGCCTATCAGAGCAACCCCCGAATTCAGCTTACTGCGGGGGCGGGCCACCTCAACCTCACGAACATACGGTCTAGCTATCCTCATCGCTGTGCGCACAGATTGAGGCGCGCGATGCAGCTGTTCTCGCAATACGTGTGTCACGTCGATTTCACGCGACTGCCTTTATGAGGGTGTGCTTAGTCGCGCTGGAGGTGATTCCAATCCCCTTCGGCTCCCATACTCGCCTAGGGGTGTCAGACATATAATCCAGCCGGGATGAGGGTCGGCCCGACAGGCCATGCTCGTCCCAAAGTACAGCTAGTTTGGTTGAAGCGATATGGAGTATTCCATGACGATCAAGACTGCGTTGTTAAGAATGTCCCTGATTATCGTTTCCGGGTGGGTCATGGTCGGCACCATCACCTTGGTGATGTTCCATTGACTAGCGAGGTGTAAGCGGCATGCGGTTCCTGGTGTACACGAAAACGATTGCTGAACTCGATTATGACGAAGAGACGCGCGTCTTGACGATCATCTACCGAGACGGCCAACTGCGATCCGTTCCCCATGTCGATCCCAAGATCATGATGAGAATGGTGGCACAGCTTCCTCCGGAACGATCCCTCTACCTGATGCAGGCGGCGATTTGAACCTCGCGGCCAAGGCAAGGTGCGTCCGCACCCGGCATCAATGCATGGCCTCGATAAAGGCGCGGCTATAGAACGCGCCGAGGTTGATCCGTTCTGCAGCGACCGCCACAAGCTTCTTATCGAGTCGGCGCTCGAATTCCCGCGATCGGGCCGCCCGCGGCCTGCCGTGCGGTGTCGTAGGCTTTAACCGCATCCGTGGTCCGACGTCATCGCGGTACTGGGCAAGCGTCATGCCGGCCTTGATCAGCAGAGTTCTTATCTGCGGACGGTGCTCGGCAGCGATGACAAGGCCAAACGACTTGATCAGGACAGGCTTCGGGACGGGCAGCTCGATCTCGTCGATGATGTCATTTCCCACTTGCGCTTCCTCGGCAAACACGAGGTATTGATCCACCAGGTCATGAGCGGCCTCGAGGGTCTCGGTGTCCGGGCTGTACCGGCACCAGGTGTCACCAAAAGCACTCAGCGATCCGTATGACATCAAGAGCTCCTTTGCCCTTCAAATGAACGCGGAAACTGCCTGATTGTTCAAAAGATGCTGCAAGTGGCGCGAAAGCGGCGTGGCTTCGTCCGGATCAGTTGCCCGCGCGGGATGGCCGCCGCGGGGCAGGAGGCGCATTTCGAGTAGATTCTCCATTTCGGCCTGGGCGGCCGTGGGGGCCAATGACGCGCAAGGCGAGAAGAGTTGTCATGAAGCACATGGAATAGTTCCTTCCGTCACTTCCATGGCAAAACCAGTGCGGCGTTTGCTCCATGGGACCAAGGAGTAAACTTTCAAACGTGATGGACCGGGAGCGAGGCGGGAGCACTCGCGAAAGGAGGGCGGGCATGAACAATGCCGTGGCCCATGTCGGTGCGGATCCGGAACGGATGATCGCCGCGCCCGAGGAGATCGATCTGCAGATGCTGCGGACCTGGCCGAAGGCTAGCCGCATGGCCGGTTCGAGCGGGTCGCCCGCACCTTCGAGGATTGGAAGAAGGGCAAGCACAGCCGAGAACGGCCCCTTCTCGATGACTGCCGCGGCGATCTCAATCGCTGCGTGACCGCCGAAGCCCGTATGACGGCGCTCGTCGTCGCCCGATGCTATGGCGACATGGATGCCCGCGACGCTTTTCACGATCTCCTTTTCAATGAGCACAAGTTGATGTGGGCGCCACCTGCCCATGCCTATGCCGGCAATCTGCCGGGGCATGTGGATCGGCTGGAAACCGCATGATGATGCGCAGGGTGCACCGCCAGGCGATGGCTTGACGGTTCTCTGTGTCAACGACAAGCCGGACGGAAGCTACCAGTCAACGGCAAGGGAATTGGCTGATCAGCTGGGGCTTGACGGCGCCCTCGTTGCAATCAACTCGCGAACCAGTCCGTCGGAGAGGCGATCTTCGATTTCGCCAAGTCGGCGAATGCGACGTGCCTCTTGATTGGCGCTTTCAAGCATGGCTATCTCCTGGAACTGCTGCTCGGCCGTTTCACTCACTTCCTGCTGTCGGATTCGCCGCATCCATTCATGATGAAGCATTAGCGGCGGCGACCCTTGACCTCGCCTGCGCCAAGAAAAGCCGCTACAAGGTCGGTACTTGCATCGGGCTATATCGATGACACACGAAACTCCGGCCGCATCTCAATCGCGCAACTTACCCATGGCATTCGCGGCAGGTGCAATTATTGGCGCGCTCGGTGGGCTGATCGGCCTCGGCGGCGCGGAATTTCGTTTGCCGTTACTGATTGGTCCTTTCAATTTCGCGGCCCTGGAAGCCGTCATTCTTAACAAAGCCGTGAGCCTCGTCGTGGTCGCGACGGCTCTGCCGCTCCGCGCCGGAACGGTGCCGTTCGCCGTTATCGCCGAAAACTGGCCTTTCGCCGCCAACCTGCTCGCTGGAAGCCTGCTTGGCATGGTTTGGGGCTGGATGGGCAACGCGCCTGAAACCGGAAACGCTCTACAAGGTTATTGCCGTTCTGCTCGTTGCTATCGCGGCGGTGCTGGTCCTCGGCCATGACGTTCGTGCAGGTCAGCCGGTTCTGACTGGGCCGTCCCAGCTCATCGCGGGCGTGATCGCAGGCTTCGTTATCGGTGTGGTAGCCTCGCTGCTCGGCGTGGCAGGCGGGGAGTTGCTGATCCCGACTCTGGTGCTCCTGTTCGGCGCCGATATCAAGCTGGCCGGAAGCCTCTCGCTCGCGGTGAGCCTGCCGACAATGCTTGTCGGCTTCACCCGCTACAGCCGGGATCAGAGCTTTTCGGTTATCCGTTGCAACAAGGCATTTCTGCTCGTGATGGCAGCGGGGTCGACTGTCGGAACCTTCACCGGCGGGTTACTTCTCAGTATTGTGCCGAGTGTCGTCCTATTGCCTGCGCTTGCCGTGATCCTCCTGATTTCAGCGTCGAGAGTCTGGCGGCATCAATAGTTCGGTGGGAGGCGCAACCCCAACTTGCACACCTAGGAGCCAGCTACACATTGCGATGATAGCTGGCGGCGGACGAGCCGGGCGTGAACCGCATTTCATGCAGTGTCTGCATCGCCCAACGTGCAGAAGTCTGTTGAGTGGCAGAAGGTTGCGTGCCTCCTTCTCGGGTATTGTTGAGCGCATATGGGTCGACATCAGCGATCAGGTGGCTGGGCAGCGCGGTCATCTGCCGCATCGTGTTCTCCCGGGCGGTGCGCTGCAGTTGCTTTGCCCTGAACGCAAAGAAGATGTTCAGAATGCTGTGTGCAGCCTCGGTCATGATGGCCTCCTTTGTTTATCGAGCCATGGTGCTAAAATACCTTTGCGTTGACTTTCAAACAAACGAAATGATATGGTGCTTAAGATCAGAAAAATTGAAAGATGCGACGATGACTATGCCCTTTCGCCGCCCGATCCCCTTGCTCGACAATGATGTTCTGAGAACCTTTGTCGCCATTGCGGAAACGGGTAATTTTTCGACTGCAGCCGAGGCTGTGTTCCGAACGCCGTCGGCGGTTTCCATGCAGATCAAAAAGCTCGAGGAACAGCTCGGCGCGACGCTCTTCCTGCGTGATGCGCGTTCGGTGACGCTGACGCAGCACGGCGAGCTCTTGCTGACCTATGCGCGCAATATCTTGGCGCTGTCCAACGAGGCGGTCTCGCGCTTCATCATGCCGGAACTCAGCGGCGTCGTGCGGCTCGGCGCGCCGGAGGATATCGGCGAGCGGCTGCTGCCAAGTATCCTGAAGAGCTTCGCGGAGAGCTATCCGGGCATCATGGTCGACGTGACGATCGACATGAGCATCGGTCTCAAGAAGCGCATGGAAGAGCAGAGGCTGGATCTGGCGCTGATCAATTGCGCCACGCGGCCGTTTCCGACCGGCGGGGAGATCGTGTTTCGTGAACGCCTTGTCTGGGCAGGCGCCAAATGCGGTACTGCCCACAGGCGCGATCCCCTGCCGATCTCGATCTGGGAGGATGGCTGCATCTGGCGCCAGGAGGCACTGGCGCAGCTTGAACGCAACAAGCGGCCTTACCGCGTCGCCTATCTCAGCGGCCATACGATGGCGCAGCGCGCCGCCGTGCTTTCCGACCTTGCGATCGCGCCGCTGCCGCGCTCCTATGTGGCCGACGGCATGGTGATGCTCGGTGCGCAAGAAGGCCTGCCTGAACTCGGCTCGTTCGACATCCGGCTGCTGACGGCCTCCCAGCTCTCAGGGCCCATGGAGGCGGTCGCCGACAGCATCCGCTTTGCTTTCGCGGAAAAGGCAAAGGCCGCCGCCGCTTGATCCGGACGGCGAGGAACTTTATTGGATTTTCGCGCGTTGAACGGCGAAAGCAGCAAGCTGCTTCGGCCGCGCGATTTCTAGTTTGCAAAAGAGGATTTCCAAAATGACAATAACGGTCAAAATCGGCGCAGCGCTGATGCTGCTTTTGGCGCTTTCTTCCTGCGGCAATACCATCCGTGGCGTGGGCCGTGATACGGCAAACGCCGTCAACGCGACGCAGGATGCCGGCCATTCTGTCAACCGCGCCGCACGCCGCTAAATCTTTTCAGACCGTTGCGGCAGGATAGGCGCGCTCGAGGCCGCCCGATCGGTTAAGGCCAGTGCGGAAAGCAATATAGGCCGGATGCTGGCTTGATTTCGCCGCTTCGGTCAAACGGATCTGAAGCCGCGCCGGCGCGGCTTCACCAATCCACATTCCAGTATTTTCAAGTTTCAGAGAATTGAGAAAGGGCGCAGCCGCGGCCAGATCCAGATACCGATACAAGCCGGCGATCAGGCTGTCGTCCTGCGCGGCATTCTCCATGAGCAGAGCAAGATACGACCTGTCCGCTTCAGAAGCGCTTGCAAATTTGCTGGCAACAGTGTCGCGATCGGGAAAGGAAGCGGCTGGCGTCATCGGTCATCCATTACGCTGCTGCCACGGCCCGGCAGTCGTTTGACTAGAACATGCCGTCAGCCTAGGAGCGATAGCCTACGCGAGGCTGGAATTGCTCAAAGAGCGGCCTTCACCTTTTCCGCGACGTCAGCCGGCATCCACCGTGTCCAGAGTTCGGGGTAGTTGCGCAGAAAGTACAGCGCCGCGTTCTCGCTGCTTTCCCGGTTTTCGTCCTGCCACGCCAGAATGTCGTTTATGGTGTTGTTGTCCCAGGTGCGGGAGCGCAAGTAGGCGAGTTCGGGACCGGCACGGTCGGCAAAGGCCTTGGTGACGACGGTAAAGGCCTGGGAGACGGGATAGGCGTTCAGCTGCGGACGCGCGCAGCCTTCGACCGATGTGCAGGCCAGCCATTCCGCCTTATCGTGGCTGACACCCATACTGAGACGTGTCATGTCGTATTTGCCGAGGATCGCCGTTGGTGCCCAGTAATAGCCGAGCCAGCCGACTTTGGCGTCGAAGGCTGCGCCGATCGAATCATCCAGGCTTTGCGGGCTTTCGCTGTCGATCAGCTCGAAACCGACCTTCTCGCCGTTCAAGGCTCTGAAGAGATTGGCTGTCGAAATCCGGCAGCTCCAGCCCGGCGGGCAATTGTGGACGGCGCCCTTGGAGGCATTTTTCGGCGCGGGGAAGAGGTCTGGCCGTTTCATGGCATCCTGCACGGAGCGGATGTCGGGATTTGCATCGGCGATGAATTTCGGGATCCACCAGCCTTCGATTGCGCCATCCGACAAAATCTCGGAGGCCTGGATCAGGCGCCCGCTCCTTACTGCCGCCTCGAGTTGGTTCCTGACGGACGCGGTCCAGAGTTCCGGAGCGATATCGGGCTCGCCCTTCTGATCCATTGAAGCAAACGTGGGTACGGTATCGCCGGCCACGGTGCTGACATTGCATCCATAGCCGTTTTTAAGAATGAAGCTGTCGAAATTGGCGGCAATCGCCGCCGAGGCCCAACTCATCTCCGCGATCGAAACATTACCGCAATCAGCTTGCGCGGCGCGGCCGCCGGCAACGAGACATACAGCAATAAACAGCGAAGCCGGGATGATCTTCATTCGCTCGTTCCCCAATTTTTGATGCTGACATGCAGCTTTTGGATGTGATGCTAACCGCCCAATGCATTCGTTCAATGAATGCAATGCAGCAGTTTGGCCGTCGCAATTTCAAGTGCCATGCGTTTTTTGCATCGCGACCGCCAGCCTGGAACATTCCGATAGTTTCGCAGCCTACGCCTTTGACACGGCAATTGAAATCCGCCTGTGGTGGAATATTTTTGAGCTAAATCACTGATTTGAATGATCTAATATTCCCGCTGATCCACGAGCGAAAGTCTGCGTCGAGCTTGAGGTGAAATGCCCTCAATGAACTGCATGCGGATCGAGAACCGGCAAAATGTCAAAAAAAGTCGAAATTCACCATTGCTGAGTTCCACAATAACACTCCGGTAAGAATGTCACGCTATCAGTTGAACCACGGCGGGGGACAACCGCCGCTTTCTCCGGATCAGGTAGTGCGTCCCGGAGGATACACGAGTTTCGCCGTGTATTGGCGAATACGCCAGAGTTTTCGGCAAACCGCGCGCGCCCGCCAGCCCGCGCGGTTTTCGCATTTCGGACAGACGATTGACCGCGGATCGTGCCGCGTTGTAGGCCTCATCGCATGACCAAGTCGATCATGTTGCAGGGAACCGGCTCGGATGTCGGCAAGACGGTGCTCGTTGCCGGGCTTTGCCGGCTTGCGGCCAATCGCGGCCTCAAGGTGAAGCCTTTCAAGCCTCAGAACATGTCGAACAACGCGGCTGTCGCCGATGACGGCGGGGAGATCGGCCGGGCGCAGTGGCTGCAGTCGCTTGCGGCGCGCACGTCCTCGTCGATACACATGAACCCGGTTCTCCTCAAGCCGCAATCCGAAAACGGCAGTCAGATCATCGTGCAGGGCAAGGTCTTCGGGCAGGCGAAGGCCCGTGACTACCAGAGGTTAAAGCCGCTGCTTCTTGAACATGTCCTGCAGAGTTTTGCGATCGTCTCGGAAGGCGCCGATCTCGTCATCGTTGAGGGTGCGGGATCGCCGGCCGAAATCAACCTGCGTCCCGGCGATATCGCCAATATGGGCTTTGCCACCCGCGCCAAGGTGCCCGTCGTGCTCGTGGGCGATATCGATCGTGGCGGCGTGATCGCCTCTCTTGCCGGCACGCACGCTATCCTTTCGGATGACGACCGGGCGACTATTTCCGGTTATATCATCAACAAGTTCCGCGGCGATGTTTCGCTCTTCGATGACGGCAACGCAGCCATCAATCGCTTCACTGGATGGCCGTGTTTCGGCGTGGTGCCCTGGCTGAAGGCCGCCGCCCGCTTGCCGGCGGAGGACTCCGTCGTACTGGAGCGCCTCGCCAGGGGCGCCTCCGGCGCGTTGAAGATCGCCGTACCGGTTCTGCCGCGCATCGCCAATTTCGACGATCTCGATCCTCTGCGTGCCGAGCCCGATGTCGAGCTCGTCTTCGTGAAGCAGGGAGACCGGTTGCCGGGCGATGCAGCGCTGGTGGTCCTGCCCGGGTCGAAATCGACGATTGCCGACCTCTGTGATCTGCGCGCTGCCGGCTGGGATCGCGATCTGGAGACGCACATCCGGCGTGGCGGGCGCGTCATAGGCATCTGCGGCGGGTATCAGATGCTCGGGCGCACGGTTCGCGATCCGCTCGGCATCGAAGGGGTGAGCACTGCGACACCGGGTCTCGGATTCCTTGATGTCGAGACCGAAATGGCACCGGAAAAGACCGTGCGGAACAGCCTGGCGGTCTCGGCCGAACACGGCGTTCCGCTTGCCGGCTACCAGATCCATCTGGGCGTCACGACCGGGCCGGACTGCGCCAGGCCATCAGCGGTGATCGACGGGGTGGCCGATGGCGCGGTATCTGCTGGCGGCCAGATCATGGGCACCTATCTGCATGGCCTTTTCTGCAGCGATGCCTATCGCGGCAAGCTTCTCGAGAGCTTCGGCCTATCCGGCGAACGGCGGAGCTACCGCCAAAGCGTCGACCAGGCGCTCGACGAGGTCGCGGACGAACTCGAAACCCATCTCGACAAAGGCTGGCTGGCCGGTCTTCTCGGCTAGATTTCGCCGGAGACTTCGCGGCGCCTGCGGTCGAGCTCTTCACTGTAGCGGCGAAGCGTATAGCTTTCGCTGAGCTGGCCGACGACGCGGCGTTCGATCAGATTGTTGAGCACGGCGAGTGCTTCGCTCTCCGTCTTGTCGAAGATCGCCGCCGCCTGCTTTGCGTTCATCTGCGGCTGCAGGAAGTCGTTCCGGTATCGGATGAAATCCTTCAGATCCTTGCCCTCGTCGTCGGTGTCGACCGGGCTCGCGTAGATTTCGGGAACGAGCACGATGCCGGCATATTTGTCGGAGTCATCGACGAGGATGACGCGCTGTCTCGATCCGATCGGGAAGGCCTTCTTGAAATCATCAATCGTGATGCTGACCTTCGCCGTTTTCACGTCCGAGCGCATCAGCTTGTCGACCGTCAGATTGCGGATCCAGCCGACATCATGGGCGCTGCGGATGCTTTCGCCACGAAGATGGAAACGCCATGTCGCGAAGGAGTAGCCGAACGTGTTGCGCACGACGAGCGACGAGGTGATGACGGCCGCAAGTACCAGCGCGGTGATCGGAAAGTCCCCGGTTATCTCGAGCGCCAGGAACGTCATCGTCAGCGGCCCTCCGATGACCGCAACGGCGAGCGAACTCATGCCGACCACGGCATAGATTACGGGCGTGAGTGTCGCATGGGCGAAATAGGGGGCACAATAGGCGAAAAGCTTGCCGAGCAGCGCGCCCATGAAGAGTGAGGCGAAGAAGAGGCCGCCCCTGAAGCCGGAACCGATGGAGATTGCCGATGCGAAGGATTTCAGCAGGAGAAGTCCGACCAGGACCGGGACGGCAACATCACGGCCAAGGTTCAGATGCAGCGCACCATGGCCCGCCGAAAGCACCTGCGGCGTAATCATCGCCAGAAGGCCGACGACGATGCCGCCGAGCGCCGGGCGAAGCGGCGTCGGAACCGAACTTTTGCGCGCCAGCTCCTCGATGAAGGCTACGCCCTGCATGATCAGGATGCCGACGCCGGCGCAGAAGGCGCCAAGCAACAGGGCAGGGATATAATCAGCCGGAACCACCGTGCCGAAGGCACCGACATCGATCATGAAATCGCTTCCCGCCAGCAGGCGCGCGACGAGCGTCGAGACGAGCGCGGAAACGACGACCGGCGTCAGCGACACGATCGTGTAGGTGCCGATGATCAGCTCGAATGCATAGAAGGCGCCCGTCAATGGTGCGTTGAAGGCCGCGGCGATCGCACCGGCGGCGCCGCAGCCGACAAGGACGCGCAGATCTGCACGGCGGAGCTGCAGCTTCAGTCCGAGCTTGGAGGCGATACCCGCCGCGAGCTGGACATAGCCGGCCTCGAGGCCGACGGAGGCGCCGAAGCCGTTTGAAACCAGATTCTGGACGGCGACGATGATGCTATCCGTCAGCGACAGCCGTCCGCCATGCAAAGCGTTCGCTTCGATGGGATCGACCATGGGCTTCTTGCGGGTTCGCGCGAGAATGAAAAACAGAAGGCCGAGCAGCATCCCGCCGCAGACGGGCGCCATCAGAAGCAGGAATTTGTCGTTTGTCTGCGATGAACTCAGCCGTTCGATGTCGCTGATGCCGAAGATCAAGCGATGCAGCTCGCGTGAGAGGAGGCTCATGCCGGTGACAGCCAGGCCCGACGTCACGCCGACGGCGATCCCGGCGAAGACCATGCCCATTTCACTGCGGCGGGCAAGCGCACGAAGCCGCCCGGCGTCGAGCAGGCGGTAGAGCCGGTAGAGGCGCGGGAAATTCAATTTCGTGAGCATATGCAAAGAACTAGGTGGCGGCCAACAGCGTCAAGGGCAATAGGGGCGCTTGCTCCCGAAATGTGGCGAAAGCCCGGCGCGAAATGCACCGCGAATTGGAAGCGGTTCGTCGCCGGTCTCGTTTGGGTGCTCGCAATTGACTTCGGAGGGCGGCTTGCCTAACGATGAATATTCTTACGGATGGTTTCGGGACGGCAGATGCCGTTCCGGATGAAAAGGGAATGTGAAGGGACGGACCCAAGCCGGGCGTCTTCATCACAGCCGACCCCGCGACTGTAGAGCGGTCAGGGTCTTCCGTCCGGCGTTCAGGCCAGTTCACGGCTCCTTTCGCATGTTGCGGATGAGGTGAAGTGGCTGGGGCGCCGGAAAAGCCACTGGAAATGCATTGTGATCAGCCGGGGCAGGACGCCTCTATTTCTACGAATCGTCCGCCTTTTCACGAGAATGCAGCCGGGAAGGCGAGGAAGATCCACTGGTGCGATCAGGGGCGACCTTAGATGGGTCGCCCCGGTCGGCCGACACCCGCGAGCCAGGAGACCTGCCATGCGTGCCGGGCGAAGAGCCCATTCTGGGGCATTGTTCCCCGCTGCCAGCACGGAGGTTGTCATGGCTGAACGATGGAATTCCATGCCGCATTTTGTGGCGTCTTTGCGGGACACCGCACTTTCGACTTCCCGTATTCCTGTCCTCGGGTCTAACCCGAGGATTGTCACAAGGAACCGGCCACGGCGCGTCCGCGCCGTGAATGAAACAACCATCTCCAGGGTGTCTTCCGCGCCCAAGAATGAGGGTTGGCTGCGCCATGCGTCGGTAGCGCCGTTTCTTACGCCGCAGGACTCCAGATGACTCATCCCACATGCGGCACTGCCTTCGTCCTCGGCGGCGCGCGTTCCGGCAAATCCCGTTTTGCTGAGCAGCTTGTTGCCGATAGCGGCCTTGAGCGCCACTACGTCGCGACGGGCCGGGCCTGGGACGAGGAGATGCGTCAGCGGATCGAGAGCCACAAAACCGATCGCGGCCCACAATGGACGACGCATGAGGAGCCGCTGGAGCTCGTCGCCCGTCTTTCCATTATCGACCGCGGGGGCCGGGCGATCCTCGTCGATTGTCTGACGCTCTGGGTCACCAATCTGATCATGGAGGAGCGCGATATGGCAGCGGAATTCGCAGCACTTGCGGCTTGGTTGCCGAAGGCAAGAGCGCGGCTCGTCATCGTTTCCAATGAAGTCGGCCTAGGCATCGTGCCGGAAAACCGCATGGCCCGGGATTTCCGCGACCATGCCGGACGGCTGCACCAGATGATAGCGGCGGAAGCCGCGGACGTGTATTTCATCGCGGCCGGATTGCCGCTGAAAATGAAGGGTTGAACCTATGAGCCAGCAGAAGATCCCCGCAACCGTCATCACCGGATTCCTCGGCGCCGGCAAGACGACGATGATCCGCAACCTGCTTTCCAACACAGGCGGCAAGAAGATCGCGCTGATCATCAACGAGTTCGGCGATCTCGGCGTCGATGGCGACGTATTGAAGGGCTGCGGCGCGGAAAACTGCACTGAGGACGATATCATCGAATTGACCAATGGCTGCATCTGCTGCACCGTTGCCGACGATTTCATTCCAACGATGACGAAGCTTCTCGAGCGCGCCCAGCGTCCGGATCACATCGTCATCGAAACTTCCGGCCTCGCCCTGCCGCAGCCGCTCGTTGCCGCCTTCAACTGGCCGGATATCCGCAGCGAAGTGACCGTCGATGGTGTCATCACCGTCGTCGACAGTGCGGCCGTCGCGGCCGGCCGTTTTGCCGACGATCACGATGCGGTGGATGCGCGCCGGGCAGACGACGCCTCGCTCGATCATGAAAGCCCGATCGAAGAACTCTTCGAGGACCAACTGACCTGCGCCGACCTCATCGTGCTCAACAAGACCGATCTCCTTGACGGCAAAGGGCTCAGCCGCGTGCGCCACGAAGTAGCCTCCCGCATCGCCCGCAAGCCGGCGATGATCGAGGCGAGGAACGGCGAGGTTCCGGCAAGCGTGCTGCTTGGCCTCGGCATCGGGACCGAAGAGGACATCGGCAACCGCAAGTCTCATCACGAGCTGGAGCATGAGGACGGCACGCCGCACGATCACGACGAGTTCGACAGCTTCGTGGTCGACCTTGGCCCGATCGACGATCCGGCAGGCTTCGCCGAGAAGCTTAAAGGCGTGATTGCCGAGCACGATGTTCTGCGCCTGAAGGGCTTTGCCGATGTCGCGGGCAAGCAGATGCGGTTGCAGGTCCAGGCCGTTGGCAGCCGTATCGACCAGTATTTCGACCGCGCCTGGGCGCCGGGCGAAGCGCGCGGCACACGGCTTGTGGTGATCGGATTGCACGAGATGGATCAGAACACCGTCCGCAAGGCCATCCAGGCACTCGTCTAAGGCTCGGCCATGCATCTGCTTCTTGCCCAGAGAGGAACGATCAGCGACGGCGACGAGGCGGTCGACCTCGGCCAATCGCCCGCCGATATCCTGTTCCTGTCTGCGGCCGATACCGAGCTTGCGGCGATCGCTGCGGCTCACGCGCAAGCCGGAAGACCTTTCACGCTCCGGCTCGCCAGCCTGATGAGCCTCAAGCACCCAATGTCCGTCGATGCCTATATCGAGCGCACGGCGAGGTGCGCAAAACTGATCATCGTCCGGGCGCTCGGGGGCGCGAGCTATTTCCACTACGCGCTGGAGGCGCTGCACGCCTGCGCGGCGCGGCATGGTGCCATGATTGCGGTCCTGCCTGGGGATTCGAAGCCGGATGCGGGATTGACGCCATTTTCGAACGTGTCGCTCAACGATCTCAACGCGCTCTGGTCTTATCTGATCGAAGGCGGCGACGGGAATTCGCGAAGCTTTCTCGATTACGCGACGGCGATGCTCTCCGGCGATGAGAAGCCGGGCGCGGCTGCGCCGCTGATGAAGGCGGGTATCTGGTGGCCAGGTCGAGGTGTGATTGACGTTGAGGAGTGGAAAGTTCTTTCCGCGTCCGCTATCCCAAACGCGAAGGAAGAGGCCGGATTCAAACCCACCGTCGCCATCAGCTTCTACCGAGCGCTCGTGCAAAGCGGCGAAACGGCCCCCGTCGAAGCGCTCATCGAAGCGCTGGCGGCGGAAGGCCTGCGCCCTCTGCCGATCTTCGCCTATAGCCTCAAGGATCCGCTATCGGCCGCCATTCTCGAGCGTATCTTTGCAGAAGCGCCGCCCGATGTGGTGATCAACACCACCGGTTTTGCCGTGTCTGCGCCCGGCGCCGATCGCGCGCCGAGCGTGCTTGAAACAAACGGCGCCGTCGTTCTCCAGGCGATTTTCTCCGCCACATCCAAGCAGGCGTGGGTCTCGTCATCGCAAGGCCTTTCCGCTCGCGATCTCGGCATGAACGTCGCGCTGCCGGAGGTCGATGGCCGCGTGCTGGCGCGGGCCGTTTCGTTCAAGTCTGCCGCCCGTTACGACGCGGCCGTCGAGGCCAATATCGTCGCCAGCGAGCCGGATATCGATCGCATGCGCTATACGGCGAAACTCGCCGCCAACTGGGCGCGCCTCCGAAACAGGCAGCTAGCGGGACGGCGCATCGCGCTGGTGATTGCAAACTACCCAAACCGTGACGGACGCCTCGGCAACGGCGTCGGCCTCGATACGCCAGCCAGCACGATCGAGGTGCTGAAGGCGATGCAGGATGCGGGTTACGCCATTTCCGGTTTCCCGGCCGATGGCGATGCGCTGATGCGGCACCTCGCCGAGGGGCCGACCAATTCCGGACACGATGGCAAGGTGATCCGCGAGACGCTTTCCTTGAATGGCTACAGAGCGTTCTTCGCATCTCTTCCGAAAAAGATTCAAGACGAGATTGCCGCCCGCTGGGGGGATCCGGCGTCCGATCCCTATTTCACGGACGGCAGTTTTGCCCTGCCTTTCACCCGCTTCGGAAATCTCCTCATCGGTATCCAGCCTGCACGCGGCTACAACATCGATCCGAAAGAAAGCTACCATTCACCGGACCTCGTGCCGCCGCATGGCTATCTCGCCTTCTATGCCTTCCTCCGCGAGGAATTCGGCGCCGATGCCGTGATCCATATGGGCAAGCACGGCAATCTGGAATGGCTGCCGGGCAAGGCGCTGGCGCTGTCTTCGGAATGTTATCCGGAAGCGATCCTCGGCCCGCTGCCAAATCTTTATCCTTTCATCGTCAACGATCCGGGCGAAGGCACGCAGGCCAAGCGGCGCACCAGCGCCGTCATCATCGATCACCTCACGCCGCCGTTGACGCGGGCCGAGAGCTATGGGCCGCTGAAGGACCTGGAAGCTCTGGTCGACGAATATTACGAGGCCTCCGGCGGCGACCCGCGGCGCATTCGGCTGCTCGCCAAGCAGATCCTTGATCTCGTCGCCGATATTGGTCTCGACCGGGATGCGGGGATCGCCAAAGGCGAGAGCGGGGACGAGGCGCTGAAGAAGCTCGACGCCTATCTTTGCGATCTGAAGGAAATGCAGATTCGCGATGGCCTGCATGTGTTCGGTGTTGCGCCGCAGGGCCGGTTACTGACTGATCTTACGGTGGCACTGGCCCGCGTTCCGCGCAATCTGGGCGAGCGAGGCGATGCCAGCCTGCACCGTGCGATTGCGGCAGATGCGTTTTTTGAGTTCCCTCTTCTCCTGCGCGAAGAGACGATCTCTGCCAGGACAGATGAGGGGGTAAGCGACAAAAGGAGCGAACGAGCAGGCGCCAGCCAGGCCGAACGTTCCGCCCCTTGCGTCTCGTCCGATCCTTCGGGCCACCTTCTCTCCGTTCGGGAGCAGTCGCTATCCTTCGACCCCCTCGATTGCGATATGTCGGCGCCCTGGCTCGGTCCGCGGCCATCGCTGTTGGCGGAAACCTGCAATACCCCTTGGCGCACCAACGGCGACGCCGTCGAGCGCATCGAATTACTTGCCGCGAAACTGGTCGCCGGTGAAATTCCATGCCCGCCGGACTGGCTTGCAACCCAATCGGTTCTCACCGAGATCGAAACCCGCCTGAAGCCTTCCATCCTCGCCTGCGGCAAGGCAGAAATCGCGGGCCTTCTTCGCGGCCTCGACGGCCGCTTCGTCGCTCCCGGTCCGTCCGGCGCGCCGACGCGCGGGCGTCCGGACGTGCTTCCGACGGGGCGGAATTTCTACTCAGTCGATAGCCGCGCCGTTCCGACGCCCGCAGCCTTCGAACTCGGAAAAAAATCCGCCGAATTGCTCGTCCGGCGCTACGTTCAAGACCATGGCGACTGGCCGGTCTCGTTCGGGCTGACGGCCTGGGGCACATCGAACATGCGCACCGGCGGCGACGATATCGCGCAAGCGCTGGCGCTGATCGGCGTCAAGCCGGTCTGGGACATGACCTCGCGGCGCGTCACCGGCTACGAGATCATTCCGCCTGCGCTGCTCCGGCGCCCGCGGGTCGACGTGACGCTACGCATCTCCGGCTTCTTCCGGGATGCCTTTCCCGAGCAGATCGCGCTACTTGACAAGGCAATCCGTGCTGTAGGTGCTCTGGATGAAGATGCCACCGACAACCCGATCGCCGCCCGCATGCGCGGCGAAGCCGCGCGCCTTGCCGCAGCCGGCCTCGATGGGGCATCCGCACAAAAACGCGCCGGCTACCGCATCTTCGGCTCCAAGCCTGGTGCCTATGGTGCGGGCCTGCAGGCTTTGATCGACGAAAAGGGCTGGGAGCGGCGTGCCGATCTGGCGGAATCCTATCTTGTCTGGGGCAGCTATGCTTACGGCGCGTCGGAGGAAGGCAGGGCCGAACGCGGCGTCTTCGAGGAGCGCCTGCGCTCCATCCAGGCCGTGGTGCAGAATCAGGACAACCGCGAGCATGACCTGCTCGACAGCGACGATTACTACCAATTCGAAGGCGGCATGGCGGCTGCGGCCGAACAACTGGGAGGAGTACGTCCCGCGATTTACCACAACGATCACTCGCGGCCCGAAATGCCGGTGATCCGCTCGCTGGAGGAGGAGATCGGTCGCGTCGTGCGCGGGCGTGCGGTCAATCCGAAATGGATCGATGGCGTCATGCGCCATGGCTACAAGGGTGCGCTGGAGATCGCCGCGACGGTCGATTACCTCTTTGCTTTCGCAGCGACGACGGGGGCCGTCGGCAATCACCATTTCGAGGCCGTCTACCAGGCCTTCGTCGGCGATCCGAAAGTCCGCGATTTCATGGCGGAGAAGAACCCGGCGGCGCTTGCGGACATGAAGGAGCGTCTGCTCGAAGCGATCGAGCGCAGGCTCTGGTCGCCGCGCAGCAATTCGGCGCGCTTCGATCTCGAAGCGCCACGTCACACAGAAACGGCATAGCTTCATAGGGAAGAAAATGAGCGAAGAACCAGTGGAAAGCGGCGAGAAGGACGATGCACGTCACGCCGAAAAGATGGCCAAGAAGAAGGCCGCGCGCGACAAGATCATGGCCACGAAGACCGACGAGAAGGGCCTGATCATCGTCCATACCGGAAAAGGCAAGGGCAAGTCGTCTGCCGCCTTCGGGATGATCTTCCGACATATCGCCCACCGTAAACCGTCAGCCGTCGTGCAATTCATCAAGGGCGCGATGTGGACCGGCGAGCGCGACCTGATCGAGAAGCATTTCTCCGACGTTTGTCAGTTTCATACAATGGGCGAGGGCTTCACCTGGGAGACGCAGGACCGCGCGCGCGATGTTGCAGCGGCGAGGGCTGCCTGGGAGAAAGCGAAGGAGATGATCCGCGACGAGCGCAATTCCATGGTGCTACTCGACGAGATCAATATCGCGCTCCGCTATGACTATCTCGACGTCAACGAGGTGGCCGCATTTCTCAAGGCCGAGAAACCCTATATGACTCACGTCGTGCTGACCGGCCGCAACGCCAAGGACGAGTTGATCGAGATCGCCGATCTGGTCACGGAAATGGAGCTGATCAAGCATCCGTTCCGCTCCGGTATCAAGGGACAGCCCGGCGTGGAGTTCTGATTGCGGATCAATTTCCCGGCAGGTAATCGAAGGCCATTGCCAGGCTCCAGAGGCGGAGGGGGTTCGTCGGGTCGGACAGAAGCTTGACCGTGAACGCGATGCAAACCGTCACGAGCAGTGGCTTGATGAGCTTGGCGCCGGTGCGCATCGCAAGCCTTGAGCCGACCTGTGCGCCGAGGAACTGGCAGACGCCCATCATCAGCCCGACCGTCCAGAGCGTTGCTCCGAAGGAGGCGAAGACGATGAGCGCGCCGATGTTCGAGCCGAGGTTCAGAAGCTTGGTATGCGCCGTCGCTTTCAGCATGCCGAAACCTGCAAGCGTCACGAAGGAAAGCATGAAGAAGGAACCCGTCCCCGGGCCGAAAACTCCGTCGTAAAAGCCGATCAGCGGCACGAAGGTCATGCCGAAGACGAAAGGCGTGATGCGGCGGTGGGTATCGAGGTCGTTGAGGTTCGGCTTGAAGGCGAAATAGAGCGCGATCGCGACAAGCAGCACCGGCATGATGGCGCGCAGGACGTCGCCGGGCACGATCGTCGCAAGGGCCGCACCGAGCGCACCGCCCATAGCCGCCAACATGGCCATCGGCAGTTGTTCTCGAAGGTTCACATGGCCCTTGCGCGCATAGGCGATCGTCGCGGACGCTGCTCCGAAAACGGATTGTACCTTGTTCGTGCCGAGCGTCTGGAGCGGCGGAATTCCTGCGATCAGCATCGCCGGGACGGTGATGAGCCCGCCGCCGCCGGCGATCGCATCGACAAAGCCGGCAAAAAAGCCGGCAAGTGAGAGGAGAAGAAGAAGATGGGGAGCGATGTCGGACAAGGCGGAACTCGAAGGCAGGAATGAAGTCCGCGCCATGTTGCATTTCCGGCTTCCGGCTGCAATGGCTGGTGGGACAGGCATGCATTTCAAAATAGGCCGATGACCGGAATCACGTTCGATATTTCACGCCGCCATGTCCTCGGCCTCGGTTGCGAGCGCGGCACGCCGCCCGACGAAGTCATGGCGCTTGCAGCCGAGGTTTTGCGGCTCGGCGGTCTGGCGCCCGGTGTACTCGCCGCGATCGCGTCGATCGACGGCCGGGCCGGGGAGCCTGCTATTTTCGAGGCCGCCAGGCATTTCGGCGTGCCGGTGCTGTTTTTCAGTGCCGCACGCCTTGAGGAAGAGACGCCGCGGCTTAAGAATCCATCCGACATCGTCTTTGCCCGGGTCGGCTGCCACGGCGTTGCCGAGTCCGCTGCGCTTGCCGCTTGCGGCAGCAACGCAGAGCTTGCCGTGCCCAAGATCAAATCTGCGCACGCGACCGCGGCGATCGCCCGCATGCGGTTGCAGAAAGAATAACGGGCGCTATGGTGTCGCCACGTCGCGAGGCGTTTTCCGGCACGCGACGAACTGCATAAAAGGAAATCTCATGCACAAGGTCATTTATGACACGGACCCGGGCGTCGATGACGCCATGGCACTCCTGTTCCTGCATCGTCACCCCGACGTCGATCTGATCGGCATCACGACCGTTTTCGGCAATGCCTCGATCGAAGCGACGACGCGCAACGCGCTGTTTTTGAAGCGCGAGTGGAATATTTCAGCCCCTGTCGCCAAGGGTACGGGTACGACGATCGACCCGTCGCGCAAGGAGATCGACTGGCCGACCTTCGTGCACGGCGACAATGGCCTCGGCAATATCGACGTGCCGGAGATGGTCGATGTGCCGCTCGATCCGCGCCCGGCATACCGGTTCATCGTCGACACCGTGCGCGCCAATCCCGGCGAGGTGACGCTCGTTGCCGTCGGCCGCATGACGAACCTTGCGCTGGCGCTGAAGGAAGATCCGGAGATCGCCAAGCTCGTGAAGGCCGTCGTCATCATGGGCGGCAATTTCTATGTGCCGGGCAATGTTTCGCCGGTCGCGGAAGCCAATATTCACGGCGATCCGGAAGCTGCCGACATCGTCCTGACCGCTCCCTGGAAGGTTGTGGTCATCGGCCTCGACGTGACCGCGGTCACGACCATGAGCCGGCGCTATCTCGCCGCTGCCGCCGCAGAGGGCGACAAGGCCGTCAAGCTGCTGAACGATCTCTCGCAGTTCTACATCGATTTCTACGCGCATGCGGTCGATGACGGAATGATGGTGCATGACAGCTGCGCCTGCGTCTATGTCGTGGCGCCGGAACTCTTTTCGACCATCACGGGTTCTGTTCGCGTCGTCTGTGGCGGTATTGCCGACGGCCAGACGATCGTGAAGCCGGACGGCCGCCGCTTCCCGCCCGGCGATTGGGACGGCCTGCCGAGCCAGATCGTCTGCACCGGCGTCGAGTCGCAAAAAGTGATCGGCCTCCTTCGCGAGACGCTGCTGCGCGCCTGATGAATTGCCGGACCGGCCGGCGTCTCCTCCGGCCGGTTCTTGCTGAATCCGATCAATGGGATGGCATGCTTTCCTTAAGTTCGGATTCAACCCTTTCCAAAATTGAGTCAGTTTCCATCCGGCAGCCTGTGGTGGGCTTTCACCGTTGCCGTTGACCTTGCCTGCTGCCGGGCATAGATCACCTGAATGATCGAAAGCGCATTCTCCCATCTGCCGGCGCTGGAGCCAGGCAACGTCTGGCTCGTCGGCGCCGGGCCGGGCGATCCTGGCCTGCTGACGCTGCTTGCCGCTAAGGCGATGGCGGAAGCCGATTTGATCATCCACGACGCGCTGGTGAACGAGGAATGCTTGATGCTCGCGCGGCCCGATGCCGTTCTCGAATATGCCGGCAAGCGTGGCGGCAAGCCTTCCGCGAATCAGCGGGATATCTCGCTTCGCCTGGTCGAACTTGCGCGCTCCGGCAAACGCGTGCTGCGGCTGAAGGGCGGCGATCCCTTCGTCTTCGGCCGTGGCGGCGAAGAGGCGCTGACGCTGGTTGAGCACAACATCCCGTTCCGCATCGTGCCGGGCATTACGGCGGGGATCGGCGGGCTCGCCTATGCCGGCATTCCAGTCACCCATCGCGAGATCAACCATGCGGTCACGTTCCTCACCGGCCATGATTCTTCCGGAATCGTGCCGGATGCGATCAATTGGGAGGCGATCGGCCGCGGTTCGCCGGTGATCGTCATCTATATGGCGATGAAGCATATCGCCCAGATCAGCGCCAACCTCATCGCGGCGGGCCGAAATCCGTCGGAGCCGGTCGCCTTCGTCAGCAATGCGGCAACCATCGGGCAGCAGGTTCTGGAAACGACGCTTGGCGAAGCACCGGCCGCTGTCGCGGCGTCCGGTTTGGAGCCGCCTGCAATTGTCGTCGTCGGCGAGGTCGTGAGATTGCGCCCGTCGCTCGATTGGCTGGGTGCCTTGGCGGGGCGCAGGTTACAGCCCGATCCGTTTCGCCGAACCGGAGGGAAGGTGACGGCATGAGCGGGTTGCTGATCGCTGCGCCGTCCTCCGGCTCCGGCAAGACTACGATCACGCTCGGCCTGCTTCGGGCGCTTCGCAACCGCGGCGTTGCGGTCGCTCCCGGCAAGGCCGGCCCGGACTATATCGATCCTGCCTTTCACTCCGCCGCCAGCGGCGCGCCGTGCCTGAATTTCGACGCCTGGGCCATGCGGCCGGAGTTGATTTCCGCCAATGCCGCGCTGCACCGGTCCGGCGATCGCATCCTGGTCATTGAGGCGATGATGGGCCTCTTCGACGGTGCGGCCGACGGCAAGGGGACCGCGGCCGATCTCGCCGCCATGCTTCGCCTATCCGTCGTGCTCGTTGTCGACGCTTCGCGCATGTCGCATTCGGTCGCGCCACTCGTCAGCGGCTTTGCGAGCTTCCGCGCTGATGTCCGCATCGCCGGCGTCATTCTCAACAAGGTCGGCAGCGAGCGGCACGAGACGATGCTGCGCCAGGCGCTCGATGCGATCCGCATGCCGGTCATCGCGGTCATCCGCAGCGACAAGACGCTGGCGCTTCCGGAGCGGCATCTGGGCCTCGTCCAGGCGGGCGAGCATCAGGGGCTGGAGGACTTTATCGAGCATGCTGCCGAAGCCGTATCCGACGAGTGCAAATTCGAGTTTCTTCTGCGCACCGCGCGCCAGGGCCTCAACGTTCCCTCGGCGGCGAATATCCATCGGCTGGCGCCGCTCGGAAGCCGGATTGCCGTTGCCCGCGACATCGCCTTTGCCTTTTGCTACGAACATATGCTGCTCGGCTGGCGCCGCCGCGGGGCAACAATCTCCTTCTTCTCGCCGCTGGCCGACGAAGCACCCGCCGCCGATGCCGACGCGATCTATCTGCCGGGCGGCTATCCGGAACTGCATGCCGGAGAGATCGCGGATGCGCAGAATTTCCGCCGGGCGATGGTCGAGGCTGCAAGGCGCGGCACGCGCATTTACGGCGAGTGCGGCGGCTACATGGTTCTTGGCGACGGGCTGATTGACGCCGGCGGCACGCGGCACGAGATGCTCGGCCTGCTGCCGCTTGTCACCAGCTATGAAGAGCGCAGCCGGCATCTCGGCTATCGCCGCGTTCAGCCGGTCGACGGGGCATTCTTCGGCCATGGCATGACGGCCCATGAATATCATTACTCCACTGTGGTTCGCGAAGGCGACGCCGACAGGCTCTTCACGGTGAGCGATGCTCTCGGCATCAGTCTCGGTGAAGCCGGCCTTCGCCGCGGCCAGATCGCTGGGTCTTATATGCATCTCATCGACCTTGCCGGAGCCGCCGCATGAGTGTTCCGATCATGCACGGCGGCGGGATCTCGGCCGCCGCCGCTGCCTTTGGCGGAAGGCCGGAGGATTGGCTTGATCTATCGACCGGCATCAATCCGTGCCCGGCGGCGCTGCCGGACATTCCTGCTGAATCCTGGCATCGCCTGCCGGACAAATATCTGGTGCAATCCGCCGTTGCCGCTGCCCGCGACTATTACCGCAGCGGCGATCTCCTGCCGTTGCCGGTTCCAGGGACGCAATCGGTGATCCAGCTTCTGCCCAGACTGGTCGAGCCCGGCGGGCGAGTAGCGATCGTCTCGCCGACCTACGGCGAATACGAAAAAGCGTTCCGGTCAGCCGGCTTTATCGTGGATGCGATCGATGGGATCGGGGCTGTCGACGACCGGCACGCGCTTGCAGTCGTCGTCAATCCGAACAATCCCGATGGCCAAAGCTATAAGCCGGACGAGCTAGCCGCGCTGCATGACCGGCTGAAAGGGCAGGGCGGCTGTCTCGTCGTCGACGAAGCCTTCGGCGATGCTGAGCCGAATTTGAGTCTCGTGCCTCTGGCATCGCGCCTTTCAAATCTCGTCATCTTCCGTTCGTTCGGGAAGTTCTTCGGACTCGCAGGTCTGCGGCTCGGCTTCGTCGTGACTGCAAGCGATATGCGCGAGCGTTTCGAGGATTGGCTCGGCCCTTGGGCGGTGTCCGGCCCGGCGCTGTCGATTGCCGCGTCCTTGCTGCGGTCGGATACGGCTCCGATCATCCGAAGGATCGCCGAGCGCCAGAATGCCTTGGAGGGCGTGTTGAAAGGCGCCGGTTTGGAAACGACCGGCGGTACTCGGCTCTTTTCGCTCGTCGTAGACAGTCGCGCAGGCCGCATTCACACGCATCTCTGCCGCCACCATATTCTCGTCCGCAAGTTCGACTATGCGCCGGAATGGCTGCGTTTCGGCCTCCCTCCCGATTTCGCCGCCGACAACAGGCTTGTGGTCGCTTTGGAAAGTTTTGACGGATGACGATCGACGAAAATCTCCTCGTGCTGTTGCTGGCGCTCCTTCTCGACCGGATCGTCGGCGATCCGGATTTGCTGTGGTCGCGGCTGCCGCATCCCGTCGTCCTCTTCGGCAAGGCGATTTCCAATTTCGACCGGCAGTTCAACAGCGAGACGCTGACGAAGGCCGAGCGGCGGCTGAACGGCACCGTCTCGATCACCGTGTTATTGGCGTTCAGCGCCGCCGCCGGGCTCGTGCTGCACTGGTTCTTCGGACTGTTCGGCTTTGTGGGAATTCTTCTCGAAGTTGCCTGCGTCGCGATCTTCATGGCGCAGAAGAGCCTTGCGGATCACGTTTCTGCGGTGGCAGAAGCCTTGCGCGGCGAGGGGATCGTCGGCGGCCGCAAGGCCATTTCCCGCATTGTCGGCCGCGATCCCGAAACGCTCGACGAGCCGGGAATTTGCCGTGCGGCGATCGAAAGCCTCGCCGAAAACTTCTCCGACGGCGTCGTTGCACCGGCGTTCTGGTATGTCGTCCTCGGCCTGCCCGGCCTCTTCCTCTACAAGATGCTGAATACCGCCGACTCGATGATCGGGCACAAGTCGGACAAGTACATCGATTTCGGCTGGGCCTCGGCTCGCCTCGACGATCTGGCGAATTGGCCGGCCGCCCGTCTTGCCATCCTGCTGATCGCCGCTGGCGCCTGGCTTCGGCGCGGCGCAAGCGCCAGCCGCGAGGCCTTCCAGGTAGCGATCCGCGACGGCGGTCTGCATCGCTCCCCGAATTCCGGCCGGCCGGAAGCGGCCATGGCCGGTGCACTTGATGTTCAATTGGCAGGTCCGCGTGTCTATTCCGGCATTGTCGTCAGCGAACCTATGATCAACGGCGCGGGCCGCGGCACCGCCACCGTCAAGGACGTCGAAGACGGGATCGCGGTATTCAATGCGAGTTGCATGATACTGGCGATCGCCGTGTTTCTGGCATTCGTCGCTCTGCTTTGACTGTGCTTCGCAGGAGAATTTCGGCGCTATCCAGATAAGAATGCTGGCCTGGTGTTCCGAGCCTCTATGCGAATTGCTGTTTCGGCAACAGTTGCCCGTCAAATTTGAAAGCAGATCATGCGAAAGCATTGGCTTTTGAAATGGATTTGCCTATGAGGGGGATGAATTCGTCATTGAAAGAGGTACAGCGCGTGACCGCTACATTCGATAAAGTTGCCGACATCATTGCAGAAACCAGCGAGATCGATCGCGAGACGATCACGCCGGAGAGCCATACGATCGACGACCTCGGTATCGATAGCCTCGACTTCCTCGATATCGTTTTCGCCATCGACAAGGAATTCGGCATCAAGATCCCGCTCGAAAAGTGGACGCAGGAAGTCAACGAGGGGAAGGTTTCCACCGAGGAATATTTCGTGCTGAAGAACCTCTGTGCCAAGATCGATGAGCTTCGCGCCGCCAAGGCCTGAGCGACACAGCTATCTTTTTTCTCCGCCCTGCCTCTGCGAACCGTAGCGGCCGGGCGGTTTTGTTCCTAACTAGGCGTATCCGGCGCTTGCTTTCCCGCCGGGCCGGAGGATCCGATGCTGCTGGAATATTTCCAGATGATTGACCGCGTGGAAGCGGTCGACCTAGAAAAGGGTGTGCTCAAGGCGCGTTCCGTTGTGCCGGCGAAAAGCCCCGTCTTCGAAGGCCATTTTCCGGGTATGCCGCTCGTTCCGGGCGTGCTTCTCATTGAAACCATGGCGCAGGCCTCGGGCATGCTGGTGCTGGCCGCGACTGATTTTGCCGCGATGCCGTTCCTGATGTCGGTGGACGGCGCCAAGATGCGCACTTTCGTCGAGCCAGAGGCGGTTCTCGACATCGAGGCGTTTCTGGAGCATGACGGGTCCGGTTTTGCCGTGACCAAGGCAAAGATCACGAGCGGCGGCAAGAAGGTCTGCGATGCGCAACTGAAGTTGCGCACCATGCCCTTCAGCGAGGTTCCGCTCGGCGATATCGTGAAAAAGCGCGCGGTCGAGGTCGGCCTGATGGATGCAATCGCCGCGCAGGGAGTAAAGGGATGAGCAAGGCTCAAAATGATGTCGTCATCACCGGCGTCGGTATCGTCACTTGTCAGGGCGTCGGCAAGGATGCGCATGTCGCGCTCTTGACGGCAGGCCGAGCACCGGAGCCGATCATCGAGACCGAGAAATTCAAGCCCTATCCGGTGCATCCGCTGCCGGAAATCGACTGGTCGCAGCAGATCGCCAAGCGCGGCGACCAGCGCCAGATGGAGAACTGGCAGCGCATCGGCGTCTTTGCCGCCGGCCTGGCGCTCGATGACGCGGGCTTCAAGGAGAATGCGGAAACCTGCGGCAGGATGGACATGATCGTTGCCGCCGGCGGCGGCGAGCGTGACATCAATGTTGATACACTGATCGTCGACGAGGGCCTCAAGCGCAATGATCGCGAGCTCTTACTCAACGAGAAGCTGACCACTGAACTGCGCCCGACACTCTTCCTGGCGCAGCTTTCCAACCTCCTTGCCGGCAATATTTCGATCGTCCATAAGGTCACCGGTTCGTCGCGGACGTTCATGGGGGAGGAGGCTGCAGGCATCTCCGCGGTCGAAACCGCATTCTACCGGATCAAGTCGGGCGAATCCTCGCATGCGCTCGTCGGCGGTGCCTTTGTCGCCGAGCGTCAGGACATGATTCTTTTGCCCGAATCGATCGGCGCTCACCTGCAGGGCAAATGGGCGCCGCTTTGGTCGCGCAAGGATACCGAAGGCGGCGGGATGATCCTGGGTTCGGCCGGGGCGTTTCTCGTTCTGGAATCGCGCAAGCATGCGGAAGCGCGGGGGGCGCATATCTATGCGACGATCGATTCCATCGAGGGCGACCGCGGTAACCGGAATGCCGGAAACCTTGAGGTTCGTCTCGAGCGCTTGCTGCAGCCGGCCAAGAATCTTGCGCCGGAAACAATTGCGATCTTCTCGGGCTCGACCGGCATGCATGATCTGGCAGAGCGCGAGAAGGCGGTTCTGGAGCATCAGCTTCCGGGCGCGGCCATCCGCGGCTTCGGCGGCGTGTCCGGCCATGCCATCGAAGCGCAGTTTACCCTTGGACTTGCCTTTGCGGCGCTCGCCGTCGACAGCAACGCGAAGGTGCCGCCTTTTGATGCCGCGCAGGAAAAACCGATGAGCGCGGGTACCACGGCCGCTGTCGTCACCGCAGTCGGCCACCAGCGCGGCGAGGGTGTCGCCGTTCTTTCCGCGGATGCGTGAGGAGTGATCAAATGACAGAAGCGACTTACAAGGATCATCTTGGCCGCCCGATCGTCGCGGTCACGGGTATGGGAATAATCACCTCGCTCGGCCAAGGGCTCAAGGACAACTGGGCGGCGCTGACCTCCGGCACTTCCGGGATCCACGGCATCACGCGCTTTCCGACCGACGGGCTTTCGACCCGCATTGCCGGCACTGTTGATTTCATCGATATCCCGGTGCCGAACGCCGTTGAGCGTTCCTACGCATTCGCCCGCGAAACGACGATTGAAGCGCTCTGCGATGCCGGTATCTCCGGCGATTTCAACGGTCCGCTCTTTCTCGCCGCGCCGCCGATCGAGCCGGAATGGAGCGCCCGCTTCGATCTCGCCGACCGTTCGCCGCCGTCCGACCATCCGGGCGATGCCTACGAGCGGTTCCTGGCCGCGATGCGCCAGCGCACGGATCCCGCCTTCCATGAAGCAGCACTCTTCGGCGCGATCTCCGAGCGTCTGGCCGACCGTTTCGGCACGCGCGGGCTGCCGGTGACGCTTTCGACCGCATGTGCATCTGGCGCCACCGCGATCCAGCTCGGCATCGAGGCGATCCGCCAGGGTCGTACCGATCGCGCCCTTGCGGTTGCGACCGATGGTTCGCTGAGCGCCGAAGCGCTCATCCGCTTTTCGCTGCTTTCCGCGCTGTCGACGCAGAACGATCCGCCGACCAAGGCCTCCAAGCCTTTCAGCAAGGATCGCGATGGTTTCGTCATCGCCGAAGGTGCAGCGACGCTGGTCCTCGAATCACTGGAAGCGGCTGTCGCGCGTGGCGCCAAGGTACTCGGCATCATGAAGGGCGCGGGTGAAAAGGCCGACTCCTTCCATCGCACCCGTTCGTCGCCGGATGGCGGCCCGGCGATCGCGACGATCCATGCCGCGCTTGCCGATGCCGGCATCGATGAAAGCGGCATCGGCTACATCAATGCTCACGGCACCTCGACGCCGGAAAACGACAAGATGGAATATGGCTCGATGCTTGCCGTCTTCGGCGAGCGCATGGCCTCCATTCCGCTGTCCTCCAACAAGTCGATGATCGGCCATACGCTGACGGCGGCTGGCGCGGTCGAAGCGGTGTTCTCGCTGCAGACCATGCTCACCGGCACGCTGCCGCCGACGATTAACTACAACAACCCGGATCCATCTATCGTTCTCGATGTCGTACCGAACAGGAAGCGCGAACAGCAGGTCTGCGCCGTGCTTTCGAACTCTTTCGGTTTCGGCGGGCAGAACGCCAGCCTTGTCATGGCGCTCGAACCGGCTTAAGCGGTTGCCGACACAATAAAAGAGAGAAGACGCCTTCGAGGCGAGAGGTTTTTTATGCGCGCTTTGCAACTGATCGATGACCGCAAGCTTGAGATCACCGATTTGCCGGAACCGGATGCTCCCGCTGCCGGTGAGGCGACGCTGCGCGTCAAGGCAGTCGCCCTCAACCATATCGACGTCTGGGGCTGGCGCGGCATGGCATTCGCCAAGCGCAAGATGCCGCTCGTCATCGGCGCGGAGGCCTCGGGCGTCGTGGAGGCGATCGGCCCGGGTGTCGCGAATGTCCTGCCCGGCCAGTTGGTCGCAATCTATGGCGCGCGCACCTGCGGTCTCTGCCGTCCGTGTCGCGAAGGCCGCGACAATCTCTGCGAACACGTCTCCGGCGTCCATGGCTTCCATCTTGACGGCTTTGCGCAGGAGAAGGTGAACCTTCCGGCCCGCCTGCTCGTTCCGGCCCCGCCCGGCGTCGATGCCATCGGCGCGGCACTGGCGCCCGTCACCTTCGGGACCGTCGAGCACATGCTCTTCGACAATGCCAAGCTCGAACCCGGCGAGACGATCCTCGTGCATGCAGGCGGTTCGGGCATCGGCACGGCGGCAATCCAGCTCGCCAAGAAGATCGGTTGCACCGTAATCACCACCGTCGGCTCGGACGACAAGATCGAGAAGGCCAAGGCGCTCGGCGCCGATCACGTCATCAACTACCGCACGGACCGCTTCGAGGGCCTCGTGCGCAAGCTCACGAAAAAAAAGGGCGTCGATGTCGTCTTCGAACACGTGGGCAAGGACACCTGGGCGGGCTCGATGCTGTGCATGAAGCGCGGCGGCCGCCTCGTCACCTGCGGCTCGACGTCGGGCGTTTCCACCGACATGAACCTGATGATGCTCTTCCAGCAGCAGCTGAAGTTGCTCGGCTCCTTCGGCTGCCGCATCGAGAATATGGCGAATGCCATGCAGAAGATGGGCCGCGGCCTCATTCATCCGGTCATCGACACCGAAGTCCGCTTCGACGATATCGACCGTGCGCTCGAACGCATGGAATCGCGCCAGATCTTCGGCAAGATCATCCTGAAGATGGACTGAACCGGTGAAGCTTTTCCTCACCCGGATCGTTCTGAAGCTCGAGCATTTCCGCCAATGGCTGATCGCTCAGCTGGCCTTTGGCTTCATGAATTTCCTGAAGTTGTTTCCGGCAGACAGCGCGATCCGATTTGCTGACTGGCTGACCCGCAAGATCGGTCCGCACACGTCGCGCCACAAGCTAATGCTCTTCAACCTGCGCAACGCCTTCCCCGAGAAGGGTGAGGCGGAGCTAAAAGAAATCGCCCTGGCGAGTTGGGGCAATATGGGACGGCTCGCCGCCGAATACGTTTTTCTGGACCGTTTGTTCGATTTCGATCCGGAAAGGACCGGTCCGGGCAGGGTGGAGGTCTCGGGGATCCCGATCTTCCTCGACCTGCGGGACAATCCCCGGCCGTTCATCGTTTTTACGGCGCATACGGGCAATTTCGAACTCCTGCCCGTCAGCAGCGCTGCCTTCGGTCTGCATGTGACGGTTCTCTTCCGTCCGCCGAACAATCCTTATGTCGCCCAGAAGGTCTTCGATTTCCGCAGCGCCCGCATGGGCAAGCTCGTGCCGTCGCATGCCGGCTCGGCCTTTGCGCTGGCGCGTCAGCTCGAAGCCGGGCAGGGTGTCGGCGTTCTCGTCGATCAGAAGTTCCGCAAAGGGCTGAAGACCACCTTCTTCGGCCTGGACACGAAGACGAACCCACTCTTGCCGAAACTCGTCCGTCAGTTCAACTGCGAGGTTTACCCCGCGCGCTGCATCCGGCTTGCCGGCAACCGCTATCGGCTGGAGATCGAACCGAAGCTGGACATGCCGCGCGACGAGAAGGGCAATCTCGACCTGACGGCGACCGCTCAGATGCTGAACGACAAGGTTGAAAGCTGGGTGCGGGAATACCCGGCCCAATGGCTCTGGTACCACGACCGTTGGAAGGTAAAGCACGAAGTTCTTAAGTGACGGGCTTTCAACCTCTTATATCTCATCCACTAAAACCCATGTGTCGTCCACGTTGAACTGAATCCTAATCATGTTATCCGTCGCTACTAGGGCGAGTAGCGGGATTCATGTTTATGTCATATGCGTTGAATTCTGCCAAAGCGGGGAGAATATGAATCCCATTGGAGAATAAGGGATCTGGAGGCGCCTTGCTCGAACTTTTGCAAGCTTTCTCATCGCGCTGCTCGCAGATCGAAGAGGCAATTCGTCTTGGCGACGATCGTCGCGTTGCAACCCTTGATGGTGGTTTCGAACTTTTGGTCGAAGTAATTGTGGACCATCACGCGGCCAACCTCATGGAGGTGTACATGCAGCTTCAGTTTGTCGGCTATCTGCTGCAGCAGGATGCCGGTGACGCTGCCAGCGTCAGCCATCACTCAACCAGGCTCATATCCCTTTTGGAGCGCTGTTTCGGCGCGCTGCCGCGTGCGGATGTTGCATTGCCGCGGGAATTGCCGCTACCTGCACCGAAGGCCTATGTGACCAATGTCGACAACGGGAATTTTCTCAATTCGGCGATTCTCGAGACCTTCCCGGATCGTGTTGCGGTGCTCACGCGCGACTACCGCTATCTTTATTCCAACCCGGTGAACTGTGCATATCTCGGACGAAGTCCGATCGACATGATCGGCCGCCATGTGATGGAATTCATCGGAGAGGAACAGTTCGTGGCACAAGCGAGGGCCAAGTTCGACGCCTGCTTCGCGGGGCAGCATGTCGAATACAACTACGAACAGCGCGGTGAAAGCAGGCGCACGCGTTGCCGCATGTCGCCGTTGCGCGACCTATGCGGGCAAGTTCTAGGTGCGCTTGTCGTGCTGGAATCTGCCGATGCGATCTCGACAATCGCTGCCTAGCTTCCCGCTTTAAGTCTTGCTCCACACGGCCAGTTCGTAGCCATCCTTGTCAAGGAAGTGAAACCGTCGGCCGCCCGGAAAGGCGGTGATCGGCTTTACGATCTTGCCTCCGGCCTGTTCGACCTTCTCCAGCGCTTCCTCAAGTTTGTCGGCGTATAGGATCACAAGCGGGCCACCACCCGGGCGCGGCGGTTGGATATTTGTGAAGCCGCCCGTCAGGCGGCCGTCATCGAATTCGCAATAACTGGGGCCATAATCAGTGAAACTCCAACCAAATGCGTTACCGTAAAAGACCTTTGCCGCCGCTATGTCGGCGACGTTGAATTCAATGTAGTCGATCTTCAGGTCGTTTGCGCTTTTTTCCATCGGTTACATCTCCATCAGCGATTTCAAGGCGCCGAGGTCCTTCTGCACATGGGCGGCATCAGCGGCGAATTGGTCGTCCGTCATGCCTGGCTGTTTCAACAGCGTGAACATCACCTCGCAGCCGTCGCCGTTCGGCACGATACGCAGCGCGTTGTAGACCCGTAGTCCGCTTTCGATTGTTACCGTATGGTCGATGACGCCGAACTCGTTGTGCGGAACGAAGCTCACACGTACCGTTCCCAAGGGACCGTGCGCGATCCAGTCGCTTCCTTCCGGTTCGAGGCCGGAGGCCAGCCCCGAGGCCCAGAGCGACATGTTTTCCGGCTTGCCGGCAAAGTCGTAGACCTCCTTCCAGTGCCGATTGATCGAACAGTGAACAATTTTGGCAGGCAGGGTGCTCATCGGATATTCCTTGGTGTTTCCTCCGCCGATTATAGCAGACAGGAAGCGGCGTATTGAAGGAAACGGCCGGTCAGCCTCCGAACTGTGAGCTGGCGAACTGATCGGCGTCCTTCCAGACTTGCCGTTTTTCCCGGAGAGTGCCACAACACCGGTCCAAAATGACTCATCGGAGGTGTATCGTGGAAAAGGCAGAAATCGGGCTGATCGGCCTTGCCGTCATGGGTTCCAACCTGGCACTCAACATTGCGGAAAAAGGCAACAAGATTGCAGTCTTCAACCGCACTCCCGAAAAGACGGACGAATTCTACGAAAGCGCCGGTGATCTCAAGAAGCAGATCGTCCCCTGCAAGACCATCGAGGAATTCGTCGAGGCTATCCGCCCGCCGCGTCCGATCATCATCATGATCAAAGCGGGCGCGGCCGTCGACCAGCAGATGGAAGCGCTGCGGCCGCACCTTTCCAAAGGCGACATCATGATCGATGCCGGCAACGCCAATTTCCGTGACACGATCGCCCGTTTCGACCGCCTCAAGGATACCGACCTGACCTTCATCGGCATGGGGGTATCCGGCGGAGAAGAAGGCGCCCGCCACGGCCCGTCGATCATGGTCGGCGGTACCGAAGACTCCTGGAAGCGTGTCGAGAAGGTTCTGACCTCGATTGCCGCCAAGTATAACGGCGATCCCTGCGTCGCCTGGCTCGGCAACGATGGTGCCGGTCACTTCGTCAAGACGATCCACAATGGCATCGAATACGCCGATATGCAGATGATCGCCGAAATCTACGGCATCCTGCGCGACGGCCTCGGCAAGAGCGCCGGCGAAATCAGCAAGATCTTCGGCGAATGGAACAAGGGCCGCCTGAATTCCTACCTCATCGAAATCTCCGAAAGGGTGCTGGCCGCGACCGATCCCGTGTCCGGGGGCCCGATGGTTGACATGATCCTCGACAAGGCCGGCCAGAAGGGCACCGGCAAGTGGTCGGCGATCGAAGCTCAGAACATGGGCATTCCGGCGACGGCTATCGAAGCTGCCGTTGCCGCCCGCAGCATCTCCTCGATGAAGGATCAGCGCGAAGCCGCCGAGAGGATTTTCGGAAAGCCGAAATACGATTTCCCGATTCCCTACGGTCAGGACCTCGACAAGGATCTGGAACTGGCGTTGTTTGCCGCCAAGATCGGCGCCTATGCGCAGGGCTTTGCCGTGATGGCGGAGGCTTCCCGCGAGTTCAACTGGTCGCTGCCGATGCCGGTGATCGCCAAGATCTGGCGGGCCGGCTGCATCATCCGCTCGCAGTTCCTGGACGAAATCACCAGCGCTTTCACCAAGGCGCCGGATGCGGCAAACCTTATCGTCACGCCGGCCTTCTCCGAAATGGTCAAGGAATCGATCCCGTCGCTTCGCCGCGTCGTTGCGGCAGCACTTGCCGCCGGCCTGCCGGTTCCGGCACTCACCTCGGCGCTCACCTATTTCGACGCATACCGCCAGGGCCGCGGCACCGCGAACCTCATCCAGGCCCAGCGCGACTTCTTCGGCGCTCACGGCTTCGACCGCCTCGACGGCAAGGATTTCCACCATGGCCCATGGGGCAGCGGCGCTTCGACGTTCTGAGGTATCAATCGAACAAGGAAAAGCCCGGTTTCGATCGGGCTTGTTTTATTTTGAAGATACCGAAGCAGGATCATGGAGCCTCGCGCTGGCTTGTCCGCTTCCCGTTGTCTCTTCCGTGCCGAACTGCGGCGAAGCAGGATAATTCGGCGCCTGCGCACCAGGAAACGTGACCCCTATCTGCGATCGTCCGGCCAGACCGGCTTGCTGATGCTCTGCAGCAGTTCCGGCTCAATGCCATCGATGCGGGCGATGACCGCCTTGGCGAGTTCGCGGCCGGCGTGGCGAACGTCTTCATTGGCGGTGATGATCTCCGGCCTGATCCAGTTCAGGATCGGCGCGGACTGCTTGGAAACCATGTCGATATCGTAGCCGACGCGCTTACTTGTCGCCTCGATGCCGGCGTTGACGGCAATAGCGGCACTTCCGGCCGAACAGACGATGCCGTCGGGCGCGTTCGGCATGCGCATCATCGCTTCGACCGCGGCCTTGACCTCCTCCAGCGGCGTATCGGTGTTGACGCGCAGGGGGACTTCCTCGGCGCCATAGTCGTGAAGGCCGGTCTGGAAGCCGATCCTCGTATGGGCATAGTAAGTGAGCTTGCTTGCCGGCTGGAGCAGAGCGATACGCCTGCGCCCGCGCTCGACGAGCCTCTTCACCGCCTCGTGCGCGAAGGATTCGTTGTCGAAATCGTGATAGGGGTGGACCAGTCCCGCATCTGTCCGGCCATGCGTCGCGAAGGGCATGTTCTGCTCAGCGAGCAGCCGCACGCGCGGATCGTCGGGCTCGATACGGGAAATAATGACGCCGTCGGCAGAGCCGGTGTCCAGGATGTAGCGCACCGGCAGCATCGGGTCTTTGCTGTGCGAGTGCGGTGTCACGACGATGTGGTACGGCGTGCCGGTCAGCACCTCGGAAATGCCGAAGACCATCTGGCTCGAGAAACCCATGATCTCTTCGTCGATGGAAAGAACGAGTGCGATGACATTGGTCTTGCCGGTCCTGAGGCGTACGCCGGCGCGGTTCGGCTGGTAGCCGAGCTGGCGGGCGACCATACGCACGCGCTCCTTGGTCTCCGCGCCGATATCCGGTGCGTCCTTGAGTGCGCGCGAAACCGTGGTAATGCCCAGGCCCGTCATGAAGGCGATCGTCTTCAGCGTCGGCCGTTCGCGCTGGATAGCCGCTGCCGCTCCCCCGGAATTTCCCTTGTTTTCCATCCCTTTATGTCACCCTCGCGCGATTCCGATCCGCTTTTAGAATGTTTTCGCAAAGCCGTAAGCACATTCCCCGCTGAACAACACTCGTCACTTGAGCCGTTAAATCTGTAACGATACAGTGGAAATGTCGAGCACTTTTTATGATGTTCGCACCAGCACTAGACGCTTAGGTTGAATTCCGGTTTCAAGGTCGGATCTTTTGCACGTGCGAAGGCGATTTCTTCAGACGATATGCGCCATAATAGAAATTAATATTTAATATCAATACCTTGTTTCGTTCGTCATCATGCAAGCTTGAATGCCCAGTCTAGCGCCATATGTCGCGGAGTTGTGAAGGAACAACAGGCATGGGTAGCAATGGCGCGTTTCGCTTAAAATCTTGACAGCGGGCTGTTGCGCCAAAATGTCGATTGCACTAAGTTTTTCCGGCAACGTTTCAGTGAGGGAGGAGAACTCATGAATTTTCGTTCGATGGCGGCTGTGCTTGCCGCTTCCGTCGTGCTGCCGCTTGGCGCGGCCAACGCGACCGATCTCGAAGTCACCCATTGGTGGACATCCGGCGGTGAAGCTGCCGCCGTCAAGGTCCTTGCCGACAGCTTCAACGCGAGTGGCAACAACAAGTGGGTCGATGGCGCAATTGCCGGTTCCGGCACCACCGCCAACCCAATCATCATTAGCCGAATTCTCGGCGGCAACCCCATGGGCGCTACCCAGATGAACACCGGCCGCGACGCCGAGGAACTCATCAAGGCAGGCCTCATGACGGATCTGACGCCACTTGCCGAGGAGGAGCATTGGAAGGACGTCATCCGTCCGGCCAAGCTGCTCGACGCCTGCGTCTATGAAGGCAAGATCTATTGCGTGCCGATCAACATCCACTCCTGGCAGTGGATGTGGCTCAACCGCCACGTCTTCGAAGACAACGGCATGGCTGTTCCAAAAAACTGGGACGAGCTCGCAGCCGACGCGCCGAAGCTGAAGGAGAAGGGCATCACGCCGCTCGCCACCGGCGCCCCGTGGCAGGTCGAAGGCATCCGCAACGTCATGCAGGCCGGCATCGGCGGCAAAGACCTCTACTTGCAGATCAACGACAAGAAGAGCGAAGAGGCCGTTCGCAGCGATCAGAACAAGAAGGTCTGGACCGCATTCGCCCAGGCCCGCGATATGGTCGATCCGGCTTATTCCGGCCGCGACTGGAACGTTGCCACCAACATGGTGATCGAGGGCAAGGCGGCCGCTCAGATCATGGGCGATTGGGCTCAAGGTGAATTCGGCGTCGCGAAGAAGGTTGCCGGCACCGACTACGATTGCCTGCCCGGTCTCGGCTTCAATGCGCAGCTCGATACGGGCGGCGACGCGTTCTATTTCCCGAAGAACAGCAATCCGGAAATCACCAAGGCGCAGCTTGAACTCGCCAAGATGCTTCTCTCCAAGGAAGTCCAGGTCAAATTCAATCTGGTCAAGGGTTCGCTGCCGGTTCGCGGCGACGTCGATCTCGAAGCCGCGAACGCCTGCATGAAGAAGGGCATCGAAATCCTGTCGGACCTCAACAATGTTCTGCCTTCGACCGAGCAGATGCTCGATTCCGATACGCAGGGCCAGCTGCAGGATCTCGCGCTCGAATTCTTCAGCTCCAAGATGTCTGTGGACGATGCAATCGATCGTCAGGCCGACATCATCTCGCAGGCCCAGTAAGGCCACAGACGCTCTCATAACTTGAGACGGTTTTATGGGGCGCGAGCGGACAGCTTTCCAGTCTGGTCGCGCCCCTGACCGCCAACAGGAGGTATTGATGGCTCATGCCGGCCGGCCGTTTGGCCTTTTGCGCAACCTCAATGCGAAGGTCGCAGCAATCCCTATGATGCTGACCGTCATCGTGATTTTCATCGGTTGCACGCTTTGGACCGTTTTCTACTCGTTCACGTCGTCGCGGCTACTGCCGACGAGCGATTTCGTGGGCTTTGACCAGTACAGCCGCCTCTTCGGCAATTCGCGCTGGAACCAGTCGCTTCTCAATCTTGCCACCTACGGCGTCTGCGTGCTGACATTCGTCTTCATCATCGGCTTCCTGCTGGCTGTTCTCATCGATCAGAAGATCAGGTTCGAGAACACATTCCGCACGATCTTTCTCTACCCGTTCGCCCTGTCGTTCATTGTGACGGGGCTCGTCTGGCAGTGGATTCTCGATCCCGGCCTCGGCCTGCCGAAGGTTTTGAACGATCTTGGCCTTCCGGGGGGTAGCCTCGCGCTGCTCGGCGACAAGAATACCGTTATCTATGCGCTCGTCATCGCCGGCCTGTGGCAGGGGACGGGGCTGGTCATGGTGCTGATGCTTGCCGGTCTGCGCGGCATCGATTCCGAAATCTGGAAGGCGGCGCGCGTCGACGGCATTCCGGCGTGGCGCACATACCTGTTCATCATCATTCCAATGATGCGCGGCGTCTTCGTCACCACACTGGTGATCGTCGCTTCCGGCATCGTACGCGTCTACGACCTCGTCGTCGCAATGACGCAGGGCGGACCCGGCTTCGCATCGGAAGTGCCCGCCAAATACGTCTATTCGTTCATGTTCGAGCGCGCCAATCTCGGGCAGGGCCTTGCGGCTTCGACCGTGATGCTCGTCACCGTCTTCATCATCCTGGTTCCGTGGGCTCTCGCCGAGTTCCGCCAGAAGCGATCCTGAGGGAGCACGATCATGGCCATGGCCACCACCACCAACAGCATCGCCAGCGTCGTCGAGCCGGCAGGCGCAAGGCCGCGTCGCATGTTCGCGCCGTCGACCATCATCCTCTACAGCATCCTGACAGTCGCCGCGCTTTATTATCTCCTGCCGCTCTATGTGATGGTCGTGACCTCCCTCAAGGACATGACAGAAATCCGCATGGGCAACATCTTCGCGCCGCCGGTGCAGATCACCTTCGAACCCTGGGTCAAGGCATGGAGCCAGGCCTGTACAGGCCTTGATTGCTCCGGCATCAGCGTCGGCTTCTGGAAGTCGGTCAAGATTACCATTCCGAGCGTCATTATTTCCGTGGCGATCGCCTCGGTGAATGGCTACGGCCTGTCCTACTGGCGCTTCAAGGGTTCGGAAGTCTTCTTTACGATCCTGCTTTTCGGCGCTTTCATCCCCTATCAGGTGATGCTCTATCCGCTGGTCATCATCATGCGCGAACTCGGCATCTTCTCGACGATCTGGGCGGTCGTCCTGGTGCACACGATCTTCGGCATGCCGATCAACACGCTGCTCTTCCGAAATTATTTCGCATCACTGCCTCCCGAACTCTTCAAGGCTGCGCGTGTGGATGGGGCAGGGTTCTGGCAGGTGTTCTTCCGCATCATGCTGCCGATGTCGCTGCCGATCTTCGTCGTGTCGATGATCATCCAGATCACCGGTATCTGGAACGACTTCCTGTTCGGCGTGATCTTTGCCGGCAACCAGAATTTCCCGATGACGGTGCAGCTCAACAACATCGTCAACGCCGTCCAGGGCGTGAAGGAATACAACGTCAACATGGCCGCAACGCTGCTCACTGGCGCGGTGCCGCTTATCGTCTACTTCGTGTCCGGACGTCTCTTCGTCCGCGGTATCGCCGCTGGCGCAGTGAAAGGTTGATCATGAACACAAGCGTTTCCATCAAAGATCTGTCGCTGAATTTCGGCGCCGTCAGCGTCCTCAAGGACCTGAACCTCGACATTAACGACGGCGAATTCCTGGTCCTGCTCGGCTCGTCCGGCTGCGGCAAGTCCACGCTGCTCAACTGCATCGCCGGGCTGCTTGATGCATCCGCGGGACAGATCTTCATCAAGGGCAAGAACGTCACCTGGGAGGAGCCCAAGGACCGCGGCATCGGCATGGTGTTCCAGTCTTATGCGCTCTATCCGCAGATGAGTGTCGAGAAGAACCTGTCCTTCGGACTTCGCGTTGCAAAGGTGCCGCAGGCCGAGATCGACAAGCGCGTGGCGCGCGCCTCCGAAATCCTGCAGATCCAGCCGCTTTTGAAGCGCAAGCCCGCCGAACTGTCCGGCGGCCAGCGCCAGCGCGTGGCGATTGGCCGCGCACTGGTGCGTGATGTCGATGTGTTCCTGTTCGACGAGCCGCTGTCCAACCTCGATGCCAAGCTGCGTTCGGAGCTGCGCGTCGAGATCAAGCGCCTGCACCAGTCGCTGAAAAACACGATGATCTACGTCACCCACGACCAGATCGAGGCGCTGACGCTGGCTGACCGCATCGCGATCATGAAAAGCGGCATCATTCAGCAGCTCGACGATCCGACGACCATCTACAACAGGCCGCGCAATCTTTTTGTCGCAGGCTTCATCGGCTCGCCGTCAATGAACTTCCTGCACGGCGAACTGACCAAGAACAGCGAAAAGACGGTATTCAGATCAAACGGCGTCAGCTTCTCGCTCGACGGCTATGATACGGCTCAACCGCTGCAACCTGGCCGCAAGGTGGTGCTCGGCGTGCGTCCGGAGCACATCAAGGTCGACGAAAATCTCGGCCCCGAAATGCATGATGCGACCGTCGACATCGAGGAGCCGATGGGCGCCGACAACCTCCTCTGGCTGAAGCACGCCGGTCACACGATGTCGGTGCGCATCAACGGCGCGCGCCGCTTCAAGGTGGGAACACCGGTGAAGCTCAGCTTCGACATGTCGCTGGCATCGCTCTTCGATGCTGAGACGGAGGAGAGAATTTAGGAGGCGGCGCGTGTGCGGTGGGCGAGGGCGGTAACCAGCCCCTCATTCCCCTTTCTGGCACCTTCTTCCCGCAGCCTGGGAGAAGCAGGTATGCCGCAACGCCTTCCCCGATCGCAATATTGCGTTCGGCAAGTTCCCTCTCCCCGCAGGCGGGAAGAGGGCTGGTGAGGGGCGCTCACGTGCTCCTGTGCGAGCGAAGACATCCCTCGTTTCAATGTTCGAGATCAGATAATGACTACGTCCAATACTTCGTCCATCGATCTTTCCGGTTCCTGGCATCTCGCCTCCGCGGAAGGCGAAGTCACCACATCGATCACCCTTCCGGGCGACGTCCATACGGCGCTTCACGCGGCAGAACTCATTCCTGATCCCTATTTCGGCCGCAACGAAGAGCAGGTGCAGTGGGTCGCGCATCGGGATTGGGTGCTCGAGCGAAGCTTCCAGCTCGATGATGCCGAAGGCGACTGGTATCTCGACCTCGATTACATCGACACCGTTGCCTCGGTCTTTATCAATGGCTTCGTCGTGCTCGCGGTCGACAATTGCTTTCGCCGCTACCGGCCGGACGTTTCGAGCATGTTGAAGGCAGGCGAAAACACGATCCGCGTCGTGCTGCATTCGAGCATTGCCGCCGGCGCAGAGCGGCAGGGTAGGCAGCCTTTCTACGTACCCTATCACCCGGGCAACTCGCCGATCGCCAACGGCAATATGCTGCGCAAGCCGCAATGCCATTTCGGCTGGGACTGGAACATCGCGATCGCGCCGCTCGGGCTTTATGGCACGATCGCACTGAAGAAGCTCGAGACGGCGCGCATCGAACACGTCACGACGCGCCAGACGCACAGCCTCGACGGCAGCGTCGAACTGCAGGTCACTGCAACGCTCTTCGCGAAGGATCCCGGCATCGTGCCGTTGCATTTCGCGCTCGACGGCGAGCGTGTCCGACTCGATGTCGGTGTCAATGCCGGCGAGACGGTGGTCAATCATATTTTCTATGTCGAGAAACCGCGCCTCTGGTGGCCTTCCGGCAGCGGCGAGCAGCCGCTTTATGCGCTGACCGTCGATCTGCCGTCAGATGTGGTGACGAAGCAGATTGGCCTTCGCACCGTCGAACTCATCACGACGCCGGATGCGGCCGGCAGCCGCTTCGCTTTCAAGGTCAACGGCCGCGAGATCTTTTGCCGAGGTGCGAACTGGATTCCGGCGGATGCGCTGTTTTCGCTGTCGTCGGCGGAGAAGACGGAAGACCTGCTGCAGTCGGCAAAAGCCGCGAATATGAACATGATCCGCGTCTGGGGTGGCGGCTTTTACGAGCACGACTGGTTCTATGACCTGTGCGACCGGCTCGGCCTCATGGTCTGGCAGGATTTCATGTTTGCCTGCAACCTCTATCCCTCGACAGAAGACTTCCTCGAGAATGTCGCGTTCGAAGTCGACTATCAGGTCAAACGCCTCGTCTCGCATCCCTCGATCGTACTCTGGTGCGGCGATAACGAACTGGTCGGTGCGCTCACCTGGTTCGACGAGCCGAAGAGGGACCGCGACCGCTATCTCGTCTCCTATGATCGGCTGAACCGCACGATCGAGCAGGCGATGAAGAAGGCTGCGCCAGCTGCGATCTGGTGGCCGTCGAGCCCCGCCTCCGGCTACCTGGATTTCGGCGACGCCTGGCATGCCGATGGCTCCGGCGACATGCACTACTGGTCGGTCTGGCACGAAAACAAGTCGTTCGACAATTACCGCTCGGTACGGCCGCGTTTCTGCTCCGAATTCGGTTTCCAGTCCTACACCTCACTGCCGGTCATCAAGACTTATGCCGATAAGAGGGACATGAACGTCGCATCGCCGGTGATGGAGTTGCATCAGAAGAATGCCGGCGGCAATGAGCGGATCGCGGGCACGATGTTCCGCTATTTCCGCTTCCCCAAGGACTTTCCGAACTTCGTCTATCTCAGCCAGATCCAACAGGGGCTGGCGATCAAGACGGCGGTGGAATATTGGAGGTCGCTCAAACCCCATTGCATGGGCACGATCTACTGGCAGCTTAACGACACCTGGCCGGTTGCATCCTGGTCGAGCCTCGACTACGGCGGGCGCTGGAAGGCAATGCACTATCTCGTCAAGCGATTCTTCCAGCCGGTCGCCGTGGCCGCCATTCCATCGGAGGACGGCAAAACGATCCGATTCTCGCTGGTCAACGACACGCTTTCGGAGGTCAGCGCCGATCTATCGATTTCCATTCTGACGATGAAGGGCGAGCGCAGGCATCTGAAGGATATCCAAGCCGTCTGCACGCCGGATGCTGCCGTGACGGCAACGGCGATCAATGTCTCGGATATCCCCGAGGGCACGCTGCTTGGCTGGCGCTTCACGGCGTCAAACGGCATGGGCGGTGAGGGGCACTACGTCCACGGCACCTACAAGGCACTCGAATTGGAGCCTGCCGGTCTCCAGGTAACCCGCGAATATGTCGAGGAAGACGGCTCGGTTTGCCTAAATGTCACCGCCAAGGGACTGGCGCTGTTCGTGATGATCGAGACCGAGACCGACGGCAAATATTCCGACAATGCCTTCGATCTGGCAGCTGGCGAGACCCGCCGCATCCTCTTTACCCCGGCAAAGCCGCTCCAAGACGGCGAGCTTCCGGACTTCCGTTTCTACGACCTGCATTCCTGCCAGTCGGCAGATTGATCTTGAGAAAGGGCACGAGGCCCGAGGAGTAAATGATGACGAAACTGAGTTTCCAGCTTTATAGCGCCCGCAATTTCCAGCCGTATTCGGCAATCTTCGAAAAGCTCGGCAAGGCCGGTTATTCGGAGGTCGAAGGCTTCGGCGGCATCTATGCCGACCTCGGTGACGCTGATTTGAAGGGCCTGCGCGCCGATCTCGACAAGAACGGTCTGACGATGGCAACCGGCCATTTCAGCCCGGATTTCCTCGACGGCGAAGTCAAGAAATCGCTGAACATTGCAAAGACGCTCGGCATGGATTCGATCTACGCGCCGCATCTTGCCGCCGACCAGCGTCCGGCGGACGGCGCCGGATGGCTCGCGTTTGGCAAGCGCCTGCAGGAAATGGCCAAGCCCTATAAGGACGCCGGCTACGAATTCGGCTGGCACAATCACGACTTCGAATTCGTGAAGCTTGCCGACGGCTCGCTGCCAATCGAGCGCATCTTCGAAGGCGCCCCCGATATTTCGTGGGAAGCGGATATCGCCTGGGTCGTCCGCGGCGGAGCGGATCCGTTCGGCTGGATCGAGAAGCTCGGCTCACGCATCACTGCCGTACACGTCAAGGACATCGCGCCGGTCGGCGAGAACAAGGACGAGGACGGCTGGGCCGATATCGGTCACGGCACACTTGCCTGGCCGAAGCTGATCGCTGCGCTCAAAGGCACCAGGGTGAAGCACTACGTCGTCGAGCACGACAATCCAAGCGACATCGATCGCCTGATCACCCGCTCGATCGCATCCTTCAAGACCTACTGAGGGCAAACCATGACCAAGGAACTTGGCGTCGGCATCATCGGATGCGGCAACATCTCCACCACCTACCTTTCGCTCGCACCCCTCTTCAAGGGGCTGAAAATTCTGGCCTGCGCGGACATCAATGTGCAGGCAGCCGAACTTCGCGCCGAGGAATACGGCGTCACCGCTCAGACCATCGAGCAGCTTCTTGCCAATGACGAGATCGACGTCGTCGTGAACCTCACGATCCCCGATGCGCATTATCCGGTCTCAAAGGCGGCGCTTGAGGCCGGCAAGCACGTCTTCTCTGAAAAGCCACTCGTGCTGACGCTGGAACAGGGTGAGGACCTGCGCCGCATCGCTAAGGAAAAGAAGCTCTCCGTCGGCTGCGCGCCGGACACCTTCCTCGGTGGTGCGCACCAGCTTGCCCGCAAATATGTCGACGAGGGCGGCATCGGGCGCATCACCTCAGGCGCCTGCTATGTTATGGGGCCGGGCATGGAGATGTGGCATCCGAACCCGGACTTCTTCTTCCTGCCGGGCGGTGGTCCCATCCTCGACATGGGCCCGTATTACATCGCCAACCTCATCAATTTCATCGGCCCGGTGAAGCGCGTCGGCGCGATCACCTCGATGGCGTCGGAGACACGCACAATTACCAGCCAGCCACGCCACGGTGAGACGATTCCGGTCAAGACGCCGACGACCGTCCAGGCACTGCTGGAATTCGTCAGCGGTGCGACGGTGACGCTGACGGCGAGCTGGGATGTCTGGTCGCATCGCCATGCCAATATGGAGCTCTACGGCACCGATGGCACCCTTTTCGTTCCCGACCCGAACTTCTTCGGCGGCGTCGTCGAGGCAAGCGGCCGCGACAAGGATGTCAAGCCGCTAGAAGCCTGGGAGCATCCCTTCGGCAGGTTCAACCAGGAAAGCCCGCAAGGCCCGCGCGCCAACTACCGCACGGCAGGTCTTGCTGACATGGTCGCCGCGCTAATCGAGGGCCGCGATGCGCGCTGCTCGCTGGAGCGCACGCTGCATGGCGTCGACGTCATGACCTCGATCCTGAAATCTGGCGAGGAGGGCAGGTTCGTGGAACTCACGACGACCTGCACGCAGCCCGCCGCGCTTGGCATCGAAGAGGCTCAGGCGCTCTTGAAGTAGGCTTCCAACGGGCTATTTTCCGCGCGGGCTTTTCCAGCCCGCGCGCACGTTTCAAAAGGATCAGGACCATGAGCTGGCAACCGGCTTCCGACCGCTATTCGAAGATGAAGTATAACCGCACGGGCCGCTCCGGCCTGAAGCTTCCTGCCGTTTCCCTCGGTCTCTGGCACAATTTCGGCGGCGACACGCCCCATGAGCGCAAGATCGACATGTGCCGCACTGCCTTCGATCTCGGCATCACCCATTTCGACCTTGCCAACAATTACGGTCCGCCTCCAGGTTCGGCCGAAACCGCCTTCGGCGAAATCCTTCGTACCGAATTCGCGGGCCTGCGCGATGAACTCATCATCTCATCGAAGGCCGGCTACGAAATGTGGCCTGGTCCCTATGGCGAGTGGGGCAGCCGCAAATATCTGATCGCTTCCTGCGACCAGAGCCTGAAGCGCATGGGCCTCGACTACGTCGATGTCTTCTATTCGCACCGTTTCGATCCGGATACGCCTCTCGAAGAGACCTGCGGCGCGCTCGACTATATCGTCCGCTCCGGCCGCGCGCTCCATGTCGGCATTTCCTCTTATAATTCGCCGCGCACGCGGGAAGCAGCCGCGATCCTCAAGGATCTCGGCACGCCGTGCCTCATCCACCAGCCGAGCTATTCCATGCTCAACCGTTGGGTTGAGGACGACCAGCTGCTCGATACGCTGGACGAGGTCGGCATGGGCTCGATCGTCTTTTCACCGCTGGCGCAGGGCATGCTCACGACCAAATATCTCGCCGGCATCCCGGAAGACAGCCGTGCGGCACAGAACCACTTCCTGAAGCGTGATTTCATCCGCCCGTCGATCATCGACAACATCCGCAAGCTGAATAGCATTGCCGAACGCCGCGGCCAGACGCTGGCGCAGATGGCGATCGCCTGGGTATTGCGCGGCGGCCGGGTGACGTCGGCGCTGATCGGCGCCAGCCGTTCGTCGCAGATCGTCGATTGCGTCAAGGCACTCGACAATCTTGATTTCACGGTGGAAGAGCTGAAGGAGATCGATATCTACGCCCGCGAGGCCGACGTCAATCTCTGGGCGAAATCCGCAGAGCGAGAATAGGCGCAAGCAACGCCAGTCCGGAAATGGCCGGGCATTTCTCATTCAGTTTGATGTACGTGCCGCAGTCTGCGGCTATCCGGAGGAGCAGCCGTCATGATCCGCAACCCCGTTCTGCCTGGTTTCAATCCCGATCCGTCTATCTGCTGCGTCGGCGACGACTATTACATCGCGACCTCGACCTTCGAATGGTATCCGGGTGTGCAGATCCACCATTCGCGCGATCTGGTGAACTGGACACTGGTGCGCCGTCCGCTGGAGCGCCAATCGCAGCTCGACATGCGCGGCAACCCCGATAGCTGCGGCGTGTGGGCGCCGTGTCTTTCCTATGCCGATGGGCAGTTCTGGCTGGTCTATACCGACGTCAAGCGCTTCGACGGCAACTTCAAGGACGCACACAACTACATCGTCACCTCGCCGACCATCGAGGGCGAGTGGTCTAATCCGGTCTATGTCAATTCCTCGGGTTTCGACCCGTCGCTCTTCCATGACGACGACGGCCGCAAGTGGTTCGTCAACATGCAGTGGAACCACCGCACGGAAAGCTATGGCGGCGCACCCAAGCATCCGGCCTTCGATGGCATCCTGCTGCAGGAATGGGATCCGGTCACGAAGGCGCTGAAAGGTCCGATCCGGAACATCTTCGCCGGCAGCCCGCTCGGTCTTGTCGAAGGCCCGCATCTCTTCAAGCGCAACGGATACTATTACCTAACGACCGCCGAAGGCGGCACGGGCTATGATCACGCTGTCACCATGGCGCGTTCGCGCAACATCGACGGTTCCTACGAGATGCATCCGAATATCCATCTCATCAGCTCCAAGGACAATCCGGAAGCCGTTCTGCAGCGGGCAGGGCATGGGCAGTATGTCGAGACGCCCGACGGGCAAGTCTATCACACCCATCTTTGCGGGCGGCCGCTGCCGCCGAAGCGCCGCTGCACGCTTGGCCGCGAAACCAGCCTGCAGAAATGCGTCTGGAAGGCGGACGGCTGGCTCTACCTCGAAAACGGCACGACCGTGCCGGATGTCGAAGTTCCGGGCCTCAAGGGCGCGGTTCGCGCCGAAAAACCGGTTCGCACCGAATATAGGTTCGATGGCGGCAAGTTGCCTGCGGATTTCCAGTGGCTGCGCACGCCGCAGCCGGAGCGCATCTTCGATCTGACCGGACGCCCCGGCCACCTGCGCCTCATCGCCCGCGAAAGCATCGGCTCGTGGTTCGAGCAGGCGCTCGTCGCCCGCCGCCAGGAGCATCACAGTTTCCGCGCCGAGACTGTCGTGGAGTTCGACCCGGACACCTACCAGCAGGTCGCCGGCCTGACGCATTACTACAATCGCCACAAGTTGCACGCCGTAGCGGTGACGCTGCACGAAAAGCTCGGCCGCTGCGTCACCATCCTTTCCTGCAATGGGGATTATCCGAACGGTCGTCTAAGCTTCCCGGCCGGCAGCGGCGTCGCCCTTCCGGCGGAAGGCCGCGTCCAGCTTTCCATGGAAATCCGCGACAACGACCTGCAATTCTTCTGGCAGACGGAAGGAAAGGGCGCCTGGCAGCCGATCGGCCCGGTTCTCGATGCCGGCGTCGTCTCCGACGAGGGTGGCCGCGGCGAGCACGGCTCCTTCACGGGTGCCTTCGCCGGCGTCTTCGCCTTCGACACATCTGGGCGTGCCAAGACAGCCGATTTCGACTGGTTCAACTACGAAGAGCTTTGATACTGGCGTCCGATAGTGTCATCGAACCGATCGCCGTCCGGCACATCGGGAGCTATCACCAGGCTCTCGACCTAGTTGCGCGTGAACGCAGGTATCTCACCTTCCTTGAGGCCCCGCCGCTCGAAGACACACGGAAATTCGTTCTCGACATGATCGAGAACAGGCATCCGCAATTTGTCGCAGTAAAGGACGGCGGGGTGATCGGCTGGTGCGATATCCGCCGGCATTCCCGCCCGGCACATGCGCACCGAGGAACGCTCGGCATGGGCATCATCCCTGCCCACCGCGGACAGGGTCTCGGCTTGCGTCTCATGGAGACCACGCTGAAGCAGGCCAGGGAATATGACATTATACGGGTCGAGCTCAGCGTCCATGCCGACAATACCCGCGCAATCCGCCTTTACGAGAAGGCCGGCTTCGTTAGCGAGGGCGTGAGCAGGGACGCCGTTCATATCGACGGCCGCTATCTCGACGTCGTCAACATGGCTTTGATCTTCAGCCGAACTTGAATGCGGCCGCTTTAAAAGGCGAAACTAAGATATAAAATTATGCTTATAAGCGTCAGTTTCCATTACAATAGTGTAATTTAATTTTCAGATTCGGTTCACTTTCGTGGACGTAGTTTCGGCGGCGTTCAACACGAGGATTCCCCGATGAGAAAGATATTCACAGCCCTGCTTTCCGTTTCCTTCCTGATTACGCCGATTGCTTTCGCATCAGAGGCAAGTGCTGCCGAGCACCGCCGTCCGATCATTGTCGAAAAGAAGGTCGTGGTTCACAAATACCGCTGGACGAAAGGTCATCGCATGACTGCTGCAGAACGCCGCCACATGGCCGAAGTCCGCGACTACCGCCGCCACCGTCTGTCGGCGCCGCCGCGCGGCTACCGCTGGGTCAGGGTCGACAACGAGTTCCTGCTGATCGGCGTCACGAGCGGGATTGTCTCAAGCATCATCGCTGCCCGCTGATCGGGCGTTCTTAAAAAGGCACCTTTGGGCTCTAAAGTCGCTCGCAGAAAGACGCTGCGGGCGGCTCGACTTATGGGAGATATTCTCACGAAGCCATGGTGAATGCTGTTGATGGCGACCAGCGTAAGGAAGCTTTTTCGAGCGACACGAACGCTGTTTCAAGCAGTCCTTTCGCAGCGACATAGAAACGGATGAGGTCGCATCTTTGTATGCTTCCGCCTTCATAGATGCCTCGCCTGCTGGGGTGATGACTGGAAAGAACGACGATCAAATCAAGCAAGTTGGCGCAAGGTTATGCGCGCTATCGGGCGACAGGGACGAAGAAGATGCCGATACGCAATGTCCACCTCTCGCCCCATGGATGAACATCATTGCGTGGCCATGTCGCGTGGAGGGCAACCTATGTCCGCAAGGATGAACCGGACGTAACGATAGGTTTTGATGTTCATTCCTTCGTCCAAGAGCTGGATGGGGAGCCGAAAGTTTTCGGCTGGGTGTCAGGCGACGAGCAGGCTCTTTTAGGGAAGCACGGCATCATCTGAAGTCCGCTCACTACCCGATCACGACACCGCTCCGTCGCGCGATTCCGGGGTCAGGATCCACAATTGAGTAAAAGACTCCCATGACCGCTTCGAGCCGGCGAGAGAGCGGGCTTTTTCAGCCCGTCGATGCGGCGATGAAAACCGCCAACTGAGCGTCGAAAGCACGCTTGTATGCGGGCCGCGCTTCACCGCGGGCGACATAGGCGGAGAGGTTCGGATATTCGTCCAGTATGCCCGATCCATTCAACCTGAGCAGCACCGACACCATCAGAAGGTCACCGGCGCTGAACTCACCGTCTAGCCAGTCGGCATCGCCAAGGCGATCGGAAAGTTCGCTCAGCCGCTTGCGGATGCGTTCCTCGACGACTGACAGACGCTGCTCGTACCAAGTCTCGTGACCCTCCAGGAGCCTGGCGACTTCGCGATCGACGATCGTCGGCTCCATCGTGTTGAGCGCGGCAAACATCCATGTGATCGCGCGCGCCCGGGCATTCGCATCGTCTGGCAGCAAGCCCGCATGGCGCTCCGCGATATGGAACACGATCGCCCCCGACTCGAACAGGGCGAGATCGCCTTCTTCATAGGTCGGAATCTGCCCAAATGGATGAAGCGCGAGATGCGCGGGTTCCTTCATCGCTTTAAACGAAAGAAGACGAACTTCGTAAGGCTCGCCAACCTCTTCGAACGCCCAGCGAACGCGCATGTCCCGGGCCAGACCTTTGCCGCCATCGGGCGACCGTTCAAAGGCGGTAATAGTGATAGTCATCGCTGTTCTCCATAGCACGTCTGTCCTGAAGACGGGTGGCCAAACCAGGTTCCGACACTCCATGTCTGCGATCGTCGCTTCATCGTTGAATTTCTTTCGCTCCAGTTTTTATTGTCGCAAATCGCCGAATGGGCGTTTTTGATGACGCGGTCCCGGTTGCAAAGCACCTGCCGGCTTTTTTGAGGATTTTCTGGCCCGGATGTGCGAAAATCGGCGAAACGACACGCAAACAGGGCGGCGGCAAGATGTCGTATTCTCAATCCAGGATTTGCAAGGGCTGCTGGCAGCAGATGCGCCTCCCGGTGCCTCTGCGCGGACCGGCTTCCATTCCCTTCCGCGCCTTCGGCATCCGCCCGAGCCGGATGAATCCGAACACCTGCACGATTTGCGAACTCATGTTCACACGCGTGATGAAAGCCCGCAAGATCACTGTTGATGTATCCGTGCTTTTTGCGGATCTGAGGGGCTATACGACGCTTTCGCAGTCGCTTCCGGCAGATACTGTCTCGTCGCTGCTCGATGATTTTTACGATGAATGTGCCGCAGCCATTTGGGAATACGACGGCCTTCTCAACAAGACGGTCGGGGACGCCATCATGGCAATTTTCAACTTTCCGATCCACCACCAGGACCACGCCGAACGTGCTGTGCTGGCTGCGCGGGAGATTCAGCACCGCTGCCGGTTGCGTCGTGAACGTCACATGGCTGAAGGTGCCGGGCTGGACGGAAGTGAACTCGGCATTGGTATCGGCATCGACACTGGCGAGGCCAGCTTCGGAGAGTTCGGCCGATCGCATCGCGACCTGACTGCGATTGGAACGGTTGTGAATACTGCCGCTCGCGCGCAGTCAGTTGCTGATGCAGGGCGGATTCTCGTCACCAAGGCCGTTTGCGAGCGGGCGCAGAGCCAAACGGCCAACAGCAAAGGTCGGGCATACCGCCTGAAGGGCTTTGAGAAGCCGATTGAGCTTTACTCGATCTGAGCACCGTTGAATGCCAGGTCGCTTGAAAACCGCACATTTAGGGCCGGGCCTTGGCCAGCCACCGCGGGACTCAGGCCTCATTCTCGGCGGGCTCGCTCAGTCCCTCGATGCGCGGCAGCGGTTCACATCCCTCGCAGATACAGCAAAACGGCCTGATCGCGATCGCCGTCATGCTGCGCGCAGTTCCGAGCTTGCGAGGGGGGCCGGGAGATGCCGCCATTTCCCTTTCCCGCTCAGCTTTCGCGCGAAAGGCAATCCTTCATGCTGTTGGCGATGCCGCGCATCAGTGTGAAATAGAGATCGGGACCGGCCTCCAGCGTTGCCGCCTCCGGGTCGAGTACGCCGGCTTTCGCATCGGTGCCTTCGATGACGACATTGACCAGGCGCGGCTCGAACTGCGGTTCGGCGAAGACGCAGGTTGCGCCGAGGTCGGCAACCTTCTTGTGAATCTCCGAAACGCGCTCGGCACCGGGCATGTTTTCCGGGCTCACCGTGATGGAGCCAGCGACGCGGACGGCATAGCGGTGCTCGAAATACTGGTAGGCATCATGGAAGACAATGAAAGGCTTTTCCTTTACCGGGGTGACGATGTCGGTGATTTCCCTGTCCAGCGCATCGATCTTTGCGTCCAGCGCCTTGGCATTGGCCTGGTAGGTCAGCGCGTTGGCGGGATCGGCGGCCACCAGCGTCGTGGTGATTTCCGCAGCCATGGCCTCGGCATTCATCGGATCGAGCCAGAGATGCGTGTCGAACTCGCCGTGACCGTGATCGCCTTCTGCATGCGCGTCATGATCGTGCCCGGCCTCTTCGTGCTCATGCCCGGCTTCCGCCTCGTCGCCGTCATCGTGCGCTTCGAAGGCGCCGCCTTCGCGAAACTTCAGCTTCACAAGGCCCGGCGCATCCTCCAGCTCGGCAATGCTGGCGCCGGAGCCTAGCGATTCCAGCGGCTTTTCGAGGAATGCTTCGAGGCCGGGACCTACCCAGAAGATCACCTTGGCGCTCTGCAGTGCGCTCGCATCCGACGGCTTGAGATTGTAGGTATGCGGGGAGGCAGCACCATCGACGATTAGTTCCGGCGTGCCGACCCCCTGCATGATCGCCGAAACCAGCGAATGGATCGGCTTGATCGAAGTAACGACTGCCGGCGCATCCGCCGCCTTGGATGCCCCGGCCAGCAGGATCGCCGGAATCGCAAGGGAAAGGCTCATAACCAGTTTCATGTTCACGCTCCGCTTGAATAGCAAGTGTAATGTTATTACATCAATTGCGTAATGCTATAACGTGTGCGATAGCATGACGCAACAGCACTGTCGGAAAAATGATGTTATCTCCCGCAAACCCTGCCTCGAAGCCGCTGGTTTTTCTCCACAATGTGGGTGTCCGGCGGGATGGCCGCTGGCTTGTCCGGGGCGTGGAGTTTTCGATTTCACGCGGCGAGATCGTGACCCTGATCGGTCCGAACGGCTCCGGAAAATCCACAAGCGCCAAGGCGGCGATCGGCGTTTTGAAGCCCGATGAGGGCAGGGTGGAGCGGGCAAGCGGCCTCAAGGTCGGCTACGTGCCGCAAAAGCTTGCGATCGACTGGACGCTGCCGCTCACCGTCCGGCGCCTCATGACGTTGACCGGTGCGCTTCCCGAACGCGAGATAATGGCCGCGCTCGAGGCCGCCGGCATGGCTCATATGCCGAATGCCGAGGTGCAGCACCTCTCCGGCGGCGAGTTCCAGCGGGCGCTGATTGCGCGTGCCATTGCCCGCAAGCCCGATCTGCTCGTGCTGGATGAACCGGTGCAGGGCGTCGATTTCTCCGGCGAGATCGCGCTTTACGATCTCATCAAGCAGATCCGTAATTCTACCGGCTGCGGCATCCTCTTGATCTCGCATGATCTCCATGTCGTCATGGCGGAGACCGATACGGTGATCTGCCTCAACGGCCACGTCTGCTGCCGTGGCACGCCGGAGACGGTCAGCCAGAGCCCGGAATATGTGCGCCTCTTCGGAAGCCGCGCGGCAAAGACGCTCGCCGTTTACAGCCACCACCACGACCACACGCATCTGCCGGACGGCCGGGTGCTGCATTCGGATGGCTCGGTGACGGACCATTGTCATCCAGACGACGGCCATCACCACGATCACGACCGCTCGGATCACGACCACCACCATCATGCGGGAGAGCGCCATGCTTGACGATTTCTTCGTCCGCGCGATCCTTGCCGGTGTCGGTCTGGCGCTCACCACCGGGCCGCTTGGCTGCTTCATCATCTGGCGGCGCATGGCCTATTTCGGCGATACGATCGCCCATTCCGCGCTGCTCGGCGTCGCGCTGTCGCTGCTCTTTGAATTCAACCTGACGCTTGCCGTCTTCGCCGTTGCGGCGACGGTTTCGATCCTGCTGCTCTTCCTGCAAAAGCGGCAGGCGCTGTCGGCCGATGCGCTGCTCGGCATCTTGTCGCACGCGACGCTGGCGATCGGGCTCGTCATGGTCGCCTTCATGAGCTGGGTACGCATCGACCTCATCGCCTTCCTTTTCGGCGATATCCTTGCCGTCTCTAAAACCGACATCGCGTTGATCTGGGGTGGCGGCCTCTTTGTCGTCGCCGCGATCGCCTGGCTGTGGCGTCCGCTGTTGGCATCGACCGTCAACCCCGAGCTTGCCGAGGCCGAGGGGCTGCAGCCTGAGCGGGCGCGACTCTTTTTCATGCTCCTGATGGCGGTCGTCATCGCCATCGCGATGAAGATCGTCGGCATCATGCTGATCACGTCGCTTCTGATCATCCCGGCGGCCGCGGCCCGCCGCTTCTCGTCGACACCGGAGGTCATGGCCGTTCTCGCATCGCTGATCGGTGCTGCCGCCGTCGTCGGCGGCCTATTCGGCTCGCTCACCTACGACACGCCGTCAGGCCCTTCGATCGTGGTTGCCGCACTCATTCTCTTCCTCCTCAGCCTGCTGCCGCGGCTGGGACGCAAGGAACCGCAAGGACAAGGCTCATGAACGCACCGCAACTGACCAAGAACCAGGCGCTGGTCTTCGACGTGCTGGAAAAGGCCGACGGCCCGCTCAGCGCCTATACGATCCTCGACAAGCTGCGCGACCACGGGTTCCGCGCGCCGCTGCAGGTCTACCGTGCGTTGGAGAAGCTGCTCGAATATGGCGTCGTGCATCGGCTGGAGAGTATCAATTCCTTCGTCGTGTGCGCCCATCCGAACGAGGATTGCCACAGCCACGGCACCGTTGCCTTCGCGATTTGCGAAAGCTGCGGCCATGTCATGGAGTTCCACGATCACGAGGTCGATCACCGGCTGAGGGACTGGACGCGCGGCAAGAAATTCAAGGCGGAGAAGACGACGATCGAAATCCGCGGTCTTTGCGAGACCTGCGCCGCCTAGCGCAATTGCGGGGCGTTAGTCGATCCGCTTCAAGTCGCGGGCGAAACGCTGCCAGTTGGCGACATATTTTTCCGCCGAGCGCCTAATCCCATCGATCGCCTTTTCATCGAGCGTCCGTATGGCGCGGGCAGGCGAACCGACGATCAGTGAAGCGTCCGGAAATTCCTTGCCTTCCGTCACCAGGGCATTGGCGCCGACAAGGCAGTTGTTGCCGATCTTGGCGCCGTTCAAGACGGTTGCGCCCATACCGATCAGCGAATTGTTGCCGATCGTGCAGCCGTGGACGATCGCGTGATGACCGATGGTGCAGCCTTCGCCGATCGTCACCGGAAAGCCCGGATCGGTGTGCAGCATCGCGCCTTCCTGGATATTGGTGTTGTTGCCGACGGTGACCGGCTCGTTGTCGCCGCGAAGCACGGCGCCGAACCAGATGCCGACGCCTTCGCCAAGCTCCGTCTGCCCGATTACATGCGCGTCCGGCGCAATCCAGTAGAGCCCGCTCGGCGGAAGTTTCGGCGACAATCCTCCAAGCGCGTAAACGGGCATGGCAATCTCCTCAGGCGACGGTTACGGAAAGCGTCGCGATACCGTCGATGCCGCATTCGACGCGATCGCCTTTCTTGACGGCGCCGACACCGGCCGGCGTGCCGGTCATGATGACATCACCCGGCGCCAGGACGAAGAGCTTGGAGAGCTCAGCGATGATTTCCGACATCTTCCAGATCATCTGCTTCAGATCACCGTCTTGAACGCGCTTCCCGTTGTGGTCGAGCCAGATGCGGCCCGCGTCCGGATGGCCGAGGCGGCTTGCGGGCACGATTGCCGAAACCGGTGCCGAATATTCGAATGCCTTCGCAACTTCCCATGGACGGCCGAGCTTCTTTGCCTCGGCCTGCAGATCGCGGCGCGTGAAATCGATACCGACGGCGTAGCCATAGATGCAGTCAAGCGCGTTGCCGAGGGGAATGTTCCCGCCGCCTGATTTCAGCGCAATCACGCATTCTGCCTCGTAATGCACGTCATTCGAAAGAGACGGATAGGGAAACGGCGTGCCGGGAGGCAGCAGGTTGTCGGCGTTCTTCTGGAAGAAGAAGGGCGGCTCGCGGCTCGGGTCGTGCCCCATCTCGATCGCGTGGTCCGCATAGTTGCGCCCGACGCAATAGACGCGGCGCACCGGAAAGACGTCACTGCTGCCTTCGATGGGAAGCAGAACTGGCTGCGGAAGTGGGATAACGGTGGCGGGGCTTGTTGCGGACATTGAGATGCTCTTGCTGTTATCGAGTCCGGCGATCTTAAACGTAAAATCGCAAGCGGGGAAAGCGCAACGGGACGATTATCCTTCCGTGCCCGAGACATCGCTGCGAATGATCGCATAATAGGCCGCAAGTTCAGGGATCATCTGCGACAGCGTCTCGAATACGGGATCGTCCGGCGAAAGCTTGCAGGCATATTTCATTTCCACGAAGGTCTGGTGCGCCGCCAGCGCCGCGGCATCCGCGTGATGCAGCACCGTGAAAACCGGGGTGGGGAGCGTCTTGCCTTTGACGAGGACACGGTCGAGCTCGGCGACCGTATAGGTGCCCGCCACAAGCTTCGCAGTCTGCTCGCCGAGAAGCAGAGCGACGCCATAATTCTTCGAGGCTCCCTCCAGGCGCGAGGCGAGATTGACCGCGTCCCCGAGACAGGAATAGTCGAAACGCCTGTTCGAGCCCATGTTGCCCACAACGCACTCGCCGGTATTGATGCCGACGCCCATTTTCAGCGCATGCAGCGGCGTTCCGTTTATCCTGGCCTCTTTCTCGAGCTGCCTGTTCAGGCTCGCGATCGCTTCCTGCATCGCGAGCGAGGCGGCAACAGCATTTAGCGCATGATCCGCATCGTCGAGCGGTGCATTCCAGAACGCCATGATGCAGTCGCCCATATATTTGTCGATCGTCCCGGCGTGATCCATCACGACATCGGAAAGCGGTGTCAGCAGGCGGTTGATGAGGCTGGTAAGCTGCTCCGGATCGTCCTTCAGCGTCTCGGCAATCGTCGTGAAGCCCCGCACGTCCGAAAACAGGACCGAGAGCGTCCGCCGCTCGCCACCGAGCTTCAGCTGTGATGGATCCTCGGAAAGCCGTTTGACGAGATCGGGCGATATGTATTGCGAGAAGGCGAGGGTGACTTGCTTCTTCTTGCGTCGCTCTTCGGCAAAATCGAATGCCGCCTGGCCGAAGGCGACGGACACATAAGCCACAACCGGCCCCAGCGGTGAGACGAACAGATTGCCGAAGCGGATGCCGGCATAGCTCAGCGCCGCCGCCACGCCGATGAAGACAACTGTGGCGGCGAATGTCGGCCAGCCCGTGGATCTCCAGACGGTCGCAGCAGCGAGAATGGCGGCAATCAGGATGGCGAAGGCAACCACTGGAAGGCGCGCCAGCTCGATCGAATAGCGGTGCACGATATTGTCGTAGATCGTCGCCTGGATTTCGACGCCGGCGACCAGTCTGCCCGTATGGACCGTGTAAGGGGTTGCAAAAGCATCGGCACCGCCTTTTTCGATTTCCGGCGCATTCTGCAGGCTGAGTCCGACGAACACCACGCGGTCCTTGAAGAAATCCTTCGGCAGAAAGTTCTCTGGGTCCAGCGCCTGATAATAGGAAACCGTCGGATAACTGCGTGATGGTCCGAAAGACTGAATCAGTGCGTTGGCGGGCAGGCTCCCCGGTGCCTTCCCGGCTACCTGCGCAAGGGTTATGGCAAAGCCGTCCTGATAGGACGGGATGTTGCGGAAGACGCCGTCGCCGCCGAGGTCGATCGAGGCGATGCCGGTTCTCGCGCCGGCTTCTGTCAGTTGCGGCATAGGCGTGGCGCGGATCAACTGGTCGGCCTGCGGTGTCTGGATTAGCGTCTCGTCACCGGCAAGCACAATGTCCGGCCCGACCGCCGCCGTTATTGCCGCATCGTCCTCTCGCGAAGACTGTTCGGCCATAATGATATCGAGGCCGATCGCCTTGGCGCCCGCTGCGCGCAGCTGCCGGATCAGCCGGGCATGCAGGCTGCGCGGCCAGGGCCATTGCTCATTCATCTCCGCCAGTGACGGCTCGTCGATCGCAACGATCACCGGCGCATCGGCAGGCGGCAGCGGGTCGTCGACGGTCGATAGATAGTCGAAGCTCCGCAGTTCCAGCAGCGACCAGGCGGGCAGACGCGAGAGCAGCGAAATGGAAATCAGCGTCAAAAGCACTAGTACTGCCAGCCGCACCGGCCGGCCGCTGAACGGCCAGCCTGGTTGGCGCATTTTATGCCCGGTATCCGCGACCGCGATCATCAGAAGCGGATTTCAAGCGTGCCTTTGAACACGCGGCCCCAGCCGTTGAACCCTGAAGCGACCTCAAAATCCTCATCAAGCAGATTATAAGCTGCGGCTTCCAGCGCGAACCGTTTATCAAGTGGCTCCCAGACAAGATTTGCATCGAGCGTCCAGTAATCGTCAAGGATCTCATCGGATTGATCGCCGTGTCGTTCACCGACATAGTTGGCCGCAAGCGTAGCTTTCACATTGGCTTCGTTCACCCACGTGAGGGCAATTTGTCCGGAGTGCTTTGGAAGGAATGGCAATTCTTGGCCATAACCGCCGCTTGACGGGTCGTTATCTTCGGAATCGCTAAGAGCGTATGTCGCAGCCAGGCCAAACCCATATCCCAATGCAATGTTTGCTGTAAACGAAGCACGATCTGCGCGCGCTTTGCGAGTGCCAAAGCTCTCCAGCGCAATGATGTTGTCGATTGAGAGATCGCGAAGTTCCTGATGCTGGAGGTCAACAGCTGTAAACAACCAGTCATTCCATTCAGCATCCCACCGAACAGTGAACGTATCAGCATACCCTGAAAGATCGATGCCGAATGTGTTAGGCTGCAGGCCAACGATGCCGACCGGGGCAAGGGTTGGCGTGGTGCTGTTCGTGCCTTGTCGCAAATAACCGGCTCGCAGCCAATGGCCCTCCGCCGGCGACCACGCGACTCCTATGCGGGGCTCGAGACGTTGAATATCTACCTCGTCGCCTTGGTAAAAGGTGCCGAAAAGCCCGTACTCCGCTTTCAAGTCGGGCGTTATCTCATGAAGGAGATCGATGTACACCTTGCCATAGCGTGTACCGGTATGTTCCTCCACCTCACCGAGAGGAACGCCAACCAATGAAACGCCCGTAGTCGTTTCTGTGTCGATCCATCCTCCTTCGACACCATAGCGCCAGGTCAGGTCATCCATTCCGTAGGTGTGATTTATCGCGCCAACGTAATTTTCCTGCTTAGTGTGTATCAGGCTTGAGAACAGACCGGGAATTAGTGGCGGAACCAGAATGTTTTGATCCATCGAAGAATCGATCGATGAATAGAAGAAAGCTGTATTTAAGACATTTCGATATCCGAACGTGTGGCTCAAGCCGACTCCGGCAATGGAAAATTTGTTATCCAGCCCATAGTAGAGGCCCGGCACCAGCGGCAGAAATGCTCTTGATGGAATGTCGAGATCGTATTTTGAATCTGAATGATTGACGAAAGCGACGATACGATCGTCCGGAGTCACCGAGGCCGTCACGTAGCCATTGCCGGCGACCAGCTTGGTATCGGTGTTTAAATCAAGTGTGCCGTTATTGTATCCGCGGGTCGTGTCCGAGGTCTTTTCCCATTGAAAATTTGCGAAAAAGCTGATGGGCCGGGGTTCGTTGGAAAAGCCCTGAATTTCAGCCTCACCCAACAATCCCGCATTTTCTTGGGTCAGCATTGTTCCGGCGCCAATCGAGCCTTCCAGGAAGGGCATGCGCGCGAGATTTGCCGACCGCGAACGACCTGAAAGCATATGGGGATCGAACAATAACCCTTGAATGAAGGATGAATAAGATGACGCATTTGCGGTGTTGGTGACCACGTTCCCGCCATAAAGAAATGAATTGGCGAGCGGGTTCACGCTTCCACGAAAAGTCTGGTCGAAATAGCCACTTCCCGAAAACGGATCGAAGACCGCATCCCCGTAATATTGGCCCCAGGCGTCCAAACCTTGGAGCCGAAAAGCCGCATTGAGCGTCGAGCCGCCGTTTTGGTTGGCTCCAAGCGAGGCGTAATATCCTCCCCGCGCGCGCGATCGCTTGAGGTATTCACGGGCACTCTTCATCGCGCCATCGGAGTCATAGTCGTCAATTGCAACGGCTGCGCGGAATGCCGCGACAGAAGGATCGTTCTTGTCCAGCCGATCGGCATTGTCGAGCGCCTGGCCGGAGGCTTCGCGGTTGCCATTCTCGTAGTAGCCGGCGGCGAGCATCAGCTGGGCCTGCGAATAGCCCGGGTTGGCAGTTGAGGAGGCGAGCAGGTCATCGACCGCCTTCTCCCTCTCGCCCATCTGCAGATAGTAGCGGCCGCGTGCCAAGATGGCGATGTTGAAGGCCGGGTCGGCGCCGAGCGCCAAATCGATCTCCCGCTTGGCCTCTTTCATGCGCGACTGGTCGAGATAGAGGATTGCGAGATTTGCATGGCCAACCGGATCGTCCGGATCGAGCTCGATGGACCTCTTGAGTGCGGCTTCCGCCTCACGCGTAGCACCGCGGGCATCTTGGAGCAGGCCGAGATCGTTCCAGGCCGTGGACGAGCCCGGCGCGACCTTGATCGCATTGTTCAGGTCCTCAAGTGCGCCATCGAGATTGCCTTCGTAATCGGCGCGCATGCGGGCGCGGGCCTGCAACGCATTGGGGTCGGTGGGGTCGATCGAGAGCGATCGATCGATCGCCTCCTTCATCTGGATGCGGTCGTTGATCAGCATCGCCAGCTGCGCGCGTAAGGCGGGCAGGGTGGAATCGTTCGGATATCGCACTTCCGCCTGCTTCATCGTCGCAATCGCGGCTGGGATATCCTCAAGGAACCCTGCCGTGTAGGCCTTCATCACGGCAGCATAGGGTCCCGTGATGTTTTCCGGCGGCTTTTCGGCATGATTCGGATCGCGCAGCGAACGCGAATAATAGCTGCCATAGGCCGCGATGCTCCGACGCTGCGGATCGAGCACCCGTTCGGCCCGCGAGAACAATCTTGCTGCCTCGTCGTATCGCATCTCGGCGCCGGCAATCAGGGCGTCGATCAGGTCGGCACGGGCGCGCTGGGCGGCGGAAAGCTTGAGCGTGCGCGCATTCACCAGCGATTCCAGCGCCTTCTGCCGGCCGTCAAGCGACAGTTGCACCTCGGCTAGCGTCAGCCAGTCCTCCGCATTTCTTGCCGCAGGTGCCTTGGCTTCGATGCGGCTGCGTTCGTCGCGCATCTTCTGCACCGGGAGGGGCGAGGCGGGCATGAAGGTGAAGCTGCCGCGCAGCGTCAGGTAAAACAGCATCTGCTCGCGGTCGTCCGGCGTAACGATGACGAGCTTTCGGGGCGCTTGGCCGATGGTGGCGACGGCTGCTTCACCCTGCGCGACCTCGACGCTGCCGTGCTCGTTCTTCAGCTCCACGCGGCCTTCCAGCACGATCAGGGAGGTCTGGTCGCCCTTGACCGTCAGCGTCCAGTCGGTGCCGCGGATGGCGGCTGCCGCGGCCGGTGTCTGAACGGTTAGGCCCGAGCCACCACGCTGAGCGCGGGCCCACATCGTACCGGATTGGAGGTTAAGGATCGTATCGCCCGCCGGTGCCATCTGTTTGACCTGCAGCGACGAATTTCGGCCGAGGCGTACCTGCGTGCGGTCCGCGAATAGGATTGCGAGCTGGCCGGTGGCATTGGTGCGCAGCACGTCGCCGCCCAACAGATCCTGGCGCAGATCGACATTCTGCCAGTTCGACAGGTCGACGAAGCGGACTTCCTCGCCGACCTTGCGGTCGATGACGGAGCCTGCGGCCGGTGCCGCGCGCTGCACAGGATCAGCGGCTGCCGGAAGCGCAAGATAAGACGCCGCCACAGTCAACACCGCAATGGTGGACGCGGAATTGAAAAACTTACCCCTCATGTCTAAAGCGTTTGTCGATATGAAGTTGAAAAGTCAAGCTGTGTTGTACGCGCGCTATTGCTTTGCCTGTGAAGTGTAATATCACGGAAACACTTTTGGGCTGGAGTTGAGAACGTGACGGATTTTGACAGTGCGGCAGAGCTTATGAGGAGTGGGCCTTCGACTGAGGATATCAGCGTAGAGTATTTTGATCATATAAAGAAAATTAACGATATATTCTACGACCAGATTAAGATTTCTGACCAGAAAGCCGCGTATATTTTTACTTTTATGCTCGCATTCTTGGTGAGCTCAAGCGATGTTCGCAGCGTCTTTACCTTGGAACGCTATGTAAACGGCTATCAGCAAAGCATGCTTTTCTCGGTATTGCTTGCCACGGCCTCGGTCTTTTCAATCATATCGGCCATCCTCGTAGTGCTGCCGCGCCACGTGAACAAGTCGACCTCCCTGTTCTGGGGCTCCTGGGGCAAGCACCGCCATCGCTTCTGGGATGCCGCGCAGCGGCGGGACGAGATCTATCTTTTCAACGAGTACCTGAACAATGCCGATATTCTCTCGGCCATCGCGCGTGGAAAGTACCGCTGCGTGACCTTCGCCTTCCGCGGGCTAATGGTGACCGTCATCGCCTATGTGCTCCTGCTCATTGCGGCCTAAGCGATGCAGCTGCGGCGCGAGCTGGCCTTGGGCCTATTCTTCGCTATGAGCCCTCGTCCCGCGCGAGCTAAGCTCATTATGCTCAGGTCAGGAGCAGCGGGGCGACAGCAAAAAGGCGGCAATATGTCTGTGATGGCAAGCGGCACCCAATGGCCCGTATTCGCCGTTGCGCCGATGATCGACGAGACTCGGAGCGACATGGCGGCGGAAGCCCATGGCTCTCCGTAAAATCAAATTAGGCTGCCCTGGCAATTCGCCGGAGCATCATAGAAACCCGTCGCCTGAGAGATCTTGAACTGGTCTTCACATTGGACATACATCTGAAGAGTTCACTCAGCCTGATCGTGATCGCGCACTGCGCGACTTGTCCATACGCGACGGACCTGACGGATGGACAAAGGGCGCTGATCGCACCGATGATTCCAAGGCCGAGCCTGGGAGGCGGCGACGTTTACTTCCAGCGTGCCGGTTTCTGCCGCACGACCTGCCACCATGTTTTCAATCAAGCTTTTAGCGGCGCTCGACGCCCTTTGCCACCAAGATGTCATCAACGGCTGACGACATCAGAAATTCCGACAGCTGCTTGGCAGCGTCTGCGTCTGTTGAATTGACGCTGATGCCAAACGTAACTTTGGAGTTCTGCCGGAAACCGCCCGACAAGTATGACCTCGGGTGCGGCTGCAATAATAGAAGTCACGGGAATGCCCCCAGCTCGGCTTCCCCACGGCCTACGGTCGACGCTGTCTGCCCTCCTGGTACGGCCACCAGCTTGGGCTTCACCTCATCCGCTATTCCCAAGCGTTCCAGCAAACCGTAGAAGTGGCCACCGCTGGTTCCTTCACTGGCGTAGGCGATTGATCTGGCCCTCTTCAGCGCATGTTCGAATGCTCCTACGGACCCGATGTTGAGCGGTCGACTGCCTGCCTTGGCCGCCACCCCCATTGCTGTCCGGCCGAACGCTACCTGGCTTCCCGCCTTGATTTTTCCCAACGCGGTCAGATCCTGAACCAGGTTCGGATTGATGATGACGAGGTCAAAAGGTTCCCCAGTTTCAATCTGCTTCTTTACCGTCGGATTGAGCTCCCACTTGACCGCAACTGTGAATCCTGTAGCCGTTTCGAACTGGGATATGAGAGCAAGGACGGCAGGTCGGACCGCAATAGCGCCAAAAAGCCGGATTTCCTGATTCATGGCCTAACCTGAAATTCGGTCGAAACGATCTTCCTTACAATGCGTATCCAGCCAGCGTTCCACGGCGCCCGCCGATCTATGTTCAGTGCCCATCGTGTCGGCCCCCGAAACAAACCGACACCCAATGAATCCATACCAGAATCATGCTGGGAATGCGTTTCTCAAACAGGCTCAAAAGAAAGCGAACGGCGAGCCCTAGCCGCATTGGCGGGGCATTCGATCTAACCTTGACCCGCGACCCCCCAGCATTCAGTACCGAACGCAGTTGCAGATGATCTCTGGAACTTCATGATTTCTCGTCATCGGCATCGACGGCAATCGCGACCGCGTCGGGTTCCGAGTTTCGTCCGTGCCGCGCCAGCAGCGAGGGCACTAGCAGATCGCCGTTCCGGCAAGCCTCGATCTTTCGGCCGGCAAGATCGTGCGCCATGAGCCAGCCTTCATTGCGGTCATGCAAGCGGGTAGGGCCGCGAGGGCGGCGTCGCTAGCGTGAGCAGGTTGCCGTCAGGATCACGCACCTGCGCCAGGGTGGAGTAGTCGCCCTCAATGTCGTCCCCGAGCACGATCCCCAGGCCCTGCAGTCTGCGGCGCTCGGCCGCAACATCATCGACGATAAGGAAAATCACGCCCCTGCCGGCGATCTCGTCGTCGGTTGAAAGCGCTAACCCGCCCTGATCGAAGAGCTCCCACTGCACCAGCGTGTCCATTGGCCGATAATCCGGTCCATGACCAAGCAGCTTCGTATACCAGACTTCGGCCGCCGCAAGGTCTGCGGTGAGCAATGCGGTGTAGATCTTCTGCAGGTTCATTGTTCTTCTCCGGGCCAAACTCGACGTGAAACGCTGACCGACCAGCAAGGTTGCCGCGACACCTGGAGCGAAGCGGGCAGCCGCACCGTTTCAGTCAATGAGGAAGCGCGACGTATAGTGTCAAAGAACGGCCGAAAAAGCGAGCTGCTTTGAATGCAGACGCGGGCAACCATTCGTTAGCTCGGCTTTAAAAAAAGCGGCCCTGTATCAGCGCAACTCGCCAATACACGCGGCGTGGTAACAGCCCGGATCGGCTGTTCGCGAGGAGATGTTCTAGTTTTAAGGTTCCTGGTTACGCAATCGCAATTCCCAAGGTCGTGTCCCGCCAAGTGGTGTAGCTCGCAGGGCCATCGCGCCGGGAAGCAGTTCAAGTACCTTGGATTTAGCCGCTTGGGTTATCTTGACGCCAAAGCCGTCTGTTGAAGGTCTGGGCTTTGCTTTGCACGAGGCACCGTCTCGCTTAATCCGAATCTGTGCGTTATAAGCCTTCGTCCCTTTTTTCGTGTTCGCTCTGATACATACCCATCAGTGATACAAAACCTCCTGCAAGTGCTATGCCGTAGCATCGGCATCTCAAAAACGGTCGAAAAAGGCAAAAAACGAGATCGAACGAGACATGACGGAACTTACCAGAAGGCCTTCAGCACAAGGAAAATCCCACTATTCCAATGGCCGCGTGCTCGCGGTCGCACCCATGATTGACTGGACCGATCGCCATTGTCGGTATTTCCACCGGCAGATCAGCCGGAACGCCTTGCTCTATACCGAAATGGTTGTGGCGGACGCGATCATTCACGGGCCGCGGGAGAGGCTGCTGTCGTTTAATATTGACGAGCATCCGGTAGCGCTGCAGCTCGGCGGATCGGATCCGGTGAAACTTGCCGAGGCGCTGCGGATCGCCGGACCCTACGGCTACGACGAGATCAACCTCAATGTCGGCTGTCCTTCGGACCGGGTGCAATCGGGAACCTTCGGGGCCTGTCTGATGCTGACCCCGGAGGTGGTGGCGGATTGCGTTAGGGCCATGAAGGCAGTCTCCAAGGTACCGGTCACGGTAAAATGCCGGATCGGCGTGGACGAGCAGGAGCCGGAAGAGGCACTGCCGGAACTGTTGGCGCGGGTGCTGGACGCAGGTGCCGATGCCGTGTGGATCCATGCGCGCAAGGCCTGGCTTAAAGGGTTGAGCCCGAAGGAGAACCGCGAGATCCCACCGCTCGACTACGGCATCGTCTATCGCATGAAGGAGCGGTGGCCGGAGGTCTTTATCGGTATCAACGGCGGCATCCAGACGCTGGACGAGGCAGCGGCGCATCTGGAGCATGTCGATGGCGTGATGCTGGGGCGGGCGGCCTATCAGAATGCGGGGATCTTGGCGGATCTCGACCACCGCTTCTTCGGCACTGCGGCGGCCGAGCCGGACTGGGACGGGCTGCGCGACCGCATGATGGCCTATGCCGTGCGGCATATCGAAAGCGGCGGGCGGCTGCAGCATGTGGCGCGGCATATGGTCGGGCTCTTCACCGGGATCCCGGGCGCAAGGCGTTACCGGCAGATTCTGTCGAGCGATGCGGCAAAGGCAGGCGCCGGGCCGGAGGTGATTGCGGCCGCGTTTGCGGCGGTGGATTTTTCCGGTGCCAAGGAGGCGCTGAGCGCCTGAGGCCCAAAGCAAAAACGGCGCCTGGGAGGCGCCGTTCTCATTCCTGCCGTGGCAGAAACTACAATCAGTTGGCCGAGATGTTGACGGCCTTCGGGCCCTTGCCCATGCGGTCCGGCTCGGTGTCGAAAGTGACCTGCTGGCCTTCGCGCAGCGACTGGATGCCGGATGCCTGGAGAGCGGAGATGTGGACGAATACGTCCTTTGCACCGCCGTCAGGAGTGATGAAACCAAAACCCTTGTCCTGGTTGAAGAATTTTACGACGCCTTTGGTGGCCATGTGGGATAGTCCTTTTCCCTTAGTCTGTCTGGTATCCGCGCCCCCGAGAGGAAGCGGACGGCTTTAGCTTTCGTCCCGTTAGACCGGAACGAAGGGTCAGTCGGAGAAGTCACGTACGGGGAAAGAACGTCTACGCAGGCGGGGGTTACCCGCGCCGCCTTCCGCAACGGAAGGCTTTACCACATCTGTCCAGTCACCGGCATGCTAATGCCCGAGTGCTGCAATTGGTGACAGCATTTCGGGAAAAAAGCAAGCGGCAATATTGTGGCATGCGCTGACGCAAGCCCGGAAACGCCAAAGATTCAAACACTTGACGAAATGTTACCTTTCGCAGTGCGGTCTGTGTCATTTGCGGATTCCGTACCGGAACGGGACCGCGCCACCGTCCTCCGCAGCGATGTCGACCGCCGCCTTGAACCCTGCGGTTCAATACCCGCCGTCCTCTGCCGCGCGCCTCATTCCCTGTGTTTTTCAGAGCAATCCCACCACGGCGCGTCGGCGCCGTGCCGGCGCCGTGAGTGACTCTCTGACGTGTTGAACGAGCCTCCTGCGCCGTGGACATGGCGCTGCTGGATCCCTGTGACAAGCATAGGAATGAGGGATGGCCGCCGAAGTCGGTTCATCGAAGCGCTCGTGCGTCCCGGCGAATTCACATGCCGCTCCACAATTTCGTCCCGACTGGACCCGAATATGGCGGGCGCGGGCGCTTCGGGCTTGATGCCGGAGGGCCGAGGGAGTAGGTCACGGGAGTGGGGACGGGTGAATGCTAAAGGACAGGTGGGCGGTTTGATCGATCCCTATATTTTGCTTGGACTTGACCGCGACGCCGGCGAGCAGGCGATCCGAAGCGCCTGGCGAAAGGCCGCCAAGACCGCGCATCCCGACTCGGGCGGCGATGCGGAGCATTTCGGCCGGTTGCAGACCGCCTACGAACTCTTGAAGGACCCGGTGCGCCGCCGCGTCTACGACGACACCGGCTACGATCCGCAGCTTGCCGACCCCAAGGACCTCGAAGGCGTGCTGATGCTGGAAAAGCTCGTCAACGACGTCATCCTCGACGAGCGCGAGCCCGGTAGCTTCGACGCGGTGGCGGCCATGCGCAGAAAACTCTCCGACGACATCGTCAAGAACCGCTTCCACATCCTGGAGCTCGAGCGCCACCGCAACCGCGTGCGCCAGCACATCGACCGCCTCGGCCGTCGCCCGGAAACCGACGTGCTCGGCTCCATGCTGCGCGCCCGCAGCCAGTCGATCACCGACGCCATCCGCAAGGCGGAAGGCCAGATCGAGGCGATCGAGCATGCCTATCAGATGCTCGAGGGGTATTCCTACGAGGTGGAAATGGTGGCGATGGTGACGGTGACGGAGCGGCGGGGGGAGGCTGCGGAGTAGGGGCGCTCCACGGCTGCCGGTCATCCTCAGGCTTGACCCGAGGATCCACGCTAACGTCCCATTCTGGATATTGATCCTCGCAGGCGCATCGCAGGCATGCGGATACGGATATATGCGCACATTATGGTCCGTCGGTCGGAAGCTGCTTTCGCATGTCGTGATCGACAACGATTTCGACCAGGTGCTGCACATCGATCAGTGGTTTGGCTGAAGGGTGCATAGAAAAAGGTTGCGCCGACTCTCGGTGGCTGGAGCCCGCACCGGGTCCGGGATGGGAGGAAGTTCAGCGGCCCGGACGCCCGGTCTTGCCCTTCGTCCGGCCCTTGCGCTTCTGATCCGCAGGCTCCTCGTAGGAGCCGGCGCCCGTTTTGCCGCGGACGAGGGGGCGGGGGTCATCGCTGGATCCTCGGGTCAAGCCCGAGGATGACGGAGAGGAGGGCAGGGCGGCGCGTTCCGGCTGGCCTTCTTCCCGCGGTGAGAAGGGCTTCGTGCTCTTTGCGGCATCCGGCTTTATCGGCAGCTTGCCGGCGACCGGTTTTTCGGTGCGGCCGACGGTCATTTCGTCGAGGGTGTTTTTGCGGAAAAGGGGCTTCCTCGCGGGTTCGGCGACGTCGCGGCCCATTTCATCCAGATCGGGCTTGCGGAAGAGCGGTATTGCGGTGTCGGTGCCGGGTCCCATGTCGTCGAGGCTGGGTTTGGCGAAGGAGGAGGTTCCACGCCCGCCCTCGTGGTTCAAAACGGTCCTTTGAGCCTCCTCACCATGAGGGCTTCTTCTGGCGCCAGTTGCGGCACGGCTTGCTCCATCCCCATGCTGAGGCGCGGAGGTCGAAGACCGGAGCCTCGAAGCATCCTTACGTCCGCCCTCCATCGCCCTAGACTCCTCGCGGGCCATCGGGTCGTCCATGACCGCCAGCTCTGCGGCCTTGAGGCGTTTGATTTCGTCGCGGAGGCGGGCGGCTTTTTCGAAATCGAGGTCGGCGGCAGCGTCGCGCATCTGTTTTTCCAGCGCGTTGAGATGAGCAGCCAAGTTGTTGCCGACGAGATTGCCGCCGTCGGCAAAACCCTTGCCGGAGACGCCGGAGATGTCGGCGCGGACGTGGTCACGTTCGTAGACCGAATCGAGGATATCGGAAATGCGGGCCTTCACCGATTCCGGGGTGATGCCGTGTTCCTCGTTGTAGAGCACCTGCTTTTCGCGGCGCCGGCTGGTTTCCTCCATGGCGCGCTTCATCGAGCCGGTGACGGTGTCGGCATAGAGGATCACCTTGCCGTCGACGTTGCGCGCGGCGCGGCCGATCGTCTGGATCAGCGAGGTTTCGGAGCGCAGGAAGCCCTCCTTGTCGGCGTCGAGGATGGCGACGAAGCCGCATTCGGGGATATCGAGGCCCTCGCGTAAAAGGTTGATGCCGACCAGCACGTCGAAGGCGCCGAGGCGCAGGTCGCGGATGATCTCGATGCGCTCAAGCGTGTCGATGTCGGAATGCATGTAGCGGACACGCACGCCCTGCTCATGCAGGTATTCGGTGAGGTCCTCGGCCATGCGCTTGGTGAGCACTGTGACGAGGGTGCGGTAGCCCTTGGCGGCAGTCTCGCGGATTTCGCCGAGCACGTCGTCGACCTGGGAGCGGGCGGAGCGGACTTCCACCGGCGGGTCGATGAGGCCGGTCGGGCGGATGACCTGTTCGGCGAAGACGCCGCCGGCCTGCTCCATCTCCCAGCCGCCCGGCGTGGCGGAGACAGCGACCGTGTCCGGGCGCATCGCATCCCATTCCTCGAAGCGCAGCGGGCGGTTGTCCATGCAGGACGGCAGGCGGAAGCCGTATTCGGCGAGCGTCGCCTTGCGGCGGAAGTCGCCGCGGTACATGCCCCCTATCTGCGGCACGGTGACGTGGCTCTCGTCGATGAAGAGCAAGGCGTTGTCGGGGATGTACTCGAAGAGGGTGGGCGGCGGGTCGCCGGGGGCGCGCCCCGTCAGGTAGCGCGAATAGTTCTCGATGCCGGCGCACGAGCCGGTGGCCTCCAGCATCTCGATGTCGTAGCGGGTGCGCTGCTCCAGGCGCTGGGCCTCCAGCAGGCGGCCGGCCTTTTCCAGCTCGGCGAGGCGGAGCCTCAGCTCCTCCTTGATCGCCTTGATGGCGCCGTTGAGGGTGGGGCGTGGTGTGACATAGTGCGAATTGGCGTAGATCTTGACCGATTTCAGGTCGCCGGTCTTCTGGCCGGTCAGCGGGTCGAACTCGGTGATGGCGTCGATCTCGTCGCCGAACATGCTTATACGCCAAGCAGCATCTTCGAGGTGCGCCGGGAAGAGCTCGATCGTGTCGCCGCGGACCCGGAACGAGCCGCGCTGGAAATCCATGTCGCGGCGCTTGTATTGCTGGGCGACGAGATCGGCGAGCAGCTGGCGCTGGTCGAGACGGTCGCCGACCGACATCTGGAAAGTCATGGCGGTGTAGGTCTCGACCGAGCCGATACCGTAGATGCAGGAGACGGAAGCGACGATGATGCAGTCGTCGCGCTCCAGCAGCGAGCGCGTCGCCGAGTGGCGCATGCGGTCGATCTGCTCGTTGATCGAGGATTCCTTCTCGATATAGGTGTCGGAGCGCGGGACGTAGGCCTCCGGCTGGTAGTAGTCGTAGTAGGAGACGAAATATTCGACGGCGTTGTCGGGGAAGAAGTTCTTGAACTCGGAATAGAGTTGGGCGGCGAGCGTCTTGTTGGGCGCCAGGATGACGGCGGGGCGTTGTGTCGCCTCGATCACCTTGGCCATGGTGAAGGTCTTGCCCGAGCCGGTGACGCCGAGCAACACCTGCGAGCGATCGCCGTTTACCAGACCCTCGACGAGGTCCTTGATGGCGGCCGGCTGATCGCCGGCGGGCTGGTAGTCCGAAGCCATGCGGATGGTGATTCCGCCTTCGGATTTCTCCGGCCGGGCCGGGCGGTGCGGCGTCCAGATCTTGCCGTTCTTGTGAAGTGGATTGCCGGACTCGATGAGCGCCGAAAGCGCCTCGACCGTGGCCGTGACGGCGGTGCCGGCCGAAAGCTGCGAGGCCTCCTCCAGTGTCGTATCCATGCCGGAGACCGGATTGAGGCCGGCGGCGGCGCGCGTCTTCGGATCGGTCGAACCGCCCATCGAGGTGCCGCGCGCCGATTTCGAGGCGGCGATCTCCACCTTCTTGCGGTGCTTGCCGGCCTTGGACGCTATCTCGCGCTGCGTCTCGACGCTCGACGCCTCGGCATCGGCCTCGAGCTGCTTCACCCAGTCGGCGACGGAGCCCTCCAATGGAGCGCCTTCAATGGACGACTGCGGGGCTTCCTCGAAGCCGTTCGGGGCGGGGAATTTCTTCGTCGATTTGGCCATGGGCGGAATATGGAGAGAGTCAGCGCTAAAGGGAAGAGGCAAAGAGTACAAAAGGGAAACGAATAAATCGTTCGGATTTGGTGAATAGTGCCGATCAATTTTTCCGGCCCAATTTTTTTCTGCCGTTGTCGGCACGGGACGACTGCCCCACGTCCTTGGCATGTAACGGGGCCTATACCTGGGGCATGTAATGGGCCAGGGGCGCCAAAAGGAGAGCAGATATGAGGAAGATCATCACCGGTGCATTTGTCAGTCTCGACGGCGTCATGCAGGCTCCGGGCGGCCCGGACGAGGATCCCGTCGGGGGCTTCAAGTATGGCGGCTGGGTTGCCCCTTATTTTGACGAGGCGATGGGAAAGGCCGTGGGCGAGATGTTCGCCCGGCCCTTCGATCTTCTGCTCGGCCGCAAGACCTACGATATTTTCGCCGCGCATTGGCCCTATGTCGCGGCCGACGATCCGATCGGCCCGCTGTTCGACCACATCACCAAATATGTCGCGACCCGCAATCCGGACTTCAAGCTCAGCTGGCAGAACAGCCGGGTGCTCGGGGCCGACGCAGTCGGCGCACTCAGGACGCTGAAAAGCGGGGAGGGGCCGGATCTGCTGACTCAGGGCTCGACCGACTTTCTGCAGACCCTGTTCAAAAACGACCTGGTCGATGAAATCAATGTCTTCATCTTTCCGGTCGTGCTCGGGAAGGGCAAGAGATTGTTCGGCGACGGAGCCGTTTCGGGCGCGCTGAAACTCGTCGGATCGAAGGTCTCCGGATCCGGTGTCACGATCAACAAATACGTCCGCAACGGCGACGTCGTCACCGGCTCATTCGAATTCGAACAGCCGACCGCGGCGGAGCTTAAGCGCCGCAGGAACCTGAGCTGAGGCGAACGGGTGCGCTTGACAGGCGCGGGGGTCCCACCTTCGGCGCGGAGGGACAGTCGCCGTTTATGCGGTCAGGACGCCCTCGATGTGGATCGGCAGGGTCCGCACGCGTTTGCCCGTTGCGTGGAATACCGCGTTCGCAATCGCCGGTGCGGTTCCCACCAATGCAATCTCGCCCAGCCCTTTCATTCAACCCATCGATGGCGGCGCAGCCCGAGCCGGGCATGCGCTTGTTGCAGCCGACATCGAGCATGCGGAAATAGGGACAGCGCACCCGCTGCAGAAGATTGCCGCCCATCGAGGCCATATTCCGCAGTTGCTCTGCTGCCGGTCATGATGATGACGTTCGGCTGCACGTTCTTACTCGTCGCCCGCTTCGGATCGCGCCAAGCCCACCACAGCATCGGCCGAAACTCCGGTCATTGTCTTCTCCTTCAAGCAGACATACCAATCCACATCTAACGGCTATCACAACCTTTTAGTGCGTTAAGATGTATTGCTGAGTGGATTGCGATGGGACGGGTTTTGCGCCACGAGACCGCAGTATTTGAATCGGGCGAACTTGCTCGCCAGATATCAATCCTATGTAATCGTCGCATGCATTCAGCTTCTGGCTTCAGGCGAATCCGCTTGGACTGCGAGGATTGTGTGCGATGACGTTCAAGTGGCGGAAAATGACGCACAAGGAGGGACATTCCATGCTTTACGCCATCCTGGCCTATCACGACGAGAAAGTGGTCGAATCCTGGACCAAAGAGGAGGATGCGGCGCTGATGAGCGAATTGCTCCAGGTCAATGATCGCCTCGTCGAGGAGAAGCATCTGGGACCGGCTGCGCGGCTCGGCCCGACAGGGCGCGCCGTGACCTTGCGGGGGACGGGTGCCGGCATGATCACCGACGGCCCATTTGCTGAAACCAAGGAGCAATTGCTCGGCTTTTACGTCGTGGATTATCCAACGCTTGAGGCAGCCGTCGCCGCAGCGCGCGACCTGCGCCGCGCCAATCCCTCCGCAGTCTATGAAATCCGGCCGATCTCGCTTTATCTCCCTGGTGCGCCACTGGCATCGCGGGACGAAGTTTAGCACCCGAGCTGAAGGCGGTGGCATTCGCAGCGCTATACCGGCGTCTTCGGTGGTGAAGGCTGCGGCATGTCGCCATGGCCCCTTGAGCCCTGGCTATTTGGAGATACAAGCTGGCGCTAGTTTTCTCCCATCGGATTCGCCCATGTATTTTTCGCTAAGCCCCGCCGCCATCTGGCCTGTTGCCATGCTTTTCGCCTCCAACATCTTCATGACCTTTGCCTGGTACGGGCACCTGAAGCACAAGGGCAGTGCGATCGCCCTTGCCATCGTCGCGAGTTGGGGGATTGCCTTCTTCGAATACTGCCTGGCGGTGCCAGCGAACCGTATCGGCTCGGCGGTCTATACGACGGCGCAGTTGAAGACGATGCAGGAGGTGATCACGCTGATGGTCTTCTCCGGTTTTTCGGTTTTCTGGCTTGGCGAAAACCTGACCTGGAATCACGCCATCGGCTTTGCGCTGATCGCCGTCGGCGCCTCCTTCATCTTCCGCGCATGAACGGTACCTTTCCAATGGATTACAAATAGTCCATGTCGGGAAATTACTGAATTGCTGACGCATTTGGTTGGGAGGCTGTCACCATTCAGTGATCAGGAGGTGACCGGTCATGAGCCTCTCTTTCCAAACGATGGCAGCCATCCGGTTCGGTTATGGATTCCGGCCGGGCGAGGCGTCGCCGCAAAACAAGGACCAGCTGCTTGGTCAGGTGAAGGACGCCGCGCTGCGCGCGCCGTCCTTTCCGGCCGGCGGCATCGATGGACGCCATCAGCAGATTGTCGATCTGCAGGACCGGCTCCGGGAACTGCGCCAGAGCGGTAGCGACGATGAGGTGCGCCGGAAAAGGCGCAAAGCGATCCAGAAGCAGGTGCAGCAGGGGTTCCAGCGTGACGCCTACGCGCGGCTGATGCAGGCCGTGCTTTCGCCGAACGGATTCTACGAGCGGCTTGCGACCTTCTGGACCAACCATTTCTCGACGAGCGCGAACAAAAGCCTGCCGATGCGGATGATCGTGCCGCTTTACGAGGCGGAGGCGATCCGGCCCAATATCGGCGGATCGTTCCGCGACCTGCTGCGGGTCGCGACGGAGCATCCGGCGATGCTCATCTATCTCGATCAGGCGCAATCGCAGGGGCCGGAATCGTCCCGCGGCATGAAGCAGAAGAAGGGTCTCAACGAGAATCTCGGCCGCGAACTGCTGGAACTGCATACGCTGGGTGCGGGCAGTGGCTACACGCAGGCCGACGTGCGCGCCGGTGCAATGGTGCTGACCGGGCTGACGATCGATCGCGAGGAGATGGACGCAGTTTTCCGTCCCGGCATTTCGGAGCCCGGCAGACATACGGTTCTTGGTGTCAGCTATGGCGGCGCGAAACGGTCGCGGAAAGACTATCTGGCGCTCCTCGACGATCTCGCTGTCCATCCGAAGACGGCGCAGCATATCAGCGGCAAGCTCGCGGCTCACTTCATCTCGGATCAGCCGCCGGAGGAGATGGTGACGGCGATGGCGGATGTCTGGAAAGGGACGGACGGCGACCTGACGGCGGTTTATGGCGCAATGCTCGACCATCCCGCAGCGTGGCGCGACGAGGGCGCGAAGGCGCGCCAGCCGTTCGACTATGTAGTGACGGGCTTGAGGGCACTGAACGCCGGCAGCGACAACGGTATTGCTGGCGATTTCATGAAGGCCGATCAGGAAGACGACGACGATGTGATGGCGCCGTCGAAGGATATGGCGGGACAGGACAATGCCATGGGCGGCGATGGGGGCGCAATGGCGCCCGATCCTGCCAATGAAGCCAACTCCAAGCGGCGCAAGGCTTTCCAGACAGCGCGGGGGCTGGGGCTGGGTGCGCTTCGCCGTATGGGCCAGCCGACCTGGCTGCCGCCGAGCCCCGCAGGCTTCGAGGAGAATTTCTCCGCCTGGATAACGGCGAGCCAGCTTGCCGAGCGGCTCGCCTGGGCGCGGCGCGCTTCCGCCCGGTTCGGCAAGGACGAGGATCCGCGCGAATTCCTAAGGTCGACGCTTGCCGATGCGGCGCGCGACGAGACGATCCGCGTGGTTTCGCAGGCGCCGAGCAAGATCAGCGGCCTGACGCTGGTTCTTGCTTCCCCCGAATTCAACCGCCGATAGGAGCTGGTCATGACCGAGATTACGCTTTCCCGCCGCGGCTTTCTCGCTTCCGCCTGTTGCCTTGCCGCCGCTCCGATCTTCACGCCGGTCACCTTCGCCGCCATGCCCGGCGACAACCGCTTCGTGACCATCGTGCTGCGCGGCGCGATGGACGGCCTCGACCTCGTGCAGCCCTACGGCGAGGCAGCTTTTGCGGCGCTGAGGCCGACGTTGGCGCTGACGCCGGAGAAGGGGCTCCTCGACCTCGACGGGCATTTCGGGCTCAATCCGGCGGCGGCCGACCTGATGTCGCTGTGGAAGGGAAGAGAGCTTGCCTTCGTGCATGCGGTTTCGACGCCCTATCGCGACCAGCGCAGCCATTTCGACGGGCAGGACATGCTGGAATCGGGCGGCGAACATGTGGCGGCGGAGAAGACCGGCTGGCTGAACCGGACGCTTTCGGTGATCCCGCGCTCGCAGGCCCGCAAGGCGATCGACGTGAATACCTCGACGGAGCTGATCCTTTCGGGCCCGAACAATGTCGATGTCTGGGCCTCGGATTCCAATCTCGGAACGGCGAAGGACGAGATGCAGTTCCTGATGCGGCTCTATGCCGGCGATCCGGCCTTTGCCAAGGCGATGGAAGAGGCGACGCGCGCGAACAATGCGGCGATGATCACCGAGCCGGACGGCAAGCGCGGCGAGAAGATCGCCGACGTCGCGACGCTCGCCGGCAATATGCTGAAGGGCGACTACCGCATCGCGAGCTTCTCGATCACCGGCTGGGATACGCATGTCGCCCAGACTGGGCAGTTCAAACGGCCGGTGCAGGATCTGGCACAGGCGATCAATACACTGAAGGTGACGCTCGGTCTGGAGGTTTGGTCGAAGACCGTGGTGCTGGCGATGACGGAATTTGGCCGCACCGTGCGTCAGAACGGCTCCGGCGGCACCGACCACGGCACCGGCGGCTGCGCGGTGCTGGCGGGCGGGGCGATCCATGGCGGACGCATTCTCGGTAAATGGCCCGGCATTGGCGCCGGCCAACTGCTCGACGACCGCGATCTGATGCCGACGGCCGACGTGCGCGAGATTGCCGCCGCGATGCTCTACCGGCAGTTCGACGTGACGGCCGGGGACCTGACGGGCAAGATTTTCCCCGGATTGAGCTTCGACAAGGGCTCGCAGTTTTTGAAGGTGTGATGAAGGCCGGGCGTTAGGTTGCTAGGGTCGTTAGCCCCTGCCGGGGTTTGTTGCTGCAATCGATGCCCACGGAGGTATGCCAATTGCCTTCCATCATGCCTGTGCCTGTCACCGGCATCCAGCCCGCCCCGGCATTGAGCGCAGGAAGGCTCTCTTTGCCAACAGAGGAAGGCGGACGTCAATTTCTATTCTGGGGTAGCGCCGCATTACTCGAGGTCGCGCGCCCTTTCTGTGAGCGCCGGTTCTCCAAAAGGCGCAACAGCAAGTTCCGTTTTCTCTTGCGCTGGACAAGATCAATATCACTGACAAGCTTTGCGCCGCCCTCGCGCCGCTCCAATGTGATCTTGCGGCTATGGAAGGCTTCCAGCTCAGCTCGATGCGCTACGCTTATGATGGTGACCTTCGGCAATTCATAAATCAACATCTCCATCATCTTGTCCTGACTCTTCTCATCGAGTGCTGACGTTGCTTCATCCAACACGATGATATCGGGCGTGTGTAGCAGGAGACGCGCAAAGGCGAGCCGCTGCTTTTCGCCACCCGACAACGTCTGATCCCATGGCGCGTCGTCCTCGATCTTGTCGTTCAGATAATCGAGTCCCACCTTCTTGAGGGCCGCCTTGATCACATCCAGCGTCCAGCTATCGGCGGCGCGGGGATAGGCGACTGCACGGCGAAGCGTCCCGGAAGGGATATAGGGCCGTTGCGGTAACATGAACAGTCGTCTGTCGGCGTGGAAATTGACGCTGCCGTCACCCCACGGCCAAAGACCTGCGATGGCCCGCACCAGCGTGCTCTTGCCTGAACCGGATTCTCCGGCTACGAGCACCCGCTCGCCTGGTTCGATCGCGACCTGGGTTTCCTTGACCACGGCGGTGCCGTCGTCAAGCGAAACGGAGAGATCGTTTAGGCTGAGCATCGTATCGCCTTCAGTTTTACCGCGCTTGATGCGTCCCAAAGCGTTGCTCTGTTCGGCGCGCTCGAGCCCGTCGAGCGACATCATCAGCGAAGCGATGCGGCGTGCACAGGCGTTCCAATCGGCAAGACGGGGGTAGTTGTCGACCAGCCATCCGAACGCGCTTTGAACGATGGCGAAGGCAGAGGCAGCCTGCATCACCTGTCCGAGGGTCATGCTGCCTTCGAGAAACTTTGGAGCGCAAAGCAAAACCGGCACGACTGGTGCAAACAAGCTCGACCCCTGCGACACAAGCGCCGTGCGCATGTGTTGGCGCGCAAGGAGCGCCCATTGCCTGAGTACCTTGGCGAACGTCTTCTCGACGTCGTTACGCTCCTCCTCTTCACCGCCGAGCAAGGCGATACTCTCGCCGTTCTCCCGTACATGCGTCAGCGTGTAGCGAAATTCGGCTTCCGCCTGATTTTTGACCTCAGAGACGTGGACGAAATGGCGGCCGATGACCGCCATCGAGCTCGATGTGATCGCGGCATAGAGGACCGCGGTGATGACGAGGAAGCCAGGAACAGTGACGGTCGAACCTGCGATTGTCAGACTGAGGGCTCCGCCGATGGTCCAAAGCACCACGATGAAGGTCGAGGCAGACAGAAATGCGGAAATGACACCCGCGATGAAATCGACGGGTGATTCGGTGGCAATCCGCAAATCTTCCGCAACGCGCGCTTCGGGGTTTTTGTGGTCGCCGCCGATGAGGTTCAACTGATAGTAACGGCCGTTTGCGAGCCAGCGCGCGATGACTGTTGTTGTGAGCCAGCAACGCCAGCGGCGCTGAATCATCATACGAAGGGCGACTTGTGCAACGACAAGGACGACGGTTCCAAGCACCAATGGCAGGAATACGGCGCTCAGAAAGTATACGGTGCGGGCATTGTGTTGCTCGATGGCGTCAAAAATTGCGCGGTTCCAGACATTGATTCCATACTGGAAGCCGACATTGATGCCGATCAGGGTCAATAGTCCGATTGAGCACGGCCAAGCGAGCCTGTCGCCGCCGCGGCCCCAGTAACCGCGCGCGCTGATCCAGAAACGCTTTAGCAAATATCTCTTGCGCGCCTGCTCGGCCTCCTCAGGCGTCAACTCTTTATCGGGTTCGATGACATTTGGGGGCGGCGCGACCTCGACAGTCGATACCTTCTCTTGGTGCGACGTCTCGGCACCGTGCGTGTTGGTGCCGTCGACCGATTTCGGATTGAATTTAGCGTCGGTCATACGCACGACAACGGCGTAAAAATCAAAAGGTTTCATGATGCCAATGTCGAACATGGCATCAGAGGGCTTGTCGAGAACTTAACATCTTCCCCCGCTTGAGGGGATTTCCGAAGGGGCGCGAAGCTCCGCCGACGGTTATCGCTTCAATGAAGAGCGGCTCGCCTTCCTCCACGATCATAGACGCCGTGTTCCGACGCAGGATGTTGATCGCAGCGTTGTGGTCGGCGTGGGCGCAAACCGCATTGGCGTGGCGAGGTCTTCCAGCACGACCGTTGCGAAGCGACGGGCGATATCAAGACTGGCCTTGTGCCGCAAGGAGGCCTGTTCCGCACATTGGAAATGACTGGCGTTCTCCCCGGCTTGAGCGTTAACTGTAGTTCTGACGGAGGAGGTGACATGAAAGAGGCCGCCTCCACCGATAGAACGGATCACTGAGATGCAGGTGATGATCGAGGGACAGTCACGCTTCCAGCCTTTCGGCTTACCTTATTGGGGTTTCATACATCTCAACAAGGGAGTTGGAAGCATGACTGCCTCTTATGATTACCATATCGGCGTCGACTATCACAAATCCTACAGCCACCTGGTGGTGCAGGACAGCAGCGGCAAGACGCTCAGATCCGGCCGGGTGAAGAACGACCGCCAGTCGCTTGGCGGCTTTCTCGAACGCTATCGCGACAACTCGCATGCGGTTGTCGAGGCGACGCGCAACTGGATGGTGATCTACGACTGGCTCGACGACATTTGTGATGATGTCGTCCTCGCCCATCCGTGGAAGGTCAAGGCGATCGCCGATGCCAAGATCAAGACTGACAAGATCGATGCGACGGTGCTGGCGCACCTGCTCAGAGCCGACCTGGTGCCGGAGGCCTGGGCACCTGGAGAGCGAGCCCGCGAGCTGCGCATCGCCCTTCGTGAGCGGATGTTTTACGTGCGGCTGCGGACGATGACAAAGAACCGCATCGTCACGGTGTTTGATCGCTATCCGGAGCAGACGGCGCAGCTGAAGAAGCTCGGCGACCTGTTCGGCAAGGCCGGCCGCCTCCAACTGGCGCAGGTCAAGGTCTCGGAGATCGACCGCATCCAGATTGACCGCGGTCTCGACTTCATCGGCGACATCGATGTGCGGATCAAGCAGTCGGAGGCGACGATCCGGGCAATGACCAAGGTTAATGGCAATGTGAAGCTGTTGAAGACGATCCCCGGCATCGGCGAGTTCTTCGCCCGGCTGATCGATGCGGAGAACGATGATGTCGGTCGATTCCGCAATCCGAAGAAGCTTGCCGCCTATGCCGGACTGGTGCCGTCGACCTATTCCTCCGGCGGCAAGACCTTTCACGGCAAGATCATCAAGCAGGGCAACAAGTGGCTGCGCTGGGCTTTCGTCGAGGCGGTGGCTCCGGCCATTGCCAGCGATGCACAGCTTCGCGCCCAATACGAGCATCTGAAGATCAGAGGAGTGAACAAGGCGCGCGTTGCGATCGCGCGCAAGCTTTTGACGATCGCCTTCCACATCCTGCGTGACCAGCGCGCTTACGAGCGGCGCGGCGAAAGCAACACGGAAGGCGCGTCGACGATATCCCGGTTGTCCTGATGGTCTACTAGCGAGTCCGGCAGGTCCGGGTTGCGCTCCTTGAGGAGAATGGGAAACCGGGAGCCGAACGTCACTCTGTGACCGAAGCTAACGCATCAGGTCACGCATTGGAGATTGGTTCGAGAACCGCAGGACGGCAACAACCTGTCCAGCGAAAGGAAGAGTTTTAGCCGATCGGCAAAAACGCTGATCAAACCATAACCGAACCCAAGGAAAAGCCGCCAGTTAAAGGCGTTTTGCCCCTTGTGTTCTTTCATTGGAGGTAAACCATGGCCATGTATCTCACGCGCTTCAGCTACACGCCCGAGACGTGGGTGCGCATGATCGAAAACCCCGAGGATCGTCGAGAGGCGGCACGTACTTATATCGAATCCGTGGGCGGAAAGCTCCATGGGTTCTGGTACGCCTTTGGCGAGCATGATGGTTGGAACCTGTGGGAGGCGCCGGATAACGTATCGATGGCGGCGGTCGCACTTGCCATCGGCGCAGGAGGCGCGCTCAGCTCTATTGAGACCACTGTCCTCCTCAGCGTCGAGGATACGATCGAAGCGTTGGAAAAGGCAAAATCGATTCGATATCGTCCACCGGCAACGTAGGCGGCGGCCCAATGCTTCCCATCCATGTTGAAGACGAGTGTTTCGCTCGTCCCCGGCGCAATCTCTCTGTGAATCGCGCCTGAGGCATTAAGGGTCCGCAATGGGCCGCCGGAAGCAGACAAGACGCTTCGCCTCGCAACACACTGCGTTAAGAGGCTGGCTGCTTGTCTTGCGCGAGAGTGTGCGCCACGACCGCATTTGCATGACCGTGGCCCATTCCGTGTTCGCTCTTCAGCATACTGACAAGTTCCATGTGCTTCGCAGGATAGTGCTTTCGCACGATCTCTTGCCAGTCATAGATAGGACGGCCGTATTTCTTCTCGATTGATGGAAAATAGGAAGCAGGTCCTTTGATTTTCTCGGTGGTCATGGCGCGTCAACCCCTTTTCGTGCCGCATCGATCACAGCCACGTCGATTTTCCTCATCGTCATCATCGCGTCGAATGCGCGCTTTGCTTGTTCGCCACCTGCTGCAAGCGCGTCCATTAGAATGCGAGGTGTGATCTGCCAGGATACTCCCCACTTATCCTTGCACCAGCCGCATTCGCTTTCCTGACCGCCATTGCCGACGATGGCGTTCCAATAGCGATCCGTTTCTTCCTGATCCTCGGTGCTGATCTGGAATGAGAAGGCTTCGCTGTGCTTGAATGTGGGGCCGCCGTTCAATCCGATGCACGAGACACCCGCCACCGTGAACTCGACGACCAACACGTCTCCCTCTGCTCCGTCTGGGTAATTGCCGGGCGCGCGGATGATGGCTCCGATCTTGCTGTCTGGGAAGGTGTCGGCATAAAAGCGGGCGGCTTCCTCAGCGTCCTTGTTGTACCATAGACAAATGGTGTTCTTAGACATCGCGTGGTCCTCCTGGTCGTTGTCCTTCAGATCGAGAGCCCGACCTGATGATACGATGACGCACCAGCTGCCCCCGATCCGACATCATGATCAAAATCGCTGCTTTCTTTTTAACTCCTCTCGTCTTGCGCGGCCCAAACGCCTTGGGCCGACAGGCAACTGCTTCATTGCGACCGTTGCAGAATTGCCTACTCTGCGATGTCACAAAAGTCAGGAAAACAAGTGTCGTTTTAATCGGGACTTCTGCAAGAGGTCGTTGACCGCCTTCGGCCTTTACGCACACTCAGCACTGTCAGCGGGCACAGTGGTCTTAATTTCGGCGAAAGAGGTGTCGAAGCTCGGAAGGCTTCAAAATCAGGGATGAATAATATGGCCACCTTTATCCTTATACTCGGAGGCTGGCAGGGCGGTTGGGTTTACCAAAAGGTGGCAGATATACTTACTGCGGACGGGCACAGAGCCTTACCGATCACGCTTTCGGGGGTCGGCGATGCGCCCGCCCCAACGGCCAATCTTGAAGATCACATAGATGAGGTCGTTAGTGCGATGAAGTCGCATCGCGACGACCTGGTGATTGTTGGACAATCCTACGGCGGGATGGTCGTGAGCGGCGCAGCTGATGCTGCGGCATCGCAAATTGGTCTATGTAGACGCCTATGTGCCTGGTTCCGGTGACTCTGTCTGGTCCCTGACGACGCCTCGTTTTCGAGATGTCTTCGTCGCGGGCGCGAAGGCTGACGGACTAACTTGCGCGCCCCCTGCCAATCTTGACCCGCGATGCCGACCGCATCCGATTGGCACGTTTCTCCAATCAATCAATCTCAGCGGATGTTGGCGTGAAGTGCCGCGCAAGACCTTCATTGGCGCATTTGGATGGGAAGGAAGTCCGTTCCTTGACCCTTATCAACGCTTAAACGGTGAGCCGGAGTGGTCGACCTTTGCCTTCGATTGCGGGCACAATGTAGCACGGCTGAAGCCCGAGGGGCTCTTACCGAGATATTGCTAGCTCAGGTTTGACCAACCTGACTGCAATCCAAATACGACATGCCGTGCAGCGAATTCCCAATTTTCGCGCCAAAAGCCGACGATGCTGAATTTATAGGCAATCCGTGTCGCAAAATTTCTCGCAAAAGTCGGCGTTTTCGTTACCGATTTTTGCGACCTCATGGCGGCTTTGGGCCGGCTTGCCGGCGAACTGTTCGGCCGAAACGCGCCCAAAAGCGCCAGATTAGCCTCGGTTTGGGTGCGCCAACAGGTCGGACATAGTCTTCCTCTAATCGTCGTTATTTGGCCTTTCGGTCGTGGAATGGTGGCTGGATTTCTGCGACCGGCGCAGGAATGAGGATGGATGGAACCAATCGCCGCCATAAAAGATGAAGTCTCCCGCTTACGGGGTGAGACGCAGACCCACGCATACCTCACCCAAGCACATCATAGAGCCGAAAGATCCAGCTGATCTGATAGAGCAGGCCGAGGCTGACGAAGGCGATGTGGAAGCGGCGGTTCCGCGTCCAGGCCGCCACAAGGCAGAGGACGATATAGGCGAGGTTGCGGATGAGATATTCACGGCCGAGCGCATGGACATAGGCCTGGCCCTTGAGCCAGGTATCGCCGAGGTCCACGGCATAGGTCAGCGCCAGCATGCCGAAGAACCAAGTGCGCCGGGAGATGAAATAGTCCTCGTAGTCGCCGTACTCCTCGATCGAGGTCGGGAAGAGCAGGACGCTAAGGAAATAAAACAGGCAGCAGAAGCTGATGAGGAAGAGGTAAACGCCGAAGGTGATGACGACCAGCGAGCCGAGGCGATACTCCCACCACCAGAAATGGATGATGAAGAGGAACATCGACCCGACCCAGCCGAGATGGACGTGGTAGAGCGGTGTTTCTTAGGCGATTGGACGATGCCGGCGAGACCCGTGAGTAGGCGGGTGAGGCTGAGGCCGATGACCATCGCCATTATGGCGCGGATATAAACGAAGACCTCCGGTGTCGCCGCCTCTTGCATGGTGTCACGCCTTGGGGACCGGCTTCGGCGCGCCGTTTTCGTCGAGTGCCACCATGATGAAGGTGCCGGCTGTGACCTTTTCCATCTTGTTGTAGCGCGAACGGTGCGCCCAGGCCTCGACGCAGAGAGTGATCGAGGTGCGGCCGACGCGGTCGATGTCGGTAAAGACCGAAAGTGTGTCGCCGATCTTCACCGGCAACTGGAAAGCCATTTCCTTGACCGCGGCGGTGACCACGCGGCCTCTGGCGCGTTCGGCGGCGCGGATGCCGCTCGCCAGGTCCATCTGCGCCATGACCCATCCACCGAAGATATCGCCTGCGGGGTTGGCGTCGCCAGGCATGGCAAGCGTGCGGAGCGTCAGTTCGCCTTTCGGCTTCGGGGTCTCGGTCATGATCCTACTTCGTGATGTTTGCGGTTTCGATTCCGCCCGCACGGTAATGTAAAGCGCAAGCGAAATGAACAGACAAACGGCCGGCGTTTAGTGCGCTGGGTGTCGCCGGTCCTGAAATAAATCTCCTTAATGTAAAATTCTAAGATAATCCAGATTGTTGCAACGGGAACCGGACTGCCGGCAACCACCTTCCGTCACGTTATGTCGCCTCACTCTAATATTAGTTCACCGTCCAGTAATGGATCTCCCTCATCATTCAAAGATCGATTCTGCATGGGAATGCCGGGGGAATTCATGCGTAACATCAAGATATCAACGCGTCTCTATTGTCTCGTCGGCCTGACGTTGGCGATCTTTGTGGCGACGATGGTTTTCTTTCTAAACTATTCTTATTCCGAACTGGAAATGGAAAGAAAATCCGGTCTTGCGCAGATGGACGCGACGGCGGTCAACATCCTGCAGAAATACTACAAGATGGAACAGGCCGGCACGCTGACGCGCGATGAGGCGCAAACGGCGGCGAAAGACGTCATCGCTGCCATGCGCTACGGCGGCAGCGGCTACTTCTGGATCAACGACATGCGCCCGGTCATGGTGATGCATCCGATCAAGCCGGAGCTGAACGGCGCCGACCTTTCGCAGAACAAGGACCCGACCGGCAAATTCCTGTTCATGGAATTCGTCAATGTCGTGAAGGCCCAGGGTGAGGGTTTTGTCGACTACTATTGGCCGAAACCAGGTGCCGAACAGCCCGTCCTGAAATACTCGCACGTCGCTGGCTTCGAGCCCTGGGGTTGGATCGTCGGCACCGGCGTCTATTCCGACGACCTTGCAGCGCTCTACTGGCAGAATGCGATCTGGACGGCGATCCTTTGCGCGATCGGAGCTGGGATCATCGTTTCCGTCGCCTATGCGATCGTCAAGAGCGTTACCGGACCCGTCGCACGGATCGGCGCGGCAATGCATGAGATCGCGGGCGAGAACGGGGCGGTCGAAGTCTGCGACAGCGATCGGCGTGACGAGATCGGCCACATGGCAAAGGCCCTCCTGGTATTGCGCGACTCGATGCTCGACCGCACCAAAATGCGTGCCCGTGAAGACGAGCGCCAGCGCGAGATCGACGGCGAACGCCGCGGCAATGAAGCGAGCCTGCGCGCCGCAGCCGAGCGCCAGAACCACGCGATGCAAACGCTGGGAGCCGGCCTGGAGAAGCTTGCAGCCGGCGATCTCACGGTTTCGATCGGCGATCTCGGCGAGGACTATTCAAAACTGCGCACCGACTTCAATGCCGCCGTCGGCGCGCTCAACGACGTCATCCAGGCGATCGCCGAATCGAGCAATGTCGTGAATGACAATGCATCGGGTATCAGCGAGGCTACCAACAATCTGTCGAAGCGCACCGAGCAGCAGGCCGCTGCTCTCGAAGAGACTGCAGCCGCACTCGATGAGATTACCGCAACGGTGCGGACCGCGTCCGAACGGGCGACCGAAGCCCGCGAGATGGTCGCCGAGACCAAGGCGAGTGCTGGAAAATCCGGCGAAATCGTGCGGAATGCCGTTAGCGCGATGAGCCGGATTGAGGACTCCTCCAGCCGGATCAGCCAGATCATCGGCGTGATTGACGAGATCGCGTTCCAGACCAACCTTTTGGCGCTGAATGCCGGTGTCGAGGCCGCACGCGCAGGCGAGGCCGGCCGGGGCTTTGCGGTCGTGGCGCAAGAGGTTCGCGAACTCGCGCAACGTTCGGCAAATGCCGCCAAGGAGATCAAGACGCTGATCAGCAACTCGGCGGCGGAAGTCGAGTCCGGCGTGGCGCTGGTTCGCTCGACGGGCGATGCTCTCGTCGAGATCGAGACGCTGGTGAACAAGGTCAACGACCATGTGAATACAATTGCCACCGCGGCGCGCGAGCAGGCAACGGGCCTCCACGAGATCAACACCTCGGTCAACCACATGGATCAGATGACCCAGCAGAACGCTGCCATGGTGGAGGAAACGACGGCGGCGAGCCAGACGCTTGCCGAAGAGAGCAGCCAGCTTCGTACGCTGCTTGCCAAATTCCGCCTCGGCTCGCGCGCGTCGCAGCATTACGCACGGCACGCAGCTTGATCAGCGGCAGAGCCGGGCTCGCCCGGCTCTGATCCCAGGGGTAAGCTTTCATTCATCGTTTTTAGCTAAATTCGAGTCAAATTCTTCAATGCAAGCAGGGCTGCGGGAGCGATGGAGAGTATTGTGTCTACCTCCCTTTTGCGGCGCGTCGCGCTGCCGGTCCTGATAACCACCAGCCTCGCGACCTGTTCGATCAGCGACGGCATGATACCGCCGGCAAGCATCGACCGGGGCACGAAGGTGAGTTCGATTTCGCCTATGCCGGGGCAAGGCGCGAAGCGCATGGCGCCCGCCGATGCGCAGGCGTCCTATCCCGTTTCCAACGCACCGGTTTCAAACACGCAAGGCTCGATCGATTATCTCGACACGCCGAACCTTGCAGGCGCCGGGCATTCTGCGCGCGCGGGCAGCCAGCCGATGCCAAAGAAGCTGCCGATGATCGACAGCGATGAGGCACTGGCGCAAGGGCAGGGGCAGCCGCAGAACTGGGGCGGCACCCAGCAGCTTGCAGTGCCTTCCGGTGGCGTCAACATGGATGCGGAGCTTGGCGCGGAACCCGTCGTCGGGCTGGCGCAGGAACAGCAGATGCAGATCGCCGAAGGAAATTCGGCTGAACCTGTGGTCGACGGGATCGGCACCGACAATCCGACGCAATTGAACCGGACGGCAATGCCGCGGCCAGCCGCACAGGCCGAGATGAGCCGCGCCCCCGTGTGGAACGACGGCAGTTCGGTGATCGAGCCGTCGCGTGTTCCCGACGAGGACGAGAGCCAGGAAGTGGCGATGCTCAGGCCGAACGACCCGATGATCAGCCGGCCGGTCGCCCCCGACCCGAACGTGATGCCGGCCTCCGAGCTTGCCTGCCGCCGTGATCTGAAGCGCATGGGCGTGGTCTTCACCGACAAGCCGGCGATCAACGACGGCCCGTCCTGCCAGGTGCCTTATCCGGTCTCGCTGCAGGGGCTTTCCGGCAATATCGGCGTGAGGCCTGCGGTGACGCTGAACTGCCAGGTGACGCTTGCCTTCGCCAAATGGGTGAAGAACGAACTCGCGCCATCGGCCCGCTTTCGCTACTGGTCTGGCGTCAAGACGATCCAGCCGCTCGGCGGCTATTCCTGCCGGCGCATGAACAACAGCCGCCAGAGATACAATCCGATGTCCGAACACGCACGCGGCAACGCGATCGACGTCGGCAAGTTCGTACTGAAGAACGGCCACCAGATCGATGTGCGCAGGAAGGGCCTCTTCTCGTTCCGCGAGGGCAGGCTGCTCAAGGCCGTGCGCTCCGACAGCTGCCGGTATTTCAACACCGTGCTCGGCCCCGGCAGCAACCCGGAACACTGGAACCATTTTCACTTCGATCTCAGATCCCGCAAAGGCGGCAGGGTTTATTGCAATTAAGCCTGGTGGGCGGCCGAACCGGGACCGGTGAGTAGCGGATGGCACTTGGCGCCCAGAACCAAGAGCCAGGAGGACCGTTCGCATTGGCAATGCCTGCTTAAAGCGTATTGTCAGACCGCATCGCGAAAAGCGTCAACGCGATCCGATCCCGGCAGCCTTGCTCGATCCTGAGTGCTACTGATTGATCTCCGGTTCGACGAGCCGTGCCAGGTTTCGCAGCGACTCCTGCCAACCAAGGTAACAAGCCTCTGGTGGAATAACGTCGGGTACGCCTGCCTGCGTTATCTCCAGCTCTGTCCCGACCGAAACTTTCTTCAAGGTCACAGCGACTTCCATTTCGCCAGGCAAGTTGGGGTCGTCGAATTTGTCCGTGTAGCGCAGGCGCTCGCCTGGGGCGAGCTCGACATATTCGCCACCAAATGCGTGGCTTTTGCCCGTTGTAAAGTTCCGGAAGGACATTTTGAACTTTCCGCCGACTGTCGGTTCAAAGTGATGCACAGTGCAGGTAAAGCCGTTGGGGGGAAGCCACTTGGCGAGCGCATCCGCTTCGAGAAACGCGCGATAGACCTTCTCGGGGCTGGTTGCCAGGACGCGATGCAAGCGTATGGTGTTCGGCATGGTCGTGATCCTTTTGAATTGATGGAATTGACGATCCTAAGGACGTAGGAGGCTTTGCCAATCCGACACCGGAGCGATCTGTTGTTGAGGTAAAATTACTGAAGTCCCACGCTGTACGATTTTAACCAAGCCATCGTCGGAAAAACCAACCCTTCCGCTTTGCGGCAAACGCAGACATTGCCCACTGGAGGCACCTCACCTGGCCAGCTGCCGCATAGGCGACCAAATTACATCCCACCATTGACCGTGAGTATTGTCCCATGGCGCGCTACCGGGGAGGACGAGATGACCGTCAAACGCATTGTCGCGAACATCGCGGTTTCCGATATAGAAGCCGCCAAGGCTTTTTATCATGGCATCCTCGGCATGGATGTCGTCATGGATCATGGATGGATCGTCACTTATTCGGCGGATGCGAGCGCGGGGCCGCGGGTCAGCTTTGCGACCGAAGGTGGCTCCGGAACGGCTGTGCCCGACCTCTCTATCGAAGTCGACAATCTCGATGAGGTCTATCAGCGGGTCATCCGCGAAGGTATCGCGGTGGAGTACGGTCCGGCGAGCGAGCCCTGGGGGGTGAGGCGGTTTTACGTCCGTGACCCTTTCGGCCGCCTGGTGAATATCCTCAGGCATGCGTAATTTCGCTTGGGTATGGCAGGAATCGGATGCTTAGACGAAAAAAAGCCGGCTCAGGAGCCGGCTCAAGCTGGGCCGGCCGGGTAGGGGAACGCGAGGCCGGATTCTTAGGATTTCGTGACTGGCAATGACTGCTTACTATAAGCGAGGAAGCGAAAATCGGACGTAACGAGCGCCCTGGAAACGGTTCCGCAAAGGAATGGGCGGCGGCGCGGAAGCCGTTGCTTGCCTCGACACTTCTTATCTGCGAAGAAGATCACCGCTTGATGACAAATAAAACCTGCGGCTGATTTTCTTTTTCCTGATCCGGCCTGCGTGGAAGGTGGAGAGATCGCGATTCCGGGTGTTTCGGAGCTTGCCCTTTTTGCACTTCTGCTGGCGGCTGCGGGCGCAGTTGCGGGCCTGCTTGCCGGGCTCTTCGGCATCGGCGGCGGCGCGATCCTCGTTCCGGTGTTTTATCAGGTGTTCGGCTGGCTCGATGTGCCGGAGGCGGTGCGCATGCACCTGTCGGTCGGAACTTCGCTTGCGATTATCGTTCCGACGTCGCTCAGGTCCTATATGGCGCATCGCAGTCACGGGGCGGTCGACCAGGAGCTCCTGAGCAGTTGGATCATCGCCGTGCCGCTCGGCGCGATCATCGCGGCGGTGATTGCCTCTGAAGCGTCGAGCGTGACCTTGCGATTGATCTTTGCAGCCGTCGCGCTCCTCGTCGCCTTCCGCATGATGTTCAACCGCGCGAGCTGGCGTCTCGGCAGCGATTTGCCGGGTAATCCATTCAAGTTCCTGGTCGGGACGGGCATCGGTATTCTTTCCGGCCTGATGGGGATCGGCGGCGGCGTTCTCAACAATACCTTCATGACACTCTATTCGCGGCAAATGCACCAGGCGGTGGCGACATCTGCGGGCGTTGGCGTGCTGATCTCGCTGCCTGGATTGTTCGGCTATGTCTGGGCTGGTTGGGGAGTATCGGGCCTGCCACCGTTTTCGACCGGCTTCATCAACTGGGTCGCCGTGGTGTTCATCATTCCGCTGACGATGTATATCGCGCCGTTCGGCGCGCGGCTCGCCCACCGGATGAGCAAGCGTCAATTGGAGATCGGCTTCGGCATCTTCCTTGTCGTCACTGCGGCGCGGTTCCTCATCAGCATCTACGCATAAAGATGCTTTCGCTGAATAGTCTGTTCAGCGCTGGCAGGATGTCAAAGTGTAACAAAGGGGCTATATAGCGGACGAAAAACGAGGAAATACTCAAGAAATCCGCAATGGCACCCATCATTTCCATCCGAAATCTCACAAAAAGCTACGCCAACGGGTTCGAGGCGCTGAAAGGCATCGATCTCGATGTCGACAAGGGCGAGATCCTGGCCCTGCTCGGGCCGAACGGCGCGGGCAAGACGACGATGATTTCGATCGTCTGCGGCATCGTCAATCCGAGCGGCGGCCAGGTGCTGGTCGCCGGGCACGATGTCGTCAAGGATTTCCGGGCGACGCGGACAATGATCGGGCTGGTACCGCAGGAACTGACGACGGATCAGTTCGAGACGGTCTGGAATACGGTGAGCTTTTCCCGCGGGCTGCACGGCAAGAAGCCGAACCCGGCCCATATCGAGAAGGTGCTGCGCGACCTTTCGCTGTGGAACAAGAAGGACAATATGCTGCGGGAGCTTTCCGGCGGCATGAAGCGGCGCGTGCTGATCGCCAAGGCGCTCAGCCACGAGCCGGAGATCCTGTTCCTCGACGAGCCGACGGCGGGCGTCGACGTGACGCTGCGCAAGGATATGTGGCGGGTCGTGGAAAGGCTGCGCGAGTCCGGCGTCACCATCATCCTGACGACGCATTACATAGAAGAGGCCGAAGAGATCGCCGACCGCGTCGGCGTGATCAACGGCGGCAAGCTGCTGCTGGTCGAAGACAAGACCGCTCTGATGACCAAGCTCGGCCGCAAGCAGCTGATTCTCGAGCTTGCCGAACCGCTGGACGAGCTGCCCGAATGTTTCTCCGCAAACGGCCTGTCGCTCGAACCTGACGGAAACCGGCTGATCTACGATTTCGATGCGCATAGCGAGCAGGAGAGCATTGCCGCGCTGCTCACCCGGCTTGCGGCGCAGAACATCCACTTCAAGGATCTTTCGACGCGGCAGAGTTCGCTCGAGGATATCTTCGTGGCGCTCGTGGGAGGCACGAAATGAATTTGGAAGCCATCAAGTCGATCTATTTCTTCGAAATGGCGCGCACGCGCCGCACGCTGCTGCAGAGCGTCTTCTCGCCGGTGATTTCCACCTCGCTCTATTTCATCGTCTTTGGCGCGGCGATCGGCTCGCGCATCCAAGAGGTGGAAGGCGTGTCCTACGGCGCCTTCATTACGCCGGGGCTCATCATGCTGACGCTGCTCGGGCAATGCATCGGCAACGGATCCTTCGGCATCTATTTTCCGAAATTCACCGGCACGATCTACGAGGTGCTGTCAGCGCCGGTTGCGATGACGGAGATCCTGCTCGGCTATGTTGGAGCTGCAGCCACCAAGGGGCTTCTGATCGGGCTCATTATCCTTCTGACGGCCAATGCCTTCGTGGAGGTCAGGATAGAGCACCCCTTCATGATGATCCTGTTCTTCCTGCTGACGGCGGTCACTTTCAGCCTGTTCGGCTTCATGATCGGCATATGGGCAGGCAACTTCGAGCAATTGAACCTGATCCCGATGCTCGTGGTGCCGCCGCTGACCTTCCTCGGCGGCAGCTTCTATTCGATCAACATGCTGCCGCCCTTCTGGCAGGCCGTCAGCCACTTCAATCCGGTGCTTTATCTCGTGAGCGGTTTCCGTTGGAGCTTCTACGGCATCGCCGACGTCAATCCGCTGCTCAGCCTTGGGATGATCACCATGTTCCTGGCGATATGCCTTGCGACTCTTGGCTGGATTTTCAAGACGGGATACCGGCTGCGGAACTGAGGCCTGCGCCGGGCGGATGTTGTCGGCGGCGATGTCGCCTTCGATAAAGCCCGTGCTCGATCTCGACGACGGTATAGAGCTTGTCATTGCGAAAAGGCGCTGGCGTTCATCGTGGTCTTTGGCGGGCGGCGACCTCGCCCTGCGTGAATTCTGCCAGTTCAAATTGTTGGCGGCGGCGACCGGGACGAGGCGAGACATTGAGTGCTCCGCCATCGCCCGCTGCTTCCTTCGCGCCATCATCGATATTCGCTTGGCTTTCGACCGATTTACCGAAGCTGTGCGGCTGATGCCGGTTTAACGCCTCCGCGCCGCCGGTCCTGGCGCTGACGTGATCGGCCGCCTTGCAAGACTGTGCCGACCGGCGATCAGATCCTGTTGATTGTCGGCAGGAAGGATACGACCTGTCTGCGGTTGGCGGCATCCAGGGTGTCTATACGGTCTTTCCAGAATTGTGCGGCCTCGGGCGTATCTTTTTCCCAGCAGCGTGTCGATACGATGTTATCGTCGATCACCGCACGGCGATGGCCGCCCAGGCGTATATATTCGTCCGCAAGTTGCTTCGAGGGATTATCCATGGCCAGCGCCTCCTTTCAATCCTTTCAACCCGGATGCGGGACGCAAGGTTCCATGGGTTGAAGAATATAGAGCCGCGCCTTGACGCTATGCGCCGCTCCTCAAGCGCTTCTGGGTGCCTTCTGCGAGGTGTTCAGTGCCACAGCGGCGCGAATGAGCGCCTCCAACGCTTTTTCATCGATCTCGTCGCCCTCATGAAAATCGATGGCGCGCCTCGTGTTGCCTTCGAGGCTGGAGTTGAAGAGGCCTGAGGGATCCTCCAAGGAGGCGCCCTTGGCGAAGGTCAACTTCACGGCATTCTTATAGGTCTCGCCGGTGCAGATGATGCCGGCGTGCTCCCACACGGGAACCCCGAACATGTTCGAGGGCTTTCTCCATTTTACCTCCTCGACCACTTCAGGGTCGGCCTCCTTGATGAGGCTTCGCAGCCGGGCGAGCGTCCCGCCCCGCCAATCGCCCAGCGCCGCTACTTTCGCATCGATCAGTTGAGACGGAGAGGTTTCTGCTTCTTTCACGGCGTTCTTCTTCATGGTGGTTGTCGCTTTCATCATGGTGGTCGCTCACAGTCGTTCGCCGGGCAACTGGCTGGCTTGCTTCACCCAATCGGCGAACTGAGCTTCGTCCAGTTCGTCTTCATGGATGTCGAGATAGCGCACGTCCTTGTGCTTGGATTGGCCGGGCGGAAGAGGGCGTAGCGATGTGCCGCGGAAGAACGTCACTTTCACGTATTTCGTGAAGCAATGAAAGCTGAGGAACCAGACATGGTCCTCGACACCATAGAAGGGCGAATTCCATTTGACTGCCTTGTGCACGCCGGGGACGGTGCGCTCGATGAGCGTGTCGAGGCGGCGCCCGACGTCGCTCTTCCAGCCCGGCATGGCCGCGACGTAGGCCTGCACGGGGGCGTCGCCGTAACCCTTGGCGATCTGAGGGTTGCCGCCTGAGAGGAGGACTGGTTCTGTGGAGGCCGGTTTGGCTGTGGCCTGGTTTGCGGCCTTCGCTGACTTGCTGGGCGTCTTGCGGTCCATTGTGTTCATGCCTTTCCGCTGACGCTTCGCGCGCTAACCCACTTCGTGGCGTAAGGCAGCACGAACATGTAGAGACCGGTAAACAGGAGCAAGAATAGCGGCAGCAGTGGCGAGTAGACGACCCAGCCGGGAGGTTCTCCCAATCCCATAGCGACGAAGTTGGCGATGACGGTCGCCGTAAAGACGATAGACAGCCAGCGGTGGAAGTGCCGAATCCAATAATTCCAATTCAATGGAACCTCCTCTGAGTATCAGCCGAAGCGCAAACGGAAAAATATTAATCTGCCCGCGTCAAGACCTGCTCCAGGTTTGCAAAGAACTGCTGCCACCCTGCCTTTGCGCCTCCGTATGCCTGCTTCTGATCCGGCCGGAAGCCCGACTGCTCCATGCGCAGGTGGGTCCCCGTGTTCGTTGGGGTGAGCGTAAAGGTCACGACGCTCTGCAGCTTAAAGGCTGTATCGTTGTGCGCAAAATTCCAAGTGTAGGACAGTGTTCTGTTCGGCTCGACGGCGAAGACTTCGCAGTCCAGCACGCCTCCCCAGTCTCCTCGAAGATTGAAACGGTGGCCTACGTCAGGCTTGAAGTCGTTCTTCATGAGCCACTCCTCGATCAGGTGTGGTTGCGTGAGCGCGCGCCAGATCTTTTCCGGCGGAAAAGGAATCTCCCGTTCGACAATGACGGAAAGCGATTCGGTCGCGGCTTTGTTCATTGGTCCATCCTTTTGAGCAGATCCTCGAGGTCGTTGAACCGGCTCTGCCAGAATCCCGCCATCTGGCTTGTCCAGTCGATCAGTGGGGCCAAGGCGCCAAGCTGCGCGCTGTAGTGCGTATGGCGGCCTTCATGTCGGTCGCGCACCAACCCGGCCTGCTTCAGAACTCCCAGATGCTTTGAGACGACCGGCTGTGAGACCCCGGCCCGGGCCGTCAGGGCTCCGACCGTCTTTTCTCCCTCACGGCACAGCCGCTCGAAGAGAGCCCGCCGGGTCGGATCGGCGAGCGTTCTGAAGAGCATATCGGGAGCGTTCGACATTTGATCAATACCCCGGTGACTATTGATTTACGTATAGCCGCTGAGGTATGAGTGAGTCAAGCTGAATTGCGGAGCGGAATGCCGATCGCCGAATAGGCATCCGCGATTTACCATACCCCGTTGGCTATGTGTGATACATTGTGATCACCGATGATACGTGGCCGTGGCAATGAGGCGAAGCGCATCCCGTTGCTGATGTTGCAGCCTAGTCGCGCATCCTGAGCTCGTCTGTCTGCATCTGCAGGGAACCCAGCGTTTGGAGGAAGCTCATGCCGAGCAGGCTCTGGTCGAGCGCGCCGTCTGCGGCAACGCTGGCGGCGACGCCGGTGCGCACGATGGGGCCGATGGCAATGCGGTCGAGCGTCACGGGCGCGGCGCGGGCGCGGCCGTTCGCCGTCATGACGGTCATCGAATAAGTGAGGTTTTCCGGGATGATGCCGATCCGCTCGGCATCCGCATGCGACAGGGCCACCATGCTGGCGCCGGTATCGACGAGCATCGGGATCGTCTGGCCGTTGACGGAGACGTCGGCCTCGAAATGGCCGTTCAGCAGTTTGTGCAGAATGATCTCGCTGCTGCCCTCGCTGGTGGTGACGACGACGGCACGGCCGGGCACGAGGCCGGCAAGCAGGCGGTCGCCGACGCCGAACAGGTCCTGGCGGTAGAGATAGACGGTTGCAAGGGCCAGGATGATGACCAGCCAGATCATCAGGTTGCGCATGGTTTCGCCGGCGCTGCGGCGGCTTGCCCAAATGCCGGCAGACAGCATCAGCACGATCGGCAGGAGATAGATCATGCGCCCGAAATCGTCGATGTTCATGCCGAGCACGCGGTCGCTGTCGTGGTTATAGACGAGCACCGCAAGGCCGATCCCGAGGATCAGAAGGAAAAGCCCGAGACGGTTCATGAACGGTGCTCCGACATTGCGGCCGCCTCGCGGACCAGGGCGACCGGTTCGGCAAAGAGGCGCGCGGCAAGGACAGTCATGATGCGCTGCCTTTCCTCATCCGAATAGGACATCCAGTTGCCGATCTCCTGAAGCGTGCGGCCACAACCCGTGCAAAGGTCGGTTGCGGGATCGATCGAGCATACGTGGATGCAGGGCGTTCGCATCAGCGGAATATCGTGATTTCACAAGGCCGTGGCAAGGGCGCAGAAGGCTGCGATTTCGGAAATCTGCTGGGCCGCGCCGAGCGTGTCCCCGGTATGGCCCGCAAGCTTGCGGCGGATATAGAGCGTGAACGCGATGACCGCGACGCCGGTTGCAAGCAGGCTGCAGACAAGCGCCAGCAGGCCGAGCGCCGGCCAAACGAGAAGGGCCGAAAAGAGGCAGGCCGACACGACCGCGACCTGCATTGCGCTTTCGCCAGGCTGGCCCGAGGAGGCGGCGATGCCGTCCGTCTTTGCGGGCGGCAGGCGGTGCCAGTGCCAGACGAGGGCGGCACGGCTGAGGCAGGCGGCCGCGGGGATAGCGAAGGCGGCGGCAAGCGGGGCGACCTCGCGGGCGATGGCGGCAAGCGCTGCGGCGCGAAGCGCTAGCGAGAAGACGAGGGCAATCGCGCCGTAGCTGCCGATGCGGCTGTCCTTCATGATCGCCAGCGCGTGGTCGCGGTCGCGTCCGCCGCCGATGCCGTCGGCAGTGTCGGAGAGCCCGTCCTCGTGCAGCGCGCCGGCGATGAGCGTCTGGACGGCGAGTGCGACGAACGCCGCCATCAGACGGTCGGCGCGCAGGCCAAGGAGAATGAGAAAGACGAGGGCCGGAAGAAGGCCGATCAGAATACCGGCGAGCGGGAAGGCGCGTACCGTGCGACTGAGCTTGCCGTCGTCTGCGCAAAAGACCCATTGCGGCACGGGAAGCCGGCTCAGGAAAGCGACGGCGCGGGCGGTGTCGAGCGCATAGGCCTTGATGTTCATGTCCCCAGCTTCTTGCATGAAAGGTGCGACGCTTTTCGAGTTGTGACGCCTGGCCCCTGCCTTTAATAGAGTCGCGACGAAAGAAGCCGATTTGTCTGAAAAAGACAAGTTGGCCCCGGATCTCCGGACAGAAGCAAATACAAGGAAGCCGCATTCATGAGCGTTTCAGGCCTGCCATTCGACGATTTCCGTGCGCTGCTGCGCGATCTGCCGGGACCGGACACCCGGGCGCTGGTGGCAGCGCGCGAGCGCGACGCGCAACTGACGAAGCCGCCGGGCGCGCTCGGGCGGCTCGAGGAGATCGCCTTCTGGCTGGCGGCCTGGACGGGCAGGGCGCCGGCCGTCAACCGGCCGCTGGTTGCGATCTTCGCCGGCAATCACGGCGTGGCGAAACAGGGCATTACCCCCTTTCCGCCGGCGGTGACGCAGCAGATGGTGGAGAATTTCGCTGCCGGTGGTGCGGCGATCAACCAGATCTGCGTCGCCTACGATCTCGGGCTGAAGGTTTTCGATCTGGCGCTCGATTATCCGACCGGCGACATCACCGAAGAGGCAGCACTTTCCGAGCGCGACTGCGCGGCGACCATGGCCTTCGGCATGGAGGCTATTGCGGGTGGCACGGACCTGCTTTGCATCGGCGAGATGGGGATCGGCAACACGACGATCGCTGCGGCGATCAACTACGCGCTTTACGGCGGCTCGGCGCGCGACTGGGTTGGCCCGGGAACCGGTTCCGAGGGCGAGATGCTGGAGCGCAAGGTGGCAGCCGTCGAGCGCGCTGTCGAGCTGCACCGCGACCATCTGAACGATCCGCTGGAAGTCATGCGCCGCCTCGGCGGCCGAGAGATTGCGGCAATGGCCGGCGCCATTCTTGCTGCGCGCGTCGAAAAGATTCCGGTGCTGATCGACGGCTATGTGGCGACGGCGGCAGGCGCCATCCTGCAGGCGGCCAATCCGTCGGCGCTCGATCACTGCCTGATTGGCCACGTCTCAGGCGAACCAGGACATCTCAGAGCGATCGAGATGCTCGGCAAAACGCCGCTTCTGGCGCTCGGCATGCGGCTTGGCGAGGGAACGGGTGCGGCCCTTGCCGCCGGCATCGTGAAGGCCGCCGCGGCCTGCCATTCCGGAATGGCGACATTCTCGCAGGCTGGCGTAACCAACAGACACTGAGCGCTGCGGCTTTGTGTCAGACGGATGACGGGTGCTTGCGGCGGAAGCCTGGAACCGGTATTCGCATTTTGACCGATGTACGGCGGCTGCGGCCGCCGCCGACTACAAGACGAGGGCGCTTTGACCAAACCTGCCATAGGCAAACTGACGGGTGTGAGCCATTTCTTTGCTGCGGCCGTCTATTCCTGGGCGGGCTTCCAGCGCCTGATCAAGGAATCAGCTTTCCGGCAGGAGCTGCTTTTTGCCGCGGTTTCGCTGATCCTGCTTGCCGCCGTCGGTGCATCGCTGTGGGAAATGATGATTGCCGTCGTGCTGTTTCTAGTGCTCTTCGCCGTCGAGGCGCTGAATACGGCAATCGAGGAGGTGATCGACCGCATCTCGCCGGAATTCTCGATGGTCGGCAAACATGCGAAGGATCTTGGCTCCTTTGCCGTCCTCTGCGCGCTTGCCGCGTGCGGGCTCTATCTTCTCGTCACGATCGGCACGCGCCTCATCGCGATCGTCTTTGCCTGAGGCGGATGGCTTTTTCTCCGGTCGCTTCTTCGAAAACAGACTGATCGGTGACGGTCGGCGCCGAAGGGGCCGGGCTCCTTGTATCCGGCCCAACGATACAGGCCTTGTCCATCCGTATTCCTGATACCGACTTCCATCTTGATGACGCGGCGTCGCTGCTTCTCTACTGTCCTTTGCAGCTGCAGCTTCGCTCTATCCCGCGAGTATCGCAGGCCGCTCAATCCGGAAACTTTGTCCGCGGACTTTCCTCACTGACGCGCAACATCATTTGCACTGATCTGTCACGCTGGTTTCGTGCAGATTGCCGAGATTAAGCGAAGCTCTTCCGCTTGCGGGAAACGGGCTGCGCTTCCTCGACCGCCGGCAGGCTCTGCAGCACGCGCCTGGCAGGCAGGATGGCGATCACTTCGGTGCCTTCGCGCAGCTTTGATTTCAGGACGAACTGGCCGTCATGCTTGGCAAGGATCGCCTGGACGATCGGCAGGCCGAGGCCGGTGCCCTGTTCGGCGCTCTTGATGGCGATCGAGCCCTGGCCGAAGGCGGAGAGCACGACGGGGATTTCGTCCTCTGGAATGCCAGGGCCGTTGTCCTTGATGGAGATGTACTGGCCGCCGCCTGCCGTCCAGCCGACCTTGACATGGATTTCACCGCCTTGCGGCGTGAACTTCACTGCGTTTGAGAGCAGGTTCAGCACCACCTGGCGCAACGACTTCTCGTCGGCCCAGACAGACGGCAGCTCCGGTTCGAACTGCTGGGTGATGGAAATGTTCTTGCCCCTGGCACGCAGTTGCACCATGCCGATGCAATCTTCCGCGATATCAAGGAGCGAGATCGCTTCTTCGATGAGCTCGTATTTCCCGGCCTCGATGCGCGATAGGTCGAGGATCTCGTTTATGAGGTTCAGCAGATGCTGGCCGGAGCGGTGGATGTCGTTCGTATATTCCTTGTAGGTCGGATTGTTCAGCGGGCCCATGACCTCGGCCGACATCACCTCGGAGAAGCCGAGGATGGCGTTCAGCGGCGTGCGCAGCTCATGTGACATGGAGGCGAGGAAGCGCGACTTGGCAAGGTTTGCCTCTTCCGCGCGCCGGCGCGCTTCGTCGGACATGGATTTGGCGACTTCGAGCTCGGCGATCAAGTCGTCCTTTTCCGACTGGAAGGAGAGGATCTTGAGGTTCGACTGGAAGAGGCGGTCGCTGATGTAGTTGAAGAAAATGATGGTCGTCGTGAAAACGGCAGTGAGGCTGAGCTCAAGCAGGTCGCGCGAGATGCCGGCCTTTGCAGCGAGTGCCACGACGGAGGGTGCGAAGGCAACGAGCACGGCGGGCGTCAGCATGAAATTCGACATTGCCGTAACGGAAAGCGCGATGAGAAGCGTGGCGCCTTTGAAAAGGATGAAGCTGGAGGGATCGCACGCGCTGCAGTCCTGAAGCGCAAAGAAGGCCCAGCAGCTGCCGATCATCAGCTGGCCGAAAAGCAAGACGCGGCGCCATTTGCGCGCCGATTCCGGCGATATTTCCTTTTTGCGGGCGCGGCGCACGAGATAGATGTTTGCCGCATAGGCAGTCAGCGTCAGTACGGCCCAGAGGAGAATTTGTGTGTTGCCTGTGAAATAGATGCCGAGGACCGCAATGATGATGACGAAGAGCGGCATGATCGACGCGCCCTGGATGAAGGCGCTCATATACATCCTGAGCGCGTCCCGATCGAAGGCGGCGGCGGAGGAGTGGCCGGATTGCAGCCGCTCGCGCGTCTGCCGCACAGCCCTGGAGACAGGCTTGTTGCGGTGACTGCGGGATTTGTCGACGATAATCTTATCGGTCGATGTGCTAACGCCGGTACTCATGTGCACAATGATACTTGATCCGCGGATGGTTCCACCGTAACCCGCAATTCTTAAGAAGTTGTTTGCCATTTTTGCCAACGGTTTGTTTTTCAAGGAGGCGAAAGCGTGGCGCGTGGTTTCGAAACGATACGCGACGGTGTCACCGCTTTCGCAATGCTTGCGCTGATCTGGCTGATCGCCGCAAAGCTCAACGACAAGCCCGATACTGTGCACGCCGGCCAATTTCATGCGGCAGACGGCGACAGCCTGACGATCGGTGGCGAACGCATGCGGCTGAAGGGCATCGATGCGCCGGAGCTCAACCAGATCTGCGAGCGCGGCGGAAGGCGCTGGGCCTGCGGCCGGGAGGCAAAAGAGACATTGCAGGGCCTGGTGGCTGGACGGGATACCCGATGCGGCGGCGCCGGACGGGACCAGTATGACCGGCTGCTCGTCGTCTGCCGGAGCGGCGGCATCGATCTCAACGGAGAGATGGTGGCCAGAGGCATGGCCGTCTCTTATGGGAACTACGAGCGGGAAGAGGAGAGGGCGCGGGCGGAAAGGGCAGGTCTTTGGGCGGGGACGTTCGAGCGGCCGCGCGACGTGCGCGACCATGAGCACAGGCAATCGGGATTCGAGGATGCGAGGCGGCTTGTCCGGCAGGTGACGGGATGGCAGTGACGGGCGAAGCGGCGCTTGCCGCGCTGCATGGCGAAATTGCGCACTGTCGCATCTGCCGCGATCGGCCCCTGCGGGCCGACGATCGGCTTCCGCACGAGCCGCGGCCGGTCGTCGTGATGTCGTCCACGGCGCGCATCCTGATTGCGGGCCAGGCGCCAGGCCTTAGGGTGCATGAAAGCGGCATTCCCTTCAACGATGCCTCCGGCGACCGTCTGCGCGACTGGCTGCAGGTGGAGCGCGAGACATTCTACGATGCAAAGCGGTTCGCGATCGTGCCGATGGGCTTCTGCTTTCCGGGTTACGACGCCAAGGGCAGCGACCTGCCGCCGAGACGGGAATGCGCGCCGCTCTGGCGCCAAAGGGTGATCGATCGGATGCCGCAGATCGAGCTTGTGCTCACCGTGGGGCAATATGCCCAGGCATGGCATATGAGCGGATTGCGCAAGTCGAACATGACCGAAACGGTGAAGGCGTGGCGCGAGACGCTGTTTTCAAATCGCAGTCCGGCGGTCTTGCCGCTGCCGCATCCGAGCTGGCGCAACAGCGGCTGGCTGAAGCGCAATCCCTGGTTCGAAGAGGAACTGCTTCCGGTGCTGCGGGACAGAGTAAAATTGCTCATATCCTGAAACAAAATTCTTTTCTGGTGCCGGAATCGCGTTATATAGAGAAAATAATTCGAAAAGGGCTTTCGCATATGGACCGTCTCGACCGCAAGATACTGCGTCTTCTGCAAGAAGATTCGACTTTGGCAGTTGCCGATCTCGCCAAGAAGGTGGGGCTTTCGACAACGCCGTGCTGGCGCCGTATCCAGAAGATGGAAGAGGACGGCGTGATCAAGCGCCGCGTCGCCATCCTCGACCCCGAGAAGGTCAACACGAAGGTCACGGTTTTCGTCTCGATCCGCACGGCGACGCATTCGATGGAGTGGCTGAGGCGTTTTTCCGAAGTCGTCTCGGACTTTCCCGAAGTGGTCGAATTCTACCGCATGAGCGGCGACGTCGACTACCTGCTGCGCGTGGTGGTGCCGGATATCGCCGCCTACGACGCCTTCTACAAGCGGCTGATCGCCAAGATCGAAATCCGCGACGTTTCGTCGGCTTTCGCCATGGAGCAGATCAAGTATTCCACGCAGCTGCCGCTTGATTACATGGTCTTGGACAATGCGAAGTCCAGCGAGGATTGAGGTCTAGCCATGCTGCGGGAAGAGCAAGGCTGGCACGTGCCGCCTATTGTCACGGCCAAGTAGCCGCACCGGCAACGTTGCTGCTTTATGCTGCCATTGCCCCGCCTTACGCCTTGTGCTCGTCACAGACCAGTGCGCCCAAGTCCTTGGGGCGGAAGACCCTTAAAGCGTCGCATCAGTCATTCACGGCGCAGACAGGCCGCACTGATGCTGCAAATAGCAAACGTCGCGTGTGCCGTTGCATTCCCCCATGCTCGCACGCGCCGGGCTCCTAGGTCCATCGCCCCATTACCTTCTCATTGGTCAACGCCCTGACGGCGTCCTTGCCGATCCAGCGGGCGATCTTGTCGGGGCTTGCGGCAAGGCGTTCGGCGAGGGCCAGAGCCGGGGCGTGGCAGTCGCGGCTGCGCTTGCCGATGTTGCGTAGCGCCCAGTTGACGGCTTTGCGCACGAAGTTGCGCGGGTCGCCGGAATGCGCCTCGATCAAGGGGAGCCAGGCGAGGAGAGTCTCGTCCGGGTCCTGCTTGCGGTGGACAGCAGCGCCGGCGATCATGGCGAAGGCGGTGCGGCGGACGAATTCGCGATCGTCGGCGGCAAATTGCAAAATCACGTCATCGAGCCTCGCCTCGACGAAGAGGTCTGCGGCGCAATCGACGATTTCCCAGGAGTTGAAATCCTTTACCCAGCGGCAGGCTTCGGCGGGTGTGAGCTTCTCCGGCTCGGCTGTGTAGAGCGCCAGCATGCGTGCCTCGCGGATTTCGCTTTGCCAGAGCTCCTGCGCGCGGGCGTGGTTTTTCCTCGCAAGGCGGGCGATTTTCTGGAGATCGGGATTGGAGATGCCGAGCGCGCTACCGGTGACAATGCCGAATCGGCTCATACCGGTAATCTTCTCCTTTGAGCGCAGCGTCCTTAGATGCGCGATCAGCTCGGCTGCGCTTGCGGAGGGCCCGATCATTTTTCCAGACGCGCGAGCAGGGAGGACGTATCCCAGCGGTTGCCGCCGATCGCCTGGACGTCGCCGTAAAACTGGTCGACGAGGGCAGTGATGGGCAGTTTCGCGCCGTTGGCGCGCGCTTCGGTGAGCACAATGCCTAGATCCTTGCGCATCCAGTCGACGGCGAAACCGAAATCGTATTTACCCTGGTTCATGGTCTTGTGGCGATTTTCCATCTGCCAGGAGCCGGCAGCACCCTTGGAGATGACGTCGATAACCTTCTCGATGTCGAGGCCGGCACGCTTGCCGAAATGGATGCCTTCGGCGAGACCCTGGACGATGCCGGCGATGCAGATCTGGTTGATCATCTTGGTGAGCTGGCCGGAACCGGCAGGACCCATGAGGCCGACCATGCGGGCATAGGCGTCGATGACCGGCCTTGCCTTTTCGAAGACGGCTTCATCGCCGCCGCACATGACGGTGAGCACGCCGTTTTCCGCACCTGCCTGGCCGCCGGAAACCGGCGCGTCAATGAAGTCGCTGCCTTTTGTCTTGGCGGCTTCATAAAGCTCGCGGGCGACTTCGGCGCTGGCGGTGGTGTTGTCGATGAGCACGGCGCCCTTCTTCATGCCTTCCAAAACGCCGCCCTTGCCGGTGGTCACCGAACGCAGGTCGTCATCATTGCCGACGCAGGTGAAGACGAAATCGGCATCTGCTGCGGCTTCGGCAGGCGTCGCGGCGGATTTGCCGCCGAACTTGGAAGCCCAGTCCGCAGCCTTGGATGCCGTGCGGTTATAGACCGTGACGTCGTGGCCGCCCTTCGTCTTCAAGTGACCTGCCATGGGGAAGCCCATGACGCCGAGACCGATGAACGCGACTTTTGCCATATGCCAGATCCTTCTCCTGAATTCGGGGCATGATTAGCCGAAAGTGCCGCGGCAGGAAAGCCAAAGTAACGCCGGTCCGGCCTGCCTGCGAAAATCCATAAGCGCGTGCTTTGGAATAAAATTCCGCAAAACGGGCACTTTCCGGTCAGGAAAATTGCGGGGGAGGCAAAACTTACAAATAAAATTGTCGATATAATATATAGACATTATCATTATCAAGCTATCGCAACGAACCGGCAGTTCAATGATGCTGCCCGTGAAGGAAAGGGGAATGCCATGATTTCTCGACGCCAGACGCTCGCACTTTTCGGCGCTGCTGCTGCGGCCGCCGTTCTGCCGGCCATCAAACCCGCACGCGCTGCAGCCACCGAATTCCGGATCGGCTGGCAGAAGAACGGCGTGCTGGCGCTCGCCAAGCGCCGCGGGGCGCTGGAGAGCCGGCTTGCCGATCGCGGCATTTCTCTCAGCTGGTCAGAATTCACCTCCGGCCCGCCGCTGCTCGAAGCGCTCGGTGCCGGGGCGCTCGACTTCGGCGCGACAGGCGACGTACCGCCGCTCTTTGCGCAGGCTGCAGGCGGCCATCTCTATTATGTCGGCACCTATCGTGGCAGCCCGGCGGGTTCGGCGATCCTCGTGCCCAAGGGTTCTCCGATCAAGACCCTCGAAGAGCTGAAGGGAAAGAAGGTTGCGTTTAAGCGCGGGTCGAGCGCGCATAACGTTACGGTAAAAGTCTTACGCAAGGCGGGGTTGACGATCGATGATGTCCAGCCGCTGGACCTTGCGCCGCCGGATGCGGCCTCTGCCTTCAAGAACGGCAGCATCGATGCCTGGTCGATCTGGGACCCTTATCTTGCAATCGCCGAGTCCGATCCGGAGACCCGTATCCTGACGACGGCCGAGGGCATTGTTCCCTCATACAGCTACTTCCTCGCCAATCAGGAATTCACCGATGCCAACGCTCAAGTGATCGTCGACGTGATCGATGAACTCGGCAAGGTCGGTAAGTCGGCGCAGGGCAAGCTCGACGATACGGTCAAGGAGCTCTCCGAAATCACCGGCGTGCCGGCTGAGGTGACCCGCGTGACGCTGTCGCGGCCGGGCGCCGATCTCGGCGCCGTGACGACCATCACCGACGATGCGGCAGCCTATCAGCAGGCGCTTGCCGATGAATTCTACAAGCTCGGCATCGTGCCGAAGCCGTTGACCACCGGCGATATCGTCTGGAGGCCGAAGGCGAGCTGATATCTGTTTCCGGTTTTCAAAGGAGATTTCCGACCATGAGCGCTTCATCCAAGCCTATCGATTTCCTGTGGTTCATCCCGACCTCCGGCGACGGGGCCTATCTCGGCTCCGGCGAGCTGACCCGCGCGCCGGATATCGGCTACATGACGCAGATCGCGCAGGCCGCCGACCGGCTCGGCTATTCCGGCGTGCTTTTGCCGACGGGCGTCGCCTGCGAGGAGTCCTTCGTGACGGCCGCAGCCCTTTCGGCCAAGACCGAGAAGTTGAGGTTCCTCGTCGCGATCCGTCCAGGCACCGCCTCGCCCGCCTATTATGCGCGGCTGACGACGACGCTCGATCGCATCTCGAACGGCCGCGTGCTGCTCAACATCGTCGTCGGCGGCAGCCCGGGCGAGCTTGCCGGAGACGGCATCCATCTTGAGCATGACGAGCGCTACGCGCATGCCGACGAGTTCTTCACAGTCTGGGAAGAGCTGCTGGAAAAGGGTATCGCGAGCTTCGACGGCAAATATATCAAGGCGACCAATGCGCAGCTCGGCTTTCCGTCCGTCCAGACCCCGCGACCGCCGCTCTATTTCGGCGGCTCGTCGGATGCCGGGATCGATTTCTCGGTGGGCCGCGTCGACAAGTACCTTACCTGGGGCGAGCCGCCGGCACAGGTCGGCGAAAAGATCGAGCGCGTGCGCACCGCCGCGGCCAAGAAGGGCCGTGACGTGAGCTTCGGCATCCGCCTGCATTTCATCGTCCGCGAAACGGATGAGGAAGCATGGGCGGCGGCCGATCGGCTGATCTCCAAGCTCGACGATGCCACGATCGAGGAAGCGCAGCAACGTTTCGCCAGGCAGTCCGACTCCGTCGGCCAGGCGCGCATGGCGGCCCTTCACGGCGGTCGCCGGGACAAGCTGGAGGTCTCGCCGAACCTCTGGGCCGGCGTCGGCCTTGTGCGTGCCGGTGCCGGGACAGCACTGGTCGGCTCGCCGAAGACGGTCGCCGCACGGCTTCGCGAATACCAGGACCTCGGCATCGAGACGGTGATCGGCTCCGGCTATCCGCATCTGGAAGAGGCCTACCGTGTCGCCGAACTGCTGTTTCCCGAACTCGGGCTCGAGCGCCAGGAGCAGCGCCACGGCCTCAAGAGCGATTTCGGCCGCCATCGGGTCTTCGGCGGCGGCAGCCACGGCGGCAACCTGAAGGTCGTTTCCGGCTCCTGATTTCAAAGCACGCAAGGAGATAAGCATGTCGGTTTTCGAAACGCCGTTCACGCGAGCGATCGCCGGGCAGGAGAGCCGCAAGGTGCGCTTTCGATTTTCGCTTCCGAGCCGCGAAGCGCTGCTGCCCTATCTGGTACCGCTCGCAATCATTCTTGCCTGGCAGGCGGCGTCTTCGGCAGGGCTTATCGCCTCGCGTGTCATGCCGTCACCGGCGGATGTGGCTGTCGCCTTCTGGTCGACGACGCTATCCGGGCAGTTGCCGCATGACGTTCTCGTCAGTGCGGGCCGGGCTTTGGCGGGGCTCATCGTCGGCGGATCGATCGGCTTCCTGCTCGGCATTGCGAACGGCGTTTCGAAGATTTCCGAGCAGCTGACGGATACGACGTTGCAGATGCTGCGCACCATTCCGCATCTGGCGATGATCCCGCTTGTCATTCTCTGGTTCGGGATCGGCGAGGAATCGAAGCTCTTCCTCACTTCGCTCGGCGTGCTTTTCCCGGTCTATCTCAATACCTATCACGGCGTGCGCAACGTCGACCGCGACCTGATCGAGATGGGCAAGGTCTATGGCATGGGCGGCTGGACGCTGTTTCGCAAGGTGATCTTTCCGGGCGCGCTGCCCTCGATCTTCGTCGGGCTGCGCTATGCGCTCGGCATCATGTGGCTGACGCTGATCGTTTCGGAATCGATCGCCGCGTCCTCCGGCATCGGCCATATGGCGAACAATGCCCGCGAGTTCATGATGACGGATGTCGTGGTGCTGGCGCTGGTGATTTATGCCGTGCTCGGCAAGGTGGCGGATGTCGTGGCGCGGGCGCTGGAGCGGCGGGCGCTGACGTGGAACCCCGTCTATCAGAAATAGGAGAGACGCAATGACCGTCATCACGCATGAGCGCTTCCAGGGGGCTGCTGCGCCGGAATACGAGACGGAAGCGCCCGTTGGGCAAGCCGGTGCCGCTTCGATCACGCTGACGGGCCTTGAGAAGAGTTTCAGCGGCAACCGGGTTTTGCGCGGCATCAACCTGCACATTCCGGCGGGCCAGTTCGTCGCGGTGATCGGCAAGAGCGGCTGCGGCAAGAGCACGCTGCTTCGGATCCTCATGGGGCTCGATCAGCCGACGGCCGGTGAGGTGCGCTTCGAAAATACCGCCGGTGCGGGGGGCCAGCCGAACGCGCGCATCGTCTTCCAGGAGCCGCGCCTGCTGCCGTGGCTGAGCGTGGCGGAGAACGCAGCCGTCGGGCTTGGCGACAATGTGGAGAAGCGGTTGGCACTGGCCGAAGCGGCGGCGGTGCTCTCCGAAGTGCAGCTTGCCGAGAAGGCGTCGGAATGGCCGTCACGGCTTTCCGGCGGCCAGCGGCAGCGCGTGGCGCTGGCGCGGGCGCTGGTGAGCAAGCCCGGCGTGCTGGCGCTTGACGAACCGCTCGGGGCATTGGATGCGCTGACGCGCATCAGCATGCAGGAACTCGTCAATCGCGTCTGGCGCGAACTCGGCTTCACCGCCGTACTGGTGACGCATGACGTCAGCGAGGCGGTGCATCTGGCCGACCGGGTGATCGTGCTCGACGAGGGGCGGATCGCGCTCGATCTGGCGATCCCCTATCCGCATCCGCGCAGGCACGGCGATGCCGAACTCGCCGAAATGGAGGGCAAGCTGCTTGCGGCGATCCTCGGCAAGGAAGCGGCGCGTTAGGTTAGTATTGTCGATTTCGCTCGGATATCCAGCGATCGAGATGGCCAAGCGCGTCCTGCTGCAGGCGATAGGTGCGGACGCGGCCGGCCTTTTCGGACTGCACGAGGCCGCTCGATTCCAGCACGCTTAGATGCTTCATCACTGTCGGCAGCGTCATGGAGAGAGGCTTTGCCAGCTCCATGACGGAGGCAGGGCCGCGGCCGAGGCGATCGACCATGCCGCGGCGGCTGCGGTCGGACAAGGCGTGAAACATCCGGTCGAGGGCGGCAGGTTCCATGATCATTCGGCGGGCATTTCGCTGCGGATGCGCTCCGGGAGCTGGTGACTGTACGGGTAGAACTTGAAGTAGGGCAGTGCCTCCTTCAGCACCCGCGCAAAGGACGGCCGCTCGAGCAGGCGTTCGTAATAGGCGCGGAGCTTCGGCTGGTCGTCGCCGAAGGGCACGAGCGTTTCGGCATAGAAGAGGGCTGGTGCCGCAGCGCAATCGGCCATCGTGAAGCTGTCGCCGGTGATCCACTGGTTGCTGCCGAGCTGCTGCTCGATCATGCCGTAGGCCGTTGCATGCGTGCCGCGTGCCTCTTCCACGCCATGCGGATCCTTGCCGCCGTCCGGCCGGAGGGTATCGGTGACGATCTTCTGCATCGGCGTCTGCACATAGAGATCGAAGAAGCGGTCCCAGAGACGGACGCGAAGCGCCCGGTCGATATCGTCCGGCAACAGGCGGATAGGGCCGGGGTAATGTCGGTCGAGATATTCGATGATGATGCTCGTCTCGGGGATCGTGCTGTCCAGCGCCTCGTCGCGCAGGACCGGCATCTTGCCGACCGGCCAAAAGCGGAAGAGATCGGCGCTCGACGGTTCATCGGCCAGATCGACGGTGCGGTTTTCGAAAGGCGTGCCGTTCTCGTAAAGCGCGATCAACACCTTGTGACAGAAGGAGGCGAGGGGATGTCCGTAAAGAACCAGCGACATGGATGGTGCCTTCAGTGACCGGAAAGTTTACTGAATGGCTAAGTATCAGGTTGCGGCGCGGGCCGCAAGGGATGGTATCCTGATTGGGTAAGTATCCGATGCAGCGCGCCGATCCGTTATTTCTTATGTCGCGTCAGGGAGGCTAGATGCTCATTGGCGAATGCAACTTGAAGGATCGTGCGCGTCAGCCGGCCAACCGCGCGATCACCAGATGTCCCGGACTTGGCTGACCTTCCTGCATTCGGACGTTGATTTCGCTCATCTCTACGAGGTCGAAGCCGGTCGCAGTCAGGCGGTCGCGGATATAGGCTTCGGCGTGCAGGAAGCGCTGGTGCGGGCCGACGGCATAAAGGCGTCCGTCGGCTGGCGGGAGCGTCTCGGAGGAGAAGATGAAAAGGCCCCCGGGTGTCAGGTTCTCGGCGACGCCGAAGAATAGCGGCTCCAGGGCGCCGAGATAAGGCAGCACGTCGGTCGCGGTGATGAGATCGAAGGCCTCTTCGTCGTTGTCGTCGAGGAAGTCCTCGACCTCGGCCACGAAGAGAGTCTCGTAGATTTCCTTCTCATGGGCGATCTCGACCATGTTTTCGGAGATATCGATGCCCGTCATCTCCTCGCAGAGGTCGCGCAGCGTGCCGCCCGTGAGCCCCGTGCCGCATCCGAGGTCGAGCAGGCGCTTGAAGCGGTCGAGCTTCAGCTCCTGCAGGCGCTGGCGCACCAGCATGGGGACGTGGTAGCTGAGCTGCTCGACAAGCACGTCCTCGAAAACTTCGGCATGCTGGTCGAAAAGGGTTTCGACATAGGCATCCGGCGCCCTGACCGGCGTTTCGCCGCGGCCCATCGAGGCGATGCGGACGGCCGCGCCGCCGTGGTCTTCGGGGTCGATTGCCAGCACCTCCTCATAGGCCCTCACGGCAGCGTCGATGTCACCGGCCTTTTCGAGGGCAAGGGCGCGGTTATAGGCTTCCGCAAGCGCTTCCTCGTCGATTTTCTTTGCCATTGCCGTCACCACCTTTTTAAGTTCAGGCAAGCCTCTAAGGCGGCTTGCCGCCTTTTGCAATGGCGGCCTTGGAGGCGCAGAATGCGAAATGGAGATCTCAATAAGAAGGAAAGGGAGGAATGCCATGACGACGGACATCAGCAAGCCCGGCCTTGACGAGAGCGCCCGGAAGGAGGCAACGCCGCCATTGCCGCTGACGCCGGTCGAAATCACCAATACGCTCGCGCACTATTATCGCGGCGAACTCGGACGCATGACGAGTTGGCGGGATCGCATCGACCGGACGTCGAACTGGGCGATCACGGTGGTCGCAGCATTGCTCTCCCTCTCGCTGTCGACGCCGACCGCGCATCATGGGGTGCTTCTCTTCGGAATAATGCTGATCTCGCTGCTTTTGCTGATCGAGGCGAGGCGCTACCGGTTCTTCGATATCTACCGGGCCCGGGTCCGGCAGGTCGAAAAAAACTATTTCGCGCAGATCCTGTCGCCGGAGGCGAATTCCGTGCGCGATTGGGGTCCGGTGGTTGCAAGCAGCCTGCGCAAGCCGACCTTCCTACTGACCTATGCGGATGCCGTCCAGCGGCGGCTGCGACGCAACTACAGCTGGATGTATCTCATCATGCTGCTTGCCTGGGCGCTGAAAATCACGACGCCGAAACTGCAGACCGAGGGAAGCGCGCTGGCACAGGCACATTCCTGGACCTATGTGATCGACAATGCCGTGCTCGGGCCGCTTCCGGGCCTCGTGGTGATTGCTCTCGTGGCGGCCTTCTATCTCGCCATCCTCTACGGCGTGTTACGCCGGGAACCCGACAAAGGCGAGTTCATTCGTGGCGAAGCGCATGTCTAGCCGCCTCAATGCAGAATGAACTCGCCTTTCAGGGCGCGCCATTCCGTTGCCGAAATCAGCTTGCGGTGGATGTAGCGTACCGAATGCAGCGGGCCGTCCAGTTTTTCCTGCCAGAACTTCAGAAAGCCGCGCATTTCGGGAAAATCCGGAGCAAGATCATATTCCTGCCAGATGTAGGTCTGGAGGATCGCCGGGTGATCCGGCAGGTGGTAGAGGATGTGGGCGGTCGTCAGCCCGTATCCCTGAAGCTGCTTTTCGAAATCCTTGTTCATCTCAGCCTCGGTTTCGTTCCCATGTCACGTCTGTGAACATTATATGAAATGGAAACACGCGTCGGTAAACGCAAGCTTGACAGATGTGGGAGGAAAAGGCTATTTGTTTTTGATTTCAGTGGCTTGGCAGCACTCATCTCGGAGTGCTACCAAGAGGTCAGCGCTTTAGATGCCGTGTCAGGCGGCGCTCGATCCAGTTCCAGAAATGCCGGAGCGCTTCGACCATCGAAAGATAGAAGATCGCCGCCCAGAGATAGGTCTGGTAATCGAAGGTGCGCGAGAACGCGTAGCGGGTTTCGCCCATCAGATCGAGGACGGTGATGATGGCGACGACGGCAGAGCCCTTGATCAGCAGGATGATTTCATTGCCGTAGGGGCGCAGTGCCACGATGAGCGCCTGCGGCAGAACGATCTTGCGGAAGGCGACGGCCTTGTGAATGCCGAGCGCTGACGCTGCCTCGTGCTGGCCGCTTGGCACGCTTTCGATGGCGCCGCGCAGGATTTCGGCCTGATAGGCGGCGGTATTGATCGTCATCGAGAAGAGACCGCAATACCAGGCGTCGCGGAAGAACCACCAGAGGCCGGCGGCTTCGAGCTGCGCGCGGAAGCCGCCGAGGCCGTAGTAGATCAGAAAGAGCTGTGCCAAGAGTGGGGTGCCGCGGAAGACGTACACGTAGCAATAGGCAAGCGTGCTGATGATCCTGTTCTTCGACATGCGCGCGAAGGCGAGCGGCAGGGAAAGTGCTGCGCCGAAAATGACGGAGATCGTCACCAGGATGATCGTCGTCATCAGGCCGTGCAGGTAGCGCGGACCGTAGCGCGTGAACTTGTCCACGTCCCAGCCGGCGATCACCATGTAGATCAGGCTTGCGGCAAGCAGCGCCCAAAGGAGGACGAGGAGCGAGCCGACGACGCGCGTGCCCGTTATCGGCTTGACGATTTCCTTCGGCGCCGGCTGCGGCGGGATGAGGGTTTGCGCATAGCTCATCGGCGGACCCCAGAGCGCTTCGCCCAGCGTTCGATATAGCTGAGGCCGATCGACGAGATGACCGCAAGCGCGAGATAGAGGCCGCAGGCGATGATGTAAAAGAAGAAAGCCTGCTTGGTGACGCGGACGGCGACTCCGGTCTGGCGCAGGATGTCGGCAAGGCCGATGATCGAGACGTAGGAGGTGTCCTTGAGCAGGATCATCCACAGGTTCGTGAGGCCGGGCAGGGCGATGCGGATCAATTGCGGCAGCACGATCAAGCCGAGCGTGCGGCCTTGATGAAGGCCGAGCGCATAGCCGGCTTCGTACTGGCCCCTCGGAATGGCGCGGAAGGCCGACAGCAGCACTTCCGCACAATAGGCGGAAAAGACCACCGAGAGCGCAATCATGCCGGCGACAAAGGCATTGATCTCCACCCGCTGCTCGTAGCCGAAGGAGGTGAGCACCGACTGGATCAGGATCTGAAGGCCGTAATAGATGATGAAGAGCGTCAGGAGCTCGGGCAGGCCGCGGAAGATCGTGGTGTAGATGCCCGACGCAAGGCGCACCGACCTTTCTTCCGATTGCTGGCCAAGCGCGACAAAGAAGCCGATGATGAGCCCGACGGGAAGCGTCAGAAGCGCCACGGCGACGGTAGTCTTCAGGCCGAGCGCGATTTCGTCTCCCCAGCCCGCATCGCCACAGGCGAGGATGGTCGATTGCCCGAACCAGGTGAAAACGCCGGCAGGTCCGCAGAGCGGATCAAAGATATATCCTATCCAGGCCCAGAACGAGCCCGGCGCGGAAAACAATCCGCCCATGCCAACTTTCCCCTCACGGCTTATGCCGTTTTGATCTTTCCATGGTTGTCAAACAAAAATGGCGGAAGAGCAAGCCTTCCGCCACCGTCTTTGCCGGTCAGTTACAAGTTTTCTTATTCGCCGTAAACGTTGAAGTCGAAGTACTTGTCCTGAATTTCCTTGTACTTGCCGTTGGCGCGGATTGCTGCGATCGCGGTGTTCAGCTTTTCCTTGAGCGGGTCGCCCTGGCGCACGGCGATGCCGGCGCCCTCGCCGTTGATTTCCTTGTCGACGGGAAGCGTCGTCAGGATCTTGCAGCAGGCGCCGGCTTCCGACTTGATCCATTCGGAGAGAACGACGACGTCGTCGATGGCGGCGTCGATACGGCCGCTCGAGATGTCGAGCTTATACTCGTCGGCGGTCGGATAGAGCTTGAGCTCCGTGTCGGCAAGGTGCTTTTCGGCGTAGTTGGCGTGCGTCGTCGAGGTCTGTGCGCCGATCGTCTTGCCTTTCAGGCCGGCGACGTCGGTGATCGTCGAGTCCTTCGGCACGGCGACGGCCGGCGGCGTGTTGTAGTACTTGTTGGTGAAGTCGACGAGCTTCAGACGCTCCGGCGTGATCGACATCGACGAAACGATCATATCGTACTTCTTGGCCTGCAGCGCCGGAATGATGCCGTCCCAGTCGGCGCTGACGAAGGTGCATTCGGCCTTCATTTCAGCGCAGAGCGCCTTGGCGATGTCGATGTCGAAGCCCTTGATCTCGCCGCTGGCGTCTACGAATTCGAAAGGCGGGTAGGTCGAGTCTGTGCCGATCACGTACTTCTCGCCGTCGGCCATTGCCGAACCTGCGAAGAGCGACAGCGCTGCGAGTGAAGCGGCTGCAAGAAAGCGGGTGGAGATACGCATGAGGATCCTCTCTGTTGGTTGGCCGCTGCGTCTTCTTCTTATCCGCCAGCGACCGGAATGCGGCGGGCACGGGGCACCGCCTTGGGGCGATAATCAAACCTTTTTTTTGCAAATTGCAACTGGAATCGCAGCGCAATGGTGCGGCGCAAACTGTGGCAAAGATGAACGGCACCGAACCGCAGCATTCATACCGGGTTAATGACGGGCTTCCTAAAACAGGGGGAACAAATCCGGATTTGGACGATTTCGGTCCCAAGTCCGCCCAAAACGTCGGGACGCCCTGCAGGTGTTCCAAAAGGCTCAACAAGAAGACGAGGAACCTCATGGGAATGAAATCAAGATTGTTTGCTAGCGCCGCTTTCCCGCTGCTTTCGCTGTCTCTGGCCATGTCGCCGGCCCATGCAGCGACCGCAGCCGGTGGAAGTGCGCTGCGGCCCATACCGCAGGTGATCAGCGGCAGCTACGAGGTCGCGCAGGATGCTGCGCCTTCGGATGAAGAGCTTCTGAAGAAGAAGCGCAAGCGGCCTGCCGAGGAGCAGCAGCCTGAGGCAGAACCCCAGCAGGAGGCGCCGCAGGCCGAACAGGAAGCGCCGCGTCGCAAACAGCGCAAGGCAGAACCCGAACCCGAGCAGGCCCCGGAAGCGCAGCAGGCTCAGCCAAGCGAGGAGCAGCCCCGACGCAAGAAGCGTCAAGCCGCGCCCGAAGAGACTGCGCCCGAGCCACAGCAGGAGCAGGTAGCGCCTGAGGCTGCGCCGGAACAGCAGCCCGCGCAAAATCGCGAGCGGCCGCGCCGCAAGCAGCGCGAGCAGCAGCCTGCACAGCAGGAAACAGCGCCCCAGCAGGGCGAAGCCCAGCCGCAGGCCGACGAGTCGCAACAGCAGACGGAAGAGGCGCAGCCCGAGCAGCAGCGTCCGCGCAAGCGGCAGCAGCAAGCAACCGAAGGTGAGCAGCAGCCCGCGGCAAAACCCGGCCGCAAGCCCGTGAAAGAAGCTCAGCCTGAGCAGCAGCCGGCCGAAGATAAGGCAGCCGTTCCGCAGGAATCACCGTCGCCCGAGAAGGCTCCCGTGCCCGCCGAATCTCCGGCACCCAAAAAGCCGCCAGTTGCTGCAGAGCCGGGCGAGGCGCAGAAGCCTGCCGAAGGTGGCGAACAGCAGCTGCAACAGCAGGGCGAGCAGGTGCCCGTCCAGCCCGCAGCGCCGACTGGCGAACAGCCGAGCGGTGAGGCGCAGCCCACAGAACAGGCAATTCCTGCTCCTGAGAAGGTGACGCCGGAAGAGCTCGATCGCCGCAAGCAGATCGCCGAGGATCCGAGCAAAAGCAACGAGACCGTTGTCCTGCCGGTCGAGAACGGGGCCGCCGTGCTCGACAGCGACAAGGATGCCGACCGGGCTACCGGCCGGGGCGGACGGCGTGAACGTGATCGCCTGCGCGCTGCAGAGCAGCAGGTCATCGCCGCCCCGAAATCCGATGCCGATGCGCAGCTCGCTCCGGAAGGCCAGCGCCGGCCTCCGGTCAAGTTCGAGGCGGTGACGAGCGAAGAGGGCCGCAGGCTTGACCGCAGGCCAGAGTTCATGAGCCCGGAAGGTGCGCGCGTCGAGCGTTACGAGGGTGACGACAACCGCACCATCATACAATACAACAACCGGATTGTGGTGCGCAGCGATGACGACCGCCGATTCCTCAGGGACGGCGAACGGCCGCTCTACGAGCAGCTTTCGCGGGACCGTTACCGCGAGACGATCGAGCGCCCGGAAGGCTATCGCATCGTGACCATCCGCAACCGCTATGGTGATATCATCCAGCGCTCGCGCATCGACAGCGGCGGCCGCGAATATGTTCTCTACTATTCGCCGGAACTCTACGATGATCCGGACCGCGGCTACTTCGAGGATCCGGGCGCTGATTTGCCGCCGATGCGGCTGGGGATCCCGGTGCGCGACTACATCATCGACACAAGCAGCAATCCGGATCGCGATTATTACGAGTTCCTGAGCGAGCCGCCCGTTGAACCCGTCGAGCGCGTCTATTCGCTGAACGAGGTGAAGTATTCGGCCCGTATCCGCGACAAAGTCCGTCGCATCGACCTCGATACGATCACCTTCGCGACGGGTAGCGCCGAGATCCCGATGAGCCAGGCCCAGAGCCTGCGCAAGGTTGCCGATGCGATGAACGAGGTGCTTCAAAAAGATCAGAGCGAAACCTTCCTGATTGAAGGCCATACGGATGCGGTCGGCTCCGACGAGAGCAATCTCGTCCTTTCGGACCAGCGTGCCGAATCGGTCGCCAATGTGCTGACGGACGTCTATGGCATTCCGCCGGAAAACCTTGCGACGCAGGGTTATGGCGAGCGCTACCTGAAGGTCAATATGGATGGTCCCGAACAGGAAAACCGCCGCGTGACCATTCGCCGCGTTACGGCTCTGGTGCGACCGGTCGCGTCGAACCAGTAAGTAATCAGTTCGAGGAGAAAATGCCGTCGCTAGCGCGGCGGCTTTTTCTATCTGCAAGCTGGAGAAAGTCCGATCTTGGCAGCGATGAAATCGGCGATCATTGTCGTGTCGTCGAGACTGAAGACCGGCAGATCCGTGTCCGTGATGGGATGGTCGGCGGCGATGGCGCAGATATGCGGATCGGTCGGCGCCAGCAGATCGCGCCTGGCCGCTTCCAGGCGGCGGGCTTCGATCTTCGGGATCGGTTCGCGCTTGTAGCCTTCGATCAGTACCAGGTCGCAGGGAGCGAGACGTGCGAGGATTTCCTCGAAGGCCGGTTCGGGAGCGCCGCGCAACTCATGCATGATGGCGTAACGGGTGCCGGAGACGATCGTCACCTCATGCGCGCCGGCCTGTCGGTGGCGGTAGCTGTCGGCGCCGACCTTGTCGATATCGAAATCGTGGTGGGCGTGCTTGATCGTCGAGATGCGGTAGCCGCGGCGGGTGAACTCCGCGACGAGACGTACGGCAAGTCCCGTCTTGCCCGAATTCTTCCAGCCGGCGATTCCGAATATGCGTGGTCCGGTCATGAAAGCACCTGCAGCCAGCGCTCGGCTTCCACCAAGTCGTCGGGCGTGTTGATGTTGAAGAAAGGGTCGAGCAGGCTGGCGCGCGTCGGATGCAGCGGGAAGGCAACTTCCGCAACGTTATGCCGTAGCAGAAAGTCGCGCACGCGCCGCTTTTCGTCCGTTGCGATCCAGCCGGCGAGTTCGTCCCCCAGCGAAACCGGCCAAAGGCCGAAGACGGGATGAGGGCGGCCTTCGGAGGCGGCGATCGCGATCTTTGCCGGGGAATCGATTACGGCGGCGAAATCTGCGACAAGCTCTGCCGGGAAGAAGGGACTGTCGATCGAAACGGTCACGACATGGCTGACGCCTGGAAGCGTGGCCGCATGCGCCATTGCGGCATGGATGCCGGCCATCGGTCCCGCTTTGCCCGGGATGATATCCGGAATGAAGCGCAGGCCGCATTGCGGCTCGCTGTCGGCATTCACCGCAATTGTAGAGACCTGCGGGGCCAGCCGCGCGATGGCATGATCGAGCAGTGAGCGGCCGCCGAGCATGACGGAGGCTTTGTCCTGTCCCATGCGCGTCGAGCGGCCGCCGGCAAGGATGACGCCGGGAATATTGGTGTTGTGCAGGGAAAAATCGGCCATGGCGGTTCTCAGACGGGGCTTCTGGGCTCGGATTCCTGCGCCATCGGCGGCACGCGGCGTTTGGCCTCGCGATAGAAAGTATAAAGGCCGGACGCGATGACAACCGCAGCTCCGCAGAGCGTCCAGAAATCGGGCACCTCGGCGAAGAAGAAGACGCCGAGAAGTGCGGAGAAGATCAGGCTCGTATAGCGGAAGGGCGCGACGAAGGAGACTTCGCCGGTGCGCATCGCGAGGATGACGCATTGATAGCCGATCAGCACCAGGACGGAAGCGAAAAGCAGGTGCGAAAGCGAAGTGAGGCTGACGGGCTGCCAGCCGCCGAGCGCCGGCATGAGGAGCGCGCCGAAGAAGGCGACCGACATCGCGGTGATGACGGTCACCATTAACGAGGGGATCTCGGGATCGATGGAGCGGGTTGCAAGATCGCGCCCCGCCGTCACCAGGACGCTGGCAACGCAGAGAAGGGCTGCGGTTGTGAAGCCTTCGGGACCGGGACGGATGATGATCATGACGCCGAGGAGGCCCACCAGGATTGCCGACCAGCGCCGCCAGCCGACTGGCTCGCGGAAAAAGATTGCTGCTCCGAAGGTCACGACGAGCGGCAGGGATTGCAGGATGGCCGAGGCATTGGCGATCGGCATCATGCCCAGCGCCGTGATGTAGAAGACCGCGGCAAGCACTTCGCAGATGACGCGCAGGATGATAATCGGCTTCAGCACGATGCGCCAGGAGCGGAGCGCTCCTAGATGACGGGCGATCAGATAGACGAGAATGCTGGTGAAGACGCCGCGGATAAAGATGATTTCGCCGGCGTTCATATAGCTGATAACAGACTTGGAAAGGGCGTCGCTAGAGGAAAAGCCGGCCATGGCCATGCTCATGAAGATTGCGCCCTGGGTATTGCGAGACCGCGGCATGAAAAGAGATTCCCGATTTTCGTGCCGTCCTTTTAGAGGCGATCGCGCATCAAGGGAATCGAATGAAAGTCACATCCCAAATAAATCGATTGCGCGGTGCACAATAAGCAGCGCCGATACCGAGTTTGGTGGCCGCGGCTTTGCCAAGCCGCGGTTTTGAAAGACAAATTCTTTCGTTGCAGTGGCGTGTTGGAGTATTGGCCACGCCAGAGCCGCCGCATTGTCGGGAAAGTCCTCCTGTTCGACATGCTTTCGGACAAGATCGAGCGTGCCGGAGAGCGAGGTGATCTCTGGCTCCGGACGCGGCCAGGCCGCCTGATAAGATCGCCACCGGGAGAATTGGAACCCGCCCTCGACCGACCGTGTTTTTTGTTTTCTTCCAGCAGCGCAGAAAACGGGTGGCTGCAGCCGCACGGTTTTGCGATCTGAGTGCCGAACTTGATCCTCAGCAATGAACGGAGTGCGGTATGAACAGCCTGAATGGAAAGATCGCAATTGTCAGTGGCGCCAGCGCCGGTATCGGCCGCGCCGCGGCCAAACTCTTTGCCGCCGAGGGCGCCAAACTCGTCGTCACAGCACGGCGTGAGGCAGAATTGGGAATGCTCGTCGAGGAGATCGAGGCAGACGGCGGAGAGGCGGTTGCCGTTGCAGGCGAGATACGCGACGAGGGACTGCATCGTTCGCTTGTGGAAACGGCCTCAAGGCGTTTCGGGGGGCTCGACATCGCCTTCAATAATGCGGGCGGTACCGGCGCCTATGGCTCGCTTGCCGATATCTCGCTCGGCGATTGGCGCGATACCGTCGACCTCAACCTGACAAGCGGATTTCTTGCCGCCAAGCATCAGGCGCCGGCGATGATTGAGCGCGGCGGCGGATCGATCATTTTTACCTCGACCTTTGTCGGCCATACGGTGGGCATGCCCGGCATGGGCGCTTATGCGGCGGCAAAGGCGGGGCTAATGGGCCTCGTGCAGGTGCTGGCGGTTGAATTGGGCCCGAAGAATGTGCGCGTGAACGCACTGCTTCCAGGCGGCGTCGACACACAGGCAAATCCGATCAACTTCCCGGACGCCACGCCGGAGACGATTGCCTTCGTCAAAGGCTTGCACACGCTAAAGCGTGTCGCCCAGCCGGACGAGATCGCCAAGGTGGCGCTCTTCCTGGGCTCGGATATGGCGAGCTTCGTCACAGGTTCGACAATGCTCGCCGACGGAGGCGTTTCGATCAATCGCACATAACGTCTCTCTGTCCCAAAAATTTGAACAAATCCGGGCTGTTGGCGTTTTCCATTCATGCCCAACTAAAGAGGAGAAGGAAGATGGATTGGAATCGTGTCGAAGGGAACTGGAAGCAGATGAAGGGTAAGATCAAGGAACAGTGGGGCAAGCTCACTGACGACGATCTCGACCAGATTGCAGGCCGTCGCGAGCAGCTTGAAGGCAAGATTCAGGAGCGCTACGGCATTGCAAAGGATCGCATCCATCGCGAGGTCGACGACTGGTACGAGCGCCAGACCTGGCATTGAGCATGAGCCCGGCTCCAGCCGGGCTTCCTCCAGAAAAAGAAGCCACATCATGCCGCAAGATGTTCCAAATTCCACTGAACCGCCGCGTGGTCCCACACCGCTACCGGACGCGCCCGATCGCGTCCAGGAAAAGCCGCCGCTAAAACCGGCACACGACCCCTCGGACGACGAGAATCCCAACGATCCGTCGCCCCTCGATCCGGCACTGCTGCCGATTGGGGATCCCGCTGGCGCTGCTTGAGGCACGCAAATGGAAGTGCTCACCCGCCGGTGACACTCATGTGGCGGGAGACCGCTGGGCGGTTGTGGGTGCGGTCAATGATGAAGTCGTGGCCTTTCGGCTTGCGGGTGATCGCTTCGTCGATTGCGGCGTAGACAAGGTCGTCGTCGTCCGTGGCGCGCAATGCAGAGCGGAGATCGGCGGCATCGTTCTGGCCGAGACACATATAGAGCGTGCCGGTGCAGGTGAGCCGGACGCGGTTGCAGCTTTCGCAGAAATTATGCGTCATCGGCGTTATGAAGCCGAGACGGCCGGCGGTTTCGGCGACTTCTACATAGCGTGCCGGACCGCCGGTCTTGTAGCCGATATCGGTTAGCGTGAACTCACGTTCGAGATCGGCGCGAAGCTCGGAGAGCGGCAGATACTGGTCGGTTCTGTCCTCGTCGATCTCGCCCATCGGCATGGTTTCGATGACTGTGAGATCCATGCCCCGGCCATGGGCGAAACGCAGCATGTGCGGTATCTCGGCTTGGTTGAAATCCTTGAGGGCGACCGCATTGAGCTTGATCTTCAAGCCGGCGTTCTGCGCCGCGTCGATCCCTTCCATGACCTTGGCGAAATCGCCCCAGCGGGTGATCTTGCGGAACTTGTCGGGGTCGAGCGTATCAAGCGAGACGTTGATGCGGCGCACGCCGCAGTCGTAGAGTTCCTCTGCATGGCGGGCAAGCTGGGAGCCGTTGGTCGTCAGCGTCAGTTCCTCGAGGCCGGAGCCGATCCGCTTTCCGAGCTCGCGCACGAGGAACATGATGTTCTTGCGCACCAGCGGCTCGCCGCCGGTCAGCCTGATCTTGCGCACGCCCTTGGCGATGAAGGCCGAACAGAGCCGGTTCAGCTCTTCAAGCGTCAGAAGGTCCTTCTTCGGCAGGAATGTCATGTTTTCCGCCATGCAGTAGGTGCAGCGGAAATCGCAGCGGTCGGTGACGGAGACGCGCAGATAAGTGACCGCCCGTCCAAAGGGGTCGATCATCGAGGCTGCATCTGCCACTAAGGGCGATGCGCTTGCTATCGTTCCAACGTTGCTGTTCACCAATATCTCCGTCGTCATGGTAATGTGGACAGATGTGGCTGCACCGTCAAGGGAAAGGCGGGGGACGCACGGTAAATTGAGCTTGCCTCGAAATGCTCGATTGCCTACTGCTCTGTGACAATTGGAGGGAGCGATGAGCGATATCTGGCCCACTGAACTGCGTGTCTCGAAGGACCGGCAGCGTCTGACCGTGACCTTCAACGACGGCCAGAGCTTTGATATTTCGGCCGAAATGTTACGTGTGCTTTCGCCCTCGGCAGAAGTGCAGGGCCATGGGCCGGGGCAGAAGTTGACGGTTCCCGGCAAGCGCAACGTCGCGATCATCTCTATGACGCCGACCGGCAATTATGCCGTGCGCATCGGCTTCGACGACATGCACGATACGGGCATCTTCACCTGGGTCTATCTGCGCGAGCTCGGCGAGCGTGGCGAGGAGCTTTTTGCGGAATACGAGAAGGAACTCGGCGAGAAGGGCATGAGCCGCGAGGTCGCGGAAAAGCCGCGCTGAGCGATCAACAGCCATAAGGGGGGGGAAATGGCGGGAACCACAGGTAAAAACTGGCTGCGTTCGAAGGGAAGTCCGGCCGACAGCAAGGTCAGCTTTCTCGAACTCTTCTTCGACCTGGTGTTCGTCTTTTCCATTTCACAGCTTTCCCACGCGCTGGCGGCCCACTACACGCTGCTTGGCGCTGTCGAAGCGGCGCTGATGACCTTCGCCGTCTGGTGGGTCTGGGTCTTTACGGCCTGGGTAACGAACTGGCTCGATCCCGAAAAGATGCCGGTGCGCGGCATGCTCGTTGCTCTGATGCTGCTCGGATTGGTGCTTTCGGCTTCGATTCCCGAAGCTTTCGGCGACAAGGGACTGCTTTTTGCGGCGGCCTACGTGCTGATGCAGGTCGGACGGTCGTTTTTTGCGCTCTATGCGATGAAGGATGCCGGCCGCTCGAACTATTTGAACTTCATCCGCATCAGCACATGGCTTGCGGTTGCCGGCGTTTTCTGGATCGCCGGCGGTTTTCTGGAGCATGAGGGGCGGTTGATTACATGGATTATTGCGCTCCTCATCGATTATGCGGGTCCGGCCTCAGGTTTCTTCGTGCCGGGGCTGGGCAAGTCGACGGCGGCGGACTGGGATGTCTCGGGCGCCCACATGGCGGAGCGTTGCGCGCTGTTTATCATCATCTGCCTCGGCGAAGCGATCCTCGTTTCCGGCCGCACCTTTTCGGAACTGCCGTTTTCCGGTCTGACGACCGCCGTTTTCGTCACGGGCTTTGTTGGAACGGTCGCGATGTGGTGGCTCTATTTCCGGTTCGGGCATCAGCGGGCCGCACACCGGATCGAGCATGACGAGACGCCGGGCCGCCTTGCGCGGCAGGCTTTCACCTATGCGCATATTCCGATTCTCGCCGGCATCATCGTGCATGCGGTGGCCGTCGAGTTCATGTTCTCGCATCCCCACGACAAGGGCGATGTCGGCGTGATGGCTGCGATCCTCGGTGGCTCGGGCCTTTTCCTTGTTGGCAATCTCTGGTTCAAGGGCGCGACGAGCGGGCGAGCGCCGCTTTCGCATATCGCGGGTCTTGTGCTGCTGGTCCTTTTGGCGTTCCTGGCACCGGTGCTCGAAGTCTATGTGATGGGCATTCTGGCGACGCTGGTGTTGATCGTCGTTGCCGCATGGGAATACAGATCGCTTGCCGGGCGGCCGGCCGGGCGCACGCTGCACTGACATCAATCCTCGTCGCGCAGATCCTGCTGCAGCACGCCGATGATCCGTTCCATCGAGCTTGCCATGGCCATGCACTGCTCTATCGGCTCGGGGGACAGCACCCGCTCGATCAGGTCGGTCTGGATCACCATGGCGCGCTCGGTGAGGCTGCGGCCCTCGGGTGTCAGATAGAGCCGCAGCACGCGCTTGTCCTTGTCGTCGCCGCAGCGCTTAATCAGGCCGCGTTTTTCCATCTGTGGCAGCAGCATGCTCATATTGGAGCGGCCGACGAGGAGCTTGCGGGCAAGCTCCTGCTGCGAGATGCCCTCGAAGCGATAAAGATTGATCAGAATATCGAGATGCGGGGTCTTGATATCGAGCTCTGCCAGCGATCGGCCCAAGGATTGCTGCATCAACTGGCAGGCGCGGGCGACGGCGATCCAGCTGCGAAAACGCGGATGATCCCAAGGAAGGGATTGTTTTTTGTTCATCGTTGTACTTTATTGTTCAGTGTTGAACATTATTGGATTCCCACTATGCCAAACTTTGCACTGAAGGTCACCCGCCTCGGATTTTCGCTGTTGCAGGCGGTTTCACCGCTTCTTGCGGGCAAGACGGCGTTCCGGCTGTTCTGCCTGACGCCGTCCGCAAAGCCAAAGGGCGCAAAGGCCAGAGCGGCGCATGCGGCAGGCCGGGCTTTCCTGCAATCGGCGGAGCGAATCGAGTTTCGCCTTGTGGGTGGACGGCGGGCGCATGCCTACCGGATCAACGGCGGTGCTGCCGGCAGGCGGCAGCGTTACCTTGTGACGCACGGCTGGGGGTCGAGCATGGAATACATGACCGATCTGATCGGTGCGCTTGCCGCAAGCGGCGCGGAGGTGATCGGCGTCGATTTTCCGGGCCACGGGCGCGCAGGCGGACGCTTTCTGCATATGGGGCTTGCCGTAGAGACGATCGCCGCAGCCGAGGTGCGGTTCGGGCCATTCGACGCGACAGTCGGCCATTCCTTCGGCGGCGCGGCCCTGATGGTTTCGGCCGCCGGCCTGCTGCCTGAAATCGAAGCGCTGTCGGCCGGAAAGATCGTCACGATCGGCTCGCCGAGCGAGATGAAATGGCTGTTTGCCGGCTTCGGCAGGATGGTCGGCCTCGATAAGGCGGCGCAGGCGGCGCTTGAGGGTGAGGTGCATCGGCTGACCGGCCGGAGACTGGAGGATTTCGATGCGGGGGAGGCGGCTGCAACAATGGCGCGCCCGATGCTGGTGATCCACGCGGAAGACGACAAGGAAGTCAGCGCTAATCATGCGCGGCGCTACGCCGCCTCGGGCAGGAGCGTGCGGCTCTTCTGGGCCAACGGCTTCGGCCACCGGCGGATCGTCAGCGCCGAGCCGGTACTTGCGGAGATCCAGCGTTTCCTTGCAGATGATCCCATCAAAAATGATGCTGAGATCATTCCGCTTTTTGAGCTTCCGGGCAAACGGGCGTCATTGTAGCGTCATTTCGGGCGGCTAGTGGGCGGTCTTTGAAGCGTTGGCAGGGCGATCATGAAAATCATCAGGACGGTTGAGGAACTCGGCAAAATCTATGGGGGAGGTCTGACGCAGGCGTCCGTTGCCAAGGTGACGAGGGTGCTGACGCCGCCCTACCGCCAGATGATCGAAGCTTCGCCCTTCATGGCGCTGGCGACCGTCGGGCCGGAAGGGCTCGACTGCTCGCCGCGCGGCGACATCGGCGGTGTCGTGCGGGTGATCGACGAAAAGACGCTGCATCTGCCCGACTGGCGCGGCAACAACCGCGTTGATTCGCTTTCAAATATCGTGCGCGATCCGCGCCTTGCGCTCATGTTCCTGGTGCCGGGTTCGAACACGACGATGCGCATCAACGGCCGTGGGATGGTGTCGAACGACGAGACGCTGCTCGAAAGTTTCGAGATGGATGGTAAGCACCCGCGCACCATCGTGGTGATCACCGTCGACGAGGTCTATTTCCAGTGCGCCCGCGCTCTTATGCGAGCGCAGCTTTGGAACCCGGAGAACTTTGCCGATCCGGCGAAGCTGCCGACCCCCGGCCTGATGCTCAAGGCGGCGGCCGAAGATTTCGATCACGATACCTACGACCGGGAGTGGGCGGGCCGTGCGGCAAAGACGATGTGGTAGGCAGCCGTCACCGAATGGTGACTGCTACGACTTGTAGATCAGCCAGCTCTTGCTGAAGTCTTTCTGCATCCCATCCTGATAGAGGATGCAGCAGTTGCGCCCGGCGTTCTTTGCGCCGTAGAGAGCGATGTCGGTCTTGTAGTAAAGCTCGCCCGGATCGTCGGCGTTCGATGCCATGCACACACCCATGGAGACGGTCACGGGGCCATAATTCACGCGAGTGCGGGAATTCTTGAAGGGAGTCGCCTCGAGCGTGCGGCGGATGCGCTCCGCCATGCTCATCACTTCCTCCGGCGTATTGCCGTCGACGATCAGCGCGAACTCTTCACCACCGGTGCGAGCGACGAAGATATCGCGGCGGACATTGGCGCGGATGACGGAGGCGACGGTCGCGAGGATCTTGTCGCCGACCGGATGGCCGTAGGTGTCGTTGATCTTCTTGAAATTGTCGATATCGGCAAGTACCAGCGCGGTGATGGGCTTCAGTGCCGGATTGTCGAAGACGGCGGCGAGGCGATCGTCGAAGGCCCGGCGGTTGGAAAGGCGCGTCAGCGAGTCGGTATTGGCTATGCGCTTGTATTCATCGAGTTCCTTGCGGACCCGGTCCATCTCCTGCGAGCGCTGGGCGACGTTCTCCACAGTCCTTTCGCCATGCGCCATCGTATCGCCGGTCGCCTCGGTGAGAATAGTGATGGCGTTTTCTATGAGTTCGAGGCTGGCGGCACTCTTGGAATTGATGCGCTTGCAGGTTTCGCCGAGCAGCTTGTTGTAACTTTCGAGCGAGGTCTGCTCCTGGCGCAGGACGCGCAGTAGCCCTTCGAGCTCCGCGGCGATGCGCGTGTGGGCGTCGTCCAAGACACGGGCGGGCGAATGGGTGAAATGCTGCGCGCCGAGCGCGTCGAGTTCTTCCTGGCTGGCCTGGCTGCCAAGGGCGGCAAGGTCGCGCGTCAAGGCGGGGTTGGAGCCGATATAGGCCTCATAGAAGAGCTCGTAATTGCGCGGGATTGGCGCGACCCCCATCGAGCGCATGGCATAGGTGATCTGACCTGCCACGTCGGGAACCTGCGCCTTTGGCGCTGCAGCCGCAGTCATTCGGCATACTCCTCAATGAGATTTCGAAGGCAATCTTCTATTCAGTAGCTTAAATTCGTTGGGAAAGGATTAAAGGCATATATACTAAAGATTAGATGCGAGTATTCTAGTCTGCCGGCGATGAAATACTAGGCGACGGAAATCTAGGGCGAAAACCCGAGTACTCCTCAAATTTTTGCGCATTTTCCGCAAAAACTCCAAACTATGCAGCATTTCCGACGATTGTTTTTGATCGTCTCCAATTTGTTGACAGTTGGTGTCGAAAATGTACTCTTTTGTAAACGGTGGGCGAGGTGCACGAGGGCGCGTTCCGCACCGATATCCTCGCCAGCGTAAGCGCCGAAGAATCGCTGGGCGCTGCCGATTTTCAGGCTTTGAATAGCCTGGCCAGCACCCAGGAGGTCGATCCGCGCAAGACCGCCGTGGTTCATTGACGGCACTCAGCCCAGATTGAGTTCCTGGAAGAAGTCGTTGCCTTTGTCGTCGATGACGATGAAGGCCGGGAAATCCACGACCTCGATCCTCCAGACGGCCTCCATGCCGAGTTCGGGATATTCCAGGACGTCGACCTTCTTGATGCAATCCTGCGCCAAGCGGGCGGCCGGGCCGCCGATCGAGCCGAGATAGAAGCCGCCATGCGCCTTGCAGGCCTCGCGCACGGCGCGGGAACGGTTGCCCTTGGCAAGCATCACCATCGAGCCGCCGAAGGCCTGGAACTGGTCGACATAGCTGTCCATGCGGCCGGCGGTGGTCGGGCCGAAGGAGCCCGAGGCGTAGCCGACTGGCGTCTTTGCCGGACCGGCATAATAAACCGGGTGGTTCTTCATGTAGTCCGGCATGCCTTCACCCTTGTCTAGGCGTTCGCGGATTTTCGCATGGGCAAGGTCGCGCGCGACGATGATCGTTCCCGTCAGCGACAGGCGGGTCTTGACCGGATGCCTCGTCAATTCGGCAAGGATGTCGGCCATCGACTGGTTGAGGTCGATGCGGACCACCGAATCCGACAGCTTCGTCTCGTCGATCGCCGGCATATATTTGGACGGATCGGTTTCCAGCTGTTCGACAAAAATGCCCTCGCGGCTGATCTTGCCCTTGGCTTGACGATCGGCCGAACACGAAACGCCGAGGCCGATCGGCAGCGATGCACCGTGGCGGGGCAGGCGGATGACGCGCACGTCGTGACAGAAATATTTGCCGCCGAACTGGGCGCCGACGCCCATTTGCTGCGTCAGCTTGTGGACTTCCCTTTCCATCTCGACATCGCGGAAGGCGTGGCCACTCTCGGAGCCTTCCGTCGGCAGGGCGTCGAGGTAACGTGTCGAAGCGAGCTTGACGGTCTTGAGGTTCATTTCGGCCGAGGTGCCGCCGATGACGATCGCCAGATGGTAGGGGGGGCAGGCTGCCGTCCCCAGCGTCAGGATCTTTTCCTTGAGGAAGTCGATCATGCGGTCATGCGTCAGAAGCGACGGCGTGCCCTGATAGAGGAAGGTCTTGTTGGCCGAACCGCCGCCCTTGGCGACGAAGAGGAAATCGTAGGAATCTGTGCCTTCCTCATAAATGTCGATCTGGGCGGGCAGGTTGTTCTTGGTGTTTTTCTCCTCAAACATCTTGAGAGGCGCGAGTTGCGAATAGCGCAGGTTCTTCTTCTCATAGGCATCCATCACGCCCTGTGCGAGCGCTGTGTAATCGCCGCCTTCGGTCCACACCCGGCGGCCCTTCTTGCCCATGATGATCGCAGTACCCGTGTCCTGGCACATTGGGAGGATGCCGCTTGCGGCGATATTGGCGTTTTTCAAAAGGTCGTAGGCGACGAAACGATCGTTTTCGGTTGCTTCCGGATCGTCGAGGATGGCGGCAAGCTGCTTCAGGTGGCCGGGCCGCAGCAAATGGTTGATGTCGGCAAAGGCAGTTTCGGCAAGCAGCCGCATGCCCTCTGGTTCTACCGTCAGGATCTCTTGTCCCCTGAAGCTGTCAACAGAGACGTGGTCGCTGCTGATCTTGCGGTAAGGGGTGGTGTCCTTGCCGAGCGGGAAGAGATCGTCAGCCATCGAAGTGACCTTTCTTGAGATTGGCATCGCACAGTTTGGAACCGATCTAAATCGGGCGAACCGCAAATGCAATCGTCAAGCAGGCATAGTTGCTCCCCGTCAGTATGACGACCACAGCGGCGTGATTATTCGGCGTTCATGCATGATCAGTTGCGATTATACGGGCTTTAAACCGGATTTCAGCGAGCACAGATATCAGGGCCGGGCAGAACGCCGAACAGGTTGAGCAAAGAGATACAACGATACAAAGGTCTCAGCATCATCACTTTTTGTCGTCAGCGATGGTTCTCGTCATCGTCAGCAGCGCTGCAATCGTCTTCGGCAAAGGGAGCGGTTATCCGACCGGCCCCTTCTACACGGAAATCCTTGCAAGGCTTAATCCTGCCGAGGTTTTCTATGCCGGTCCTTGAAGGGGCCGGAGCTTCCGGCAGCCAGTAGAAACCCGCCCGGCCCGCAAACGGGCCAATCGTGACAGTTCTCTGCGAGCCTTTTTTCGGCCAGCTGGTTTCAGGGCGATCGCCCATCAGCTTTCGACTGCCGGACAGGTCTGGCGGACGAGATCGCGCCGGCTTATTTCGGGCCGATCATCTGCTCGGGGCGGACGATCTCGTCGTACTGTTCGGAGGTGACGAGCCCGCTTGCGAGTGCTTCTTCCTTCAACGTCGTGCCGTTCTTGTGCGCCGTCTTGGCGATCTTGGCGGCGTTGTCGTAGCCGATCGTCGGGGCAAGCGCGGTGACGAGCATCAGCGAACGCTCCAGGCCGGCCTTGATATTGTCTTCGCGGGCCTCGATCCCGACGACGCAGTTGTCGGTGAAGGAAATAGCCGCATCGCCGAGAAGCTGGACGGACTGCAGGAAATTATAGGCCATCATCGGGTTATAGACGTTGAGCTCGAAATGACCCTGGCTGCCTGCGAAGGTGAGGGCGGCGTGATTGCCGAAGACGTGGGCGCAGACCTGCGTCAGCGCCTCGCACTGCGTCGGGTTGACCTTGCCCGGCATGATCGACGAGCCCGGTTCGTTTTCCGGCAGCGACAGCTCGCCGAGGCCGGCACGTGGGCCGGAGCCGAGCAGGCGGATGTCGTTGGCGATCTTGAAGAGGGCGGCTGCTGCGGCATTGATGGCGCCGTGGCTGAAAACCATGCTGTCATGGGAGGCAAGCGCCTCGAACTTGTTGGGCGCCGTGACAAACGGCATATCGGAAATCTTCGCGATCTCCTCCGCCACCTTTTCCGCAAAGCCGACTGGCGCGTTGAGCCCGGTGCCGACGGCGGTGCCGCCCTGCGCCAGTTCGCAAAGGCCGGGAAGCGTCAGCTCGATGCGCTTGATGGCGGAGCCGACCTGGGCCGCATAGCCGGAGAACTCCTGCCCGAGCGTCAGCGGCGTCGCGTCCTGGGTATGCGTGCGGCCGATTTTGATGATGTGGTTGAACTCGACGACCTTCATGTCGAGGGCCGCATGCAGGTGCTTCAAGGCCGGCAGCAGGTGGTGGGCGATCTGCTCGGCGCAGGCGACGTGCATGGCTGTCGGGTATGTATCGTTCGAAGACTGGCTCATGTTGACGTGGTCGTTCGGATGCACCGGCTTCTTGGACCCCATGACGCCGCCAAGCATTTCGATCGCCCGATTGGAGATCACCTCGTTGGCGTTCATGTTCGACTGCGTGCCCGAACCTGTCTGCCAGACGACGAGCGGGAAATGCTCGTTGAGCTTGCCGTCGATGACTTCTTGAGCGGCGTCGACGATCGCCTTGCCGATTGCCGGATCGAGCTGGCCGAGTTCCATGTTCACCCTGGCGGCTGCCTGCTTGACGATGCCGAGGGCGCGCACGATCGATAGCGGCTGCTTTTCCCAACCGATCTTGAAATTGCCGAGCGAGCGCTGCGCCTGGGCGCCCCAATATCGGTCGCCCGCCACGTCGATCGGGCCAAAGGTATCTGTTTCGGTACGGGTCGAGGTCATAGCCATGCCTTCCTGTCGCATTCGCCGGAGCGCGTTCGTTTCAGGTCGGTCTTATAGGTCCGAACGGACCTCAAGAAAACCGGGCCGGAGACGAAATATGACAGCATTATTCATGTTTTAGGCGTTCTTCGTGGTTTTTAGGACACGCTTGAAACTTTATGCCTGGAGGGCGCGTTTGACCACTGTGGCAATCGCGCGAAATTCGGTAAAAAATTAACTAATAATTTCATAATTTTGTGTGAACTGCTTGCCGGCGGCACGCTTTGACGGCGTCACACAAGTTGTGCCGGTGCTTCTGGCGCTCGGAGCCGGTTTCTGCCAATGGACCGGGAAAGCCAGACTATATGAATTTTGATATGGGCTTCGCCTATGCCAAGGACAGCGTGATACTGGGACTGGAAAAAAGCATGACATCGTTTTTCAAGGGTGCGGTCTCCGCACTGGCACTTTCCTGCGGATTTGCGGCGATGGCCGCGCCGGCGCATGCTTATACGCTGATGGACATGATCCGCGGCCACCGCGAGCGGACCCCGATCATCAATCCCGCCAATCCAGGCGAGTTCGGCGAAATGCCGGCCATGCCGCTACCGAAGGTCAGCGGTCCGCGCTACTATACCTACAAGCCGGACGCGATGCGCTTCGTCAATATCGCCAAGTTTGCCGAGCCGACGGTGACGGGTGCGATCGCGTCTGCGTCCGGTGAAGCGGCCATGGGGCCGGTCGTCGTCGAACGCCAGTTCCTCGCCGAAGCGAAGGTTCGCGCCGACGTAAACGTCGCAAAGGCTCTCGAAGCCTATTACGGCAGCTCCAAGAACCCCTTTGTCTGGCTGACCGGCGCAGAGATCAACGATCGTGCCAAGGCGGCGATGAGTTTCCTTTCCGGTGTCGGTTCCGTCGGCCTCGACCCGGCCGACTACACCGTCGACCTGCCGGCCGTCGACCCGTCCAATCCGGATCCGGCCGCCCGCGACCGCGCTCTTACGCAGTTCGAGCTGCAGCTTTCCTCGAAGGTGCTCGCCTATGTCCAGGATACGGTGCGCGGACGCATCGATCCGAACAAGATTTCGGGCTACCACGATTTCAGGCGCAAGCAGGTCAACCTCGGTCCGGTTCTGAAGCTTGCACGCATGAGCCCGGATATCGGCGCCTATCTGACCAGCCGCACGCCGGATGGCCCGCAATTCGCGGCACTCAAGGAGGAACTCGACAAGCTCAAGGCCGAGACGGCTGGCGACGAGCCGATCACGATCTCGCTCGATCGGCTGCTGCGCCCGGGCGACAGCTCGCCGGAAGTCGCCAATATCGTCAAGGCCATCGGCAAGCACGCCTCAGAAGCGCTGAAGGCGCAGCATGCGGCAACGCTTGCCGCCTATAGCGGCGGCTTCGTCTACTCGCCCGAGCTCGTTTCGCTGGTCGAGAGTTTCCAGAAGGAACATAATCTGAAGCCGGACGGCGTAATCGGCCAGGCGACCGTCCGCATCATGACTGGCGGCGACAGCAACGCTTCGAAGATCGACAAGCTCACCGTCGCGATGGAGCAGGCGCGCTGGCTGCCGGAAGATCTCGGCTCGCGCTACGTCTTCATCAACCAGCCGGCCTTTATGGTCTACTACCACAACGACAACAAGGAACAGTTGTCGATGCGCGTCGTGGTCGGTCAGAAATCCAACCAGACCTATTTCTTCCAGGATGAGATCGAGACCGTCGAGTTCAATCCGTTCTGGGGCGTTCCGCAGTCGATCATTATCAACGAAATGCTGCCGAAGCTGCGCGCCGACCCGAATTATCTCGACCGTCTCGGCTATGAAGTAGCGATCAACGGCCATGCGGTTCCGTCGTCCAGCGTCGATTGGTACGGCTCGACCTCCAATGTCTCCGTGCGCCAACCGCCGAGCGGCGACAATGCCTTGGGCGAATTGAAGATACTGTTCCCGAACAGCCATGCGATCTACATGCACGACACGCCCTCGAAGAGCTTCTTCAAGCGCGACATGCGGGCGCTGAGCCATGGCTGCGTGCGTCTTGCCGATCCGCGCGCGATGGCGGCGGCCGTGCTCAACACGAGCGTCGCCGATGTGGCAAGGCAGATCGCCGCTGGCCAGAACAAGGCGGTCTCGGTTCCGCAGAAAATTCCGGTCTACGTGTCCTACTTCACGGCATGGCCAAACAAGGACGGGGTCGTGGAATATTTCGACGATGTCTATGGCCGCGATGCTTATGTCGAGAAGGCATTCGAGACGACGACGAAGGCGCGGGACGCTCAGATCTGATTGTTTTCGATCGGGAATGGGGCGGCGGTCTTCGGGATCGCCGCCGGCGCGAAGTGCTCCGTGCCGCACCCGAGAGCAGGAGTGCGACGAGTCCGAAGCGGGGATGAGGACGCGGGGCTTTTGGCCTGCTGCATTCTTGAATCTTGGCGCAATACTTACGGGCGGATCAGCCAGCCATGTAGTGATGCAAGCCGCCATCGACCTTCACGATGTTGTATTCGCCGACGTGGCGGTTATCGGCAGAATTTTCCAGGCTACGAGATCGTTCTTGATCCAGTCGTGCGAGAACGCTTTCCCGTACTTTCGATATGCGGAAGGTCCTCGGGGATATCTCTGGTTTCTTGACTGACTATGCGCGTTTCAACGTTTCGGTCGACGAAGTATTGCGTGGCGCAGCGGCGGAAACCTAACCGTGACTTGGGGATAGTTCCACTTTTCCGAACCCAAGGATCTGCACCTGGCCCATTCTTCATTGCGTTGTGGATCGCCATTGCCACCGACATCGCGGTCCAAGCTCCCCTAAATCGGCTGACCCGGCTCCGGGTCGCTGACCGTCTTGCAAGCACTCTGTTCAAAGGCATTCATATTTGAGAGCACGCGCGAGGAAGTTCGAATAAATCGACATATAGTGGAGCTGCGGTCCAAATGAGTTTGCCGCGCGCTTGATCGGGAATTTCAGCGAGAAGCAGCCACCGCGTTCGACCGCGCAAAATCGCAAATGACGGTTTCGACGAGTTCGGGCGTCAGTTCGTCATAGTGCAGGATGATCCGGTCGGGGCGCAGCGTTTCGACCGGCACGTCGGAATAGCCGAAGGGGACGGCGATCGATGGGACGTTGGCGTTTCTAGCGACGGCGATGTCGTTGAGGCTGTCGCCGATCATGATGCTGCGTGCCAGTATGCCGCCGGCGCGTTCGATCGTGCCGGTCAGGTGCTGCGCATCGGGTTTGCGGACCGGAAAGGTGTCGCCGCCGGTGATAGCGTCGAAATAACCGGTGAGGTGGAGTTTCCGCAGAAGCGTCAGCGCCAGCGATTCCAGCTTGTTGGTGCAGACGGCGAGTTTGTATCCCTCGATTTTTAAAGTATCCATGGCGGCGATCAGGCCGGGATATGGCTGTGTATGACCGGGCATCGTATCGGTGTAATGGGCGATGAAGCGTTCCAGCAGCGGCGGCAGCTCGCTCTCCGAAAGCGGGTGGCCGCGCAGCCTGCAGGCGCGCTCGATCATCACCTTTGCGCCGTGGCCCACGAGATGGGTTAGATCGGCATAAGTCACGGGCGCGAGATCGAGCGCGGCGATCGTGAGATTCAGGCTCTCGACGAGATCGGCATGGGTATCGAGCAGCGTGCCGTCGAGATCGAATACGACAAGGGCAGGGGTCAAGGAAATTGCCTCTTCATGAAATCCGGTCTTCCCGGAGTAGGTGATGGGCATTGAAAAAGCAACGCCAAGACTATGGCCTTAACGCCGCAGCGCGATGCTTTCGCATTTCGGTTTCCTGCTATTATTTTGGCTTTCGTTTGCCATACGAGCCGTGTAAACAGCACATCCAACGAAACAACCGGAGTAGGCGGCGCATGGACGCCCGCGAAATGAAGATCAAGGCCGCCGAGGCGGCTCTTACCCACGTCGAGAGTGGAATGCGCCTCGGGATCGGGACGGGAAGTACGGCAGAGGAGTTCGTTCGCCTGCTCGCGGAGAAGGTTGCCGGTGGTTTCAGGGTCGAGGGTGTCCCGACGTCGGAGCGCACGGCGCGGCTTTGCGTCGAACTCGGCGTACCGCTGAAATCTCTCGACGAACTCCCGGAACTCGACTTGACGGTCGACGGCGCCGACGAAATCGATGCGAGCCTGCGCCTGGTCAAGGGCGGTGGCGGGGCGTTGCTGCGCGAAAAGATCGTAGCGGCGGCTTCAGACCGCGTGATCGTGATTGCCGACGAGAGCAAGCTGGTCGAGACGCTCGGCCAGTTTCCGCTGCCGATCGAAGTCAATCCATTCGGTCTCGTTTCCACACGGATCGCGATCGAAAGGAAGGCTGCCAGGCTCGGTCTGACCGGCAGCCTGACACTTCGCCAATCCGGTGACGGAGAATTTACCACGGACGGCGGCCACTACATCATCGACGCATCTTTTGGCCGCATTCCTGATGCAGACGCGCTTTCGAGCGAGCTGAATTCGATACCCGGCGTCGTCGAGCACGGGCTTTTTCTCAATATGGCGTCACTTGCGATCATCGCGGGTCCAGCGGGTGCGCGCACGCTGCAGGCGAACAGATAACAGGAGCACAGAAACTCATGAAGAAATTTGCAGGTCTTGGCCGTTTTGCCGCCGCGACGGTTATTCTCTCCGGCATCGCTTTCGGCTCAGCTGCGCAGGCGCAGGAAATTTCCGACGAGCAGTTGAAGGCCGCGCGTGCAGCCGTTGCCGCCATTGGCGCAACGGCGCAGTTCGACAATATCCTGCCCGGCCTCGCCGAACGCCTGAAGGCCGGCCTCATTCAGGATTCGCCGAACTACGAAGACGTGATCAGCGCAACGGTCGACGCACAGGCTCTGGCGCTCGCACCGCGCCGCTCCGATCTCGAGAAGGAAGCCGCAACGAACTATGCAAAGGCATTCACGGTTGAAGAGCTGAAGGCCATCGCCGACTTCTACAACTCGCCGGTCGGCAAGAAGCTTCTGAAGGACGGCCCCGTCGCTTCGCGGGAAACGAACAGGGCAGCCGATATCTGGGCGCAGGGCATTGCCCGCGATCTCCAGAAGAATGCCAATACGGAACTCAGCAAGGTCATCAAGGTAGAGCCTGTGCCGGAAACTCCCCCGGCCGGCGACAAGCCGGCAGGTGCGCCTGCTCCTGCTGCAAAGCCCTGACACGGCTGATGTTATCGCAAGAGCCCGGCATCGTCCGGGCTTTTGTTTTTGCAGGCGCAGATACTATATCCATCGAGCCATTCCTGCCGATTCCTAACGGAGCACCCGTCCATGTCTTCCTATGATTACGACCTCTTCGTCATCGGCGGCGGTTCGGGGGGCGTGCGAAGCGCGCGCATTGCCGCGTCGCTCGGCAAGAAGGTCGCGATCGCAGAGGAATACCGCTACGGCGGCACCTGCGTCATCCGCGGGTGCGTGCCCAAGAAGTTGTTCGTCTATGCGTCGCAATATCAGGAGCATTTCGAGGATGCCGCCGGCTTCGGCTGGACGGTCGGGGAAAGCTCTTTCGACTGGAAGAAGCTGATCGCTGCCAAGGACGCCGAAATCGCGCGGCTGGAGGGGCTCTATAAGAAGGGACTTTCCGGCGCGGATGCGGAAATCCTCGAGACGCGCGCCGAGCTCGTCGATGCGCATACGATCCGGCTAGTGAAGACCGGTGAGACGGTGACGGCTAAGACCATCGTCATTGCGACCGGCGGCCGGCCGAACCCGCATGCGGCGCTTCCGGGACACGAGCTTTGCATTTCCTCCAACGAGGCGTTCCATCTCGAAGACCTGCCGAAGGCGATCGTGATTGCGGGCGGCGGCTATATTGCCGTGGAATTTGCCAATATCTTCCATGGACTGGGTGTCGAGACGACGCTGGTCTACCGCGGGGCGGAAATCCTCTCTCGCTTCGACCAGGATCTGCGCCGCGGCCTGCACGAGGCAATGGTTGCCAAGGGTATTCGCATCCTGTGCCGCGACACCCTGGAAATGGTGTCGAAGGGCGAGCAAGGGCTTGCCGTCGAGACCCTGAATAATGGCACACTGAATGCCGGCGCCGTGTTGCTCGCGCTCGGACGTGATCCGAATACCGACGGGCTTGGGCTTGAGGTGGCAGGTGTGAAAACGAACGAGCGCGGCGCGATCGTCGTCGACGAATATTCGCGGACGAGCGCCGACAACATCTACGCACTCGGCGATGTCACCGACAGGGTACAGCTCACGCCGGTCGCGATCCACGAGGCGATGTGCTTCATCGAGACGGAATACAAGAACAATCCGACGAAGCCGGATCACGAGCTAATCGCAACGGCTGTCTTCTCCCAGCCCGAGATCGGCACGGTCGGCCTTTCGGAAGAGGAGGCGGCGAAACGCTACAGGGAGCTCGAGATCTACCGGGCGCAGTTCCGGCCGCTGAAGGCGACGCTGTCCGGCCGGTCCGAAAAGATGCTGATGAAGCTGATCGTCGATGCAGAAAGCCGCAAGGTCGTCGGCGCCCATATCCTCGGGCATGACGCCGGCGAGATGGCGCAGATCCTCGGGATCACGCTGAAGGCCGGATGCACCAAGGAGGATTTCGACCGCACCATGGCGGTGCACCCCACGGCGGCGGAAGAGCTGGTGACGATGTATGTGCCGAGCTATCGAATCCGGAATGGCGAGCGTGTTTGAGGTTCGCGTTGGGTGGCGCCTCGATCACCTGGTGAGGCGCGGCGTGCTGACGATCTTGTGGAAGAGGGTGTCCATAGCCTCGGAAATGCCTTGCGTCAGGGACACCTGGAAAAAGTAGCCGGGGCTCGCACATTCTTGCATTCGGGTGGCGATGCTGCCGTCGAACGGTTTAACCCAGTCCTTCCAGAAGCCGTTGTCCTCTAGGGGCAGATAGGTCGTATAAAGAACGGCTATCTTGATATTCTTTTTTTTCAGATATTCGCAGAACTTCGTATCGATAGGTTCGATGCAGCGAGTGCTGTTGACCCTGCCTTTCGGGCTGGTGCAACCTGTGGGCTTGGCGTGGTCACCCACACCATCTGAGACGAAGAAGACGATCTTCTGGCGGTCCGCGCTACTCGTGCCCTGGCCGGGAATTTCTTTGATCTCTTTTTCGATTTTGGTGAGCGCATCGTCGAAGCTGGTCTGCTGATCTTGGTTGTAGTTCTGAAAGGGGATGCTCATAAGCTTAATATTCTTAGTCGCGTCGCCGACTGTCGACAGGTTCTCGTCCAGTTCCGCGACTTTGAAAAGCTGCGCATCCTGGGCTGTCTTGCCGAAGGTGTAAGCGGCCATGCGGAACTGCCCCTTAACCGTCTGGGTTTGCTCGGCCGTCTGCATCAGTGCCTTTGTCGCCTGCGCAACCACATCGATCCGTATCGGAATGTTGTTGTTTAGTGCGACGTTATAGTAGCTGGTTTTGTCTTCGACACCGTTCTCGGAGACGATATGGCAGGCAAAAGCGCACTTAGCGTCCTTGCCCTTAGCGTTGCCAAATCTGGTGGCATGTTTCATTCGCTCGATATCATCCGGCGTCGCGGCGACTCCCATCGAAGGAGTGTTATCCAGAAGCATGTAGAAGTCCATGTAAGACGGTGTCTGGTATTGCGCTGTCGCGGTGCCGCCGATGGTGACGTTTTGGCGGCCCAGAAGCTGCATGAAGGTGGTCGGCATAACAGCACTGAAGGCCACGCGTGATTCGATGACGCTGCCGGTCTTCGTAACGTTGATTTCAAGATCTATCGGCAACTCGCTCGTTTCGCCGGCCATCTGACCCACGAACATCTTTTGTGCGTCTTCAGAGCCTACGGTGATGGTCCCATCACCCTGCATGGTCATGGCTTTGGCCACCGCCGGCGATTTCTCGGAAATGGCACCCACAGCCGCTGCGTCCGCCGCCGCATAGAGCTGGGTCCTGAGGCTGAGCGCATGGGCAAAATCGACTGCCATACCCGCCGCGCCGAGGACTGGCACGGCAAGCAATGCTGTCATTATTCCAAAGTTTCCCGAACGATCGCCCACAAGGCGGCGCGCCAGCTTCTTCATATCATTCCCCAGGATCGGGCCGATCATCGGCGAAGACAAAGCGCGCTCTTCATGGCGGGCAGTTTCAGCTTCGGGTTTGACACAAATTGCTGAATTACCCCCAAAAATTCATGGTATATGTAACGTAAACCGGAGGGCGGGATTGAAGGCGCATCAGAGGGTTTCCCTATAAGCGCGGCAGGTTTCGCGACCCGTTCAGAACCTGTCGAACGGCGCTAGGCAAGCGGATGCTAAAGGTTTATAAGCCGCCGTTATCGTGGACGACAGGCGCCGGGCGTTGATCCCGGCGAGACAAAGGTGACTAAAATGGCAGAGACTTGGACCCCGAGCAGTTGGAGGCAAAAGCCGATCCAGCAGGTCCCGGATTATCCGGACCAGGCCGCTTTGGCGGCAACGGAAGCCCAGCTCGCTAGCTATCCCCCGCTCGTCTTTGCGGGCGAGGCCCGCCGTTTGAAGAAGCATCTCGCCAATGTCTCCGAAGGCAACGGTTTCCTGCTGCAGGGCGGGGACTGCGCCGAGAGCTTCGCCGAGCATGGCGCCGACACGATCCGCGACTTCTTCCGCGCCTTCCTGCAAATGGCCGTCGTGCTGACGTTCGGCGCACAACTGCCGGTGGTCAAGGTGGGGCGTATTGCCGGTCAGTTTGCCAAGCCGCGTTCTTCGGGCATCGAATCGCAGAACGGCGTCTCGCTGCCGAGCTACCGTGGCGATATCATCAATGGCATCGAATTCACCGAGGAAGCGCGCATTCCGAATCCGGAACGCCAAGCCATGGCTTACCGCCAGTCAGCCGCGACGCTGAACCTTCTGCGCGCCTTCGCGATGGGCGGTTATGCCAATCTCGAGAATGTGCACCAGTGGATGCTCGGCTTCGTGAAGGACAGCCCGCAGGGCGAGCGCTACCGCAAACTTGCCGACCGAATCAGCGAAACCATGGACTTCATGAAGGCGATCGGCATCACGTCCGAGAACCATCCGAGCCTGCGCGAGACGGACTTCTTCACCAGCCACGAGGCGTTGCTGCTCGGCTACGAAGAAGCGCTGACGCGGGTCGATTCTACGTCCGGCGACTGGTACGCGACATCCGGCCACATGATCTGGATTGGCGACCGCACGCGCCAGGCCGATCACGCGCATGTCGAATACTGCCGCGGCATCAAGAACCCGATCGGCCTGAAGTGCGGTCCGTCTCTGCAGGCGGACGATCTGTTGAGCCTTGTCGACATCCTGAACCCGGCAAACGAAGCCGGCCGCCTGACGCTGATCTGCCGTTTCGGTCACGAAAAAGTCGCCGACCACCTGCCGCGCCTCATCCGGGCGGTGGAGCGCGAAGGCCGCAAGGTTGTCTGGTCCTGCGATCCGATGCACGGCAATACGATCACGCTCAACAACTACAAGACGCGTCCGTTCGAGCGCATCCTGTCGGAAGTTGAAAGCTTCTTCCAGATCCACCGCGCCGAAGGCACGCATCCGGGCGGTATTCATATTGAGATGACCGGCAAAGACGTGACGGAATGCACGGGCGGTGCCCGCGCTGTTTCAGCCGAGGATCTGCAGGACCGTTATCACACGCATTGCGATCCGCGTCTCAACGCCGACCAGGCCCTCGAGCTTGCCTTCTTGCTCGCCGAGCGCATGAAGGGCGGCCGCGACGAGAAGCGCATGGCCGTCAACGGCTGATCTACCCGAAAGACTGGAATCGAGAGCCCGGCTCAGTGCCGGGCTTTTTTATTGAACGTGCACCGATTGCTGGTCGCGGCATTTCAAGAAGCTCGGCATCAAAATTTCTGACGGTCTGCTTCAAGGAATTGGATTTGACGCAGTCCCAGGCAAGCGGCCAATCTCACAGTCCAATCGAGAACCGGGGGGCCGAATGACGAAGGAATATACGGGCGGCTGCGCCTGCGGGGCGGTGACGTTTATGAGCAAGAGCAAGCCCGCTCCGGTCGTCGCATGTCATTGCTCGCAGTGCCGACGGCAGACGGGGCTCTACTACGCGTCTTGCGACGTCTCCCTGGATTGCCTGACGATCGAGGGCAAGAGCTCGATCCGCTGGTACCGGTCGAGCGAGACTGCTGAGCGCGGCTTCTGCGCAAACTGCGGCTCGGCGCTATTCTGGCAACGGAAGGGATCGCCAGAAGTTTCCGTGATGGCCGGCGCGTTCAACCTGCCGAGCGGGCTTTCCTTCGGCTATCATATCTACTGTGCCGACAAGGGCGATTTCTATGAGATCAACGATGGCGCGCCGCAATACGCCAAAGGTGTTTAGGCCCCTTTCGCGGCCAGCGAAGCGTTCAGGCGCCCGACCTCTTCGCGCAGTGCAGCGAGTTCGGTCACGACCTGCATGTCGATTTTCTGGTGCAGCGACAGGACCTCGAGCTCGGCCTTGAGATTTACTTCATAATCCTTGGCTGCTTCGAAGCGGTCGCGCTCGGTCTGCCGGTTCTGCGACATCATAATGATCGGCGCCTGGATTGCGGCGAGCATGGAGAGGATCAGGTTCAGGAAGACGAAGGGGTAGGGGTCGAAGGCGCGGGTTGCCAGCACAATCGTATTGATTGCCGCCCAGATCGCGAGGAAAGCGAGGAAGGCGATGATAAAGGACCAGGAGCCGCCGATCCTTGCGATACCGTCAGCGACGCGCGCTCCGAAAGTCGCCTCCGCGGCAAAGGCTTCGTTGACGTCGGTCGAGATGACCTTGCGTTCGTGTGTCCTCCTGAGGACGCGTTTTTCGATGTCGCCGAGTTCCTCGGTCGGCCTGTCGAAATGCAGGTGAACGAAATTCGAAATACTATGCATGACTGGCTCCGATATCTGGCACCACGGGCGGAAAGATCTGATTCGTCAGCGATGGTGGGTTCAGCTTGCGCCTTTGCCACCATCACCGAATCCTCCAGGGATTGATAACATCAAGGCCAACTCCGTCGAAGTCGGTCATGTTGCGGGGTTGCAAGTGACGCCCCGCGTGAGATGGCAATTGCTGCGATCTGATCGTCGAAATGGCTGATCGGTCGGCCGGCTTGCGACGGTTCGTGACAATGGTCGCATGGACATCTGATGCGTCCCGATTCGAAGGGCAGGACCCCCCCGCCGATATCTTCGCTGAAAATCGGCACGATAGCGGCCCCGAGCTCCTAGCTCCTCGCCAAGAAGGCGCAGCGCGTAGACGGGTCCCGTCACCGCCGCTGTGAACACCTGTGAAGAGTGCTGCGTCACGAGCCAGTCAACGACGCCCATATTCGGTTCCGAAATGACATCGGTATCGAGAACGATCGCTTCTCGAAATCCGGTAGGTTTGGCGCGGTGGAATGTCAAACTCGCACACCGCCAACGGCCAGGAAGCGTTGTGAAACGCAGCCGCCGACTGCCATCAATGGCCCTGGTATCCCTCGGCAAGCAGGCCGTGTTTTGGGAAAAAGCGCTCTAGCGTCCGCGCCTTGCCGAACATGATGTCGTGCTGCAGGTAGCCGTAATCACGCACAAGAGGATCGAGCTTTTTGCGGTCGCGCACCCAGTCCGGCGTCGCCTTGTTGTTGCGCGCCGCCAGTTGGTAACGGTCGATGATGTCGTATTTCTTCTGCACGCGGCCGAGGAAACCGGTGTAGAAGGGATGCTCGAAACCGGCAAATTTGAGGAGGCTGTAGGAGATCAGCGACGGGCTGATCGTGCCGACGTCCTCCTTCACGCCCTTCTTGTTCGACCAGATGACCAGCGGCGTTTCATGCTCGCGCTTCATCACGTCGAGCGGCGCCCTGCGGGTCGCGACCTGGTCCGCCATGTAGCCGGCGCTCATATAGACGTTGCCGAGCGGCGGCAGGTGATCGCCCCAAAGGACGATGATCGTTTCGCGCTCACGCTTCGAGGCCCAATCCATCAGCGTCTTGAGACTGTCGTCAGCTTCCTTCACGCCCTGCGTATAGGTCGCAAGCGTCGCACGATCGGCCTCCGGAATGTTGCCGCGGATGCCGATCGTGTTGCGTGCATAGCGATACGGCTCGTAGGGACCATGTCCCTGCAAGGTGACAGCGAAGAAGAAGAACGGCTTATCGAGGCCGTCGCCCTCACGCATGATCTCCTTCATCAGAGAATCGTCGGAGGCGAAGATGCCGCGCTTTTCCATCGGCGGCATCGTTTCTTCGGTCCGGAACTCCTCGAAACCGAAATCCTTGTAGACCTGGTTTCGGTTCCAGAACCAGCCGCTGAAGGGGTGCAGGGCGCGGGCGATGTAGCCTTCGCCGCGGAAGAAGGTAGCAAGCGAGGGCACGTCGCTGCGGACATATTGCTGGTAAGGAATGCTGCCATAAGGCAGGAAGGCGTTCGAGAAGCCGGTCAGTGCCTCGAATTCGACATTGGCGGTCATGCCGCCGAATTCCGGCGAGAAGACGTAGCCGGACTGCGCGGCGCGGACGTTCGGCATCGGATCGGCGCTGAAGGAGAGGTTTTTGAACCTCGTCGGATCCCAAAAGGACTCACTCATCAGCATGATGATGTCCGGCTTTTCTTCCGGGCCTGTTAGATAGCCGTAGTTGCGCGAGGGGATCGCGTCGAGCGCATCGGCGTTGAGACCGGCGGGCGCTGCGACATCGGCCATCGGGATGTTGAAGAGGAAGGCCAGTATGAAGCCGTTGCTGCGGTAGTTCTCCTTCTGGTCCCACATCATCGGCACCACCTGCAGGCGGTCGCGAATGTAGGAATATTGCGAATAGTCCATGAGCGACGCGAAAGCCGCTATCACCGGCAGCCCGAGACAAAGGTGGCGCAGGCGAGCCTGGCGGGAGAGTTTCGGGAAATTCTGCCAGGCATAACGCCATGCGAAAACGATGCCTGCGGTGAAAAGCACGATGCCGACGAGAAGTGCTGTGGCGGTCCACGGCCTGTCTCGCACCATGACCGGCAGCAGTTCCATAATCTGACGGGTAAACAGCACGTCGGACGGATAGAAGGGGTCGGAGAGAAAGTGCTGCTTTTGATTGGAGACAAAGGCGGGGATCAGGAAAAGCGGGATCAATACCAATGCCGATTGGTAGCGCCGTCCAAATACGGCATCGAGGGTCAACATCACGATCGTCAGCATGGCGACGGTCGTCATGCCGGGCCTGACCGTCGATGTCAGGAACTCGCCGACATCGATCAACGTGCCGCGCGCAATCCACTCGACGGCGACAACGCTGAGGAAAGCGAGAGAAAACGAAAATACGATGCCGATTGCCGCGCGCGCTCCCGGAGACTGTATACTCGACCCGAAACCGGCGGAAAGCAGTGCTGCTTTTCTGGCCGGTACGGACTTCATTATCAACGGGATCAACGGCATACTCCGACGTCATAAAATCTTCACCGAAGTGTCACATGCCTGTCATGAACGCTAGATGAACCTCTCGGTTTCCCGGCTTTTCCATAATGTTTTGGGTTTTTCGCCCGGCAAGCCCCCGCCGGCTTTTCATGGCGCGGGCAATTGAAGCGGCGGGCGGCCCGCGCTAAATGGATGACATGACACAGGAAAGCGCTCCTTTGAATACACTCCAGATTGCCGTTGCCCAGTTGAACCCGACAGTCGGCGATGTCGCCGGAAACCTTGCCAAAGCCCGTGAGGCACGCGCCGATGCGGCCCGCCAAGGCGCGCATCTGCTGCTTCTGACGGAGCTTTTCATTTCCGGTTATCCACCGGAAGACCTCGTGCTGAAACCGGCCTTTCTAAGGGCCTGCCAGAAGGCGGTCGAGGACCTCGCGGCCGATACCGCTGACGGCGGTCCCGGCGTCATCGTCGGCTTCCCGCGGCAGGGAAAGACGGGGCGGCATAACTCGGTTGCAGTTCTCGACGGCGGCCAGATCCTGGTGCTGCGCGACAAGATCGACCTGCCGAACTACGGCGAGTTCGACGAGAAGCGCGTCTTTTCCGAAGGATCGATGCCGGGGCCGGTGAATTTCCGCGGCGTGCGGATCGGCGTGCCGATCTGTGAAGAAATCTGGAACGATCTCGGCGTCTGCGAGACACTCGCCGAAAGTGGTGCCGAAATCCTGCTGGTGCCGAACGGTTCACCCTATTATCGCGGAAAGGTGGACGTGCGCCATCAGGTGGCGCTCAAGCAGGTGATCGAAACCGGCCTGCCCCTAATCTTCGCCAACCAGCTCGGCGGCCAGGACGAACTCGTCTTCGACGGTGCGAGTTTCGCCTTCAACGGCGACAAATCGCTGGCCTTCCAGATGAGCCAGTTCGAAACCGCGCTGGCGGTGACGACCTGGAAGCGCGGCGAAAACGGCTGGCGCTGTAGCGAAGGCCCGATGTCTCGTATTCCCGAGCCCGACGAGGCCGACTATCGCGCCTGCCTGGTCGGTTTCCGCGATTATGTGAATAAGAACGGCTTCAAGAATGTCGTCCTCGGCCTCTCCGGCGGCATCGACTCGGCGATCTGCGCGGCGATCGCCGTCGATGCTCTCGGCGAGGAGCGCGTGCGAACCGTGATGCTGCCGTATCGCTACACGTCAACCGATTCGCTGAAGGATGCGGCCGACTGTGCCAAGGCGCTCGGATGCCGCTACGACATCGTGCCGATCGAGGAGCCGGTGAAAGGCTTCGCCTCGGCGCTCTCGCCGCTGTTCGAAGGAACCGATAGCGGCATTACCGAGGAGAACTTGCAGAGCCGGGCGCGCGGCACGATCCTGATGGCGATTTCCAACAAGTTCGGTTCCATGGTGGTCACGACCGGCAACAAGTCGGAAATGTCGGTTGGATATGCGACGCTCTACGGCGACATGAATGGCGGCTTCAATCCGATCAAGGACCTCTATAAAATGCAGGTCTATGCGCTGTCGCGCTGGCGCAATGGTCATGTGCCGCCGGACGCGCTGGGGCCGTCCGGCGAGGTGATCCCGCAAAACATCATCGACAAGGCGCCGTCCGCCGAGCTTCGCCCGGACCAGACGGACCAGGATTCGCTGCCGCCTTATCCGGTGCTCGACGACATCCTCGAATGCCTCGTCGAGAAGGAGATGGCTGTCGAGGAGATCCTCGCGCGGGGGCATGATGTGGCGACCGTCCACCGCGTCGAGCATTTGCTCTATCTCGCCGAATACAAGCGCCGGCAGTCGGCTCCGGGCGTGAAGATCACCAAGAAGAACTTTGGGCGTGATCGCCGCTACCCGATCACCAACCGGTTCCGCGACCGGTAACCCAAAATCCTGGAGGATGCATGCGCAGTTCGGTCGAGATCTATAATATCCGCTCCGGGGAAAGCCGGATTGTCGTCCAGACGGAAAAGCTGATCGAGGCGCCGAACTTTTCGCCTGATGGCGCCTATATGCTGTTGAATGGCGACGGGTTGCTCTACCGGCTGCGGCCGGACGGCTCCGGCGGCCTCCAGCTTGTCGATACGGATTTTGCGACGCAGTGCAATAACGATCACGGCATTTCGCCGGACGGGACACAAATTGTCATTTCCGACAAGACGGAATTCGGCAAGTCGGCGATCTATGTCTTGCCGGCGGCTGGCGGGACGCCGCGGCTGATCACCGACAATCTTCCCTCCTATTGGCACGGCTGGTCGCCGAGCGGCAAGGAGCTTGCCTATTGCGGCATTCGCGACGACGCCTTCGACATTTATACGATTTCCGTCGATGGTGGCCCCGAAAAGCGGCTGACGCATGGCGAGGGGCGAAACGACGGGCCCGATTATTCGGCTGACGGGAAATGGATCTACTTCAACTCCAGCCGCACCGGTCTCATGCAGATCTGGCGCATCCATCCGGATGGAACCGGCCTGGCGCAGGTGACGCACGACAACTATGGCAACTGGTTTGCGCATCCTTCACCGAAGAACGACAAGGTGCTGATCCTTTCCTACGATCCGGAGGTCTTCGATCATCCGCGCGACCTTGATGTGCGGCTGCGGCTGATGGACATGGACGGCAGCAACCCGACTACGCTGTTCGAGCTCTTCGGCGGGCAGGGCACGATCAATGTACCCTGCTGGTCACCGGATGGCGACGAATTTGCCTATGTACGTTACTTCCCGGAGACTTGAACGAGGCGCCGATTCAGGAGATAGAGACTGCTGTCAGGTGCCTGCATCCAGCAGGAGAATCGGGAATCCGGTGAAGGACCGGAACGTGCCCAACGCTGTGAGGCTGACGCTTGCTGCAACAATGGCCACTGGCATCTGCCGGGAAGGCTGCAGAAAGCGGGTGACGCCAAGTCAGAAGACCGGCCTGGCAAGATGGACCGAACCGCGCGGACGGCGGCGAGGTTTTGACGCTTCCTGCGCTGCGGTTGCGGGTGCTCAAGCATTGTTGGGGATTTAACGATGCAACTCGATCCTTTCGCCCCCGCCCTGGTTCCGGCCGGCGAGTTCTCCGAACACGACCGGGCCTCGGTCTATAGAGCCATCGAAACGCGCCGCGACGTGCGCGACCAGTTTTTGCCCGATCCTCTGCCCGACGATCTGGTGTCGCGGCTGCTTGGGGCGGCCCATGCCGCGCCGTCGGTCGGTTTCATGCAGCCGTGGAATTTCATCGTGATCCGCGATCCGAAGGTGCGCCAGGCCGCGTGGCAGGCGTTTTCGCGCGCCAACAAGGAAGCGGCCGAGATGTTTGAAGAGGAGCGGCGGGATATGTACAGAAGCCTCAAGCTCGAAGGCATCCGCAAGGCACCGCTCAGCATCTGTGTCACCTGCGATCCGGACAGGGCAGGGCCGGTGGTCATCGGCCGCACCCACAATCCGCGTACAGATGTCTATTCGACCGTCTGCGCCGTGCAGAACCTGTGGCTTGCCGCCCGGGCCGAAGGCATCGGGGTCGGCTGGGTCAGCATCTTCCACGATGCGGATATTCGGGAACTGCTCGGCATTCCGGAGCGGATCGAGATCGTCGCCTGGCTTTGCGTCGGTTATGTCGATCAGCTTTACCACGCGCCGGAACTGGCCGTGAAAGGCTGGCGACAGCGCCTGCCGCTGGAAGAACTGGTCTTCTGCGACCGATGGGGAAGCCAGTAACGCCGCGTCAGTTCTGCTGCGGCTGCGGTCCGGGCGTTGCGGGGTTCTTGAGATCGATCGCGCCCTGATCGCCGGCGAGGAACTGCGGACCGACCTGGCGGACTTTGCTGTTGGCCGGGTCATAAGGGCGGTCCGGCACCTGCGGCTGCGGGGCAGGCGTGGATGCGGCGCCCGATCGCGGCTTCGTCTTGATATTCGTAATCGAGCCTTTCCTCGGCGGGTCGATGATCGCCTGATTCTTGCGCATGTTCTCGTAATAGGCGGAGAGATTGCAGGAACAGGGGGACTTTTGGCCGGGCGCGCGGTTCTTGTAGGCAAAGGCATTCTGCATGGCGCTGTAGGGCGCACCGGTCGAGGCCGAGATCATGTTTGCGGCTTCGGTATTCGAGATGTCTTGATAGAAAAGCTCCGTCTCGATTCCAGGGCACATTTTCGAACACGTCGCTGCGTCGCGGTTGAAATCGATCGATGTTGCATTCGTGGTGATCGGGAAGAAGCCGCCGTCGCAGGTGCGCACGCACATGGTGCTGACATGCGACATGAGCTCACCGCGCGGCACGCCATATTGTAAGTCGCCCTGTTCGCCTTCTCCAAGCGGAATGAAGGTATCGCTCCGCATCGCCTGTTCTTCGGGACTTGGTCCCGGCGCATAGGCCTGCAGATCCGGGGCATAGTCGAGCTCGTCGTTGCAGCCGTTGTCTTCGAGCGCCGCCATCAGCTCGCGGCGCACGCGATAATCGGCGCCGCCCTGATTACGCAGGTCGTTGCGCCGCTCCTGCAGGTATCGAATGTTGTCGACCATGCGCGCCTCGGATTGCTGCAGCTCGCTGCAATAATGCGCATTCTCGCCGCCGATCACGACCATGCTGTCCATCGAGCAGCCGTAGACGCGAAGGTCGTTGCGGACTTTACGAAGCTCGAGATTCTGCTCGGCGATCGCGCTCGCATATTGGCGGACTTCGGGGCCGTTGCCGATGACATGGGGCAGATCGGCAATGCGGCCGCGCAGGTCGTCGCAGAACGCATGCGTCTGCGCGGCAGCAGGTGCGGCCAAGGCAAGCAGGATCGCAAGGGTCAGGTTTCGGCGTTTCACGGCATCATCCCGCAGCAAAGTCAGGCCAGAGTGCGGCGTGACATTCGCCGCATCCCGGCTTTTTAACCTGCTTCCGTTAACAAGCTGGCGACGCAATTGTAACGCATTTTCGCATTTTGCGACAACTTACGCCGGCTGAGAAGCCTCCACAACGGCAAGCGCGGCCATGTTGACCACTCCGCGCGAGGTGACCGAAGTCGACAGGATATGCGCAGGCTGTGCAGTCCCCAGCAGAATCGGGCCGACATGGAGCGCATCCATCATGGTGCGGACGAGGCCGAGCGAGATGTTTGCGGCATCGAGGTTCGGGAAGAGCAATAAGTTGGCTTCGCCGGCAAGCGAACTATCCGGCATGGCGCGCTTGCGCAGCGCTTCCGACAGTGCAGAACCGGCTTGCATTTCACCATCGACCTCCAGATCGGGGGCTTGTTCGCGCACGAGCTGCAGGGCATCGCGCATCTTGCGTGCGCTCTCGGAGTTTCGGGAGCCGAAATTCGAATGGCAGATCAGCGCGGCCTTCGGCGTGATGCCGAAGCGGCGAACCTCCTGGGCTGCGAGAACGGCGATCTCGGCGATTTCCTCATGTGTCGGATTGTAGTTCACGAAGGTATCGGCGAAGAAGACCGGTCCTTTCTGGGTGATCAAAAGGCTGAGACCGGCGAAGGTGCAGGCACCTGGTCGCTTGCCGATGATTTGGCCGACGTCTTTCAGGTGGCGGTCGAAGCGGCCTTCCACGCCGCAGATGAGGGCATCCGCCTCGCCGCGTTTCACCGACAAGGCGCCAATAACCGTGTTGTTGGTGCGCACGATCGTGCGGGCGGCTTCCGGATTGATGCCGGCGCGGCCGACGAGGGCGAAGTAGTCTTCGACATAGTCGCGGTAGCGCGGATCGTCTTCGGGATTCACCACGGCGAAATCGATGTTTGGGCGAATGCGGATGCCGAACCGCTTGAGGCGAGCCTCGATGACCGAGGGGCGGCCGATCAGAATCGGCTCGCCGGTCTTTTCCTCCAGCAGAACCTGAGCCGCGCGCAGGACGCGCTCGTCTTCTCCCTCCGCGAAGATGACACGTTTCTTCTCGGAAAGCTTGGCGCTGGTAAAGATCGGCTTCATGACGAAGCCCGAACGCCAAACGAAGCGGTTCAACTGATCGAGATAGGCGTCGAAATCGGCAATCGGCCGCGACGCGACGCCCGTCTCGGCGGCGGCCTTGGCGACAGCCGGCGCGATGCGCAGGATGAGACGCGGATCGAAGGGCGAAGGAATGAGGTAATTCGGACCGAAGACAGGCGTCTCGCCGGAATACGCGCGCGCCGCGACGTCCGACACTTCCTCGCGGGCAAGCCCCGCGATGGCCTCGACGGCCGCCATCTTCATTTCTTCGTTGATGGCGGTGGCGCCGCAATCGAGCGCGCCGCGGAAGATATAGGGGAAGCAGAGGACGTTATTCACCTGGTTCGGGAAGTCCGAGCGGCCGGTGCAGATCATTGCGTCCGGGCGGGCGGCACGCGCGAGGTCCGGCATGATTTCAGGAGTCGGATTGGCGAGAGCCATGATGAGCGGCTTGTCCGCCATCTGTGACAGGAGGTCGGGCTTCAGGACGCCGGCAGCCGAAAGGCCAAGGAAAACATCGGCGCCGCCGATATTGTCGGCGAGCGTACGCATCTTACTTTTCTGCGCATAGACAGCCTTCCATTCGTCCATCAGCTCGGTGCGGCCTTCATAGACGAGGCCTTCGATATCGTGGACCCAGATGTTTTCGCGCTTCGCGCCGAGCGTCACCAGGAGGTTGAGGCAGGCGAGTGCTGCGGCACCCGCGCCGGAGGCGACGATCTTCACATCCTCGATCTTCTTGCCGGCAAGTTCCAGTCCGTTAAGGATCGCGGCGGCGACGATGATGGCCGTGCCGTGCTGGTCGTCATGGAAGACCGGGATCTTCATCTTGCCGCGAAGCTGGCGCTCGACCTCGAAGCATTCCGGCGCCTTGATGTCCTCGAGATTGATGCCGCCGAATGTCGGCTCTAGCGAGGCGATGGTGGAGACCATCTGGTCGACAGTGGGGGCCTCGATTTCGACGTCGAAGACGTCGATGCCTGCAAATTTCTTGAAGAGAACGGCCTTGCCTTCCATGACGGGCTTGGAGGCGAGCGGGCCGATATTACCGAGGCCGAGAACCGCTGTGCCGTTGGAGATGACGGCGACGAGATTGGCGCGCGAGGTATAATCGGCCGCCGTCTCCGGATTGTCACGGATCGCAAGGCAAGGTGCTGCGACGCCGGGCGAATAGGCGAGTGCCAGGTCGCGCTGGTTGCCGAGCGGCTTGATCGCCTGGATTTCAAGTTTGCCGGGACGGGGATAACGATGGAAGAAAAGCGCCTGTTCGTCGAGGTTTCCGCCCGTCTCGTTCTTCTCCGTCTTGGATTTTTCCTGATGATCCATTGCCGTCTCCGCTGCCGCACTCACATCTTTTGAAGACTTCTCCATACAACAATCGGCTGGCAGGGACAGTCAGAAATTCGCATCCGGGCGGAAATCTCGTGAGCGCTGCGATGTGCCAATTCGCACATCTGTCATCTTCCTGAAACACGAGTCTGATTTTGGAAGGCGAGATGAACGATAGGACGCAGGCAATTGCTTGTGAAAGACAATATGGATACTCGACACTTCCGTACTCTGTTCATTTCCGATGTGCATCTCGGCTCGAAGGCGGCGAAGGCGGACTTCCTCCTCGATTTTCTCCGCTACCACGACGCCGATACGATATTCCTCGTCGGCGACATCGTCGACGGCTGGCGACTGAAGCGCAGCTGGTACTGGCCGCAGGTCTGCAACGACGTCGTGCAGAAGCTGCTGCGCAAGGCGCGCAAGGGCACGCGGGTCGTCTATATCCCTGGCAATCACGACGAATTCCTGCGCGACTTCCCCGGCATGCATTTCGGCGGCATCGAAGTCGCCGAGCGCGTGATGCATGACGGGGCGGACGGCAAGAAGTACCTGATCCTGCATGGAGACGAATTCGATGTCGTCGTCCGCAATGCCCGCCTGCTCGCCTATCTCGGGGACTGGGCCTACGACACGGCCATCAAGATCAACGTCGTTCTGGCCGCGATCCGCCGCCGCATGGGCATGCCCTATTGGTCTTTCTCCGCCTGGGCAAAGCTACAGGTGAAGCATGCCGTCAATTTCATCGGCGAGTTCCAGCGCGTCGTGGCCGACGAAGCCCGCAAGCATGGCGCCGACGGCGTCATCTGCGGCCATATCCACCATGCCGTGATCGAGGACATGGACGGCGTGCGCTATATCAACACCGGTGACTGGGTGGAGAGCTGTACGGCGATCGCCGAGCATGAGGACGGCACGTTCGAGCTCATCACCTGGAGCACGATAGCCGACGCTCAAGCCATCCCGCTGGCGATCGAGCACCGCGACAGCGAACTCGAGCCGCAGGCCGCCTGATTTTCTGTTGTGAATACTGCGTCGACTAACGCGGGCCTAGTTCCAGCCGCATGAGAATTTCATCATAATAAGTTTCGCCCACCTTTAGAGCTTCGACCTCGACGGCCCATTCTTCAAAACCTACGGATTTGTAAAGCCGGATGGCCGGAACGTTGGACGACACGACGCTGAGCCGGAGCGAGCGTAAAAGCGTGCCAACTTCGTCGACGGCAGCACTCAGCAGTAAGCGTGAGAGCCCTGTGCCCCGCAACGTTTGGCGGACATACATGCCCCAGATCGATCCAATATGTTGCGTCTTGATGCCCTTGGATTTCGACACACCAATCGTTCCGGCCAGCATTCCGTCATCGAAGAGCCCTCCGATCACAAGACCGTTCTCGAGCCTATCAGCGAAATGGGCCTCCGATTGGCTCTGCTCTTCTTCCCATGACGCGCCAAATGCCTCTGGATGGTTCGCGAGAGCCTCCAGGCGAATTTCCCTAAAAGACGACGCATCATTCCGGTCGAGGCGGCGAATCTTGTATGGGCGCAAAGGTATACCTTTCTTTTTTGGAAGGACGACCGAAGCAGCTAACGGTGACTGCCGCATGACGCTTGGCTCAAAATCCACGACGCTCTGCGCGACCCCAAACGTTAATGGCTTTAAATTACGATGGATTGTGAGCGGAAGGGGACAAGCCTTTTCTTGAAACGTTTAAGAAAGGCTATTTCTGGCCATAGTCGCCCTTGGGTTGATGTGCTAGGCAACGTCTAGTTTCCTGCAGGTCCACCGATGATTCCCGCCCAGAATGCCTCGGCAGGCGAGGGGGCGCCGCCGCGCTTCCGGCTGCTCAGCGCCCTGTCCTATTGCGCTCCGCTGACTGTCAACGGTGTCGTTCTTCCATTCTTTCCCGTCTGGCTCGCGTTCCACGAATTCACCGATCATGAAATCGGCATCATCCTGGCGGTGCCGATGGTGGCGCGCGTCCTCGTTGCGCCGATCATCGCCATGTACGCCGACCGAATGAAGGAGCGCGCCGACGTGTTGTTGTGGTCCGGCGGACTGTCGCTGCTGACGGCGGTCGCGCTCTGCTGGACGACAAATTTCTGGCCGGTCCTGATCGTTTTCAGCATGCAGGGGGCGACGTTTGCGCCCTATCTGCCGGTCGTCGAATCGATCGTCATTTCCGGCGTTCGCCGATGGGGACTCGACTACGGATCGATGCGCGTCTGGGGCTCGATCGCCTTCATCGCCTCGACCCTGATCGGCGGCGAGATGATCGGCTATTGGGGTGGCTCGATGGTGCTGCCGGTAATGATTTTCGGTTTCGTCACGACGGTGCTGATGGCGATCTACTGTCCGCGCATCGGGCCGACGCGCCGGCGCGGCACGCCGGTCGACATACCGGCTGCCACCGGCAGTTCGCTGCGGCAGCCGCATCTGCTGGTGCTGTTTTGGGGCGTGGCGATCCAGCAGTCGAGCCACGCGCTTCTTTATGCCTTCGCGTCGATTTATTGGCATCACCTCGGCTTTTCGGGAACGGAGGTCGGTATTCTCTGGAGTGCGGGCGTTGCTTCCGAAGTCATGGTGTTCTTCGTCTCGAAACATTTGAACCGCCGCTTCAACGCCTGGACGCTGATCCGTATCGGCTGCGCGGTCTGCATCTGCCGCTGGATCCTTTTCCCGATGCACTGGGGATTCGTTGGATTCTTCGTGCTGCAGTGTTTCCATGCCTGCAGCTTTGCCTTCGTGCATACCGGCGTGCAGAGGCGAATTGTGGCAACGGTACAGGAGACGCAGGAATCGTCGGCCCAGGGCGCCTATTTCTTCTATAACGGCATGTTCATGGGGCTGATGACGCTCGCCTCCGGCTACATCTATGCCTGGCTCGGCCTCGCAAGCTTCTACGTCATGGCACTCGTCGCGGTGGTGGGGATGTCTCTAGTCTTCGTCGCCTACTACCTTCAGCCCCAAAGGCTGGTCTCGGGCGGCCAGACAAGGGAAGCGGTGTAGCGCAGGCCGCCTTCCCGGTCGCGGGCAAGAAGCAGCGGACCGTCGAGATCGACGAATTCTGCGTCCTGCGCCAAGAGTACGGCGGGCGCCATTGCCAGCGATGTGCCCACCATGCAGCCGAGCATGATCTGGAAGCCGAGGCGCTGAGCTTCCCGTTTCATGACGATTGCCTCCGTCAGGCCGCCAGTCTTATCGAGCTTGATGTTGATCGCGTCGTAGCGGTCGCGCAGGCTTGCAAGATCGCCGGTATGATGGACGCTCTCGTCGGCACAGACGAGGACAGGGCGCGCGATGCCGGCAAGCATTTCGTCCCGGCCGGCGGGCAGCGGCTGCTCGACGAGGGCGATATTCATCTCGGAGGCGATGCGCAAGTGATGTTCCAGCGTTTCCTCGGGCCAGCCCTCGTTGGCATCGAGGATGATGGTGCTGTCAGGCGCGGCTTGGCGCACGGCGCGTATTCGGCTTTCATCGTCGCCCGTGCCAACCTTGACCTTGAGTAGCGCCCTTGCAGAATATTTGCGCGCTTGCGCTGTCATGACCTCCGGTTCGTCGAGCGAGATCGTGTAAGCGGTCGTGAGCGGCTTTGCGGACGCAAGCCCAATGCGTTCGGCAACGCTCTTTCCGCCGAGCTTGGCTTCGAGGTCCCATATGGCGCAATCGACGGCATTCCTCGCTGCGCCGGGCGGCAAGGCCGAAAGCAGCTCTTCGCCTGAAATGCCTTGCTCGATCAGCGGCCGGGCGGATTCGATCTGCGCGGCGACGCTTTCCATCGTCTCGCCATATCGTCGGTAGGGGACGCATTCGCCCCAGCCGCGCCTGCCGTTTTCCGTCAGAATGCAGGTGATGACGTCCGCAGATGTCTTTGCACCACGCGCAATCGTGAAAGTGCCCGCAATGGGGAAGGAATTCATCTGGATTTCGAGCGAGCGTGGCATAATTGCAATCCTGCGAGCATGGAAATTCTATGTGTCTTCGGTATATTGACGCGCCGGGCGTGAGCGATTTGTTCGCGAGTCGGCAATGTCGCCGCAAGCCTTGAAAGACACAAGCATTTTGAAGCCCGACACCCGCAAAGCCGCCTCACTGCACGTGGACGACCAAGCCGATGGTGGAGGACGCCGCGTTCATCTCGAAGGCAATTGGCGCAGCGCCAACATCCACCTCGTCCTCCACGACCTCGAGAAGGTTACCCGCGCTAAAGGTGATCTGACGCTCGACCTGTCGCGCGTCACGGATATTGACACGGCCGGTGTCTGGCTGCTTTGCCGGCTCAAGCTGCAGGAAAAAGCGGCCGGGCGGCAGGTTCGTTTTGAAGGCACCAATCCACACATCGACGAGATGATCGAGGAATTCTCCGAGAAACCGGAGGAGGAAGTGACTGAGGCTGCGATGAAAAGCGGCGTTGCCGAGCGCATCTTCGCGCCGGTCGGCAAGATGACCATGGACCTCTGGAATGACCTCACCGCCGCGATGTATATCCTGGGCTCGGCGGTGCGCGGTGCGCAGATGAAGTTCGGGCGTGGCAGCGGCGTTTCTCCGGCATCGATCGTCAACCAGATCGACCACATGGGCGTGCGCGCCGTTCCGATCATCCTTTTGATGTCGTTCCTGATCGGCGCGATCATCGCGCAGCAGGGCGCCTTCCAGCTCCGCTATTTCGGGGCCGAAGTCTTTGTCGTTGACCTCGTCGGCATCCTGCAGCTCCGCGAAATCGGCGTGCTCCTGACGGCGATCATGATCGCCGGTCGTTCGGGCAGCGCGATCACGGCCGAAATCGGCTCGATGAAGATGCGTGAGGAAGTCGACGCGCTGAAGGTCATGGGCCTCAATCCGGTGGGCGTGCTGATCTTCCCGCGGCTTGTGGCACTGACGGTGGCGCTGCCGCTTCTGACGGTGCTGGCGAACTTCGCCTCGCTGTTCGGCGCGGCTGCGGTCGCCTGGGCCTATTCCGGCATCACTTTCGCAACCTTCCTGTCGCGCCTGCACGAGGCGATCACGCTGTCGACGGTGCTCTCCGGCATGATCAAGGCGCCGTTCATGGCGCTCGTCATCGGTATTGTCGCGGCAGTGGAAGGTCTTAAGGTCGGAGGCAGCGCCGAATCGCTCGGCCAACACGTGACGGCTTCCGTGGTGAAGTCGATTTTCGTCGTCATCCTCATGGACGGGCTGTTCGCCATGTTCTATGCGGCCATCAATTTTTAAGGGTTCAGCGTGGACGGGCAGCAGTCAGATCAGGGTGAGAAGAAGGAGCGGGACATCGTGCTTTCGGCGCGGGACGTGACCGTCGGCTTCGGCCCGAAGATTGTGCTCGATAAGCTCAACCTGAATATCTACCGCGGCGAGATCCTAGGCTTCGTCGGGGCATCGGGTACCGGCAAATCGGTGCTGATGCGGACCATCTTGCGCCTTTTGCCGCGCCGCTCCGGCACGATCGAGATCCTGGGGCAGAATTTCGATAAGCTCGATGAAAACCAGCGCAACGCGCTCGACATGCGGCTCGGAGTGCTTTTCCAGCAGGGCGCGCTGTTTTCCTCGCTGACGGTGAGGGAGAATATACAGGTGCCGATGCGCGAATATCTGGATCTGCCGAAATCGCTCATGGACGAGTTGGCGCAGCTGAAGATCCGGCTTGTGGGTCTTGCTGCCGATGCGGCGGACAAGTATCCCTCCGAGCTTTCCGGTGGCATGATCAAGCGCGCTGCCCTTGCGCGGGCCTTGGCGCTCGATCCGGAACTGGTGTTCCTGGACGAGCCGACATCGGGCCTCGACCCGATCGGGGCTGCGGAATTCGATGAACTGATCGCCCGGCTGCGCGATACACTGGGGCTGACGGTCTACATGGTAACCCACGACCTAGACAGCCTGTTTTCCGTCTGCGACCGTATTGCCGTGCTTGGACACAAGCGAGTAATGGTTGAGGGAACGATCGACGACATGCTGGCCTATGACGATCCGTGGGTTCAGGCCTATTTCAAGGGCAAGCGCGCGCGCTCGATCGTGCCGCAAGAAGAAAAGGCTGCCAGCCGTGCCGAAAGCACTGGCAACAGCCGCGGGAAGTGACCGGAAAAGATGGAAACCAAAGCGAACTACACGATTGTCGGCTTTTTCACTGTTCTGGTGATCGCAGCCGCATTCGGCTTCGTCTACTGGATGGCCGAGTACGGACGCAGCGGTCCAATGGCGGAACTCGTCGTGCGCATTCCCGGATCGGCAAACGGTCTCAGCGTCGGGTCGCCGGTGCGTTTCAACGGCATCCAGGTGGGTTCGGTGACGTCGCTGTCGATCGATGCCGACGACCCGCAATATTCGCTGGCTTTCACCGAGGTGCGCGTCGATGCGCCGATCTATCCTTCCACCAGGGCCATCCTTGAAATCCAGGGCCTGACGGGCGCGGCCTATATCGAGCTTTCGGGCGGCAAGGTGGGTGAGGAGAATATACTGCAGAAGGCCATCGAGACCGGCAAGCGCGCCGTCATCGTCGCGGATCAATCGAGCGTGACGAACCTCCTGGCGACGGCCGACAGGATCCTCGACCGGGCGAACGATGCGGTGGGAGAGGTTCAGGGTTTTGTCCGCGACGCGCGCGGACCGCTGACGAAGACGCTGCAGAATGCCGAGACATTCTCCGACGCGCTGGCGAAGAACTCCGGCAACATCGATTCCTTCCTACAGAGCGTCGGCCAGCTTTCCGAAACAGTGCGCAACGTTTCTGGCAAGGTCGATTCTACGCTGGAGGCCGTCGAGGCGCTGGTGCGTGCGGTGGATGCGAAGAAGGTCGATACGATCCTCAGCAATGCCGAAAAGGTGAGCCGCGATATCGCGAATGCCTCCGGCGACCTGAAGGGTGCGATCCAGAGATTCAACGACACGGCGACGACATTCAACGATTTCGGCAAGAAGGCGCAGACGACGCTCGATCGCGTCGACACGCTGGTGGCGCAGATCGATCCCGCCAAGGTGAAGGGGTCGGTCGACGATATTGCGCAGGCGACGAAGGATGCGCGCGTCGCGGTCGCCTCCATTCGGGACGTCGCAAATACGGTTTCGGCGCGCCAGAAGGATATCGACCAGACGATCCAGGACGTCTCGCAGATGGCCAACAAACTGAACTCGGCTTCGACCCGCGTCGATGGCATCCTGATCAAGCTCGACGCGCTGTTCGGCACCGACAATTCGCAGTCGCTCTTTGCCGAAGCGCGCGCGACGCTCGAATCTTTCAAGAAGATGGCGGATAACCTCAACGCCCGGATCGGTCCGATCGCGGACAATCTGCAGCGATTCTCGAGCGGCGGCTTGCGCGACGTGCAGTCGCTCGTCGACGATGCCCGCCAGACCATGCAGAATCTCAACGGTGCGATCAGCAATTTCGATCAGAATCCGCAGCGGCTGATTTTTGGTGGCGATACGGTGAAACAATATGACGGCCGGACGCGCCGTTGACATGGATATTTGAGAAGTAGGGGTAATAAAATATGGCCGTATCGCATGTGTTGGCGCGCCGTTCATTGCTGGCAAGGACGGCGTTCCTTTTGCCGCTTATGGCACTGGCAGTGACCGGTTGCGGCACGGCGGCCAAGAACGATACCTTTGATCTTTCCGCCTCCGTCAGCGTCGATGGCCCGGCTGCCAAGCGCCGCCAGATCCTCGTGCCGGCGCCGACGGCGCTCAAGGCGCTGGACAGCGAACAGATCGTTGTTCGCGTTTCGCCCTCCGAAATCCAGTATCTGTCGCGTTCGCAATGGAGCGACAGGCTGCCCCGCATCGTGCAGTCGAAGCTGGTCGAGGCCTTCGAAAACTCCGGCAAGCTCGGTGGCGTCGGCAAGCCGGGGCAGGGCCTTGCGATCGACTACCAGGTCGTGACCGACATCCGCTCCTTCGAGATTGACAACAGCGCCGGCGGCCAGGCGGTCGTCGAAATTTCCGCGAATATCGTCAATGATCGCAATGGTACGGTCCGCGCCCAGAAGGTTTTTCGCGCGGCCGTTCCCGCCGCCGGCGGATCGAGCCAGGGTTACGTCAAGGCGCTCGACCGCGCATTTGCAGCGGTGACTGGCGAAATCGTCGATTGGACGCTGCGATCGATCTGACCGAGCCGGTTTTCTGGGCCGCCCGATTAGCCTTCGGTTCGGCGAAGACGCTCCATGTCGTAGTCGACCTCTCCATCATATGTCGCTGCTTGGGGCGACATATTCTCCACCCATTGATCTTTTCAAAGCTGGAGATGAGTTCGCCGAACTGGTGAAGATTGCGGATTATTCTTGCCGAGCGCCATCGATCTTCGCCTCGGAAGCATGGATGTGCTCGCCTGGAAACCGTGACGAGACGGCGCAGCTTATTGGCAAGAATTGCCAAAAGGTGTCGGGCTTCGCCTCCCCCATCTATCCAGCATTTGAATCACCGATCGGCGGCCCGGAATCCTTGCACATTGCGTCCGTGAAATGCTGTCGAAGATACGCTGGATCGAACGGATGGGTTCGACCCTGCAGTGATCTCAATCGTCATCATCGTCATAATAGGGGTCGCGATAGCGGCGCCGTTCGCGGCCACTCGGCCAGTCGTCGCGATATACCCGGTGGCGGACATAGCGCTGGCAAAAGCCGTCTTCGCAGTAGGTATCGACAATCCGCTCGCGCACGACGCCGCTGTTGGATGACCTGTTAGAGCTTGTGTTCGACGATTGGCTCCCTGCCTCCGCCATGCTGGTTGTCATCGCGGCGGCGACAAATATGACCAGTTGGACGCGCATAGATCTCTCCTTCCATGGCCATCACACTCAGTCATCAGGCCAGGGTGTGGTTGGACGATCCGTTATCCGCTTTGCTACGGAACGGTCCGCCCCGTCTGCTAAAAAGCACATGAAAAGGGCCGCCTTTCGGCGACCCTTCTGTAGCGATCGTCAGCTTTGCTTCCGTTAGCTCAGGCGGCCCGCGGCGTGGGCCAGCATCGTGTAGACCTTGCCGGTATCCGACGTCAGGTACGATTGCGTAATCGTCCGGTCGCGGTCAGTGCGGGCGACGTCTGCAAGCAATTTCTCGAAATCGGCGATATAGCGGTCGACGGCGGTGCGGAATTCCGGTTCGCGATCGTATTTGCGCTTGATCTCGTCGAAGGTCTGCTGGCCTTTCAGCGTGTAGAGGCGGCGGGTGAAGACGTCGCGTTCACCGCGTTGATAACGGCGCCACAGATCGACCGAGGCGTCGTGATCGATCGCGCGGGCGATATCGACCGAGAGCGAATTCAGCGATTCGACGACGTGGCGCGGATTGCGGGTATCGGCGCTGCGCTGCTGTGCCGGCGCGGGCTGGGCGCTCGGGGCTGCCGTGCGTGCAGCGGGCGCTTCCTCGGCGGCTTCATCGCGCGAGGCGCCGCGCAGCAGGTCGCTGATCCAGCCGCCGGTTTCCTGACGGGCAGGCGTCGCCGGTACAGGCGCGGCCCGCTGCGGCGCAGGGGCCGCCGGCGGCGCGATCGTGCCGCGAAGCGCAAAGCCGTCTTCGACGACGGGCTGGCGGGTGGGCGCCGGGCCAGGCTGCTGGGCCGCAGGCGCCGGGCGCGGAGCGGGTTGGGCCTGTGCGGCAGCGCGGGCGACCGGCTCGGAGACTTCAAGCTGCTGCGTGGAACGGCTGACGATCTGCGAAATATCCTGCAGCGCCTTGATCTGCTCGGCAACGGCACGGCGCATGGCGGCCGCACTCTCCTTGGCTTCTTCCGGAAGGTCGAATGCGCCGCGCTTCAATTCGCTGCGCGTCATGTCGAGTTCCTTGCGGATATCGCCGGCCGAACGGCGGATTTCGTCTGTGGCGCCGGAGAAGCGGGCAACCGCTTCCTCGACGGCTTCCCGAAGCGATTCGCGGAGCTGCTGGGCAGCACCGTCCGATGCGCGGCCTGCCTCGCCGAGCATTCGCTCGACATCGGAAAGCGACGCGGTCAGCCCGCCGCGTAGGCGGTTCACCAGGTCGTTCGAGCGACGTTCGGCATTGTCGAAGGTGCCTTCGATCGTTGCGTTCGCTTCTTCGCCTGCCTTGACGATCGAGCTGCGCATCGCCTCGGCGGCTGCCTCGGCGCGCTTTTCCGTCTCCGAAAGCACCCGGCCGATATCGGCGAAGGAGGATTGCACGCCCTGGCGCAGATTGCCGGTGACCTGGTTGGAGCGCTGCTCGGCACGCTCGAAGGCATTCTCGACCATGCCGGAGAGCGCACGCATCGTCTTTTCAATCTCTTCGGAACGTTGGACGAGGCCGACGGAGAGGCTCTGCAGCGCGCCTTCACGTTCCTCGAGTGTCGAGACGAGGTTCGACTGCGCGGCTGCGAGCAGGTCTGACGCTTGGCTTAGGACCTTCGAATGCTCGTCGAAGCGGCCGATGATGCCGCCGACCTGCGCCAGCGTTTGGCCCGATATGTCGGAGAGGCGGTCGACCTTTCCTTCAAGAAGACGGGTCGAGGCGGAAACCATCTCCGCCGCCTTCGACGCCGAATCGGTGAAGCGCGAGGTGGTCTCGCCGAGGCGGCCGTCGACAGTGGCAAGTTCTTCTGCCGCACTGTTCATCATCATCGCCATCGAGGCACTGTTTTCGGACAGGCGCTCGATGAGTGAGTTGACGTTGGCAAGCAGGCTCGTTTCAAGAGCATTGACCGCCGTGGAAGCGCTCTCGGTTCGGGCCGCGATCGCATTCGCCAGGACTGCGTTTTCGGCGCGCAGGCGGTCCGCACTCTGTTCGGCTGCGGCGGCGATGCGGGCCGCAGCCTCCTTGCCGGCTTCCGTGTAGCGCTCGATCATTGGATGCGCCGTTTCGTCGATCAGGCGCGAGAGCTCGGAAGAACGGCCGGCGAGCATGGAGTTGAGCTCGCGAGTGCGCTCGTCGAGCGTCGAGCGGATCGTATGGCCGCGAGCTTCGAGCGCCTTTTCGACATCGGTCAAGGTCGCATCGATTTCGCGTGCGCGCTCTTCCAGACCGGAGCGGATCGCGCTGCTGCGGGCTTCGAGAGCCCTGTCGACGTTCGACATGGTCGTGGCGATGCCCTCGCTGGCGCTTGCGATCGTCGAGCGGATTGCGTCACCGCGGCTCTCCAGCGACGATTGGGCCTCGGAGAGAGCCTGCGAAATGGCATTCACCTGGCCGCTGACGAGCGTTTCGGCTTCGGCGACCTTGTTGACGATCGCATTCCCCGCCTCGGAGAAGGTCTGGGCGACGGCGGCTGCCTGGCTCGCGAGGCGGTTCTGCGCTTCGGAAACGCGGCCGACGATCTGTTCGGAGCGCTCGTCCATGGCACGCGCGAACTCGCCGCTCTTCTGGTCGAGGCCCTCGGTGAACTGCTGGCCGGTGCGGGCCATCAGTTCGGCCGTGCGTGCGGCTTCGGCATCCATGCCCTGGGCAGCATCGGCAACGGCGCTGCGCAGCGTCGAGGCGAGGCCGGCGGCCTTGCCTTCGATCGTCTGATTGACGGCGTTGAGGCCAAGGCTGAGCGCCCGGTCCATGGTGGAGAGGCGTTCGTCGATATGCTCGCTGCCACGATGCATCGCTTGAGCAAGGTTTGCCGTGCGGTCGTCGATGGACGTCGCGAGATTTGCGGCACGATCGTCGATCGTCATCGTGAGATTTGCAGCCCGTTCATCGACAGCGGCAGTCAGAGCCGAAGTCCGCTCGCCAATCGCAGCTGCGAGACTTGCTGTGCGCTCATCGATTGCGCTGGCGAGGCTCGCCGTGCGCTCGTCGATCGCGCCGGTAAGCGTATCGCTCGTGCTTTCCAGGACGGTCGTAACCCGCAAGGCGGCATCGTCGCCGAGTTCGCGAAGTTGCGAAATGCTGTCGTTAAGTGTTTCCGTAAGCCGGCTGCCTGCGGCATCCACCTGCGTTGCGACACCGCCGACTCCGTCGCGGATGCGGTTTTCGAGAGCGGCAAGGCCAGCTTCGACGCGCGAACCGGTTTCAGCAAAACGGCCGGTCATGCCGTCTATCGACTGATCGAGGTGCATGGAGAAAGTTTCGGCCGAGCGCGAGATTTCGCTTGCCGCATCCTGGAAGCGGCCGGCGATCTGGCCGGCGCCTTCACGCAGGCGCTCTTCGAGCGACCTGGCGCTGCCGTCGATCGTCTGGCGGATGGAGGCTTCATGATCTTCCAGCGACATTTCGAGCATGCTGGCGCTTGCGGCGACCGAGGCGCCGATGGTCGTTGCCTGCTCGGACAGCGTATTGCTGAGCTGCGCATGGGCGTCGCTGAGCGAAAGGCTGATCGCGTTCGCACGGTCGTCCAGCGTTGCGCGGATGCGGTCATGGGCGGAGGCAAGGCTGCCGTCGATGCGGGCGGCAGCTTCGCTGGTGAGCGACTCCATGCGTGCGGCTGCTTCGCCCGTCAGCGACTCAAGGCGGTTGTTGCTGCTGGAGAGTGTCGAGGAGAGCGCCGCGACGTGTTCGCCGAGCGACCGTTCGAGCCGTTCCTGGTTGTCGGTATAGGCGCTGCGAATCCCCTCTGCCTTGTCGGTGAAGGCGCCGGCAACCCGCGCCTCAGCACCTGCAACGGTATCGAGGAGTGCGTTGGTGCGGGCTTCCAGCGCGCTGTCGAAGCGGCTCTGGCTATCGTCGAGCGATATGGCAAGCGCCATCGTTTTTTCGTCGAGGGTGTCGGCCAGGCGGTCGTGATTGCTCGAGAGCGCGCCGACGAGTGCGCTGCTGCGCTCCGCCATGACACCGTCGATGCGTTCATGGGCGGAATCCAGGGCCTGGGTGATCGCCGCGGCTCGCTGGGAGATTACGTTGTTGAGCTCGTCGGCGCGGCCGAATGCGGAGGTTATCTGCTCCGTGCCGGCGGACACGGCAGCCGTGAGGTCGGACGTGGTCGACAGCAGGGTCTCGCGGAATTCGGTCGAACGCGCCGCGAGATTGTTGTGGAGTTCGGACGTGCCGGTTGCGAGCGCTAGTGAAATTTCACCGGTGGCGTTCTGCAGAGCAGATGCCAGTTCGCTGGTGCGGCCCGAAAGATTCGCCTGCAGCTCAGAAGTGCCGGATGTCAGAGCCTCGGAAAGCTCGCTTTTGGCATTTTTGAGCGCGGAGGTCAGTTTGCCGGTGTGGCTCGAAAGGTTCGTCCGCAGATCGGTCGTGCCGGACGCCAGCGTCTCAGCAATTTCATCCTTTGCGCTCTGCAGCGCGAAGGTGAGCTCGCTGGTGCGGCCTGAAAGGCTGCCATGCAGATCGGAGACGCCTGAGGCGAGCACCTCAGAAATCTCGCCGCTTGCGGACTGCAAGGCAGAAGTGATCTCGCTGCTGCGGGCCGAAAGGCTGCCATGCAGCTCGGAAACGCCGGAGGCGAGCGCCTCGGAAATCCCCCCGCTTGCAGACTGCAGGGCAGAGGTGATCTCGCTGCTGCGGGCCGAAAGGGCGTTGGAGATTTCGTCGACCTTGCTACCGAGAGAGCTTTCGAGAACTTCCTGACCTGTACTCAGCGCAGTCGCCAACGCGAAGGATTGGTCGGTCATCGAGGCGCCAAGGCGCTCGATGCTTGAATTGAGGATGCCGTCGATCGATTCCGAGCCGCCGGCCAGCGTCTCGTTGATGCGCGCAAGGCTTTCCATCAGCTTGGTGTCAAGCGAACCAGCGCGCTTGTCGAAGGCGTTTGTGAATTCCGCCACGCGCTCATCGAACGCGGTCGACATCTGGGCGACGGTTGCCTGCAGGCGCTCGTCGAAGAAGCCGGAGCGCAGGTCGAGGTCCATGATGGCGTCGTCGGCGCTGGACTGCAGGCTCTGACGGAAGCTTGCGCTCTTATCGTCGAGCGACGCGTTGAGCTTGGCAAGTACGTCGTCGAGCGTGCCGGTGATTTCGCGTTCGCCACCGGTCAGACTTTCGTTGATTTCGCGGGTGCGGGCAATCAGGATTTCGTTCAGCTGGCGGGCGCGGTCGTTCAGCGCCGCATTCAGCTTCTCGGCGCTGCTGTCCATAGTAGAGGCACGCGTTTCGAACTGGCTGAGCAACTGCTCACCGCGATCATTGAGGTTGGAGGTGAGCGTCTCCAGGCGCGTGTCGAATTCGTGTGCCAGCGCAAAACCGGAGGAGGTCAGCGTCTGCAGCAGCGAGTCGGTCTTGGCTGCGAGAAGCGAGCCGAGCGACTGGATCGCCGTTTCCGATTTTTCCGTCAGCGTCGCAGCCCGGGTGTCGATCATCGATGCGAAGGCTTCGCCTGATGTCGCAAGGCGCACGGCGATCTCTTCCGTCGCGAGCGAAAGGTCTTCCTTCAGCTGGTCATGGACGCCGACGATCGAGCTGCGGATGCGCTCAGCGTGATTGACGATCGCTTCGCGCTCGGAGCCGAGTTCATGAACCAGGCCGCGCACGCGCAGTTCATTATCGGCATAGCTGCGCTCAAGCGCGTTAACTTCGGAGTGAACCAGGGTTTCGAGCTCCGAAGCGCGCGCGATCGTGCGCTCGATGCCTTCATTCATGGCGGAGACTTCACGGCGAACGGCTTGGCCGACCGTCATGATGCGTTCGGATGCGATTGTTTCCGGTTCGGAGAGACGCAGTGCCACTTCCGCCATGGAGCGGGCGGCGTTGCGCATGTCCTGAGCGCGCGAGATCATGATTGCGAAGGCATAGAACAGAAGCACCGGCACGATGATGCCGACGATGCCGGCAATGACGCCGGGGAGGGCCGCGAGATCGGCAACGGAACGGATCTGCAAGATCTGCGGCGAGTAGAGCAGGGCCATCAGGCCGACGCCACCGACGATCCACAGCAGCGAGAAGAGCGTGGCGTTGCGCACGGCTGAACGCGTCGAGCCGCCGTCCAGCGATTTCAGAATGGAGGCCGCCGTCATGCGGTTTGCATCGTTCGCCGCGGCCAGCGCCGGTGCGCGGGCCACCTGCTCGGTCCTGGAGCCGCGGCCGCGGCGGCGCTGGTTCTCATCCTGGTCCTGCTGATTGCTGCGGGCAGATGGCGTGTCGGACACTTTGGCCTCCGGGGCGTCAGGCGTTTTAGCGCCGCGAGACGGCGCCTTCTGCTGGCTAAAGTCGATCTGGAGAGCTTCGTCCAATGCTTTGAACGCCTTGTCCTCGATCGACTCGCTATACTTGTTGTTCGCCATTCGGTTACGCCTCGTTACATCTCAGCCGGTTCAGCCGCATTTCCCGGACAGTGCCGCGTCCGGGTTCCAACCTTTGCCTGACCTTCCCATCCGAGCTCACGGACGGATAAGCATGTCATTTCAGGGTAGATAGCCGCTTTTTCAAACGGACGGTATCAAAACATTACCACTATCCACTTGGCCAGCAAAGGCGCGTACCATAAACCTAGTCTACCAGTATCGTAGTGACACATCCGGGCTTCCGAGACAATTAATGAAGCCTTGCTAATCACCATCCGTTAATCCGTTGTTAACATAATTTAACGCAGGCGGACGACGAAAAACCAATAATTTAGGGGCGTTAAGCGATTGTTAACCATAGCGGTAGAATCCCGTCCTCAATGTGCCAGAATTTAACGCGATCGCCACTCTCCAACCGCAGTGTGAATCCACCTGCGGGGTAAAGACGGGAGAATTGGCACATGGCAGCAGTCAGTATTGCGTTCGAGGCGCCGGATAATTCAAACGGGCCTTGCCCCTCGAAGGGTCGCCCGATCGACCTTGTTCATCTGGCAAAGCAGACGATGGGCGACAAGGCGCTTGAAGTCGAGGTCCTGAAGATATTTGCGCGCCAGGCACGCGCCTGCCTGCAGGAGGTTTCGTCAGGCGATGCAAGGAAGATACTAGCCGCTGCCCACCGGCTGAAAGGGGCGGCGAGCGCGGTGGGGGCCTTCCAGGTATCCGAAGCGGCAGACATGCTCGAGAACAATTGCGGCGATGCAGCGTGCATGGCCGCGGTCGGAGCCGCCGTCGTCGAAGCCGAAAATTTCATTCTCAAGCTCAGCCGCTAGAGCTGAGCATTTTAAGCCACTCGGCCCGCTGCTCCATTCCGGAACAGCGGGTCTTTTTGTGGCCAGCGGTATGACGCAAATGGAAAAGCCCGTCGCTTTTAAATATGGAATGAAACCGTGAAGGCAGTCGATGTTGACTGCCCATCGGATTTGTTGGAAGAAAAATTTCGATCCTCCCTCTTCATGTAATACCGGAAAGCATCATGCCCAAACTGACTATCGTTGCCTTCGACGGCACGCGCTTCGATCTGGATGTCGATCAAGGCTCCACCGTGATGGAGAATGCCGTGCGCAACTCGGTGCCAGGCATAGAAGCCGAGTGCGGCGGCGCATGCGCGTGTGCGACCTGTCATGTCTATGTCGACGAAGAATGGACCGAGCGCGTCGGCCCGCCGGAAGCGATGGAAGAAGACATGCTCGACTTCGCCTTCGATGTCCGCCCGACTTCGAGGCTTTCGTGCCAGATCAGAATGAAGGCGGCGCTCGACGGACTTATCGTCCAGGTGCCCGAGCGCCAGGCCTGAGGGGCGCAAAAAAAGCCTCGCGCGCCGGATGACGTGCGAGGCGAGGCGGGCGCATAACCATCGGGCGAGGGAGGACCGCCCGCGGCTTAGAACGCGCCAGGAGAACCAATTACAGAAGATCAGGTCAATCCCACCTGAACTTCCGAATGTGTTCATATTAGCGCGTGCGGGTTGAGTCGCATATCGCTAATTTTCATCATTAACAGGCTTTGGAGGGGGAAGGATTCGCATAGGTTTCGTTGCTCAGCTAACGATATTTCGTGCTTGTTGCGAAAATTGGGTTATTTTTCGCTGCCGGACGAGCTGATTCGTCTGTTGAGCAAGCGCATCATCCTGCTCTGAAAGTTGACTGCCTCGATGCGGTCGAAACGCGCCTGCAACCTGTCGTGTTCTTCTATTCCGCGATTAGATTCTTCCGTGACAAGCTCCTGCATGGCTCCGCAGCTGCGCTGGGCAGGCAGTGCGAGAATCCGTCGCTCCATGAGACGTGCTTGTGTGCGGGCGATTTCCGCGTGCCGCTCCTCATGCCTTTTGATGTCGCTCGAAAGTGCATCCCAGATCGTCGACAGCTGTTTGCTGGCGCCGTTGCGGTTTCGCCAGCGCGGCAGGATGATCTGCGTGTGAACGGTCACCTTTGCGCTGGCGATGCGGCAGCGGCCGTTGCTCTGCACGTAGGTCGCCTCGCCGCCGAAGCGGATTTTCGTCGCGCCGGGGTGACGCGCGGAGGAGCCGCTCGCCGTCGGCCCGCGGCGGCTCAGTTCCTCATCGAGCTCGCCGGCACTCTTTCCGCGGATGTCGAAATAGGAGTAGCTTTTGGTCGCAACGACTTGAGCCGAGGCGGGAATGCAGAGGGCAGCCGTCATGGAAAAAGCAAGGACGAAACGCATATAACGCGATGCGGAAGGCATTCTTGACGCTACCCGTGTTGAAGTTCGGCGGAGCTTGGGGCATAGCCACCGCGAGCGCAATACAGGGCGTCGGCTTTTTTTATTATCAATGGGATATACCCCGATGCTACAGCTTCGAAGCAGTTTCTGGCGCGTGGCGCATGGCCGCGAAATAGAACTCGGGCCGCGCGGCATAATCATGGCGATCATCAATGTGACGCCGGATTCCTTTTCGGATGGCGGACGCTACGAAAGCGTGGATGCGGCGGTCGAGCATGCCCTTCAGTCCGTCAGCGAGGGTGCCGCGATTATCGACATCGGCGGGGAGTCGACACGCCCGGGTGCTGCCGAAGTCAGCCCTGCGGAAGAGCAGTCCCGCGTGCTGCCGGTGATCGAGGCTTTGCGCGGCAGGAGCGATGCGCTGATTTCGATCGACACCTACCGCGCGGAGACGGCGCGGCTCGCTGTCGGGGCCGGCGCGCATATTATCAACGACGTCTTCGGATTGCAGAAGGAGGCGGAGATCGCGAGGGTTTCGACCGATACCGGCGCCGGGCTCTGCCTCATGCATACAGGCCGCGAACGCGAGAAGCTTCCGGACGTGATTGCGGACCAGTATCATTTCTTGGTCCGCTCCCTAGAGATCGCCGCGGAAGCAGGCGTCATGCGCGAGCGGATCGTGCTCGATCCGGGCTTCGGCTTTGCCAAGGATGCCGACGAGAACCTAGAGCTGATGGCGAGGTTTACCGAATTGCAGCGTTTCGGATTGCCGCTGCTGGCGGGCACGTCGCGAAAGCGCTTCGTCGGTACGGTCACAGGACGGGATGCGGCTGAGCGCGACGTTGCGACGGCGGCGAGCAGCGCACTGCTCAGGCTACAGGGTGCCGCGGTTTTCCGTGTGCACAATGTCGCAATCAACAGGGATGCGCTAGCGGTCGCGGATGCTATGCTGGCGGCGCGCCGGGATTTCGAGCAAAGAGAAGGCTGATGGGCACGAAATATACAATCACGTTGCAGAATTGCGCGTTCTTTGCGCGTCACGGGGTTCACGACGAAGAGGAGTTTCTCGGCCAGCGGTTCTTCGTCGATGCCGAGCTCGACGTCGTCGCGGCGGGGGCGCTCGAAAGCGACTCGATCGACGATACCGTGAATTACGGGATTGCCTTCACCGTGATAGAGGAGATCGTCACCGGCAGGCGCCGCAATCTGATCGAAGCGCTGGCGCTCGATATCGCCAAGGGCCTCTGCGGAAAGTTTCATCAGATCAGGCGCGCCAAGATCACGGTGCGCAAGCCGAATGCGCCAGTGCCCGGCGTCCTGGATTTCGTACAGGTGAGCGTTGAACACTTTGCCGGCTGAACGTTTCAGGCCCGCCACGCTCGGTCTCGGCGGCAATCTCGGCGATCCCGTGAAATCGATGGCTGCCGCCCTGCGGAAGCTCGACGGGCGTGACGATTGCCGGCTCACCGCCGTGTCGCGGCTCTACCGCACGCCGCCCTGGGGCAAGACGGACCAGTCCATCTTCTTCAATGCATGCGCGGCACTCGACACGTTGCTCGAACCGGAAGCGTTGCTCGACGTCTGTCTCGGCATCGAGCGCGACATGAAACGCGAGCGCATCGAGCGTTGGGGACCGCGAACGCTCGACATTGATCTGCTGACATTCGACGATATCGAACAGGGGGCACCGAGACTGGAACTGCCGCATCCGCGCATGACCGAGCGAGGCTTCGTTCTGATGCCGCTTGCAGACTTTGCCGCGGACCTCGTCGTCAAGGGCCGCACCGTCGCGGATTGGCTTTCCCGAGCAGATATCCAAGGCATCGAGATCGCCGATTCCGATCGCGAGTGGTGGCGCAGCGCCTGAAATGAAAAAGCGGCGCAAAATCGGCCGCTTGGGATAACTGCCTATCGTACAGGTCCTACTCGACGGAGCCGACCGTCATTTCATCGATCTGGCGGGTCAGGGTGAGGCCGATCACCGGGACCATGCGATCCTCGACCTTTACCGACACGGTGACGTTCATCGTCTTGTCGTCGCGGACGCGGGCGATCATCGCGCCGTTCAGCTTGGCGCGGTTCAGGCCGACGACGACCGTGTCCTGTGTGACGGTGCCCGAGACGACATCGAGACCCTTACCGGCGGCGCCATCAAGGAATTTGCCCTTATAGCCGCCGCGCGACTGGGTGATGAGGGCGGACATTGGCTGTTTGAACACGCCAACGCGACAAGAACCGTCGAGCTTGATGCCGGCGCCGCCGTCGCTCACGGCAGAACCGATGAGGTTGCAGCTAAATTTCGTGCCCTTGTATTTGCCGGCGACGATTTCGCCCGGACCCCTCCAGTTGCCCGCAACAGACTCGAAGAAAGCCTTGTCGCGGGTTGCGGCGGTCGCAGCAGGGGCAATATCGGCCGCCGGAGACAATGCCGCGGCGACGAGCCCGCATACGAAGAGAACTTTGCGCGAATACATGGATTTTCCTTGGCAAACACCACCCGTTACTAGCCTGGAGTTTTGCCGAATAATGGTTAATGCTTGGTTTCCAATGCGCCGAAATGCACGGAAACGAAGGGCATGGCGAAGGCTCGCCAAATTCAATTCATTTTGCCAGTGCCATGAATTTCCTGTGTTTTGCAATTCCCTCCGTTACGGAAGGCGCCAGGTGCGAAAATGTTTATTTGCGACCGGTGCGCGGCACTACGGAGGGCGCCAGATCGCCGATGAAGTCGCCGATTCCCGGCCGCTTCAATGCGCGGAACGCAAGCGGACGGCACAGATCCATCGCAGCTATGCCGATACGGGCCGTCATCAACCCGTTGATAATGCCTTCGCCGAACCTGGCCGAGAGCTTGGAGGCAAGGCCGTGGCCCAGGACCTGTTGCACGAGGCTGTCGCCGACGGCGATCGAGCCGGTGACGGCGAGATGCGCGAGAACGTCCCGCATCAGGCGAATCATCCCAAGCGTGCCCGGCCTGCCGCCATAAAGCTCGGCCATGGCGCGGATCAGGCGCGAGGCTTCGAAAAGCACGTAGAGCAGATCGACGATCGCGCGCGGGCTGACAGCGGTGACGATCGAAACACGCTTCGATGAATTGACGATCAACGCTCTTGCCTGGCGGTCCAGAGGCGCCAGCAATTCGCGTTCGGCGAGTGCGACGAGATGCGGCGCGTCGATGATGTCGCCTTCGGCGGCTTTCAAGGTTGCGCGGCCCTTGGCGGTTTCCGGCTTTCCGGCAAGCAGGCTTGAAAGGCTCTTCACCAGGGCGCGTGCCTTGGCGGGCTTCGTCTCCAGTACGGCGGCCTCCGCCTCGGCCTTGATCGTCTGCACCGCCGCGAGCCGCATTATACCCGCCGTTTCGCGGATCACGATGGCGACGACGGCGAGGATGCCGATCGCGAGCGCCGCCAGCGCCGTGTAACCAAGCCAGTCGGCGCGGGAAAAGAGGTCGCGGATCAGGCTGTCGGTCCACAGGCCGAAGGCGAGCGAAAGCAGGACGCCGAAAGCAGTTAGTGCGATCTTGGCAAAGGAGGTGCGCCGTTTGCGCGGCCCTGCGACCGGCAAGGGGGCGATATCCTTGTCCGAATTGATGAAGGGGTCGTCTTCGTCCGATGTGAGAACGATTTCGCCGCCGAAGCTTGCCGGCTTGCGGGCCTCCTGCTTCCTGTCCGTCTCGACGGGTCGCGGATCGTCCTCATAGGCAAAGGCGGCCGGTGTGCGGCTGGGCCGGTCCGAATCTCCAGAAGCGGGTTTGCTCATGCGAGGCGGTCTCCAAACAGAAACTGCATGGCCCGGTCGAGCCGGATATGCGGGACCGAAAGCTTGATGCCGCTGCCGGTTTCCTCGAGCTGCGGCGGCCGGAAGCGCACAATGTTCACATCCGGCAATTGGACATCGCGGCTGGCAGATTCAATGCCGTCGAACAGTCTTTCGGGGTCTTGCGGAAGGTCGCCCGGGAAGATCGCCGTCTTCCTCATGCCGTCGAAGCGCTCGCCGGCGATCGTTTCGCCATCGATGGGCGTGCCGACGATCACCGGCAGATCGTGGCCGTCGCGATTGACGGTCGCCTCCCGCGTGGCGCGCACCGAGGCAAGCGCCATGACGTCGATGCCGGCGCCTGTCATTCCGATCCGGTGGATGGCGCGCTCGACAAGGCGGCGCGTCAGCGCATCGAGGCGGTCGTGGCTTTCGTGGTGCAGATGATCGGCTTTCGTGGCGGCCACGAGAACGCGGTCGATCCGGCGGCCGAGGAGCGACGAAAGCAGTGAGTTCGTACCGGGACGGAAGCAGGCAAGCACATCCGTCAACGCGCGCTCCAGATCCTGGATCGCCTCCGGGCCGCGGTTCATTGCCTGCAGCGCGTCGACGAGAACGATCTGGCGGTCGAGCCGGGCAAAATGTTCGCGGAAGAAGGGTTTGACGACGACGGATTTGTAGGCCTCGTAGCGGCGCTCCATCATCGCCCAAAGCGAACCTTTGGGCGGTTTGCCTTCGGAAGGCAACGCGAGCGGCGCGAAGGTGAGCGCGGGGGAACCTTCAAGGTCGCCGGGAAGCAGGAAGCGGCCGGGCGGCAATGTCGACAGCGAGCGCTCGTCGGCCTTGCAGGCTTTCAGGTAATCGGTGAAATCCGTCGCGAGATCGCGCGCCTGCATCTCATCGGCGGGCGCCTTGACATCGCTCGCTACGGTCAGTGCCATCCAGCCGCGAGAAAGTTCCGCGCGGATGCCGCTGCGGGCGAGCGCCAGCGTCTCCTCGCTGAAGGTCCGGTAGTCCTTGCCCAGCAGCGGTAGATCAAGCAGCCACTCTCCGGGATAATCGACGATATCGATCGAGAGACGGCCGGGCGAGAACAGGCGGTTCCAGCCACTGGCGCTCTGATAATCCAGCGTGATGCGCAGTTCGGATATGGCGCGGGTCGAATCCGGCCAGACGCGGTCCTTCACCAGCGCCCGGATATGATCCTCGTACTGGAAACGTGGCACGGCGTCATCCGGCTGATGTTCCAGTCGCACGGCCGACACCCGGCCGGACTGAACCGGCTCGAAAAGCGGCAGCCGTCCGCCATGCAGCAAATTATGGACGAGGGACGAGATGAAGACCGTCTTACCGGACCGGGAAAGCCCGGTGACGCCGAGGCGGATAGTCGGTTTGACGAGACTCGAGGCGCGGTCTGCGAGGTTGTCGAGCGCGATACGCGCGTCGCCGGTAAGGGATGTCAGGCTTGGCGGCAAGGCGGAATTCCGATTGTCAGTGCTCAAGCATATAGGACGTGGATGCTGTCCGAAAAAGAAGCGGCGCCAAAGACGTCAGTCGTGCACGAAGTCGGTAAGCTTCCACCCTGCAGACGCGCCGTCGAAATCGAGGACTGCAAGGCCCGCCGTGGGAAAGCCGTCCGGCAACGCACGGAGCAGGGCATCGTGACCGATGAGCGCTTCAAGCGTCTGCTCGGTTGTCGGGTTGTGACCGACAAGCATGACGGAGCCCACGGTCTGGCTGTCGATGATATCGAGGTAGACCTCGGGGGTGGCGTTGTAGAGTTGGTCGACGTATAGGATGTCGAGCGACAATCCCATAGCGCGATGCACGGCGCCCGTGGTCTCGCGGCAGCGCCTCGCAGTGGAGCTTATCAAAAGCTCCGGCCGGTAGCCTTTGTCGGCGGCGCGGTCTGCCACGAGTTCCGCTTCGTCATAGCCCTTTTCATTCAAAGGCCGGTCAAAATCCCGTTCGCCGGGCTGCGCCCAGGCGGCTTCTGCATGCCGCAACAGATAGATTCGTGAGGGCGAAGGCAAGGTTGCGGTCATAGAAGATTCCACGAGCGAAGGAGCCTTTTCAGTAGCGTCCGTGGATCACCGCCGTCAACCGCATCGGCATGGCGATGGCGCAAAACAGTAAGCTCAACACGCGTTCTTGAACGGGAAGCAAAAACCAGCATTGCTAATAGTGGTGCGAAAATAGTCTGTTAGCTTAAAAATGTAACAGATTTAAAAATCTGTTTACCTGTCGTATTTGGCTTGAACCCGCGATAGCGCTTGGGATATACACCCCGCCATATGAGATGTTCTTCAGGAGAATCGCGTTGAGTGAGAAGATCGATCTTAGCAGCTACGTTCCCTCGGAAGACGAGGAATTCATGAACGCAAACCAGCGGGCTTACTTCAGAGCCAAACTTGTTGCCTGGAGAAATGATATCCTTAGAGAAGCGCGCGAGACACTCGATCATCTCGCAGAAGAAAGCGCCAACCATCCGGACCTCGCGGATCGAGCCTCTTCCGAAACGGACCGGGCAATCGAACTTCGCGCCCGCGACCGCCAGAGAAAGCTGATTTCCAAGATCGATGCAGCATTGCAGCGGATCGAAGACGGCACCTATGGCTACTGCGAGGAAACCGGCGAGCCGATCGGCATCAAGCGTCTCGACGCACGTCCGATCGCAACGCTGTCGATCGAGGCGCAGGAGCGCCACGAGCGGCGCGAAAAGGTTTATCGCGACGAGTGAGCTTTTCAGAGTTCTTCGTAGAAATTAAAGGCACCGCCGTCTGCGGTGCCTTTTTTCTTGCGAGAGCTTTCCTGCAGGCAGGGCGGCTTACTTTTCGCGATTGACGCTCATTTCACCAAAGATGCGGGCCACTTCCTTTTGAAGGTCGGCATCGGCGCCGGTGATCGGTGCCATGTCCGGATCGCGGCGCTGCGGGTTGGCGGGCTGTGGCGGAACCGGGCGGGCAGGGGCGTTCGCAGCGGGAACAATGCGCTGCGCCGCAAGCGTATTGTTCATCTCCTCCTGAAGAATGCGCTCGAAGTCGCTGGGCGCTGCCTTCGACGTGGTAGCAGCGTCGCCGGTCACGACAGGTATGCCTTCGGCAACGGTCGGAAGGCTCTGTGCTGGCGGCGTCGAGACCTGCGGCTCCATCCGCTGCTGCGGCAGAACGCGCTGGCGCGCCGCGTCGAGGATGTCGGCGGCGTTGGCTGCCTCGAACACGGGGGCGGCGGCGGGCCGCTCCGCCGGCCTCGAAATGATCGGCGGCAAAGCAGCAGGGCTGGCAGGCTCCCGCTCGATTTTTGCCGCCACGGCCGATGTTGCCGCAGACGGCACCGCGGGCTCCTGTTCAGCGGGTGCTACTGCAGGAGTGATTGCTACGGGATGCAGACGCGGCTCGACGGCAGGCGCGGGGGCTGGAGCCGGAGAATAGGGTTCGTCAGGTTCCGGTTCGCGCTCGAAAGCGGTGACCGGTCTTGCCGGCTTGACAGGCGGCTCTTCGGGCGTCGAGACGACAGGCTCCGGCGGGGCTAAGGGCGCTATGAATGCGTGGTCGGAACCCTCATCTGTATCCTGCAGGATGCGGCTTTCGATAACGATGTCGGTCGGACCACCGATCATGATCAGATGCTCAACGTCGTCACGGCGCACAAGCACCAGCCGCCGGCGCGTATCGACGGCTGCGGCATCCAGCACCTGCAATCGCGGCTGACGGTTCTTGCCGCCGCGTACAAAGGGTGAGGGCGCTCGGCTGCGGAGGATCCACAAGATACCGATCAGGAGCACCAGCGCGATGCCGACGCCGCCCGCTGCGAGGAGGAAACGGCTGCCATAGGCGCCCATTACTTCGTCGAACATAATCTTCTACTCCGGTTGCCGCGTTCGCCATAACATGACGGCTTTTCAGCTCCTTAGGCAATAGGCAGCCTGATTGTCCAGTCATGTCCGAACGCCAGGACATGTTTCTGCGGCGCGCTTGGTTGTCGAAATTGGCGCCGTTCGTTGTGAATTCAAGCATTCTTGGCTCTTCACAGTGTTTTTGCGGACGCAGCAACTTGCTAAGAAGGAACGATCGCCTGATTCCTGCTTTGTCTTGAGATTATAAGCGAATGTTGGACAGGCTCATGTGAGGAATAGATGACGACACCACGTCAGGCTGACGACTACAATGCCCCGATCGTGGATCGCGGAGGACGCTCGGGAACGGCTGTTCGCATCATTCTTCTGGCGCTTGTGCTTGTCGCAGCCGCAGGCAGCTTCGTGTACTTCAAGGATTCTCTCGAAAACGAGATGGTCCTCGGCGTGCTGGGCGTGCTGGCCATGGTCGGCATCTTCTTCCTCGTTTCCTCGGTGATCGGCTTCATCGAGGTCATGCCCCAGCGGCAATCGGATAGTCTCGCTAGGTCATTTCTCAACAGCCATCCGGACGGTTCGCTGATTACCGATGGGAAGGGCCGGATCATTTACGCCAACGCGGCCTATGGAAAGCTGACCGGCGCCCGCAAACCGACCGAAGTGCAGACGCTCGAAGCGCTGCTTTCGCGCCACCGAGAATCGAACGAGGCGCTTTACCGTCTGTCGAACGGGCTGCGCGAGGGCAAGGAAGGCCAGGAGGAATTCCGTCTGCTTCGGACCCTTGGCCCGGCAACGAACAATTCTGGCGCTCACTGGTACCGTCTCAAGGCGCGAACCCTGCGAACCGAGGAAGGTGCCGGCAAGCCGCTACATATCTGGCAGATCAGCGACATCACCGCCGAGCGCGATGACCAGGAGCGCTTCTTCAAGGAACTGCAGAACGCGATCGATTACCTCGACCATGCGCCGGCAGGGTTCTTCTCGGCAGGGCGCAAGGGCGAGATTTTCTACCTGAACGCAACACTTGCCGAATGGCTGGGGCTCGATCTCACGAAGTTCGTGCCGGGCTCGATGACGATCGGAGATCTTGTGGCAGGAGGCGGGCTGGCACTGATCCAGTCGGTGCAGGCCGAGCCTGGTCTCAAGAAAACCGATACGCTCGACCTCGATCTTAAGAAGGCGAACGGACAGAGCCTGCCGGTGCAGATCATACACAGCGTGACTTCCATGCGCGACGGTGCGCCGGGCGAGAGCCGGACGATCGTGCTCAGGCGGCAATCGGGCGGCGAGAACGAGCAATCCGCTTCTGCCGCGGCGATGCGCTTCACGCGCTTCTTCAACAACACGCCGATGGCGATTGCCTCGGTCGACGGCGACGGTCGGATCCTGCGCACGAATGCGCCATTCCTCAAGCTCTTCTCCGGCATCGTTTCGCGCGATGACGTCGAAAATGGCGCAGCGCTCGAAGTCATCCTTCAGGAAAGCGATCGACAGAGGCTGAAAGATGCCCTGGTTGCGGCAAGGGATCGCCAGGGCGATATCCCGCCGATCGACTCGCGCATGCCGAACGATGAAGCGCGTCATTTCCGTTTCTACGTCAACGCAGTCATCGACCAGAGCGACGAGGCGCCGGAAGAGGCCGCGATCGTTTATGCCGTCGAGATGACGGAGCAAAAGGCGCTGGAAGCGCAGATGGCGCAGACGCAAAAGATGAATGCGGTCGGCACGCTTGCCGGCGGTATCGCGCACGACTTCAACAACGTGCTGACGGCGATCCTGTTGTCTTCCGACCATCTGCTGCTGCAGGCGCGGCCGTCCGATGCAAGCTTTGCCGACCTGATGGAAATCAAGCGCAATGCGAACCGCGCCGCGGTTCTCGTCCGCCAGCTGCTTGCCTTCTCGCGCAAGCAGACGATGCGTCCGACGGTATTGAACCTCACGGATGTCGTCGGCGACCTGCGCATGCTTGTCGACCGGCTGTTATCCGGCACCAACGTCAAGCTCGATGTCGAATACGGCCGCGATCTCTGGCCGGTGAAGACTGACCTGTCGCAGTTCGAGCAGGTGCTGATCAATCTTTGCGTCAATGCGCGCGACGCGATGCCTGAGGGCGGCAAGCTGACGCTGCGCACCCGCAACGTGACGGCGGCGGAAGTGGCCGATTTCAATTATTCCTACATGCCGCATGAGGACATGGTGCTGATCGAGGTGGCCGATACCGGCACCGGCATTGCGCCCGACATCATGGACAAGATATTCGAGCCCTTCTTCACAACCAAGGAGGTGGGCAAGGGCACGGGTCTCGGGCTGGCGATGGTCTACGGCATCGTCAAACAATCCGGCGGCTATATTCAGCCGGAATCCGAAGTCGGGAAGGGAACGACCTTCCGGGTCTTCCTGCCGCGCCACGCCATTGACGCGGCTGTCGCCGCCGAGGCGGACGCTGTTGCGGCAGCCGAGGCCGGTGCGGCTGCACAAATGCCGGCCGCAGCTCAGCCGGAGCAACCGGAAGACCTGACGGGCAACGCCGTCATTCTGCTCGTAGAGGACGAGGAAGCGGTGCGCCGCGGCGGCAAGCGCATGCTGGAAACGCGCGGCTACACCGTGCACGAGGCGGGCTCAGGCGTCGAAGCGCTCGACATCATGGACGAGCTGGACGGCAAGGTGGACATCGTCGTTTCTGACGTCGTCATGCCAGAAATGGACGGGCCGTCGCTGCTGCGCGAATTGCGCAAGCGGTATCCGGACCTGAAATTCATCTTCGTTTCCGGCTATGCGGAAGACGCTTTCGCCCGCAACCTGCCTCCGGACGCCAAGTTTGGGTTCCTGCCGAAGCCCTTCTCGCTGAAGCAGCTCGCCGTCGTCGTCAAGGAAACCCTGGAAGGCGAGTAGGGGAGGCGGCAAGCCTTCCCGTCAAAATCTCAATCGTCGAGCGCCACGGCAATTTCTGCCGCCAGGCGGGCATTGTTCTCGACGAGCGCGATATTTGTCTGCAGGCTCCGTCCGTCGGTCAGATCGAATATCGTGCTGAGAAGATAAGGTGTCACGGTCTTGCCGCTGATTTCGTCGCGCTCGGCGCTGTCGAGTGCGCGCTCGATATAGATCTCCATCTCCTCGCGCGGAATTTCATCTCCTTCCGGAACCGGATTGGCGATCAGCATGCCGCCCTCGATGCCAAGCTGTTCGCGGGTGATCTGGAAATTGGCGATGGCGGCCGGGCTGTTCAACGTCAACGGGCTGCGCAGGCCCGAGGAACGGGACCAGAAGGCCGGGAACTCGGCACTCTCGTAGGTGACGACAGGAACGCCGCTGGTCTCCAGCACTTCCAGCGTCTTGGGGATATCGAGGATCGCCTTTGCGCCGGCGCAGACGACGATGACGCCGGTGCGGGCAAGCTCCTGAAGGTCGGCCGAGATATCGAAGCTCTCTTCGGCACCGCGATGCACGCCGCCGATGCCGCCGGTCGCAAAGACCTTGATGCCGGCGCGGGCAGCGGCGATCATCGTGGCAGCTACCGTCGTGGCACCGGTGCGGCGCTCGGCGATCGCGAAGGCGAGATCGGCGCGCGAGACTTTCATCACGTCCTTTTCCTTCGCGAGCTTCTCAAGCTCGTCCGGCTCCAAGCCGATGTGCAGGACGCCGTGAATGACGGCAATCGTTGCCGGAACGGCACCCTGCTCGCGGATAATCGCCTCGACACTGCGAGCCATTTCGATATTGCCGGGGTAGGGCATGCCATGACTGATGATCGTCGATTCAAGCGCCACCAGCGGCGCGCCGCGCTGCTTTGCAGCTGCAACCTCCTTGGAATAGGAGACCGGCAGGAGGGGGGAGATCGGTTTCGTCATTGTCTCTTCCGTTTCATCGATGTTGCCGCTTCAATGCAGAATTTTGGCACGCTGAACAAGGGCAAGGGTTTCGGCAAGCAGTTCCGCGGAGAGTTTTTCGTTAACGGCATAAGGCGACTGGACCGTGAGTGCAGCAGCGGCCACGCCGTGCCGCAGGGCTTCCTCGAGCGGCAGATCCTGCATCAAGGCAAACAGGACGCCGGCTGCAAGCGAATCTCCGGCGCCAGTTACGTCGGCAATGGTCTCGACCGACGGCGGCTGCAGGCAGAAGGTGCCCCCCTTGCCGAAGGCGATCAGTTCGCGCTGCCCGCGCGTAACGACACCGCTCTTCAGGCCTATATCACCGAGCAGTGACACCCAATCCTGCGGCTTGTCCGGGCATTGGCCGGTCAGGGCTGCGGCCTCCGCCTCGTTGAGGAAGAGATGGTCGATACCGCATATGCAGGGCTTGAGCTTGACCACCTTTGCCGGCGAGATGGCAATCGCGGCCACGGCTACGCCGAGCGAATTGGCGCGGCTGACGATCGCCACGATCGTCTCTTCCGGCAGGTTCGCGTCGAAAAGGATGAGGTCGTTTGCGGCAAAGGCTTCGCGCACCCAGCGGATCGCCAGCCGGCGCGGGACGAAATAGCGGTAAAGCTCCATGTCCGCGAGCGCGATCACCAGGTTGCCGTCCCGCTCCAGAATGGCCGTGTAGCTCGGGGTCTTGCGATCGAGAAAGACGAACGGCCGGTCGTTGACGCCGGCTGCATAAGCCGCCTCCGTCACCATCTCGCCTGCCGGATCGCCTCCGCGCGGCGAGATCATGGTGACGTGAGCGCCGAGCCGTGCAAGGTTTCTCGCAGCATTGAAGCCGCCGCCGCCCGGCTCCTCGAACCAAGCGCCCGGGTTGCTGGCGCCTGGCGCCGTCTCGCCGGAAATGCGCCCGCGCCGATCGATATGTGCGCCGCCCAGAACGAGGATTCTTTTCATCGCCCTGAATGCTCCCAGCCGATGGAGGAAACGAATCGTAGCAGGGCGCCGGATGCGGCAGCCTTGGCGTGACGCCTCCTAAGGCGTTGCTTTACATTGATAAAACATATATAGAACACGGGCTGTTTTACCTTTTTCTTTCAATTGTTTGGGCACCTATTGTGCGCTTGGAACATATAGGGTACAAACCAGACATTGCTCAAGCGGCTTCAATAACCTAAAGGTGGATCGGATGTCTCAAAATTCATTGCGGCTCGTAGAGGACAAATCGGTGGACAAAAGCAAGGCGCTTGAAGCGGCACTCTCACAGATTGAGCGGTCGTTCGGCAAGGGCTCGATCATGAAACTCGGCTCCAACGAGAATGTTGTCGAGATCGAAACTATTTCGACCGGTTCCCTCAGCCTCGATATCGCGCTCGGCATCGGCGGTTTGCCCAAGGGCCGCATCATCGAGATCTACGGACCCGAAAGTTCCGGCAAGACGACGCTTGCGTTGCAGACGATCGCCGAAGCGCAGAAAAAGGGCGGCATCTGCGCATTCGTCGATGCAGAACATGCGCTCGATCCGGTCTATGCCCGCAAACTCGGCGTCGATCTCCAGAACCTCCTGATCTCGCAGCCGGATACCGGTGAGCAGGCGCTCGAAATCACCGATACGCTGGTGCGCTCCGGCGCCGTCGACGTTCTCGTCGTCGACTCCGTTGCAGCGCTGACACCGCGCGCCGAAATCGAGGGCGAGATGGGCGACAGCCTTCCGGGCCTGCAGGCGCGCCTGATGAGCCAGGCGCTGCGCAAGCTCACGGCGTCGATCTCCAAGTCGAACACCATGGTCATCTTCATCAACCAGATCCGCATGAAGATCGGCGTCATGTTCGGCTCGCCCGAAACGACGACAGGCGGCAACGCGCTGAAGTTCTACGCCTCCGTCCGGCTCGACATCCGCCGTATCGGCGCGGTCAAGGAGCGCGAAGAGGTTGTCGGCAACCAGACCCGCGTCAAGGTCGTCAAGAACAAGATGGCGCCTCCCTTCAAGCAGGTGGAATTCGACATCATGTATGGCGAGGGTGTCTCGAAGACTGGCGAATTGATTGATCTCGGCGTCAAGGCGGGCATCGTTGAGAAGTCCGGTGCCTGGTTCTCTTATAACAGCCAGCGCCTCGGCCAGGGCCGCGAGAATGCCAAGCTCTTCATCCGCGACAACCCGGATCTCGGCCGCGAGATCGAGATGGCGCTTCGGCAGAATGCGGGGCTGATTGCTGACCGATTCCTGCAGAATGGCGGGCCGGACGCCAACGATGGCGATACAGACACGGATATGTAATTTGCAGCTTCAGTTTTGATGTATCGAAACCGGCCGCATTCCTTGATCAGAATGCGGCCGGTTCTCTTTGTCTGCTGGACAGTGGTTAATGCGGACGATAAAAGCCACTGGATTTGAGTTTGACCTGCCCTTGGGCAGCATTGAAGGGCATAGCATGAGCGGCGTGAACGATATCCGGTCGACCTTCCTCGACTATTTCAAGACGAACGGCCACGAGATCGTGCCGTCGAGCCCGCTCGTGCCGCGCAACGACCCGACGCTGATGTTCACCAATGCCGGCATGGTACAGTTCAAGAACGTCTTCACGGGCCTGGAACAGCGCCCCTACCGGACGGCATCGACGGCGCAGAAATGCGTCCGCGCCGGCGGCAAGCACAATGACCTCGACAATGTCGGCTATACCGCGCGCCACCATACCTTTTTTGAGATGCTCGGCAATTTCTCCTTCGGCGATTATTTCAAGGAACGGGCGATCGAGCTTGCCTGGAACCTGATCACCAAGGAATTCGGTCTCGACGCCAAGCGCCTGCTGGTGACCGTCTATCACACGGACGACGAAGCCTTTAACCTCTGGAAGAAAATCGCCGGGCTTTCGGACGAAAAGATCATCCGCATTCCGACCAGCGATAATTTCTGGGCGATGGGCGATACCGGCCCTTGCGGCCCCTGCTCGGAGATCTTCTACGATCACGGCGATCACATCTGGGGCGGCCCGCCCGGATCTCCGGAGGAAGACGGCGACCGCTTCATCGAGATCTGGAACCTCGTTTTCATGCAATATGAGCAGTTGACGAAGGAAGAGCGCGTCGACCTTCCGCGCCCCTCGATCGATACCGGCATGGGACTTGAGCGCGTGGCGGCCGTGCTGCAGGGCAAGCACGACAATTACGATATCGATCTCTTTCGCGCGCTGATCGAAGCTTCGGAGGAGGCAACAGGCGTCAGGGCCGAGGGTGAGCGCCGGGCGAGCCACCGCGTCATCGCCGACCATCTGCGCTCCTCCGCATTCCTCATTGCCGATGGCGTGCTGCCGTCGAACGAAGGCCGCGGCTACGTGCTGCGCCGCATCATGCGCCGGGCCATGCGCCATGCGCAACTGCTGGGGGCCAAGGAACCGCTGATCTGGAAGCTGCTGCCGGCACTCGTCCAGCAGATGGGTCGCGCCTATCCGGAACTCGCACGCGCCGAAGCACTGATCTCCGAGACGCTGAAACTCGAGGAAACCCGTTTCCGCAAGACGCTGGAGCGAGGCCTTTCGCTGCTTTCCGACGCGACGACGACGCTCGGCAAGGGCGATATGCTCGACGGCGAGACGGCATTCAAGCTCTATGACACCTACGGCTTCCCGCTCGACCTGACGCAGGATGCGCTGCGGGCCCGCGAAATCGGCGTCGATCTCGCCGGCTTTACCGATGCGATGGAGCGTCAGAAGGCCGAAGCCCGCTCGCATTGGGCAGGCTCGGGCGACAAGGCGACCGAGACCATCTGGTTCGAACTCAAGGAGAAGCATGGCGCGACCGAATTCCTGGGCTACGACACGGAGACCGCCGAAGGCGTCATCCAGGCGATCGTCAGGGACGGTGCCGCCGTGGCGTCCGCCTCGGCCGGCGACAAGGTGCAGATCGTCGTCAACCAGACGCCGTTCTACGGCGAATCCGGCGGCCAGATGGGCGACACCGGCATCATCAGCTCGGATCATGCGAAAGTGGAGATTACCGATACGCAGAAGAAGGGCGAAGGTCTGTTCGTGCATTCAGGGACTGTCGTCGAAGGTTCGCTGAAGGCCGACGAGGCCATCGCGCTGACCGTCGATCATGCACGCCGGTCGCGCCTGCGCGCCAATCACTCGGCAACGCACTTGCTACATGAGGCGCTGCGCGAAGTGCTGGGTACGCATGTGGCGCAGAAGGGTTCGCTGGTTGCGCCCGAACGCCTGCGTTTCGATGTTTCGCATCCGAAGCCGATCACCGCCGAAGAACTCAAGGTCGTTGAGGATATGGCAAACGAGATCGTGCTGCAGAACGCGCCGGTAACGACGCGGCTGATGAGCGTGGACGACGCGATTGCCGAAGGTGCGATGGCGCTGTTCGGCGAGAAATACGGCGATGAAGTGCGAGTCGTCGCTATGGGGCAGGGCGTTCGCGGCACGAAGGCCGGCAAGCCTTATTCGATCGAACTCTGCGGCGGCACGCATGTCGCCGCGACTGGTCAGATCGGGATTGTGCGCATCCTTAGCGAAAGTGCCGTCGGCGCGGGTGTCCGCCGCATCGAGGCGGTTACCGGTGAGAATGCCCGCGAATATCTGGCCGAACAGGACGAGCGTTTGAAAACGCTTGCTTCGTCGCTGAAGGTTCAGCCTGCCGACGTGCTTTCGCGCGTCGAAGCGTTGATGGACGAGCGCCGCAAGCTCGAGCGGGAACTTGCCGATGCCAAGCGCAAGCTTGCCATGGGCGGCGGGCAGGGCGGCTCGACGGACGCGGCGCGTGAGGTTGCCGGCGTGAAATTCCTCGGCAAGGCGGTCACCGGCGTCGATCCGAAGGATCTCAAAGGGCTTGCCGACGATGGCAAATCAAGCATCGGTTCGGGCGTCGTGACGCTGATCGGCGTTTCTGACGACGGCAAGGCAAGCGCAGTCGTTGCCGTAACGCCGGACCTGACGGCGCGGTTCAGCGCCGTCGATCTCGTGCGCATCGCATCTGCTGCCCTTGGCGGCAAGGGCGGCGGCGGCCGGCCGGACATGGCACAGGCGGGTGGCCCCGACGGCTCCAAGGCCGACGAGGCGATCGAGGCGGTGGCGGCAGCACTTGCTAGCTGATTTCATCTGACGGCGAGGTTCGAAAGGCGGGGCTGGTCCTCCGCCTTTGTATGGGTGCCCCCCCGTGATCGGCACGCAATTCCGCAGGATTTGGCAAATCGGGTTATGGTTTTCTGCAGCCGATCGATTTGCACGAGGCTTTGACATGAATGGCGACGGCATGGGCACTTTATAAAAACCGCCTGTGGCGAGTTTCGGCCTGTATCCACGATCATCTCGACGAGGATCCGGATATAGTGCGCCTTGCCGAAATCGCCTGCATGTCGAGCTATCACTGGCACAAGATTTATCGCGCGATTTACGGCGAGACGCTGGCGGCGCCGTCAATCGGCTGCGGCTGCATCGCGCTGCGGCGATATCGTCTGCACGGATCTCACTGTCGGCGAGATTGCGAAGCGATCCCGCTATCCCAATCTCCAATCCTTTAACCGCATCTTCAAATCCGTCTACGGCATGCCGCCAGCGCGCTACCGGAAAGAGGGAAGCCATAAAACCTTTGACCCCTCACCTTTCGGAGAGACAGCGGCCATGTTCGACATAACCTTACGCAAGATAGTGCCGATCGAATTGAACGGCGTTGTCCATACAGGCTCCTCTTTGCAGATCGGCAAGGCGTTCGAGACGCTCTTCGGCGCGCTCCATGCCCGCGGCCTGGCAAAACCGGAGATGCGGATGATCGGTGTCTATTGCGACGATCCGGATATCGTGCCGGCGGAGAATCTGGGCTCCATCGCCTGTGCGACTGGCGGGTCAGGCGGACCGATTGAACCGCCTTTCGAACGGCGGACGATCGACGGCGGCGAACATGCCGTTCTCCGCCATAAGGGACCCTACGCCGATATGCACAGCGCCTATCAATGGCTCTAGGCGGAATGGCTTTCCGAAATCGGGCAGGCAGATTAAGGACGGCGCGATGTTCGAGGAATATCTCAACAATCCCCGCGACGTTCCGCCGACCGAATTGCTGACGGATATCTACATGCCGCTCGCATGACGCCTACTGCATCTGCTTCATGACTTCATCGTCCAGCGCGGTGGCTCGCCTGTAGCCTTCGCGGTTGGTCACGCGACCAAGATAATCCGCGAAGGCCTGGCGCTTTTCGAACGTGCCGAAGCCCATCCCCCAGCCGATATGCGAACCGACGTAGACATCGGCGGCCGTGAAGCGGTCGCCGGCGATATAGGGCGAGGCGCTGACAGCTTTTTCGAGCGTATCCATGACGTCGCCGAAGCTGCCGTAACCAGCCATCCTGCTTTTTTCGGCGGGCGTCACAAAGCCGAGTGCACGGTTCGTGGCAGCGGCTTCAAGTGGGCCGGCGGCGAAGAACATCCATCGGTAATAGCTGCCGCGTTCATTCGGTCTTGGAGCGAGCTCCTTTTCCGGAAAGGTCTCGGCGAGATAGGCGCAGATTGCGGCGCATTCCGTGACGACCGTATCGCCATGCCGTATCGCCGGCACCTTACCCATCGGGTTGACGGTCAGGTATTCCGGCGCCTTCATCGTGCCCCCGAAGGTCATGATTTCCGTGCGGTAGGGAACGCCGGTCTCCTCCAGCATCCAGCGGGCGATGCGGCCGCGCGACATCGGGTTCGTATAGAATACCAGTTCCTCCGCCATGTTCTCCTCCTCTTGTTCTTAATTTCGGTTTAGCGTGCGCCCAAGCAAAATCAAGCCTTCTGCTCAAAGCGCCTTGCGGTACTGGATGAATCCGGAGCGTTCGGCGATCTGGTCGTAGAGGCGCCGCGCCGTCGCATTGGTCTCATGTGTCATCCAGTAGAGGCGTCCGGCGCCGTTATTACGCGCAAGGTCGGCAACGGCCTCGATCAAGGCCGCTCCAGTTCCAAGGCCGCGCTGGTCGGCTTCGACATAGAGGTCCTGTAGATAGCAGGTCCATTGCGGCAGCCAGCAGGAGCGGTGGAAGATGGCGTGCACGATCCCGGTGAGGCGGCCATCGCCGTCGAAGGCGCCCAGCGCGTACATCTCTTCGGCCCGATCGTGGAAGCGGCTCCAGGTCAGGTCGGTGGTCTCCGGCGGAATGACGACTTCGTAGAAGCACTGGTAGGCGGCCCACAGAGGCTCCCAGGCGGCGCGGTCAGAGGCCTGCAGCGGGCGGATGGTCGTGGTCATTCTGGCGCTCCCCATTCTGTCGCTGAAATGAAAACGGCGGGAAGAGCCCGCCGTTTCGTTGTTCGATGTCTTCGGGCGCCTCAGGCGCCCATGGCTTTTTGGAGGTTGGAGTCGATCTTGTCGAGGAAGGCAGTGGTCGAGAGCCACGGCTGGTCGGGGCCGATCAGCAGTGCCAAGTCCTTGGTCATGAAACCGGCTTCGACGGTGTCGACGCAGACCTTTTCCAGCGTTGAGGCGAAGCGGGCGAGCTCGGCATTGTCGTCGAGCTTGGCGCGGTGCGCGAGGCCGCGGGTCCAGGCGAAGATCGAGGCGATCGAGTTCGTCGAGGTCTCCTGGCCCTTCTGGTGCTGGCGGTAGTGGCGGGTGACCGTGCCGTGTGCGGCTTCGGCTTCGACCGTCTTGCCGTCCGGCGTGAGCAGAACCGAGGTCATCAGGCCGAGCGAACCGAAGCCCTGGGCAACGGTGTCGGACTGGACGTCGCCGTCATAGTTCTTGCACGCCCAGACGTAACCGCCGGACCACTTCAGCGCCGAGGCGACCATGTCGTCGATCAGGCGGTGCTCGTAGGTGATGCCGGCTTCCTTGAACTGATCCTTGAACTCGGTCTCGTAGACTTCCTCGAAGATATCCTTGAATCGGCCGTCATAGGCCTTGAGGATGGTGTTCTTCGTCGAAAGGTAGACCGGCCACTTTCGCATCAGGCCGTACATCATCGAGGCGCGGGCGAATTCGCGGATCGATTCATCGAGGTTGTACATGGCCATGGCAACGCCGGCACCCGGCGCGTTGAAGACTTCCTTCTCGATGACCTGGCCGTCTTCGCCGACGAACTTGATGGTGAGCTTGCCCTTGCCGGGGAACTTGAAGTCGGTTGCGCGGTACTGGTCGCCGAAGGCGTGACGGCCGACGACGATTGGCTTGGTCCAGCCCGGAACGAGGCGCGGAACGTTCTTGCAGATGATCGGTTCGCGGAAGATGACGCCGCCCAGGATGTTGCGGATCGTGCCGTTCGGGCTCTTCCACATTTCCTTGAGGCTGAATTCCTTCACGCGGGCTTCGTCCGGCGTGATCGTCGCGCACTTGATGCCGACGCCGTATTTCTTGATGGCATTGGCGGCGTCCACCGTGACCTGATCGTTGGTCGCGTCGCGGTTTTCGACCGAGAGATCGTAGTAGTCGATGTCGAGGTCGAGATACGGATGGATCAGCTTATCCTTGATGAGCTGCCAAATGATGCGAGTCATTTCATCGCCGTCGAGATCGGCGACGGGATTGGCGACCTTGATCTTCTTCATGTATCTGCCTCGTAAGCTGGATGGGGACGCAGGTCCCGGGTGGGTGACGAAAAAATCCCGAGCGCTATAGCATTGCGAGCCGGGAACGCAAAGCCGCAAGCGCCGTTCAAGGCGCATTTTGGCGTGCCTTTGCCAAGTCTGAAGATTCGGCTAGTGTCCGTCGCTATTGCCTTTCGAACCGGATATTTCATTATGAAGACGATCGCCCTTCTGTTTCTCGCCGTCGTTGGTCTTCCTGGCGTCTGCGATGGAGCGGAGATTCCGGCCCCGGTGCAGGAAATCATCGATGCGACCGTCAAGAATTGGTCGGGCAACGACACCGAATGGATTGATATCTTCGGCCCTGGAAAGCTCGACAAACTCTACAGCAAGGATTTTGTCGCGAAATATCATGAGGCCGAGAAGCACCCGGCGATGGAGGAGGGCATCTCGCCCTTCGACTACGACGTGATCGTCAACGCCCAGGACGCATGCCCGCTCCAAGACCTGACGCTGACACCCCAGACGGCTGCCGACGGGAAGGAGGAGGTCGTCGTCAGCTTCCGCAAGATGGCCTGCGGCGATGCCCCGGAGGCGCAGACCATCTCAAGCGTGCGTTTCGAGATGGTCATTGATGGCGGCAAGCCACTGATTGACGACATCATGATGGAGAATGCCGACACAAAGGAAATGCCCTCGCTGAAGGCGGAAATGGTTGCAATCGCCAAGGGCGAGTGAAGGCGACGTCCGATTTGATCGGCTGCACCCCGAACTGGTCTATCCTAAGGCATGGGCCTTGCCGTTTCGGTTGTGCAAAGCTATTCCCCGCATGAAAGCAAGGACGGCATTCATGGCAGGCACGAACAGCGAACGTAAACTTTTGGCCGAAGGACCGGTCATCATTCTGGTCGAGCCGCAGATGGGCGAGAACATCGGCATGGTGGCGCGAGCGATGGCGAATTTCGGCCTTGCCGAATTGCGCCTCGTCAATCCGCGCGACGGTTGGCCGAACGAGAAGGCACAGGCCGCCGCCTCGAAAGCCGATCACGTCATCGAAAGCACTAAGGTTTTCGAGACGCTGGAGCAGGCGGTCGCCGACCTCAATTTCGTCTATGCGACGACGGCGCGCGAACGCGATGGCTTCAAGCCGGTGCGGTCCCCGGTGGTAGCCGCCGAAACGCTGCGGGCGAAATTTCGCTCGGGCGAGGGCACGGGCATCCTTTTCGGCCGTGAACGCTGGGGCCTGACCAACGAGGAAGTGGCGCTCGCCGACGAGATCGTGACCTTCCCGGTCAATCCCGCCTTTGCCTCGCTGAACATCGCGCAGGCTGTGCTTCTGATGTCCTACGAGTGGATGAAATCCGGCATGGAGGATAAAGGCACCGTGCCGTTCCAGGCGACGTCGCAGACGCAATCGACGAAGGAGCAGCTCTTCGGCCTTTTCGACCAGTTGGAAGAGGCGCTAGAGGCACGCAATTATTTCCATCCTGCCGGGAAAAAGCCGAAAATGGTAGACAATCTGCGTGCAGTCCTTTCGCGCCGCGCCTTCACGGAACAGGAAATCAGCGTGCTGCGCGGTGTGATATCCTCCCTTGACCGCTTCTCGCGCAAGTATCCGCGCGGAAGCCGGCCGCCTGCAGACGCCAAGGAACAGCCAAAAGATGACATCAGCGGCGAATGAGCTGAAACCGGTCTTGATCTTCGATTCCGGTATCGGGGGACTGACTGTGCTCCGCGAAGCCCGCGTGCTGATGCCGGAACGCGGCTTCATCTACATCGCCGACGACGCGGGATTTCCTTATGGTGGATGGGAAGAGCAGGCGCTGAAGGAGCGTATCATCACGCTTTTTGGCAGGCTGCTCGGGGAATATGATCCGGAAGTCTGCGTCATCGCCTGCAATACCGCCTTCACGCTGGTCGGTGCCGATCTGCGCGCCGCCTTTCCGCAGAAGACCTTCGTCGGCACGGTGCCTGCGATCAAGCCCGCCGCCGAGCGGACGCGTTCCGGCCTCGTCTCCGTGCTTGCCACGCCCGGCACGGTCAGGCGCGCCTATACGCGGGATCTGATCCAGTCCTTCGCGCAGCAATGCCACGTACGCCTCGTGGGTTCGGAAAACCTGGCGCGCATGGCGGAGGCCTATATCCGCGGCGACGCCGTCTCGGACGAGGCCATCATGACGGAAATTGACCAGTGCTTCGTCGAAAAGGACGGCCGCAAGACGGACATCGTCGTGCTTGCCTGCACGCATTATCCCTTCATGGCGAACCTTTTCCGGAGGCTTGCGCCATGGCCCGTGGACTGGCTTGATCCGGCGGAGGCAATCGCTCGGCGGGCGCGCAGCCTTGTGCCGCAGGTAGCCGATGGCGTTCACCCCGACAATTTCGACTTTGCGGTCTTCACCTCCGGCAATCCGGATTTCGCCACAACGCGCTTGATGCAAGGCTTCGGGCTGACAGTCAGGTGACGCTTCCGGTACTCAATCGTGATAGGATACTGTGCACGATCGGATCAACCTCGAAGGTGGGCGTGCAATGGCGACGGGCGAAGACTTGCGGCGCATCGCGCTATCGCTGGCGGGTACGGTCGAGGCGCCGCATTTCGATCGAATGGCATTCAAGGTCGCGCGAATCTACGTCACACTCGCCGCCGACGGCCGGACGGCAAACTTCAATTTCACGCCCGACGAACAGCAATTCAAATCGATGATGTTGCCGGACGCCTTCTCGCCGGTGCCGAATGCCTGGGGCAGGCGGGGCTGGACGGCCACCGATCTGTCGCGACTGAGCGAGGAGGATCTCGAGAATGCATTGCGCATGGCGTGGGCGCATGCGCAGCCTGGGAAGCCGGCCCGGCGATGAACGCCCGACCGCGTAGGCAAAATATCCGCATTCGCTGTGGGTTTTGCAAACGCGTGGGCGAAATGTCCGGAAATCTTTGATAGACGGAAGCGCGCCGTTTCGGGACAATGGCGCTTCGCATCATTGAGTCTCATCTGATAGGTCATTGCATTGCAGGTTGGTATCGATATGGGAATGGCGTCAGGGAACACCCCGGCGACGCTCGATATCGAGGAGCTTCTGGCGACCCGTCTTCTCGTTCAGGGCAATTCCGGCTCCGGCAAGTCGCATCTGCTGCGACGCCTGCTTGAGCAGTCCGCGCAATGGGTCCAGCAAGTCATCATCGATCCGGAAGGCGACTTCGTCACGCTCAGCGACCGATTCGGCCACGTCGTCGTCGATGGCGAACGGACCGAGGCTGAGCTTGCGGGCATTGCCAACCGTATCCGCCAGCATCGCGTTTCCTGCGTCCTGACGCTCGAAGGTCTCGACATCGAGCACCAGATGCGGGCTGCTGCCGCCTTTCTGAACGGTATGTTCGATACCGATCGCGAATACTGGTACCCGGTGCTCGTCGTCGTCGACGAGGCACAGATGTTTGCCCCGTCGGTTGGTGGCGATGTTTCCGAAGACGCCCGCAAGATGTCGCTGGGTGCCATGACGAACCTGATGTGCCGCGGCCGCAAACGCGGGCTGGCGGGGGTGATCGCCACGCAGCGCCTCGCGAAACTTGCAAAGAACGTTGCGGCGGAAGCCTCGAACTTCCTGATGGGCCGCACCTTCCTCGACATCGACATGGCGCGTGCCGCCGACCTTCTCGGCATGGACCGGCGCCAGGCCGAAATGTTCCGCGATCTGAAACGCGGCAACTTCGTGGCCCTCGGTCCGGCACTGTCTCGCCGTCCGCTGCCGATCCAGATCGGTGCCGTGGAAACCTCAGCGCGCTCGTCGAGCCCGAAGCTGATGCCGCTGCCGGATGCACCGCGGGATGTCGAGGATCTGATCTTCACGCCTTCCCCTGAGGAATTCCAGCGGCCAATCATGCGCCGAACGGCACCGGCGCCACGGCCGACGACGGACATCCTGGCAGAACTTTCGCGCTCCGCGCCCGCTGCGACGGCAGCGCCTGCCGAGCCGCGTGCAAACCATCCGGATCTCTCCACCGAGGAGCGCGAGGAACGGCTTTCGGCCATGCTTTTGGAAATCCTCGACGATCCGGCTTCGGGTTTCCGGACGGATTCTGTACTCTATCAGGAATTCCTGGTGCGGCTGCGGATGCGCCGCGTGCCCGGGCCGCCGATGTCGCTTCCGGATTTCCGCCGGCACGTGGCAATCTCGCGCTCGGGCGTCGATGCCGCAACGGCCGCGACGGAAGGGTGGGCGACGGCGCTGTCGCTTTCAACCAGCGTGACCGACGATCTGCAGGGCGTGTTCCTGATGCTGGCCAAGGCCGCGGTCTGCGGCGAGCCTTGCCCCTCCGACGCCCGGATCGCGCGTGCCTACGGCACGCATTCGGCTCGCCGGGCCAGGCGTCTCCTCGGCTATTTCGAGGAGCAGGGCACGATCGTCGTGCACACTGATTTCGCGGGCAAACGCATCGTGGCGTTTCCGGATATGAACTGCCAGACTGCGCCGGGCGATGCGAATGCGCCTGATGATGCGCGACAAGCGGCGGAATGACGCACAGCTAAGCTTCAATCAGATGGAGGCTTCGACACCGCCGATGACGGCATCGGTATCGGTGCGTCGGTCGAACTTGCAAGTTAGCCGCCGTGTCGGCCGCCTATCCTAACAGAATGTATCTATTATCTGTCGGGACGACGGTAAGCGATTCGGTCTGAAAAGAGGTTATCCAGATACTGACCGCCTCCGGCCAAAACTGCTCGGATGAGATTCTAGCTCGGCTGGCAATTCCACAACATCAGCGGAGAATTCGTGCGGTCGGGATGCCGGGGATTGGAAATAATTCTTATGAGGCCACTTTGTGTAATTGCACGTGTGGCCCAACCAACCTGAGAAATTTCGAGCGACCGATGTGCGGGCATTGTGATGTTCGCGATAGCGATCAACGAGCAGCTGAATATAGCGATAAACGCGATATCCCCCAACGCGCTCCGCTGTTGACATTTTCATGACGAGCCCCTAAAGACCGCGTGAGCACCGGGCAGCAATGTCCGGTGTTTCATTTGACATGTCCCGTGGATTTGTCCTGTTCGCGTAATAGGATAGTCCTGTCGGGCTTTCGGAAGAAAGCCAAAGGAGGGCGTGTTTCCTTCGCGCGGTTTGGAAACAAACCGTCCTAACACTCTGAAAGGAAATACGATGAGCAAGCGCGAATCGTCCAAGTACAAGATTGACCGCCGTATGGGCGAAAACATCTGGGGCCGTCCTAAATCCCCGGTGAACCGCCGCGAATACGGCCCGGGCCAGCATGGTCAGCGCCGCAAGGGCAAGCTTTCCGACTTCGGTGTGCAGCTGCGCGCCAAGCAGAAGCTGAAGGGTTACTACGGTGACCTGCGCGAGAAGCAGTTCCGCGCGATCTTCGACGAAGCCAACCGCCGCAAGGGTGACACCTCGGAGAACCTGATCGGTCTTCTGGAGTCCCGTCTCGACGCGATCGTCTATCGCGCCAAGTTCGTTCCGACCGTCTTCGCTGCCCGCCAGTTCGTGAACCACGGCCACGTGACCGTGAACGGCGTCCGCGTCAACATCGGTTCCTACCGTTGCAAGGCCGGCGACGTCATCGAAGTTCGCCAGAAGTCGAAGCAGCTCGTAACCGTTCTGGAATCCATCGGCCTCGCTGAGCGCGACGTTCCGGAATACATCGAAGCTGATCACAACAAGATGGTTGCGACCTTCGCACGCGTTCCTTCGCTCTCCGACGTTCCGTATCCGGTCGTCATGGAGCCGCATCTGGTGGTCGAATTCTATTCGCGTTAATCAACGCGAGGCGTTTTCGCATACGGAAAAGCCGCCTCCTGGGCGGCTTTTTTGTTCTCTGGAGAGAAGCCATGGTGGATTTGCAGGCTGTCCTCGACAGCATCTACAAGGAGCTGACCCCCCGCATCGGCGAGGGCAAGGTCGCGGACTATATCCCTGAGCTTGCAAAGATCGATCCGCACCAGTTCGGCATGGCGGTCGTGACGGTCGATGGCAAGATCTACCGCGCCGGCGATGCCGGCGTGCCGTTCTCCATCCAGAGCATTTCCAAGGTCTTCATGCTGACCTTAGCGCTCGGCAAGGTCGGCGAGGGACTCTGGAAGCGCGTCGGGCGCGAACCTTCCGGGTCAGCCTTCAATTCCATTGTCCAGCTCGAGCATGAGCACGGAATCCCGCGCAATCCCTTCATTAATGCCGGGGCAATCGCCGTCACCGACGTCGTGATGGCCGGTCATGCGCCGCGCGAGGCGATCGGCGAACTGCTCCGCTTCGTTCGCTATCTGGCGGACGACGAGTCGGTGACGATCGATGAGAAGGTGGCGCGCTCCGAGACGCAGACCGGATACCGGAATTTCGCGCTCGCCAATTTCATGCGCGCCTACAAGAATATCGATCATCCGGTCGAACATGTGCTTGGCGTCTATTTCCATCAATGCGCGCTGTCTATGAGCTGCGAGCAATTAGCAAAGGCCGGGCTGTTCCTTGCAGCCCGCGGCAGCAATCCCATGACCGGCCATTCGGTCGTGTCGCCGAAGCGCGCGCGGCGCATCAATGCACTGATGCTCACCTGTGGCCATTACGACGGCTCGGGCGACTTCGCCTATCATGTCGGCCTTCCCGGCAAGAGCGGCGTCGGCGGCGGCATCTTCGCCGTTGCCCCGGGGGTCGCCTCGATCGCCGCCTGGTCGCCGGGTTTGAACAAGGTGGGCAATTCGCAGCTCGCGGCCGTGGCGCTGGAAATGCTTGCAGCGCGCACAGGCTGGTCGGTTTTCGGCGATTGATGCTTCGTAGACGCATGGCTTTCTGCTAAGGCAGAGTCATTGGATTGGGTAGGACGATGAATATCGCAGCCAACATTGATGAGGCATTCGGGGAGGCTGCGGGAGACGGCGTGACCGCCCATGCGCTCTTTGCCGATGCCCCGGGTTCCGTCTCGTTCAACAAGCTGCGCAAGCGCCTGCTCCGGCAGGTTCGCCAAGCCTTCGACGATTTCGGCATGCTGAAGGGTCAAAAGCGCTGGCTGGTCGGCATTTCAGGCGGCAAAGATTCCTACGGTTTGCTGGCGCTGCTGCTCGACTTGCAATGGCGTGGACTGCTGCCGGTCGAGCTGATGGCCTGCAATCTCGACCAGGGCCAGCCGAACTTTCCGAAACATATCCTGCCGGATTTTCTGACGAGGATCGGTGTAAAGCACCGCATCGAATATCGGGATACCTATTCGATCGTGAAGGAGAAGGTACCGGAGGGGGCGACCTACTGCGCCCTCTGTTCCCGTCTTCGCCGCGGCAACCTTTACCGCATCGCGCGGGAGGAGGGCTGTGATGCCCTGGTGCTCGGCCATCACCGCGAGGATATCCTCGAGACCTTCTTTATGAACTTTTTCCATGGCGGGCGTCTCGCCTCCATGCCGGCGAAGCTGCTCAACGACGAAGGCGACCTCATGGTGCTCAGGCCGCTTGCATATTGCGCGGAGGACGACATGGCGAAGTTTGCGGCGGCCATGCGGTTTCCAATCATCCCCTGCGATCTCTGCGGCTCGCAAGACGGCCTGCAGCGCAATGCGATGAAGGATATGCTTGCGGATATCGAGCGGCGCATGCCGGGGCGCAAGGACACGATGCTGCGGGCGCTTGCGCATGTGAACCCCTCACACCTGCTCGATCCGCAGCTTTTCGATTTTTCCAGCCTGATGGTCACAGAGCCGTCACCGAAGAGCGCATAACTGGGCTAACGCTCAAGAGTAAGGACATGCCATGACTTCGACTGTTGATGTGACGACGCTCTCCGATCTCCTCAGGCGGGCGGCGAAGGCCGAGATATTGCCGCGCTTCCGGCGGCTTGGCAGCGGCGACGTACGGGTCAAGACCGAGGCGACTGACCTGGTGACGGAAGCCGACGAGCAGGCTGAGCGGATGATGAAGGCGGAGGCGGCAAAACGCTGGCCGGACGCAGTCTTCATCGGCGAGGAGTCGGTTGCTGCCGACCCTGCGCTGCTCGGCAAGCTGCAGGGAGCGGATCTTGCGATCGTCGTCGATCCAGTCGACGGCACCTTCAATTTTGCTTCCGGCATTCCCGCCTTCGGCGTCATGGCTTCGGTCGTGTCGAAGGGTGAAACCGTTGCCGGCATCATCTACGACCCGATGGGTGACGACTGGGTGATGGCGGAAAAGGGGGGCGGCGCCTGGCTGCGACGGCCGGAGGGCGAGTCGCAGCGGCTTTCGGTGGCAGCGCCGGTGGCATTGGAACAGATGGTCGGTATGGCTTCGACCGGCTACCTACCGAAGGAGAAGCGTCCGGAAATTCTCGCAAATCTCGCAAAGGTACGCTTCCTCGTGAATTACCGCTGCGCCGCGCATGAATACCGGACATTCGCGTCAGGACACGTGCATTACCTGATGTACAATAAGCTGATGCCCTGGGATCATCTGGCGGGAACGCTGATCTGCCAGGAGGCGGGCGCCCATGCGGCGCGTTTCGATGGAACGGCCTACCTTCCGCACCACGTCGGCGGTGGGTTGCTGATCGCTCCGGACAAGGCGTCGTGGGAGTTGCTGCGGCGGGAGGTTTTCACGGTCTGAGGAGCGAGGGCGTAAGCCTCGATCCATGCCCGACATATAGGGAATGCATATTTCCTCCCAAGCAGTTTTGATCACGATATAGCCCCGCTTCTAAGCGGGGTTTTTCGCGTCGGGCTGGGCTTAGTTCGTCGAACTTGTCGTCACCTGATCGACCGGGATGCCGGGCGAGTTTTGCGGGAGGGATGCGATTGCGAACATCGCAAAGGCATAAGCGGCAAATACTGAAGCCGCGACGGTGGTCTTGATCATCTCTTGCTCCATCGTTGCCAGGGCAGATTAGCCCGAAAGGGCGATGGCCACAAGAAATATGAACGCCAGATGAACAAAAGGTCATGGAAAGTGTCCGCATCGTCGCGCGCGGCGTGCCGTCAGGCTGCTCGAGACCCGAGCGAAATGCGCTGGAACGAGTCGCCTGGTGATTCGTTGAGTCGAATGTTTTGCGTGAGGTATTGCGTCATGGAGAAAAAGGATATCCGGAAATTCCCGCCCGTCAGGATCAAACTCGGCGGACGCTATCGCGTCGTCAAGACGGTTCACGATGCCTACAAGCTGATGGTCACCGAATGGCCGATCCACGATGGCCCGGCGCTCTACCGCGCCGAGATTACATGTCTGGATGCCTTCAACGACGCGACGCCGGCCGCTGAGGTGCGGAAGAAATTCCTGGTCGCCGCCAGCGAGGCGCACCTCGAATATGTTGTCTGATCCGGCGTGATGAACTCCGTTGATATCGGCGATCTACTCGGTACCGGCAAGGAGGCGGAGGTCTACGAGCATGGGGCGCTGGTCCTTAAGCTTTACAGGGTCACCGCGTCCAAAAATGCTGCGTTCAGAGAAGCCGCGATTCTGGCGCACATCGAGCCATTTGGCCTGCCGGCGCCAAAAATTTCAGACGTCAGACAGTATGGCGACCGCTGGGGGCTGTTGATGACCCGGGCCCGCGGGCAGCCTTTTGCCAATGCGATGATCTCCCAGCCCGCGTTGATTCCAAAATACCTGGATGAAATGGTGCGGCTGCACAGGGAAATCCACGGCCAAGCCGCCCGCGCCCTTCCGGAGCTCAAGGCGAGACTGGGCTCAAATATTCGGCATGCGCCATTCTTAAGTACAGCACATCGTGAAAGGCTTCTGAGGGGGCTCGATACCCTGCCGAACGGGAACGTTCTCTGTCACGGAGATTTTCATCCCTCAAACATCCTCGGCTCACCTGGTCAAGCGATGGTCGTAGATTGGTTGGACGCATGCGCCGGCAGCCCGGCCGCCGACGTCTGTCGCACCTATGTCCTGATACATCATGCAGCTCCCGAAATGGCCATGCGCTATGCCGAAACCTATGCAAGAGCCAGCGGCCTTGCCCTAGGCGATATTTTCGCCTGGTTGCCCTTTGTCGCCGCGTCCCGGCTGGCAGAGGGGGTTTCGAAGGAAGAAGACGAGCTGATACGAATGGCTGAGACGGGTTGGTCAGATATCTGATCGCGCGCCAATCGCAAATTCTCCAAATCGAAATTCCGCCTGCCGGCGCAAGGCGCAGGCTGACATGGCACACCATCACAAATGCGCGGCACCCGGGTCGAGTTGCGGGCTGTCGCCCGGGTGGGTGAAGAGCTTGCCCTTTTCGGCAAAGAGCGTGGCGACGATGCTGATTGCGCCGAAGACCGCAAAGCCTGCAAAGAGCGGCTGGACGGTACCGTTGAAGAGCTGGCCGACGCCTCCTCCGAGCAGCGCGCCGACGGAGGTCGAGACGAAACCGGTGATGGCGGTCGCCGTGCCTGCAAGATTGCCCATCGGTTCCAGACTGATTGCCGTGAAGTTCGTGGCGATGACGGCAAACATCATCAGCAGAATGGAGAACAGAGCGTAGTCCAACGCGAAATTGACTTTGGCATCGAGCGCCATGACCCAGCCGAACGCCGAAATCACCGTAAAGAAGATCATTGCGGTGTGCGAGATGCGGCGCATGCCGAAGGTGCGCACGAAGAAGCCGTTGGCGAAGTTGGCAACGGCAATGCCGCCTGCCGTTGCCGCAAAGGCGATCGGCAGCCAATCCCCGAGGCCGTAGACTTCACCGAAAACCTGCTGGACGGAGATCACATAGGCGCTAATTACGCCCGTGAACATCGTGAGCCCGATCATGTAGCCGCAGGTGATGCGGTTGGTGAGAACGGTCCTGAAGCCGTCGACGATCGAATCGACGGACAGCGGGATGCGCTCATCGGCCGGCAGCGACTCCTTCAGGCGTAGCAGTGCCCAGAGGAAGAGCACCGCGCCGACGATGCCGAGCAGGATGAAGATCCAGTGCCAGTCGGTGTAGCTGATGATCAGCTGGCCCACGGAAGGCGCGACGATCGGCACGATCATGAAGACGATCATCACGTAGGACATGACGCGGGCCATTTCGCGGCCGCCGAAGCAGTCGCGGACAACCGCCATCGTGGTGATGCGCACCGCGGCGCCGCCAATACCCTGGACGAAGCGCATGACGAGCAGCATCTCGAAGCTGCCGGTCAGTGCCGCGCCGAACATCGCCAGCACGTAGACGGCGAGGCCGCCGAGCAGGATGCGGCGGCGGCCGAAGGTGTCGGAGAGGCTGCCGAAGATGATCTGCGAGACACCAAAGCCGAAGAAGAAGACACCGATGATGAGTTGCGCATCGTTGGTGCTCGTCACGCTCAGCGAGCGGCCGATGGCGGGAAGCGCCGGCAGCATGCTGTCGATTGCCATGGCGATGCTGGCGGTCATGAGCGCGATCGTTATGACGAATTCCGTAAAGCCCATGCCGATCCGGCTGGAGCCTTGATTTTCAGTATGCGGTTTATGCTTCGGAATCATTCTTCAAATCCAGTCAATGTAAAATCGTGAAATGGCTGCTCAGAGACGCGGATTGTGTGGCTGAAACAGACGGCCCTTCTCGGCGATGAGGACGAAGACGAGTCCGATGATCGACACGGCGAAATAACCGGAGACCATCGGCAGCGCCGTCCCGTCGAAGGCTTGGCCGATTGCCGCGCCGATGATTGCGCCGCCGATCGTGCTCATGAAGCCGAGGACGGAGGAGGCCGTGCCCGCCACGTGGCCGAGCGGCTCCATGGCGAGCGAGTTGAAGTTCGAGCCGATCCAGCCGAACTGGAACATCGCAATGCCGAAGAAGCCGATGAATAGGAAGAAAGGCATCGGCTGCGGGCCAACGACCTGCACGATCATCCAGAGTGTGTTGACCGCGACGAAACCGAGCAGCGATCCATGCGACAGCCGCCGCATGCCAAACTTGCCGACGAAGCGCGAATTGAGAAACGACGCAATGGACATAAAGACCGCGACAGCGGCGAAGGCGAAGGGGAAATAGACGCCGAGATCGTAGATGCCGACATAGATCTGCTGCGCGGAGTTGATGAATCCAAACAGCGAGCCGAAGATGAAGGTGGTTGCAAGCGTATAGCAAAGTGCGATGCGGTTCGTCAGAACGAGATGGAAGCCGCTGAGGATCGAGCGCGCGGTGAAGGGGCGCATGTTGCGCGGATCGAGCGTCTCCGGCAGGCGATAGAAGGTCCATGCGGCGATTGCCGCCCCCATTGCGGCGATGAAGACGAAGATCATGTGCCAACTCGCAAAGAGCATGATGATCTGGCCGCTCCCGGGCGCGACGACCGGCACGATCATGAACACCATCATGATCAGCGACATGACTTCGGCCATCTGCCGGCCGCCGTAGATGTCGCGGACGATCGAAATGGTGATGACGCGCGTTGCCGCAGAGCCGATGCCTTGGATGAAACGCAAGACGAGTAAGCCGGCAAACGAGGGTATGAAAGCAATCCCAATCGCGGAAGCGATGTAAATCCCCAGACCCACGAGAAGCGGCAGGCGACGGCCGAAGCGGTCGGAAATCGGGCCATAGAAGAGCTGAGCGCCGCCGAAGCCGAGAAGATAGGACGAGACGACGAATTGCCGGTGGTTTTCGCTTTCGACGCCCAGATTGGCGCCGATCTGCTGCAGAGCCGGCAGCATGATATCGATTGCCAGCGAATTGGTTGCCATCAAAAAGGCGGCGAGCGCGATGAATTCACGCTTGCCCATGGGCCTCTGGCCCGCGGACACGGCTTGAGACGAATCTGTCACAATGAAAATCCCATAAACAGGTCAAGGCGCTGTTGAGCACAGCGCCTTGAACTCGAATTAGAGCAGATTTGGAAACCGGACGGACGCCCGGTGACCTGTCAGGCGGCGCGAACCGTCACGCCATTTTCCTGGAAGTGCTGCTGTAACTCGCCGGCCTGGAACATTTCCCGCACGATGTCACAGCCGCCGATAAACTCGCCCTTCACGTAAAGCTGCGGGATTGTCGGCCATTTCGAATAGTCCTTGATGCCCTGGCGGATTTCCGAATCGGCGAGCACGTCAATGCCCTTGTAGTCGACACCGAGGTAATCGAGGATCTGGACGACCTGGCCGGAGAAACCACACTGCGGAAACTGCGGCGTGCCCTTCATGAAAAGGACGACATCGTTCGTCTTGATTTCGTTGTCGATGAATTCGTTGATACCGCTCATGGGACCTAATCCTTTCAACAGGCAGGTTAAAGGCCTGCCGTTTCAATCGTGAGCCTTAGATAGCATGTGACGGCTCAAATTCCAGCCGCCAAAATCAAAAAAAGATAAGCATGCTTACGGTGGATGATGGCACGATGGCGGAAGGCCTAGCGGCTGCGCTGCCTGCTGCGGGCAGTGGCAGTGCGGCGTTTGCTGACCTGTTTGCGGGCGGGTTTATTCGCCGTTGAGCCAGTGCGGGTGAAGCGACCGGTCGTGGAAGAGCGTGTCTTTCGCTTCTTTCGCTTGGTGGTGGTTCGGAGCGCAGTTTTCTTGAGGATTTCCTTGAGCACGGTCTCGACAACGCCGCTCACGAGTTCCTTCACGATATCAGCCATTCAAACCCCTCCAGCACCCAAACGCTTTCGTGGCTATTGAAATCCCGATGCTTTCGGTTAGCAAGCGCTCTTCAACAGCACGAGAGCCTTTTCCGCCACATTTCACATGCATGCGCGTTTTGCGAATTGGCGGGCCGAGCTCGCCGGAAAGATATTTATGGAATTGATCAAGAAGAGGGTGGTACTTCACTTCCCGGGTTTCGAACCGCTGGACGGGGAGGCTCACCGGGCCCGCTACGAGCGAGCGGCCAGACAAAGCGGAAAGGTTTGGGGCTTCCAGGCGCAGCTAGCCGAAATAGACGATTGCTACGAGTTTGCGAAATTCGACGTACTCGCTGCGTCCGATTTCTGGCAGACCGCAAGCAGGGTTCATGTTTTCGATCATGACGTGCTCGTACGGCATCTTAGCGCCAAGCCGGCGGCAAAGCGCATAGTCGACGGCTTTGCCGCCTGCGGCCGCATCATCGTGGACGGGGGATTGGCCGGCTATTTCCGTCATGCCTGGCGCTTCGGCCTTTTCTTCATCTTTCCGTTCGTGCTGATGCTGCTCGGCCTCATGCTGATGGCCACGATCGCTTCGGCACCGATGGGCTTCGGCCTCGGGATTTGGCATATCGTCTGGAGCCTGCCGGCGGCGGCTGGCTTCTTCGTCTATCTCTTCCTACCTTTCGCCGAACGCTTCTACGCCCTGCATCTCTTCGCGGATTGGGAAATGGCGGTTGCGCTCGGGCGCATGGATCGCCCCGAGGTCGACGCATGGCTCGTACGCTGTGCGACTGCGGCGCGCGAGGCGCTGCTGGAGGATGCTGACGAATATGTGATCTCGTCGCACAGCATGGGCTCGAGCGTTGCCGCACATGTCGTCGGTTTGCTCCTTGAGAAGGAGCCGGAAATCTTCGACGGCAAGCAGGTCGTCTTTGCTTCGCTTGGTTCGGCGGTGCTGCAATGCGCTCTGCTGTCACCCGCAAAAGCGCTGCGCGCCCATGTCGGGCGGATCGCGTTCTGCCGGTCCGTCTCCTGGCTCGACGTGCACTGCCTGACGGACGCCATCCATTTCTACAAGGTGCCGGTTGTCGCTGCAGCGGGCCACCCGGACGCACCGCAGGCAAGAATGCAGTTCATCCGCGTCAAGCAGATGCTGACGCCGGAACACTACAAGAAGATCAAGCTGGATTTCCTGCGGGTGCACCGGCAATACGTGCTGGGGCCGGACCTGCGCGCAGCCTTCGATTTCACGCTGCTGACGGCCGGACCGGTGCCTGCCGCTCTTGTCGCCGATGGCGGACTGCAAAAAATGCCCGGCTTGTGACCGGGCATTCCAATAATCGAAGCATCATTCCGGGGCCGATGTCTGCAACGCCAGTGCGTGCAGGATGCCGCCCATGTTTCCTTTGAGGGCCTCATACACCATCTGGTGCTGCTGGACGCGGCTCTTGCCCCGGAAGGCTTCGGCCACGACTTCGGCGGCGTAATGATCACCGTCGCCCGCAAGGTCGCGGATCGTCACCTTGGCACCGGGTATCCCGGCCCTGATCATGTCTTCGATGTCGCCGGGTTTCATAGCCATGATCGTAACTCCTTGCACATCATTCCGCAGCGACAAGTGCCTCTGCGCTATCCATGAATTCAGGGAACCACGATTCATGGGCGTTGCGCAATTGCTGAATGGGGAGCGACAAAAGATCATCGACAACGAGGTCGCTGCCGGCAAGCGTGCCGAGACGGCGGAAGGGCACGCCGGCGCCTTCCGCATTGGCGCAGACGAAACCGGCGACGTCGGGTTTGACCGCGATGACGTAGCGTGCCTGGTCTTCCCCGAAAAGGAGGGCATGCGGCGCGCCCTTGCCTTCGGCAAGCGTCACCATCAGGCCCTTGCCCGATGCCATCGCCATTTCCGCGAGCGCCAGGGCGAGGCCGCCGGAAGAGATATCGTGGCAGGCGGTGACCTGGCCGTTGCGGATTGCCGAACGAACGAAATCGCCGTTGCGGCGCTCGGCGAAGAGATCCACTTCCGGCGCCGGACCATCGATGCTGCCGACCACATCGCGCAGGTAGATCGAGGAGCCCAGATGGCTGCCGTCGGTGCCGATCAGGATCAGCTGGTCGCCATCGGATGCGCCACCGATGCACGCCATCGCCTGCCAGTCCGGCAGCAGGCCGACGCCTGCGATCGTCGGGGTGGGCAGGATCGCGATGCCATTCGTCTCGTTGTAGAGCGAGACGTTGCCGGAAACGATCGGGAAATCCAGCGCACGGCAGGCTTCGCCGATGCCTTTTACGGCTTCGACGAACTGGCCCATAATTTCCGGCTTCTCCGGATTGCCGAAATTAAGGTTGTCGGTCGCAGCCAGCGGCTCGGCTCCCGTCGCGGTGATATTGCGCCAGCATTCGGCGACGGCCTGCTTGCCGCCTTCGAACGGATCGGCCTCGACATAACGCGGGGTGACATCGGACGAGAAGGCAAGCGCCTTTGTCGGATGTCCTTCGACGCGGACAACGCCGGCGTCGCCGCCCGGAAGCTGCAGCGAATTGCCCTGGATCAGCGTATCGTATTGTTCGTAGACCCAGCGGCGGCTGGACTGGTTCGGCGAGCCGACGAGTTTCAGCAGCGCCTTACCATAATCGTCCGGTGCTGATACGAGCTCAGCGGGGAGGGGAGCGCGCTTACCGGATTCCCGCCAGGGGCGATCGTATTCCGGCGCCTGGTCACCGAGGTCCTTGATCGGTAGATTGGCGACTTCTTCGCCCTGATGCACGACGCGGAAGCGCAGGTCGTCGGTGGTCTTGCCGACGATCGCGAAATCCAGGCCCCACTTGACGAAGATCGCCTTGGCGACCGCCTCCTTGTCCGGCTCGAGGACCATGAGCATACGCTCCTGGCTCTCCGAGAGCATCATCTCGTAGGCGGTCATCTGCTCTTCGCGGACCGGAACCCTGTCGAGTTCGAGCAGGATGCCGAGATCGCCCTTGGCGCCCATTTCGACGGCCGAGCAGGTGAGGCCGGCCGCACCCATGTCCTGGATGGCGATGACGGCACCGGTCTGCATCAGTTCAAGGCAGGCTTCCAGCAGGCACTTCTCGGTGAAGGGGTCGCCGACCTGGACGGTCGGGCGCTTTTCCTCGATCGACTCGTCGAATTCGGCGGAGGCCATCGTCGCGCCGCCGACGCCGTCGCGGCCGGTCTTGGCGCCCAGATAGACGACCGGCAGGCCGACGCCCTTGGCTTCCGACAGGAAAATGGCATTCGACTTCGCGAGCCCCGCCGCAAAGGCGTTGACGAGGATGTTGCCGTTGTAGCGGGCGTCGAACTCGACCTCACCGCCGACCGTCGGAACGCCGAAGGAATTGCCATATCCGCCGACACCGGCGACGACGCCAGCGACGAGATGGCGCGTCTTCGGATGATCCGGTTCGCCGAAACGAAGAGCGTTCATCGCTGCGATCGGGCGGGCGCCCATGGTGAAGACGTCGCGCAGGATGCCGCCGACGCCAGTCGCAGCACCCTGGTACGGCTCGATATAGGAGGGGTGGTTGTGGCTTTCCATCTTGAAGACCACACAATCCCCGTCGTCGATATCGACAACGCCCGCGTTCTCGCCTGGGCCCTGGATGACACGCGGCCCCTTGGTCGGCAGCGTGCGCAGCCACTTCTTGGAAGATTTGTACGAGCAGTGCTCGTTCCACATGGCCGAAAAGATGCCGAGTTCGGTGAAGGTCGGCTCGCGGCCGATCAGGTCCAGTATCCGCTGATATTCATCCGGCTTCAGGCCGTGGCTGGCGATGAGTTCGGGGGTGATCGGGCGGGTATTGGATATGGTCATGAGCTCTCGAAAAGTCCCTGCCGTTGCGCGTTTTGCGGTGTCCTTTAACCTATGTAAGGGCGGCACGCGACAGGAAAATGCCCACGGTCAACAAAGAGCGGACGAAGTGCCTTTGAGGCCCAAGCGTTCGCTTAGAATTTATACCCGATCTGAACGCCTGCGCGCGTCATGCCGTCATTCGGACCGTCACAAAGATCTGCGTGCGAGGAATGGGCAACTTGCGCCGTTACGTTCCAGTGGGTGTCGAAACGGTACCCCAGGCCAACATATTCATGAAATAGCAGTCGGCAGCCGAGTGCCGGCCCATCGCCGTCGTCATCGAGATCGCCGGTGTGGATAAGGCCCCCAAAACCGGCTTCGGCAAAAAGCTTGTCATTGATATCGGCGGTCCAGGAAAGGCCGGTGAAGACTTGGGTCGCTTCGCCCCCGGTTCCGGTCGACGTGCCGAGGTGAATGCGGGGGCGCACCAGCTTTTGGCTCCAATCGGTAGCGAAATCGGCGCCGAAGGGATCGAAGAATGCCGTAACTTCGGGGAAAACGCCGTCCTCACGCTCGTTGCCGCCCTGGGTCGAGGTTGACGCGCCAAAACGCAGTTCATCGAAAATTCGTTCCTCCGCATGTGCGGATGCAGAGACGTCCGACACGTCGGCGATCAATGACGCCAGCAGAATACTCAAGGAACGCAGCACCAACCCGCGGTTAGGGATCGTCATCCGGTGTCCTCCTTGTTCCGCGCCAAGGGGAACGGGAGAATTGGTAGCATGAGTCGCTGCCAAGCCAGCAAGGCGTCTTATGTTCATGCTGACGTCAACGCGGCGGTCAACATCCTAGCGGCTTGAACACGGCCATCGAAGGCGGTTAAACCCCCGCCCGAGAACGTGAAAGGGCGGCCCGAGCCGCCCTTCAAAATCCCCGTCCCTTCGGGCGCGGAAGATGTTAAATTTCGCCGACATAGGCCGAGCCGCCGCCTTCCAGCAGGCTTCTCAAAATGATCAGGCCGTTTTCAAGCGCGTCCTTGCTCTTCGGCGAGGAGAAGCCGATGCGCACGCGGTGATAGACCTTGTCGGCGCGGGCTGCCTTGAACTCATCCTCGTCATCGACCAGCACGCCATCGCGAAACGCGGCGTTCTTGAAGGTGCCGGACATCCAGGGATCGGGAAGCTTCAGCCAGAGGAAGGGTACATGCGGGTGTGATTCGAAATCGAACCCGTCCAGCAATTCGCCGACGAGCCGCTCTCGTACGGCAAGTTCGGTGATACTTGCCTTGCGCATGGCATGGGCGATGCCGCTTTCGACGAGGCGTGCGCAGGTCTCCGCGAGAATGAAGGGCAAGCCACCGGTGATCATCTTGTGCGTGACTTTGATTCGCTGGGCAAAATGCGGCGGGCAGGCGACCCATCCACCGCGGACGCCGGCCGCGACCGATTTGGAAAGCCCGTTGACGAGGAAGGTACGGTCGGGCGCTAGCGACGCCAGCAAAGGGATTTCGTCACCCGTCATGCCGCCATAAAGGTCGTCCTCGATTAGCCAGACGCCATGCCTGCGGGCCGTCGCAGCAATCGCGGCGCGGCGTTCATAGGGCATGGTTGCGAGCGTCGGGTTGTGCGCGGTTGGCATCAAAAAGGCGAGCTTGGGATGCTGCTGCTGGCATAGCCGCTCGAAGTCATCAGGAAGGACGCCGTTCTCGTCGGAATCGACGGTGATCGTCCGTCGACCCAGCAGGCGGGCGCTGCGGCTCACCTGCGTGTAGCTCAGGTTCTCAAAGACGATCTTATCGCCGGGCGAGGACACGGCCGAGATGATCGACACCGCGGCCGCATGGGCGCCCAGCGTCGGAACGATATTCTCCGTCTCCGGCGTCCAGCCATTTCGCGCCAGCCACCTCTGCCCGGCCAGGAACCAATTTTGTGGGAAATTGCGGGAGTAGGAGGATATCTCCGAAATGTTCTGCTCCCCGATTTCGGCGAGGATCTGACCGATAATGCGGCCCTGGCCGAGATCGGGAGCCGCGGTGGTGTCGAAGCGGATCTTGTTTGCCGGCGCGTCGAGAACCCGCGTGCCGCCAAGCGAAATCGTCAGCGGATCGGCCTGTTCGCTCGGCGCCGTCTCCGCGCGATCAAGCACATAGGTTCCACGCCCGACTTCGCCCGCCACCAGTCCGCGTTCGTGCACCAAAGCATAGGCCCGGCCGATTGTGCCGATCGTCACGCCGATATCATAGGCAAGGTTCCGCTGCGGTGGCAGTTTGCTGCCCGCGGGGAGGGCGCCGCTGGCGATGGCGGACTCGATGCTGTCCGCCAGGCGCATATAGACTGGGCCGGAGCCGCGCGAAAGATCAGGGAGCCAATTTGTCATGGTAACAATTTGATAGATTGTCACCCTTTGTCTGTCAAGAGTATCAACAACTGTCAGTAACGAAGCGGACCTTCATGACGATGTCTATGAATCAGAAGATCGATCAGCACATTGTATCAATTGTTGCCGTTGGTGAACGGTACAAATTGCAACCCAGTCCGACGGAAGGGCTGCTTGCTAAGATTCAGGAGAGACTGTCTTGCTGGAGCATGAAGCGCGAAGGGCGGCGAGCCCTGCGCGAGATGGCGGATTGGCAGCTGCGCGACATCGGGCTTTCGCCGGCAGATGCTGCGAAGGAAATCAGCAAATCGCGTTTCTGGGATTGATCAGCGGCAGGTTTTGCCGCCGCTGGACCAGCGGGTCACGTCGCCAGCAATACGGGTGGAAACCGGCTCGGACATCATCGGTCCGAAGGCCTGGAGGCGGGCTGGGTTGCCTTCTGCCTGAACAACGAGCAGCGGCCTGCCTTCCGGGCTGTTCTTGTGGACAACCAGGATTCGTGGGCGGCCCGTGAAGGAATTGAGTTCCGGCGCCAGGCGGTAGGCTGAAAATGCAGCATCACCGGATTTGAACCAGCACGAATTGGCGCCGACGGCAACGCGCTCCATGGTGGAAAGAGCGCTGCGATCCGGGCCGGAGGCGGGTGCCCTGGACTGGCACGACGCGATGAAAATGCACAGCGTGCTTGCCGCCGCAACCGCTGCGATATTCGTGGAAGGGCGCATCAATCTTGCTCCGGTGGACCTCTTGAAGCGTCTTACGCGCCGAAGGTTAAGCAGCGATTACGTCGAGCGCCGAAGCAAACAGCCCGCGGCCGTCGGAACCGCCATGGGCTGCTTCGATTAGGTTTTCCGGATGCGGCATCATGCCGAGAACGTTGCCCTTGGCGTTCATCACTGCGGCAATGTCGTTGATCGAACCGTTCGGGTTTGTGCCTTCCGCATAGCGGAAAACCACCTGGCCATTGCCTTCTATCTCAGCCAACGTCTCGGCATCCGCGAAATAGTTGCCGTCGTGGTGGGCGACCGGGCAACGTATGACCTGACCCTTGGCATAGGCGCGGGTGAAATCCGTATCGGCGTTGGCGACCTCAAGCTTGATCTCGCGGCAGACGAACCTCAGCGAGGCGTTGCGCATCAGCGCGCCCGGCAGCAGGCCGGCTTCCACGAGAATCTGAAAGCCGTTGCAGACGCCAAGAACCTTGACGCCTTTTTGAGCCTTGCCGACGATAGCCTGCATCACCGGCATGCGGGCCGCGATCGCACCGCAGCGCAGATAATCGCCATAGGAAAAGCCGCCCGGAATGACGATCAGATCGACGTCGGGAATGTCGGTTTCCGTCTGCCAGATTGTCACCGGCGCGTGGCCGGAAATTTTCGTCAGCGCTGCGATCATGTCGCGATCGCGGTTGAGGCCCGGAAGTTGAACGACGGCTGATTTCATGGGTGCGGTTCAAACCTTGCTTGTGCTTCTGCCAATTCTCGAAGTTCGAGACGATTTTTAATGCGACCCAGGCGATCAAGTACCTGGCTCATCGTGCCATGCAGATTGTTGTGTCGCCTGCATGTCAGCCATCACCTTCTCCGCAACCGTCAGTCGAGAGAAATAGTATAATTTTCGATCACCGTGTTTGCGAGTAGTTTTTCGCACATGGCCTTGAGGTCGGCTTCAGCCTTAGCCTTGTCAGCGCTTTCGAGCTCGAGGTCGAAGACCTTGCCCTGGCGGACATGGCCGATGCCTGTGAAGCCGAGGCCGCTCAGCGCGCCTTCGATTGCCTTGCCCTGCGGATCGAGAACGCCGTTTTTCAGCGTGACGGTTACACGAGCCTTGATCACTTCTTCTTCCCTGTCTTTGACCAGAACGACTTACTTGACCAAAACCGGGCCGGTGCCGCGCACAGGCTCGTTTTCGTTGATGATGCCGAGGCGGCGCGCGACTTCGGAATAGGCTTCGAGAAGCCCGCCCATATCGCGGCGGAAGCGGTCCTTGTCCATCTTCTCGTGGGTTTCGATGTCCCAGAGGCGGCAAGAATCGGGCGAAATCTCGTCGGCAAGGATGATGCGCATCATGTCGCCTTCGAACAGCCGTCCGCATTCGATCTTGAAATCGACAAGCTGGATGCCGACGCCAAGGAAGAGGCCGGTCATGAAGTCGTTGACTCGGATGGCGAGCGCCATGATGTCGTCGAGCTCGGCAGGGTTTGCCCAGCCGAAGGCGGTGATGTGTTCTTCCGAAACCATCGGATCGTCGAGAGCATCGGACTTGTAGTAGAATTCGATGATCGAGCGCGGCAGAACCACGCCTTCCTCGATGCCGAGGCGCTTGGCCAGCGAACCGGCAGCGACGTTGCGCACAACGATCTCGAGGGGGATCATCTCCACTTCCCGGATTAACTGCTCGCGCATGTTGAGCCGGCGGATGAAGTGCGTCGGGATGCCGATCTTGTTCAGATGGCTGAAGATGTATTCCGAAATGCGGTTGTTCAGAACGCCCTTGCCATCGATGACTTCGTGTTTTTTCTTATTGAAGGCTGTGGCGTCATCCTTGAAGAACTGGATCAAAGTCCCCGGTTCCGGTCCCTCATATAGAATCTTGGCCTTGCCCTCGTAGATACGGCGGCGACGGTTCATTTTAGTTGTTCTCTGTCGTTGGCGCTCTTGGGATAGCGCGAGTGGATGGATCTCGTGGCGTCCCCATAAAGGAAAAGAGAGAGTTTCACAATGCGCCTGTCACTCCTTCCCCGGATTCCAGATATGTAGGAACGCGGCCCAAGAGAATCGAAGACTTTCTGGAGATAAGCTTACAGTTTTTTGTGATGCGGTGGAATCAAAGCCGCCAGCACGGCCGCTTATGCAGGCTTTATTTGCTGCGGTTGCTTTTGATGTGCTGGCGAAGAACACCCTGAAGGGCGTGGGCGTCGCCGTCGTGCCGCCGCCAGCCCGCATTGCGTACAAAAGCCGGAATCTGCATGGCCGGCATCGGCCGGGCCAGGGCATAGCCTTGGAGCATGTCGCAGCCGAGATCGCTAAGGATGCGGACATGATCCATGCTTTCGACACCCTCGGCCGTGACGAGGATGTTCAGCGAACGGCCAATATCGATGATCGAACGGACGAGCTTTCTCTGCTCGGCCGACTGCGGCAGCATGCGGATCAGCTCCCGGTCGATCTTCAGCGTGCGAGGACTGAGTTTGAGCAGGCTGACGATCGAGGCATGACCGGTGCCAAAGTCGTCGATCTCGATATCGATCCCGAGCTTGCGCAATTGCCTGAGATTGGTCAGGACTGCATCATCGCAATCGTCAAGCGATATCGATTCCAAGAGCTCGAAGGAGAGGATCCCCGGCTCGATCTTCTGCACCCGCAGCTTCTTGCCAAGGCCCGGATCGGCCAGGCGCCTAGAGGAGACATTCACCGAAAGCTTCGGTGTGACGAAACCGTCTCTTGCCCAGGCGGCGCGATCAGCCAGCCCTTTCTCGAGGATCAGGCCGTCGATCGCTGAGACGACGTCAAGATCTTCGGCAATCGTCAAAAAGTGGCCTGGTGTCAACAATCCGTGCTCCGGATGCCGCCAGCGTGCCAGCGTCTCCACGCCGGCAACCTCCAGCGTCTGGGCATGAAACTGCAATTGATAGAAGGGAATGAATTCGTTGCGCTCCAGTCCGAGCAGCATTTCGTCCGACAGGCGCTTCGCCGCGATGATGGTGCGGCGGGCGTCCTTCGAGAAGAATTCATGGCGGTTGCGGCCTGCGCCCTTGGCGCGGTAAAGCGCAATATCGGCGTTGAGCAACAACTGCTTTGCATCGAGGTCCTTGCCGCTTTCTGCGGCAATGCCGATGCTGGCGCCGAAGCGACAGTCATGGCCTTCGTAGCGGACCGGCTTGCTGAGTTCGCGGATGATGCGAGCTGCCATATTGGAAAGCTTCTTCGGAGAACTGTCGATCGTGCAAAGTACGACGAACTCGTCGCCGCCGATGCGCGCAACGAAATCGCTGGCGCGCACGCTCTCCTTCAGCACCCTGGCCGCGTGTTTCAACATGGCGTCGCCGGCGCGGTGGCCGAGGGTGTCGTTGATCTGCTTGAAACGATCGAGGTCGATATGCAGGATCGCGAGCGTCAAGCCATTCTCGCGGCATCCGGCGGAACGCTCATCGAGCATGCGGTCGAGATAGCGGCGGTTGGGCAGTTCCGTGAGATAATCGTGAAGCGCCAGATGCTCGATGCTTTCCCTGGCGGCTTCGAGTTCCTGATTGCGGGCTTCCGCGAGATCCTTTGCCTTCTGCAGATCGTTGCGAAGACTGACCTCTTCGGTGACATCCCAGTTTGCGCCGATGAGTTTGCGGTTGCCGTCGGCATCCAGGAAGAAAGCCGAGCGGGAGCGAATGACGCGTTCGGCGCCATCGCCGCGGATGATACGAAACTCCTGCAGCAGGCCGCGGTCTTTTTCGAGACTTGCGTCTAGGTTCTTCAGCGTGCGCTCGCGGTCGTCCGGGTGCAGCGCCTGCTCCCATGCCTCGCTCAGCTTTACGCGCGGCGTGCCTTCAAGCCCGTACATCGCCAGCAAGCGGTCGTCCCACTCGACTGTTGCGGCGTTGAGATCGGCTTCGAAAACGCCGATGCGCGAGATTTCGAGAGCGAGATCCAGCCTGCGCGACAGGTGCTCGAGCATCTCCTCGGATCGCTTGCGGGCCGTGATGTCCGTATCCGTGCCGACGATGCGGGCAGGAGCGCCGTTTTCGTCCCATTCAACGCAGGCGCCGCGGCATTCGATCCAGACCCAGCCGCCGTTCTTGTGGCGCTCCCGGTATTCGAACACGTGATAATCCGGGTCCCCTGCGATCTGCTTCTCAATGGCCATGATGACGAAGTCGCGGTCATCGGGATGAAGAAGCTTGAGCCATTCCTCGTAGTCTCCGTCGGCCTCCTCGTGCGGAGCCATGCCGCGGATTTCTTTCCATGTATCGGAGTAGTATTTGGTGCCGATTAGGTTGTTGTGGTCCCAGACGCCGAGGCCAGAGCCGACGAGCGCATAGTTCCAACGGCTCTCGCGCTCCGCCAGATCGGAGGTATCCGGTGCCTGCTTCACCGCAAGCTTGTTGTCAGTATCGATCGCGCTGACCTGTTTTCGCTGCTTCACTGCGCACTCGCTCAATTCGCGTGCAGGCAGTCTGAAGTCATTGAATAAAATAACGGTTAAGCGGTGCCTGAAAGACGCGGAAAACTTTCGGTTTGCCAGGGCCTACGGCTTCAGGCGGCTCAGGAACTGCGCGAAGACCATCGTTCCCTCCGGCCAGGGGCCGTGGCCTGACTCCGCGTTGATATGGCCGGATTCACCAGCGTCGATCAGAAGCGAGCCCCAGCTTGCGGCAACGTCATCGGCATGCTCGTAGCTGCCGAATGGGTCGTTGCGGCTTGCCACTGTGATCGCAGGGAACGGCAGCGGATCGCGCGGGTAGGGACCGAAGGTCATGAGGTGCTTCGGGCGGATCTTCGGGTTGGCGACATCGGGCGGTGCCACGAAGAAAGCGCCGGCCACCTTCTTCCTGAAATGCGGGATCGCATGGATCGCCGAGGGTATTCCGAGCGAGTGGGCGACAAGGACGACGGGGCGGGACGAGGCGTTCACCTCCTCGGCGATGCGGGCGACCCAATCTTCGCGGACCGGTTTTGACCACTCCGCCTGTTCGACGCGCCGTGCGGTGCTGAGCTTTGCTTGCCAACGGGTCTGCCAGTGGTCGGGGCCGGAATTCGTGTAGCCAGGGATGATGAGAATATCGACGTCAGAAGCTTTCATGATCCCGCCGATGTGAGAAAGCTTGGCCGTTCTGTCAAGGGAAAGCGCGACAACGGCAGTGAAATTCGTTATGATCGCGCCATTGCCGGTTGCGGTTTCTCGTGTCGGCTGCGTCAATGCCGATGCATTCCCGCCGCCGGCCGATCGGCTTACGGAGGAGAAAGCCATGTCGGCATTTCATGTTATGACAGGATCAGGCGAGCGCTACGCACGTCTCGCTATCAACAAGATCAGCACCGCAGACGTCTTCGACGCGTTGCGTCGCGGGCTGGACGATTTTCGCGAAAAGCCTTCCCATTACGTGTTCTTATGCCTCATGTATCCGATTGCTGGCATTTTTCTTGCTCTTTTGTCATCGGACGCAAACCTTCTGCCGATGATCTTTCCGCTGATGTCCGGGTTTGCGCTGATCGGGCCGATTGCCGCCATCGGGCTCTACGAAATCAGCCGCCGCCGTGAGGCGGGTCTCGATACGTCGTGGAGGCATGCGCTCGAAGTCAGGCAATCGCCGGCCTTGCCGTCGATCATCGTCGGCGGGCTGCTTTTATTCGGCTTCTTCATCGTCTGGCTCGTCGCAGCGCAGACGCTCTACACGAACCTGTTCGGCGATGTTTTCCCGCGGTCGATCGAAGTATTCACCTCGCAGATTTTCGGCACGTCCGAAGGCATGCAACTGATCATCTGGGGCAATCTGCTGGGGCTCGTCTTCGCCATCGTGGTTCTGGCGACGACCGTCGTCACGTTTCCCTTGCTTCTCGATCGCGATGTAGGGCTGGTGGCTGCTATGGCTGCTTCGATCCGCGCAACTGTCGTCAACCCGGTACCGGTCATGCTGTGGGGCCTGATCATTGCTGCGGCGCTGGTCATCGGCACGATTCCGCTTTTTGTCGGGCTGGCGCTGGTGATGCCTATCCTCGGCCACGCAACATGGCATCTCTACAGAAAACTGGTCACGCCTGCATAAGGCACGATGCAGTCTGTGCGTTAAGCGAGCGGAACCTGCAACCTCCTTCAAAGTTAATCTGACGATGTCTTTGAAGGAGGTTTCCATGCCAGCATCGCGGCACGTTTTTACCCGCTTTGCCACCAACGTGTCCGAATGGGCGGGGAAGCCGGCCATCTTCGTTCTCGCGGTCGCGGTCATCATTGTCTGGGCGGTGTTGGGGCCGTTCTTCGACTATTCAGAAACATGGCAGCTGATCATCAATACAGGCACGACGATCGTGACCTTCCTCATGGTTTTCGTGCTGCAGAACGCGCAGATGCGCGACACGCGTGCCATCCAGGCCAAACTCGATGAACTCATCCTGACCAGCCATGCCGAGAACCGCTTCATCGGTATCGAAAACCTCGACGAGGAGGATTTGAAACATCTAGACCGGCTGGTGGCGAAAGCCGCCAGAGGAAAAGGCCGCACGGAGGCGAGCAATGTGTCGCAGGCGGTTGAAGGACGCCGCAAAAGATCGCAGGGAAGCAAACGCGCTGCACCATCGCGCAAGAAAAAATGACGACGGCGCCGTTGCTCCGGCGCCGTTTTCGAATGCTGCGGGGGGTTAGCCGAAAACGCGCTTGAAGATCGTGTCGACGTGTTTGGTGTGGTAACCGAGGTCGAACTTCTCTCGGATATCATCTTCCGAAAGTGCCGCACGGACTTCCTGGTCGGCGAGCAGTTCTTCGAGGAAGTCCTTGCCCTGTTCCCAGACCTTCATGGCGTTGCGCTGCACGAGGCGATAGGCGTCCTCGCGGGAAACGCCGGCCTGGGTGAGGGCCAGGAGAACACGCTGCGAATGGACAAGGCCGCGGAACTTGTTGAGGTTCTTCTCCATGTTCTCGGGATAGACCACGAGCTTTTCGATGACGCCGGCCAGGCGGTTCAGGGCAAAATCCAGCGTAATCGTCGTATCCGGGCCGATGGCGCGCTCGACACTCGAGTGGCTGATATCGCGCTCGTGCCACAGCGCCACGTTTTCCATTGCCGGCACGACCGACATGCGCACCAAGCGGGAAAGGCCGGTGAGGTTTTCGGTCAACACCGGGTTACGCTTGTGCGGCATAGCAGACGAGCCCTTCTGGCCCGGCGAAAAGAATTCCTCGGCCTCCAGAACCTCGGTGCGCTGCATGTGGCGGACCTCGATCGCGATGTTCTCAATCGACGAAGCGATGACGCCGAGTGTGGCGAAGAACATCGCATGGCGGTCGCGCGGGATGACCTGGGTCGAGACCGGCTCAGGCGTGAGGCCGAGCTTGGCGCAGACATGTTCTTCGACGCGCGGGTCGATGTTGGCGAAGGTGCCGACAGCGCCGGAGATCGCACCGGTGGCAATCTCGGCGCGTGCGGCGACGAGGCGGGCGTGGTTGCGGCCCATCTCTGCATAGAAGCGGGCGAGGGTGAGCCCCATGGTGGTCGGCTCGGCGTGGATGCCGTGGCTGCGGCCGATGCGGACCGTGTCCTTGTGCTCGAAGGCGCGCGTTTTCAGCGCTGAAAGTACGCGATCCATATCGGCGAGCAGAATGTCGGCGGCGCGCACCAGCTGGATGTTGAACGTTGTGTCGAGCACGTCGGACGAGGTCATGCCCTGGTGCACGAAACGGCTGTCCGGTCCGACGAATTCGGCAAGATGCGTCAAGAAGGCGATGACGTCATGCTTTGTGACGGCTTCGATCTCGTCGATCCTGGCGACGTCGAATTCTGCCGCGCCTCCTTTTTCCCAGATCGTCTTTGCGGCTTCCTTTGGAATGACGCCGAGTTCGGCCAGCGCGTCGCAGGCATGTGCTTCGATCTCGAACCAGATGCGGAACTTGGTTTCGGGCGACCAGATGGCGACCATCTCTGGGCGGGAGTAACGCGGGATCATGGCTCACTGCTTTCGTTGCGAGGAAGACTTTCTGGCGCCCCTGTAGCAAAGACGCGCGGTAATCTCAACGCATGCGTTTTGCAAGCGCGTAGCTGGTTACAAGCAGGCAGACGAGGCCGAACGGCAAGAAGAGCCGCAGACCGAGGACCAGGAACTGATAGACGGCGTTCGCGCCGGTGAAGATGAACTGATAGGTCCATACCAGGCTGCCGAACGGCGCATGCCAGCGCGAATAGAAAATGCGGTAGTCCATTGAAAAGAGAAATGCCGTCATCAGCATCGTGCCCGCCGTCAGGCAGACGAAGAAGGCGGCAAAGCGCGTGTCGATCCGGCGCCGGTAGGCGAAGAAGCGGCCGATCGGCAGCATGAAGGGCCAGGAGAAAAGGCCGCCGGCGAAATAGAGAAGCGCCAGTTCGGCCGCGTGTTCCGTCTCGAAGCGATTGCGCATGTAAAGCGCCGACATCGCCGAAGCCATCATCATGAGGCCCCAAAGCGCGGCGCCGCCAAACAGCTCCAAAATGGGTGGTCTGGCAGCGCGTATTCGGTCCATCGTCAACGATATGCCAATGTCATGAGCGCCCGGCTTTTGCAGCGCTTCGCAGGTCGCTGATGGCGCTGCGGTAGGCTTCGACGGAGGCGCCCTTGAAGATCGCCGAACCGGCGACGAGCACATTGCAGCCCGCCTTGCCAACGATCGGTGCGGTCTCGATGGTGACGCCGCCGTCGACCTCAAGCTCGATCGGCCTGTCACCGATTAGGGACTTCGCGGCTGCAATCTTTCTGGCCATCGCGGGAATGAATTTCTGGCCGCCGAAGCCGGGGTTCACCGACATGATGAGGATGAGGTCGACGTCGTCGAGAACGTTCTCGATCGCCGACAGCGGCGTTGCCGGATTGACCGTCACTCCAACCTTCTTACCGAGATTGCGGATCGTCTGCAGCGAGCGGTGAAGATGCGGTCCTGCCTCAGCATGAACCGTGATGCGGTCGCAGCCGGCCTTGGCGAAAGCCTCCAGATAAGGATCGGCCGGCGAGATCATCAGGTGGCAATCGAAGGTCGCGTCCGTATAGGAGCGCAACGACTTGATGACGTCGGCGCCGAAGGAGATGTTCGGCACGAAATGGCCGTCCATGACGTCGAGGTGGATCCAGTCTGCGCCTGCCGCCGTCACATCGCGTACTTCCTGTCCGAGCTTGGCAAAATCCGCAGCCAGAATGGAGGGGGCAATCCGGATCGGCAGGGTCATGGCACTCTTCTTCCTCCGTGGGGAACTTGCGGCGGTTTAGCAGGGCTCAATCGAACGGGCAACAGCATCGACGCTGCACTCGTGAACTCTGTGTAAACGGCATTCTCGTCTCGGGTTAATCGCCGGACGCGGCGGGCGCGGCGAAAATGCCGCGGCGCCATTCCAGCAGCCTGTAAGGGTTCTCCGAAAGCTCGTGGCCAGCCGTGAACGTCAGATCGCCGATCGGCGTAGAGAACCTCGTGCCTGCGAGTTTTTCGGCCACCGTCTTTCCTTCTGCCATGGCGGCCGTTGCCGCCTGCTGCGCGACGGCCGCTGCTGCGGCTGCCGGCAGGACATAGCCTTCAGGCTCGATGCCTTGCGCGCGCAACTCCGCCGCTGCGGCTTGTGCGGGCTGCAAAGTGTCGAATTCCGGCATGGTGACGGCACGCACGCCGTCCGGAAGCGGCAGCGGCTGGTTTGCCGCGCGCATTGCATCTCCGCCTAAAATAGCGAGCGGAATCTTCTCAGCTGCGGCATCTCGGGCGATGACTGCGACGTCGGCGCGGTCGCCGCCGATGAAAACCTTGGTGGCGCCGGCCTTCTTCAGGCGGCGGACGAGGGCGATCTGCTGATCCTGACCCGGGCGATAGGTGTCCGTAAAGACGGGCTTCAGCCCTTTTTCCTCAAGTGCATTCCGGATGGCCTCGGTCAGTTCGCGGCCATGGATGGTGCCGTCCTCGATGAGGGCGATCGGCGCTGCCTCCCAGTCGTTGAGCATCGCTTCGATGATGCGTGCGGCTTCGGCGCCATCGGCCGGCGCCAAACGAAACAGCGGCCAACCGTTCTTCAATGCGTCTTCCATCAGGATGCGTGCGCGCACCGAGACGGTGATCGCCGGAATGTTTGCATCCTTGAGCTTCGGCAATGCACTTTCCAGCGTTTCGCTGCAGAGAAAGCCGATTGCGACTTGTACCTTGGCGTTTACCAGCGCATCGGCAATCGCGGCACCACTGTTTTCCTCACAGGGCTCGTTGATTGTGACGACCGTATTGCCATCCTTGGTGATCTGATAGTTCGCTCCGGCGAATACCTGGGCGCCAAGCTGCTGCAGGTTGCCGCCCTGGGGGGCGATGACGCCGATCGTAACGCCCGCGGCATGGCTTTCGGCTGCTGCAAGAAACAGCATCGAAAAAGCCGCTATGCCACGCAGAATACTCATGAAAATCGCCGGTTCCCTGTCGCCCTTCATGCCCTTTTAGCTGCCCGGCGGCAATCGTCAAAGAAAAACAGGCGGAATGCGCCGCATTTCGTCGGCTTCATTGTAGAAAAGGTAACCGATGCCATCCATATTAGCGGCACGAGAACAGGCGGCGCGGCCGCAGGAGACCGCATTTGTTGAACAGGCAGCCGATCGATCCCCAGCTTTATCGCGATGCCATGAGCCGTTTCGGCGGTCATGTGCAGCTCGTGACGACGGTGCTTGGCGAGACACGCCGCGGGGTGACGATTACCGCGGCCTGTTCGGTATCCGACGATCCGGCCTGCGTGCTCGTCTGCCTCAACAACAGCAATCCGAAGAACGACATCTTCTTCCAGAGCGGCATTTTCGCGCTGAACACGCTTGGCGCGCACCATCAGGCGCTGGCCGACGCCTTTTCCGGACGCACGCCGATGAGCAACGACGAGCGGTTTGCGACCGGCAAGTTCGACAAGCTCGTCACCGGTGCGCCCGTGCTCTGGGATTCGCTTGCCTCCTTCGATTGCAGGGTGATGGAGATCAAGGAGATGTCGACCCACCACATCATTTTCGGTGAGGTCGTGGCCGTGCGTTTCAACGAAACAAAACCGGCGCTGCTCTATATGAACCGCGACTATCACACGCTATAACTCCCTTAAAAGGGAGGAGACATGCCCGATCATCCGCTGCCGCCCGCGTCTATCGACGAGACGATCGCCATGCTGGCAAGAGAGGATTATCTCGCAGGCCGGTCGCTGGCGACGGTCCTCTTTCTCGCCCTGAAGATGAAGCGGCCGCTGTTTCTCGAAGGAGAGGCCGGCGTCGGGAAGACCGAGATCGCGAAGGTGCTGTCGAAGGCGCTCGACCGGCCGCTGATCCGGCTGCAATGCTACGAAGGCCTCGATGTCGCATCCGCCGTCTACGAGTGGAACTATCCGGCGCAGATGCTGGAGATCCGGCTTGCCGAAGCCTCTGGATTGACCGATCGCGGCCGTATCGAATCCGATATCTTTTCCGAGCGCTACCTCATCCGCCGCCCTGTGTTGCAGGCGCTTTCGTCTGCGGAAGGCCGTGCGCCGGTCTTCCTAATCGACGAACTCGACCGTACCGACGAGGCTTTCGAAGCCTTCCTGCTGGAAGTGCTCTCGGATTTCCAGGTGACGATACCCGAGCTTGGGACCATCAAGGCCGCCGAGCCGCCGATCGTCATCATCACGACCAACCGGACGCGCGAAGTGCACGACGCGCTGAAGCGCCGGTGCCTCTATCACTGGGTCGATTATCCGGAGGCCGCGCAGGAACTGGAGATCATCCGCCGGAAGGTGCCCGGCTGCAACCAGGCTCTCTCCCAGCAGATTATCGCCTATGTGCAGAAGCTGCGCACGCTCGATCTCTTCAAGAACCCCGGCGTGGCAGAGACGATCGACTGGGCGACGGCGCTGACCGAACTCGACCGTCTGGCGCTCGATCCGGAGACCATTTCCGACACGATCGGCACGCTCCTGAAATACCAGGACGACATTGCGCGCATTCATGGCGGCGAAGGCGCCCGTGTGCTGACCGAGGTCAAGGACGAGTTGAGGGCAGCGGGTTAAAGATGAAAACACAACCGGCGCAGGATGGGATCGTCGTTCCGCCGCCGCCGGCCGAGGGGCGCTTTGCCGACAATATCGTCTTCTTCGCCAGAGCGCTGCGTAACGCGGGGCTCAAGATCGGTCCGGGATCCATTGCCGATGCTATCGAAGCGGTCGAGGCGATCGGCATGGGTTCGCGCGAGGAATTCCACGCGGCGCTCTTTTCGGTTTTCGTCAAACGGCACGAGGACAAGCCTGTCTTCGACGAAGCCTTCCGGCTTTTCTGGCGCTCCCGCGATCTCGTGGAGAAGATGATTGCGATGATGTTGCCACAGGCGCCCGACAACCGTGAAAGGGAAAAGGCAAAGGCGGGCGAAACGCGCGCCAGCGATGCGATTCTCGGTGATCGGCCCGACAAGCCCCCTCGTGACGAGCCGGATATCGAGATTGACGCGCGGTTCACCACCTCCGGGAACGAAGTCTTTCGCCGGATGGATTTCGCGCAAATGTCGGCGGCGGAAATTGCGTTGGCGAGAAAAGAATTGGTCCGGCTGCAACTGCCGCTCGACAGCGTTCCAACTCGGCGTTTCAGGCAATCGCGTGTTCACCGGCAGGTCGATCCACGCGCGACGATGCGCTCGGCACTGCGCACCGGTGGGTCGCTGATCCTGCCGCGCTATCGCGAAAAGAAAGAGATCCAACCGCCTTTGGTGGTGCTTGCGGATATTTCAGGCTCGATGAGCCAGTACACCCGCATCTTCCTGCATTTCCTGCACGTGCTGACGGAGAGCCGACGCCGTGTCCATACCTTCCTTTTCGGAACGCGGCTCACCAATGTCACCAGGCAGATGCGCCACAAGGATCCGGACGAGGCACTGAACGAATGTGCCGCCGCGGTGAAGGACTGGTCGGGCGGCACTCGTATCGGCGAAACGGTGAGGGAGTTCAACCGGCTGTGGGGACGCCGCGTCCTCGGGCAGGGCGCGTTGGTGCTGTTGATCACCGACGGGCTGGAGCGGGAAGGCATCGAATTGCTGGCCGAAGAAATGGACCGGCTGCACCGATCCTGCCGGCGGCTGATCTGGCTGAACCCGCTTCTGCGCTTCGAGGGCTTTGAGCCGCGGGCTCGCGGCGTTCGCGCCATGCTGCCGCATGTTGACGAACTCCGTCCGGTTCACAATCTATCATCTTTGAACGACCTTGCTGTGGCGCTCGATGCGGGCAGATCCCCGGCGCACGATCCCCGGCGCTATCTCGACAGAATGAGAGGTTTTGCATGAGCGAGACGTCTTTCGGCCTCGATCCGCTGATGACGGCGGAGGAATGGATGAAAAGCGGCCGCAGTGTGGCGATCGCGACAGTGATCGAAACATGGGGCTCGGCGCCCCGTCCTGCCGGCAGCCATCTGGTAGTCGATGGTGACGGCAATTTCGAGGGCTCGGTCTCCGGCGGTTGCGTCGAAGGTGCGGTGATCGCGGAGGCGATGGACGTCATCGGCGACGGGAAGGCGAAGATGCTGGAATTCGGGGTTGCCGACGAGACCGCCTGGCGCGTCGGACTATCCTGCGGCGGGCGCATCCGCGTCTTTGTCGAAAGGCTTGCCTGATGGACGCCGCCAATCTGGAGCGGCTGAACGCCGCCCGCCGAGCACGCAAGGCCGTGATGCTGGTCACCAACTTGGAGCATGGGACGGATCGCGTGATCGTCGAAGGCGGGCCGGTCGATGGCGCACTGAGCGATACCGTCGCTGCGGCATTCCGCTCCGGCAAGTCCGGCATCTGCGACATCGATGGCGGCAGGTACTTTCTGAACGTGCACCTGCCGCCAGCCCATATCGTCATCATCGGCGCGGTTCATATTAGCCAGGTCCTGGCGCAGATGGCGGCGCTTGCAGGCTTCGATGTCCGCATCATCGATCCGAGAACCGCCTTTGCAACGCCGGAGCGTTTCGCCGGCATAGATCTCACCGCCGACTGGCCGGTCGATGTGCTGAAGGACCGTCCGCTCGATGCCTATACCGCTGTCGTCGCGGTCACGCATGATCCGAAGATCGATGATTTCCCGATCGCCGAGGCGCTTCGAACGGGCTGTTTCTATGTCGGTGCGCTCGGCAGCCGCAAGACCCACGGTTCGCGCCTTGAGCGACTGAAGAAGGAGGGTTGTTCCGACGGCGAACTGGCGAGGATCAATGGCCCTATCGGGCTTGATATCGGCGCCTCCAGCCCGGCGGAGATTGCCGTTGCGATCCTTGCGCAGATCATCCAAACCTTGCGCTCGCGCGACGTCTCCTCGCCGAAAGGTGACAAAGCATGATCTTTGGCGAATTCGATGTCGGCGGTGCGGAAGGGCTCATACTCGCCCATTCCGTCAAGATGCCGGATGGGACTCTACCCAAAGGCCATGTGGTTGACGCTGTCGACGTCGAGCGGCTGAAGAACTCGGGCATCGAGAAGATTATTGCCGCACGCCTGGAGGACGGCGATCTAGGCGAGGACGAAGCGGCGGCACGGCTGAGTGAGGCAATCGCGCCTGATCATCTCCGCTTTTCGGAGGCTGCGACCGGCCGCGTCAACATCTATGCCGTGGCGGACGGGCTTTTCGTGGCTGACCGGGAGGCCGTCGATCGCCTGAACCGCATCGATCCGGCGATCACGCTCGCCTGTCTTGCCGATCATACACGTGTCAGCGCCGGCGATATGGTGGCGACCTTCAAGATCATTCCCCTGGCGGTTCCGGGCGCGAAGTTAATTGCCGCCTGTGCGGAGCTTCGCGCAAATGGGCCATTTCAGGTGAAGCCGTTTGCCGATCATGCCGTTTCGCTGATTGCCACGGAACTGCCTTCGCTGAAAGTGTCGGTGATGGACAAGACGGCGCGCATCCTTGAGCGGCGGTTGGCTGCTTGCGGCAATCGTCTGCTGCGGGAGCGGCGCGTGCCGCATGAGACCAAGGCTCTTGCCGCTTCGATCCAGGATATCATGAGGATCCCGGAGAAGGTGCCGAAGCTCGTCATCGTCTTCGGTGCCTCGGCGGTCATCGACGCGGCAGATGTCATTCCGCAGGCAATACGCGAGGCGGGCGGGCGTATCTTGAGCGTCGGCATGCCCGTCGATCCGGGAAATCTGATGGTCCTCGGCAGCATCGGCGAGACTTATGTCGTCGGTGCGCCTGGTTGCGCCCGCAGTCCGAAGGAAAATGGTTTTGACTGGGTCCTCGACCGCATTCTGGCCGGTGAAGAGCCGAGTGCGCATGAGGTGACCGGGATGGGCGTCGGAGGCCTGCTAATGGAGATACAATCGCGGCCGCAGCCGCGCGATGTGCCTGCCAGGAAACGCGCCGACGCTTCCGTTGCGATCGTCCTGCTTGCCGCCGGCAGGGCGCGCCGCATGGGCGAGGGCGGCCAGCACAAGCTTCTTGCGGAATTTGATGGCATGCCGCTGATGCGCCGCTCGGCATCCATTGCTGTTGCCAGCAGGGCTTTATCGGTTGTGGCCGTAACGGGGCATCGCCGTGCTGAGATTGAAGCAGCACTTGAAGGCTTGAACGTGCAGCCGGTCTTCAACTCCGATTATGCCTCCGGCATGGCAAGCTCTCTCGCGGCCGGCTTCGCACATGCCCATGCGAACGGCGCCGAGGGCGTCCTTGTCATGCTTGCTGACATGCCGGGGGTCTCGACGGCGGACCTCGATCACTTGATCAGCGCGTTCGAGCAGGCCGAGGGCCGGGCGATCGTTCGGGCGGTCTGCGGAGGCAAACGCGGAAATCCGGTCATTCTGCCGCGATCATTGTATCATGCAGTGCTTTCACTCGAAGGCGATGTCGGCGCGCGCCACATCGTCGAGACGGCGCGGCTGCCGGTCGTCGATGTCGATATCGGCGAGAGTGCGCATCTTGACGTGGATACGCCGGAGGCTATTGCCGCAGCAGGCGGCATATTGAAGGAATAGCAATGGACGCGGCCGGTATAGAGGAAATGTTTCAGGGGCTCGGCCCCGTGACGATCAAGCGTATGTTCGGCGGCAAGGGCATCTATCACCTCGGCCGTATCGTCGCGGTCGAAGTTGGAGGCGAAGTGCTGCTCAAGGCCGATGACAAGAGCTCGCCCGAGTTTGCCGCAGCAGGCTCCAGCCAATGGTTCTATGAGGGCAAGAAGGGCAATCCGGTAAAAATGCCTTACTGGTCGATCCCGGACGCGGCTTATGACGATCCGGATGAAATGGCGAAATGGGTGCGGCTTGCCTATGAGGCGGCGCTTAGAGCCGAATGATCAGCGGAAGTCTTCGTTGTCGAGATAACCGATTGCGGCCTTGGCAAAGTCGGAAAGTGGTGTCGGCAGTTGTGATCGCGTGAACCAGCCGAAATCCGAGAGTTTTTCCGGTTCCGTCAACTGCGGATCGCCGCTGACTTCTCTAGCTATATAGAGAAACGAGACCCAATGCTGCGCATCGGCGCCTGAAATCACTTCCGCATGACCGAGAAGTTCGGTGCGAGCAATCGTCAATCCGGTTTCTTCCTCGGCTTCCCGGCGCGCGGCTTCGGCAATTGGCTCCATATGATCTACTTTGCCGCCGACGATGCTCCAATGACCGGCCTCAGGCACACGAATGCGCTTGTAAAGCAGGATCTTGCCGTCGCGCAAAATCACCAGGCCGACACCGAGACCTGGAAAATGAATGCCAGGTTTGCCCATCGGAAGATTAGACCTTGGCGTTTGCCGCGATCAGCATGAAGGCGGGAATGTCGTCGCCGAAGCCGACCGGCGTCGGGCCGTCGTCGTGGTCGCGATAGCGGCGGCGCTCGCGATTGTCATCGTTCGCCGGATAGGGCCGAGAGTTGCGCGCGTTGTTCTGCGGCTTGTTTTCTGCTTTGCGCTCGTGCTTCACGCTTTCGGCCTTTGCTGGTGCTGCTGCTTCGATGGCTTCGGCGGCATTATCATCGGCGCCGATATCAGTTTTATGACCCCGGCGCTCCTTGACGCGGCCACGGCCCTTGTCGCGATCCCGGGTACCTGCGCGGCGTGGGCGATCGTCTTCGCGGCCGGGTTCCGGAGGCGGAAGAGCGGAAAGATCGCCATGCAGCCACTCGACCGTCTCGCCGATCAGCTTTTGGATCGCGTCGGCATGTTTCTGGTCACGGCCTGTGACAATGGTGAAGGCAGCGCCGGAACGGCCTGCACGGCCGGTGCGGCCGATGCGGTGCACGTAATCCTCGGCATGAATCGGCACATCGAAGTTGAAGACGTGGCTGACATCCGGAATGTCGAGGCCGCGGGCGGCGACGTCGGAGGCGACGAGTAGTTGCAGCTGCCCATCACGGAAGCTTTGAAGCATATTCGTGCGCGAGCGCTGGTCCATGTCGCCGTGGAGTGCGCCGACGGAAAAGCCATGGCGTTCGAGGGAGCGGAAGAGGTCGGCCACGTCCTTCTTGCGGTTGCAAAAGATGATGGCGTTCTTCAGGTCCTCCTGCGCGCGGACCAGATCGCGCAGTGCGGCGCGCTTCTCATAGTCCTTGCCGTGCGAAGCAACGAAACGCTGCGTGATGTTCTTGGCGGCGGAGGCCGGCTTTGCGACTTCGATTCGCTCCGGATTTTGCAAGAACCGGTCGGCGAGCTTCTGGATTTCCGGCGGCATGGTCGCCGAGAAGAACAGTGTCTGGCGTGTGAAGGGGATGAGCTTGGCAATACGCTCGATATCCGGGATGAAGCCCATGTCGAGCATTCGGTCGGCTTCGTCGATGACGAAGATTTCGACGGCGCTCATCAAAAGCTTGCCGCGCTCAAAATGGTCCAGCAGGCGGCCGGGCGTGCAGATGAGAACGTCTGCACCGCGCTCGAGCTTGCGGTCCTGGTCTTCGAAGGAAACGCCGCCGATCAGCAGCGCGACGTTCAATCGGTGGTTCTTGCCATATTTTTCGAAGTTCTCCGCGACTTGCGCGGCGAGTTCGCGCGTCGGTTCGAGGATGAGCGTTCGTGGCATGCGGGCGCGGGCGCGGCCCTTTTCCAGCAGCGACAACATCGGCAAGACGAAGGATGCCGTCTTGCCCGTTCCTGTCTGCGCGATCCCGCAAATGTCACGGCGCTGCAGGGCGAACGGGATTGCTCCTGCCTGAATAGGAGTGGGGATCGTGTAGCCGGCGTCGGTAACGGCGGAAAGCACTTTTTGGCTCAGGCCAAGGTCAGCAAATGTCGTCAAGGGGAAAACTATTTCCGTTCAGGTTCGGCCATACTCTGGTTGAGTCGGCGGGATTGCATGCCGCAATGCAGCGCGACATAGTCCCAAACGGCTTGCAAGTCAAGGAATACGGGCTCTGCAGCCGTCGAACAGGTAAAACTGTGGTTACCGCAGTCGTTTATTTGATATAAGTCGCGAGTTTCAAGCCTGCATTCAAGAAATACACCGGATCGACCGCGCGGCCGTTCTGGCGTACCTCGTAATGCAAATGGGTGCCCGTCGAACGGCCTGTGCTTCCGGCAAGACCGATCACATCCGAGCGGCCGACCATGTCGCCGGCCTTCACCAGAATCTCCGACATGTGGCCGTAACGGGTAGAAATGCCGTTACCGTGATCGATCTCGACCATGTTGCCGTAGCCGCCCGTCCAGCCGGCATTGACGACCTTGCCGGGGGCTGTTGGGCGGATCGTTTCGCCCGCAGCAAAGCGAAAGTCAACGCCGGAATGAAGGGCAAGACGTCCGAGGAAAGGATCGCGCCGATTGCCGAAGGGACTGGTGATTTCCTTGCCGATGGCCGGATTGCGGAACGGCAGGGCTTCCGCCGTACTGCGAACGGCTTCGAGCCGGGTCAAGGCGGTATCGAGCTGCGCGAGGGAATTGTTGAAGTTGTCGCCGTTTTCCGGCTCGGCATAGGGGCCGCCGACAGCGCTGTCATCATCATCATCATCGGGCTTGACGGCTGCCTGCTCCGGTACGGCAATCTTGAAGCGGGTCAGGACTTTCTCGATATTGCTGGCGGCATCGCCCGCATCCACAGTCAGCTGCTCAACGCGGGCGCGCTGCTCTTCCTCGACGCCTTTCAGTGAAAGCGTGACCTTCGAGAACAGGCGGTCGGCGCGATCGCCGACGGTTTCGGGTGTGGGGGCATAGGCGAGCGCGGAATTGTCGGGCGTTGCGTCGGCGGGTTCGTCCGTGCCTGCCAGGAGCATGTCGATCGCCCGGGCGCCGGGTGAAACCGACGCACGCTTGTCCTTTGCTTCGGGCACGAGGGATTGAGCCGGTATCATCGCATCCTTCTTCGTCAGGCCGGAATGTTCCGCACGGTCGAGGAGGGAGCCAAACTTGCCATGGCGCGAGGTCAGCGCCATCTGCTGCTGCATGAGCTTGTCCACCTTGTCTTCCACCAGCTGCTGGTCGAGCAGCTGACGCGAGGTGACCCGATCGACCTGCGCACGAAGGGCCGCAATGCGATCTTCATAATCATGCTGCATGCGGGCTTGGCGCGCCATGGTGGCGCCGATCAGGTCGTCGCGAAGGACGAGGTAGGAGGTTGCAAGCAGATAGCCGATCACGAAAACGACGGAAAAACAGAAGCCGAGGGCTGCCATCCACGGCTTTATGGTTACGTGCCGGACCTTGTCGCCACTGGCGAGAATGAGGATATGTTCCTGCGAGCGCTTGCCGAATACGCGATTTTGCTGTGCATGCGTCACGGAGAATCTCCCAATTGATGCGCCCGTGCTTCGATCAGGAATGATTACACACCGTTATGGTTAACAAATGCCTTAGCGGGCATATTCATGCACGCACAGGTTTACAGATTGCTGGTCGCCGTCAATGAACGATAGAAAGAAGGCGTGAGGCCGGCTTCGGCGCGCGCCAGGTCGTTGAATGGCGGTTTCAGCGGACCGCGGAAGTTTGCACGCACCAGCTCCTTGAAGGTCTGGGCCGGGTCGCGGCGCTCGCGGGCGCAGAGAAAGCGGAACCATTTTGCGCCGATTGCCACATGCCCCTTTTCGTCATTGTAGATGACATCGAGGACGGCCGCACTTTCGTGATCGCCGGTTTCACGCATCTTCGCCTGCAGCGAGGGCGTGACATCCAAGCCGCGGGCCTCGAGAATCAGGGGAACGACCGCAAGCCGCGCCGTCAGATCGTTTCTGGTCGCGTGCGCCGCCTGCCAAAGGCCGTCATGCGCGGGCATATCACCGTAATCGGCGCCAAGATCGCGCAGCCGCCCGCGCACCAAGCGGAAGTGCTTCGCCTCCTCGAAGGCAACCTGCATCCATCCGTCGAAGAAAGAGTTGGGAACCGATTCGGTGGCAAACCGCGCAACGATATCGAGTGCCAGGTCAACGGCGTTGAGCTCGATATGGGCGATCGCGTGAAGAAGCGCAATGCGACCGTTGATGGTGTGCAGCGAGCGTCTCTCGACCTGCGTCGGGGGTACCAGTGTCGGCTTATCCGGGCGGCCCGGCCTATCCGGCAGCGACGCATCGCGCGGCGAACGTAGGGAAATTCTTCGTGCAAACCAGCGGGTCGCAGCTTCCTGCGCCAGAGCTGTCTTGCGATCGAGATCGGCGGACCCGATGGCCTCGATCGCGCCACCGCGCAGAGATGGCATCGAAAGCGTGCTCACGCGGTAAGGTTCCTGAGGGCCTTCAAAACGTCTTCGGCATGACCGGGTACCTTGACCTTCTGCCAGATCATCGCGACGGTACCATCGGTGCGGATCAGAAAGGTCGTGCGCTCGACGCCCATGAAACTGCGGCCATACATGCTCTTTTCCTTCCAGACACCATAGGCCTGCAGCGTCGTTTTCTCTTCGTCCGAGGCGAGCGCAACGGAAAGGCTGTACTTCTTGATGAAGCGTTCGTGGCATTTGACCGAATCAGGGGACATTCCGACGACCGCCGCTCCCGCGGCATCGAATTCGTCGGCCAAAGCGGTAAAGGCCAGCGATTCCGCGGTGCAGCCGGTCGTATCGTCCTTCGGATAGAAGAACAGAACCAGCGGTTTTCCGCGGAAATCGGCAAGCGATACCCGCCCGCCGCCGTCGCGGGGAAGATTGAAATCCGGCGCCGTGGCGCCGATGCCGAGAACCGCCATATGTGGAAACCTTTCTTTTGCCGGGTTTATGGATGACACTATGTTCCGCGGATATATATTGAAGCTCAAATCGTCCCGCCAGACCGGACGGCCACATTCTAACTCGGGGTTATCCAAAGCGCATGTCGGTGATCCGCGGCGAAAAGGTTACGTTTCGCAAAAAAGACATCGTCGCGCTGCATGAGCTTCCCTCCGCACAGGCCGAAGACCCCATCATCGTGCATTGCCCGCCGCCGCGCCGTTCACGCATGCGGCGTGCGGCCAATGTGACGGCTGGTTGCTTTGCCGCCGTTCTCTTTCTTCTGGTGGCGATCATCTTCACTATCGAAAGCGGAATGTTCGACGCGACGCTGTCGCGCCAGGCGCAGACCGCCTTGAATTCGGCGATAGGTCCCCGCTACCGGGCAGAAGTGGGCTCGACCGTCATCCGTTTCACGTCCGGTGCACAGCTCGCGCTTGAAGCCCGTAACGTCAATATGGTCGATCAGGAAAGCGGGCAGCATCTGTCGACGACAGGCGCGATGCGCATGGCGCTCGATCCGTTTGCGCTTTTTCGCGGCCGGGTGGCCGTGACGGCGATCGAAGCCGCCGATATTGCGCTCGACACGGCCCTTCTGCCGTCCGGCGGCCCGCTGGACTTAAGCAAGCTTCGCATCGACGCAATTCCGCAGGCGATGGAAGCTGCGTTTTCTCATCTCGATATCCTGGACGATTTCGTCGAGCGCGGGGGTACGGATACGGTGCGTCTCTCCGGCATCGACATCAAGCTCGCCGATACCGCGAATGGTCCGCTTTCGATCGTGGTCGACAATCTGGTCTTTGCGCATGCGGGACCATCTTCGCTGCATTTGACGGGCGAGGTGGCAATCAACGGCGAAGTGGCGATGCTGGATGTGCTTGCTGAAAGGAGCGCCGGGAAAGCGTCGCGGTTCACGGCAAAGCTCACCCATGCCGATCTGACGCCATTTACCTTGAAGAGGAACGGGCTCGGGGAAATTCGGCAGGGCGTAAACAGTTTTGCGGACGTTGCCGTTTCCGCCGTGCGGAGTGCGGGCGATGTTGCGCCGTCCCTGGCCGCCAGGGCGGATCTTGCGCCCGGGTCGATCTATGTCGACGGAGACGCACAGCAGCTTTCCGGCGGCCGCATCAATCTCGGCTATGACTTTACGAAGCAGACGCTTGAGATCGCAAGATCGCAAGCGCAGTTCGGCAACACCGCCGTCCCGTTCAACGGCGCAATCATCGATCTCGACAAGCTCGATCCGGCCGTCGGCAAGGGTTTTGGCATCGATCTGCTGATCAGCGGCGGCACGGCTGCACCGGTGGGCTCGGGCGAACAGCCGCTCCCATTCGATATCCAGACGACGGGCCGCTACCTCGTCACCTCGCGGGAACTGCAGTTCGCGGGCATGACAGTTTCTAGTCCTCTGGGGCAGCTGTTCGGATCGCTTCATGTCAAACTCGGCGACAAATCGCCGGAAATCAGCTTCGTCGGACAATCGCAGCAGCTTCAGACGGCTGCGATCAAGCAGCTCTGGCCCTTTTGGATGGCGCCCAGGGCGCGCGAATGGGTTCTGGGAAATCTCTTCGGCGGCACGGTCACGAATGCGTCGATCTCGGTATTCATTCCGTCCGGGAAATTGGACGAGGCCGTCGGCAAGGGGCTGAGACTCGGCGACGAGCAAATCCGTATCAGTTTCGATATCGCGAATGCGCGCATGAACGTGGCAGGCGATATTCCGCCGATCCGAGATACGTCCGCCCATTTCGATCTGACCGGCCAGAGGGCGACGATTTCGATCAAGAGTGGCACGTCATATTTCGCATCGGGCCGTTCCGTCAGCCTCGGAGAGGGTCAGTTCGTACTGCCCTCGACTTACCAGAAGCCACTGATGGCGGAAATGAAGCTCGCGATCTCCGGCGATGCCGATGCGGTGGGCGAACTCCTCACCTACAAGCCGGTCCAGGTCCTGCAGCGCGCCGGCCTTGTGCCTGGGGACCTGAAGGGCAAGATCACCGCCGACGTCGAGGCGCGGCTCGGCCTTCTGCGATCGCAGGATCCTCCGCCGCCCGAATGGAAGGCCAGCATGCAGCTCAGCGGCGTCGATGTCGGCAAGCCGGTGTCGGGCCGGATGATTACCAATCTGAATGGCGCGCTCGACGCCGATCCGCAGCAAGTGGCGCTCGACGCCGAGGGGCAGATCGACGGCGTGCCCGCCGAGATCGAGCTTGTCGAGCCGACCGACAAATCGTCCGGCGTCAAGCCGCAGCGCATCATCACGGCGACGCTGAACAACGCTCAACGCGCAAAGGTGCTTCCTGGCCTATCCGGGATCATCGACGGCAGCCTGACGATGCAGCTGACGAAAATCGATGAGGAACGCCAGAATGTTCAGATCGATCTCGACAAGGCGTCGTTGCAGCTTCCCTGGATCGGTTGGGCGAAGGGAAGCGGGATCGGCGCGACGGCGGAATTCGAAGTATCGGGACCACCCGAGAAAACGCAGATCAGGAATTTCCGTCTGAAGGGCGACGGCTTTGGCGCCAGCGGCTCGTTTGCCCTCAGCAAAGGCGATCTCGAGTCTGCCGATTTCGACAGCGTGAGACTTTCGTCCCTTGATGACTTTGCCATATCGATCCGGCGTAACAGGGGCAATTTCGACGTTTCGGTATCTGGGAACACTGCCGATGCGCGTCCGATCCTTGCACGATTGAAGAACGGACAAGGCGACAGCGACGGGGATGGTGGTGGCAGTGCCAGCGTCTCGGTCCGTGCGAATCTCAACAGCGTCGTTGGCTTCAACGATGAAAAGATCGGCAATTTCGAGGCCAGATACGTATCGAGCGGCGGGCGCCTGCAGGCGCTGAACTTTTCCGGCATCACCGGCAGCGGCGAGGCGGTTGTCAGCCAGACAAGGGAAGGCCGCGTCTTGAATATCACGAGCGGCGATGCCGGTGCCGTCTCGCGCTTCGCCGATCTCTATCAGCATATGCAGGGCGGGCTGCTCAACATGTCGATCAGGCTCGGCGACGGCGGCAATTGGGATGGCTCGGTCGATATACGCCGCTTCGCCATCGTCAACGAGCAGCGCCTGCACTCGATCGTTTCAACGCCCGTCGGCGAGAACCAGCGCAGTCTCAATTCCGCCGTCAAACGCAATATCGACACCTCCGCGCAGCGCTTCCAGCGCGGCTTTGCGCGCGTCGTGTCCCGCGGCGGCGTGGTCGGTGTCGAAAACGGCGTGGTGCGCGGCGATCAGATCGGGGCCACGTTCCAGGGCGTGATCCGCGATCAGCGCGGCAACATGGATATGACCGGCACCTTCATGCCGGCCTATGGATTGAACCGGCTGTTTGCCGAGCTGCCGGTCATTGGGATCATTCTCGGGAACGGTTCGGATCGCGGCCTGATCGGCATCACGTTCAAGCTGACCGGCAAATTCGACCATCCGGCCATGCAGATCAATCCGCTGTCGATCATTGCGCCGGGCGTTTTTCGCAACATCTTCGAGTTCCAATAAAAAAAGCCGGCGCAAAGGCCGGCTTGCTTGAATTTCGAGACCGTGGGGCTCAGGCCGCGCGGCGGATGAGGATGTGCTTCTTCTTGCCGAGCGACAGCTTGATGACGCCATCGGCGGTGATTTCACCGCTGCCGATCAGCCTACGCTCGTCGCTGACCGCTTGGTCGTTGATGCGCACGGCTCCGCCCTGAACGTGACGGCGGGCTTCGCCGTTGGAGTTAGCAAGGCCGGCGCGGACCATCAGCGAAAGCAAGCCGATACCGGCGTCGAGTTCGGATGCGGGAACATCGACGGACGGAAGGTTCTCGGCGATCCCGCCTTCTTCGAAGGTTTTGCGAGCCGTTTCAGCGGCCTCTTCGGCAACGGTGCGGCCATGCAGGATCGCCGTTACTTCGGTTGCGAGTATCTTCTTTACCTCATTGATTTCCGAGCCACCGAGCGCAGACAAGCGTGCGATCTCGGCCATTGGCAAGGTGGTGTAAAGCTTGAGGAAGCGCGGGATGTCCGCATCTTCGGTATTGCGCCAGTATTGCCAGAAGTCATAGGCCGAGAACATATCGGCGTTCAGCCAGACGGCACCGGTCGCCGACTTGCCCATCTTGGCGCCGGAAGATGTCGTCAAAAGCGGAGAGGTCAGGGCATAGAGCTGTGTAGTCCCCATGCGGTGACCGAGATCTATACCATTGATGATGTTGCCCCACTGGTCGGAACCGCCCATCTGCAGCTGGCAGCCGTAGCGTTTTGCCAGTTCGACGAAGTCGTAGGCCTGCAGGATCATGTAATTGAATTCGAGGAACGAGAGCGACTGTTCGCGATCGAGACGCGTCTTCACGCTGTCGAAGGCCAGCATGCGATTGACCGAGAAGTGGCGACCGACATCGCGCAGGAAATCGAGGTAGTTGATCGAACGCAGCCATTCGGCATTGTTGATCATCAAGGCGTCTTTCGGACCCTCACCGTAGGTGAGGTAATTCGAGAAGACACGCTTGATCGAGGCGATGTTGCTCTCGATCGTTTCGACGGTCATCAACTGGCGTGCTTCCTCCTTGAAGGACGGATCGCCTACCATGCCGGTGCCGCCGCCCATCAGCGAAATCGCGCGGTGGCCGGTTTTCTGCAGCCAGTGGAGCATCATGATCTGGATCAGCGAGCCTGCATGCAGGCTCGGCGCCGTGGGATCGAAGCCGATATATGCCGTCACGGTTTCCTTGGCGAACAGATCGTCGAGGCCTGCTTCATCGGAGATCTGATGAATGAAGCCGCGCTCTTTCAGGATGCGCAGGAAATCGGATTTGAACTCGGACATGACTTCGTCTCTTTGGGGGTGTCGGATTGATACTTGTTGAACTGCCGCGGCGCGTTTAGCACTGTTTTGCCGAAAGTGCACTATTCCGTTCGGAATGTTTTGGAGGATGGATGGGTAAAATAAGAACCGCAATCGGCCTGATGAGCGGAACGTCGATGGACGGAATCGATGTCGCCCTGGTTCGCACAGACGGTGAAGCCAGCGTGGAACGGGGGCCGTTTCTGGGTGTGCCTTACGATCCGGCCTTTCGCGACAGGCTGAAGTTTTCGCTTGAAGGCGCAAAATCCATACTCAGGCGCAAGGAACGACCCGGTGAACTTGCAGCAATCGAGCGAGAGCTTACGCTGCGTCATGCATCTGCCGTCACGCAATTTCTCGATCGTTGCGGTCTGGATCGAAGCGCAATCGATGTCGTCGGATTCCACGGCCAGACCGTGCTGCACCGGCCCGACGAGGCACTGACCGTCCAGCTCGGCGACGGGCCGCTGCTTGCGAGCGAAACCGGCATCCCGATCGTCTACGACATGCGGGCGAACGACATGGTGCATGGCGGGCAGGGTGCGCCGCTCGTGCCGGCCTATCATGCGGCGCTTTCGGGGACGCTTCGGGACGCCAAGCTGCCGGTCTGCTTCGTCAATATCGGCGGCATCTCGAACCTTACCTATATCGGCGCCGACGGCTCGATCGTCGCCTATGACAGCGGGCCGGGAAATACCTTGATCGACCAATGGGTCGAGACACATGCCGGGATTCCGTTCGACCAGGGCGGCATGATTGCTTCGGAAGGCAAGATCGTCGCCGAACTGGTCGACCTGTATCTGGAAAGCCCGTTCTTTACTGCCGAAAAACGCCGTTCGCTCGATCGCAACGATTTTCTACCGCCGAGCGGAGCGGACGCCGAGCTCGCGGACGGTGCGAGGACGCTCGCCTATGTGGCTGCCGCCTCGATCATCAAATCGGCCGGTCACCTCCCGGTGATGCCGACGGTCTACATCGTGTGCGGCGGCGGACGGCTGAACCGCACGATCATGCGCGATCTTGCTGATCTCGCTGCCCGCCAAAATGCCGACGTGATCTCCGCCGAGGTTGCGGGCTTTAACGGCGATGCCATGGAAGCTGAAGCCTGGGGGTACCTAGCAGTCCGGTCGCTGGAGGGACTGCCGCTGACTTTTCCGGGCACGACCGGTGTCAAGGAACCAGTCAGCGGCGGCATTCTTGCGGGGCCTTGATGGTGGGAACGCTTATTCTCGAAACCTCGCGGCTGCGGCTGGTGATGTGGAATGCAAGCGATGCGGGGTTCGTCCGCAAGCTGCATTCGACGATTGGCACAACGCGTTATATGTCCGGCGGCGCGCCCTGGAGCATCGAGAAGTGCGAGGAGCGGCTTGCCAGCTGGTTCAAAGAGAATGCGCAGGACGGGACGACAAAGTACAAGCTCCTGAGCAGAGATGACGGCCGCTTCATCGGCCGCGCTGGCATTTCGATGCATGACCGCGACGCAAACGAATTCGAACTCGGTTATGCGCTTTGCGAGGAAGAATGGGGAAAGGGCTATGCGACGGAAGTGGCCAGTGCGCTTGCGATTTGGTTCTTCGACAAGGGCTTCGCCACGCGTTTCATCGCTTTCACGCATCCGGAAAACTTCGCCTCGCAGCATGTACTGAAGAAGATCGGAATGCGGCCCGTCGCGCCGCGACTGATAGACGGCTTTGTGGCGCCGACATTCGAGCTCGGCGCCACCGACATTTGATTGTCAGCGAATACGCTTTGCTGCCGGTTCCGGCACCAGTTCGCCGTTCAGGCGGCGGTCGAGATAGTCCTCGCATTCCGCCATCAGTGTTTCGACCTGGCCGTTGAAGAAGTGATTGGCATTCGGCACGGTACGGTGAGTGATGAGGATGCCCTTCTGCGTCTTCAGCTTTTCGACCAGACCGTTGACATCCTTTTCTGGCGCGACCTTGTCGGCTTCGCCGTTGATGATCAGGCCGGAAGACGGGCAGGGCGCCAGGAACGAGAAGTCGTAGGTGTTCGGTTGCGGCGCAATCGACATGAAGCCTTCGATTTCCGGGCGGCGCATCAGCAGCTGCATGCCGATCCAGGCGCCGAAGGAATAGCCAGCGACCCAACAGGTCTTCGAATCGGGATGCAAGCTCTGCACCCAATCGAGCGCGGAAGCGGCATCCGAAAGCTCGCCGGCGCCGTGGTCGAATTCGCCCTGGCTGCGGCCGATTCCGCGGAAGTTGAACCGCAATGTGGTGAACCCGCGCTTCTGGAACATGTAGAAGAGCTGGTAGACGATCTGGTTGTTCATCGTGCCGCCGAACTGCGGGTGCGGGTGCAGGATAAGGGCGATCGGCGCGCTTTTTTCCTTGGAGGGCTGGTAGCGGCCTTCAAGACGGCCGGCTGGGCCGTTGAAAATGACTTCGGGCATCGGTACTCCGGGTTTTTATTTTCGCGTTCCTGCTGCTTAGACTTGACGAACGTTGTCAGCTTTTCTAAAACGCAGTTTAGAACAATTCGAAACTTGCATACGATCCACGCATCGTGGACGTGTCATAAGGCAAGCCCGGCGGAAATTTCAAGGAAAATGAACCGTGGCAGCCTAGCAGGATCAAGCGCAGGACAAAAGAGCATGGCGCCGCCCCGCCTTTATCTTGATTGGAACGCGACATCGCCGCTGCATCCCGCAGCGCGCGAGGCGGTTGTAAGCGCGCTTGCTCTGTTTGGAAATCCGAATTCTGTTCACGGCGAAGGCCGCGCCGTACGCGCTGCGATCGAGGGTGCGCGCCGCCAGATTGCGGCGCTGAGCGCGGCCGAACCGGCAAATGTGATTTTTACCAGTGGCGCGACGGAAGCGGCCAATATGGTGCTGACGCCGGATTTCCGCATGGGGCGCATGCCGCTTGCGATCGACCATCTCTACTATTCGGCGATCGAGCATCCGGCCGTGCGAGAAGGCGGCCGCTTTTCTGCTGAGAAGACGACTGAGATTCCAGTTACGTCCGCAGGTGTCGTGGATTTGGCAGCGCTGGAGAGATTGCTTGCCGGCCATGACAGGGCCGCGGGCTTGCCGATGGTGGCGATCATGCTCGTCAACAACGAGACAGGTATCGTTCAGCCGGTCCGCGAAGCCGCCAAGATCGTACAGACGTATGGCGGGGTTCTCGTAGTGGATGCGGTGCAGGCAGCAGGACGCCTGAAGCTCGACATCAACGAGCTCGGTGCCGATTTTCTGATCGTGTCCTCACACAAGCTCGGCGGGCCGAAAGGAGCCGGCGCGCTTGTGTCGCGCGGTGAGACCCTGATGCCGAGGCCGCTGATCCGCGGTGGGGGCCAGGAAAAAGGTCACCGTTCGGGGACTGAAAATTCCGCTGCCATCATTGGCTTCGGTGCCTCCGCAGCCGCGGCACTTGCCGAGTTCGACGAGCGCAATAGCAGATTTGAAAGGCTTCGCGACCGTCTTGAGGCTGGAATGCGGCGTGCAGCGCCCGGTTTGCTGATCTATGGGGCGGACGGGCCGCGGGTATCGAATACGAGCTTCTTCACCCTTCCCGGCCTCAAGGCCGAGACCGGCCAGATCGCCTTCGATCTCGAAGGCGTTGCTCTTTCGGCAGGCTCCGCCTGCTCGTCCGGCAAGGTCGGCGAAAGCCATGTGCTTGTGGCCATGGGCCGCGACCCGAAAATGGGCGCGCTGCGCATCTCGCTCGGTTTTGCGACGACGGAAGACGAAATCGACAGGGCGGTCGCCGCCTTTGCGAAGATTGCCGGGCGGTGCAGGCCGGCCGGAGAGGCGGCCTGACGGCCTCACTAAATTGCGGAAACGCAAATTTCCGCTTGCCAATCGGGCTGAAAAGCGCCTTTTGGCCACCTACATACGGGGTAACGAAAATCGCCCCAAGACAAGCTGCCGGACCTTTACCCGGCGAGATTGGAGAACGACATGCCCGCCGTCCAAGATACGGTTGAACGCGTCCGCCAGATCGATGTGGACCAGTACAAATACGGCTTCGAAACCATCATCGAGATGGACAAGGCACCCAAGGGCCTGTCCGAAGAGATCATTCGCTTCATCTCCGCCAAGAAGCGTGAGCCTGAATGGATGCTCGAATGGCGCCTTGAGGCCTACAAGCGCTGGCTGACGATGGACGAGCCCACCTGGGCGCGCGTCGACTATCCGAAGATCGACTTCAATGAAATCCACTTTTACGCTGCGCCGAAGAGCACATCCGGTCCCTCGTCGCTGGCTGAAGTCGATCCGGAGCTTCTGAAGGTCTATGAGAAGCTGGGCATCCCGCTGCGCGAGCAGGAAATCCTTGCCGGCGTTGAGAAGCCGAAGATCGCCGTCGATGCCGTCTTCGATTCCGTTTCGGTCGTGACGACCTTCAAGGAGGAGCTGAAGAAGGCCGGCGTGATCTTCATGTCGATCTCCGAGGCGATCCGAGAACATCCCGAGCTCGTGCAGAAGTATCTCGGCTCCGTCGTTCCGCAGACCGACAATTACTACGCGACGCTGAACTCCGCCGTCTTCACCGATGGCTCCTTCGTCTTCGTGCCGAAGGGCGTCCGCTGCCCGATGGAGCTCTCCACCTATTTCCGCATCAACGAGAAGAATACCGGTCAGTTCGAGCGCACGCTGATCATCGCCGAGGAAGGCGCCTATGTGTCCTACCTCGAAGGCTGCACGGCGCCACAGCGTGACGAAAACCAGTTGCACGCCGCCGTCGTCGAACTGATCGCGCTGGACGATGCCGAAATCAAGTATTCCACCGTCCAGAATTGGTATCCGGGCGATGCCCAGGGCAAGGGCGGCATCTACAACTTCGTCACCAAGCGCGGCGATTGCCGCGGCGACCGATCGAAGATCTCGTGGACGCAGGTCGAGACCGGCTCCGCCATCACCTGGAAGTACCCGTCCTGTATCCTGCGCGGCGACGATAGCCGCGGCGAGTTCTATTCGATCGCCGTGTCCAACGGCCATCAGCAGGTCGACAGCGGTACCAAGATGATCCATCTCGGCAAAAACACCTCGAGCCGCATCATTTCCAAGGGTATTGCCGCCGGCGTGTCGCAAAACACCTATCGCGGTCAGGTTTCGGCCCACCGCAAGGCCTCGAACGCGCGCAACTTCACGCAGTGCGACTCGTTGCTGATCGGCGACAAGTGCGGCGCACATACGGTGCCCTACATCGAGGCAAAGAATTCGACGGCACATTTCGAGCACGAGGCGACGACCTCGAAGATCTCCGAAGATCAGCTCTTCTATTGCCTGCAGCGCGGCATCCCGGAAGAAGCGGCGATTGCGCTGATCGTCAACGGCTTCGTCAAGGAAGTCCTGCAGGAACTGCCGATGGAGTTCGCCGTCGAGGCGCAGAAGCTGATCAGCATCTCGCTCGAAGGCAGCGTGGGCTAACGCCAACCGAAACGACTACGCGATGGCGCGCGCGGCGCGCCTTTCTACGATTGTTTTTATGGGACATAACCATGCTTGAAATCAGAAACCTGCACGCCCGCATCGCCGAAGACGGCACCGAAATCATCCGCGGCTTAGACCTTACGGTGAAGGCTGGCGAAGTGGCTGCCATCATGGGGCCTAACGGCTCTGGCAAGTCGACGCTCTCCTATATTCTCGCGGGTCGCGAAGACTATGAAGTGACCGAAGGCGACATTCTTTACAACGGCGAGAGCATCCTCGAGCTCGACGCTGCCGAGCGCGCCGCCAAGGGTATTTTCCTCGCCTTCCAGTATCCGGTTGAGATCCCGGGTGTCGCCACCATGCAGTTCTTGAAGGTCGCGATGAACGAGCAGCGCAAGGCGCGCGGCGAAGAAGAGCTGAAGACGCCGGATTTCATGCGTCTCGTCAAGGACGCGGCCGGCAAGCTGCAGATCAATACCGAGATGCTGAAGCGTCCGCTGAACGTCGGCTTCTCCGGCGGCGAGAAGAAGCGCGCCGAGATCCTGCAGATGGCGCTGCTTCAGCCCCAGCTTTGCGTGCTCGACGAGACCGATTCCGGCCTCGACATCGACGCGCTGAAGATCGTTGCCGATGGCGTCAACGCACTACGCTCGCCGGACCGCGCGGTGGTCGTCATCACCCATTACCAGCGCCTGCTCGACTACATCGTCCCAGACACGGTTCACGTCCTCTACAAGGGCCAGGTGATCAAGTCGGGCGACAAGACGCTGGCGTATGAGCTCGAAGCCAACGGATACGCCGACATCATCGGAGCGGCAGCCTGATTCAGGCGGAAAGGACGGGTCTCATGAACATGCAGACGACGAACCGCCTGACCGCCGCGGAAGCGGCGCTCGTTGAGGCTTTCAACAATCAGTTCGGCGAACTGCCGGGCGACGGCGCCGTGACGGCGACCCGCGACCGGCTGCTCGACGACCTGAAGAAGGGCGGCCTGCCGACACGCAGGATCGAGGCCTGGCACTATACCGACCTCAAGAACCTGCTGCGCGAGGTGCCGGCCACGGCCGGAGACGCCGCGTCGAAAGAGATCGAGCCGTTGATCGAAGGTTCTTCGGTTCTTTCGATCGTGCAGGGCCATGCGGACCCTAGCGCAAGGGCGGGCGACCTCGAAATTTCCAGCTACGCGCAGCGCCTGATCGACGGTTCGGCTGCCGCCGCGCTCGGCGCGCTCGGCGCGGATGACGCCGTCGGCCGCATCAATGGCAGCTTCGTGCGCGACGGCTATGTCGTCGACATTCCTGCAAAGACCGAGTTCGATAGGCCGCTGGAGATCGACGTCGTTCACGCCGGCGGCCAGATCCATACACGCCTGCCGGTGTCCTTCGGCGAAAACGTCAAGGCGACCGTGATCGAGCGTCACCTGTCGGTGACCGGGGACGCGGCATTCGTATCCCATGTCAGTGACATCACTATCGGCGAGGGCACGGAACTCATCTGGATCATCCTGCAGCAGCAGGGCCGCGAGGATACGCATCTCGGCCAGATCCGTATCGATCTCGGCGCCAATGCCAAGCTGAAGCTCTTTGTCATCAACGCTGGCGGCAAGCTGGTGCGCCAGGAAATGCATATCAAGGTGACGGGCGAGGGTGCGGACCTGACGCTCCGGGGCATCAACCTGCTCGGCGGCGATACGCATACCGACGTGACGATGGTGCTTGGCCACAACGTCCCGCACACCGGTTCGACGGAGATCATCCGCAACGTCGTCTTCGACCGCGCCAAGGGGGTCTTCCAGGGCATTATCCGGGTTGCGCCTGACGCGCAGAAGACCGATGCGAAGATGTCCTGCAACACGCTGCTGATGTCAGACGATGCCGACTTCTCGACAAAGCCGGAGCTTGAGATCTTCGCCGACGACGTCCAGTGCGGCCACGGTGCGACCGTTACCGACATCGATGATAATCATCTCTTCTATATGATGGCGCGCGGCGTTCCGGAGAACAAGGCCCGTGCGATGCTCGTCAATGCCTTCGTTGCGGAGATCGTCGAAGAACTTGAAGACGAAGACCTGGTCGAGGCGCTGGAAGGCGTCATCGCGGCCTGGCTCGAAAAGCACGCCTGATCGGATAAGCGCCATGGACAAGATAGTACCGGCAGCCACCTACGACGTCGAAGCCATCCGCAAAGATTTTCCGATCCTTGCGCGGGAAGTCTATGGTAAGCCACTGGTCTATCTCGACAACGGCGCGTCCGCACAGAAGCCGCAGGGCGTCATCGACGCCATCTCGCGGACCTATTCAACCGAATATGCGAATGTGCACCGTGGCCTGCATTACCTCTCCAATGCCGCAACCGAAGCCTATGAAGGCGCGCGCGAAAAGGTGCGCCGTTTCCTGAATGCGCCGTCGGTCGACGACATTGTCTTCACGAAATCCTCGACGGAGGCGATCAATACGGTCGCTCATGGCTGGGGAATGCCGAAGATCGGCGAGGGCGACGAGATCGTCGTCTCGATCATGGAGCACCACTCCAACATCGTCCCTTGGCATTTCATCCGCGAACGGCAGGGCGCCAAGCTGGTCTGGGTGCCGGTGGACGACGAAGGTGCCTTTCATATCGAGCACTTCGAGAAGAGCCTGACGGAGCGCACCAAGCTTGTCGCGATCACGCATATGTCGAATGCGCTCGGCACGATCGTTCCGGTCAAGGACGTCTGCCGTATTGCTCATGAGCGCGGCATTCCGGTCTTGATCGACGGTTCGCAAGGTGCCGTGCACCTGCCGGTCGATGTCCAGGATATCGACTGCGACTGGTACGTCATGACCGGCCACAAGCTCTACGGTCCCTCGGGAATCGGCGTGCTCTACGGCAAGAAGGACCGGCTTCGCGAGATGCGTCCATTCCAGGGTGGCGGCGAGATGATCTTCGAGGTGACCGAGGATGCGGTCACTTACAACGACCCGCCGCATCGCTTCGAAGCCGGGACGCCGCCGATCGTTCAGGCGATCGGCCTCGGTTATGCGCTGGACTATATGGAGAAGATCGGCCGCGAGGCGATTTCGCGTCATGAAGCCGAACTGACGGCCTATGCTGGCGAGCGGCTGCGGTCGATCAATTCGCTGCGCGTCTTCGGAACGGCACCCGGTAAAGGCAGCATTTTTGCGTTCGAACTCGCCGGTCTTCACGCTCACGACGTTTCGATGGTCATCGACCGGCAGGGCGTTGCGGTGCGTGCCGGCACGCATTGCGCCATGCCGCTCTTGAAACGCTTCGGCGTCACCGCCACATGCCGTGCATCCTTCGGCATGTACAATACACGTGCCGAGGTCGATGCCTTGGCCGACGCGCTGGAATATGCGCGCAAGTTCTTTGCTTGAGGAGTGTCCGTATGAGCCTGGACGAGAGCGAACAGAAGACCGACGTGCGCGAGGGCATCGTGCATTCGAGCATTCCTGCCGATGAACTGGCGCGCCTCAGCGACGACGTCATCGGGGCGCTGAAAACCGTCTACGATCCGGAAATTCCCGCCGACATCTTTGAACTCGGTCTAATCTACAAGATCGACATCGAAGACGACCGCATGGTGAAGATCGTCATGACGCTGACGGCGCCAGGCTGCCCGGTTGCCGGTGAAATGCCGGGTTGGGTCGAGAATGCCGTCGGCGCCGTCGAAGGCGTATCCGGCGTCGAGGTCGCAATGACCTTCGATCCGCCGTGGACGCCGGACCGCATGTCGGAAGAGGCGCAGGTGGCCGTCGGCTGGTATTGAGGGTCAGGCCGCCGACTTTTCATTGGCATGATGGGAGCAAGGTCGATTCCGAGAGCTTTCATTAGTTTGATGATGGTCGCAAATTCAAGATTGCCTTGGCCGCTCAGCGCCTTGTAAAGCGGTTAGCGGCTCATTCCAACCTCGCGCGCGAGCTGGCTCATGTGTTTGGCTCTTGCCAGAACGCCCAAACGCCTGGCGATGCGAGGATATACATCAATGAAAAGGCGTGGGACGAATTTCGCTTTTGATTAAGGGATTGAAGCATTAGGCATAACTGCCTAAATTGAAGAGATGAAGCGCCGGATCTTGACCCCGGTGTGGAAGGAGAATGAGCCGATGGGCTTTGCAGTGATGAGCATGACCGGCACCGCCGCGGCGCGCGTAAAGGCAATCGTTGAAAATTCCGGGCCGGACGCCAAGGGCATCCGCGTCGGCATCAAGAAAGGCGGTTGCGCCGGGATGGAATATACCATCGAGCTGGTGAGCGAACCCAATGCCAAGGACGACCTGATCGAGCGCGACGGCGCCAAGGTCTGGGTGGAGCCCTCTGCGGTCCTCTATCTGCTTGGGACGGAAATGGACTTCGAGACCACGACGCTGCGCTCGGGCTTCACCTTCACGAACCCGAACCAGACCTCGGCGTGCGGCTGCGGCGAATCCGTCGAGCTCAAGCCTGCCGATCTCGCGGCGCTTGCCGCGCGCGGCGACGCGGTGGTGCCTGCCGCGCACTGAATTCTTTGAGGCCGCACCCGAAAGCCGCCAGCGATGGCGGCTTTGTTATTTTGATTTGTCCCTTTCAGCAGCGAAACAGTTTCTACTTTATGATCATCGAAACGCTGCTACTGCTCTTTGCCAAAGGCGCGCTCCTCGGCCTCATTGTCACAGCGCCGCCGGGACCGATCGCGACTCTGTGCATCAACCGCAGCCTTCATCGTGGTTTCGGATCGGGTGCAGCCATCGGCATAGGGGCAGCGCTTGGCGATGCGTGTTATGCGCTGGTCGCGGCCGCCGGTCTCGCGATGGTTTCGGTTATCGTCGATGACTATTCGCTGCCGATTGCAGCGGCCGGCGGTGCACTTCTGATCTTTCTCGGCATCCGGGACCTCATGACGCCACCCGCCGGTGCCTTGCAGGTCGGTGCGCGCGATCTCTTGCGCACGATCGCCTCGACCTTCCTGCTGGCGATTTCCAACCCCGGCGCGCTTCTGTCCTTCGGAGGCCTCTTTGCTGGCCTTGGTTTGGTCGACGGCAAAACCGTCACCGAGGTGGCATCGATCGTCATCGGCGTGTTCTTCGGGGCGATGGTGTGGTGGACGGCGCTGAGCGCGGCGGTGAATCTCGCCCGCGACAGGATTTCAAGCGATCTCACGCTGCTGATCCGCCGCATTTCCGGGGGGCTGATCATTGCCTTCGGCACCGTCGTTCTCGGCTTTGCCGCGCGGCTGCTGCTTGCGTAGGGAGTTACGGGCGCCGGTCAGTCGCGCTTGATGCTCATCAGTAGTTCCCAGATGTCAGCGCCCCTCTCGATGACGACAGCATTTGCCTTGAAGCTTTGCTCGGCCTGGATCAGGCCTGTCAGTTCCGTGGCGGGGTCGGCACTTTGGCCTTCATCGGCAGTCAGCCTATCGAGATCGATGCGGCCATAGCCCGGCGTGCTGATACTCGCCACGTTGCTGGCGATCGCGCTGAACTTGTTGGCCTGCGTGCGCATGCCGGATAGAGCGGTAGTTTGTCGAGGAAAGGACTAGGCGAGGGCCTTTGCCCCAAGCTACTTTTGGCGCAATATGGCCGGCAATGACCGCTTGGCGCCTGCCAAGTGCTTAGTTTTAACTGCCATGCCTCTGGCTGATGGAGCTTTCGATGTCCTCAAGCTTTAACGTTCACAACGCGGCCGGCTACGAGCAGCTCATGGGACGCTGGAGCCAAAAGCTCGCGTCGCCATTCATCGAGTTTGCGGGCCTTGCCGATGGTGAGAAGGTACTCGATGTCGGTTGCGGCACGGGCAGCCTGACATTTGCCCTTGCCAAGGCTGCTGATCTGAGCGAGATCGCCGCCATCGACTATTCGCCGGTCTTCGTCGAGGAGGCAATTCGGCGCAACATTGACCCGCGCATCAAGATTGGGCAGGCGGACGCTTGCTCTTTGCCTTTCGAAGACGGAGGCTTCGACCGAGCGCTCGCACTGCTCGTTCTTCATTTCGTGCCCGAGGCCGGCCGGGCCGTTGGAGAGATGCGCCGCGTCGTGCGTCCGGGCGGGGTAGTCGCCGCAGCGGTCTGGGATCATCTCGGCGGCATGCCCGGCATGCGGATGATGGTCGACACGGTGGCGGCACTCAGCGAGACCGGGCGGCAGCTGCGCAATCGCTATTGCTTTCAGCCAATGATGCAGCCTGGCGAAATGAAGCGGACTTTTGTCGAGCAGGGTCTGCTGGACGTGACCGAAACCCAGCTGGTGATCCGCATGGAGTACCAAAGCTTTAATGATTACTGGGCACCTATTGCCGCAGGCGAAGGCCCTCTTGGCAAGTATGTGGCGACGCTCGACGCCCCTGAGCGGGCGCGCGTCGATGCTGCCGTACGCGACGCATACGAGGCGGGCCGGTTAGATGGTCCACGGTCGTTCGCAAATGTTGCCTGGGCCTGTCGCGGCATCGTTCCCTGAGCCGGCAGCCAGAGATCTGATCGGCCCCCGCCGTTTCTTACACGCACGATCCTTGATCTTAGAATCGAAGGCCCCTCCGACGAGGAGCCTTCCAGCCCCCGCTTCAAGCTCGGGGGCATTCGTCGCTGCAATCGATTCACCAGATCGATCGGCTCGACCGCTTCTACTCCGCAGCCTCTGCGTAGCTCTCCACCGGCGGGCAGGTGCAAACGAGGTTCCTGTCCCCGTACACATTGTCGACGCGGTTGACCGGGGACCAGTATTTGTCGACACGGAAGGCCCCGGGCGGGAAGCAGGCTTGTTCGCGGCTGTAGGGGCGGTCCCATTCGCCGACGAGGTCTTCCACCGTGTGCGGGGCGTTCTTCAGCGGGTTGTTGACCTTGTCCATGCGGCCTTCCTCGATGGCGCGGGCTTCCTCGCGGATCGCCAGCATTGCCTCGCAGAACCGGTCGAGCTCGGCCTTGGTTTCGGACTCGGTCGGCTCGATCATCAGTGTTCCGGCGACCGGCCAGCTCATGGTCGGGGCATGGAAGCCGCAGTCGATCAGACGCTTGGCGATGTCGTCGACCGTAACGCCTGCGCTGTCGGCCAGCGGACGCGTGTCGATGATGCATTCATGCGCGACGCGGCCGCTCTCGGACTTGTAGAGCACCCCGTAGGCGCCCTTCAGGCGGGCGGCGATGTAGTTGGCGTTGAGGATCGCAACCTTGGTTGCCTGCGTCAGGCCCTCGCCACCCATCATCAGCACATAGCTCCAGGAGATCGGCAAGATCGAGGCCGAGCCGAAGGCCGCTGCCGAGACGGCGCCTGAGCGTCCATCCGTTTCCGGGTGCCCGGGCAGATGAGGCGTCAGATGGGCTTTGACGCCGATCGGGCCCATGCCGGGACCGCCGCCGCCATGCGGGATGCAGAAGGTCTTGTGCAGGTTGAGATGGCTTACGTCGGAACCAATGTCACCGGGACGCGACAAGCCGACCATGGCGTTCATGTTGGCGCCGTCGAGATAGACCTGGCCGCCGTGCTTGTGCACGAGATCGCAGATCTCCTTCACCGTTTCCTCGAACACGCCATGTGTCGAAGGATAGGTTATCATGCAGCAGGAGAGATTTTCCGCATGCTCCTCCGCCTTGGCGCGGAAGTCGTCCATGTCGATGTCGCCGTTTTCGCGAACCTTGACGACGACGACCCTCATGCCGGCCATCTGCGCGGAGGCGGGGTTGGTGCCGTGCGCCGAGGTCGGGATCAGGCAGACGTCGCGATGGCCGTTGCCGTTGGCGATATGGTAGTTGCGGATCGTGAGCAGGCCGGCATATTCGCCCTGCGCGCCGGAATTTGGCTGCATGGAGAAGGCGTCATAGCCGGTCACGGCGCAGAGTTTTTCCGTCAGATCGTCGATCATGTCGCGGTAGCCGAGCGCCTGATCGGCCGGAGCATAAGGATGGATATCCGAAAACTCCGGCCAGGTGATAGGCAGCATTTCCGCCGTGGCGTTCAGCTTCATGGTGCAGGAGCCGAGCGGGATCATCGCGCGGTCGAGCGCGAGGTCGCGGTCGGAGAGCCGGCGGATGTAGCGGGTCATTTCGCTCTCGGCGCGATTCATGTGGAAGATCGGATGCGTCAGATATTCGCTGGTGCGCAGCAGATCCGTCGGCAGGCGGTAGCCCGGCTCGAAATCGGCGACGGCGAAATTGCCGCCGAAGGCGCGCCAGGCGGCTTCGAGCGTCGCGGGGCGCGTGCGCTCATCGAGGCTCATGCCGATCTTGGTCGTGCCAACTTTGCGCAGGTTGATACCTTCGCCGACGGCCGCGCGCAGGATGAGGCCCTGCATGTGGCCGACATCGACAGTGAGCGTGTCGAAGAAGGTTTCGGGCTCTATCCTGTAGCCTAGCTTTTCTAGGCCCTTAGCCATCAGCACGGCCTTCTGGTGGACCTGCTGGGCGATCGCCTTGATGCCCTTGGGACCGTGGAAAACCGCATACATCGAGGCCATGACGGCGAGCAGCACCTGCGCGGTGCAGATGTTCGACGTTGCCTTTTCGCGGCGGATATGCTGTTCGCGGGTCTGCAGCGACAGCCGGTAGGCGCGATTGCCGCGGGCGTCGACCGAGACGCCGACGAGACGGCCGGGCATGGAGCGCTTGTGCGCATCCTTGACCGACATATAGGCGGCATGCGGTCCGCCGTAGCCGACCGGAACGCCGAAGCGCTGCGACGAGCCGATCGCAATATCGGCGCCCATTTCGCCCGGCGACTTCAGAAGCGTCAGTGCGAGGATATCGGCCGCGACAATGGCGATCGCGCCCGTCTGGTGCAGGCGAGAGACCAGGGCGGTGAAATCGTGCACGTGGCCGTGCGTGCCCGGATACTGGAAGATGGCGCCAAAGACGTCCACCGGATCGAGATCCTTGAAGGGGTCACCGACGATGACGGTCCAGCCGAGCGGTTCGGCGCGAGTCTGGATGAGCGCGATCGTCTGCGGATGGCAGGCGGCATCGACGAAGAATGCCTTGGCCTTAGACTTCGCGACCCGCTCGGCAATCGCCATGCCTTCGGCAGCAGCGGTCGCTTCGTCGAGAAGCGAAGCGTTGGCGACGTCGAGACCAGTCAGGTCGCAGATCATCGTCTGGTAGTTCAAGAGCGCTTCCAGACGGCCCTGACTGATCTCCGGCTGGTAAGGCGTGTAGGCCGTGTACCAGGCCGGGTTTTCGAGGATGGTGCGCTGAATGACCGGCGGCGTGATGGTGCCGTAATAGCCTTGGCCGATCAGCGAAACGAGGACCTTGTTCTTGTTGGCGGTCTCGCGCAGCTTGTCGAGCGCCTCGCGCTCCGTCATCGCCGCGCCCCAGGCAAGCGCCGCCCTCTGGCGGATCGCAGACGGCACGGTCGCGTCGATGAGGCTGTCGAGGCTGTTGTAGCCGACGACGTTCAGCATGTCGCTCATTTCGGCCGGCGACGGGCCAATATGACGGCGGTTGGCGAAGTCGTAGGGCTGGTAGTCGGTAAACTGGAATTCTGTCGGCGTCGTCATTACGCGGTGAACTCCTTATAGGCCGCTTCGTCAAGCAGGCCATCGGCATCGGCCGGATTCTTGAGCTTCAGCTTGAAGAACCAGCCGGCGCCCTGCGGGTCGGAATTGACCAGCGACGGATCGGCAGTGATCGCTTCGTTGACTTCGGTGATCTCGCCATCGAGCGGACAATAGACTTCCGAGGCAGCCTTCACGGATTCGACGGTGGCCGCATCGTCATTCTTGGAAAAGGTCGCGCCCACTTCCGGCAATTCGACGAAAACGAGGTCGCCGAGCTGTTCGACTGCATAATTCGTAATGCCGACCGTCGCCACGCCGTCTTCGAGCTTCAGCCATTCATGTTCTTCGGTAAATTTCAGCATGGTTTTGTTCCTCTCTGGAAATATCTTAGCGTTTGTAGGTCGGCGTGATGAAGGGCAGGGCGGCGACCGTAGCGGGGAGATACTTGCCGCGTACCTCAGCGTAAATTTGGGTGCCAACGGCGGCATGCGAAACCGGCACATAGCCCATGGCAACCGGGCCTTCGACACTCGGGCCGAAGCCGCCCGAAGTGACCTCGCCGATCTCGGTCTTGCCTTCGGCATCCGCATAGAGCTTGGAATGCCCGCGCACCGGCGCCTTGCCTTCCGGCTTCAGGCCGACGCGGCGGCGTGTGGCACCATTATCGAGTTCGCCGAGAATGCGTGCTGCACCCGGAAAGTCCCCAGCGCGCGCTCCGCCCGTCCTGCGGGCCTTCTGCATGGCCCATTCGAGCGCCGCCTCGACCGGCGTTGTGGTGGTGTCGATGTCGTTGCCGTAGAGGCAGAGTCCGGCCTCCAGACGCAGCGAATCGCGGGCGCCGAGCCCGATCGGCTGCGCATCGGGATGTTCGAGCAACCGCCTGGCGACATCCTCCGCCTTGTTAGTGGGTACGGAGATCTCGAAGCCGTCCTCGCCGCTGTAGCCGGAGCGGGAGACGAGACAGGATACGTCGTGCAAGCGGCAGTGGCGCACGTCCATGAACTTCATCGCGGCGACATCCGCCCAGAGTTCGGCCAGCACGTCGACGGCGCGCGGACCTTGCAGCGCGACTAACGCGCGGTCGAGAAGGCTTATGTCGCAGCGGTCGCCGATGTGCTTTTGCATGTGCGCGACATCGGCCTCCTTGCAGGCGGCGTTGACGACGACGAAGAGATGGTCATCGAGATGGGTGATCATCAAGTCGTCGAGGATGCCGCCGTTTTCGTCGGTGAAGAAGCCGTAGCGCTGGCGGCCTTCGGCGAGGCCGAGAATGTCGACCGGTACGAGGCTTTCGAGTGCGAGGGCGGCATCTTCGTATCTGCCGGACTTCGCCCTCACGACGACCTGACCCATGTGGGAGACGTCGAAGAGGCCGGCGCCGGCGCGCGTCTGCAGGTGTTCCTTCAGCACGCCGGCCGAATACTGAACGGGCATCTCATAGCCTGCGAAAGGCACCATGCGGGCACCGAGCGAAAGATGCAGCGCGTGTAGCGGAGTTTTCTTGAGGGCAGCAGTATCGTCCAACGACGCCTCCGGGGTTTGCGCGTGGAATTCCATGCGCGGGCTCAATCAGAAGGCGCGGCTACGCCTTGCTTTCGAGCCCCCTCTGTCCCTGTGCCTGAGATTGTTATCCCTTCGGCGAGCGTTTCGAGAACGCTTCTCTCCAGAGTTCCGTCTGCCCTTGCTGGTCCTTTGGCCTGAGAGTTTCCGGGGCGGTTGCTCCTTCGGCACCGGCCGTCTGTAGACCGGATTCTCCCAACAGGGTTGCGGCAATTATCCGGCGGAGCAGGCTCTTGGCAAGGGGGAATGTCGCCGCCGAACAAATTTTTGTCGCGCCGTCTTTCGACAAAGTGTTGAACTGCGTCAAATGGACTTTTGCTTTTTTCGGATAAAGTGCTTAATCGCGAAATCCGCTAATGAGGATCCAGATGATGAAAACGGGCCGAAACGCTGGCATGCTGACGCGCATTCTCTGTGCGCTGAGCTTGCTTATGCTTGGCCTTGCGCATCAGGCGCCGCAGGCGGCTGCGGCGGATGCGGACTATAATAGCGCCGCATACGTCCTGCCGGACGGCACCCAGGCCTCGCTTTGCGTGACCGCGACGGACAGCGGCGGCAAGAGGGCCCCTCTGAAGCCGAATTGCGAAGTCTGCCGGCTTACGGCTTTCGTCATCCTGCCGGTGCCGGATAACGGCTCCTGGCTGCATCTCGAGTTCGCGACGCTGCATAACCCCCCGGTTGTTGCGGACACCCCCATCGGGGTGCACGCCGTCGAACGGCCGAAGTCCAGGGCACCGCCGGTTCTGGCCTGATCTCCAGCCACCACCGAAATGACACGACAATGCCGATGCGCCAGCCATTTGCGAGCTGCAGCCGGCGAGGAGATACCCGATGGAGACAATCAAGACACTCAGCGCTGCCGCTCTGGTTTTCGCAGCCGCATTCACGGCAGCGCAGGCGCATGTCACCTTTCTTGATCCGGAAGCCCCACAGGAAAAGACGTTCCTGGCAACGCTGCAGGTACCGCATGGCTGTGACGGCAAGCCCACCAACGAAGTGCAGGTGAAACTGCCGGAAGGCTTTGTATTTGCCAAGCCGCAGCCGAAGGCCGGCTGGGAACTTGAAGTGATCAAGGGCGACTATCAGAAGACCTACGACAATCACGGCACCAAGGTGAAATCCGGCGCAGTCGAAATACGCTGGAAGGGCGGCAACCTCTCGGACGATTTTTACGATACCTTCGTGATCCAAGGCAAGGTTTCGGGCGTGGATGCCGGAACATCGCTCGCCTTTCCGGTGAAGCAGCTTTGCGGCGATGCGGCCGAGGCATGGGACCAGCTCGCAACCGATGGCGGCGATCCCCATAGGCTTAAGAGCCCTGCGCCGTTGCTGAAGGTCATTGCCGGTGACGACAATGGCCATGATCACGGCGACATGGCCGGGATGGACATGAATGCTGCAGCAGGCGGCACTATAACACTCGGCGACCTCGAAATCTCCGGCGCATTTTCGAAGGCAATGCTGCCCGGCCAGCCAGTCGGCGGTGGCTTCCTTACTGTCAAGAATAACGGCAAGACCGACGACAAGCTCGTCGTCGTTTCCTCGCCTTCCGCGGGCGAAGTTCAGATGCACGAAATGGCCATGCAGAACAATGTCATGAAGATGCGTGAACTGAAGGATGGGATTGTTATTCCGGCGGGTGGGACGGTGAAGCTAGCGCCTGGCGGCCTGCATCTGATGTTCCAGAAGGTGAAGGCGCCTTTCAAGCAGGGTGAGAGCGTGCCGGTGACGCTCACCTTTGAGAAGGCGGGCAAGATCGACGTGACGTTGAAGGTTCTCTCGGCCCAGGGAAAATAACCAGCAAACGGCCTGCGGCAGTCGCCGCGGGCCATTTGCGTTCCAAAGGTGAGAAATTCAAAAATCCTCGTAGGATTTCAATGCCTGCTGCAATCCTGCCTGCGGTTGCTTGTTGCCCTTGGCCATCAGGTCGAGCGCCACTTCGGTCGACTGAATAATGCTTGCCGTTTCGCTCAGCTCCTGATCATGTCGGCCCTTGAGCTGACGGTCTGCGATCCGGCGCGCGTCCTTTGCCGCCATGCTCGTCGGCACGCGGGGAGCAATCCTCAGCGTTTCGAATGCGGCGGCGGCCGTGCTCGCGGATATGGTGACGACCTGTGTCATAGGACGTTTGATACACATCGCCGGTTCGTGCGCGGCTAAGGAAACCATTCGCATTTTAATTGAACGGTGGGATTTCTTCTCATCCAATTGGAAACGGTCAATTCGTCAGGTAAAACCAGAACGATGATCCAGGCTCTTCTTGTCGGCGCCGGCGGCGCTATCGGCTCGCTTTTGAGATATTATGTCGGCCAATGGTCGCTGCGGCTCCTGGGGCCCGGCTTTCCGTGGGGCACGCTGATTGTCAACATCGTTGGCTGTTTCGCGATTGGCGTTTTTGCCGAAATGATCGCGCGCCGGTTCAACGCCTCCGTCGAGATGCGCCTGCTGCTTATCACCGGCTTCCTCGGCGGCTTTACGACCTTTTCGGCCTTTTCTCTGGATGCGATATCGCTTTTCGAGCGGGGCGAGGCAGTCGCCGGCGGACTTTACGTCGCCGCAAGCGTCGGGCTTTCGATTGCCTCTGTCATGGCTGGTCTAGCGCTTGTGCGCGCTTTGATCTGAAAGGCAGTTTCCGCGCGAAGAAAAATGCTCTAAAGCCACCGGCAACAGCCGCGCATGGCGCGCCCAAGATTTTCCGAAAGAACAAGAATGGCCGGAATCGAACATATCAAGGTGGATGCCGACGAGGCGGGAATGCGGCTCGACCGGTGGTTCAAGATCCATTTCCCTGGCCTCGGCTTCGGCCAGCTTCAGAAGCTCCTGCGTTCGGGCCAGGTCCGCGTTGACGGTGGACGCGTAAAGACCGACGCGCGTGTGCAGCCGGGCCAGATGGTTCGCGTGCCGCCGCTCGATGTCGATGCGAAGGTCAAGAGTGGTCCGATCGCCGGGAAGGATCTGAAGCATTCCAGCGATCACCAACTACTTCAGCGTATGGTGCTGCATGAGGACGACAAGGTGATCGTGCTCAACAAGCCCGCTGGACTTGCCGTGCAGGGCGGTTCCGGTCTGACCCGTCATATCGACCAGATGCTGGAGGCCTGGACGAGCCCGAAGGGCGAGAAGCCGCGGCTCGTGCATCGGCTTGACCGCGACACATCGGGCGTGCTCGTCATTGCCCGCACACGTGGTGCCGCTCAGAAGCTGACGGCTGCCTTTCGCGAACGCGACACCAAGAAGACCTACTGGTCGTTGGTGAAGGGCGTGCCACGCAAGCATGAGGACAAGATCTCCACATGGCTCGTCAAGGAAGCGACTGCCGACGGCGATCGCATGCGCATTGCCAAGCACGGCGAGGAGGGTGCGGATCATGCCGTGTCCTACTACCGCGTCATCGAAACGGCGGCGCAAAACCTGGCCTGGCTCGAGATGGAGCCATATACCGGCCGTACGCATCAGCTTCGTGTTCATGCGCTGCATATCGGCCATCCGATCATCGGCGATCCAAAATACTTCATCGACGACCCGAACTGGGACTTTCCCGGCGGCATCCAGAAGCGACTGCACCTGCATGCCCGTCATATCGACATCCCGCATCCTGCAGGCGGACGCCTGCGCATCACAGCGCCGCTGCCGCCGCATATGGTGCAGACCTGGAACCTTCTTGGCCTTGATCTTGCCGGTGCGGAGAGGATTGACGAATGAAGCTTGTTCTCTTCGATTGCGACGGCACGTTGGTCGACAGTGCCGCCCTGATACATGAGGTGATGGCCAGAACCTTCGTTCAATTCGGTCATTCACGGCCGGATCTTTCCAGCACCAAATCGATCATCGGTCTGACGCTCGACATTGCGATTGCCCGCATGCAGGGCAAGCTGCATGTCGATGACGAGGCGATCGCCATGACGGCTCACTACAAGTCGATCTACATGAATGTCAGGCAGGAGCCCGGCATGGATGTGCCCCTTTTCGCCGGAATAAAGCCGATGATAGACGGGCTTGCCGCACGGGAAGACATCCTGATCGGCGCCGTCACCGGAAAGTCGCGCCGCGGGCTTGTCAATGTCCTCGAAACACACGGTTTCGCGCCGCATTTCATCGTCTCGCGGACGGCTGACGATTGTCCATCGAAGCCACATCCGGCCATGGTGACCGAATGCTGTGACGAAGCGGGCATGAAGGCCGCTGATGCCATTGTCATCGGCGACGCTGTCTACGATATGCAGATGGCAAAGGCAGCAGGCGCAAAGGCAATTGGTGTATCCTGGGGTTATGCCAGCGTTGACGACCTGATTGCCGCCGGCGCCGATACTGTCGCTTACCATCCGAATGACGTGCTTGACCATTTTTGAGGTGACGCCATGCGCGACCTGCTGAACGACCTTTCCGAAGGACTGAGCCACCCCGATCCGATCCGCCGCGCGCAGATCCAGATGAAAAGGCCGCTGCCGAAACGCTTCTACAAGAACGTCACGGTTGCCGAGCGGGATGACGGCTTGGCGATCGCGCTTGACGGCAAGGTCGTGCGCACGCCCGCCAAACAGGTTCTGGCAGTGCCGACAGAGGCTCTGGCTGCGCTCCTCGCCGCCGAGTGGGATGCACAGGCGGAAGTGATTGACCCGGCGACCATGCCCGTGACACGCCTCGTCAATACCGCGCTCGACGGCGTTGCGATGGACACGCAAGCCGTCTTCGAAGACATCCTGCGGTTTTCCTCGAGCGATCATCTCTGCTACCGCGCCGAAGGACCGGAACTCCTGGTGCAGCGCCAGACCGAGCAGTGGGACCCGGTTCTCGATTGGGCGGCGAATGATCTCGGCGCGCGCTTCATCCTGATCGAAGGCGTGATGCATCACGAGCAGCCGCGCGAAGCAGTCGCAGCCTTCGACGTCACTTTGCGCAGACACGACAGTGCGCTGGCACTTGCCTCCCTTCACACGATAACGACGCTAACCGGGTCGGCCATTCTGGCGCTGGCGTTTGCCGAGCACCATCTGACCATGGACGAGGTCTGGTCGCTTGCCCATCTCGATGAGGATTGGACGATCGAGCATTGGGGCAGCGACGAGGAGGGCGAACTGCGCCGTGCCAAGCGCTTTGAAGAGTTCAAGGCAGCGGCGGACGTTTTTTTGGCGCTAAAGGCCTGAAACATATTGCTTTGGCAGCCATTATGGCGAAATCTGCGACTCCGAGCGGGAGAGGTGCGGAATTCAGCATGAATTGGTTTAGGTCGCTTTTTTGTCAGCTGGGGCTGGTCTGCGCCATGTTGACGTCCTGCATGGGCCTGACCTCCGATGAGCCCGCCGCTCCTATCTACGATGTCCGCAGTGCCGTGGTTCTCGGCGGTCCCAATACGCCGCCCGAACTGCTTTCAGGCATCGGCGACCGCATCAATGCCGCCATCAATGCTACGGTTCGGACCGAGGTCTATCCGCGCGTCGTGCTGACGATTCGCATCGCTTCCCTCCAGAAAGTCACAGGCTACGACAAAAACAGGAATATCGCCAAGATCAATATCGATGCGGCGTCCGTCGACGAGGGCTCGGTCATCGCCGTCAGCTCGTTCGAGGTGACCAGCACTGCCAACGATCGGGCCATGGCGGATCAGATTCTAGCGGAGGATATCGCCGCGCGGGTCCGCTCGGCCTTTAAGCTCAATACTGGCCGCGGCTGAAGATCATGCCGCGATCGAGCGGCGAGGGGAGATTTCATGAAGGAAGTTCTCGACGAGCTGGAGCGGCGCCGGGAGATTGCCCGGCAGGGCGGCGGCCAGGCGCGCATCGAAGCGCAGCACAAGCGCGGCAAGCTGACGGCACGCGAACGGATCGACCTCTTCCTCGATGAAGACTCTTTCGAGGAGTTCGACATGTTCGTGGAGCATCGCTCGACGGATTTCGGCATGGACAAGAGCCGGATTGCCGGCGACGGCGTCGTCACGGGCTGGGGAACCGTCAACGGCCGGACCGTCTTCGTCTTCGCCAAGGATTTCACGGTGTTCGGCGGCTCGCTTTCCGAGGCGCATGCCGAGAAGATCATGAAGGTGCAGGACATGGCGCTGAAAAATCGGGCGCCGATCGTCGGCATCTATGATGCGGGCGGCGCGCGCATCCAGGAAGGGGTTGCTGCGCTCGGCGGCTATGCCGAAGTCTTCCAGCGCAATGTGCTCGCCTCCGGCGTCATTCCGCAGATTTCCGTGATCATGGGCCCATGTGCCGGCGGCGACGTCTATTCGCCTGCGATGACCGATTTCATCTTCATGGTGCGCGACACCTCTTACATGTTCGTGACCGGTCCGGATGTCGTCAAGACCGTCACCAACGAGACCGTGACCTCAGAGGAACTCGGCGGCGCCTTTGTCCACACGACGCGTTCCTCAATCGCTGACGGCGCTTACGACAACGATGTCGAAACATTGCTGCAGGTCCGTCGCCTCATCGATTTCCTGCCGCTTTCCAACACCTCGCCGGTGCCGGAGATCGAATGTTACCAGTCGGTGACGGATGGGGATCAATCGCTGGACACGCTCATCCCCGCCAATGCCAATAAACCATATGACATCAAGGAGCTGATCCACAAGGTTGCGGACGATGGCGATTTTTTTGAGATTCAGGCAAGCTTCGCCAAGAACATCGTCTGCGGTTTCGGGCGCATCGAGGGTTCGACGGTCGGCTTTGTGGCAAACCAGCCGATGGTGCTTGCCGGCGTGCTCGACAGCGATGCATCACGCAAGGCCGCGCGCTTCGTGCGCTTTTGCGATTGCTTCAGTATTCCGATCGTCACATTCGTCGATGTTCCGGGTTTTCTGCCGGGCACGGCGCAGGAATATGGCGGTCTCATCAAGCATGGGGCGAAGCTGCTTTTTGCCTATGCGGAGGCGACCGTGCCGAAGCTGACAGTCATCACCCGCAAGGCATTCGGCGGGGCTTACGACGTAATGGCCTCCAAGCATGTGCGCGGCGATCTCAACTATGCCTGGCCGACGGCGCAGATTGCAGTGATGGGTGCGAAGGGCGCAGTCGAGATCATCTTCCGCAAAGACATCACCGATCCGGAAAAGATAGCGGCACACACAAAGATGTACGAGGACCGCTTCCTGTCACCCTTTGTCGCGGCCGAGCGTGGCTATATCGACGAGGTGATCATGCCGCATTCGACGCGACGCCGCCTGGCGCGCGGTCTGAAGATGCTACGCAACAAGGATCTCTCGAATCCCTGGAAGAAGCATGACAATATTCCGCTCTGAGGTGTGAGAATCTTGAATATCAAGCGAAATCAACAGGAAGTGAACGCCCGTCACCGATCCGTGTATTCTTTCCGGTCGTTTAGGAAATTAACGCTCGACTGTCTTATCTCAAGGGAGAGCCCAAATGTCCGGTTTCGAACGTCTCAGCGCCTATCAACCCTACGCGCTGGCCGCTCTTAGGATCATCACTGCGCTTCTGTACATCGAGCACGGCACGATGAAGTTGTTTGAATTCCCGATCCCGCAAGGGGAGGGCGGCCCGCTTCCGCCGCTCATGCTCGTGTCGGCGCTTCTGGAATTCGTCGGCGGGCTGGCAATTCTCGTCGGTTTTCTGACACGTCCGATCGCTTTCATCCTGAGCGGCCAGATGGCTGTTGCCTATTTCATGGCGCATGTGCCGCTGGGCTTCTTCCCGGCCGTCAATCAGGGCGAATCGGCGATCCTCTACTGCTTCATCTTCCTGTTCCTGGTTTTCGCCGGTGCAGGCGCCTTTTCGGTCGACAAGCGCAACGCCTGAGAAGAATGCCGCGGGTTCGTCCCGCGGCATTCATCGTTATACAGTGAGCTTAAGTCCGACAATGCCGGCGACGATGAGTGCGATGCAGCCGAGGCGGGCCGCGGTGACGGGGTCGCCAAGCAGCCAGATGCCGAGCAGCACCGTTCCGACGGTGCCAATTCCGGTCCAGACCGCATAGGCCGTACCGATCGGCAGCGTTTTGACCGCCAGACCGAGCAGTACGATGCTGATCACCATGGAAATGACGGTCAGGACCGTCGGCATGGGCCGCGTGAAGCCATCGGTGTATTTCAAACCGATTGCCCAGCCACATTCAAAAAGACCTGCAAGAAACAGCAGAAACCAAGCCATCTTACTCTCCGTTTCAAAGAGCGAGGCCGTCCCCGCGACGTTTGAGCCCGCAGGGGAGCGGGCGCCGCAGTCGTCTGCGTTGGTGCTCATATGCGCAGTTTGACTGCCGTTGCAAGGTAGGAATTGGCATAGCTGCAATGCCACCGTTTCTTGCGTTCCTTATCCAAGCCGCTCGGCGTGCCACGTCAGGTGATTATCCATGAAGGTGGAGATGAAATAGTAAGAATGGTCGTAGCGCTCATGCATCCGCAGCGTGAGCTTGATATCCGTGCCCTTGATCGCCTCTTCAAAAAGCCACGGCCTCAGGCCGTTGTCGAGGAAGCCATCAGCCTTACCCTGATCGATCAGAAATTCCGGGAAGCGTGCGCCGTCGCTTACCAAGGCGCATGCGTCGTACTTGCGCCAGGCCGCACGATCGGAACCTAGATACTTTTCGAATGCCGGCGCCGACCAATCGGCGGTCGACGGCTCGACGATCGGCGCGAAGGCCGAGCAGCTCCTGAAGCGACCCGGGTTCCTCAATGCGATCGTCAGTGCCCCATGACCGCCCATCGAATGGCCGAAGATGCCCTGGCGGCCCATGTCGATGCGAAATTGCTGGGCGACGAGGGCCGGCAGCTCCTCGGTGATGTAGGTGTACATCCGATAGTGGTCTGCCCAGGGCTCTTCGGTGGCATCAAGATAGAAGCCCGCGCCTTTGCCCATCTGCCAGTTGGTGAGCTCGTCGGGAATATCATTGCCGCGTGGACTAGTGTCCGGGCAGACGATGATCAGGCCGAGCTCGGCCGCCATGCGCCGGTACTCACCTTTTTCCATGACGTTGGCGTGCGTGCAGGTCAGCCCGGAAAGATACCACAGAACCGGGCAGGGCTCCTTGATGGCCTTCGGCGGCGCAAAGACTGCGAAGGTCATCTCGCATTTGCAGGCTTCGGATTCATGCGAATACACGCCCTGCATGCCGCCGAAGGCGGTCGCCTCGGAAATGATGTTCATTCTTGATCTCCCGTTCCTGAGGCTGCCGCCTTGGCGCGACGGCAAAGCCGGTCGAAGGTTTCGAGGAACCGCGAACGGTCCTTCGGGCTGAAGGCGGCATTGTAGCCCTTGCTTTCGCCGGTTTCCCGCAGGTGCGCGCCGAGATCGCGCATGGCGCTCGCCATGCCGATGTTTGTGTCGTCGAAAACGCGCCCGGTGGGGCCGCAAACCAGTGAACCACCCGCAACGCACCGCACGGCGAGCGGCACGTCCGCAGTCACCACAACGTCGCTGTTGGTTGCGTGTTCCGCAATCCAGTTGTCGGCGGCATCGAAGGCATTGGAAACGATGACGTTACGGACCATAGGATCACGTGAGGGCCGCAGGCCGGAATTGGCGACGAAGGTCACCTTGATGCCGTGGCGTTCGGCAACCTTCAGGATTTCCGGCTTCACCGGGCAGGCGTCAGCATCGACATATATTTGCGGCATTGTCGTTCGTTTCTAATCGTCGAAATAACGATGGTAGTCTCGTGCCGCATTGAAAATGCGGATCAGTTCCACGCCTGCGCCTTCCGGCATCGGATCGTAGATGATGATTGAGTCCAGAACTGGAACATCCTGATGCTTGGATATTTCGGAAAGCGCTGTAGGTTGAGAAGCGGGTTTCAGCAAAGATTTGATATCGCCTTTCCAATTCTACCGACACGAGATCAATACAGCACCACGCCGCGGATGCTTTGACCGGAATGCATGAGTTCGAAGCCCTTGTTGATGTCTTCGAGCGGCATCGTATGGGTGATCATCGGATCGATCTGGATCTTGCCTTGCATGTACCAGTCGACGATCTTCGGCACGTCGGTGCGGCCGCGCGCGCCGCCAAAGGCGGTGCCCATCCAGCTGCGGCCGGTGACCAGCTGGAACGGGCGGGTGGAGATTTCCTGGCCGGCACCGGCCACCCCGATGACGACCGACTTGCCCCAGCCGCGATGGCTGGCTTCCAGCGCCTGGCGCATCACCTTGGTGTTGCCGGTGCAGTCGAAGGTGTAGTCGGCGCCGCCGATCTGGTCGGCGCCACGCTTCGTCATGTTGACGAGATAGGGCACGATGTCGTCGCCGACCTCCTTGGGATTGACGAAATGCGTCATGCCAAACTTTTCGCCCCACACCTTGCGGTCATTGTTGATGTCGACACCGATGATCATGTCGGCACCGGCAAGCTTCAGGCCCTGGAGAACGTTGAGGCCGATGCCGCCGAGGCCGAAGACGATCGCCGTGGCGCCGATCTCCACCTTGGCGGTGTTGATGACGGCGCCGATGCCGGTGGTGACGCCGCAGCCGATGTAGCAGATCTTGTCGAAGGGAGCGTCCGCATTGACCTTGGCAACGGCGATCTCGGGCAGCACCGTGTAATTGGCAAAGGTCGAGCAGCCCATGTAATGATGGATCTTGTCCTTGCCGATCGAAAAGCGGCTCGTGCCGTCCGGCATCAGCCCCTGGCCCTGAGTGGCGCGGATCGCCGTGCACAGATTGGTCTTGCGCGACAGGCAGGACGGGCATTCACGGCATTCCGGCGTGTAGAGCGGAATGACGTGGTCGCCCTTCTTGACCGAAGTGACGCCCAGGCCGACATCGACGACGATGCCGGCACCCTCATGGCCGAGGATTGCCGGAAACAGGCCCTCCGGATCGGCCCCAGACAGCGTGAAATCGTCCGTGTGGCAGATGCCGGTCGCCTTGACCTCGACCAGAACCTCGCCGGCCCGCGGGCCTTCCAGCTGCACGGTCATGACTTCCAGCGGTTTTCCAGCCTGAACGGCAACGGCGGCGCGAACGTCCATCGTCTGATCTCCTCGTGATTTTCCGGCGTAACTTGGCATGCCGGGCGACGGCGGCTCAAGCGAAAAGGAAAGGCGGCAACAACATTATTGCAAAATCAGCTACTTGCGACAACCAATTTGCTTAGAGCGTCAAAAGAGCTTTTCCGCCGAAAAAATAACTGCATAACCGTGAATGAGGATCGCAGCATAAAGACCGAAGGTGACCAGAAGGCGCTCGCCGGCCTTCATCTCCTCGAGCTTGTGGCGAGGCTTGAGGGATCCCGCGCCAATCATGCTGAGCAGGATGAAGACGGCGAGCGCTGCAGCCAGGATGCCGCTGGAAACGCCGACCTCCCAGCCGATGGCGAGAATGCAGGCCGTAATGGCAAAGCTCGCTCCGATTAGCGAGCGCGGTGTTCTAAAGATCTGCCGCAAGACCTGGCCACCGTCGAACCTTTGCATTGGCAGAAGATTGAGGAGGTTGAAAGCGCCGAGGATGAGCAGGAAGATCAATAGCGGGCCGCGGAATTGCTCCGACAGCAGCCCATGTGCCGCAATGTTATCCCCGGCAATCAGGATAGGCACGAAGAAGGCCGAGATGCCAGGTCCCATCAGCGCACAGGTGGCAACCTCGAAATGGCTCTTGTAGGGTCTGCCGCCAATCGCGATGCCGCCGAGGAGCGGCACGAAGATCATGCGCACGGATTCATGTCCGAAAGTCCGGTAGGCGGCGAGATGCCCGAGCTCGTGCAGAGCGATGACCAGGGTAAGAAATGTCGAGATCATCAGCCCGTACGTCGTCAGTCCGAAGAACGGCCAAAGCAAAAACGTCGAGACTGCAGCCAGTCCGCATTGAAACGTGGGACGTTCGAAATATCCCTGCGGAACCGATGCACCGGTTTCAAGCCAACCTTCGAGCGCACGCAGCTCGCGGCGCAGCATGACATATCGGAAAAGAAGGAAGGCGAGGCCGCGGTAACGATCCGTCTGCGTAATTTCGATCTCGGCGCCGTCGGGCAGCCGGCGCACGATCCTGCTTTCGCTGAAATCCCGCCAGAAGGCCAAATCAAGCGTGCTGTCGTCAGCGATACGCGAACGAAAGCCGCGTCCGCCGGCGGCCGGCAACGGCTCCAAAGCCAGCAAGCGGCGCAAAGGTGCGCCGTCGCGGTCCAAATGGCTGTAGATCTGCTCGACGATGCCTGTGCGGTTCTTGAGCGGCTTGCTGCTGATGACGGAATGGTGCCAGTCAGCGTCGGTGCCGGCGGGATCGATCGCTCTCCACAGCTCCTCCGGCGGTCTCTGGAATGTCCGCGTCAGGCGAATGGTGCGCACGCCGAGTGGTATGCGCATGAGCAGCCAGAGGAGGCCAAGATTGATGAAAAGCAGCAGGGCGGCAGATTGCAGCGCCGTCATTCGTGTCTCCGAGGCCCCAGCCACAAGACGAAAACGCCACATACTAGGCTACAAGACCTTAACAAATGCGAAGTCGCGCAAGCTGCGGCGCAGACGGACCTGTGCCAATCCGGATCAGGCGAATTCCAGGATCACGGCATCGACGGCGAGGCTCTCGCCAGGCTTCGCATTGATCTTGCCGACGACCAAATCACGTTCGGCGCGCAGCACATTCTCCATCTTCATAGCTTCCACGACGGCAAGTGTCTCACCGGCCTTTACCTCCTGGCCTTCCGCGACGGCGATCGAAATCACCAGCCCCGGCATCGGGCAAAGCAGCAGCTTCGAGGTATCCGGCGGGAGCTTGACCGGCATCAGGCAATCGAGCTCGGCGTGGCGCGGCGTAAAAACCGTGGCGCGGATCGCAAGGCCTTGCCAGTCGATGCGCATGCCGTTCAGAACCGGCCGGATCTGGGCCGTCACCGCCCGTCCGCCGATTGCCCCGTTCCAGACTGGTGCACCGGGTCGCCAATCGGTGACAACATGGATCTTTTCTCCCGCTGCTTCCATCTCCATGTCGAACGGGATGGTCACCAGTCCGTCGGCAAGTCTCACCGGCACATAGGCCGTGTCGATCTTCACGACCCATTCCTCGCGAAGATTACCGTCCGAAGCGCGCAACCGGTCGATATGGCGTTCGCGGCGATTGGCTTCGATCAGCGCCGTGGATAGCGCTACGGCCGCAAGCAGCGCCTCCTCCCGCTGATCCGGGGCCATCGGCGCAAAGCCGTCCGGATATTCCTCGGCAATGAAACCAGTCGAAAGTCTGCCCTCGCGCCAGCGCGGGTGCTTCATCAATGCCGAGAGGAACGGCAGATTATGCGCGATGCCGTCAACCACGAAACCGTCGAGTGCCTGGCCCATGGCCTCGATCGCTGCCGAACGGTCCGGCGCCCAGGCGCAAAGCTTGGCGATCATCGGATCGTAATACATCGAGATTTCGGCGCCTTCGAAGACACCGGTATCGTTGCGGACGATCGTGCTGCCGTGCCAGCCTTCCGCGGGCGGGCGGTAACGCGTCAGGCGGCCGATCGACGGCAGGAAGTTGCGATAGGGATCTTCGGCGTAGAGGCGACTTTCGATCGCCCAGCCATTCAGCCTAATGTCCTTCTGGTTGAAGGGAAGCGTTTTGCCCGCGGCAACCCGGATCATCTGCTCCACGAGGTCGATCCCGGTCACCAGCTCCGTCACCGGATGCTCGACCTGCAGCCGCGTGTTCATTTCGAGGAAATAGAAATTGCGGTCGCGGTCGACGATGAATTCTACCGTTCCTGCGCTTTGATAATCGACGGCCTTCGCCAGTGCGACGGACTGCTTGCCCATCGCCTGTCTGGTCTTTTCGTCGAGGAAGGGCGAGGGTGCCTCTTCGACGACCTTCTGGTTCCGCCGCTGGATCGAGCATTCGCGCTCGCCGAGATAGACGGTATTGCCGTGCGCATCCGCCAGCACCTGGATTTCAATATGGCGCGGATCGACAATGTATTTCTCGATGAAGACGCGATCGTCGCCGAAAGAACTTCTTGCCTCCGAGCGGGCACGGTCGAAACCGTCGCGGACTTCCGCCTCGTTCCAGGCGATACGCATGCCCTTGCCGCCGCCGCCGGCCGAAGCCTTGATCATCACGGGATAGCCGATCTCGCCGGCGATCTTCTCGGCATGCGCTGCATCCTTGATGACGCCGAGATAGCCCGGCACCGTTGAAACCTTGGCGGCATTGGCGAACTTCTTCGATTCGATCTTGTCGCCCATCGCCCTGATGGCCTTCGGTTTCGGCCCGATGAAGACGATACCCTCCCTTTCGAGGGCCTCGCAAAAGGAGGCCCGTTCGGAAAGGAAGCCGTAGCCGGGGTGAACAGCTTCCGCGCCGGTCTCCTTGCAGACGGCGATGATCTTTTCGGCGACGAGATAGCTCTCGGCTGCCGCCGCCGGGCCTATATGCACTGCCTCATCAGCCATCTCGACATGAAGGGCATCGCGGTCTGCGTCCGAATAGACCGCGACCGTTGCAATACCCATGCGGCGTGCAGTCTTGATCACGCGGCAAGCGATCTCGCCGCGGTTCGCGATCAGGATTTTCTTGAACATGCAGACTCCACCCGAAAAATGCGTCCAGAAGTTCTACGCAGAAACGCCGGGACGCACAATCGTGCGAAATCTGACGGTGGGGAAGGTACCTGTCCTAACGCAAGTCACGCAACGGCTTGTTCGTCGTCCACGATCCGCAGCCAGCGGCTGGTGCGCAGTTCGGCGTAATCCCGAAGCTGGAGCGCCTGGAGGATCTCAGCCCAGCGGGGATGATTGGCGGAAGGCAGCGTTTCCGCTTCGATCCGGCGCAAGACGCTATAGGTGAGATGCGAAACTGGAATCACACCGCCCTCGCAGATGTTCCGCAGCACGCGCATCACGAAATCGATGTCCTGGCGGGCGATGCCTTTGCGGTCCACTGCACGCGACAGCTTGTAGCCGCCAACATCGTCGGTAATCGCAAGGCGCAGCTGATCGAGCGCAAAGGCGCGCAGCTCGTCCGGTACATGGGAGGAAATCTCCATGATGTGCAGTATGAGTTCCAGTTCGAGCGACGAATTGATGACGCCGTCGGTCGCGAACATGCGCATGATCCAGGCGACATTGATCTCGTCCAGCGAGCCCTGCGGATAGCTGTAGTTTACAATGAAACCGGCGAGTTCTTCCAGAAAGAAGGCGCTCCATTCCGGGCATTTTTCAGGACAGGAATTGTTCAGCGCAAGCATGACAACGACGTCGTCGGCCTTCCGTACGCCGTGCGGAAAGCTGTGCTTGCGCAAGAGGCTGATATCGTCGGCGGCCAGCCGATGCTTTCCCGCGATCACGCATGCCGGAAAAGCGAGTCGGAATTCGCTCATCTTTCATCTCCAGACTTCGTCATGAAGCCAGAAATGATTTTAGCCCGGCGGAATTGAAGAACCCTCAACGACAAGGGTTAATCGACTACGCAGGTGTTTGCGATGATTTTAGCGATCTTGACTGAACGCGTTCGCGCCAGATGATGAAGAGGCCGGACGCGACGATGATAAAAATGCCGATCCATTTGGAAAAATTGGGAAAATCGTTGAACACGACATATCCGAGCACGGTCGCCGAAATGATCTCGAAATATTGGAACGGGGCAAGCAGCGACAGTGGCGCAAGGCGGAATGCCCTGACGATCAGCATATGCGCATAGCCGGAGATAGTGCCGAGGACGAGCAGCAGGACGAGGCCCAATACCGACGAAGGAAGCGACATTTCGAAATCGGGCATTGAAAGCGCATTTCCGCCCAGGAGCGTGGCCCCCATGAAGAGCATTCCACCAATTCCGGCCAAGGTCTGCATCGTTAACGGCGAATCGGCTTCACCGATTGCCCGGTTGAGAAAGAGATAGAGCGAGAAAAGGAAGGCACAAAGCACTGGCAGCAGCGCCTTCAGGCCGAAGATTTCGTAGCTCGGCTGGATGACGATCATCGCGCCTGCGAAGCCGACGACGATCGCCGCCCACCGCCGCCAACCGACCTTGTCGCCGAGGAAGAGCGCCGAAAGAGCCGTCAGCATGAATGGTTCCACGAAATAGATCGCGAAGACATCCGCGAGCGGCATGTATTTGACCGCGACGAAGAAGAGCAGGCTGGCTGCGCCATGCAAGGCGCCCCGCAGCAGGTTCATCCATGGTCGCTTTGCCGAAAGGGCCTTCCAGCGGAAGACGGCAAGCAGGATAGGAAGCGTGCAGGCGACCTGAAAGAAGAAGCGATAGAATGTCACCTGTCCCGGTGACATAGCCTCGAAGGTCGCCATGTATTTGGCGATCGCATCCATGGCGGGCAGGACGACCATGGCGCCGGCCATGATGACCATGCCTTGAAGCGGATTATACGGAGATTGTTCTTGGGACATGTTGCAGGCTTTCGGGAACGAAGCCATCAACCACAGGAATGCATGCCGATCAATATCGACTAGAGTTCGCCCACCGTTTTGCCGAAGACCGATTCGAAGGCTTCGCGCAGGCGGATATCCACATCCGCCATCATCACCGGCAGGCCGAGATCGACAAGGCTTGTCACGCCGTAGGCAGAAATCCCGCAGGGTACGATGCCGGTAAAATGGTCGAGGTCGGGATCGACATTGAGCGACAAGCCGTGAAACGTCACCCATCTACGAAGCCGGATGCCGAGCGCGGCAATCTTGTCCTCGCTCATGCTGCCGTCCGGAAGATGCGGTTTCTCCGGCCGGCTTACCCAAACGCCGACGCGGTCCTCGCGCCGCTCGCCGCGTACGTTCATCGAATCGAGCGTAAGGATTACCACTTCTTCAAGCGCCACGACGAAGGCGCGGACATCCTGCCGCCGGCGTTTGAGATCAAGCATCACATAGGCAACGCGCTGGCCGGGGCCATGATACGTATATTCGCCGCCGCGGCCGGTCGCAAAAACCGGAAAACGGTCCGGCTGCACAAGGTCCTTCGCATTGGCGCTGGTGCCTGCCGTGTAGAGGGGCGGATGCTCGACGAGCCAGACAAGCTCGTCGCCCCCCTCGGCGATCACGGCCACCTCGCGCTCCATCGTCTCGACGGCTTCGCTATAAGGAATGAGACCATCGGAGATGCGCCAACGCACGGGCTTTGAGCCTTCGAGCGGAAACATCGAGAACTGTAGATCGGTGCGCAGCATAGACTTCCCTCGCCGCACGGCGATCACAGGCGGCAGACCGCCTATATGGCCCCGTTTGACGGGCAATTCAAATGCTGTGATTTGTTTTGCAAAAATCTGCCATATCGCCCTTGTGCACCCCAAATGCTTTTGCTACATGCTGCCCCGCCGACGCAAATCGGCACCTACCACGATGCGGTCGTGGCGGAATTGGTAGACGCGCAGCGTTGAGGTCGCTGTGGGGCAACCCGTGGAAGTTCGAGTCTTCTCGACCGCACCATTCTCTTCCGGAGAAATTCTTAGATCGTCTCATCTCGCCGGCGACATGAAAAATGGGCCGGTTCCGGTCCCTTTTCGTTTGCGGCATGCTCGAACGGTTCGACAGGCCTTGATTTTCAGGGACTTCAATCCTCGTCCGATAGATGCGAATCAACACCGATCGTTTCCAGCCGGTTGCGGATATGGTGGACGCCATCAACTGAAAGGGCACCGAGTTCGACCTTCCGGGCCATTCCGATGGTCTCGACGGCGCCTTCCAGCGTTACGGTGTGGCCGTCGGCATGAACATCGATGCTGTCGAGGTTCAGATCCGGGATGTTTTCCAGGTTCTCCGTCACGCGCGCTTCGAGGTCATCGCTTTCATCGCGATGGATCGTATCGGCCCTGAGCGAATCCTTGAGCCGGTTTTCGTTTCCGTCTTCGTCCGTGCCGTCAACGCGAAAGCCGCTGTTAGGATCGCGGTCGAAGTTTGCAGGCGTTTCGCCGTAGGCTCGATTTTGCGGTTCAGGCGATCGCGCACCTGCTTCGTCGGAGTAGGGCCAGCCCTCGTCAAGATTGCGTTCTTCGTAATCGCGATAATCGTCTTCGCGCGAAAAGGTGGTCTTGTCGTCCTTCTTTGGCATAGTCATTCTCCCTCAGGCGTTACCTTGATCGAAGAACGCTCGTGGTCCGGAATGGTTCGCCAAAGTTTCGTGAAATCACGGCGCCGCTTTTTCCCATTTCCGGATCAGGCGGTCGCGCTTCAGCTTCGACAGGCGCTGAAGCCAGAAAATTCCGTCAAGCTGGTCGACCTCGTGCTGGATGCAAATCGCCAGGAAGCCATCGGCATGCTCTTCATGCTGGACACCGTTGATGTCCTGGTAGCGGAAACGGACTGCGCGGGGCCTCGTCACCTCGTCGGTCACGCCTGGCATCGACACGCTTCCTTCGGTCTGGCGCATGAGTTCATCCGAAACCGAAATGATATCGGGGTTGATAAAGGTCCGAACTCCGTCCACCTTGTTGAGTTCGATCACGACCACCCGCAGGAAGACGCCGACATGGGCGGCCGTAATGCCGACGCCGCGTGCAACGCGCATCGTCTCCAGCAGATCGTCAGCAAGCCGACGCAGTGCCCAATCGAAGACCGTCACCGGTTCGCAGATCGTCTTCAGGCCGGGATGCGGATAGCGAAGAATGGGACGAATGGCCATCGGCGGCGGTCCTTGTTTGCTGGCGCGCGAAAACTATCGGCAAGACGGCGCATTGTCATCTGCGCGATGCGCTTTGGCGCTAGACGGCACCGAGCATTTCGGTTAGCAGAGGCTGGAATTCGGGCGGGCCGAGAGCGCAGGCGGAGTTCATTTATCCGCTTGTTGACAATGCTTTTTCAGCCGCCATTCTCGAATGCGGCGCGACAGTCGTTAATCTTGGAATGCGAGGACGGCAGATGACGGAAAACGGAGAAGACGACCGCATCCGCAGACGTCCGGACGACGAAGGAGCCGACATCTACGACGAGGACGGCAATGTCCGCAGCGACTTTCTGGCGCTTGTCGGCGCTGCCATCGCCGACCGGGATACGATTTTTCTCCGGCAGAACGTCGCGCGTCTTCACGAGTCCGAAATAGGCGACCTGCTGGAATCGATCCAGCCGGATCAGCGCCTGGCACTTGTCCGCCTCCTCGGCGACGATTTTGACATGACGGCGCTGACGGAGGTCGATGAAACGATCCGTCGCGAAATCGTCGATCAGATACCGAACGAGCAGATTGCCGCTGCAATCGGGGAGCTCGATTCGGACGACGCTGTCTACATTCTCGAGGACCTGGACAAGGAAGACCGGGAAGAAATTCTGGCGCAGCTGCCGTTCACCGAGCGGGTGCGCCTGCGTAGGGCACTGGACTACCCGGAAAGCTCTGCCGGCCGCCGCATGCAGACGGAATTCGTGGCGGTGCCGCCCTTCTGGACTGTCGGTCAGACGATCGACTATATGCGCGAAGAGGAGGACCTGCCTTATTCCTTCACGCAGATCTTCGTTATCGACCCGACCTTCAAGCTGCTCGGCGCCGTCGATCTCGACCAGATTCTCCGCACCAAGCGGCAGACAAAAATCGAAGCGATCATGCGCGAGACGACCCATCCTATTCCAGCCGAGATGGACCAGGAAGAGGCGGCGCAGCTCTTCGAGCAATACGACCTTCTCTCAGCCGCCGTCGTGGACGAGAACGACCGTCTTGTCGGTGTTCTTACCATCGACGATGTCGTCGACGTCATTCACGAGGAAGCGGATGAGGACATCAAACGCCTCGGCGGCGTCGGAGACGAAGAGCTGTCCGACAATGTCTTATCGACCGTCCGCTCGCGCTTCCTCTGGCTGATGATCAATCTCGGCACGGCGATGCTTTCGGCCAGTGTAATCGGCCTCTTCGACGCATCGATCGAGAAAATGATCGCGCTTGCCGTACTGATGCCAATCGTGGCCTCCATGGGAGGCAATGCCGGCACGCAGACGATGACCGTCACCGTGCGCGCGCTCGCGACCCGCGACCTCGACATATACAATGCCGGCCGCATCATCCGCAGGGAGGCGGGCGTCGGGATCATGAACGGCATCGTCTTTGCCAGCATCATGGGCACGATTGCCGGCACGTGGTTCCACGACTACCAGCTTGGTATGGTCATCGGCGCCGCCATGATCATCAACCTGGTGGCGGCAGCGCTGGCGGGCATTCTTTTGCCGCTTCTTCTGGATAAGGTCGGCGCGGACCCAGCTATTGCGTCGTCCGTTTTCGTAACCACCGTCACTGACTGCACGGGCTTCTTCGCTTTCCTCGGTATCGCCACCTGGTGGTTCGGCATCTGAGCCGGATTTGCCGAAATTGACTATTACGTAAAAGTCAATATTATGGGCTACGAGAGTGGGAAGCCAATGCCAGTGAACAAGTACTATAGCATAACGGAGCTGACGCGCGAATTCGGAGTGTCGACGCGCACGCTTCGCTTCTACGAAGACGAGGGCCTGATCCATCCGGAACGCCGCGGGCGCACGCGCCTCTTTCGTCCGGCCGACCGGCGCCTGATCCAGGAAATCCTGCGCGGTCGCCGCATCGGCTTCACGATTGCGGAGATTCGCGAGATCATTCAGGTCTATAAGGACCCGCCTGGGGAACTCGGTCAGCTCAAGCTTTTGATGAAACGTGTCGATGAAAAGCGGGAAGACCTGCGCAAGAAGCGCAAGGACATCGACGACACGCTGACGGAGCTCGACAATATCGAAGAGGCCTGCCTCGGCCGGCTCGCCGAAATCGGCGTGGGCACCTGAGCGTCAGATCCAGCGTCTGGTCCTTCTGCAATAGCTTTCGAAATCACAGCCGAAGCTGGCCTGCAGGTGTCTTTCCTCGCGCCGGATCGCGACAAAGGTGGTGACGATCGCCGCAAAGACCGCTGCGGCCTAGAACCAGCTGTTTGCCGTCATGAGGCCGAAGGCAACCGTTGCAAGCGTGTAGCCGAGATAGATCGGATTGCGCGTCTAGCGGAACGGTCCGCGGGTGACGAGATGGGCTGTTTCGCGATGCGGCATGATCGTCGTCCCGCTCTCCAGCAGGGTCTTTATCGCCCATATGTCGAGCCCGACGGCTGCGACGGTGAGCGCTGCGCCTATGATCCAGCCAAAGGCGGTATGCATCCGGGGTACCGGAGGCCCTGCGATTTCGCCGAGCAGGAAAGCGCAGACAAAAGCGAGGCCGTATAGAACCGGCGGCCACGGAAATTGCAGCGGCTTAGAACGATAGGCATTCATCGAACCACCACCTTCATTGCGCTTCGGTGCTGCACTCCAATGCGATACGCTGTACCCTTTCATCTTTATCCGCCTGGATTGCGCCGGACTGGAGTGGCGTGAACAGGTTCTCACCCTGCAATCTTTCGAGCGTGCATTGGCAGAAGCTGCGGCAAAGCGCTTCGCCTTCCTGGACGACGCAGGAGGACTGGCATTGCTGCATGTAGGTCTGCACGGGATCCGGCTTGGCGGGCGGGACGGCGATCGAAAGCGCATAGGCGAGCGAGATCAGGATCGGCTGGTGGATCAGGTAGATTGCGAGGCTGTGGCGGCCAGCTTTTGCGAGCAGAGTGGAGCCGGTGCCAAACCTTGCGAGCCATTCCGCCCAGCCCTGCTTCAGCGCTATGCTCGAAACGCCCATGCCGATGAGAAAGGGCCCGATCCAGGGTAGAACCGGCACATAATCGTTCGATCGCGGAACCGCTTGGGATAGGCCCACCCACCAAAGCCATGGCGTATCGAAGAATGAAGAGCGCAGATAGAGCGGGGCGATGACGGCCGCAACGCCGGCGGCGATCGTTATAATCCCGGGCATGCGCAGGAAGAGAAGGCCAATGACGCTTGCCGCTGCGATACTGTGCAGAATGCCGAAAAATATCGCGCCCTGCGGCATCGCAATTGCCGTCGCGGCCGTGATAAGAGCCGCGGCTGAAACGATCATGCCAAGCCGCCGGAGATAGGCCTGGCGCCTGATGCTTGGAGTGCCGGCAAGCATCAGGCTGACACCGGCGAGGAAGAGGAATGTCGAGGCGATCGCGCGGGCATAGATCTTCAGCCAGCCAGCCTCCGCGGTGCCGCGCGCCAGATAGCCCATGAACTCCATATCCCAGGTGAAGTGGTAGGTCGCCATGGCAACCAGGGCCGCGCCACGCGCCGTATCGAGCAGGCCGATGCGCGGCGGTCGGGAGGACGCACCGTTTTCGTTCGTCGAAATAGCCATCACAATCCCCCGGACAAATCACTTCCGCCATCTGGCGGCATATCGCGGCGAATAGCAGAAAGGTGGAGAATTGATGGCGGGTTGGCATCCATGATCGCCAGCCGCGCCTCCGAAAAGAACTGCCTGCGCGTGAGCACCACGACGATGATCGCCGTCGTCGCCATGAAAACGTAAGCGTTCACGAACCATCCGAGATAACCGATCGACAGGAAGATCGCGCGAAGGCCTTCATTGAAATGACCGCCGGCAATCACGTTCATGCGGATGACCCGTTCGGCGGCGCGCTCGGCGGCGATGATATCGGTCTCGCTGTCGCGCACCATTGGGATCGAGCCGAAGAGGATGCTGCAGTAGTTGAAGAGCCTGTAAGACCAGCCAAACTTGAAGAAGGCGTATGCAAAAAGCGCCGTCAGCCCGCCGACCTTGAGTTCGAAGCTCGCGGTGCCGCTGCTGAATACATAAGGCAGATCGGCGAAGATCGCATTTACCTTGTCCGTCGCGCCGAGCAGTGCAAAGCAGCTGCCGATCGCGAACATTGAGGTCGACGCAAAGAAGGCCGTGCCGTTCTGGAGCCCGGCCATGATCTGCGTGTCGATCATCTTCAGGTCGCGGCGCAGCGAATTATAGATCCATTCGCGCCGCCGTTCGGTCATGGCATGGGTGAGGCTCGTGCGGCCGAAGAATGTCCTGCCGCGCAGCAGCCAGGAATAGCCGAGCCACAGAATGGCGAAGAAAGCCAGTGCGATATAATCCGCAACCGTCAGCATCAATGTTACAATCCTGCATTCGACGCCGCCACTCTACAGATGCAATTGCATGCTGCAATGATTGGCAAGACGCGCCCTTCGTTTTAGTGTCGCGCCAATTAAACGCGATGTCGGTTCGTCGCGAGTGACGGAATAGCCTTTTGGATAGTCTGGCTGAAGATTTTCACAGGAAGCTGGCATGTTCCTTTCGGTATTCGACGTTTTCAAGATCGGCATCGGCCCGTCGAGCTCGCATACGATGGGGCCGATGTCGGCTGCCAACCGCTTCCTCGACCTGATCCTTTCGAGCGAATGGCCACGTCCGTCCTCTGGCGCGCAGGTTGCCTCGATCAAGGTCAGCCTGCACGGCTCGCTTGCGCATACCGGTATCGGCCACGGGACGGGCAGGGCGGTCGTTCTTGGCCTGATGGGCGAGAAGCCCGACAGCGTCGATCCAGACAAGATGGACGGAATCATCGACCAGGTGGAGCGCTCGGGCCGCATCACGCCGCCCGGCCACCCGGCCTATTTCTTCATGCCGAAGAACGATCTGGTCTTCGACAAGAAGCAGCCCTTGCCGGGCCACGCAAACGGCATGTCCTTCTGCGCCTATGACAGGGACGAACGCCTGCTCCTGAAACGCGTCTACTATTCCGTCGGCGGCGGTTTCGTTGTCACCGATACCGAGCTCGAGCAGATGCGCGCCAAGAAGAGGGCCGTCGCGGGTGCGACCAAGGTTCCCTATCCCTTCGCCACCGCCAAGCAGATGCTGGAAATGGCGGAGCGCTCCGGCCTCAGCATCGCGCAGATGAAGCGCGCCAATGAGGAGAGCCAGCGCAGCCGTGAGGAGCTCGACGAAGGTCTCGATCGTATCTGGGAAGCCATGCGCGCCTGTATCGAGCGCGGCCTCAAGGTCGACGGCGTCATGCCGGGCGGTTTGAACGTCCGGCGCCGTGCAAGGAAGATCCATGACAAGCTGCAGGAGGAGTGGAGGAGTAACCGCATCAATCCGCTGCTCGCCAACGACTGGCTGAGTGTCTATGCCATGGCCGTCAACGAGGAGAATGCGGCCGGCGGCCGCGTGGTGACCGCGCCCACGAACGGTGCAGCGGGGGTTATTCCCGCAACGATCCGCTATTACGAGCATTTCCACGAGGATTGGGATCAGAACGGCATCCGCGACTATCTCCTGACTGCGGCTGCCGTCGGCGGCATCATCAAGCACAACGCCTCGATTTCCGGCGCCGAAGTGGGCTGTCAGGGCGAGGTCGGTTCTGCGGCTGCGATGGCGGCTGCGGGACTTGCCGCGGTGATGGGCGGCACGCCCGCCCAGATCGAGAATGCGGCGGAAATCGCGCTGGAACACCATCTCGGCATGACCTGCGACCCGGTGGCCGGTCTCGTCCAGGTGCCGTGCATCGAACGCAATGCGCTCGGTGCCGTCAAGGCCGTTACCGCCGCCTCGCTTGCCGTCAAAGGCGACGGCCAGCATTTCGTGCCCCTCGACGCCTGCATCGAGACGATGCGCCAGACGGGCTACGATATGAGCGAGAAATACAAGGAAACTTCGACAGGGGGTCTCGCTGTCAACGTCGTCGAATGCTGAGCCTGTGGACTTGCGACCCTTAGTCGCTTGACGCTGCCGGCCAAAAGGATTTCAACGACGGCATGGCATTGCATCTGATCAAATTATGCGTCGGCGCGGACTCGATAGACGATTTGCGCGAATGGGTGGCGGAGCGTTCGCTGCGGGCGATTGCGGCTGGCCTCGAGCCGCATTCCGTTCACACGACGCGCATGGTTCCGAAACGGGTCCCCGAATTGCTTGACGGCGGCTCACTCTATTGGGTCATCAAGGGGCAGGTGCAAGCGCGCCAGAAGCTCTTGGATATCCAGACCTTCACGGACAGTGAAGGGATCGGCCGGTGCCACCTGGTTCTTGGGCCGGAAGTGATCGAAACTGCCGTGCAGCCGAAGCGCGCCTTCCAGGGCTGGCGCTATTATCCGGAAGAAGACGTGCCGCGGGATATCACGACGCTTGGAGAGGGTGTTGCCGAGATGCCCGCGGATTTGCGCCGCGAGCTGTCGGAGCTTGGATTGCTCTAACCTCAGCGCAGCCGCAGCATGACTGGCGATTTGCCGTCCGGGCAGGTGACGTGCAAGTGAATGTTGGCTTCCGGCTGCGAGTAGCGCCAGGCGCGCGCGCCGTGGCAGAGGAGCAGATTGATGAGATCCTTGGTCTTAGCCGATTTTGCTCTCGGCCGGTGCAGGCCGATCTCAGCAAGCCGGAGCGCTGCCTCGTGCAGCGGGTGGAGGCCGAACCGCGCCGGCCTGCCTGAACTGCGGGGCGGAAAACCCGTTACATTTCCATTGGTCGCCATAATCATCCCCGTACGCATTACAAATCGAGGTTATGAACTGTAGCCGGCGCCGCAAACACCGATTCCGGCCGTGAACGGCGCCGTCAGGAATGCTGGCGGCACCGTATCTCTCATTGGGCTGCCGCCCAGCACTTGACGCCTGCGCGCTTGAGCGCCTTGCAGGCATTTACGGCTTCGCGCTGGTCGTCGAAGCCGCCAAAGCGGGCGCGATAGACCTGATCGCCGCCGTTTGCAAAGGCGACTGCGAAGGGCTTTGCGGAGCTCAAAGCCTTGCCGCCCTTGCTCTTTGCATTCTCCAGCAGATCCATCGCCATTTCGCGGCTCGACGACACGCCGATCTGAACGACCCAGCCGCTCGGCCCCTGATCGTCAACCGGAGCCGGTTTTGCGGCAGCGGCGGCAGGCCCCACCGAGGCGGTCGTGAGAGCATCGACTGGATTGCCGGCGGGCTCCTCCGGCGGCATGTAGGCAGGGGCCGGAGAGGGGACCGCAACGGAGGCTTGCTTGAAGCTCTTGGTCTTCACCTTGGTCGGAGCCGGAATTTCGGTCTTCTGTTCGGCAACGAGCGGGTTTTCGGATTTGGCAGCAGGAGCGTCAGTATAGGCGACGGCAGCGGACGCTACCTCATAGCGCGCATCCGGCGTCGGGCCCTTGCGCGGCAGGTCGACATCGGCGGCCGCGACAGGAATTTCAGCCGCAGAAGCAGCCGGTGACGGAACCGGAGTGGGCGCCGTCTGCGCAATCAGGTTCGAGCCGCCGCGCGTGGAAGCCTTCGGAAGATAGGTGGCGATCAGCTTGCGCATCTGCCCATCGCGGGCAGGCGTGGAGGTGCCACCCATGACGACACCAACGATCGACTTGCCGTCGGCCTGCACTGAACTCACAAGATTGAAACCAGCAGCCCGGGTATAGCCGGTCTTGATGCCATCGACGCCGCGCACCGAACCGACAAGGCGGTTGTGGCTGCGAATGACGCGTTTGCCGAACTTGAAGCTGCGCGTGGAGAAGTAGCTGTAATATTGCGGAAAATGCTGGCGAAGTGCGATACCGAGGCGGGCCTGATCGCGTGCGGTGGTCATCTGTGCCGTGTTTGGCAGGCCGTTGGCATTGCGATAGGTAGTACGGGTCATGCCGAGCGCATGGGCCTTGGCGGTCATCGTCTGCGCGAACCGGCTTTCGCTGCCGGCAAGCAATTCGCCAAGGGCGGTTGCCGCGTCATTGGCGGAGAGTGTCACAAGGCCAAGGATACCCTGCTCGACGCTAATCGAACTGCCGGCCTTAACGCCGAGCTTGGTCGGAGCCTGAGATGAAGCGTAAGCCGAGAAGGGGACACGCGTGTCGAGACGGATGCGACCCTGTTCAAGCGCCTCGAAGACCATATAGAGCGTCATCATCTTCGTCAGCGACGCCGGATATTGCAGGCGATCGGCATTCTCGCTGTAGAGAACGTTGCCGGACTTCGCATCGACGACAATGCCCGCATATTTCGAATTTGCGGCTTCTGCTTCGGCCGTGGCCGACTCAACGAGGAAAGCCGTTGTTGCGATCGCGATCGCCGCTAACATCTTCACCAGGAAATTGCCGGATCGTGGCGATGATACGAAGGATATTGACCTTGACACTATTTCACTCTTCGCTTGCATTTTCAAATATCGGCCTACACACGTCCTCGTTGTCTCAGCCATTGTCTTTTGAATCTAACCGAGCAGGGTTACCAATCCGTTTATGATTAATCGTTTGCTTCGCCGTGCAGATGCATTTTAGCGGGGTGTTGCGGAACGGGTCACGAGACGGGCCTCCACAAATCCGCGAATAGCGGCATCAATATGGTCCCAGTCGTGCAAATGGCGGCTTGAGAAACGGTAGAGGACGCTTAGGTCTTTGCCGACCTTGATGTCGCGCTGGCAGTCCCCGCTTGTTGGGCTAAGCGAGGCGGATGCTAGGATGCAGCGAACGGCATATGTGGCCTCCTTGGCGCGCGGTGCAGTCAGCAGAACCTCGCCGCCATAGCCTGCCTCGGCTTTCAGATTGTGAAGCGTCAGTCCGTTGCCATAGGGCACGGCGGCGCCTTCCATCACATGCTTATAGATGAGCTCGACGCGGCCCGACATGTCGCGCGACATCGTGCTCTGGGTGATCTGCAGAAAGATAAGATTGGCGGATTGCGAGACGTCGTCGAATCGCTCGCGGTGTTCCTTCGTGTAGCCCTGCAATTCCGGCCAGGTGAGATAGACGTCGGCGCGTTCGGCGGCACCGCCGTGCCTCTGGCTGGGGAAGCGGATCACGTTTTCGGGCAGATCGAGCGTGTCGCGGCCGATGGTGATCGTGACGATGGCGGTATTGTCGGAATTGCCCGCCAGTGTAATGTGCCGGCCGATCCAGCGGCCGCCGATGCTGATACCCAGCATCAGCATTGCAAGCATTGCGACAACTGCGCTCAGACGGAGGATGAAGCCGTTCGAGAAGAGGGGCGACTCCTCGGATGTGCCGGTGCTGCGGGCGAGGTGGCTCATGGCGGTTCTTCAGTGTCTGACCGCCGCGAAAGAGACTGGAGTCGCCGGTACCTGGATGAATCTCACGGCATCATCCGGTGGATGCGGTTAAAGAAAGATTAACCTGATTGCCAAGCGTCCCTCAAAAAGGCGAGCCGCTCCCGGGACAGCGGGAACGGCTCCAGGGCGCCGGTCTGGACGGGTGCGTAGGGGACTGACCGGGCCGAGTGGACCCGCCGCTATTTCCGGCGGGGCAATTTGACTTAACGCACGCTGCCAACAGCGACGGCACGGCCGTCCTGCAGCTTCATCCAGCGTGCCGGATCATCGGCGGACTGGCGCTTCAGAAAGGTGTATTCGGTATCCGCCCAGAGCATCACCTTGTTGCGCATGTTGTCGAGGATGAAGTCGCCATGGTCCGTGCGGACTGTCAGCACGGCATGGCCTTCGCCGTTCGGCTGCATGACAACCGTTATCAGCGCATCGGATGGCGAGATGCCGGCATCTATCAGCATCTTGCGCTTCAGCAGCACGAAATCCTCGCAATCGCCGACGCTGCGCGGGTAGGCCCAGCGCTCCTCGACGCCGAAGATTTCCTTGTCGGTCATCGGCTGGATCTGCGAGTTGACCTCGTAGTTGATCTTGAGAATCGCCTTCCAACGCTCTTGGGTCAGGATCGCGGGACCGGCGTCGCCACCGTCATAGGCGCATTCGCTCGAGTTTGCCTTGCAAAATTCATAGTGGCCGATCGGCGGGCTTGTGTTGCCTGCAAGCGTCATATTGGCAGGCGTCGCTTGGCCCGAGCCCGTCATTGCCATCATCAGGATACCGGCCAGAAAGGTGCCTTTGAGTGCATTGAACATTGTCTTTGTCGTCCCCGTTTTGTGAGGATGACAATGACACGGACGTTTTTATCCAGCGCAAAATTACGCAGTAAAATTAACAGCTTAGTTGATTCAAAAGCGCGTAAAACCTGATTAAAAACAAAATCGAATACGCGTAAAACTCGTCGCAGTTTCGATGTAAATTCGAATAAACTTTTATGTTTCGACGCAAGCTTTGATGACGCCACAGGTGCTGCCGTTCCGTAAAAAAGTTAACGGCAGCGACCATTGCGGCTCAATATTGCAGCGCGCTGCCCGGTGAGGAGATAGCGCGCGCGGCATGGAGAGACGCGGAAATTCTGAATAGGGTTGCTCCGAAACGCGATTGCGGCTCGTTTTCCGCAGCGATGCCTCAAAAATTATTTTTGGGAAATTTCGCGAAATTCGTCGGTTGCGGCGATGACGGCGGAGGAGATTGCCGTGTTCGACGTCGAGTGCGCAGCGTTTTCAACCACGACAAGGCGGCTGCCGGGCCAAGCTTCGGCCAGTTCCCAGGCGGTCGTCAGCGGCGCTTCAAGGTCCAAGCGGCCCTGTACCAAGATGCCGGGTATTCCCGAAAGCCGTCCCGCCTTGCAAAGCAGGACAGCGTCGTCAAGCCATGCGCCGTTGAAGAAAAGGGCGTGACGATCCGCGCTCGAGCCAGCACATAGTCCCGATCGCGCCAGCGGTGGGGCAAACCATCCGAATCAGCGAGAAGGATCGGTGCCGCCCCCCAGTCATGCCAATCGCGCGCCGCCTTTATGCGGACTTCCTGATCAGGCCCGTTCAGCAACTGGTGAAAGGCCGAAAGCACATCGAGATGGCGAAGGTTTGGCGGTATCGCCTCGCGCAGCCGCCCCCATTCCTCGGGAAAGAAGCGTGCCATGCTGTGGCAGAGCCAATCTTATTTCGGTACGGCGGGTGGTCGTCACTCCAGCGATCGCCATGGCTCGCACGCGATCGGGATGGCTCTCGCCACAGGCGAGCGCCAGCGTCGAGCCCCAGGCGTTCGCGAATATGACCCAGGCCTCGACATCGACGTGAAGCCGAAGCCGCTCTATGTCGTCAACCAAATGCCACGTGGTGTTGCCGCAAAGTCCGTATCGAACTCGGCGGCACTCGGCAGGCTGCGGCCGCAATTTCGCTGGTCGAAGAGCACGATGCGATAGGCTGAAGGGTCGAAATAGCGTCGTGCGGTTGCAGAACATCCCGAGCCGGGATGACTGCCGTGGAGAACGAGCGCAGGCTGGCCGGCGGGATTGCCGCAGCATTCCCAGTAGATCCGGTTGCCGTCTCCGGTCTCCAGGAATCTCGTGTCATAGGGCTCGATTTCGGGATAAAGCGAAGACATGAAAGGTCGCCTGTTGGGGCGGCCTTCATCGGTCATGTCCATGACGTCGGAGTGACAGCAGCCGCTTAGAGGAATTCGCGCAATGTCTCGCGGGACTGGAGCGAGAGGAACTCCAGCGCGACGCCCTCGCTGAAATGGCGCACGACGCGGCCACGCATGTTGCCGAGACGGATTGGCGTGCCGAGAGCGGGGCGCACCTCCACGTCAACTGCAGCACCCGACAACGACAAGTCCATGATGCGGCAGGTGTAGCGCGTGCCATCCTCAAGCGTTAGCTCTGTCTTCGTCTCACGCGGGGTCAGACGGTCATGACGCCGGTCTTCCGGCAGGCCGAGCTCATGCTTGTTGGCAAGCCAGGTGAGCTGTGCGGCAAGCTTCTCCCGTTTGCGCTCGGTGGCGTTGATCGACATCGTGAAGCCACGCACGTCGACGCTCAGAACGTTGCCTTCGACACGGCCGAGATGATCGATATAGGCGACGACGCGCTCATTGGCGCGCGGCCGGCCGGCGCAGGTGACATACATGTCGCCGGGAGACATATCGATCACTGTGCATTCGTATTCCTCGTAGTTCGCAAGCATGAGGCGGCCCTGCATATTGATGGGCACGCGCTGGAAGACACCCTGCTCAGGGCGCGGCACTGTTGTCCGTGGCGTCTGGGCTTGCTGGAATGAGTGCATGAAAGCGCTTCTTCATAAAATGGTATAGGACAATCATTACCCGCAATCCCTTAACAGAAGGTTGTCCTGAAGGGCGCGATTACACCTTGCAGCATAGGATAAGGCTGTGCCGGAATGAGACGGTCAGCGCGGTGCCACCCCGGAAAACAATGAAGACATCATGCGGCCGAGGACCACACTAAAGCCATGCGGAGGCTCGGCGACAGCTGTGTATGGCCAGTTGCTCCCACCGCCGTTCTGCCCGGGCTTATCGCGCAGCAGGCGGCTGCGGTCGAGCGCCAGAAAATCGAGCGGCACGATTTCCAGCCAGCTTGCCGCAACCGACGGCGCAATGGCGCCGAGCAGCCGCGCGCGGCTGCCGTTTTCACAGCGCAGCGGCATGACGATGATCTCGAAGGTGGCCTGATGCCCCGCCGTGCTGTAGCCGGTCGCATTGAGCAGCGTCGGGATGACGTGATGCATCGCACCCAGAAGCGTTGCCTCAATGTCATCGGCATGGCCGTCGCCGAAGAGCTCGGCAAAGCTCTCGTCACGCAGATCCCGCCCGAAGAGATCGCAGATTCTGGTGCCGGCAAGCCGGAAGGTGACGGCACCCAGTTCGTCGTTTTTCTCAAGGATGAAGAGGCTCGGCAGAAGGTGGCCAAGGCTCGACGGTTCGATCTGCGATTTCAGCGGTGCATCGCTGGCACCGCGCAGACGGTTCCAGTGATCGTAAATATCGATGATCGTCTGATGACGCACGGCACACCAACCTGTTTCATTTCGGTTCAAGTTCAAGCCCGAACGGCTGTTCTGATGCTTACCAAGCGGATTTCATGCCAACTGCGGGCAGTTAAGGTTAAGGAACGGTTTCGATTGCGGCCAGTGACATGCCGTGCCACTGTTGGGTATCGCTTCGGAAACGAAGTTCAGCACTTCACTGATCGGGCGCGGGGTCAATCTCGGGGGACGCTCGGCAAGCCGTCCGGTTTGTCCGGGCGGCTTTTTTTTTGATCTTCGCTCCTGTAAGGCTGAGACCTCAATCCGGCGAGGACGCATATGGACGATCACAGGACGGAGCCGGAAACGGTTGAGGAAATCCCGATTGAAAAGAAACGGACGCCGGTTTTCAATCTGCCCGGCATCCTTTTGGCGACACTCTGTCTGCTCGGCGCGATCTATGCGGTCCAGTCGTTCATCCTCTCCGCAAACGCAGTCGACTGGCTTTTCATCACTTTCGGCTTCATTCCGGTACGCTATGTGATCCCGTTCTCGGAGCAGGGGCTGCAATGGATCTGGTCGCCGGTGACCTATTCTCTGCTGCACGGCAGCGTGGAGCATATTCTCTTCAATGGGCTGTGGCTGATGGCTTTCGGCGCGCCGGTCGTGCGCCGCATCGGAAGCTTGCGCTATGTTATCTTCTGGATTCTTTCATCGGTCGCCTCCGCAGCGCTTCACGCCGGATTGAACTGGGGCGATCCAACCTTGCTCATCGGCGCTTCCGGTGTCGTTTCCGGGCTCATGGGGGCGGCCTGCCGTTTTGCGTTTCCGCCGGAGCGGAAGGTAACGCGTCCGGCACATCTCAATCCGCGCCTGTCGGTGGCCGAGTCCTTTCGCAGCCGCACGGTGGTGGTATTCACGCTCTTCTGGCTGATTGGAAACGGGCTGATCGCCGTCGGCATTCCACTGATCGGCGACCCGAACCAGCCGATCGCCTGGGACGCACATATCGGTGGTTTCGTTTTCGGATTCTTCCTTTTCTCGTTCTTCGACCGGAATATTCCTGCCGAGCCCGAGGTTTCGCAAGAGCCGGATATATTGCAATCTTGAGCTTTGGAGTGCACCATTCGGATTGATCCGCGTTGGGACGAACAGCCCTTCGCAGGTGCCTCTGTTCAGTTAAGTGTTTCACTTTCGACATGGGAGGTTTCGAATGTCCAACACCGTAAAAGCCATCCTCGACCTGAAGGGCCGCAACGTCGTCACGGCCGGCGCGAACACGACCGCCGGCGAAGCGGCGAAAGTGCTCAGCAGCCGCAAGATCGGTGCCGTTGTCATTGTCGGCATGGAAGGCCGTATTGCCGGGATCTTCACCGAACGCGATCTCGTCAATGCCGTAGCAAAGTTTGGCAAGGATTGCCTCGATCAGCCGGTTGTCTCGCTGATGACATCGAGGGTCTTCCGCTGCCACGAAGACACGACCGTCAACGAATTGATGGAATTGATGACCAGCCGGCGCTTCCGCCATCTGCCGGTTGAAACGAATGGAAAGCTCGTCGGCATCGTCTCAATCGGCGACGTCGTGAAGACGCGCATCGCTGAAGTCGAGCGCGAGACAGAAGAAATCAAGGCCTATATCGCGGGCTGAGGCGGGCGGCCCACCATCACGCCTGGGTGGCGAACGCTTCCTGCATCCGCCGGAGTTCGGGAAGTCGCGCTCTGGCTTCCTCGTATCCGCGCTCTATCGCTTCGCCAGCCCGGTGGAATTCCGACAGGCCGATGTCACTGAGACGCGGATGTAGCGAAATGTCCGGCGGATCGCCGGCAAGGCGCGCGCGCGAAATCCTGTCCTGGATGATGTTGAAGGCTTGTACCATCACGCCGGTCATTCCGAGGCGCGCATAGGGAGCTTCCTCCTGCTTCTGCATCTCCTGAAGCGTCAAGGTCGCATTGTGCTTGACGACTGCGGACCGGCCGAAGAGGTCGTAGTTCAGATTGACAGCCACGACGAGCTGCTGTTCGTAGCTGCGGCAAACGGAAACCGGCACCGGATTGACCAGTGCGCCGTCGACCAGAGTGCGGCTGTTGCTGCGAACTGGCTCGAAGATGCCGGGCAGGGCATAGGATGCACGCAGCGCCGTAATCAGCGAGCCGCTGGAAATCCAGACCTCGTGGCCGGTGTTCACCTCTGCAGCCACGGCGACAAAGGGGCGGTCGAGGTCTTCCACATTCAGACCTTCGAGATGCTCCTGCATGCGCTTCGTCAGGCGCATGCCGCCGAAAAGTCCGCTGCCGCCGATGGTAAGATCAAGCAGGCTGGCAATGCGGCGCATCGTCAGCGAACGGGCGAAGGCCTCGAGCTCATCCAGCTTGCCGGCAAGATAGCAACCGCCGACCAGCGCACCGATCGAGGTTCCCGCGATCATGCCAACTTCGATGCCGGCCTCGTCCATTGCGCGCAGCACGCCGATATGCGCCCAGCCGCGCGCCGCGCCGCCGCCAAGCGCCAGCGCAATCTTTGTTCTTTTAGGGGGAAGGGTGGACGTCGGAGGAGCGGTCATATCTGGAACTGTCGAGACACCGGAACCTGAACTGCCTGCTTCAGAGCTCAGACGATGCAAACTCCAGTTCAGCATGGTATGCCTCCTCCAGGCAGAAATATTTCAGTTTGTTATAGTGTCCCCGTTCCCTTTCCAAATCGTATACAGCAGCGCTATCTGTCTCAATAGCGAGCAGGTACCTGACAGGCGCGCTATTTTCCGTAGACGTCTTTCGGGTCGAAATGCCGTTCGTCATCCACGATATCGAGCATTGGTTTCCCGTCCTGGAGCGTCACCGTGCGGTAAAAGCAGGAACGGCGGCCAGTATGGCACGTCGCGTCGTGGCCCGCGACCTCTACTTTAAGCCAGATTGCATCCTGATCGCAGTCGGTACGGATTTCCTTCACCGTTTGGATGTTGCCGGAGGTTTCGCCCTTCATCCAGAGCTTGCCGCGCGACCGGCTGAAGTAATGTGCCTTGCCCGTCTGGATCGTCAGCGCCAGCGCCTGCGCGTTCATGTGCGCAACCATCAGGATCTCGCCGTCATGCACGTCGGTGACGATCGCGGTGATCAGGCCGCGATCATCGAAGCGGGGCGTGAAATCGCCGGCATCTTCCAGTTCGGATTTGTCGTCTGACGGCGCATTGAATGCAAAAGGCATCATTCGGCTCTCTTAATGGAGCCGTATCAGCGGCTCCGCACCATGGTCATGAACCGCGCCTGTTCGGCAGGCTCGGCCTTGAAGATTCCGGTAAAGGTCGTCGTCAGCGTCGTGGAACCCTGTTTCTGTACCCCGCGCATCGCCATGCACAGATGTTCGGCTTCGAGCATGACAGCAACGCCGCGCGGAGCCAGTGTATCATCGATCGCCTTGGCGATCTGTGCTGTCATGGTTTCCTGCGTCTGAAGGCGGCGGCCATAGATCTCGACGACGCGGGCGATCTTGGAAAGTCCAAGTACCTTGCCGTCAGGCATATAGGCGACATGTGCCTTGCCGATAATCGGCACCATGTGATGTTCGCAGTGCGAATAGAAGGGAATATCCTTCACGAGAACCATATCATCGTAGCCGGCGACCTCCTCGAAGGTGCGGCCCAGGACGTCTTCCGGGTCCATTTCGTAGCCGGCGAAAAGTTCGCGATAGGCTTTGGCGACACGGGTAGGGGTATCGATCAGCCCTTCGCGCGACGGATCGTCACCAGCCCAACGAAGCAGAACGCGAATTGCGTCTTCGGCCTCCTTCTGGCTGGGGCGTTCGGCGTCACGGCTGGTCTGCGGAAAATTCTTTACGATGGCGTCCATACTGCTCAAGTCTCCTGGTCCACGAACTTTTGGACCGTCTTTCGGACTCGCCACTGGTATCCCTTGTCAGGAATGTTGCACCTTTGGCAGGCTCCGGGGCTTTCGGGGCAGCTTATAGCCCGTCCGGCACGGTTTCCCAATCAAACTTACCCGAGGACCATTGCATTTTCATGGTCTTCGAACGACATACATATAGGAAGACGGCGTCTTCATGTAAGTATGCTAGCACGACACGGTGTGTTTTTTGTTTATGATACAATGACCGCCGAAATAAGCCGATCCGCGGCAATCTGGAGCGGAATTCATCATGGACGACATCTATAACAGCAAAATCCTCGAATATGCAGGCAATATTCCGTTGACAGGCAGCCTGGCCGATGCCGATGCAAGTGCACAGGCGCATTCGAAACTGTGCGGTTCCAAAGTGCGGATCTGGCTGAAGATGGACGGCGATACCGTCACCGCGTTTGCCCATGACGTCAAAGCCTGCGCGCTCGGCCAGGCATCCTCCTCGATCATGGCCCGGCACGTGATCGGCGCAACGGCCGGCGAACTCCGCAAGGCCCGCGAGGACATGCTCGCCATGCTGAAAGCGGACGGAGATGGTCCGCATGGCCGCTTCGAGGACATGCGTTATCTGCGCCCGGTCAAGGATTACAAGGCTCGCCACGCGTCCACCATGCTGACTTTCGACGCTGTCGTCGATGCGGTTGGGCAGATCGAGGCAAAGCGCGCGGAAATGGCCGAGGCGTGAACATTGAGCGCTCAGCTATGTGACACCCCCCTCTGTCATTTTGTGACATCTTCCCCAGAAAGGGGAAGATCGGGATCGTGCGGCACTGCCGGCGCCTCCTCAAGACGCGGAGGTTAGGTCATGTGCGAGTTTTGCCCACTTCAGCAGGACGACGACGAAGATCTGCCGAAACGCAGGGTGTCCCGGATGATCTCGCCGGAAATATCGCGAAGTGACAGAGGGGGGTATTCCGGGCCGGTGGCCAGATATTCCCGAAACTATACAGGCCCTTTCCGCAAGACCCCGGACCGGCTGTTCGGCATGGGATTGATCCGGCTTTATCAACTGACCTTATCCGGGTTTATCGGCAACTCATGCAGGCATATTCCGACGTGCTCCGAATATGGCTACGAGGCGATCGCACGCCACGGCCTGTGGGCCGGCGTGTGGATGACGCTCTTTCGTGTCGGGCGCTGCGGGCCGGGCGGAACGAGTGGTCTCGATCCCGTGCCTGAAGGGCTGGAGCAGCGCTTCCATTGGTGGACGCCGTGGCGCTATTTTGCGCTCGGACGGAAAGCGGGCTGACGGCAAACCCATGCCACGTAAAACCGTCTACGTCGCGCTCCTTCACAGCATAGTGCTCGCGCCTGGTCGAAGGGTCGTGATGTCCGATCTTCGCGATATGGCCGCGGCACTCGGATACGGCAACCCGCGCACGCTGGTCTCGACCGGCAATATCGTCTTTGAAGCAGACAGCGCGCCGCTCAGTGACATCGAAGCGAAGATTGAAGCTGCCTTCAAAACGAAATTCGGCAAACCCGTCGATATCATCGTCCGCAAGGGCGCGGATTGGCTGAGACTGGCGAATTCAAATCCGTTTCCGGATGGCGATGGTAGCCAAGTGATCGTGCGAGTGATGCGCGAGCCGCTCGATCAGTCCGCCTTAGCCGCGCTTCAGAAGTACCTCGAAGCCAACCAGCGCTTGGCGATTACCAATGGCGATCTCTGGATCGATTTCGCCAGCAAACCCAGTGAATGGAAGCTGCTCTCGGCGCTCACGACCAAGCGTATGGGCGTTGGCACGCTGCGCAATTGGAACACGGTGCGAGGCCTTGCCGAAATGATCGACTGATCAGGCCTTGCCTTTACTCACACCCCAAATCTCGATATCAGGCGGCAGCGCCTTCGTGCCGACGAAGCGCTTCATTGCAACCACCCGCATTCGTTGGCGGGACTGGACAAGGAGAATTTCGATATGTCCCAATCCGTTTCCCTGACATTCCCCGATGGCAATCAACGCAATTTCGAGCCCGGCACGACCGGCCTCGACGTCGCCGAATCCATCTCCAAGTCGCTTGCCAAGAAGGCTGTCGCCATTGCGATCGACGGCACAGTGCGCGACCTTTCCGATCCCGTGACGGCGGGCAAAATCGAGATCATCACTCGCAGCGACGAGCGCGCCCTGGAACTCATCCGGCATGATGCAGCGCATGTCATGGCGGAAGCCGTGCAGGAGCTCTGGCCCGGTACACAGGTGACGATCGGCCCGGTCATCGAGAACGGCTTCTATTACGACTTCGCCAAGAACGAACCCTTCACGCTGGACGATCTGCCGAAGATCGAAAAGAAGATGAAGGAGATCATCGCCCGCAACGCACCTTTCACCAAGCAGGTGTGGTCGCGTCAGAAGGCGAAGGAAGTGTTTGCCGCCAAGGGCGAGCAGTACAAGGTCGAACTCGTCGATGCCATCCCGGAAGGCCAGGATCTGAAGATTTACTATCAGGGCGACTGGTTCGACCTTTGCCGCGGCCCGCACATGGCATCGACCGGTCAGATCGGCTCGGCTTTCAAGCTGTTGAAGGTGGCAGGCGCCTATTGGCGCGGCGATAGCAACAATCCAATGCTGTCCCGTATCTACGGCACGGCCTTTGCAGAGCAGTCCGAACTCGACAACTATCTCCACATGCTCGCCGAAGCCGAGAAGCGCGACCATCGCCGTCTCGGCCGCGAGATGGACCTGTTTCACTTCCAGGAAGAAGGCCCGGGCGTCGTCTTTTGGCACGGCAAGGGCTGGCGTATCTTCCAGGCGCTTGTCGCCTATATGCGGCGGCGCCTCGCTGCCGACTATCAGGAGGTCAACGCGCCGCAGGTTCTTGATACTTCCCTTTGGGAAACCTCGGGGCATTGGGGCTGGTACCAGGAGAACATGTTCGCGGTGAAATCGGCGCATGCGCTGACGCATCCGGATGACAAGGAAGCCGACAACCGCGTCTTCGCACTGAAGCCGATGAACTGCCCGGGTCACGTGCAGATCTTCAAGCACGGGCTGAAATCCTATCGCGAACTGCCGATCCGCCTAGCAGAATTCGGTACGGTCCATCGTTACGAGCCGTCAGGCGCCCTCCACGGCCTGATGCGGGTGCGCGGCTTCACGCAGGACGACGCGCACATCTTCTGCACGGACGAGCAGATGGCCGCCGAGTGCCTGAAGATCAACGACCTGATCCTCTCGGTCTACAAGGACTTCGGCTTCGACGAGATTACCATCAAGCTCTCCACGCGCCCGGACAAGCGCGTCGGTTCGGATGAGCTCTGGGATCGCGCCGAGAGCGTCATGATGGACGTGCTCACCACGATCCAGCAGCAGTCGAACGACATCAAGACCGGCATCCTGCCGGGCGAGGGCGCGTTCTACGGCCCGAAGTTCGAATATACGCTGAAGGACGCGATCGGCCGTGAATGGCAGTGTGGCACTACGCAGGTGGACTTCAACCTGCCGGAGCGCTTCGGGGCCTTCTATATCGACAGTAATTCGGAGAAGACGCAGCCGGTGATGATCCACCGCGCCATCTGCGGCTCGATGGAACGCTTCCTCGGCATCCTGATCGAAAACTTCGCCGGTCATTTGCCGCTCTGGGTCTCGCCGCTGCAGGTCGTAGTCGCGACGATCACCTCGGAAGCGGACGGTTATGGCGCAGAAGTTGCCGAAGCGCTGCGCGAGGCGGGACTCAACGTCGAGACTGACTTCCGAAATGAGAAGATCAACTACAAGATCCGCGAGCATTCCGTTACGAAAGTTCCCGTCATCATCGTCTGCGGGCGGAAGGAAGCCGAGGAACGGACTGTTAATATCCGCCGCCTAGGCAGCCCGGAGCAGACCTCGATGCCGCTCGAGGCGGCAATCGAGAACCTTGCCTGGGAAGCGACGCCGCCGGATATCCGCCGCAAGATCGAAGCCAAGAAGGCGAAGGCTGCCTGATTTCTGTCAGACAACTGTCATCGCTTTGAAATATAGCCGTCCGGTCTTCCACTTGAGGCCGGACGGCTTTGCGTTTCAAACAGCTATCTTATGCGAGCGAAAGCGATCCGCGTCTCAAGCGCTGGCTGATCCGCTCGATCGAGGGGCTTTCCGGCCGCGATCGTCACGTGCAGCTCTACGATATCTGGCGCCGCGATATCGTTCCGACGCGCGAAGGCGTATTCGGCAAACTCCTTGATCTCCTAGATGTCCGCTTCGTCATCAATGGTGCCTGGCCACCGCAACTAACCGCGGATCGACCGCTTGTCATCGTCGCCAACCATCCGTTCGGTATCGGAGACGGCATTGCCGTATTGGCGCTTGCCGAACAGCTTGGACGGTCATTCCGCGTTCTCGTCCATAACGAATTGCTCAAGGTCCCGGAAATGGCGGCCTATTCGCTTCCGGTATCGTTCGATGAGACGAAAGAGGCCGTCGGCCTCAACATGGAGACGCGGCGGGAGGCGGTCCGGCTTCTGAAGGATGGCGTTGTCGTCATCATCTTCCCGGCCGGAGGCGTCGCCACCGCGAAGAACGGTTTCGGCCGCGCCGAAGATTTGCCCTGGAAGATTTTTCCTGCCAAGCTCGTCCAGGCGGCCGGTGCAAGCGTTCTGCCCATCTATTTCGAGGGCCAGAACGGGCGGCTCTTTCATATCGTCAGTCGCTTCTCGCTGACCCTTCGCCTCTCATTGTTGATCCGCGAATTCCGCCGGCTGTCAGGCAAGACGATCATAGCGCATGCAGGTCCGGTCTTGCCTTACGAAAAGCTGAGGAGGAACGACCGCAAGGCCCTGCTGGCAGCACTTTACGATGCGGTCTTTTCGTTGGGTTCCGACATCAAACGAAAGCGCATCTGAAAATTCAATCGGTATCGGCGCCCGTCGTGCTGCTGCCCGGCAGCAGTTGTTCATAGGAAGGCAACGGCGCCTGCGCGGAACTCTGCGGCTCGCCGGCGGCCGATGGCTGCGGTTCCTGCTGCAGCGTCGTCGCCGCGCTTGCAGGTTCCTGCGGCTGCTCGTTCTTCATCAGCACTTCGACATCGCTATTCTTACCGGCCTGGACCTTGAAGTCGCGCTGATAGATCTTGTCCTTGTTGCGCGCGACGGCGGAATATTCGCCTTCGGCTAGCACCATCGTCGGAAAAGCGCTGACGCTTTCGCCGACGCTATCGCCCGCAGCCGTCAGGATCGACCACGCCGTATCAGCGATCGCTTCGCCGCCGGCTTCGGAAACCAGCTTGAAGGTGATCTGTGCTGCACGGTGCTGAATGGTCGCTTCCGTGAGCCCTCCCGCTTCGACCTGGATATCGGCACGGATGACGGCGTTGACGTCACCATATTCAGAAACGATGTGGTAGGTGCCGGCATTCAGCCTGACTACGGTGTTCGGGGAGACGTCTGCCGTGACCAATCCACGCTCGCCGTCGTCGCGTACTTCCGACGAGTAGATGGAGAAGCGCAGCTGATCCGGGCGGATGCGAACGTCGGAGCCGGACACAGCGTTGAGCAGCAAGCCGCCCGCATCGAGCACCATCACCTGCTTGTCGAGCTTGCCGCTGTCGGGAACACTCACTTTCCGGGTAACACCTGCGCGGCCGAAGGACACGTTTACCAGATAGTCGCCCGGCGCCAGTTGGAAAGCCGCCGACCCGCCACGGGCGCTCGCCACCAGCGGCAGCTTGCCGTCAGCGCCGGCGATCGGGCTGAATACATACCAGGAAAGGCCGTCTTCCACCGGCTGGCCGTCGGCCGTCAGCTTCGCCTCGATCTCGACTTCGTGCAACGCGGCCCCTTGCGGTGCGCTGCCGGGGGCGATGAAAGCATTGAGCTTCGGCATTTTCGCCGTCGTATCGAGCTGCTTGAATTCCTTGAACGCGTCCTGCGCGCTTGCGCCGAAAGGCAGCCAAGCCGCCAGAACAAGCGCAAGAGCCATACGCGCAAAAGGCAAAATGCCGGGCATGTGTTTCCTGAACAAGATTGACTTCTGAAATCACAGAGGCCACTTCAAGACCAACGCGATGGCAAATTCAAGACCCATCTATCCCGCTGTCATGAAAATGAAAGTTTCTCCCGCATGAAATCCGATATCAAGCTGATCGATTACCTCGCCGTGCGCCGCTCCATTCCCGCATTCCAGATGAGCGAACCGGGACCGGAAAAGGCGGAGATCGAGGAAATCCTCCGTCTGGCATCTCGCGTTCCCGACCACGGCAAGCTCGCGCCCTGGCGCTTCATCGTCTATCGCGGCGAAGAGCGCGTCCATATCGGAAAGGAGCTTCTGAAGCTGGCGCTCGAAGCCAAGCCCGATCTTTCCGAGGACATGATCGAGGTCGAGCGTGCGCGCTTCACCCGCGCGCCGGTCGTCATCGCCGTCGTCAGCAAAGCCGGGCCGCATTTCAAGATTCCGGAATGGGAACAGATCATGTCGGCAGGCGCCGTTTGCCTCAATATTATCTTCGCGGCCAATGCCCATGGCTGGGTGGCCAACTGGCTGACCGAGTGGTTCGCCTATGACGAGCGTGCCTATTGGCTGCTTGGCGTCCAGCCGGGCGAACGGGTTGCCGGCTTCGTCCATATCGGCTCGACAAATTTTCCGGCAGTTGAACGACCGCGTCCGGAAATATCGGAAACGGTCACTTGGGTTGGTGGGGACGCTTGATGTTCTACCTGACCGAAACGAACAGGCATGGCCTATCGCACGATCCGTTCAAGGCGATCGTCGCGCCGCGTCCGATCGGCTGGATCGGCACGAAGGGCAGGGACGGTTCGTTGAACCTCGGCCCCTATTCTTTCTTCAACGCCGTTTCCGACCGGCCGAAGCTGGTGATGTTTTCCTCCAGCGGGCGCAAGCACAGCCAGCGCAATGCGGCGGAAACCGGGGTCTTCACCTGCAATTTCGTCAGCCGCAACCTTGTCGAACGGATGAACCTGTCATCGGCGGCGCTGCCTTACGGCATCAACGAGTTCGAGCTGGCGGGCCTGACGGCGAAGCGGGGTGAGCTTGTCGATGCGCCCTATGTCGGTGAGGCTTTCGCGGTGCTCGAATGCAAGGTGACCGAACTGATCGAACCCAAGACCCTCTCGGGCGAGCCTTCGGAGAGTGTCATGGTTCTCGGCGAGGTCGTCGGCATCCATATCGACGAGCAGATCATCCGCGAGGGGCGTCTGGATATGTCGATCGCGCGGCCTGTCGCACGCATGGGATACATGGATTACAGCGAAGGCAGCGACGTCTTCGAGCTGCTGCGCCCGCAAGTGCCGAACGATCTGATCGCGGTCGGCAAGGGTTAAAGAATATGATGAACCAATCGTAAACCATTTCTCAGTAGCCTCATTCTAAGGATAGAGCGCGAAGGAATCGCGTTCGCAGGTTGGGGCGTAGTGTGATCGTAGAGGCTTTTCTTCGCTGGGTTGAAACTGCCAAGGTCGCAGACAGGGCTCGCGCCGCAAGCGCGCTCGGCCGTGCCTATCTACAATCCGAAATGCTTCCCGAGGAACGCAGGGCCGCCGAAATGGCGATGACCGTCCTACTCGACGATCCATCGCCGCGCGTGCGACTGGCACTGGTCGAAGCGATCGCTTGGTCTGACGAAGCGCCGCGCGCCCTCATTCTTGCCCTCGCCGAAGACCAGCCGGAGATCGCCTGCCATGCGGTGACGTGTTCCCCGCTTCTTTCGGACGCCGATCTCGTCGATCTTGCAGTCCGCGGCGGCAGCGTCACCCGTATCTTGATTTCCGCACGCCCATCGATCTCGCGTGCTGTTTCAGCCGCTCTTGCGGAGGTCGGCGACGAAGAGGATATTCTCTGCCTTCTCGAAAACGAGGGAGCCGCGATTGCTCCAGTATCCCTCAAGCGCATCGCGGCGCGGCTAGGCGACTGTTGCGATATCCGCAACCTTCTGCTTGATCGCGCCGATCTGCCGGTGGATGCCCGTCAGCTGCTGACGCAGCATGTCAGCAATGCATTGGTCGCCTTGCCCTTGGCGCAGGCCGCAATCGGCCTCAATCGTCTGGAGCGCATCAGCCGCGAGGCGACCCAGGCGGCCGTCGTGTCGCTTGTTGGCGATATCCAGCCGCGCGAGATCGCCGATCTCGTCGAGCATCTGCGTCTTAATGGCCATTTGACGCCGTCCTTTCTCATGCACGCCCTCTGCGCCGGCAAGGTGGATTTCTTCGCCGGTGCCATCGTCAATCTCACCGGCTGCACCGAAAAGCGCGTTCGCTCGATCCTCGCCACCGGCCGCATGCATGCGGTACGCGCCCTCTACGAGGCGGCCGGGCTCACCCGCGAGATCAGCACAGTGTTCGTCGAGGCGACGCTTCTCTGGCGCGAAGCCTCCAAAAAGACCGCAGGCACAATGCTTGCCAACGTTTGCGGCAGGCTGCTCGAACGCTTCCGTCACCTCGACGGCATCCATGGCGCCGTCAGCGAGTTGCTCGATCTGGTCGAGAAGCTTCACATCGCTGAGCAACGCCAATCGGCCCGCAGCTACGCATCGCTGACCGCGTTCGCGGCAGCCTAGTTTAATTCTTGAAGCGCTGAACCGCCCAGGAATAGCCATCCGAAACGAAATGCATCGGCTTCTCCAGCGTATGCTTGACGCCTTCGCCGGTTGGCAGGTGCGTGTGAACCTGATCGGCAACGCGTAGAGCGAAAGCGCGAATACCTGTCTTTCCAGTCTCCCGGACGGGCGGCACCGGAGCGGGCCGAGCTTCGGCGACCTTGGGCTGTTCCGTTGCGATCGCAGGCTTCGGTGCTTCGCAAACGGCGATCACGGTCGGGTAGTTGGCATCGGCGAAGGACTTGAGCCGCTTTTCCGACTCGGCATCGCACATGGCCACCGTGTCCCAGTTATCGACCGTTGCGACATAATTGCATTGCGTCACCGAATCATTGCACCCGAAAATGGTCATGGCGACGAGGATGGCTTGCATAATCGAACCTGTTGGTTATTGAAATCCACTGTCATAGACGGGGCAATTCCAACCGAAAGATGGCGGCTGCATTAACCTTTCGTCATGCGCCGCGCCAGCCCCGCAAAACCGGGGAATGCCATGTCCGTCACCGTCGCTCTTGAATCGCCGCGCCAGCCGGAAATCATCCGCTTGCTCGACCTTTCGGATGCATATACGCAGTCGCTTTATCCTGCCGAAAGCAATCACCTGGTCGATCTCTCGACCCTGGAAAAGTCCATTGCAAGCTTCTTCGTGGCCCGGAATGCAGGAGAAATCGTCGGCTGTGCGGCACTCCTGGAGGCGGGAGACGGTACGGCTGAGATCAAGCGCATGTTCGTCGATCCGGAGGCAAGAGGACTGAAGGTCGCAAGCCGCCTGATGGAGCGGCTGGAGGAGCATGCCCGGGCGCGGGGTCTCGATGCGATCCGGCTCGAGACCGGCATCTATCAGCCGGAGGCGGTCCGTCTTTATCGCAAATACGGCTATGCCGACGTCGGACCCTTCGGCTCGTACCTGCCGGACCCGCTCAGCCTCTTCATGGAGAAGCGGCTGAAATGATCAGCCGTCGGCGGCGCGCTGCACCGGCGGCGCCTGCTCGTCGATCATGACTTCCGGGCCGAGCGCGGTCTGATCGTTCGTCTTCACTTCGTGCATCCATTCGCGCCAGATCGCGACGAGCAGTGCCATCAAGACTGGGCCGATGAAGAGACCGAGGAAGCCCATGGTCTTCACGCCGCCGACGAGGCCGAAGAAAGTCGGAAGGAAAGGAAGCTTGATCGGGCCGCCGACAAGCTTCGGACGCAGCGTCTTGTCGACGATGAAGAGTTCGACCGTGCCCCAGATGAAGAGCGCGACCCCGGCGACATGCGATCCGCTGGCGACGAGATAGATCGAAACCAAGGTGAACGAGAGCGGCGCGCCGCCGGGTATCAATGCCATGATGCCCGTCAGGACGCCGAGTGTCACAGGCGAGGGGACGCCGGCGATCCAATAGGCGACGCCGAGCACGATGCCTTCACCGATCGCGATCAGCGTCATACCCATAACGGTGGAACTGATCGTTGCCGGAACGACGCGCGAAATTCGCTCCCAGCGATTGGGCAGGATGCGTTCGCCAAGCATGTCGATCTGACGCGAGAAGGACGCGCCGTCGCGATAGACGAAGAACAGTGCGATCAGCATGAAAAGCAGCGTCAGGAGCAGGTGGAACGACGCGCCGCCGGCTGCGAGAACCGCGCGGTAGATATTGCCGATATTGGCGCCGCTGACAGCCTGGATGACTTCACCCAAAGAGCCGGGACTGCCGATATATTTCGTCCAGAGATCGTCGAGATACGGACCTGCAAAAGGCAAAGCGAGGATCCACTGTGGTGTGGGCGCGCCCTGCCGGTTGGCGTGAATGATCCAGGCGACCCATTCGCGCACCTCGCCCGTCGTATAGGTGATCGCAAGTCCGATCGGGATAACGAGGAAGGTCACAATGAGGATGATCGCGATCGTGGCTGCGATCGTCGTATTGCCGCCGACGCGCGCAAGAAGTCTGCGATAGAGGGGCCAGCTCGCAAAACCGATGACGAGTGCGGCCAGAACCGGAACGACGAAGCCGTAAAAGAAATAGACACCCGCCGCAACGATGAGGATCAAAAGCCAGCGGGCCGCCGAAATCGATGGAATGAGCGGCGTGCGTGTGGGCGCGGAAGGCCCAAGCCACCGCGGCTCGCCTGGCAGTTTCTTGTTGTTCGAGAGGCTCACGTCGCTTTTTATTCCTTCTTCTCAATCACGGATATGCGCCATTGGGAGCCCGGACGCAAGCATATCGATCGTCTAAGGGCCGGCCTCTTCCAATCGGAGGTGCGCCAATCCGTCAAGGCAAGGGGATATCTTAAACCTCTGTACGGAATGTGACGGAATTTTCTTCCCAACCTTGCTAGCCGGTGAAAATGGCCGCACGTTGGGCATCAGGATTCATAGGGACCGTTCGGACGATGACGAAATTTTCAGCGGAAGTATCATGGCAGCGCGGCGGGGGCAGTTTCACGGACGGCAAGTACGGCCGCGGCCATATGTGGAATTTCGATGGCGGCCTTTCGGTGCCTGCTTCGGCATCGCCGCACAACGTGCCGCTTCCGTACTCGATCGCCGAGAACGTCGATCCCGAGGAGGCCTATGTCGCGGCGCTCTCCAGTTGCCATATGCTGTTCTACCTGTGGCTTGCCTCGAAGAAGGGGATTGTCGTCGACAGCTATCTCGATACGGCGACCGGGATCATGGAGAAGATCGACGGAAAAATGCTCGTCAGCCGCGTCGAGCTGAAGCCGGCCGTAGTCTATGCGGAAGAAGCGCCGAGCCGCGAAATGGAGGAAAAGCTCCATCACGAGGCCCATGAGCTCTGTTTCCTCGCCAACTCGGTAAAGACCAAGATCGAAGTCCGCCTCGACTAGCTGCACGATCCCTCGGTTGCTATTGCGGACGGCGCAGTATTTCGAAGACGTAGAACTGCGTCTTCTGGCTGGTCGAGAAGTTGTTGTCAGAGCCGAGGATCAGCGCGTCGCACCCGTCCTTCGCCTTGCCGATCGCCATGGACTCGATATTGTGCGGCACCAGGCCGGCTGCACGCAGATCGAGAACTTGGCTCTTGCGGACGGGAATCACACGCTGATCGGTGTTCGCAAGCGAGGCGATCGCCGAGATGTCTGTAGCGCCGTCGAGATCGATCATGAAGATCTTCACGTTGTTGCCGACGCCTTGGGCATGGCTGCGCTCGATGGCGAGCAACCGGTGACCGTCGAGTGCGATGATCTCCGACATGCCATTGTCGTCGCCGCCGTCAGCTTTCCTGGCCGCCTGTGCACCGGTTATCTGACGGAGTTGTTACGGTTCTTCCTCAGTTCCGTGAAATAGCGGAAGCTCAAATATCGAGATTTTCGGCAAAGGCAGCACGCTCCTGAATGAAGCGGAAGCGCGCATCCGGCTTCGTCCCCATCAGGTCGTCGACCGCCGTGCGGGTTCCTTCGAAATCGACCTCATCGATCACCACGCGCAGCAGCGTGCGCTTGCTCGGATCCATGGTCGTTTCCTTGAGTTGCGCCGGCAGCATTTCGCCGAGACCCTTGAAGCGGCTGATCTCGATCTTCGCCTTGCCCTTGAATTCCGTTTCCATCAGCTCCTGCCGGTGAGCGTCGTCGCGCGCATAGGCGGACTTGGCACCCTGGGTGATCTTGTAGAGCGGAGGCACGGCAAGGAACAGGTGGCCGCCGCGCACAAGCTCGGGCATCTCCTGATAGAAGAAAGTGATCAGCAATGACGCGATGTGGGCGCCGTCGACATCGGCATCGGTCATCACGACGATGCGCTCGTAGCGCAGGTCTTCCTCGCGATATTTGGAGCGCGTACCACAGCCGAGAGCCTGAACGAGATCCGCAAGCTGCTGGTTAGCGCCGAGCTTTTCGCGGCCGGCGCTCGCAACGTTCAGGATCTTGCCGCGCAAAGGCAGGATCGCCTGGTTGGCGCGGTTGCGCGCCTGCTTGGCGGAACCGCCTGCCGAGTCGCCTTCGACGATGAAGAGTTCGGCGCCCTGAGCAGTGTTCTGCGCGCAATCGGCTAATTTGCCCGGAAGGCGCAATTTGCGCACGGCCGTCTTGCGGTTGACTTCCTTTTCCTTGCGGCGGCGCAGACGCTCTTCGGCGCGCTCGATTACCCAGTCGAGCAGCTTTTCGGCCTCGTTGGGATTGTCCGCCAGGTAATGATCGAAGGGATCGCGAAGCGCGTTCTCGACGATCCGCTGCGCCTCGACGGTCGCAAGCCTGTCCTTGGTCTGGCCGACGAATTCCGGCTCGCGGATGAAAACCGACAGCATGCCGACGGCCGAAATCATCACATCGTCGGTGGTGATCTGCGCTGCGCGCTTGTTCTGCGTCAGGTCGGCATAGGCCTTCAGCCCCTTAGTCAGCGCGATGCGCAGGCCCGCCTCATGCGTGCCGCCCTCTGGCGTCGGAATGGTGTTGCAGTAGGAGTGGATCTGCTGGTCGCCGCCGTACCAGGTGATCGCCCATTCGAGCGAGCCGTGGCCGCTTGCTTTCTCTGTCTTGCCGGCGAAGATTTCGCGGGTGACGGTGAACTCCTTGCCCATCGTCGCCTGCAGGTAGTCTTTCAGGCCGCCGGGGAAGTGGAAGACTGCCCTATCCGGGATTTCCGAGCCTTCCGGGAGCACGCCTTCATCGCAACTCCAGCGGATTTCGACGCCGCCGAAAAGATAGGCTTTCGAGCGTGCCATGCGAAAGACGCGCCCGGCATCGAATTTCGCATGGTCGCCGAAAATCTGCGGATCGGGATGGAAGCGCACGCGGGTGCCGCGGCGGTTATGCACATCGCCTAGCTCCTCGAGACCGCCCTGCGGCATGCCGCGCGAAAAACGCTGGCGATAGAGCTTGCGGTTTCGCGCCACTTCAACCTCGAGATAATCCGACAGCGCGTTGACGACCGAAACGCCGACGCCGTGCAGACCGCCCGAAGTCTCGTAGGCCTTGCCGTCGAACTTGCCGCCGGCATGGAGCTTGGTCATGATGACTTCGAGCGTCGATTTTCCCGGAACCTGGGGATGGTTCTCGACGGGGATGCCGCGGCCATTATCACTGACCGTCAGATAGCCCTGGATATCGAGATGCACCTCGATGAAATTTGCATGACCGGCAACCGCTTCGTCCATCGAGTTGTCGATGACTTCGGCAAAGAGGTGGTGCAGCGCCTTTTCGTCCGTGCCGCCGATATACATGCCGGGGCGCATGCGCACCGGTTCCAAACCTTCGAGAACCCGGATGGAGGATGCGCCGTAGTCGTCCGGGCCCGAAGCTGCCGGGGCAGGGCGCAATGCAGGGGCCGCCGCAGCAGGCCTTTCGGCAGGCTTTGCAGCCGCCTCCTGCTTCGGCATCAGGGGCATTCCGGAAAAGAGGTCGTTGCTGTCATCCATGGAGTCGTTCAGATCTTCAATCCTGTTTTGGGCCGCACGTACGCTTAGGGCAAGACCCAAAATCACCGCATTTGATGTCACGTTAGCGAATCAGGCAGATTCTGCCAGAAAGCGTCTCGTTACGCGACGCCGCCCGATTTGGCGGAATTCTATGGAATTGGTTTGCGTTGCCGGGCCTAGAATGGCAAGCGGCATGATGTGTTAGGAAACCGCCCGCATGAGAATGTCCACAAGTCATTGCATGATTATCGCCGCAATTGCGACCTTTTTCCTGTCCGCCGGAATCGGCAGCGCCGCAGCCGACACGCTGCCGCCTTACAAGGACGAACTTTTCTCCAGACAGAACGTGTTGCAAACCGCCGATGGCGGCGCCTTCGAAGCCGTCGAATATGACGAGATGCGCGACATCAACGGTCGCGACCAGATCCCGCAAAAGCGCGCGCAGCAGAAATATGTGTCGCTCGCTGTCCGCAAGCAACAGCAGGACGAAACACTGTCGCTCAATGGCCGCCGGGTGGATCTCACCAGGGTGGGACCGACAGACAATGCGCAATTCACCGTGATCTTTATCCACGGGCGCGACGGCGACCGGCGGCTCGGCGTCAACGACTACAGCTTCGGCGGCAATTTTAATCGGCTCAAGAACCTGGCCGTGGCCAATGGCGGCGTCTATTATTCCCCGACAGTGCGTACGTTCGACGGCGAGGGCGTCGCAGACATCGCCGGGCTGATCCGCTATGCGAGCGAGAAATCCGGCCGCCGCCCGGTCATCCTTTCCTGTGCTTCCATGGGCAGCCAGGTCTGCTGGGGCATTGCGCGCGATGCGGGCAGTGTCAAACGGCTGAAGGGCATGGTCGTCATGAGCGGCGTCACGGATCCGGACTTCGTAAAGAGCGCGTTCTACAAGGCGAAGCTGCCACTTTGGTTCGTCCATGGCAGCCGCGATCCGGTCTACGCCGCTGCCCGACAGCAGGCTTTCTTCGAAAAACTTCATGAGGCGAAATACCCGGTCCATTTCACGCTTTTTCAAAACGGTAACCACGGCACGCCGATCCGCATGATCGATTGGCGGAGGGTTTTGAACCGGATTCTCGCTTCCTAGACACTTGCGCCGCCAAATTTTAAGCATTTGCGCGGCAAATCGGCCTTATTTCGGTTGCGTGAAGGTTCAAAAGCTTTTCAATGCCGAATGCTTTTGCTAAGGCCGCTCAATACGGAAAAATTGGGAAGGCTGGCATGACACCTGACGTGCGCCCGCTCGTGGCGGGAAACTGGAAAATGAACGGCACGCGCGCCTCCCTCGATCAGGTCAAGGCGATTGCGGAAGGCGTGAATTCGCCCCTTGCCAAGAAGGTCGAGTCGCTCATCTGCCCGCCCGCGACGCTGCTTTATGTCGCGACCGCGCTCTGCACCGACAGCCCGCTTGCGATCGGTGCGCAGGATTGCCATCAGAGCCCGTCGGGCGCGCATACCGGCGATATCTCAGCCGAGATGATCGCCGATTGCTTCGGAACCTACGTGATCGTCGGCCATTCGGAGCGCCGGACGGACCATGCTGAGACCGACCATCTCGTCCGCGCCAAGGCCGAGGCTGCCTTCGCTGCCGATCTCACCGCCATTATCTGCATCGGCGAGACGGCGGACCAGCGCAAGGCCGGGCAGACCCTTGACATTCTCAAGCGACAGCTTTCCGCCTCCGTTCCGGATACCGCGACGCCGGAGAACACGGTGATCGCCTACGAACCCGTCTGGGCGATCGGCACCGGCCTCACGCCGACGGTGCAGGACGTCGAGAAGGCGCATTCCTTCATGCGTTCGGAACTCGTCGCCCGTTTCGGCGCCAATGGCGAGAAAGTCCGTATTCTCTATGGCGGCTCCGTCAAGCCCGGCAATGCCAAGGAACTGATGGGCGTCGCCAACGTCGACGGTGCGTTGATTGGCGGCGCTAGCTTGAAAGCATCCGATTTCCTCGCCATCTACGGCGCATACGAAGCGCTGCTCGCGTGATGCCATATATATTCTGGGCCGAAGGGCTTGGAATAGCGGATCACCTCATGTAAACAGCGCCAGATTTTATTCGATGCCCGCCGCATGCGGGCAGGACTGGACCCATGCAGACAGTATTGATTGTCATCCACCTCATGATCGTGCTGGCGCTTGTCGGCGTCGTACTCATCCAGCGCTCGGAAGGCGGCGGCCTTGGCATCGGCGGCGGTTCCGGCTTCATGTCCGCGCGCGGAACGGCCAATGCGCTGACGCGTACGACTGCGATCCTTGCAGCGCTGTTCTTCATCACCTCGCTCGGCCTCGGCATCCTGACGCGCTATCAGGGCAGCCCGACCGATATTCTCGACCGCATCCCGGCAACGAGCGGGCAGGGCAACGGCATTCTCGATTCGCTCGGCGGCGGCACTCCGCAGCAGCCCGCGAACCAGCCTGCCGGCAACGGCGTTCCGAACGGCGGCGCTGCCGCTCCAGGCGCTCAGGCGCCGACGGCGACCGCACCTGCGACGCAGCCGGCCCCGGCAACGCCTGCGACTCCGGCAGCCCCGGCACAAAACGGAACCGGCGTCCCAACGGGACAATAACCCGGTCAACCAAATAAACCGCCGGCAGGCCCCTGGGTCTGCCGGTTTTCTTTTGTTCAGTTCCAAGCTGGCACCAAAAGTTCTGGAAAAGAATTTTTGGGCTGGTGGAATCGTTTTTGAAAAGGTATCCGGTGACTCCCATGGCGCGATACGTATTCATCACTGGCGGCGTGGTTTCCTCTCTCGGCAAGGGAATTGCGGCTGCGGCTCTCGGAGCGTTGTTACAGGCCCGTGGTTATCGGGTGCGGCTTCGCAAACTCGACCCCTATCTGAACGTGGATCCGGGCACCATGAGCCCGACCCAGCACGGCGAAGTCTTCGTCACCGACGACGGCGCGGAAACCGACCTCGATCTCGGCCACTACGAGCGCTTCACCGGGCGTTCGGCGACCAAGACCGACAACATCACCACCGGCCGCATCTACAAGAACATCATCGACAAGGAACGCCGCGGCGACTATCTCGGCGCGACCGTCCAGGTCATTCCGCACGTCACCAACGAGATCAAGGATTTCGTGGTCGAGGGAAATGACGACTACGACTTCGTCATCTGCGAGATTGGCGGCACGGTCGGCGATATCGAAGCGATGCCCTTCATGGAGGCGATCCGCCAGCTCGGCAACGACCTGCCGCGCGGCACTGCGATCTACGTCCACCTGACGCTGATGCCTTACATTCCGGCTGCCGGCGAGTTGAAGACCAAGCCGACGCAGCATTCCGTGAAGGAACTGCAGGCGCTCGGCATTCACCCGGATATCCTGCTGGTGCGCGCCGACCGCGAAATTCCGGAAGCCGAGCGCCGCAAGCTCTCGCTCTTTTGCAACGTACGTCCGTCCGCCGTCATCCAGGCGCTCGACGTCGCCAACATTTACGACGTGCCGATGGCCTATCACAAGGAAGGCCTTGATAGCGAAGTGCTCGCCGCCTTCGGCATCGAGCCGGCGCCAAAGCCGCGTCTTGAGTCGTGGGAAGACGTCTGCAACCGCATCCGCACGCCGGAAGGCGAAGTCACGATCGCGATCGTCGGCAAGTATACTGGCCTCAAAGATGCCTATAAGTCGCTGATCGAGGCGCTGCATCACGGCGGCATCGCCAATCGCGTTAAGGTCAATCTCGAATGGATCGAATCGGAGATATTCGAAAAGGAAGATCCGGCGCCGTACCTCGAAAAGGTCCACGGCATTCTCGTTCCCGGCGGCTTTGGCGAGCGCGGCTCGGAAGGCAAAATCCATGCGGCCCGCTTCGCCCGCGAGCGAAAGGTGCCGTATTTCGGCATCTGCTTCGGCATGCAGATGGCAGTTATCGAGGCAGCACGCAATCTTGCTGACGTCGAGAATGCCTCCTCCACCGAGTTCGGCCCCACCAAGGACCCGGTCGTTGGTCTGATGACCGAGTGGATCAAGGGCAATGCGCTGGAGAAGCGCACGGCTTCCGGTGATCTGGGCGGCACGATGCGCCTCGGCGCCTACAAGGCGTCGCTTAAGAAGGGCACGAAGATTTCCGAAATCTATGGCTCGACAGACATTTCCGAGCGCCATCGCCACCGCTACGAAGTCAACGTCGACTACAAGGACCGCCTGGAAAACTGCGGCCTCGTCTTCTCCGGCATGTCACCGGACGGTGTCTTGCCGGAAACGATCGAGTATCCGGATCACCCCTGGTTCATCGGCGTCCAGTATCACCCGGAACTCAAGTCCCGCCCGCTTGACCCGCATCCGCTCTTCGCAAGCTTCATCGAAGCGGCAACCGAGCAGAGCCGGCTGGTGTGATTTCGCCCCTGAAAACACGTCGCCTCCATGTCCCTTGGAGCAAGAGGCGACCATGCCTGCCAACGTCAATGAACGTGTGCCAAAGCGGCGCGCCCCCTGCTGGCCGCGGGATTGCACCCAAACCGCAGCACCAGGAAACCGAATCCGCAATCTCCGGCATGCTGGTCGATACTTTCTCCAACATGGGTGCGATCAAGCTGTTCTCCCGCCAGCGGGACGAGGATCGCGATAGCCCGCCCCGATGCAGCTAGGCAGCCTGCGCCATGCGCGGGGGCGGCCTCTGGGGCCGGCAGTCGGGCGGTTTCCTCGCTATCGACAATGCCGAGCGAAAAGCTTGCAGATCCGGCGACAGGCGTGAACCTGCCGCCGGAACTCTGTTCAAGCCGCGATCGGAAAAGGCCCGACATAGACAGACTTCGGTCTGATCAACCGGCCTTCGAGCAACTGCTCGCGCGCATGCGCAATCCAGCCGACGGTGCGGCCGATCGCAAAGACGCCGGTGAAGGCCTCGCGCGGGAACCCAAGCGATTCCAGAAGCAACGCCGTGTAGAATTCGACATTCACGTCCAAGGGACGATCCGGCTTGCGTTCCTTAAGCATTGCGAGCGCCGCCTTTTCGATCGCCTCGGCCAGAGTGATCCGCGACCGATCGACCTGGCCGGTTGCGACAAGCGGCTTCAGTGCATTTTTCAAGGCGTCGGCACGCGGGTCACGGACGCGATAGATGCGATGGCCGAAGCCCATCAGCCTCTCGCCGCGGTCGAGGGCAGCCGCGAGCCAGGTCTTTGCATGGCTTTCAGCACCGATCGCATCAAGCATGTCGAGAACCGGTCCCGGCGCGCCGCCATGCAGCGGACCTTTCAGCGCGCTGATCGCCGCGAGCACTGATGACGTGAGGCCGGCATGCGTCGAGGCGATTACCCGCGATGCGAAGGTGGAGGCGTTCAACCCGTGATCGGAGATCGTCACCAGATAGGCGTCGAGCGCAGCCGTTTGTTCGACACTCGGCAGCCTGCCCGTCATCATGCGTAGGATGTCTGCGGCTTGCGATATTGAGGCAGTCGGCGGAACAGGCGCTTCTCCGCGCTGTATCCGCAGAACCGCCGGCAGGAACACGGCGGGGGCCGCAAGGAGCCTGAACGCCGTTTCAAAATCCTCGCCGTCCGGCAGTCGCGCAATCAGTGCCCTCATCGCATCGACCGGTGGCAGGGCGAGGAGGGTGGCGTCGGCCACGACATACGCGTAGATTTCTGCGCGTGCCGCTCCGAGCCGCTCTTTCAAACCCTCGGCATTGACGTGCGCTTCCAACAATCCGTCAAGCAGCAGCGCCGCGACGCTTTCATAGGTGCCGTCCGCAACGAGGTCGTCGAGCGACACGCCACGGATGATCAGCCGCCCGGCCGGACCGTCGACATCCGAAAGCCGGGTCTCCGCGGCAATCACATCTTCCAAACCGTTTTTCATAGGCATTTCTCCTTTACGGAACAGAAGATCGGTCCTAGATTGATTGACGTCAATCTTGATGGATTTGATCAATATGAGGCTCAATGTCCTGGTTGACTGCGGAGGAAGCGCTGAACCGTCTCGGTACTAAGCCGCAGACGCTTTATGCCAATGTCAGTCGGGGACGCATTCGCGCCAAGCCCGATCCATCCGACCCGCGTCGCAGCCTCTATTACACCGCTGACGTCACCCGGCTTGCCGAGCGCCACGCAGGCCGGCGGAAGGTCGAGACTGTCGCAGCGGAGGCGATACAGTGGGGCGATCCCGTGCTTCCGTCAGCGGTTTCGACCGTCGTCAATGGGCATCTCTACTATCGCGGAGTTGATGCCGCCAGACTTTCCGAGAATGCAACGCTTGAAGAAACGGCGGCACTGCTTTGGACCAAAGGTACGCCTATCAACCTCGCCGCCGGCGGGAGCGTGTCATCCGTTCCGTCCGTGGCTGCCGCTTTCTCGGCGCTCGCCGCCCGCGTGCCTCAAGACCTGCCGAGCCTCGGCCGTTCGCTCCCGGCGTTGCGAGCCGAAGCGCAAGATATCATGACGACGATCGCTTCCGCGCTCGCGCCAGGCGCACCGGACCAGCCTCTCCATCGGCGCCTTGCAAAAAGCTGGCGCCGGCCAGAAGCCAGCGATGCGGTGCGCCGCGCCTTAGTACTGCTTGCCGATCACGAACTCAATGCATCGACCTTCGCCGCACGCGTCACGGCGTCCGCGGGCGCGACCCTTTCCGCATCGGTGCTTTCCGGTCTTGCAACGCTGACAGGTCCGCTGCACGGCGGCGCTTGGGAGGCCGTGGCAACGCTTTCCGAGACGGCTAGGCGTATCGGCGCCAAGGAAGCCATCCGCCGCATCCTGGCGCAGGGCAGCCGGCTTCCGGCCTTCGGTCATCCGCTCTATCCAGACGGCGATATCCGCGCCGAAGCTCTGCTTGCGCATGTCACGCCAGCGGAAGTTTTCTTCGAGATCCAAGAGGCCGGCGAAGCGATGATCGGCGAGCGCGTCAACATCGACTTCGCGCTGACGGCAATGGCGGAACACTTCGAGCTTCCACGGGATGCGCCGCTCGTGATCTTCGCGCTCGCCCGCAGCTGCGGATGGATGGCGCATGCGATGGAACAGGTCGAGAGTGGGCATCTCATCCGTCCAAGAGCCCGTTACACCGGTCCCGCTATCGAAACCTCTGGCGCATAAGGCCGGCCGGCCTTGCCAGTCTGCGCTTTTCTGCATACGAAACTCTTGTTTTGTTTTATGGTGACGGTGCCGGGACAAGCACTTGGCCGCATGGCGAACACCATGCCGGTGTGGGTACTTGCGCGCGAGGTGGGGACGTATCATGAGCGTAATCTCAGCATTCCTGTGCGGTTCTACCGCATCCGCCCTTGCGGCATTTCTGCTGCCGGCGGGCGCGGCACTTGCCCAAACCGGCGGCTGCACTGTCGAGAATGCAGCGGGCGGGCGTGAGGTTCTCCGCTGCCCGAACGGGGTCACGGTGACGGCCGAGGCGGGTGCCGCCTTCAGGTTGAATGACCGCAACCGCGATGGCAGCCCCGATGTTGTGTCGCTGCGTGGCAAGGCAATCCTGGTCGATGTCGACGACGCTCGCCACACAGGTGGCTTTCAGGTGGTGACGCCGCAGGCAATCGCTGCCGTGCGCGGCACGCAATGGGCCGTCGACGTTGCGGGCGGCCGGACCTCCGTACTTGTGGTCCAAGGCTCCGTTGCCGTGCGCCGTCCTGCGGGCGATCCCGTGGTGCTCGGCCCCGGTGAGGGCGTCGATGTTGTGAGCGGCACCGGTGCGCTTGAGGTGCGCCGCTGGCCGGCCGCCCGCGCCGCCGCCCTGCTTGCCCGCCTCGGCCAGTAGAACCCTCATGCCGCTCCAGCGATTTCTGATCACTACAGCCCTTCTTCTGTCCGCACTCTGGGGAGGCTTTCTGGGCTCCCTGCATCTGACTGGCAGCGCCGGGTTCCTCGACCGGATGGAAGCTTCGCTGACCGATATTCGAAGCGTGCTGATCGGCGGCAAGTCGCCGCCGCCTGCCGTCGCGATCATTGCGATCGACGACCGGACCGCAGCTTCGCACGGTTTTCCGATCGATCGCGCAACGCTTGCCCGCGCAATCACCGCCGTTGCCGCGTCGAAGCCGAAGACGATCGCACTTGATCTGCTCTTGCTCGACCCCGGCACCGAGGAAGGCGATGTCGCACTTGCATCGGCCCTCAGCCTGGTGCCCTCTGTCATCGCGGCTGCCGCCGTCTTTCCGGAAAGCAAGCAGATGGTGACAAGCGATCCGAACGATCCGCTTTCAGGCATTCCGGTCGCCGACAGCCTGCTCCTTCCTCTCAAGCGTTTTTCCGATATCGCCGCTACCGGCGTCGTTAATGTCGCAACGGATGAGACGGGCGTCCCCCGCTTCATTCCGCTGATCTCGCGCAGCGCCGGGCGTGTGGATCCGTCGTTTCCGCTACGCGCGGCGTCGCTGGCGCTCGATCGCGATCCGGCCTTCCAGCCGGGCAGCATTTCCTTTGCCGACAGGCATATTCCGACCGATACTGGTCAGCGCCTGCCGCTTACCTTCTACGGCCCGCGCCGGACAATCCCAACTTTCAGCCTGATGGATGCGCTCGATGGCAAGGTGCCTGCAGACGCGATCGAGAATCGCGTCGTCGTTATCGGCGCAACCGTCACCGCCGGTGGCGACGTTTTTCCGACGCCTTTCGATCCGGTTCTTCCCGGGGTCGAGGTCATTTCTACCGCGATCGCGCATCTGATCGCCGGAGATAGCATCGTCCGCGATCACAATATTCGTCGGCTCGACGCCACGGTCGCGGTGCTTCTGCCGCTTGCGCTCGTCGGCCTGATAGCCTGGCGGCGCAGCCTGATCGGTTTCGTCTTGATCGCTCTCGTTTTTGTGGTCTGGGCGACCATCAATCTTGCCATGTTCAAGGCAGGCTATTGGCTGAGCGCAGCGTTGCCGGTCGCCGCCGCGTTGCCTCCGGTTCTCATCTTCGGCGCAGCCCAACTCCTTCTCGGACGCCGCCAGGTGCGCCATTTCGCTGCCCAAAGCGAGCTCCTGCAACGCATCGAAGCACCCGGCCTTGGAGAATGGCTCGCACGCGATCCATCCTTCCTTGCCGAGCCAGTCCGGCAGGATGCTGCCGTGGTCTTCATCGATCTCTCGGGCTTTACCGGGCTTAGTGAAGCGGTCGGAGCGGTAACCGTGCGGGAGGTCTTGAGCGGCTTTTTCGAGATAGCCGACCAGGAGGCGCGGGCACATGGCGGGGCGATCACGAGCTTCATGGGCGATGGTGCGATGATCCTGTTCGGGCTGCCGCACCCGGCCGAAGACGACGCTTCGCGCGCCGCCGCCTGCGCACTGGCGCTCGCAGATCGCATGCGCTCCTGGCTCGATTCGCACACAGCTCTCCAAGGGGGACGGAAGATCGGCTTCAAGATCGGCGCCCATTGCGGGGCGGTCGTCGCCTCGCGCCTCGGCACCGGCGATCGCCAGCAGATCACCGCGACCGGCGACACCGTCAATGTCGCCAGCCGCCTGATGGAAGTTGCAGCCAGTCGCGGCGCTGAGGTAGCCTTCAGCGCGGCACTTGTCCGCGCAGCATCCGCCGGCACCGGCCCTCCCTTGCCGGCCGGTCCACTCGAAGGTCCGCTGGAGACGAAAATCCGCGGCCGCTCCGGCAGCATCGACGTCTGGCTGTGGCGCTGCGCCGGCTGACATTGCCGCTTTGACATTTGCCGTCTTAGCGGGTAGGAACGCGCCAACCGTTCTGCCGGCAGGTTCCGGCCACGGCGCTTCTGCGCCCGATATTCCGAAAGACAGACAGATGACAGATCTCAACAGCGTCGTCCCGGCGATCGCCAAGGCGTTGGCAAAGCGCGGCTATGCAGCGCTGACCCCCGTTCAGAAAGCCATGCTCGATCCGGCACTTGTCGCTTCGGATGCGCTGGTTTCGGCGCAAACCGGCTCGGGCAAGACCGTCGCCTTCGGCCTTGCGCTCGCGCCGACGCTGCTCGAAGGCGAGGAGCGCTTTGCACCCGCCGCCGAACCGCTGGCGCTTGTGATCGCGCCGACCCGCGAACTTGCCTTACAGGTGAAGCGCGAGCTCGAGTGGCTATACGAGATGACCGGTGCGCTGATTGTCAGCTGCGTCGGCGGTATGGATATCCGCAGCGAGCGCCGTGCACTGGAACGCGGCGCTCATATCGTCGTCGGCACCCCCGGACGTCTTTGCGACCATATCCGCCGCAAAGCTCTCGATATGTCCGCATTAAAGGCCGTCGTGCTCGACGAGGCGGACGAGATGCTCGACCTCGGCTTCCGTGAAGATCTGGAGTTCATCCTTGAAGCGGCACCCGACGACCGCCGGACGCTGATGTTCTCGGCAACTGTTTCCTCCGCCATCGCCAAGCTCGCCAAGAGCTACCAGCGCGACGCCGTGCGTATTTCGACGCAGACCGAAGAGAAGCAGCATGTCGATATCGAATACCGCGCGCTTGCCGCTGCGCCGGCTGACCGCGAAAATGCGATCATCAATGTCCTGCGCTACTATGAGGCGACTAACGCCATTGTCTTCTGTTCGACGCGCGCCGCGGTCAATCATCTGACGGCCCGCTTCAACAACCGCAATTTCGCGGTCGTAGCACTCTCCGGCGAACTGACGCAGAACGAGCGGACGCACGCTCTGCAGGCTATGCGCGACGGCCGCGCCCGCGTCTGCATCGCAACGGATGTTGCCGCCCGCGGGATCGACCTTCCAGGCCTCGACCTCGTCATCCATGCCGACCTGCCGACGAATCCGGAAACGCTGCTGCATCGCAGCGGCCGCACCGGCCGAGCAGGGCGCAAGGGTGTCAGCGCACTGATCGTGCCTCTCAATGCCCGCCGCAAGGCCGAGCGCATTCTCGATGCCGCCGGGATTGCCGCCACCTGGGCTCTTCCGCCGTCGGCCGAAGATGTGATGCGCCGCGACGACGAGCGCCTGCTTGCCGACCCGATCCTCAGCGAGCCGGGGCGCGACGAAGATCAAGCACTGGTCGGCCAGCTCATTGCAAATCACGGCGCAGAGAAGCTTGCCGCGGCCTTCGTGCGCCTCTATCGCTCCAATCAATCGGCGCCGGAAGATCTGATCGAAGTCTCGATCGAGGGCGACCGCAAGCGTCAACGCCGCGATAATGCCTTTGAGCCGCGGGAGCCGAGCCAAAAGGGCCCGCGTGACGACTTTGGTCCGAGCGTCTGGTTCTCGGTTTCCGTCGGCCGCAAGCAGAATGCCGAACCGCGCTGGCTGATCCCGATGCTCTGCCGCAACGGCAATCTGACGAAACGGGAGATCGGTGCGATCAAGATGCAGCCGGAAGAGACCTATGTGGAAATTTCTGCCGATAGCGCCGAAGCTTTTCAGCAAGCGGTCGGGCCGAACAAGACGATGGAGCGCGGCATCCGCGTGACGCGTCTGAACGGTACCCCGGATTTCAGCCGTCCGGTTACTGCAAAGCCTTATGCCGGCAAGAAGACGTTCGGCGAGCGGCGTGACGAGACATCCTATGACGATCGCCCTAAAGGCAATTTCAAAAAGGATTTCAAGGGTAAGACAGCTCCCGTAACCGGCGATCACAGCGAGAAACGCGACCCCAAGCCTTGGGGCAAGGCAGCGGGGAAACCTAAATTCGAAGACAAGGGAGGCTTCGCGCAGAAGGGCAAGTTCGCTAAGAAGAAGCAGGGTTGAGGAGAGACGGACCGACAATTGGCGCCTTCCGTTAATACTCTCCGAGGAGGCAGCCATGACAGAGATCGTGATTTTATCCGTTCCGCTCTTCAGCACCTTGTGCAACGAAGCTTTCAAGTTGCGGCGCTCCGTCTTCATCGGTGAGCAGAATGTGCCTGCCGATGAAGAATTCGATGAGGCCGACTTAAGCGCCCACCATATCGTCGCCATCCAGGCCGGCGAAGTCGCGGGCACGCTTCGGCTCGTCTATCTCGACGATCACGTGAAGATCGGGCGCGTGGCCGTCGGAGCGCAATGGCGCGGCCATGGCATCGCAAGCGCGATGATCCGCTTTGGGATGAAGGCCCATCACACGGCACGCGACAATCGCTTTTACCTGACGGCTCAAAGCGACAAGATCGCGCTCTATGAAAAATTCGGGTTCACTGCGTTCGGCGATGAATTTCTCGACGGGGGCATGCCGCACCTCGCCATGAAGAACTACTGATTCAGCGCGTGCCGGTGGACATGGGGGCGCCGCCAATGACAGGCAAAGACAGCCCGCAATATCTTGCAGCGGCAGATTTCATTCGCAAGAACCTCTGCCTTCGGCCTGTGCCGTCAGTTCCCGAGATAAGGCTCTATACAGCACATTCGGGAAGCGGGCTGGGGCGACTGGCAAGGCTTGGACGCTCGGGTTCCACCGCGCCCTACTGGGCTTATCATTGGGCTGGCGGAGCGGTGCTCGCCCGCCATATCCTCTTCCAGCCCCAGACCGTTAGCGATCGCCATGTCCTCGATCTCGGTTCAGGCTCGGGCCTGGTTGCTATTGCTGCTGCGAATGCAGGTGCTGCCCATGTCACCGCGATTGACATCGATATTCATGCGATTGCCGCGATAGACCTCAACGCTGCTACGAATGGTACCAAGATCGAAACGCTGCAAGCCGATATCCTCGACGCTTCGCCTCCTGCTTGCGATGTCATCCTGGCGGGCGACGTGTTCTACGATGCAAGGCTTGCAAGCCGCGTCCTGCCGTTCCTAGCCCGCTGCCGCGCCGGTGGCATCGACGTCCTGATCGGCGACCCGGGCAGGGCGCCTTTGCCCCGCGAGCGGCTTCGACTGGTGACGACATACGCGGTCGCGGACTTCGGGACGGAGATGGAGAATGTGAGCGGGGTGTATTCGCTTTAGATCAGCGGAGTCGCGACGGATCGCACTTGTGCCATAAGTCAGCTGAGAAGGTCCGGTCGGAGCAGCATCACCGGGCAGGGGGATCCCGCCGGAAGCTGCGGCGCATGGGGCGGGCGGATGATCAGGCAGTCGGCATGGGCGAAGACCTTCATCATCGACGAATCCTGCTTGTCGAACGGCTCCGCCAGCCACTTGCCGGAGGAGGATTTGGCGAGCTTCGCGCGCACATAGTCCTGGCGCTGATCATTGGAGGCAAGGGTGACGGCCGCCTCCACCATGGTGTCGCGCTTGACCGGCGGCAGTGAGGCGAGCTTGCGGACCAGCGGTTCGAGGAACAGCAAGGCGCAGACGAGGCTTGATACCGGATTGCCCGGCAGACCGAGCACGTGCGTGCTTCCGAGGTTGCCGACCATCAGCGGCTTGCCTGGGCGCATGGCGATTTTCCAGAAATCGAGCGTCATGCCCGCCGTAACCAGTGTGGCCTGCACGAGGTCGTGGTCGCCGACGGAGGCGCCGCCGAGCGTTATGATGACATCGGCACCGGCGGCCTGTGCCCTGCGGACCGCTGTCGTGATAGCAACCTTGTCGTCGGGCACGATACCGAGATCGAGCACGTTGCCGCCGGCCTTGTGCACCAACGCCGTGATACCGAACGTATTCGACGCGACGATCTGCGAGGGCCCCAGGTCGCTTCCCGGCGTCAGCAGTTCGTCGCCGGTTGCAAGGACCGCCACAAGCGGCTTGCGCAGCACGTCGATCAAGGCATGGTTCATGGCGGCGGCCACTGTCAGTCGCGTGAAATCCATGACGGTGCCGGCGGCGAGCACCGCCTCGTTTTCATCGAAATCCTGCCCGCGGAGACGGATATGCTGGCCCTGGCGGATGGGATATTTCGTTCGGATGCCTCCATCGATTTTCTCAGCGTCCTCCTGCAGCAGGACGCTGTCGGCGCCGGTGGGAACCGGCGCGCCCGTGAAGATGCGGACTGTTTCGCCCTTGCCCACGGTGCCATCGAAAGCGTGTCCTGCCGCAGATGTGCCGATGAGCTTGAGTTTAGCGCCGGGTTCCGGTGCATCCTCGCGACGCAGCGCGTAGCCGTCCATCGCAGACGCATTGAAGGGCGGCTGCGTCAGCCGCGCCGTCAAGTCGGCCGCGAGCACACGCCGATCCCCGTCCGCAAGCGAAACGGTCTCGACATCGGAAATCGGCTTGGCGTGCCCAAGCAACCTGCCTTGCGCCTCGGCGACCGGAAGGAGGCTCATCGGCCAGCCTCCGGATGGCGGAAGTCGCCGGATTTGCCGCCCGACTTTTCGAGCAGCCGGATGCCGCCGATCTCCATCGCCTTGTCGGCGGCCTTCGCCATGTCGTAGATCGTCAGGCAGGCGACGGACACGGCGGTTAGCGCTTCCATCTCGACGCCTGTCTTGCCGGTGAGCTTGGCGGTCGCGATGATGCGCAGGCCGGGCAGGGCGACATCCTCCTCGATCTCGGCGCTCACCTTCGTGAGCATTAGGGGATGACAGAGCGGGATAAGGCTGGACGTCTGCTTTGCCGCCATGATGCCGGCCAGCCGCGCCGTGCCGATGACGTCGCCCTTCTTCGCGTTTCCTTCACGGATCAGTCGCAGCGTTTGCGCCGTCATCTTTACATGGCCTTCCGCAGTTGCAATGCGAACCGTATCGGCCTTGCCGCCGACATCGACCATGTGGGCCTCACCGGAGGCGGCTATATGGGTAAGTCCTGGCTTCTCGCCGCTCATGTTATTCCGCCGCGATTGCCGCTTCGCCGAAGAGCAGAGCGCGGGTCGCAGCCGCCACGTCATCCTGGCGCATCAGGCTTTCTCCGACGAGGAAGGTGTTGATGCCGGCCGCCCGCAGCCGCTTGCAGTCTGCATGGGTAAAGATGCCGCTCTCGCTGACCAGCAGCCGATCGTCCGGCACCATCGCCGCAAGCTCTTCGCTGACGCTCACGCTGACCTCGAAGGTACGCAGGTTGCGGTTGTTGATGCCGACGAGCGGTGAGGAGAGCTTGAGCGCCCGCTCCATTTCTGCGGCGTCATGCACCTCCACCAGCACGCCCATGTCGAGCGCAAAGGCTTCATCCTGCAGTCGTTCAGCCTCGTCATCGGAAAGCGAGGCCATGATCAGCAGAATGCAATCTGCGCCCCAGGCGCGTGCCTCGTGCACCTGGTAGGTCTCGAACATGAAATCCTTGCGCAGCGCTGGAAGGGCGCAGGCTTCGCGTGCAGCTGTCAGGAACTCCGGCGCGCCTTGAAAGCTTGGCGTGTCGGTCAAGACGGATAGGCACGCGGCACCGCCGGCTTCATAGGCTTTGGCGAGCGCAGGCGGGTCGAAATTCGGGCGGATGAGGCCCTTGGATGGGCTTGCCTTCTTGATCTCGGCGATCAGGCCGTAGTGTCCAGCATCGCGCTTGGCAACGAGAGCCTTGTGGAAACCGCGCGGCGCGGTTCGCCCTGCCTGCATCGCCTTCAGGTCGGCAAGCGAAACCTTCGCCTTGGCGGCGGCGATTTCCTCGCGCTTGTAGGCCTCGATCTTTCTGAGGATATCGGTCATCGGCCAATCCTAATCGATATCGTTCGAAACGGCGATCAGTTTATCGAGGGCTACGGCGGTCGCGCCGCTATCAAGCGATTCGGTGGCGAGCTTCATGCCGCTGGCGATCGTCTCCACCTTGCCCGCAATGACGAGCGAGGCTGCCGCGTTGGCAAGGGCGATATCGCGATAGGCGTTCTTCGCGCCGCTCAGCACTTCGCGAAGTGCAGCAGCATTGGCGACGCCATCGCCGCCCTTGATCGCCGCGAGTGCACAGGGCGAAACGCCGAAATCCGCCGGCGAAAGCTCGAAGGTGCGGATTTTGCCGTTTTCAAGCGCTGCTACACTGGTCTTGCCGGTGGTAGTGATCTCATCGAGGCCCTCGCCATGCACGACCCAGACGCTCTCCGAACCGAGGTCTCGCATGACCTCAGCGATCGGCACGACCCATTGCGGCGCAAAGACGCCGAGCAGCTGGCGGCGCACTCCGGCCGGGTTCGTCAGCGGCCCGAGCAGGTTGAAGATCGTGCGGGTGCCGAGCTCGACCCGGGACGGCCCGACATGGCGCATCGCGGAATGGTGTTGCTGAGCAAACATGAAGCCGACGCCGGCCTCATTGATGCAGCGCGTGATCACTTCAGGCGCAATCTCAAGCTTGACGCCCAGAGCTGCCAGGCTATCGGAAGCTCCAGATTTCGAACTCAATGCCCGGTTACCGTGCTTGGCGACCGGAACACCGGCGCCGGCAACGATCAGCGCCGCCAGCGTCGAGATATTGTAGGTGCCGCTGCCGTCACCGCCGGTGCCGACGATATCGATCGCATCGGCAGGCGCTTCCACCCGCAGCATCTTCGAGCGCATGGTCGTCGCAGCACCAACGATTTCATCGACCGTCTCGCCGCGGACGCGCAGCGCCATCAGGAAACCGCCGATCTGCGAGGGTGTCGCCTGACCGGACATCAGGATTTCGAAGGCCTCGCGGGCTTCGTCGCGGGTCAGCGGTTGGCGGCTCGCAGCCTTGGCCAGAAGCGGCTTCAGATCGGTCATGCGCTACAGCTCCTAGCGAACGGCTGCCTGATCGGCGAGCGTCTGGTTGATCGACGCACCGTAGTGCGTTTGCAGCAGGTTCACCATCTGGTCAAGAATGTCGTCGCCAGCAGCGTTCGCCATGGCAGTGATCTGCGCATCCTGATTGTTCAGCACATCACCCGTCGGCTCCGTGTTGACGCTGGTGACCTTCAGCAGGATCTGCGTGCCGGGATCGCCGCCAACGGCATTTGCAACGGTATCGGCCGGGCCTGTGAAGGCAGCGGCCACGCCGGCGCGGCCGAGAACGGCATCCTCGGTGCCGCGCGTGATTCCGCTCTTGCTTTCGACGGCAATTCCGAGCGGAGCTGCGATGTCGGCAAGCGTCTTGCCCTTCTGCGCTTCCTGCTTCAGCTCTCCGGCCTTCTTGGCAAGTTCGAGCTTCTGCTGTTCGGCGGTCCAATCCTGCACGGCCTTTTCGCGCACTTCGGCCAGCGGGCGGTCGCGCTCCGGCGTGATTTCGCGCACGTCGAACCAGACATAACCGTCATTGCCGAGTGACAGCGCAGGCGCCTGAATACCTGTTTCGGTCTTGAAGGCTTCACCGATCAACTGCGGCTTCGCGGGGATGTCCTTGACCTCGTTGCCGTCCTTGTCCAACCCGCTCGGATCGACGGCGTCGATCACGACGGCCTTCAGCTTCAGCTGTTCGGCAATCTGCTCAAGCGTCTGGCCGGAGCCGCGCAGATCCTCGATGCGATCGTGCACGTTGATTACCTCCTGCGACGCGTTGACGAGCGCCAACTGCTTGCGGATGTCTTCCTTCACCTCGTCGAAGTTCTTGACGCTTTCCGGCTTGATGTTGGAGACGCGGAGGATGACTGGGCCGAAGGAACCGTCGACGACCGGCGTCGTGCCGCCGTCCCTGGCGACTGCGAAAGCGACGTCGGCGATGGCCTGGTCCGGAACCTTGTCCTTGGTGAAATCGCCGAGCAGCACGTCGCTTGCCGTCTTGCCCTGGTCGGTCACGAGCTGGTCGAAGCTGGTGCCGCTCTTGAGCGCCGTTTCGGCAGCCGCCGCCAGATCCTTGCTGCCAAAGGTCAGCTGCTCGATCGTGCGCGTTTCCGGCGTGCGATAGCTGTCCTTACGCTTGTCGAAATCCTCGCGGATCTGATCGTCCGTGACGGTCGAGGCATCCGCAATGTCGGCAGGTTCGAGCTTCAGATAGGCGATCTTGCGATATTGCGGCGCGCGATAGCGGCTCTTGACGCCGTCGAACCACTTCGAAAGCAGATCCTCGGCCGGAGCCTTGATGGGCTCGATGTTCGCGTTCGTCAGCAGCAGGTAGTCGATGTCGCGGCTTTCCTGACGGTAGAGCTTCAGCGCGTCGACGAGCGTCTTTGGAGCGGTGAAGCCGTTCGACACCGCATCGACGATCTGGCTGCGTACAGCGACCTTGCTGCGCTCGCTGATATAGTCCGCCTCACGGATGCCGGCGTTGCGCAAGCGCGAAGTGAAGAGCGTGCGATCAAACTGGCCGTTGACTGCCTTGAAAGCTGGATCGTCAGCGATCAGCTGGGCTAGACGATCTTCGGAAAGGCCGAGATTCATGTCGGCGGCAAGCTGGTCGAGCGAGGCGCCGGCGACGAGCTGGGCGATCACCTGCTGCTCGACGCCGAAGGCCTTGGCCTGCTCGGGCGTCAGACGCATGCCGAACTGCTGGCTGAGGCTTGCGACCTGTCGCTGGTAGGCAAGGCGGAATTCGGTGGCGTCTACCTGCTGGTCACCGACGGTGACGACGGCCGTGCTGCTGCTGCCGGTGAGCAGCGAACTGGAGATGCCCCAAATACCGAATGAAGCGACCAGTAGAAGCATCAGGAGCTTGGCGACCCAGGTCCGGGCGGCTCTTCTCAGGAAATGGAACATCGAAACGCAAACCTCGCATTATATTCCGCCCTTTCACGGGCAAAGCTTTCGACGTTCCTTAGAACAAACGCGTAAGGAAATGAAGCGTCCGCGCGCGAAAACATAGCAGGTGCCGGCGAAGGTCCCGGAAGGCGACCACGTTCAAGAAATGAAGCGGTTCAGGGAACCTTTCGGCCCTCACGTCGTTGAAGCCGCATCCGCAAAAAGAGGAGCAGACAATGGCCGAACTCAAGACCGCCTCCGGACAAACGACGGGCGCACGCGTGAAGGCGGAAATCGCAGCAGACGATCTTTCGGCTCAAGTCACCGCATTGCGCGAAGATTTGGCACGGCTTTCCGAGAGCGTCGTTGCCTTGGGGCAGGGCGCAAAGACCGCCGTTGCCGACGAGGCTTCTGTCATGACCGAGCGTGTGCGCGAGAAAGTACGTGAGGAGCCGATCTTCGCACTCGCCGTAACCGCCGGCATTGCCTACGTCTTCGGCCTGATGAGCCGCCGCTGAAGCGACGCGGCAGCTAAAGTACACAAAAGCCGGGAGCTATAGTCCCGGCTTTTGCGCGATTGAAATCAGCGTCTCACAAGGCGTCCGAGCGCAATAAGAATGCAGGCGCCGACGAAACCGGTGATCAGGTATCCGAGCCAGCCGACGAGCGGTTGGATGTTCAGGACGCCGAGAATGAAATTTGCAACGATCGCGCCGACAATGCCGAGAACAATATTCATGAGCAGCCCCATATTGCTGTGCATGAATTTTTCCGCGAGCCAGCCGGCGATACCGCCGATGATGATCGCCGCAATCCAACCTACGCCTTCGCCTTCCATGGTGATCTCCCTCCTAGAGAAGCAACAAAATGAACGCAAAACCTGCAGAAACTTTCCTTGCCGGATCTGGGTAGCAGCAGTGTTACCGGCATGTGATATGGACAAGCTATCAACAAAACAAACAGGCCGGGGAGGGCAGGAACAGTAAAACCCGGCGGCATTCTAGAACTCTGGTTGCGCTACGCAGCCCTGTGATTCTGGAGGATAGATCATTCGCTTTGTGGGGCAAGCTAAATATTAACAGGCGGTTAACTGCCAAGTTTGAATTAGAAAGGCTGCCTCTGATACGGACCACTGGACAACGTCACCGCGATAAGCGTGGGCTGCGCGCCGCGATCGGCTTCGATCCAGATTTTCTCTGAACACTGATTCTCGGTGTCGTTGCGATTATATATCTGTTCTCCCAGCTTCGGCTCTACAACCAGGGCTATATAGGATTGGAGGGCTTTACGGGCGCCGGAAAAATCCAGCGCCAGTTCCTTGCGACGCTCCAGCAAGGCAAAGAGCTCGACGTCTTTCACATATTCAATGCCTGACGCCTGATTTTCATCCGGCTGTCAGGACGACAGAGAAGCGGTAAGTCCTCGTCGAATACTCGCAGCCGCCGCTTTCGACTCTCACATCGATATTCGGGGTGAGCGCTATGCTCTCCGACCTTCTTGTCGCGCTTGAAGCTGCCATTCTTCAGCACAGATTGCGGATAATCCAGTGTGCGGCCATTGTCCGGCCGGTAGTTGCCGGCGGCCGCAGGCAGTGAAACGAGGAAAATCACCGGCAGAGCGGCAAGCCGGTTGAGCACGAGATATCCGGAAGGCAGCTGAAGCTTGGAAAATACAAGCAGATTGCACGCGGCATGGGCGGAAAAGCAATCAGGCCCTCAAGAAATCCTGTTTCAGGAAAGTTGTCGCTTCCTTGTCCGTTTACCGGAAGGTGAAGCTGCGCCAGTTCGACAGGCGGGCTTTCGCGAGCACGGTTTGTGCCTCTCGCACAATAAAGAAAGCGCCGAAGATCGCTGCGATCGTGATGAAATCCCAAAACATAGGCGCGCTCCGTTGCTGGAAAGAAAGAGCGGGTCGAAGCTTGCGCCCCCGCCGACGCTACGACCCGCTCCAAATCCGAGCGCCCGCCAGGCGCTCTAGGACATACAACCCTTATAGGGCGTCAATGAGTCCGGATATCGTAAGATATAGGGATGCGGGCGGCGCGGCAAAGCAGATCGACGTTCTGCTGTCTGGTCAAACCCAGAGCAGGGACTGCCCGCCAGGGGCGTGCCTTTTGGTTGGACAATACCGATGGTCAAGATGAGTACTATGTGTGCGCCGAAAGCCCTCTGGCTCCGGATGTCGCGGAGATCGGTATTGCGAAAGAGGTTCAGCAATGGTTCGGAAACGTTTGACGACATGGCGACGTTCGTGGTGTCCGTAGCAGGTGGGCCTGGCGGAGAAGCAAGCCATCGTCGCGACCGCTGACGCCTTCATACGCAACCTCCTGAAGCCGGCCCTTTCTGTCGGAGATCGGGTCCAGTGAATGACCTATCCGGTGGATATTCGCGGCGACTGGCGTGGCGGGCAGCCGCGCTGTTCGGTCATGCTGGAGCCGCGAACCGTAGCGGCGCTGATATCGTCGCCTATGGCGGGCGGCGGAAATGTCGCCCCGGAGGCGATTGGCGCGCCTCTGCAGCTGTTCGTCCAATTGGGCGCCATCCCCTGAAACTAAATGGATCCACCAGCGATACGCGGAACCGCACGCCGGAGCCTGTGAGAGCAGGCGGCTAATAATTTAGTTGGCCCTCAGAATACCAGATTCCGCTGCTGCTGCGATGAAAGCTGCCTGAGGATCTATGTCCGGCTTTTTGCCCTCGAGGGCTCGCAGACAGGCCTTCCGAGCTGCCGCATATGCGGGGCCTTTTTGACCGGACCAGGACGTCAACAGAAACTCAACAGCCTCTCTCGTATTTTTTACGGTGCGGAAATGATCGTCGCAGTCGATCAACTCGATGCTGCGTTCCCAGATGTCCGAGCTCATGTAATGCAATCTCCGTTGGCGATCATTTCAACGAATAGCCATGAAGTCTGTTCCGAGAAAAAGTGTACAGGGCGCTTATGACGGCAACGGGGACGCGGCATGATCTCAGTGAGATAGCTAAAACGGGGAATACCCGCCTACCAACGGTGATGACCGCGACGAAGGGCAGCCATGCTCCTTGGGCGGAGTAACGTGGAAATAGCCCATGCCTTCACCGTCTCGCACGTTCAGCGGATGGTGCCGCCGGCTAATGCTTCCGACAATACCAGAGCGTGACCGCACTGTTCTCCTCAAACCATGGTAGCTCCACTCCATGCAGCAGGGGAACTATATCTTAGCCGTCAGCGTTCTACCGGCACACTGAAAATCCTGGAGGATAACATGAAGAAAGTGGTCATCTCTGCCGTATCGCTGTTTCTGTTGCTCGGGGGCGCGGCGGTCGCGCAGACAGCGACGGTCACCGTTCCCGGCGAGGTCAGAACCTATGTTCTTGAGCAGCAATCGCCATCGGTTACGTTTGATGGTGATGTTGCGATCGGTACGGCGCTTCCTGACACGGTCGAGATCCACACGATCCCTGATCAGCCCGATTACGGTTATGTGATCGTCAACGAAAAGCGCGTGCTGGTCAATCCGAAGACCCGCGCGGTGATCGAGGTCGTCGAATAATTTGAAAGCACTGCGGGCCCCCCCGGGCCCGCTATTCCTTCACATCAATCCACTGTCCACGTCAAAGACTAGTCCGCTGTTGAGACATCAATGCAGCGGCTGGCTATTGCGACTTCTGAGGATCGTCCGCCGGGTTGACATACTTGATGGCCCATGGGCCAGTAGTCGTAATTTGGATCACCGTCGGTTCGTCGAAGCGAGCGAAATGCGCCATGCCCGGCGGCAACGCGATGAAACTGCCTGCAGGCAGTGCCTTCGCAGCGCCTGGATCGGCGGTTTCGCCCATCCCGAGATTGATAGCCCCTGATACGACTGTGACCACTTCATGCACGGGATGCGTGTGCGGCGCGATCGCATAGCCCGACGGCACTTTGAGCCGGAGGGCAAACAAACCTTCCTTGGTGGGATCGCCGAACAGAACCGCCGCCTCTGCTCCAGCGGGAAGCACCTTGGGGGCCGGCCCCCACTTGACTTCATCGGGAGTGACCATTGTGTGCCCACCCTCTGCCGCAGCAAAGGAGGCCATCCCGCATAATCCGATCAAGCCGGCTGCGAATATCGATGCAACTCTCATGACAAACCTCCCTGTTTCGCCGGGCCTTTACCTCGGCTGAGCGCAGGGGCAGGCTCGCGGAACGTAGATAGTACGTCCACGGACCACGTCTAAGCAAGCTCTCCTCCAAAGGACTTTTTAAGAATTGCCTGATGAACAGAGGGGATGACAAGAGCTCCTCAGAAGCCGAAAAAGTCTCTCCTTGCCAAAGACGTCGCAAGTGTCCGTACCAGAGCCACAAAACCGCGCGATCCGACCCAGCCGAACCGTTCCCTCGATCCCATGCCGAACCACATCGACCTATGCCGGACGCTTTTCAAGCATCAAGCCGCCGAGGTGCGAGCAGCGGTTTACGAAATCAACTGGGGCGGGCATGATTGGACGCATTGCTTTCGGGCGATCGAGCAGGCCGCCAAGCAGCTCGGCGTGGCGTGGGTTCTCGATGGCGAGGCAGTCGTGCTCGACGAGCAGGGCGGTCCGATTTCAGACTGCTGCAGCAATCGCTCGGCTCCATAGCCTTCGATCTCCTTTATGAGATGGGCGCGATCCGCGTCAGCTCGAACTTCTTCGCGGCGCGATATGCTCAAGGAATGGTCACCGATCGAGAGGGCGAAAAAGGCCGGGCGAAACTCGCAACGACCTTTCTCGATCCATCACAATAGCAACGGTCTTGCAGGCGTAGCCTAGAGCCAGGCTCTACTGCTGCGCCGGAGCCGCAGGAGGAGAAGCGGGCGCCGGGGTTACATTGTTATTAGTCGGCGCAGTCGGCGTTGCCGGTGCTGGAGCAGGCTGCGTGGAGGGCGTCGTCGAAGATGTCGAGATCGGATCGGTGTCGGGCGAGCCGCCCCACTCGAACCATACAACGCCAGCTACCAGAACCACCGCGATAATGGCCACCCATGCGCCCCACGAAGAGCGACTGCGGACCGGAGTAGTGCGTGGGTCTGATCTGCGATCAGGGAATTCCGGGTCGTGAGTCATGGCAGTTTTCTCCATCTGTGATGGAAGAGAAATGAGAGAACTTGTTTTTTGTTCCGAGAACACGTCCTTCGCGAGCGGCGCCGAGGCCGTCGGCAAGCGCTGTTGATGCTGCAATTAGCGGCCCCGGTTTGCCTTCAGCGGCTCAACCGCTGGACGCCGCTCGTTGTCCGACTAGCACTGTTCTACAATTTCTAGCACTTGCTCAAAACGGAAGGACAAATTTAAGTTTCGCGCATCAATGTATATATCGCTTAGCTAATACATAGGGTAAATTAAATGTTTGTTGTGTCGTTATTTGAGGGTGAGGATGAGCGTAACTTCCTTGCGACCGGTCTGACATTCCAAGGCGAGCATGTGTTCATTGATGCTGCCGGGGTAAAGCATCAATTTAGACGTGCCGATATTTTTGAAATCCTTCCGGTCTATGACACCAAAGCGTGCCGTGATTTGCCGACGCGTTGGTGCGGTTGGCCTCAGCCTTGCCAAGTGCTGCCTGAAACGGCAACCCGGCAATAACGCCCTCAGCTTCATCGCCCGCGTTGATTTTATCGACGCCGCCGGGCGTATCTCAGAACAAGCCGCGCCTCGAATATGCGATCTCCGAAACCGTGCGATTTATCGAAGTGCTTGCGTCCGCGTCCGCTGTCTTGGGCGTCGAACATGGTCTTCTCCGGAGTTCTGGTGGACGATCAGGCCGTGCTAGACGCCCGCGTAAACCAGCCGCGTAAAAAAGTCGGGATCGATGACGAAATTGCCCCACTTGGCGTCGAAGGCGGCCGTCGGCTTGGCAGCGACGGCCTCGTCCCGCGAGCGTCCTTGTCGCTTGAGCGCCGCTACGTTCTCGCGGATGGCCACCAGCATGTCGCGGAATTCCTGTAGCTCAGCGCGGTTGCTCACCGGATTCCCATGGCCCGGAATGATGATCGTCTTGTCGGTCGACGCGGCCAGGTTCGCATCCGACGCTCCGATCATTCCGTCGATGCTTCCGCCCGTTGAGTAGTCGATAAACGGATATATTCCATTCCAGTAGGTATCGCCGACATGGATGACGTTTGCCTCGCCGAACATCACCGAGATGTCGCCGTCGGTATGCGCCGGACCATAATATTTCATGGCGAGCGACTGGCCGTTCAGCTTGAGGGAATTCTCCTTGGAGAAGACGTGTTTGGGCACTCCGCTCCGTTCCAGCGGAACGAAGTTGTAATCCCAGTCTTCGACCCGTTGCACCTGCGACAGGTATTTGCGGGTGTTCTCGTGCGCGATGATTTTAGCTCCAACCGCGCCGAGCCAGGCGTTTCCGTCCGCGTGATCGAAATGCCAATGGGTGTTGATGAGATGGGTCACGGGTTCAGGGGAGAGTGCGGAGAGCGCCTCCGTCATCTGGAGACGCGCCACGCTGATCCCAGCATCGACCATGACGAGACCGTCCTTGCCGCCCAAGACCGCGACGTTGCCGCCGGAGCCTTCGAGGATGGTGATGTCGTTTCTTAGCTTGTGGGTGGCGATCACGGACTTGGCGGCGCTGTCCTTGATGAGGCTCACCAGGCCGCGCGCCTCAGCGTAGGCCTCGCGGGGGCTCATCCAGCCCGCTGTGGCGGCGAAACTCGCCACGCCCATGCAGCAAAGGCAAAATCCGCGGCGGGAGAGCATGTGTTCGGACTTCATGACATACCTTTCCGCAGCCGGTCTCTGGCTGTCGAATTTGACTTGAGAAGAATGAAGGCAGGCCCTTCGACCTGCCCGGGAGGTCACGCTTTGATGAAAGCCAGCAGATCCGCATTGATCACGTCGGCGTGGGTCGTGAACATTCCATGCGGGTAGCCGCCGTAGACCTTGAGTTTCCCGTTCTTGAGTAGCTTGATGGAGAGTTCGGCGGAGTCCGCGATCGGCACCACCTGGTCGTCGCTGCCATGCATCACCAGGACCGGAACGTCGATGACCTGGAGGTCTTCGGTGAAATCCGTCTCCGAAAAGACTTTGATGCACTCGTAGTGCGCGTTCGCCCCGCCCATCATCCCCTGACGCCACCAATTGCGGATCGTGCCTTCGGAGATGGCCGCGCCGGGGCGGTTGAAGCCGTAGAACGGGCCGCTCGCGATATCGAGATAGAGCTGCGCCCGGTTGGCCGCCAGAGCCGCGCGGTAACCGTCAAAGACTTCGATGGGAAGTCCGCCGGGGTTCTTCGCCGACTTGACCATCAAGGGCGGAATGGCTGAGATGAGCACCGCTTTGGCGACCCGGCCTTTGCCGTGCCGGGCGACGTATCTGGTCACCTCGCCGCCGCCCGTCGAATGGCCGATATGGATCGCATCCCGGAGGTCGAGCGCCTCGACGAGCGCGGCGACGTCGGCCGCGTAGGTGTTCATGTCGTTGCCGCCCGAAGTTTGGCTGGAGCGGCCGTGGCCCCTTCGGTCGTGGGCGATGACCCGGAAACCCTTGCCGAGGAAGAACAGCATCTGGTTGTCCCAGTCGTCGCTGCTCAGCGGCCACCCGTGGTGGAACACGATCGGCTGCCCGGTTCCCCAGTCCTTGTAGAAAATCTGCGCGCCGTCTTTGGTTTTGATGCTGTTCATGATCTCACTCCCATCTTCAATGGTTGCATCAGTTGAGTTCGACGATGCATCGGCGGCCCAAGCCTCCATAGGCAACGCCGTGGCGAGGGCCGCGGATGCGGTGCCAATCAGGACTTCCCGTCTCGTCGCCGTGGGTATTGGCATGGCTGTGCTCGTATTCATGTCTCTTCACTCTGTCGGGCGGACACGGCTCAACGACCAACCTCCGGAGGTTGGGTTCCGGAGGCGCTCTTTGGTCGCCGTGTGCGAAATTGCGAAGTGGTCAGCCCAAAACTGGCGCTGCCGCGGCCCACTCTTTCCGGGTGGTGGGCGCGCCGTCGATCACTTCGACGATGTCCTTGGATTTCGAAAGCGTCGTCATCAATGACTTTGGCCCCTCGAACGGCCTGCCGCCGATGTGCCAGCCGTCCGTATGAAGTTCCTCGATAAGGACCCAGACCACCTCGCGAAAGGCCTCAGAGCCTTCGAACTTGACGATGACGTCGGTCAGGGCCTTGGCCATCGCGTGTTTCTCTTCCGGCGTGAATACGCCGTCGACCAGTTTGACATTGACGAATGGCATGATGCGTTTCCTTTAGCTAGGGATTGGACATACGCTCTAGTCGCCGACGTCGATGACAATCTTTCCGTTGGCAGTGCGGTTGTCGATTTCGGCATAGGCTTTTGCGATTGTCTCGAAACTGAAGCGGCGCGGATCGAGGAGAGGGGTGATCTTCCCGGCTTCGGCAAGGCGTTTGGCTTCGCGCAGGATCGTTCCATGATGGGCGCGGCCTTCCCCGGTCAAGATCGGCAGGAGCGTGAAGACGCCCGAGTAGCTTGCGGCCCGGAAGGACAAGGGACCGAGCGAGTGAGTGCCCCAACCGAGGCAACTGACGACGTGGCCGAAGCGGCTCACTGCGTTGAACGCGGCGTCGATCCCGGCCCCGCCCACGGTGTCGTAGACGACGTCGAAGCCGCGTCCGCACGTGTGGTCTTTCACGTACTCCTCGACGGTCGTCTGATGACGGTCGATCGCGGTGGCGCAGAGCTCCTCGATCTGACTATGCTTGGCGGCCTTGTCGACGGCGAACACCTCGGCTCCGAAAGCTCGCGCGATCTGGATCGCCACATGGCCGACGCCGCCTGCACCGAGGACGAGCACCTTCTGCCGCGCCTGTACCTGGGCGCGATCCACGAGGCCTTCCCAAGCGGTGATGAAGACCAGCGGTAAAGCGGCAGCTTCCCGCATTGTCAGGTTGGTGGGCTTGAGAGCCAGCAAATCCGCGTCAACGGCAACGAAGGTCGCAAGTGAACCCTGCAGGCCGCCCACACCACCCGTCATGCCGAAAACCTCGTCCTGCGGCCTGAAGGCCGTCACGCCGGGTCCGACGGCCTCGACGACTCCCGCCACGTCGATCCCTAAAATAGCCGGCAGGGGGTGCCGGGCATGTGGTGCTTGGCCACTTTTGATCTTGAGATCGAGAGGATTGACGCTGCTCGCCTTGACGCGGACAAGAACCTCGCCCGCCGCAGGTGTCGGACGGACCATGCTCGTGCGGACAAAGTCCGAGTTTGTTTCGGTCAGGACGAGCGCGTCCATTTCGGTTGCGGTGGTCTCCATCTGCCTACCCTTTTTGCGGCGTCAACGATTATCCGGCGACAGGCAAAGGATGGCAGAACGGGGTGGCCACAAGCCAGTGAATCGTCGTGAAATCTTGTGATGGACGACCTGATTGACCGCGCAGGGGCGGCAGGCGAAGGTCAGGAGGTCCCGGCCAACAAGGCCTCGGCTGCCCTCATGTCGGCCGTGTCGAAACCTTCGGTGAACCGGTCATAGACTGCGGCCAGTAGCAGACGCGCGTGGGCTGGGTCGCCCCGATCACGCGTCAGATGCACTAGACTTATGATCGCCCTGAGCTCCCATGACAACGCGTCCTGCCGGCGCGCCAGGTCGATGGATTGGAGAAAGCATTGCTCGGCCCTCTCCATGCCGCCGCCACCGCGCCGCAGAATCTCTCCATTCAAACGGTAGAGTTCCGCGATGCACCAGAGTTCCTCCTTCTCTACGCTTGCCCTGATCGCCTCCTCCACCAGCGCCAGCGCCTCAGCGTGTTGTCCAAGAGAAGACAAGCCGTCGGCAAGGAAACCGAGAAATCTTACATTGTAGAGAGTGAAGAGCTTGACCTGGCGCAGTTCCGCCAACCCATTGCGGAGAAGAGGAACGCCGCTCTCGGAAAGGCCTCGCTGGATCAGCAGCGCCGCCTTCCAGCAGCGACCAAAAACCTCCCATGGGCCGAGGGCGTTTACTTTCGCCAAGTCGAGAAGCTCGGTGATCGCCGAATCCGCTGCCGCCAGTTCGCCGATATGGACAAGAACCGGACATGACCACCGCGCCAACGCTTCACACAATGAGATCGCGTGGCCGGAGACACGCGCGGCCTCGACGGCGGCCTCGACCGCCCAGATTGCCTGGTTCGGGAAGCCTTGCAACCACAGGAGCTGGGCGGGTTGGATTCGCGCCGACACCGATTGACCGAACCTGAAGCGCACCGAAGTCGCGGAGGCGGTTTCAGCTGAGACATCATGGGCCAGCATAAGATCGGCGTGACGACGGGCACTTCGGAAATCCCCCATGCAGAAAAGCGTCATGCTGAGCATGCGGTCGCCGATGAATCGATCAAGGCCGGTTTGAGCGAGTGCCAAGAACCGTTCTGCATTTCCAAGCGATGCTCTATATTCACCCATGCCCACCTGTGCGAACCACAAGCCCCAAAGAGCCTCCGCCTGGGCGTCTACGTCGCCCAGTTGTTCCGATATCTCCAACGCCTTGGCGAACGCGGCCGGAGCCTGTGGCGCGAAGCCGACCTTGAAAGCCTGCGAGAGCCCGAGCGCTCTGTAGAGCTGCATGATTTGACGAGCCTGCTCGTCTCTTCGCTCTCCCGGGGCGATGCCGAGCAGCGCGCGTCGGACGCTCGTTAGACACTCGTCGACCAGAGAGAGCTGATACCAGACGGGGATGGCGGCAACCGTTACTGCTGACCCGATCTCAACGTCGTCACCATCTGCGTAGGCCCATTCCAGAACGAAGCGAACGTTGTTGATGTGAGGGCCATACCTTAACAACCATTCGTCGCTCGAGAGGGCTTCGACTTCCTCATGCGAACGCTTGAGAGCATCGCACAGATAGTTCGCAAGGCGTCGCATAACGCCATCGAACTCACCTTTCTGCCGTAATTTGTGCAAGACGTACGACCGAGTCGTATCGAGTACGCGGTATCGTGCGACCTTGCCGCGAGCGTCGGCCGCCACGAGGGATTTGGCGACCAGGTGTGCCAGCTGGGTGGAAACATCGCACTCGATGTCCTCTGCAAGGGCATCTGCCGCTTCCCGCCCAAAGTCACCCGCGAATATGGCGAGTCGACGCAAAACCGTCTGCTCCCCTTCCGGAAGTGCTTCGTAGCTCCAGTCGATCATCGCAGCCAACGTTTGGTGGCGAGGAAGAGCTGTGCGGCGTCCGCCAGTCAGCAACCGCAGATGATCATTCAGAAGTTCCGCGATCCCACGCGTGCCGAATGCTTCTACCCGTCCGGCGGCGAGCTCGATCGCGAGGGCGATCCCATCGAGCTGTCGGCATATGTGCGTGACGAGGGGCGCTTCGTCGTCGTCAAACCTGTATTCGCTCCCGGACGAGGTCGCCCGTTCGACGAACAAGCGGATCGCGGGAAACTCCAATGCGTCTGCGGCCGTCAGACCCGCTGCCAGCGGCGGCATTTCGAGAGGCGGGAGCCTATACACGCTTTCGCCTTCCACCCGCAGCGCTTCGCGGCTGGTGGCGAGTATATTGATCTGGGGCGCTTCCCGGAGCAGGGTCTCCGCGAGGCGGGCCGTTGCGTCAAGGACGAGTTCGCAGCTGTCAAGCACGAGCAGAAGACGCTTTTCACGGAGGTATGGGATAAGGCTCGCGGTCGGATCACCCGATGTCTCCGGAAGCCGAAGCTCCGAAGCCAGGATTGAAGGCAGGAGCTGAGAATTCGTAAGCGGCGCTAGGTCCAAAAAGCATAGGCCATGCTCGTACGATGACAACATTTGTTCTGCCACACTGATGGCAACGGTCGTCTTTCCGATGCCGCCCGGTCCAACGATGGTGACCAGACGAAATCGTTGAAATCGGCCTTCCACGACCTTGATGGCTTCGTCACGTCCGATCGGGCGTGTAAGCTGCCTTGGGAGATTGTTCGGCGCGGCTGTCGCGTCGGCCCTTTTCTCGACTTGGGAATGAGAGAGTGGAGCGATGAACCGATAGCCTCTCGATGGGACGGCGGCGATGAAGCGCGCAGCGGCCTGGTCGTCGCCGAGCACCCTTCGAAGCAAGGCGATTTGCGCTCGGAGGTTCGACTCCTCGACTATGGCGTTTGGCCAGGCCCGCGCGATCAATTCATCCTTCGTCACAAGTTCGCCCGCTCGCTCCGTCAACGCGATGAGGAGGTCGAGCGCTCGGGAGCCGATTGTGACAGGCTCATCGCCTTTGAGCAGAAGATGTCGCCCTGGGTAGAGGAAGAATGCACCGAACGTGGTCACTACATCGGCCGCAGCCGTTGCCTGTGCTGAAGCTTGCCCTTGCATCTATCCTTCCCTGATAACGGAGAATTGTCGGTCCAGAATATGAGGTAATGCTGCGAAGCAAGGGCGAGTTTTCCAGTGTCAACTTGCTGACGACCGAATAATTACTCGATCCCTGAAGTAATTGATGATCCTGACGCAGGAAGGCGTCCATATATTTTTGCAGCAATCTTACGTTCTTTGGCTCGAACATGTCAAAGGGGCAAGCATCGTGTCTCAAATTCTTGCGATGTCTAAACCAGTCAGCGTCGCGCTCGCGCGCCACAGGCATTCGGCCCTTTCCTGGTCGACCGCATAGGGACGCACCCCGAACCCCCGATCCAAGAGCGTAGTTTTCGGACTTCGATTTGAAGCAATCGAGCGTTTAAGAAAGACCGGGCGGAGTTTCATCGCCCATGGTGCTATATCCATAGGGATACCCCATTAAAGCGACATCCAGGCCTGCTACAAACATGAACTTGAACGCATAGATTTGTGAAAGCAGATTGATCTCTTTCGACGTGGCTGGAATACCGACGGTTCGCTCTATCAACGCGGGGCCGCATATTTCGAACTTTCGGGATGAATTATAAAATCTGCTATAACAATAATAATTTAGTCCAATTAACCTGAAAAACCAATGAGTTACTGGAGATATGGCGGAAGAGGTGGGATTCGAACCCACGGTACGGTTTCCCGCACGCCGGTTTTCAAGACCGGTTCCTTAAACCACTCGGACACTCTTCCATCTATTTGAAAAGGTTTAGAATTCTACATTCTGTTGAATTCCCGAAACCGGCCGTTGCTACCGGTTTGCTACCCAATCACTCGACGGCTGGCTTTTTAGCAGCTTTGATTGCGGCGTCAACTTGCTCTGCAGCATTTGCCTGCATTCCCGGCATGACATGCGAATAAAGATCAAGGGTGATGCCAACCGTCGAATGGCCCAGCCTTTCACTGGCGATCTTCGGATGAACGCCGGCCGCAAGAAGCTGCGTCGCATGCGAGTGCCGGAGATCATGAAAGCGAATGCGGGGCAGGGAGGTTTTCGCAAGCAGCCTCGTCCATTCGTGGGTCAGCGAAACGGGCTTCAGGGGCTTGCCGTCGACCTGTGCCACCACGAACGAATCATCCCTCGGTCGCATACCGAGCTTTAGCTGCTCTTCCGCCTGGGCGAGCCGGTGACGCTTCAATTCCTCCAAAACGGTCGACGACAGCGCAACAGTGCGCGCCTTGCCTGATTTGGTCTCTTTGTACCTGACTTCCGTTCCAACCTGCTCAGCGCTCTCCCTGACCGCAAGGACGGCATTCGCCAAATCGACATCTCGCCAGCGCAGCGCAAGGATTTCACCTCTCCTGAGCCCACAGAGCGCCGCCAGGAGCGCCGGCACAAATACTCGGCTTTTGCGCAGGTCATCGAGCATGACGGCCGTCTGCGGCGCTGTGTAGGCCTCCATCTTCTGGCGTTCGACCTTCGGCGGCCTCGTCAATGCGACAGGGTTCTTCTTCAGCAGATCCCACTTCATCGCTTGGTCCATCGCCGTGAGCATTACCCGCCGGCAGTGATGGACGGTGCGAGGTGACAAGCCTCCCTTTCCGTCACGTCTGCCGCTCTCAAGCAATTGGCCCCAGGCGGCATCAATCTTCGCCGCGGTGAGCTTGTTCAGCGTGATCGAGCCGAGGACGGGCGCCACGTTCTTCAAAAGCAGTTCTTCGTAGCGCTGATGTGTCTTAGGCGAAACGTTCGCTTTCTCAAGCTTAAGCCATTCGACAAAATACTCTCGCACAGTTGTCTTGGCGGGTTCGATATAGTTTCCGCCGTCCAGTTCGGCTATCAGGCGTGCGCATTCGGTCTCGGCTTGGCGCTTCGTCCCGTGAACGCTGTGCCATTTTCGCCGCCGCTTCCCTGTCTCAGGATCAGGGAGATCGATTACGATGGCCCACTTTCCAGGCGACCTTTCGCGGATATGACCTTTCATGTGGTCGGTTCCTTCTCTTCGTCCTCGTTTTCAAACTTGAGTAGGCCAGCGTTCGCAAGATGGCTGGCCACGCGGCCTTTCAGGGATTCGATTGCGAGATACACCTCATCCTTTTCCCATCCCGCTTTTGGCTGCGCGACGAGGAGCGCTTCAAAGACGCCGAAGACAGCCGCGCGATAGCATTGCGGTTCCCGCATCCACTCGGTGGCAGTCCATTCGGGATGGCCGAGCGCGTGCGCCATCATGCCGCCGTTGTGACCAAAGGCCGCGATCATCAGAGTGACCTTCTGGCGCATCTGCGGGCCGCCCATGGCGTCCTCGATTACCTTTTCCAGGTCAAACGAGCGCTCTAGACGGAACTCTACTTCCTGCACCATCGATCGCCCGCTTGCGGCGGCTGCCGCCTCGATCCGCTCCCGCATTTCCTTCGTCGTGCGCACATTGAGCGGATGGCGCTTTACCGCTTCGGTTGGCTTCTTTGTCATCCCTTCACATCCCATTCTGTCTGGTGCGTAACATATTACGCAGATCCCTTGACGTCAAGGCACGTCTCATCTAGTTTGCTTTATGCGTAACAGGTAACGCATAGGAGGACAGGAATGGCTGAGTGGCTTGAAGAAATCCTGAGGCACCCGACTACCTCAATTCCCAACGCCGGCAAGGCACTTGGGTTGTCGCGCAACGCGAGTTACCAGGCGGCGGGAAGAGGCGAAATTTTGGTCCTGCAGTTCGGTCGCCTGAAGCGTGTCCCGACCGAATGGCTACGCTCGACGCTGCTGCTTCCAAAAAAATGAAACCGCCGCGAAGAACGCGGCGGCTCGGACAGGACTTGCAGGCATCGGAAGTGCCAAAAATAGTCCCATCTAGTCTCACGTGCAAGCTCGCGGCGGCTTCCAGAGGGAAACCGCTTACAATGACCGCTGAAGCAAACCACACAGCCCACGAGGCGTTTGCGACGCTGATCGCCCGCAGCGGCGGGGGGTCGCCATGAAAGCCTTCGCCGCTTGGAAGCTGGACTTGCTCGACCGCATGTCGGCTGACCACCGCCTGACGGCGACCGATTTCCGGGTGGCTTATCGCCTGTTTTCCTACATGGACGCGGAAAGCGGCAATTGCTTTCCGAGGCAAGAAACAATCGCCGCCGATGTTGATGTGACGGATCGCACGGTCCGGAACGCGCTCGCCAATCTCCGCGCTTGCGATTGGCTCGAAATCGAAGAACGGGCGCTCCCAAAGGGCCGGGGCAAATCGAATTTTTATCGTTTTCGGGACGCGACCACCGGCACTAGAGTTCCGGTAATCGATGCGACCACCGGCACCACAAATCCGGTGAACGATACGACCACAGGAAATTTGGCGCAGGACTTCCGGAAGACAGCTTCCGGCGCCTCTATAGATGAACACGTTGGAAGGAACACGTTGAATCGAGAGAGCACGAAACGCGCTCCGCGAGCCCACCCCCTTCCTGAGGATTTCAAACCGGATTTGCGAGTCGCTCATGCCGCTGGCATGGAACAGGCTGAGGCCCAGCGACAGGCTGCCCTCTTTCTCGACCACTACCGCGGCAACGGAAAGCCAATGCGCGACTGGAATGCCGCGTGGCGCAACTGGATTCGCCGCGTGCCGGATTTCGCGAGCCGCCCCAACGGGCCGGATCGCCAGCAAGGCCGCCCACCCCACATTGCCGACCAAGCTTACGAAGATGCCCGCCAAGCGTTCGTGAGAGAACATCAAGGAGGACTTTCCGATGACGGCGTCGAACCTGCCGACGATCCAGCCGGATATCTACCGCCCGGCGTCCGACAGTGAAAAATTAACTGTGCTCACCCGGCTGCTCGCGACTTACCCGTGCCGCGCGCCGAGCGATTTCCGGCTCGTGAAGCCCGCCTATATGCAGGCGATGGAAAAAGTTAGCCAATATGCGCTGTTCGAGGCGGAACGCCGGATCAATCAAAATGCCCTGGGCCACGGCTTCATGCCGTCGCCGTCGGAATTGCGCGGCCAGATTGACCACGTGATGGAGCCGTTCTTAGAGCGCGAGCGACGGGCGCGAGCGGAGGCAAAACGCTACGCATGGCCGCGCGAAATAGAGGGATCGCCACGGCTGGATGAGGCGGCTCGGGCGCGTATCCGTGAACTTCATCGCCAATATCGCGCGTGGCGGGAGGTGAACCATCCGGAGTCGACAAGAGCGAAAGCGCCGCCGAAGCCGCCGAGGCAGATCCCGGATTATTCGGAAGAGCAGATTGAAATCACCGATGCCTTGCGACGGGCGCTGAAGGCGAAAGAGGCCGTCACAAAGAACCTTTCTTCGGCCTCGGAACGGAGGCGGCCCCATGAGCCCAAGCCGTGAACGATCCCGGCGGTGGAGGCGGCGGCGAGCGTCCGGGCGCGCCGTCTTCCGCATCGAGGCCGATGAGGCCGCCGTCGTCGACATGCTTGTTGGATCCGGTCACCTGAGCCTCAGCGCGGCGGACGACCCCGAGCAGGTCCGACTCGCCCTTGAACAGTTGGTCTCGTCGCTCGTCGCCATGGACATCCACCTAACGTAGGCGCGCGACGCGTCACGTCATCGGTTCGCGAAATCTGCCACACTCGCGGTGGTCAACAGGAGCTTTGCCGATGCGCACCGCCGTAGCCGTTCCAACGTCCTCGCCAATCGAATCTGCGGGCATTGCCCAGATCGCCCGCATCAAGGGCCTCGCCGCTCTCGGCCGTGGCGACACTTACGATCTCGCCGAACAGTTAGGCAGCAGCCGCGTTCGGAAGGCCGTCAGCGCCATGACGACCGGCAACACGCCCGACATGCTCGACATGAATGTGATCGTCGGCGCCTTCCTCCAGACGATGCGGAACAGTTCAGTCTTCCTCCGGCTACTCGACAGCATGGTTCGGGTTCCCTTCAGGTCGCGGATTTCGCTCGTGGCAACCGACGCGACAAGCTGGACCGTCGGTGAAGGCAAGCCCATCCCTGTAACCAACGCCACGCTCGATCAGCTTCTCCTCACGCCGCAGAAGGCCGCAGCACTTCTCGTCGTCACCGAAGAGCTGCTACGCGGCACACAAAGCGAACGTAACTTAACGCTGGCTCTACGCCGCGCTCTGGCTGCCGCTGTCGATCTGCGCTTCCTGAGCACGGCAATCGGCGCTGGCACGCCGACATTCCCCTCTGTGGGTCCGACGGCCGCCGATGCGGTCGCAGACGTCAAGCAGCTGCTCGATGCTGTTCAGCCCACCTCGGAATCGTCCCTGATGTTCGTTACGGCCCCAGACGTCCAGCGGGCCGGAGCGACGATCACCAACGCCTCGGGTGCCTTCCAATTCCCTAACCTGACGCCAACGGGCGGCGAAATCCTTGGCATCCCAGCCATGCCATCCGATCAGATGATCGACGGTACTATGGCGCTGATCGACGCAACCCGCATTGCTGGTGAAACCGGCACTATCCAAGTTGATGCATCGGATCAGGCCACAATCGAAATGCTCGACAGCGCACTTGTGCAGGACGCTACCACCGGAACGCCGGCACCTGGCCTCGTATCGATGTTTCAAGCAAACAGCGTCGCGATCCGCGCCTTGCTCGATTTCGACGCCCAGGTGGTGCGTGAAAATGCTGTCGCTCAGGTGACCGGCATCGCGTGGGCTTGATTGGAGATCACAGCATGACTGTCAAGGAAGAGATGGAGCGAAAGTTTGGTCGCCAGACACTTGAGAGACCAGTCAAGGCCGGCGAACTGTTCGATGTGGTCGACGCCTTAACCGCCACGATCCTGAGCCTCCGGGCGCGTATAGAGGCATTGGAAAGCGGTGGCATCAAATATGCCGGAACGTGGCAACGCGCTCTCCCGTATCGGAAGGGCATGGTGGTGACAAGTGCTGGCGCAATGTGGACGGCGCTCGCGGATACCCCGGAGGGCATCGCACCCGGCAGTAACGCGGCATTCTGGCAGTTGTCGCAGAAGAGCAAGCCGACAAAGCGCGTGAAAGCGGAAGGAAGGCAGCATGACGACGTTCAGCCGTGAAGAGATCGCAGCCACGTGCGAGCGTGCCGTCATCGCCTTTGTCCGCGCCTTCCGGCGTGTTCCTAGTGCGACGGAGCAAGAGATAATCGTCTCGGCCCTCGTGCGTTTCTTCAACGAGCCTGACGCACCGTCGACGCGGCTGCAGTGACACGGACCAGGGGGGGCGGTCGAAGCGAAGATGCCGATCCCACTGGGGACCCGCGCGGCCCTCACGCGCGGAATTTTTTTGCCCAGGAAAAACAGCGGCTCTAACGCTTATCTGCGCCGTCCTTCGTCGGCCAATCATGATCAAGGATTTTCTCATTTGCCATGTCCTGCAATGCCTTTGGGTAGATGGACAGGGTGGCAATGGCCCAGATGGTCAGAGAAAACCCGGCGTTAAGGCCGAACCCGTACAGACCGCCCGTAACGACGCCACTGCTCGCAGCTGACAGAAGCAAAGCCTTTGTTGAACCCTTCATCTCAAACCCCCCTCCATTGAGAGTCCGAATGATAAAGACGGCCCCCCTTGAAGTCGAATAGCGATATCGGATTACAACTTTCCAGCGGGCGAAGCGGCCGAGAGGAAAATGCCCTGTAGTCTGGGCCTCTGGCCGAAAAGCGATTATTTTTCCACTGTGATGAGAAAATCAACACGATCAAAAGGCCGACCGGCGCATGAGCCCTCCGCAATGGCGCGGCGCTTCGTCGAAGCGATGGCCCGCTCTGGCGTACCGCAAAGCGAGATCGCTGCCGTGATCGCTGTCACGACGCCTACGCTACGCAAGCACTATCGCGGCGAATTGCAGCGCGGAGCCGCTATTGTCGAGACGCGACTTGCCAGTCACCTGCTGCACATCGCTAGCGGGAAGGACGGAACGGCGCTGAAGGCGATTATTTTCGCTCTGCAATGCAGATTCGGCTGGACGAAGTTCGCGCCTCCGCCGCCGCACTGATTGGCGATATGATCTGCTGATAAGTGCAGTTCGCGTGATTGCAATCTATAGTCCCGATGCGCTTTAATGCATCCGCATTTTGCTGGGGGAAATCATGAAACTGAATCTTATTGCAAGCGCGCTACTGTCTGTGGCGTTGGTTAGTTGTGCGACCACGAGTGAAATGCCTCTCGCTCCGAACGTGGTGCGGCTCGATACGAACGCAAGCGGGTTGATTTTCACCAGCGCAGCAGGGGCAATCACGATGAAGAAGGCCGCAGAGGCTACCCTTAAGCGTGGATATACCCATTTCAGGCTTGAACAGGCTCAAACCGCACAGGGTTCGCGTTTTGTGGGTATGAACACTAATACGAGCGGCTTCGGGCAAGCCTCGGTCTACGGCAACACAGCTTATGGAAGCTACAGCGGCTCGTCGTTCAGCACTCCCATGTATGCACCAACCGCCCAAATCGGCGTCACGGTCGTGATGTTTCATGCCAGCGAGGCCGGTGCCAAAGGTGCATTCGATGCCGCCGATGTGCTGGCGAAAAAGGGCAAGGTATAAATCGCCGTTCTTCATTGATCCTGAATGACGGGCAAACACGGCTGGACTTTGTAATATGACGGCGTAGAGGACATTTCAAATCCCCTTGAGAGCGTAGTTTATCGGCGCGAACAATATTAAGATTGTCAACAAAATCGCGCACAGCGAATGCACGATGATTGATATACGGTTGAGTTCTTTTACACGTCGCCTGAGCCATTCCGGGCACGCAGGGTCATTTACATCGATCCATCGGAAGTAGGTTCCGGCACTCTTGATGCCATACTTCTTCGCAGCCACTACGTGTGAAGCATTCATCCATCCTACGTACAGGCTGAATGCGAACCAGACGAGAAATAAAGCCGCGTAGAGATATACAGTCATCAATCCAATTCCGAACTCCTGGCTGTAGCGTTATTTTGTTGAGCCCCCCGCTCGCCCCGAGCACGGGCCACAGCTGCCATTTCCTCCTGCCGGCATCTTCCCTCGGCAAGCCCGGAAAACGCTCTCACGGTGCCCGCAGGCGGACAAAACGGGACCATACGGCCAAGTGCGGTTCGGCTGGCCGAAATTCGCACCGTCGCGCAATTTCAGAAACTCCAGCCTTTGGCTTTCAGGAAACCCTCGAAAGTCGTACAAGCAATTCCAAAATGTTCGCAAACATTTGGGATCTTTGCGGAGTTTGGTTTTAAACGTTCCTGGGTTACCACGGTGCCGCTGCAGGCCTTAGCGGCGGCAATTAGAAAAGGATCTGCAACCGGCTGACCAGTCATTTGCGCTTTGGAAGAAATCAACTGTTGGAAATGAGGAACTGCGAAAATTTGCCCGACGAATTCCGCCTCGGCTGGTGTGGGAGGATTGAATATTTTCGAATTATTCTTGGCCCACGCTATTACATTTGTCTCGGGGCACGCCTCAAGTTCGCGTAATACCTCGCGGACGGACACAACGACACCGCCATCCACCTCTGCCTGGAACAGCTTCCAGAAAGTTGGAAATACCTCACTGTAGTATCGCTCAAGCTCGCGAAAGCTGCTCGTGTCCACAATATAAATCATGCAGCCATGCCGCGCAGGAACCGGCCTTCCAACTCGTCGACCTGCTTGGGCTTCACACCGATAAAGTCGGCGGCTTCGTCTACGCTGATCTGGCGTCGGCCATAGCGAGCAAACACCTCGCTCATAAGCCGTTCGCTCAGATAGGCACCTTTGGTGTTATAGAAGTCCCCGCCAGTGCCTCCCTTGTCGACCTTTTGGCCGTCCCACTCGCGCTTGCGCTTCTCATAGAAGCCTTGACTGACGCGATCTGCATCGCGAAACCGCCGCAGAATAACCTCGCGGCTTACGCGATAGCGCGCAGCAAGGGCAGCAAAAATATCTGACGGAAGACCTTCCACATTTTGCGGGAGAGCGGCCACCTGCGCAGCGAAATCTTGAGCAGGAACCAGTATATCGGCAGCGATCTGATTGCAGAAGCGCTCTATCTTCTGCTCTGCAGGTGATAACCGATTTAAGGGCGCTTCATCGAAAGTGCTTATCGCGCGCCGGCTCATTAGGATATGGGCCAACTCGTGCAGCAAACTGAAAATTTGTCGCGTTTTTGTGGTGCTGTTATTGATCATCATTACGGGCAATTCAGGATGTTCTAAGCAGAAGCCCGATATCTCCTTCTGCTTGAAGGTATCTTTGAATACGAAAACGCCTCCACCCTCGATCGCTTTTCGCCAAACCTTCAGCGCCTCCTCGCCGTCTGGTGCACCCCAGTCACGGGCGCCAGGCGCGGGAACACCAAGCAAGGCGCGCACCGCGGCGGCTTGCTGCGCGCTGGGCTTCGATGCGTCCAAGTCCACACGCTTCCATAAGGGTTCGACTGCAGGCGAGCGCCCACCAAATAGCTCGACAAGAGACGCCTGGTACGCGTGTGCGCGTCGGATTAGCAACACAGTGTCGCGGCGCAGATTGCGTAGGTCGGTATCCGGCAGAGCGCGGAACTCAGCCTCTGGCCTAGGTTCTTTGGGCGGTGACGGCAGGAAGAAAATCGCTAATGGTCGCTTGTAAAGTTCATAGGCAAGCTTCTCAAGCTGCGCGTACGACGGCGCATCTGCCCCAGACTCCCAAGCGTCGATCTCTTCGACCGCCTTCTTGAGACGCCCGGCAACTTCTTCAGTAGAAAGGTGCGCCGATTCCCGCGCCCATTTTAGGAGCGCCGGTTGAATGCCGGGCAATGATACCGCCTTAGCCATGCTGACTTTCTTCTACTCTCAGCATTGAACCCTACCTTGGACCCCTTCGAAGGCCAAGCTGCCTCTTCCTTTTGTTTGACGATGGCAGTCGAGCCTTGCCGGTGGCTGTATGGATGGTCTTTGCAATTATCAATGGACGATTCGTTGGATGTTTGCGACGGGTGGGAGGTGCTGTGATCGCTTGCGTCCACCTCCCGGGCCACAGGGCGCTCATTTCCTTCCGGCGGTATCTTTTCCCCGGCCAACCCAGAAAACGGGCTGGCGGCGCGCCCCAGGAGGCAAAGCGTGGCTTTATCGCCGGGTCGCGATGCCCCACAGGCCGGCGAGGTCGTCCAGCCCCATGCGAAGCATGTCAGCGCCCGTTAGCCTCTCCCGTTTACTCGCCAGGAGTTCGGTCAGCGCAAAGCCTTCGCCGCAGACCGCCGAGACCAACCGATACATGCGGACGCCGAGCAATGCCCGGCATCGGGCCAGTTCCTTGCCCGCGTTAACCTGCCGTTCCGTGATCGGATCGCGCGCCTTGCCGCCGTCGACATGCTCCCGGCCGTAATCGATAGCCGACGCACCCTTGCCACCCATAGCCTCAAACAGCGCCCGGAAACGATCAGCGGCCGCAACCTGGGCGGCATCGAGCACACCGCGCGAGGCCAATGTCGTGATCGCGCTTTCGCGGATGTTCACAATGGCCGGGATCGTTCGCGGGTTTGCCGAATCCGCCGGATGGGCGCGGGAGAAATAGGGATTCTCTACGAGGGTTGGGCGGAGCTTTGGCGCAGGCATGGCCGCAAGAATGCCAGATCCTCGGGGAAACGGGAAGGGAGCTGTGGGGGAACGTTACGAGAACAGACTGCTACCATTTTGCTACCGAACTCGGTAGCACGAGGAGAAACTGGAGTGGACGAAACAGGAGATCAGTGACGTTAAATAACTGAAAAATAAGGACGGGATAGCACGGCTCCACACAGGAGAGGATGGCGGTAACCGGATTTCAAGACCGGTTCCTTAAACCACTCGGACACTCTTCCTTGCGCGCCTTATGGCGCAAAGGATATGGCCAATGCAAGGGTCGGGCGCAAAAATCTGGCGCCGGAAGACCCGGCTGGATGACGATTGCGCGATGCGCCGTTAGGGATTTGTAAACCATGATCATTAAAATTGTTTCTATCACCACGAAATCATTCGCATATTTGCGGTGATGGCCGCCGAGTTAAAGTCTCGTTAGGTGAGTGGGAGTAGGCATGACTGGCCGGTTGTCGGGCAGGTTCTTAACCATACTATCTTGGGCGGCGTGGGACATATGAGACTGGAATACGGGGCGACCTCTTTCGCAACGGGTACGCGGTGGCTGGCGTTGGCGTTGATGTGCGCCACCGTCACGGCTTGCGGTACGACTTCGCAGGCGCCAAAGAAGCGCGCTCACGGCAAAGAATATTTCTCCGAAAAAGAATACGGCGTCAAAGCCAGCCCGCGCGTTGCCAGTGGCGCCAACATACCAAAGGGGGGCGGGCGCTACATCGTCGGCAACCCTTATGAGGTCAAGGGCAGGTGGTATTATCCCAAGGAGGACTTCGCCTATAACAAGGTGGGCGTAGCCTCGTGGTATGGCTCCGCATTTCACGGCCGGTTGACGGCAAACGGCGAAGTCTACGACCAGATGCATCTTTCCGCGGCGCATCCGACTTTCCCTCTACCGAGCTACGCACGTGTCACAAATCTAGAAAACGGCTCGTCGGTGGTCGTGCGCGTCAACGACCGCGGCCCTTATCACGAAGGCCGCATCATCGATCTTTCCAACAAGACGGCGGACATGCTCGACCTGCAGCACAGCGGCACCGGCAAGGTACGCGTGCAGTATGTCGGCAAGGCGCGCATGGACGGGCACGATATGCCTTACCTGATGGCCTCCTACGTGCCGAAGGGAAGCCGGATTCCGGGGGTCAATCCGGGAGGTCAGATCGCAACCGGGGTGATGGTGGCGTCGAACAGCAAGCGGATCACCGGCGATCAGCTGCAGAGCCTTGGGACTTTGACCGTGGATCAATCGCGCGTGCCGGTGCCGATGTCCGCGACGGCCTATGGCGGCTCGACGCCGAGCGCTCGCTACAATGCGGCACCGGTGGCGACACCAGCTCTCCGAAATTCAGGACAGTCTATCGAGCAGATGGTCGTGCTTCCGGAAATCGGACCTGTTCCCTATGAGCGTCCATATGGTTACGGGCAGGGCGGTTCGCTCGCGATGGGCTACCAGGACGAGGACGTGAAGACGGTGACCGTAGAGCTTGCTCTCGACGCCGTCATGGTCCGTAATGACGGGCTGACACAGGATTCGATCCTCGCCTCCCTCAAGCGCCAGCAGGCAAAACAGATCGCGCCCTGATTGGAAGCGATTGCGCGCAGCGCGCGCTGCCTCTAACGTCCGGAGCCGAACCTTCGATCCTATGGAGCCTCGATGTTGAAGCATCTGCTTCGTCTTTGCGCGTGCCTTCTGCCCTTCGCTTCGCCATCCTACGCTGCCGAAACCGCGCCCGCCGGCTTTGTAACCAAGGCCGCACAGGCCTACATGATCGAGGCATCCACCGGAACGGTGCTGCTTGCGAAGAACGAGGAGCAGAGTTTTTCACCCGCCTCGCTCGCAAAGCTGATGACGATGGATCTGGTCTTCGGCTCGTTGAAGAAGGGCGAGATCACGCTCGACACCGAATATCCGGTTTCCGAATATGCCTGGCGGACGGGAGGTGCTCCGTCGCGGACGGCAACGATGTTTGCCGTGCTGAAATCCCGCATCCGTGTCGAAGACTTGATCAAGGGCGTCGCCATCCAGGGTGCCAACGACGGATGCATCATCCTTGCGGAGGGCATGAGCGGCTCGGAGGGCAATTTCGCTGCCGCAATGACGCGGCGGGCGGAGGTGCTCGGCATGGCGAAAACGGTCTTCGGAAACTCGACCGGCCTGCCGGACGGCAAGAGCAAGGTATCGGCGCGTGACTTGGTGACGCTTGCGATCGATCTGCAGCAATCCTATCCCGAATATTATCATTATTTCGCGCACCCCGATTTCGAGTGGAACAGGATTTTCCAGCGTAACCGCAACCCTTTGCTCGGCCTTGGACTTGGCGCGGACGGACTGGCGACCGGCTTTGCAGAGGGCGAGGGCTATTCGATCGTCGCCTCGGCGGAGCGAGATGGAAAGCGGCTCTTCCTGGCGCTCGGCGGCACTGCTTCCGACAAAGAACGGACCGAGGAGGCAAAGCGCATCCTGGAATGGGGGCAGACGGCCTTCGAGGACCGGCAGCTTTTCGCTGACGAGGAAATCGTCGGCGCGGCCAGCGTCTATGGCGGCCAGGCCGGGAAAGTGGACCTCGTCGCGAGGGGGGCTGTCAGCGTCTACATTCCGGTAAGCAATCCTGACAGGCTCTCGGCGCGGATCGTTTACCGCTGGCCGTTGATGGCGCCCGTCGCGGCCGATGCCGAAGCGGGCACGCTGGTCATATCGGCGGGCGGCCGCGTGTTGCGCGAGGTGCCACTTTACACCGCCCATGGCGTCGAGCAGGGTTCGCTGACGAGCCGGGCGGTCGACGCGCTTCTGGAACTCGGCGAATCGCTGTTCTTCTCGTGGCTCTGGGACAAGGCCGAGCCCACCTGATCGCCATATTCATTGCCTAAATTGCCGGGGAAGGACCCGATGGCGCCCAGCCTGAAGGTTTCGCTTGGCCCCGTCTTCGGATAGATAGGAAGAAAGCCCGGTGGCGCGGGCGCAGAAGTTTACGGGAATGTGTCATTGTCATCCGGTACGGGATTGTTCGTTACGTTTGAAGGCGGGGAAGGGGCTGGTAAATCCACGCAGATCCGCCGGCTGGCGGAAGCGCTGAGGGCGCGCGGCCATGAGGTTCTGCTGACGCGGGAACCCGGCGGGTCGCCTGGTGCGGAAGCCGTGCGCCACGTGCTGCTGTCGGGTAGCGCGGAAGCCTTCGGCACGCGCATGGAAGCCATTCTCTTCGCCGCAGCCCGTAACGATCACGTCGAAGCGGTCATTCGCCCGGCGCTTCTCCAGGGCAAGATCGTGCTGTGCGACCGGTTCATGGATTCTTCGCGCGTTTATCAAGGCGTGACGGGCAATCTCGAGGCGGACTTCATCGAGACGCTGCAGCGGATCGCCGTCAACGGCGTCTTACCAGATTGCACGCTGATCCTCGACATTCCGGCAAGGCTTGGTCTGGAGCGAGCAAAGACGCGCGGTGCGGCGACGGCGGACCGACCGGACCGTTTCGAAAAGGAAGAACTTGAAACGCACGAAAAGCGCCGCGAAGCCTATCTCGACATAGCCGCGCGCGAACCGGAGCGCTGCCACGTCGTCAACGCGACGCAGGACGAAGAGCCGATTGCCGCGGAAATTCTTGCGATCGTCAATCAGCTTCTTGGGCCTGTTGCCGTCGCCAAGCTGCCGGAGGCCGCGCATGAGTGACGAGAGGCCGGGGCTTCTGGACGGCGCCATCTGGCCGGCCGAAAACACGAAACTCTTCGGGCATGACCAAGCCCAGGCTTTTCTTTCCCAATCCTATCGCTCCGGCAAGGGCCATCACGCGGTCCTGATCGAGGGACCGGAGGGGATCGGGAAGGCAACCCTCGCTTTTCGCTTTGCAAACTACGTTCTGTCGAATCCCGATCCGGCAACGGCGCCCGCAACGATCGCCGATCCTGATGCGGCCTCGTCCGTCAGCCGCCAGATCGCTGCAGGGGCGTCGCATAATCTTCTCTATCTTTCGCGTCCCGTCGACGAGAAGACAGGCAAGGTAAAGTCGGCGATCACGGTAGACGAGGTGCGGCGCGCCGGACGCTTCTTCTCGCAGACCTCCGGAACAGGAAACTGGCGCATCGTCATCATCGATCCGGCAGACGACATGAACCGCAATGCAGCCAACGCCATCCTGAAAATTCTGGAGGAGCCGCCCAAACGCGCGCTTTTCCTCGTGCTGTCGCATGCGCCGGGAAAGCTTCTGCCGACGATCCGTTCACGGTGCCTGCCGCTTAAGCTTTCGCCGCTGGATAATGGCGCCTTGGGCGCGGCACTCGCCAATCTCGGCGTAACCGGTAGCGATCCCTCGATGATATCGATCGCGAAAGGCAGCGTCGGGGAGGCGTTGAAGCTCCTGAACTACGGCGGCGGCGAGATCATCGCGGCATACAACGAGGTCCTGTCGGCGCAAGGCCCGACGGCTCGAAAGGCGATGCATCGTTTGGCGGATGCCTTGTCCGGCAAGGATAGTGACACGATATTCGAGTTCTTCGTGAGCCACGTCGGCGACGACCTGATGCACCGGGCCCGGCATGCAGCGCAAGCCGGCGAGCTTTCCGCCGCCGAACGGCTGGCACGCCTGCAATCCGATATCAACGAGCGGCTTGCCGTTTCCGACGCTTACAACCTCGACCGCAAGCAGACCATCCTCAGCATTCTCAGTGACATCCAGCAGCCTGGCCTCTGATCAGCCGGCAAGCAGTTTCCAGGCAACGATCGCGAGCGTGAGCGCAAGCACGATGCGAATTGTGCGTTCATGCAACTTCGGCGCCAGGAGGCTGCCGGCGATGATGCCCGGAATCGAGCCCACCAACAGTGCCAAAAGCAGGAGCCAGTCGATCTCGCCGATGATCCAGTAGCCCATGCCGCCGATGAGCGTTAGCGGCACCGCGTGGACGATATCGGAGCCGACGATTTCGCGGACATCCAGCCGCGGATAAAGCACAAGCAGGATCGTTACCCCGAGTGCACCGGCACCGACCGATGTCAGTGTAACAAGGATGCCGAGAGCCAGCCCGAGGATGACGGTGAGAACGGCAATCGTCGCCGGACGGGGCAGGGCGCGCTCGCCAGTGACCCGGCGAGCAAAGCCGAGAATCTGCGCGCGGAAGACAAGCATAACGGCCGTCATGACGAGCAGCCAGCCAAGCGCTGCGGTAATCGTATCGGCAACCTCAACGCTCTTGCGATCGACGCCCGCCATCAACCAGAGCATGAGGAGCGCTGCCGGAACACTGCCCGCCCCGAGCGCACCGACAACTCGCCAATTGATCCGGCCATGCATGCCATGGACCGCAGTGCCCGCCGTCTTGGTGACGGCGGCATAGAGGAGGTCTGTTCCGACCGCGGTTGCCGGATGGACGCCGAATAACAGGACAAGCAGCGGCGTCATCAGCGAGCCGCCGCCAACGCCGGTGATGCCGACAAGCGCGCCGACGAAAAAGCCGGAAAGTGAATAGAGAGGTTGGAAATTTTCGAGAAACGTCAAGCGACGGACCTCTGACAAACAGAGAAACGGCTTTTGCCCGCTGCTGGAAATCTCACTTCGGTTGCGCCCCGTTCTTCGGTTTCGCAAGGCCTAGAATGTGGCAGAAAGCGAGTCAAGCTCAGCGCTTCGGCAAACCGCCAAATCACAAGCGCTTTCGAAACTTAGTGTTTCTCTTCTTCATGACATGCGCTAAGAGCGGCTGATATTTCGAGAGAGTAAGCCGGACACGATGGCCGCCATGACAGACAAGACGCCCTTCTACATTACCACCGCGATTTCCTACCCGAACGGCAAGCCGCATATCGGCCATGCCTACGAGCTGATCGCGACGGACGCCATGGCGCGCTTCCAGCGTCTTGATGGTCGTGATGTCTTCTTTCTGACGGGCACCGACGAGCACGGCCAGAAGATGCAGCAGACGGCACGCGCGGAGGGTATTACCGCCCAGGAGCTTGCCGACCGCAACTCTGGCGAGTTCGAGGCGATGGCCCAGCTGCTGAATGCCTCGAACGACGATTTCATCCGCACCACGGAACCCCGCCACCACGAAGCCTCCAGCTACATCTGGAAGCTTATGGCGGAAAACAGCGATATCTACAAAGATTCCTACGCCGGCTGGTATTCTGTGCGCGACGAGGCCTACTACCAGGAGAACGAGACGGAGCTCCGCGCCGACGGCGTGCGCTACGGGCCGCAGGGCACGCCCGTCGAATGGGTAGAAGAGGAAAGCTACTTCTTCAGGCTTTCCGAATACCAGGACAAGCTCCTCAAGCACTATGAAGACAATCCCGATTTCATCGGTCCAGCCGAACGGCGCAACGAAGTGGTTTCCTTCGTCAAGTCCGGCTTGAAGGACCTTTCGATTTCGCGCACGACCTTCGACTGGGGCATCAAGGTGCCCAACGATCCGTCGCATGTCATGTATGTCTGGGTCGACGCGCTGACCAACTACATCACAGCGACCGGCTATCTCCAGGATCCGAACGGCCCGAGAGCGAAGTACTGGCCGGCCGACATTCATGTCATCGGCAAGGACATCATCCGCTTCCATGCGGTCTATTGGCCCGCTTTCCTGATGTCGGCCAGGCTGCCACTGCCAAAGCGGGTCTTTGCGCATGGCTTCCTGCTCAACAAGGGCGAGAAGATGTCGAAGTCGCTCGGCAATGTCGTTGATCCCGTCAATCTGGTGAACCATTTCGGTCTCGATCAGGTGCGGTATTTCTTCCTGCGCGAAGTTTCCTTCGGCCAGGACGGCAGCTACAGCGAAGAGGCGATCGGCACGCGGATCAATTCCGATCTTGCGAACGGCATCGGCAATCTCGCGAGCCGTTCGTTATCTATGATCGTCAAGAATTGCGACGGCACGATACCGGAATGCGGACCGTTGACCGACGAGGACAAGGCGATGCTGGCTCAGGCCGATACGCTGCTCGCGTCGACGCGCGAGGACATGGACAAGCAGATGATCCACCGGGCGCTCGCCTCCATCATCGCGGTCGTTTCGGAAACCGACCGTTATTTTGCGAGCCAGGAGCCATGGGCGCTGAAGAAGACCGATCCGGCGCGGATGGGCACCGTGCTTTATGTCACCGCTGAAGTCGTCCGCCAGATCGCGATCCTGCTCCAGCCGTTCATGCCGGAATCGGCGGGCAAGCTGCTCGACCTCGTTGCCGCACCAGCCGACGAGCGGGGTTTCGCGGCATTGGGTGAAGCCGGACGCCTCGTTCCCGGAACGCCGCTGGAGGCACCAAAGCCTGTCTTCCCGCGCTATGTGGCGCCGGAAACCTGAGGGCATGCCATGCTGATAGATACGCATTGCCATCTGGATTTCGCCGATTTCGAGGAGGAGCGAGACGATATCATCTCGCGCGCTCACCAGGCCGGTGTGAAGCAGATGGTGACGATCTCGACGCGCGTGCGGAAACTCGAAAAGCTGCTCGCGATCACCGAGAAATATCCCTCGGTCTTCTGCTCGGTCGGCACGCATCCGAACAATGCGGATGAGGAGCTCGACATTCAGGCCGAAGATCTCGTGCGCCTCGCCAAGAAACACGAGAAGGTCGTCGCGATCGGTGAAGCCGGGCTCGATTACTTCTACGACACGCAGAAGCCGGAGAACCAGAAGACAGGCTTTCTGCGCCATATCGCTGCCGCTCGCGAAACACAGTTGCCGCTGGTGATCCATAGCCGCAGTGCCGACGAAGACATGGCGGCAATGCTGACCTCAGAAACTGGGAAGGGGGCCTTCCCCTTCATTCTCCATTGCTTCTCGGCCGGTCCCGCACTTGCCCGAACCGGCGTCGAACTCGGCGGCTACATTTCTTTCTCTGGCATCCTCACCTTTCCGAAATCCGAGGAGTTGCGGGCAATCGCAAAAACAGTCCCGCACGACCGGCTGCTGGTCGAAACCGACGCGCCTTACCTTGCGCCGAAGCGCTGGCGCGGCAAGCGCAACGAGCCGTCTTATGTAGTGAACACCGCCGAGGTCCTCGCTGAAACGCTCGGCGTCAGCTATGCCGATATGGCGCGGATCACTACCGAGAATGCTTTCCGGCTCTTCTCGAAGATGCCGAAGGTCTAGCCGCGTGAGCTACCGGCGGCGCTTCACCATTCTCGGCTGCGCCTCGTCGCCCGGCGTGCCGCGCATTACCGGCGATTGGGGCGCATGCGATCCGACCAATCCGAAGAACCGCCGTACGCGCGCAGCCTTCATGGTGCAGCAATACGACGACAACGGCGGGGTCACGACCGTCGTCATCGACACCGGATCGGATTTCCGCGAGCAGATGATTGCCGCCAAGGTGCAGCACATCGATGCTGTGCTTTACACGCATCCGCATGCCGATCACATTCACGGCATCGACGATCTGCGCGGCTATTTCCACAACGCACAGCAGCGCGTGCCGATCTATGCCAATCCGTTCACGATGGACCGCATCCGCCAGGGCTTCAGCTATTGCATCGAAACGCCGCCCGGCAGCAATTATCCGCCGATCGTCGAGCCGATCCTGATCGAGGATATGACGCCTATCGCCATCAGCGGCGCTGGAGGCACGATTTCATTTCGGCCGCATCTGCAGCAGCACGGCGACATACATTCGCTCGGCTTTAGAATCGGTGATGTCGCTTACTGCAGCGATATCAGTGACTTCCCGCCGGAGACTGTCGCAAAGCTTCAGGATCTCGACATTCTCATCATCGACGCTCTGCAATACCGCTATCATCCGAGCCACCTGTCTCTTGAGCAATCGCTCGACTGGATCGGGCGGCTGAAGCCGAAGCGGGCGATCCTGACGCATATGCATACGCCGCTTGACTACGAGACCGTGATGGCCGAGACGCCCGAACACGTCGAACCCGCCTTTGATCAGATGCAATTCGAGGTCAAAGTGGATGAACTCCGAGCGGACTTGGACGACCCGGGAACGGAATAGTAACTGGTACTTTCCGGCACCGGCTAGCGAACCTCAGCGACAACGACGTGAGCACGTAGGTTTCCATGAATCCGTCCGCTGCCAAAGCGCTGTTCGAGCGCTGCGGCGACAGCACGAACAGCCTTTTCGTCATCGGCAGCGCGCGCGGCGATCTCCATTTTCAATGGCGTACCCCGGCAGAATGCTATTGCGACGTCGCGCGGCGAGGGGGCATGCGCGGCCATGTCTATCGTATCGATCGTCACTTTCCGGAAGCCCGCGTGCCTGAGATCAGTCTCGATTGTCTCTCGCTCGCAATAGCCATGCGGCGTCCGTTCGAGAAAACGCGTGGGGTCGTCGGGAAAAGCCGTGACGATTGCCTCGGAAACGGTGCGGGCAATTTCGTTTTCGGCAAGCGAGGCCCAGGTGTTGAAAAGAAATGTTCCCTTGGGCTTCAGCACTCTTAGTATCTGGCTATAACCGCGCTGCTTGTCCGGAAAGAACATCACGCCGAACTGGCAGGCGACCACATCGAAACTTGTGCTCTCAAAGGGCAGTTCGAGCGCGTCCGCCTGTTTCCACTCGACCTGGCGGCCAACGCCTTTCTTCGCTGCGATATCGAGCATTGCCTGGTTCAGATCGGTAGCGACGATTTGGACCTCCGGCGCAAGCCTGGCCGCCATGGCTCGTGTCAGCACACCCGATCCCGCGGCGACTTCCAGAACACGTTCGGGATGGCAGTTCGCGATGCGGGCTGCCAAATCCGAGGCGTATCCCTCGAATAGGATCGGCACGAGGAACTGCTCGTAGATCGCGGGAATGTCTCCTTGGAAATGCGCATCGGTCGCGATCATCATCTTCTTCTCCTTGGCTTGCCGGCGCATCGCGCCGAGCGAGTGGCGCACGGCACAGCGGAGCGCTGTCGCTCGATATTTTCCTTGTTCCGAGTAAAGTGTCACACCCAACAGCCACGGCAACTAGCCCAAAAGATCTAATAAGGACCACACCTCGACGGTCAGCCGGAGAGGGTAGGCATCGCCGGTGAACCCGCCGGTAGCGTAGGCTCCCATTTTTTGACGCCTGCATCCAGGATCTCGACAGCAGGGCCACGCTGTTTAAGGTCGTTATGCCGTTTAGTTCCCCAAGATCGATGAGCACCCACCAGGCAAGGAACTTGCGTTTGGTGCCCCCTACGAATTCACCGGCGCGGAGCAGGGGTTGTCAACGGAGCGGCGACCGCGCCGTTTGTGGCCGTATGGCTGGACGAGAGTTTATATCCCAGTGAATGCCAACAGAGCAGTTTCCATAGTGGTTTATGCAGCAGCCAATCGACGGCGAGCGGATAGGGACCGAACGCATATTAATGCGGAAAGTATGACTGGCAGACATACAAGGTACGCTGTCCTGATACCAGCGTGCTCCGCCACAAAACCGAGCAGCGGTGGAGCGAGGAAGAACACGACAAACGACATTTGGCCCAATGCCGCGACATTGAGATGGGAGGCTCGGTCCGAGCGCCGCGCCGCTGCAGAAACGGCAAGGGGGTATACCACGCTACAACCGCCGCCCATGAGCGCAAATCCAACAAGGGCGATGTATTGATGCGGAGCGAGCCACACCGCGCAAAGCCCAACGGCTGACACGAGGAGCAGTGTCAAGGCGACCGTTCGGGAGCCGAAGCGATCGACAAACGGATCTGCAAATAACCTCGTCAAAGCCATGAAGAAGGTGAAAAGCGTAAGGCCCAGCCCTCCGACGAACGGTTCTGATTGGAAGACGTCGCGCATATAGATCGCCGACCAATCAATTCCCGCGCCCTCGACCAGAAATGCGGCGATACCAATGACACAAAGAGGAAGCAGTGCAACTGTCGGAAGCGCGATACGCCCCGCGTCTGCATGATCAAGCGCCACTCTTGCAGGGGCATTGCGCATGCCAGCGATTACTATCGTAGCCACGATCAGGACAAACCCGAACGTCAATCCTAGATGAAGCTGCGTTGATATGCCTGCCTGGCGGACTCCGGCCGAAACCAGGGCTGTGACGAAGAAGCCAAGGCTCCAGAATCCATGTGCCCGGTTCATCACGCCCCGTCCAAGCTGCGCCTCAATGCGGTCAATCTCGACGTTGAGATTGATCTCCAGCGCTCCTGCCAGCAGCCCTTCGCACAAAAGAATGCCGAAAACCAAAGGAGCAGCACTCACCCAAGGCACAAGAGCAAGACACGCGGACGTTCCCAACACGGTAAGAATAGCGGTGGTACGTGCTCCGAGGCGGGCAACGATGGGGGACGAAAACGTTAGTGAAACCAACGCGCCGACCGCGGCTCCAATCAGCGTCAAACCGAGCTCAGATTTGTCAATCTGGAGGGCGTCTTGAATGTCCGGAAGACGCGACAGCATAGCGCCCATTGAAACAGCAAACAGGAAGAAGCAGACATAAATCCGCTGCTGCGGTCCTATGTGCATGTTGCGGCTCCAGAGGCTAGGACGGTGGGAGGTCTCCTTTTAGGCGAACTGCCACCCGATAACAACATGAACGCTCGCTCTTAAGTGTGTCGGATACGATTTATGGCGTCTAGTTCACGACGCGTTGGTCTCGCGAGAGTGCTTTTTAGTTCCATAATCTATCTTATGTGACATTTGTTTGTAGCCGCAAAGTTAAAGTGTCCTGTTTCTGCAAAGTAAGAATGTCACACTCCCCGCGTTTGATGACGTGGGAGATTGCCGATGGGACTGATTGCGATGAGCGAGCGTGACCTGCAGCGGATCGAGGTTTTGTCGAAAGTCATCGACGGTCGAATGACGTTGATGTCGGCGGCGCATGTTCTGGCGCTGAGCGAGCGCCAGGTGCGCCGGCTGCTGGAGCGGATCAGAACGGGTGGCGCGGCGTCGATCCGGCACAAGGCGATCGGCCGGCCGTCGAACAACCGGATCAACGATGGGCTTCGCGATTATGCTTTGACGCTCATTCGCGAGCGCTATTGGGATTTCGGGCCGACGCTGGCGGCCGAGAAGCTTGCAGAGCTCGATGGGCTGACGGTGTCGCGCGAGACGCTGCGGCAATGGATGACGGCGGCCGGTATCTGGCGATCGCGCCAGCAGCGTCGCAGCTTCCATCAGCCACGATTGCGGCGCGAGGCTTATGGTGAGCTGGTGCAGATCGACGGCTCCGAGCATCGCTGGTTCGAAGATCGTGGGCCACCATGTACGCTTTTGGTGTTCATCGACGATGCGACGGGCAAGCTGATGCAGTTGCGCTTTGTGGGCTCGGAAAGCGCCTTCAGTTATTTCGCGGCGCTGGAACTCTATCTGCAGGATCACGGGGCGCCGGTGGCGTTTTATTCCGACAAGCATTCGGTGTTCCGGGTGGCGAAGAAGGACGCCAAGGGCGGTCAGGGCATGACCCAGTTCGGCCGGGCGCTTTGCGAGCTAAACATCGAGATTCTTTGCGCAAATTCAAGCCAGGCCAAGGGCCGCGTCGAGCGCATGAACCAGACATTGCAGGACCGATTGATCAAGGATATGCGATTGGCAGGGATCTGCGACATGCAGGCGGGCAATGCCTTTCTGCCCAATTTCATGGAAGGCTACAACGCGCGGTTTGCAGTTGCCCCTGCCCGATCTGACAATCTGCATCGGCCGGTGAACCTGGCGTTGGACCGGCTCAAGGACATTCTGTGCAAGCGTGAGCAGCGGTATGTCGGGGCGCAGCTGACGTTCTCGTTCGAGCGCCAGCGGATCATGCTGGAAGAGACCGATATCACGCGTGGGCTGGTCGGTCGCTATGTCGAGACCTATGCCTTTGCCGATGGCCGGTTGGACGTGCGCTGGAAAGGCCATTCGCTGCCGTATCGGGTGTTCGACAAGGACCAGCGGGTGACGCATGCGGCGATCACCGAGAACAAGCGGCTTTCCGACGTGCTGGCCTACATCAAGGAACAGCAGGATCAGCGATTGCCGCCGAAGGTGAAGACCAACAGCGAGAAGAACGGTTACACACCGCGGGGCCGCAGGCCGGGCAAGCAGACGGATTTCATGAACGATCCGGCGGTGATTGCGCGGCGTGAGAAAGCACTGTTGAGACAGCCAGCTGCGGAATAAAGATCGTCAATGCACGCCGATGTCACTTTGCGCATCCGACTCCAACTGCAGGCAAGCGGGCCAAAGTGGCGTCTTGTGGAAGGTTCCATCCTGAAGGAGCGTGAGCCCCTCTCGTGCTTCATAGAGCAAGCCGAGCCAGCATAAGCGCCGAAAGACGCCATATTGGAGATCGGATCTCAACTTCCAGGCTTCCAGGGTCATTTCGGTGTCCGACAGAGGCGCCAGGTCTGGATAGAGGATCTTCACAGCGTCCATTGGCGTGCACCCTTCTCTGGCCTTGATATTGAGAAGATTGAGGAACATGCGCCACCAGCGTAACCGCGCCCGCACCTCCTGTTCTCGCTCGGTGGCGTGGACATACGAATAGAGATAATCCGTGGCGACGAGATCGAAGAAGCCTTGCGGGTTCACCAGGAACTCCCGGCCGCGTCTGGTTGGCAGCAGCACATCTTTGTTTTTGCGAAGAAGCTTCAGATGACGGGTCATGTCGCGCACGACCCAAAGCGGTGGCACGTCGCTTTCATTGAGTACCTTGTTCATGCTGTAGAGATCTTCGGCTGTGAATCCTGGCCAGAGGAAGTGCACCGCCGCCCAATGCACGAACTTGCGGTTCATGGCGCCGGTTGCTGTCAATCCTATGCCACCCTCACCGTCAGCATAGGCAACCGAAAGAAGCATGCCGCGCAGAAGTGGTGACAGCGCGGCGACATCGACGTCACCCTGCAGTTTGATTTCCGGAAGCATCGTGCGGCTTTGATCCCTACCCTGCGCCATGCAGATGACAGAGAGTATCGAGCGGCAAAAGAACAATTGCCAGTGAGAAAGCTAAAGCCGAAGGGGTTTGCCTCACCCGCCCCCTCCCTTCCCTTGCAACCCGGCCCAGCCGGTCCGGTCGGGGGCTTGCCACAGTGCAAGTGGACATGTCGCGTGTCGCATTTCTAACTGGCTGGCGACGCGCCCAAAGTGACATTTCTACTTTGCGCCAGAACGGACATTTCAACCTAGCCGCCACATTGTTTGTAGCGGCATTTTAGAAATGCGACACATAGGCCAGTTAGAGATGCGACAGTCGTCGCCTCTTGGGATGCTGGTCGAACGTCAGCGTTGGGAAGCAAGATTAGCGACGTGCATCGTGGCCGAGGTCGTCTTTGTTCGGAGTCGTCATGTCTTGTTTGATTGTCATGTCTCAGAAGGAATTGCATCGTCTTGAACATATTCAGCGGGTTCGCCAAGGCAGCCTGACGGTCACACGGGCGGCTGCGCTGCTTGGGCTCAGTCGCAGCCAGGTCCATCGGCTGCTGCAAGCCTATGACGAGAATGGCGCTGACGGTCTGGTTTCGAAGAAGCGCGGCCGTCCGAGCAACCGGCGCCACAGTGAGGACTTCCGCAATCTGGCTCTCGACCTTGTGCGTGAGCATTACGCGGATTTTGGCCCTACGCTGGCGGCCGAGAAGCTGATCGAACGCCACCGGATTGCCGTCAGCAAGGAGACGCTGCGCCAGTGGATGATGGAAGCCGGCATCTGGGTGTCGCGACGCGAACGCAAGAAGCGGGTCTTCCAGCCGCGCGGCCGGCGCGATTGTTTCGGCGAACTCGTTCAGATCGACGGCTCGCTTCATTGGTGGTTGTCTAATCGCATTCCGTCCGTCAAGCTGATTTGAGCATACGGCGACCTCTCCGGCTTGCGAGATATGCAACACGGCGGAATTGATTGGGTGAATCTGCCCTCACCGCCGGTGCAGTGCCGTCAAAGCTGTCCAGTGCTGGGAGCAGGGTTGTCTCCGCGGTCGACAAATGTCGCCGCACAATGGTCTTCGCAGGTGGGATCTTCCTAATGTTCGAGGCGCAGTCTCAACGAGCTGCAGCCACCAGAAGCGGAATGATCCTGCCCACGTCCGCAGCAGGGACGCTCAGCACCCAAAGTTAGATGGCGCGCTGAGGGACGAAGGCTGAGCGTCTCCTATATGGTCGCGCCAGCCGATGCGTTGAACACTTCTCCCGTTTTGAGCATGCTGTGCATTATGACCGCGAGTTTCCGGGCGACTGCCACAGCGGCCCGCTTGAAGCCAAGTCGCTCCCGCAGCTTAAGTCCCCAACGCTTGAGACTGCTCTCGGTCCTGGCACTAGTTCTCGTCAGAAGCGCTGTCGCGGCTTCATAAAGCAGCCCACGTAAACGATTGTCACCCCTTCGCGAGATATGGCCGTCATAATCGACCTCCCCTGACTGATAACGCCGCGTTGTCAGCCCAAGCCAGGCGCCACCGAGCGCGACGTTCGAAAGTTTTCTGGATTTTCAATTGCCGTAACGTAGGACACCGCCGTGACCGCGCCGATTCCCGGAATTGTCATCAATAGCTTCGTGGCTTCGCTCCGACGTGCCACTATGAGCAACTGGCGACCAAGATCGGCTGCGCGCTTGCGGATATCGTGCCAGGCCTCCAGAAGAGGCAAGATAATCTTCGCAAGCTCGTTGTTGCCATCTAAAAGCTTTCGCACATCGCCATCAAAGACCCGACCCTTCCCTTTCGGGATGATCAGACCGAAGGTCTTCATCAGGCCCCGGATTTGATTGCCAAGTTGTGTTGAGATGTAAAGGAGTTGTTCGCGGGCAGCCACCAATGTGCGGGCCATCATAGCGTCAAACGACTTGACGCGAACCGCTTTGTAAAAGCCTGCTTCAGCGAGTTGCGCCAAGCCATCCGCATCATTGGCGTCGGTCTTGTTGAGCGTCTCGTTCAATACCTTTTGCGCGTGCCGCGCTTCAATGCAGATCGCCGGCACCCCCTCGGCCGTCAGGGCATGATAGAACCACGTCGACAACGGCCCTGTTTCAAAGACGACGCCCCTGGCCTGCGGGGCGTGTTTGCGGATCACCTCAGCCAGGAGCTTTGGATCCGAAGGACACTTTCCCCGCCAGATCCGCTTTCCATCCTGTCGAATCGAAATCGCGGTATCTTTCAACGACACATCAAGCCCAATATATTGGTTCACGGTTGCCTCCATTCGATGTTTGGGCCCGGTTCCAATCGAGAGCCCGTATTTCCATCCTATCGGGGGCAACCACCCTCGCCAGCCAAAAAGCCGCAGACGGTTGCGCCGCGATTACTCCATGTTCGAGAACCGTGGCCGCAAATGCGCCCTGCTCGTTTATATCGACGATGCCACCGGCAAGCTGTTGCATCTGCGCTTTGCGACTTCAGAGAACACCTTCGACTATCTGCACGCGACGAAGGCTTACTTGCAGCAATGGGGCAAGCCAATTGCGTTCTACAGCGACAAGCATGGCATCTTCCGCAGCACACACGCCTCGATGACGGACCGGACGAGCGGCCTGACGCAGTTCGGCCGGGCGCTTTATGAGCTGAACATCGACATCATCTGCGCCAACACTCCGCAGGCGAAAGGCCGTGTGGAGCGCGCCAATCAGACGCTGCAGGATCGGCTGGTGAAGGAACTGCGGCTTCGCGGGATCGACACGATCGAGGCGGCCAACGCCTATGCCCCAGAGTTCATGGCGGATTTCAATTCTCGCTTCGCCAAGCCGCCACGCAATGCGAAGGACATGCATCGGCCGCTGGCGGATCACGAGAACCTCGATGGTGCCATGTGCCGCAAGGAGGTTCGTAAGCTGTCGCATTCCTTGACGCTGCGCTATGACAAGGTGATGTTCATTCTCGATCCGACAGAGCGCGCAACGGGGCTGGCGGGCAAGAAGGTTGTCGTATGCGACTATCCGGACGGGCGCCTGGAGATCACAGACGGGGAAGCCTCCCTGCCCTACAGAACGTTCGACATGTTACGCTCCGTGCACCGCTCCGAGGTGGTCGAGAACAAGCGGCTGGACGACATGCTTTCAATCGTGGCCGAGCTGCAGGCCGGGCGCCAACAGGAACGCAGCAAAAGTGGGCCTCGCCGCACCGGCCAGACGGACCATATGTTCGGCATTCGTGATGGCAGCCAGAGCAATGGCTATCAGCAGCGCGGCACCAAGCCAGGACGGAAGACGGATTTTACGAAGGATCCAGTCGTTATCGCCCGACGGCAGCAGGTATTGGCGAGCCAGCTTAACAGCGAGTGACGTAAGCGATCCGGATTGAGAAAGCTAAAGTATATTGGTGCGCTTGAGCCACGCGCCGCCGACCGGCCTGCGCAACACCGACAAGCTCCACCCGGACGGCGGCTTACCTCTGTGTATTCATCAACATCGAATCTTGAAACGCCATCAATAATGGATAGTATGATGTCGCGTTTCTAAATTGATTACTTTGTCTCATCTTTAATTAGCTGTTACATTGTGTGTAAGGGGGGTACATTCTATTTTCAAGTGCGACATGGCAATGATTTCAATGGTTTCACCTTGGAGATTATGGCGTGTCGCACTGCTATTCGCAATTCACCCTCGCCGATCGTCGGCGCTTATATCAGATGAAGGAGCGCAAACTTCCGGTTGGTGAGATCGCTCGCCAGCTCGGGCGGCATCGCTCGACGATTTACCGCGAGCTCAAGCGCAACACGTTCCACGACCACGAATTTCCGGAATACAGCGGCTACTTCGGCACCATCGCCGACGACATCAGCAAGGAACGGCGCCGGCGGCTGCGCAAGCTTAGACGCCATCCGGAGCTGCGCGAGCTGGTGATCGAGCAACTGAAGGCGCATTGGTCTCCAGAACAGATTGCCGGCCGTTTGCTTGCCGACGGTGTCAGTGTCATCCGCGTTTGCCCGGAAACAATCTACCGCTTCATCTATTGCAAGGAAGACTATCCGCTCGGCCTCTACGAGCACCTGCCTGAACGGCGACGCCGGCGCCGGCCGCGCGGATCCCGCAAGCCGCGTGACGGCTTGATCCCGTTTGAGTACAGGATCTCGCAACGATTTGATTTTATTGGTGATCGGTCGCAGTTCGGGCATTGGGAGGGCGATCTGCTGATCTTCGATCGCAAACTTGGCCATTGCAATGTGACGTCGCTCGTTGAACGCGTGAGCCGCTACACCGTGCTGATCAAGAACCGCAGCCGCCACTCGCGACCGATCATCGACAAGATCATCGCCGCCTGCTCACCCCTGCCGTCATTTGCACGCCAAAGCTTTACGTTTGACCGTGGTACCGAGTTTGCCGGCTTTCGAGCTTTGGAAGACGGGCTCGGCGCCAGGAGCTGGTTTTGCGACCCAAACTCGCCGTGGCAGAAGGGAGCTGTGGAAAATGCCAACAAGCGAATCCGACGCTTCCTGCCTGGCGACACCGACCTATCCAACATCACCCAACAACAGCTCGTCCACCTCGCCCATCAGTTGAATGCGCAGCCACGCAAATGCCTCGGCTACAAAACACCGGCCGAAGTGTTCATCGCCCATTTGCGCCAAAGTGGCTGATCCCCTACCCTGCAGTCCGGCATGTTGCACTTGGCGTAGATTCTCCACCGCAAAGTTGAAGTGTCCTGTTTCTGCAAAGTAAGAATGTCACTCTCCCCGGGTTTTGATGACCTGGGAGATTGCGGATGGGATTAATTGCGATGAGCGAGCGTGATCTGCAGCGGATCGAGGTTTTGTCGAAGGTCGTCGACGGCCGGATGACGATCGTGTCGGCGGCGCATGTTCTGGGCTTAAGCGAGCGCCAGGTGCGCCGGCTGCTGGAGCGGATCAGGACGAATGGCGCGGCGTCGATCCGGGCACAAGGCGATCGGCCGGCCCAACGCCGCTCGGCGCTCGATCACCTTCCACCGCTGTCACTTGAAATGCAGGTAAATACCTGCGCTTGACATGCAGTTGGATACCTGCATATTGTGGCGTCACATTCGAGTGAGATCAATGGACGCTGACAAGGTTTTCAAAGCGCTGGGCGACCCGACACGCAGAAAGCTGCTTGACCTTCTTTGTGAGAGGAACGGGCAGACGCTCGGCCAGCTTTGCGACAACCTGGAGATGGCCCGGCAATCCGTCACCCAGCACCTCGGGATATTGGAGGCGGCCAATCTAGTGAGCACCGCCAGGCGCGGTCGGGAAAAGCTGCATTTCATCAATCCCGTGCCGCTCCACGAGGTCTACGAACGGTGGGTGCGGAAATTCGAACATCAGCGGCTTAGCCTGCTGCATGATCTGAAGACGGAACTCGAAGGAGAGTAAACAATGACCAAAGAAATGACCAGCTTTGTATACGTGACCTATATTCTCTCGACCCCGGAAAAGGTGTTCGAGGCCATAACGAAACCGGACGTCGCAAGGTGCTACTGGGGCCACGAGAACGTCTCCGACTGGAAGCCCGGATCGAAATGGGAACATGTCCGTGCCAACGATGAGCGGACTGTTGAACTCGTAGGCAAGGTCATTGAGGTCTCGCCGCCGACCCGTCTCGTCATCACCTGGGCGAATGCTTCGCAGGCATCCGACCCGGCAAGCTACAGTCGGGTGACGTTCGCGATCGAGGAATACGACAACATGGTCCGGCTGACCGTCACCCATGACGAACTCGAAGCCGGCAGCGGGATGGCGAAAGGCATCAAACAAGGTTGGCCGGCCGTCCTATCCAGCCTGAAATCCTTCCTGGAAACCGGCAGCGGAATTGACCTTTTCGCCAAGCCGAAATCGGCCTGATCCCTTGCGGTGCCAATCAACAAGTCTGCCAGCGGGAGAATGATAGTGACCAAGACCTATACCGGCGGATGCGCGTGCGGCGCGATACGCTATGAAACGAGCAGCGAACCCATCTTCGAGAACCACTGCCAATGTCGCGATTGCCAGAAACGAAGTGGCACGGGGCATGGATCCTATCTGACCTTCCCCCGGCGAGCCGATGTGACAATTACAGGCGAACCGAACACCTGGCGGGTCGCGGGCGATAGCGGGAACGAAAAGGTCCACGCCTTCTGCCCCACCTGTGGAACACCGGTCTATCTGACATCCGTCGCAATGCCGGAACTGATTGCGGTCCCCGCGACCAGCCTTGACGACCCTGGCCAATTCAACCCACAGGCGGTCACATACACTGTTCGCGGCCATGGGTGGGACACGATTGATTCCTCGTTGCAGAAATTCGAGCGAATGCCACCCCGATAAATTCGGTTGAGAGCAATACGAAACTGCCGGCAATATTTACTGGTGCTAGGGCTTGATTAAGCCGTTCGCGCCAAGATCAGTGCAGACAGCGGCCTGTACTTCTGATTGAACGGGTGTTGGCTCCCATGATCTATTTCCTTCCGCGCGAGCGCTTTGATGCAGTCCTCACTCTCCGCCAGAGCGCCGGGCGCTGTTCACTGTTAATGGGATCTAAGGCCAATGGGTGGGTGATGCACCCGCCCCGCCTTGCAACCCCGACCAGCCGGTCAGATCGAAGGTGGTCCGACCGTTTGACTTTAGAGGAGACGCAACATGGACAGATTTCCCGGCGGTTGCTTGTGCGGCAACGTCCGAATTGTGGCGTCGGGACTCCCATACCGGGTCGGCCTTTGTCATTGTCTCGACTGCCGGAAGCATCATGGGGCTCTTTTTCACGCTTCCGCGATCTTCCCTCAGGATGCGGTGACGATCGATGGCGAAGCACGCGACTACGCGGGGCGGTATTTCTGTCCTCGCTGCGGCTCACCCGTTTTCGCACGCACGGCAGACGAAATTGAAGTGAACCTGGGATGCCTGGATGCCCCTGACCAGCTGATGCCGACCTACGAAAGCTGGATCGTCCGTCGCGAGTCCTGGTTGCCGCTGTTTCCGCTCACGAGACGATACGACCGCGATCGCGACGCCACGAGCCGCTTTGAGGAATAGGTCGCACGAACCGTGCGAAGACGCCGATACAGCAGCCTTCGGATTGAATGGCTGTTTGTGAGGGTCACTCCGGAAGACCGGCCTTACGGTACCCATCAACGAAATGCTCGAGCGTCGCAGCGTCACGGAACGGCTCCGTCGTGGCCCAGTGGCGGATGGTGAAATGCGGGTTGCCGACGAGGAACAGTTCGACCTCTGCGCGCGCCTCGTCGAGCCGGCCCAGTTGGGCAAGGCTTGCCGCCAGGAAACGGCGTGAGCTTGTACGATAAGTCTCTTCCCGACGCAGTGTCTCGATAGCGGCTTCGTATTCACCGGCCGCATATTGCGCCTGGCCGAGCGTCAGATAGTACCAGCTTGCCGGAAGCGGATTCAGCCGGAACGCCTTGCGGATGTGCTCAAGGCCCTCCTCGACCCGCCCGGCCAGGACCGTAATGTCGGATAGCGCCGCCCAGGTGTCGGCTTCGTTCGGGTCGAGCTCGATCGCCTTGGCGAATTCCGCGTCCGCCTCGGCGAAGCTGCGCTCATAGGCAAGTAAGTAAGCAAGGCTCCAGCGACAGCCAGCATCGGTGGGATCAAGTGCCACAGCTTTGCGCGCCAGCTTCAAAGCGTCACTGCGGGCAGCTCCCGTTGGTCCGCCGCTATGTACCCATCCCATCCAGTGGTTCACGGCAAGCCAGCGGTAGGCCTCGGCATACTCTGGATCGAGTGAAACCGCGCGCGTCAGCATCAGGTGCGCTTCCCGTGCCGTCTGCGGCGAGTCATCCATCAGCTTGCGCGCCCGCACGCAGAGATCGTAAGCCTCGAGATTTTTGGGCCGATTGCGCGGCGGCGGTGCACGCAGCCGGCCGAGCAGCGCCTCCACGATTTTGCCAGTGACCTCGTCTTGAACGGCAAAGATATCATCCAGGCTGCGATCGAAGCGTTCCGCCCATAGGTGATCGCCACTCACGGCGTCGACCAGCTGGGCATTGATGCGTACGCGCCCCGCGGCACGTCTTGCGCTCCCCTCCAGAAGGTAGCGCACGCCGAGGTTCTCAGCGATCGCGCGCACATCCATCGCTTTTCCCTTGTAGGCAAAGGCCGAGTTGCGTGCGATGACGAACAGCCCAGAGATCCTGGACAGGTCGGTAATCAGGTCTTCGGTCAACCCGTCCGCGAAGGATTCCTGCTCGAGATCGTTGCTGACATTCACGAAGGGCAGCACGGCTATCGATGGCTTGTCGGGCAGTGGCAAAGGTTTTTGCTTCGCGCCACCAAGGTATTCGATGGCACCCGTGAAGCGGTAGCCGACGCGGGGAACCGTGGCGATCCATTCACCGCCATCGGTGGCCGGACCAAGCAGCTTCCTAAGCTGCGCGATCTGGACAGTGAGGTTACCTTCCTCGACGGCTGTGCCCGGCCATGCCGCGTCCATCAACTCAGCCTTGCCCAGGATTTCGCCAGGCCGCCCGGCAAGCGCCGCAAGCAGCTTTAGTCCGCGGTAGCCGATGGCAACGGGATCATCGTTCCGAAGGAGCGTTCCCGCACCCGGATCAAGCACGAACGGACCAAAGGCAAAGCGCGATCCCTGCATACGGCGCATCTATAGCCCGTTTGGAAGTTTTTGGAACTATTTGGGAGAGCTTAATTACGGCGCCGTTCGTATCCTGCAGAATTCATCCTCATTCAGTGTGAGGGCTCTGGCCCCTCAAACCATATGGAGGTTGCCATGAACGATGTTCCCCCCGTGGGGCTGGCGAAACGGTCGCGTCGGACTTACAGCCTGGCGACCCTGCGAAGCGTTTTCGCGACCTGGGACGAGCGCAAACGCCTTCGCTGGCAACTTGAGCAAAAGTCGAAGGATAATCCCCATTTGATCGAAGATATCGGTCTGACGAGGCGGCAGGTTGAGGCAGAGATCGCCAAGCCCTTCTGGCAGCGATAAGGCGAATGCTGCAATGACAACGGAGCACCAGTTTCCGCGTGCCGCAACGGTTCGCCGGCACTTGCACAGCACGACATCCCCGCGAGAGGATCAGATCCCATGGGCCGCGATGGCGGGCATCATCGCGACCGTCACGGTGTTCGCCGTGGCACAGGGGCTGACCTATCCGCTGCTCAGCTTCATCCTGGAGCGGCAGGGGACGGCGCCCGGCCTGATCGGCCTGTCGGCGGCGATGACGCCGCTGGGTTTCATTGTATCCGCGCCCTTCATTCCGACGCTGGCGCGGCGCGTGGGCGCGGCGCGGCTTGCGATACTTTGTTCCACCCTCGCCGCGCTCATCCTGATCGCGATTGCCTGGAAGCAGGAGGTCTGGCCCTGGATGTCTCTGCGCTTCCTGCTCGGCTTCTTCGCCAATCCGCTTTACGTGATCAGTGAAACCTGGCTGATCACGATCACGCCCGCGCCACGCCGGGGCCGCATCATGGGCCTCTATTCATCGATCGTTTCGGGTGGCTTCGCCATCGGCCCGCTATCGCTCGGCCTTGTCGGCACACAGGGCTGGCCGCCTTTCATGATCGGCATCGTGGCCTTCCCTCTCTGCGGCTTGATCGTACTCGCCGTCGTGCCGCGCCTGCCGACGATGCCGCATGAAGGTGAGGCAACATCGGTCGGCGGCTTCTTCGCACGGGCACCCCTCCTGTTGTTCGCGGTTTTCACTGCTGCCGCCTTCGAGCAGGTCGTGATTTCCTTGATCACGGTTTATGGTGGCGCGCTTGGCAGTGCCGAAGCACGCATCGCTTCGCTCATCGCCTGTTTCACCGCAGGCAATGCCGTCCTGCAGATATTGCTCGGGCGCGTGGCCGAACGATTGGGCTCGACGCGGACCATGCTATTCTGTGCCCTGGCTTCGCTGGTCGGCTGCGTTCTGCTGCCGTCGCTCTTCAACGCGTGGCTCATCTGGCCGCTCGTCTTCGTCTGGGGCGGGGTCTCGTTTGGGATCTACACCATGTCGCTGATCCAACTCGGCGAGCGTTTCATCGGTCAAGCCTTGATCGCCGGAAACGCGGCCTTCGCGTTCGTATGGGGTATCGGCGGCATCGTGGGCTCGCCCACGACAGGACTAGCGATGCAACTGATCGGACATCAAGGGCTGCCATCGTCCCTTGGCCTTATGTGTTTTGTACTGGCGGTGTTTCTGATGGCGGAGAGACGGCGGGGCTGATCGAGGCACTTGCCCCGCGCCGCATCGATGGTATGCCTGATCCAAGGGATCCACCACGACTGCCGGAGATCTCAATTCAAAACGCGTGCGGCCGCCCTTACTTCCATTGGGACCGCCGTGGCTGGCGGCACACCAACTCGCCACTGCAGACAGATCGCGGATGTCGCTTTCGGTCTTCGACACAGATGCAAGGTGAAAACGCAAGACTTCCGCGATGGTGGAAGACGCCATGCGAGCCGACAGTCTGCATGAACGCAGCGACTGCCCTACTTTCCAAATCCGCAAAGTACTCTACACTCCGCTTTATATCGCCGGAGAGAAATCCATGCGCGCTTTATCCTCTGTGTCTGCGCTGTGTGCTGCTTTGATCTTTGTATCGATACCGGCGCGGGCCGAAGATCCGGTCGAGACGACGCGGCATATCATCGAGGATCAGATTACGGCCTTCCTGAAGGATGATGCGGAGACGGCGTATTCCTTTGCAGCGCCCGGCATTAAGGCAATGTATCCGGACAAGGGCGTCTTCTTTGCGATGGTGAAGAAGAGCTATGAACCCGTCTATCATCCCGGGAACTATGCTTTCGGCCGCAGCCGCTCCATCGATAACGGCGCGATGATCTATCACGAGGTCCTAATATCCGGCCGCGACGGCAAGGACTGGACGGCGATCTACCAGATGACGCGGCAGCCCGACGGCGGATACAAGATCAACGGCGTGCAGATCGTGCCGAACACCGACAGCAAAGGCATTTGACGGCGGTGCAGCCGATCCTGTTCCAATGCAATGCAGGAAAGAAGGATCGCCAGGCCGCGCTAGCCGCTTATTCCTGAAAATGCGAGCGCGGCGCCGAGAAGGCTGGCGAAAGCAAAAGCTGCCGGATGAAGGCGAAATTCGTACAGTACCGACAGCAGAACCAGCGTCCCGACGGTGATCTGGACCTGTCAGGCGCGGCGCACGCTGGCTCGCGCCGACAACCGGCAGACCATCAGCCTCAAGCGCGCTCGAGATCGCCCTTTGCCCATTCCTCCTGGGTTTCGGACATGAAATCGGCGAAGCGACCCTCGGCAATCGCCGTGCGGGTGCCCTGCATCAGTTCCTGATAGTAGCTGAGATTGTGCCACGAGAGCAGCATGCCGCCGAGCGCCTCGTTGGCGCGGACGAGATGGTGGAGATAAGCGCGCGAATAATCGCGCGAGGCCGGGCAATTCGACTGCTCGTCGAGCGGACGCAGATCCTCCGCGTGGCGAGCGTTGCGGATATTGACCCTGCCGCGGCGGGTAAAGGCCAGGCCATGGCGGCCGGAGCGTGTCGGCATCACGCAATCGAACATGTCGATGCCGCGGGCAACCGATTTCAGGATATCGTCGGGCGTGCCTACGCCCATGAGGTAGCGCGGCTTTTCGCCGGGCAGCACCGGCAAAGTTTCGTCGAGCATCTTCAGCATGACGTCCTGCGGTTCGCCAACCGCAAGACCGCCGACCGCATAGCCCTTGAGGTCAAGCTGTGCCAGCTCTTCGGCCGAGCGGATGCGGAGTGCCGGAATATCACCGCCCTGCACGATGCCGAACATCGCCTTGCCCAGCTGGTTGCCGAAGGCGACCTTGCAGCGTTCAGCCCAGCGCAGCGAAAGCTCCATTGCGCGTTCAATCTCGCGCGGTTCAGCCGGAAGCGCCACGCATTCGTCAAGCTGCATCTGGATATCGGAGTCGAGCAGCCCCTGGATTTCGATCGAGCGCTCCGGCGACATGTGATGCAGGCTGCCGTCGACATGCGACTTGAAGGTGACGCCCTGCTCATCGAGCTTGCGAAGACCTGAAAGTGACATGACCTGGAAGCCGCCGGAATCCGTCAGGATCGGATGTTCCCAGCGGATGAGGCTGTGGAGGCCGCCGAGGCGGGCCACGCGCTCTGCCGTCGGGCGCAGCATCAGGTGGTAGGTGTTGCCAAGAATGATGTCGGCACCCGTTTCGCGAACTTGGTCGAGATACATGGCCTTGACAGTGCCGACCGTGCCGACCGGCATGAAGGCCGGCGTGCGGATGGTGCCGCGCGGCATTGAGATCTCGCCGAGACGGGCGCCTGCATCGGTCCTTCTGAGCGTGAACTGGAAATTCTCGGTCATCTGTCTTTCCGGAAAAGTAGGCTCGCATCCCCGTATGAATAGAAACGGTAACCTGTCGAAATGGCGTGTTTGTATGCTGCCTGCATGGTTTCGAAACCCGCAAAGGCCGAAACCAGCATGAAGAGCGTCGAGCGCGGCAGGTGGAAGTTGGTCATCAGGATATCGACTGCCTTGAAACGGTAGCCGGGGGTGATGAAGATGCCGGTGGCGCCCGCCCAAGCGCGGATTCCCCCATCGTCCGCGGTCGCGCTTTCGATCAGCCGTAGCGATGTCGTGCCGACACAAATGATGCGCCCGCCCCTCGCCTTGACGGCATTCAGCTTTGCCGCCGTCTCGGCGCTGACATAGCCGCTTTCGAGATGCATCTTGTGATCGTTAGTATCATCGGCCTTGACCGGCAGGAAGGTACCGGCGCCGACATGCAGCGTCACGAAATGGCGCTCGACGCCGGCCTTGTCGATTGCCTCGAAAAGTCGTGGCGTGAAATGCAGGCCGGCGGTGGGCGCTGCGACGGCACCTTCCTCGCGGGCATAGATCGTCTGGTAGTCGGTGCGGTCGCGTTCGTCGTCCGGGCGCTTGGCGGCGATATAGGGCGGCAGCGGGATATGGCCGACGGAGGCGATTGCCTCGTCCAGCGCCGGGCCGGAAAGATCGAAGGCAAGGGTGACTTCACCGCCCTCGCCTTTCTCCTCTACGGTGCAATCGAGTTGGCCGAGGAAACAGCTTTCACCGCAGTGGCCGAAGGCGATACGATCGCCGACCTTAATGCGTTTGCCGGGCTTGGAAAAAGCCTTCCAGCGGCTTGCGCCAACGCGCATATGCAATGTCGCCGAGACCTGCTGGCCGCCAGCCCCTTCACGATGGCGGACGCCCTCGAGCTGCGCGGGAATGACCTTGGTGTCATTGAAGACAAGCGCATCCCCTGCCCGCAGGAACGACGGCAGCTCGCCGACGGCATGGTCGCCGAGAGCCGGTTCAGCATGCGGATCGATGACGAGCAGGCGCGCGCTATCGCGGGGCTCGGCGGGCCGCAAGGCGATCCGTTCATCCGGAAGGTCGAAATCGAAAAGGTCTACGCGCATCGGGCACTTTCAGGCAAAGCGAAACCCGCCCGGCGCCGTCGCGCAAGGGCGGGTTTCAGCAGAAATCACAATCAGGCGTCGGCGGCAACCCGCATCGAGACGATGGAGTCCGGATCGCTGACCGGCTCGCCCTTCTTGATCGTGTCAACCACATCCATGCCTTCGATCACCTGGCCCCAGACGGAGTATTGCTTGTTCAGCCACGGCGCATCGGTGAAGCAGATGAAGAACTGGCTGTTTGCCGAGTTCGGACTTTGCGAACGCGCCATCGAGCAGGTGCCGCGGACATGCGGCGTCGCGGAGAATTCGGCCTTCAGGTCAGGCTTCGACGAGCCACCCATGCCGGCGCGGCCCGGGTTGAAGTTCTCGCCGCCCTTCTTGCCGAACTGGACGTCGCCGGTCTGCGCCATGAAGTCGGGGATGACGCGGTGGAAGACAACACCGTCATAGGCCTTCTCGCGAGAAAGCTCCTTAATCCGGGCGACATGCTCGGGGGCCACCTGCGGCAGCAGCTGGATGACAACCTTGCCCTTGGTGGTTTCCAGGATAACGGTGTTTTCCGGATCCTTGATCTCGGCCATTTTCATTCTCCTCGTTTCACTAATTACTTGCCGGCGGTAACTTTGACCATGCGGTCGGGATCGGTCACTTCGCCGTTCTGGCCGGCGCCGCGCTTGATCTTGTCGACGTTTTCCATGCCGGAGACGACTTTGCCGACCACCGTGTACTGGCCGTTCAGAAAGGAGCCGTCCGCGAACATGATGAAGAACTGCGAGTTTGCCGAATTCGGATCCTGGGCACGCGCCATGCCCACCGTGCCGCGAACAAACTGTTTCTTGGAGAATTCGGCCGGGATGTTCGGCAGATCGGAGCCGCCGGTGCCCGCAAGGCTCGGATCGTAGCCCTTCGACATATTGCCGTACTGTACGTCGCCGGTCTGCGCCATGAAGCCGTCGATGACGCGGTGGAAGGCCACGTTGTCATAGGCCCCCTTCTTCGCCAGCGCCTCGATCTGCGCTACGTGCTTGGGAGCCACGTCCGGCATCAGCTGGACCACGACGGGACCATCCTTGAGTTGGATCGTCAGCGTGTGGTCGGCCTGGGCAAACACGTCGCCAACGAAGGAGGCGAGGTAAAGCACGCCGGCAAATGCAATATAGAAAAGTTTCATGTGAGCTCCGTTGCGGCGGAAAACGCCTCAAGATTTGCGCTTGGATCGAAGGGCCTTCAAAACGGCGGCCGGCACAAAGGCGCTGACGTCGCCGCCCATGGCCGCGATTTGACGGACCAATGTGGCGGTAATTGGCCGTGAGGCCGTCCCTGCCGGCAGAAAGATGGTCTGCACATCCGGTGCCATCTGCCGATTCATGCCCGCCATCTGCATTTCGTAGTCGAGGTCGGTGCCATCACGAAGGCCGCGAATGAGCAGCGCCGCGCCATGCATGCGCGCGGCATCTACGACCAGATTGTCGAAGGAGACTACAGAGATGCTGTCGCTTTTCTGCGGCATGGCATCGGCAAGCGCGTTTCGGATCAGCTCCGCCCTCTCCTCAAAGGAAAACAGCGGCGCCTTGCCGGGGTGGATGCCGATCGCGACGATCACTCTTTCGGCGATGTTCAGCGCCTGGACGAGCACGTCCAGGTGTCCGTTGGTGAGCGGGTCGAAGGACCCCGGATAAAAAGCAGTCGTCATAGGACCCGGCCGTTTTGTTCGATGCCTTTTGTCATGGAAACCCGCATCCCGCAAGTCATTTGCCGCCTGCTGAACGGTAGATGAATGCCGCGTTCAACGCGGTTTCAGAAGCGGTGCGCATAATCGGAAACACCAACGCAGCCGATGCCACCCGCATCGGACACTTCCGAAAGATATCGACATGCTGATCCTGCTTCTCGCCCTTGCCGTGGCTCTCTCCCTACTTGCGGAACTGGCATATGGCTACCTGCAGGAACGCTATACGATGCGCTGGGTGCGCGCCGAAGTCAGCGAGCATCACGCCATCATGCGCCAGCTCGGAAGAGCGCGTTGAGACCCAGCTCCCGAATCTGAACGCCAGATGAACAAGGCATTCAAGGTCGCTTCAGACCGCGCTTGCTAAACGACATGCCAACGTCCGCCGGAACCATTTTTAGACGGACACGTTCACTTAACCGAAGCGTAGATGCGATACGCTGCACGAAGGGAAAACAAGATGCCCGATAAGATTACCATCATCAATGTATTCTGGATGGCAATGATCACGGGAATGCTTACCGCAACTGTCGCACTCTATGACCAGAAGACCGATACGTCCAAGGTATATGGTCCTTATGCTTCGGCCCGCACGGCCATCATAAGCCAGTACTGAGGAACGTGAACGCAACTTCGGAAAGGATTGCCTATGTTCACGATCTTGACTGTTCTTACCGCTCTCATCAGCGTCATGTTCATCGTGTCTGTGGCGTCAACGGTTTCCGCGCTTCGCCGCGAAAGCGAAGAAGTGAAGGCGTTCAACGAGAAGAAGCACAGCACTTTCTGAGTTGAGTTCCCCTGCCCTTGAGCGCCTTCCCCTCCAGCGCTCGGGGCCATTCAAAAAGCCGGACGCTGTCCCCGCGTCCGGCTTTTTCTTTGGACCGTTTCGGGCCGGCGGCCAGGCTAGGCAACGCTTTTGCGGAAAAGCAGCGCCATCAAGACACCGGAAGCGTAGAGCCTGCGATCCACGGATCGGCAATCGGCGCGTCGCGCAGCAAGTTGTGCGAGAGCGGCAATCTTCACCGAGACAAGCGGCCTGTCGCTTTCACCCCCCATACGCGGTAAACCGCGATCATCTCGCCGGTCGGTGCCTGCCGTACCGTGAACCACTCCATGAGGTCGTCAATGCCGGCAATTTCGCGGGATACTGCCTCCTGCTTTGGCAACATCCGAAAGAATGTGGGTGTAACGGTCTTAAAGACCGTTTGAAGACCGGATGGCGGTTTTAGGCAGTCCATGATTCAAGCTTCTGATGTTGAAAACAGCAAATTGGGCGTGGATGGCTGTCGGGTGTTGGGGCGCCTCAAACGTCTTTTGTTAGACAAGGCGACACCTTGTAGATTGAAACGACACCTTGGAGATTGGAAACATGGCGCTCAAGCGGATGGACAATGTAGGAATCGTCGTCGAAGATCTCGGCGGGACGATTGATTTTTTTCGCGAACTCGGCCTCGAGCTCGAAGGGCGAGCCACAATCGAAGGAGAATGGGCCGGACGCGTCACTGGACTGGGCGATCAGCATGTCGAGATTGCCATGATGCGCACACCGGACGGCCACAGCCGGCTCGAGCTTTCCCGCTTCCTCACGCCGCCAGTCGTCGCAGATCACCGGAACGCCCCGGTCAACGCCTTAGGCTACCTCCGCGTCATGTTCACCGTGGACGACATCGACGAGACGCTTGAAAGGCTCCGCAGGCGCAGCGCCCAACTCGTAGGCGAAGTAGTCCAGTATAAAAACGCGTATCGGCTCTGCTACATCCGTGGGCCCGAAGGGCTTCTCATCGGACTCGCCCAAGAACTCAGTTGAGCGCAATACGAAGACGCCGTTACCTCACGGATCTGACAGACGAGGAATGGTCGCAGGTTGAAGGGCAGGTTGAAGGGCTTCCGCCGAAGCCCGTGGGAGCGGTCATCCATAAAAGCTCCGTTTCATGTCTCGGCCAGGTCTAGCGGTCCAAGCATCGAGGTCTCTCAAATCCTCAACCGAAGGTGGAGGTTGATTTTGCTTACAAAAAACCGGGCGGCAGGGGCCGCCCGGTTCTCAACCAAAGCCTGGTTGAATTATTCTTCCGTTGCAGGTGGCGCCTCGCCACCTTCAATCGGCGTTTCGTTGACGATCTCGCCAACCTCCTCGCCGTCATCCTCCGGCTCGCTGATGCGCTCGACGGAGACGACCTTTTCATCCTTGGCGGTCGAGAAGATCGTCACGCCCTTGGTGGCGCGGCTGGCGATGCGTATGCCGCCGACCGGGACGCGGATCAGCTGCCCGCCATCCGAGACCAACATGATCTGGTCGCCCTCGTCGACCGGGAAAGCGGCGACGAGTTCGCCGATCTCGCTCGTCTTGGAGGTATCGGTGGCGCGAATGCCCTTGCCGCCGCGACCGGAGATGCGGAAGTCGTAGGAAGACGACCGCTTGCCGAAGCCCTTCTGTGACACTGTCAGCACGAATTGTTCGCGTGCCTTCAGTTCCTCGTAGCGCTCGTCTGTCAGCAGTCCCTCTTCGGTGACTTCCTCGCCGACCAGGGCGATATCCTCCTCGTCGACACCCGTGGCGCGGCGTTCGACAGCGGAACGCTTGAGGTAGGCAGCCCGCTCCCAAGGTTCGGCATCGACATGGCCCACGATAGTCATCGAGATGATGCGGTCGCCATTGCCGAGGTTGATACCGCGCACGCCGATCGAATTGCGGCCCGCAAAGACACGGACATCATCGACCTGGAAGCGGATGCACTGGCCGAGCGCCGTCGTCAACAGAACGTCATCATGTTCGGTGCAGGTCTCGACGGAGAGGATTTCATCGCCCTCCTCCTCGAGCTTCATGGCGATCTTGCCATTACGGTTTACCTGGACAAAATCTGACAGCTTGTTGCGGCGTACCGTGCCGCGTGTCGTCGAGAACATGACGTCGAGGCTTTCCCAGCTCTCCTCGTCCTCCGGCAAAGGCAGGATCGTGGTGATGCGTTCGCCAGGTGCCAGCGGCAGCATGTTGATCAGCGCCTTGCCCCGAGACGTCGGGGTGCCGATCGGTAGGCGCCAGACCTTTTCCTTGTAGACGATGCCTCGCGAGGAGAAGAAAAGGACCGGCGTGTGGGTATTAACCACGAATAGCCGGCTAACGAAATCCTCGTCGCGCGTCGTCATGCCGGAGCGGCCCTTACCGCCGCGTCGCTGGGCCCGATAGGTCGTCAGCGGCACGCGCTTGATATAGCCGAGGTGCGAAACGGTAACGACCATGTCCTCGCGGGCAATAAGGTCCTCGTCGTCCATTTCGAGGCCACCGTCGACGATCTCGGTGCGGCGCGGCGTGCCGAATTCGTCGCGAACCGATGTCAGCTCGTCTTTGACGATCGTCTGGATGCGGACGCGGGACGACAGGATATCGAGATAATCCTTGATCTCGTCGCCGATCTTGTTGAGTTCGTCGCCGATTTCATCGCGGCCGAGCGCTGTCAGGCGGGCAAGGCGGAGCTCGAGGATTGCCCGCGCCTGCTCTTCCGAGAGGTTATAGGTCATATCCTCGTTGATACGATGACGCGGGTCGTCGATGAGGCGGATCAGGCTTTCAACATCTTCCGCGGGCCAGCGGCGCGTCATCAGCTCTTCGCGCGCGGACTGCGGATCGGGCGCCTGGCGGATGACGCGGATCACTTCATCGATATTGGCGACCGCAATCGCGAGACCCACCAAGACATGCGCACGTTCGCGCGCCTTGCGAAGAAGGAATTTCGTTCTCCGGCTAACGACCTCCTCGCGGAAGAAGACGAATGCGCGGAGCATATCGAGAAGGTTCATCTGTTCGGGCTTGCCGCCGTTCAGCGCCACCATGTTGCAGCCGAAGGAGGTCTGCAGCGGCGTGTAGCGATAAAGCTGGTTCAGGATGACTTCGGCATTGGCATCGCGTTTCAGCTCGATGACGACGCGATAGCCCTGGCGGTCGGATTCGTCGCGGAGATCGGAGATGCCCTCGATGCGCTTGTCGCGCACCAGCTCGGCCATTTTCTCGATCATCGTCGCCTTGTTCACCTGATACGGGATCTCGGTGATGATGATCTGCTCGCGGTCGCCACGCATCGGCTCGATCGCGGCAACGCCGCGCATGATCACGGAACCACGGCCGGTTTCATAAGCCGAGCGGATGCCGGCGCGGCCAAGGATTTTCGCACCAGTCGGAAAATCCGGACCGGGAATGATCTGCATGAGCTCCGGCAGTTCAATCGCTGGATCATCGATCAGCGCGATGCAGCCGTTGATGACTTCGGTCAGGTTGTGCGGCGGAATATTGGTCGCCATACCGACGGCAATGCCGCCTGCCCCGTTGACCAAAAGGTTCGGGAACTTCGCGGGCACCACGACGGGCTCGGAGAGCGTGCCGTCGTAGTTGTCGCGGAAGTCGACCGTTTCCTTGTCGAGGTCGTCGAGCAGAGAATGGGCCGCCCTTTGCAGACGGCATTCCGTGTAACGTTCGGCCGCCGGCGGGTCTCCGTCGACGGAGCCGAAATTGCCCTGGCCGTCGATCAGCGGCAGGCGGAGCGACCAATCCTGCGCCATACGGGCAAGTGCGTCGTAGATCGCGGCATTGCCGTGCGGATGGTATTTACCCATCACGTCACCGGTGACGCGGGCGCATTTGACGTATTTTTTGTTCCAGTCGATGCCGAGCTCGGACATCCCATAGAGGATGCGCCGGTGCACAGGCTTGAGGCCGTCGCGCACGTCCGGAAGCGCGCGGCTGACGATGACGCTCATCGCGTAATCGAGATAGGACCGCTGCATTTCCTCCATGATGGAGATGGGCTCGATGCCTGGCGGGAGCTTCCCGCCACCTGGGGGTGTTTGTTCAGTCAAAACAGATCACGATCTCTTTGTAGAATCACTGAAAGATTTATAGCGGAAAGGCTTGGCCGGCGCCAATTTGAGCCGCGGTTTTGAACAGACTTTGCGGCGGAAGGGCGGCAAATCAAACGATTTCGACCGCTTTTAGCGCTGGCCCGCCGCGCGTCATTTGCCAAATTGAAAACCTCGCTTCACAATCGCGAATAATCGAGCCTTCATATGGCGTTCCGGAGAGACGATGGCAAGCGCCGACCAATTGATCAACGCTTTCACGACGCTGCTCGTCACGATCGATCCTCCCGGACTTGTGCCGATCTTTCTGGGACTGACCAGCGGCATGAGCCGCAGCCAGCGCAAGCAGGTGGCGCTGCGCAGCTCCGTTATCGCTTTCATCATCCTCGCCATGTTTGCGCTGTTTGGCGCAAGCGTGCTTGGGGTGCTCGGCATTTCCATCGGCGCCTTCCGCATCGCCGGCGGGCTGCTGCTCTTCTGGATCGCCTTTGAAATGGTGTTCGAGAGACGGCAGGACCGCAAGGAAAAGACCAGCGAAGTGGCGATCACCAAGGACCACATACAGAATATCGCGGTTTTTCCGCTCGCCCTTCCTCTCATTGCCGGTCCGGGCGCGATCTCGGCGACAATCCTGCTTGCGGGCTCGCTGCCGACCAGCGTCGAGCGCGCGCAGCTTCTTATCGTCATTGCCGGCAATCTTCTCTTGATGCTCGCCGCGTTGCTGATCGCCGACCGCCTGGACCGCTTCCTCGGCGTAACCGGTCGGGCGATCCTCACCCGGCTGCTCGGCGTCATCCTGGCGGCACTTGCAGCACAGTTCGTCGTAGACGGCGTGAAGGCAGCGATGGCTGTCAGTTGAAAAGTGCGCCGCCGCAAGGCACACCGACAGCGCTTGACTTCCCGCGGGCCTGCAGCACACGGTTGGGTCTGGGGTCGCGATCACCCCACGAGGCGACAGCTGAAGTATCGCGTCCGCCTGAAAAAGCCCTTTTCGCGGGCCGTCGTTTCGCCACGCGATCTGATCGCTTGCTTGGGGTGGCAGACGGCATTGCCAAATATAAAGAGTCACGACCTGGGCATGTCGGTAACTTGTCGAACGTGCCGGACCGATCAGGGTTCATCCAAGTCGCGGCAACTTTCTCCTCGAGCCTTGGTCGGCAAGTCGGAGCCTTCATCATTGTCGGCAGGACTGCCTGATTGCATCCGCGCAGACGATGAGTGCCTTGGCCGTCCCTCATAGTTGGCTGGAAGGACGCAGTAGGAGATCATTCCTTCAGCGTACTTGCGGGCCTTACAACACCTAATCTCTGTCGGGGGCCCCCAACGGAAAAAAGCTCCTATAAGGTCGCGCCTCCTCGACGACCCGTGCGACCGAAGGACGGGACAGGAGCCGCGCTCGGTATGCCGCCAGGGCGGGGTAACAGTCGGTAATTGGATGGACCCAGTCTCCGTAAAAGAGTGCCGGTGCGGCGGCGCAGTCGGCAATCGTGAATCTGCCGCAAGCAGCCCATTCCTTTCCTCTCAGGCGTGGCTCCAGCCAGGCATAACAGCGATCCATCAGCGCATGAGCGTCGGCGACACCACGAGGATCCCGCTCCTCTTTCTTGCGCAAGGCATCGCCAACAATCCGTTGCGTCTGCACGTGGATATAATCGTCGAACACGTCCGCCATCATGCGTGCCTTCAGCGCTTGGCGCGGATCCTCCGGTATCATCGGCGCCCCATCTCCGTGAAACAGGTCGAGATATTCAATCACGGCGTTGCTCTGCGTGACTTCATTCTCCCCGTCGATCAGCGCAGGAAATTGCCCGGTGGGAGAAAGCGCAGCGATGCGGGCTTGATTTTCCGGATGATCGGGATCGATCATCTTGAATGTGAAGGAAACCCCGCGCTCGTAGAGCGCGATCAGCGGCTTCCAGACGAATGAGGCAAATGGATGCCCGTAAAGCGCGATGGTCATTGCGTTGCTCCGCAGGACTTGAGGGTGGCTTCGATCATGTCGAATTGAATTCCAGTCCCGTGGCGGCGGTCAGCAGTGCCGTCCTTCCCGTCCAGGAAAACGATCTGCTCGGTGTAGGAGACGCGAGTTCCTCCTCCTTCCGCTTCGAGTTCCAGACTCGACAATGTGACCGAATGGAAGCGTCCGGAGTGATGCAGGTCATAGGTGTAGACGAGGCGCCGGGCCGGCTCGATCACATGGAAACGGGCCTCGAAAAGCGTCACCGTGCCGCTTTCGAGGAAACGCCCTTCCAGAACCTCCTGCCCGCCCACGCGAAAATCCATCGACCGGCGCAGCAATGTCCAACGCTCCGGCGGTCCGGTGAACCACTCGGCCTTCAGCTGCGGATCGCACCATGCGTCGAACACCCGGTGGGGCGGGGCCGCCCAAACGCGCTTCAGCGTGAAAGTGCCGTGTAAAAACGGGGCTGCCGTCATGAGTTATCTCCCTCTGCCAATGAATGCGAAGGCGAAGCGTTAACTGCGCTGTCGCTGCTTTCGAGCAGTTTGCCGAGCCGGTCGAACCTGCTCTCCCAATGCTGCCGGCGCTCGCTCAGCCAATTCTCGACACGCTGCACTGCCTCGCTGGAGATGCGGCATTCGCGGGTGCGACCGCGTTTTTCCGTCACGACTAGCCCGCTCGCCTCGAGCACTTGCACGTGCTGATGGATCGCGGCCAGCGACGAGTGATAAGGCTTGGCCAGTTCGCTTACAGAAGCTGGACCTTGTGAAAGACGATCGAGAATCCCCCGGCGCGTGGCGTCTGAAAGCGCGTGAAAGGCCAAATCAAGTTGTTTTAAATCCTCAACCATGCACTTAAGTAAATAGCCTAGTCGAAAAAAGTCAAGCGGTTGCTTAAGTATCCGACGTCAGCTTGTGCTGCCTCTGGAACACGGTTATTTTCTGCGCCCTCTGCCCACCGTGTAGGAACCGCAGCAAGCGACTGATCTCGCGCAGTGCAGACCGCCTATAGGGGGTTCGCAACCGACGATCCGAAAACTCGGCGCTTCGATTGGGACGCCGGTCGAGGCAGGCACGAGGAACGGCATTCGCTCGCCCGACGCTGACGGTCAATATTTTTGGCTGCGATCTGGGTTTTTTTCGCTTCCTTCCCCAGAGCTAAACTGTGCACTGTCGTGCAGGTCCCACGACGTCTCGATGGAAGTTTACATTTCTGCTAATTGTCTTCCTGAAACAAAAAGTTCAACGCGTCGCTCAAAAAAATAAGCCGCAAAGTCGTTTTAAACAACGACTTGCGGCATGTCAGTTTACAAAACCAACTCGCTCTGTCCTAGAACGGGATATCGTCATCGAGATCGCGCGAGAAATTCCCGCCGCCACCGCTGCTGCGACCGGACGGCTGCGCCGGGGCGCCGTAATCGTCTCCGTAATTGCCGCCGCCACCGAAATCGTTGCTGCTGCCGCGTCCGCCACCGGCGCTCGCACCGCCGCCTTCGCCGCGGCCGTCGAGCATCGTCAACGTCGAATTGAACCCCTGTAGCACGACTTCCGTCGAATAGCGGTCGTTGCCGTTCTGGTCCTGCCATTTGCGGGTCTGGAGCTGGCCTTCGATATAGAGCTTGGCGCCCTTCTTCACATATTGCTCGACAACCTTGCAGAGACCTTCGTTGAAAACGACGACGGTGTGCCACTCGGTTTTTTCGCGGCGCTCGCCGGAACTGCGGTCACGCCACGTCTCGGACGTCGCGATGCGAAGATTGGCAATCGGGCGGCCATCCTGCGTCCTGCGGATTTCGGGGTCTGCGCCCACGTTTCCGATCAGAATTACCTTGTTCACGCTGCCAGCCATACTTCTCACCTTACTGCCGCCCTGCCCGGCGGCGCTTGAAACAATCGCTGCACCTTAAACTATAGAGCCCCGGCCATGCGCGTCCATCGCCGATTCATCCACAAGGAATTTTGTTCTTTATTTGTTCTAGTTTATGGCTATGATCCTGTCAACAGAATCGAAAACCTCGCAACAGATGGATATTCAGCCTCGACTCGCCCGGCGGCATCACTAAATAAGGGGCTTACTCCAGCACAGAAGCAAAATTACGATGAGTGAACTTAAGACGATTTCCATCCGTGGCGCGCGCGAGCACAACCTCAAGGGCATCGACCTCGACCTGCCGCGCAACAAGCTCATCGTCATGACCGGCCTTTCCGGGTCCGGGAAGTCGTCACTCGCCTTCGACACGATCTATGCCGAAGGCCAGCGCCGCTATGTCGAAAGCCTTTCGGCCTATGCCCGCCAGTTCCTGGAGATGATGCAGAAGCCGGATGTCGACCAGATCGACGGCCTGTCGCCGGCCATCTCGATCGAGCAGAAGACGACCTCGCGCAATCCTCGCTCGACGGTCGGCACCGTCACCGAAATCTATGACTACATGCGCCTTCTCTTTGCGCGCGTCGGCGTTCCCTATTCTCCGGCAACCGGTCTGCCGATCGAGAGCCAGACCGTCAGCCAGATGGTCGACCGTGTGCTCGAATTCGAGGAAGGCACACGTCTTTATATTCTGGCGCCGATCGTGCGCGGCCGTAAGGGCGAATACAAGAAGGAACTGGCGGAGCTCATGAAAAAGGGCTTCCAGCGCGTCAAGGTTGACGGCCAGTTCTACGAGATCGCCGATGTTCCGGCGCTCGACAAGAAATACAAGCATGATATCGACGTCGTCGTGGACCGCATCGTCGTGCGTCCCGACATGGCGTCTAGGCTTGCCGACAGCTTCGAGACCTCTCTGAAGCTCGCCGAAGGGCTTGCCATCGCCGAATTTGCCGACAAGCCGCTGCCCCCGGAGGAAACATCTGCGGGTGGGTCCGCCAACAAATCGCTCAACGAGACGCATGAGCGCGTGCTGTTCTCGGAAAAATTCGCCTGCCCCGTTTCCGGTTTCACCATTCCGGAGATCGAGCCGCGGCTCTTCTCGTTCAACAATCCCGCCGGTGCCTGCCCGTCCTGTGACGGCCTCGGCGCGCAGCAGAAGATCGACGCGGCGCTGATCATCCCCGAACCGGAGCGAACGCTGCGCGACGGCGCCATCGCGCCTTGGGCAAAGTCGAGTTCCCCTTACTATAATCAGACGCTGGAAGCGCTCGGTAAACATTACGGCTTCAAACTCGGCAACCGCTGGAGCGATCTGCCCGAAAAGGCGCAGGACGTCATCCTGAACGGCACGGACGAGAAGATCGAGTTCAACTATGCCGACGGCGCGCGCTCCTACACCACGCATAAGAGCTTCGAAGGCATCATCACCAATCTCGAGCGTCGCTGGAAGGAAACCGATTCCGCCTGGGCGCGCGAAGAGATCGAGCGCTTCATGTCCGCAGCCCCCTGCCCGGCCTGCAACGGCTTTCGCCTGAAGCCGGAAACGCTGGCAGTGAAGATCAACAAACTGCATATCGGCCAGGTCACCGATATGTCGATCCGTGTGGCACGCGACTGGTTCGAGGCGCTTCCCGCGACTTTCTCGGCCAAGCAGAATGAGATCGCAGTCCGCATCCTGAAGGAAATCCGCGACCGCCTGCGCTTCCTGAACGACGTCGGCCTCGAATATCTCAGCCTGTCGCGGAGTTCCGGCACGTTGTCGGGCGGCGAAAGCCAGCGCATCCGTCTTGCCTCGCAGATCGGCTCGGGCCTGACAGGCGTGCTCTACGTTCTCGACGAGCCGTCGATCGGCCTGCACCAACGCGACAATGCGCGGTTGCTCGACACGCTGAAGCACCTGCGCGATATCGGCAATACGGTGATCGTCGTCGAGCATGACGAGGATGCGATTCTGACGGCCGACGACGTGGTCGACATCGGTCCGGCAGCCGGCGTCCACGGCGGCCAGATCGTGGCGCACGGCACGCCGCAGGACATCATGGCGAACCCGCGATCGCTGACCGGCAAGTATCTTTCCGGTGAACTCGGCGTGCCGGTGCCCGGCGAACGGCGCAAGCCGAAAAAAGGCCGCGAGATCAAGGTGGTCGGCGCGCGCGGCAACAATCTGAAGAACATCACCGCCTCCATCCCGCTGGGTGTCTTCACGGCCGTGACGGGCGTTTCGGGGGGCGGCAAATCCACCTTCCTGGTGGAGACGCTCTACAAATCGGCCGCTCGTCGCGTGATGGGCGCGCGCGAAATTGCGGCCGATCATGATCGCATCGACGGCTTCGAGCACATCGACAAGGTAATCGATATCGACCAGTCGCCGATCGGCCGCACGCCGCGTTCGAACCCGGCAACCTACACCGGCGCATTTACGCCAATCCGCGACTGGTTCGCGGGCCTGCCGGAGGCGAAAGCGCGCGGCTACCAGCCGGGGCGGTTCTCCTTCAACGTTAAAGGCGGGCGCTGCGAAGCCTGCCAGGGGGACGGCGTCATCAAGATCGAAATGCACTTCCTGCCGGACGTCTACGTCACCTGCGATGTCTGCCATGGCAAGCGCTACAATCGCGAGACGCTGGACGTGACCTTCAAGGGCAAGTCGATTTCGGACGTGCTCGACATGACGGTCGAGGAAGGTGTGGAGTTCTTCAGCGCCGTGCCGGCGGTACGCGACAAGCTGCAATCGCTATTCGATGTCGGACTCGGCTACATCAAGGTCGGCCAGCAGGCAAACACGCTTTCGGGTGGCGAGGCCCAGCGCGTCAAGCTAGCCAAGGAACTGTCGAAGCGCTCGACGGGCCGGACCCTCTACATCCTCGACGAACCGACGACCGGCCTGCACTTCCATGACGTCGCCAAGCTGCTCGAAATGCTGCACGAACTGGTGAACCAGGGCAATTCCGTCGTGGTGATCGAGCACAATCTCGAAGTCATCAAGACGGCCGACTGGGTGCTCGATTTCGGCCCGGAAGGCGGTGACGGCGGTGGCGAGATCGTTGCGGCCGGCACGCCGGAAGCGATCGTCAAGGAAACCCGGTCCTATACCGGCCACTTCCTTAAGGATCTTCTGGAGCGCCGACCGGTGAAGAGGACGTTTGTGGCAGCGGAATAGGCGTGTCGCGAAGAGCCCTGGCGACGGCGGAACAACGGGAGGAACACATGAGCAAATCCGGCAGCATCCGCGTCGGTGTCGGCGGCTGGACTTTCGAGCCCTGGCGCGACCACTTCTACCCATCCGATCTCAAGCAGAAGGATGAGCTGCATTATGCCAGCCGGCAGTTGAAGGTCATTGAGGTTAACGGCACCTATTACAGTTCGCAGAAGCCGGAGACCTTTGCCAAATGGGCATCCGACGTGCCGGAGGGTTTCATCTTTTCGCTAAAGGCCAGCCGCTTCGTGACGAACCGGCGCGTGCTCGGCGAGGCGGGCGAATCCATGGAGCGTTTCCTGACGCAAGGGCTGACCAAGCTCGGCGGCAAGCTCGGTCCGATCCTCTGGCAGCTCGCGCCGACCAAGAAGTTCGATGCCGAGGATTTCGAAGCCTTCCTAAAGCTCTTGCCGGACAAGCAGGACGGCCTGCCTTTGCGGCATGTGGTCGAGGTGCGCCACGATTCCTTCAAGGTACCGGAATTCATCGCGCTCCTGGCGAAATACGGCGTGGCGCCGGTCTGCGCCGAGCACTTCGACTATCCGATGATCGCGGACGTCACGGCGGATTTCGTCTATGCCCGGCTGCAGAAAGGTTCGGACGACATCAAGACCTGCTACCCTGCCAAGGACCTGAAGGACTGGGCCAGGCGCCTTGAGACATGGGCGGAAGGCAAGGTGCCGGATGATCTGCCGCTGGTCGACAAGGAGCGGAAGGTCAAGAGCGAGCCTCGCGACGTTTTTGCCTTCATGATCCACGAAGGCAAGGTCAATGCACCGTTCGGTGCGATCGCTCTTCAGGAGGAGGTCGGGAAATAGCAGCCGGCCTAGAACGGCTGCACATGGGCCACGAGATCTTCGGCCGACAGGCCCTTGCCGGCGCGCTGCCCGGCTTCGCCATGGAGGTAGACGCCCAATGCAGCAGCCTCGAATGCGGGCAACCCCTGCGCCAGAAGCGCCCCGATCATGCCGGAAAGGACATCGCCTGAGCCAGCCGTCGCAAGCCAGACCGGTGCGTTCGTGTTAATCAGAGCCCGGCCATCCGGCGATGCGATAACGGTATCGGCGCCCTTGTACACGATCGCCGCATTGGCGCGCTGTGCAGCCGCCTGCGCTTTGTCGACCTTGCTGAGCCTCCTGTCTGCCGCGATATCCGGAAAGAGGCGTGCGAACTCGCCTTCATGCGGCGTCAGCACGAGATGCGGCTCGCCTTCCGCAAAGAGGTTGAAAAGCTCTCGCGGGTCGTCCTTGAACGACGTAATGCCATCTGCGTCGAGCACGAGATGGCGACCGCTGAGCGCGGCGGTGAAGTCTCTTGTCTTTGCACCGATCCCGAAGCCCGGTCCGAGGACGAAAGTTTGCAAGCGCTCGTCGGCCAGCCAGTCGCGCAAGGCCATCCCGTCATCGACAACATGCAGCATGACAGCCGTCAGATGGGCGCCGTTTTCAGCCATCGCGTCCCTCGGCGCGGCGATGGTTACGAGACCGGCTCCGGCTTTCAGCCCGGCCATCGCAGACATCCGCGCAGCACCTGTTTTACCCGCGCCGCCTGAAAAAACAGCAAGATGTCCGCGCTTGTATTTATGCGTCTCCAGTTTCGCAGAGGACAGCAGGTGCGCCCATTTTACCGGAGTGTTTTCGGAGATCATTCCGGACGAATGAGCCTTGATGATGCGCGCTGGAATCCCGATGTCGGCAACCTCGACGCTGCCGCAAAGCTCCCTGCCCGGCATCAGCAAGTGGCCGGGTTTGCGGGTCATGAACGTGACCGTGTGGGCCGCCTTGAATGCCGCGCCCAGCACCTCGCCGCTGCGGCCGTCGAGCCCGGATGGCAAGTCGACGGAAATCACGGGAACCGCAGCGCCGGTCACCTGCTCGATGACGGAACGCACCTGCTGCGGCACATCCCGTCCGAGCCCCGCCCCGAAGATCGCATCGACAACAACATCGCCCGGCCCCGGGATATACACAGCGAGCGGTTGCGAGGCGAGCGCGCATTCGGCCCTTGCTCGAGCGGCGTCGCCGTGAAGCCTGGCCGGGTCGCCGAGATGGAAGACGGCAACCTCGGCGCCGCTTTCCGCGAGCCGACGGGCCGCGACATATCCGTCGCCACCATTGTTGCCGGGGCCGCAGAGAACGGCGAAGCGCAATGCGCCGGGATACAGCCGAAGCGCGGCACCCGCGACGGCCGCCCCCGCGCTCCACATAAGCCCGAAAGAGGCGATGCCCGATTCGGCCGTGGCGGCATCGACGGCAGCCATTTCTGCAGGCGTAAGAAGTAGGTCACCCAGTTTTTCTGCCATACGCCATTCAATTCAAAAAACGCCTAAAAAACAACCTGATTTACAATCTCTTCCGCAGCTTATTTTTAAGTCATTTGCCTATTCTTAGGGCATCTGACGCGCGACCGATGCATTAAGAGCCACCCCGCATTTTTACTAGTTTTGTGCAATTTTTGAATTTCCGATGGCAATCCCAACCGCTTTTGCTGGAAAAAACGCCTCAAAAAGCGCCGCGAAGCCGCGAATTCGGGGGGAATTGACATATTTTTTCGCTCTCCGGCGTTGCGAACTGGCACGATACCTGCATCATGTTTCGCGAGCGGCAATTTGCCCGCTTTAACGGGAGAAGCGGAGAGTCATTTTCTCATGAAAAAGATCGAAGCGATCATTAAGCCTTTCAAGCTGGACGAGGTGAAGGAAGCCCTTCAGGAAGTCGGCCTGCAGGGCATCACTGTCACGGAAGCAAAGGGCTTCGGTCGCCAGAAAGGCCATACGGAACTTTACCGCGGTGCTGAATATGTCGTCGACTTTCTGCCCAAGGTGAAGGTCGAGGTCGTGCTCGCCGACGAGAACGCGGAAGCCGTCATCGACGCGATCCGCAAGGCCGCGCAGACCGGCCGAATTGGAGACGGGAAGATCTTCGTATCCAACGTCGAAGAAGTCATTCGAATCCGTACCGGCGAGACCGGCATCGACGCTATTTAAGGCGGCTCGCCCGACGCGGCGAATTTACTCATCGTCATTGCAAATGAAAGGGAGATTTCATGGCGACCGCGAACGAAATTCTTAAGCAGATCAAAGAAAACGACGTGAAGTTCGTCGATCTGCGTTTTACCGACCCCAAGGGCAAACTGCAGCATGTCACGATGGACGTTTCCTGCGTCGATGAGGATATGTTCGCGGACGGCGTCATGTTCGACGGTTCCTCGATCGGCGGCTGGAAGGCCATCAACGAGTCCGACATGGTGTTGATGCCGGACACTGAAACGGTTCACATGGACCCGTTCTTCGCCCAATCCACCATGGTCATTGTCTGCGATATTCTCGACCCGGTTTCGGGCGAAGCATATAACCGCGATCCGCGCGGCACGGCAAAGAAGGCTGAGGCCTACCTCAAGGCATCCGGCATCGGCGACACGATCTTCGTGGGTCCGGAAGCTGAATTCTTTGTCTTCGACGATGTGAAATACAAAGCCGATCCCTACAATACCGGCTTCAAGCTCGATAGCAGCGAACTGCCGTCGAACGACGACACCGACTACGAGACCGGCAATCTCGGTCACCGTCCGCGCGTCAAGGGTGGTTACTTCCCGGTTCCGCCGGTCGACAGCGCCCAGGACATGCGCTCGGAAATGCTGACGGTGCTTGCCGAAATGGGCGTCGTCGTCGAGAAGCACCACCATGAAGTGGCCGCTGCCCAGCACGAACTGGGCATCAAGTTCGACACGCTCGTCCGCAACGCCGACAAGATGCAGATCTACAAATACGTCGTGCACCAGGTCGCCAACGCCTACGGCAAGACGGCAACCTTCATGCCGAAGCCGATCTTCGGCGACAATGGCTCGGGCATGCACGTTCACCAGTCGATCTGGAAGGGCGGCAAGCCGACCTTTGCCGGTGATGAATATGCCGGCCTTTCCGAAACCTGCCTCTATTATATCGGTGGCATCATCAAGCATGCCAAGGCAATCAATGCCTTCACCAATCCGTCGACCAATTCCTACAAGCGTCTCGTTCCGGGCTACGAAGCACCGGTGCTCCTTGCCTATTCGGCCCGCAACCGCTCGGCCTCCTGCCGCATTCCGTTCGGCTCCAACCCGAAGGCTAAGCGCGTCGAGGTCCGCTTCCCCGATCCGACCGCCAACCCATATCTCGCTTTCGCCGCCATGTTGATGGCCGGTCTCGACGGCATCAAAAACAAGATCCATCCCGGCAAGGCCATGGACAAGGATCTGTACGATCTGCCGCCGAAGGAACTGAAGAAGATCCCGACGGTTTGCGGATCGCTGCGTGAGGCCCTCGAAAGCCTCGACAAGGACCGCAAGTTCCTGACGGCCGGCGGCGTCTTCGACGACGATCAGATCGACGCCTTCATCGAGCTGAAGATGGCAGAGGTGATGCGCTTCGAGATGACCCCGCATCCGGTCGAATACGATATGTACTATTCGGCTTGATCGCTCAGCGGAAGGCTCCGGTTCCGCCGGGGCCTTCCTTCCTTGTCACTGAGGCTGATGGCGACATGACACTCATGTGACGAAGACCCGCAAAAATCTTGATTTGAGCGGGCCCAATCACCAGATCAGGTGATGAAAGGAAGTCGTACCATGAAAGAAAGAGTAGCAAAGTTCAGTATCGGTGAAGTGGTCCGGCACAAAGTTTTTCCGTTTCGCGGCGTCATCTTCGATGTCGATCCGGAATTTGCGAATACGGAAGAATGGTGGAATTCGATCCCTCCCGACGTCCGCCCTGACAAGGACCAGCCCTTCTACCACCTGCTCGCAGAAAATGACGAAAACGAATATGTCGCTTACGTCTCCGAGCAGAACCTGGTGAATGACGAAAGCGGCATTCCGCTTCGCAATCAGCAGGTTTACCAGATTTTCGATCAAGCGCCGTCTGGCCAGCTCAAACCCAAGATGAGCTTCGCCCACTAAGACGCGCAATCGGTTAGGATTTTAAACCCCGCTCCGGCGGGGTTTTTGTTTGCCGAAACAACAAAAACCCGGCGCGGCGGCCGGGTCCTTGTTCATTTCTCTCGCCACCTAGCAGGATTACTGCGCCTTAGCTGCGTTCTGCGCGTCCTCGAGCTTCTTGCGAGCTTCTTCAGCCTTCTTCTGCATGCTGTCCTGCAGGCTCTTCTGGCTTTCGGCAAGCTTGTTCGGTGAAACGGCTTCGCCATCATAGGCGCCGGTAAAGCCTTCGAGCGAAATCTTGATCGGGTTCGGCGCGCGGCGGAAGTTGATCGACGTGAAGATCACGTCGCTGCCCTTCTTGAGGCCGGCGATCATCGCATCTGTCAGCGGGATTTCGGCGGTGCACTTGTCCGGCAGGCAGACGGCGTAATCGAGCTTCTGCCCCTTGTTGTTATCGACCTGCATCATGATGCCCGGCGGGATCAGGCGAGCGGTCGGTACGGATACCTGCAGAATCTTGCGGTTGACCTTGCCGGAGATACTGATAAGGCCGACAGCTGTGACGAGCTGGCCGCCGTTGGCGAGGATCAGGTTCTGGACGACGCAGATATCGTTGTCTTCCTGCTTGCTGCAGGTCTTGTACCAGCCAAGCCGCGGCGCTCCGGCAGCCTGTGCGGGTGCATCCTGCGCGAAGGAGGATACCGGGGCCGAAGCGGCGCCGAAAGCTACTGCCAGAACGGACAGAGCTGCCCGCAATTTCTTATCAGACTTGAACATCATAACGGATTCTGTCTCCTGATACCCATTCGGGACCGCGATCTGCCGTCCTCTCCAACCGGGGTCATTCGGCATTCCACCTCTAAGAACATTAAGGCAAATGCATGTCCCCCAAAACCCGGGACCACCTGTTACATTGAGGTGATCCAGATATCCAGTATTTCTTTGGCAATTTCTGGATGGGCCCAAAGATTTCGGCGTGTGAATGTTCGATTTCCTGCCGTGCATGATAGTCTTTGGCCGAATCGTGCCTTTTGCCGGAAAGGATTTGAACATGCTCCGGGTTATTTTCCCTCTTGCCTTTACGCTGCTTTGCGGCGCCGTTGCTGCCAGCCCGCTGCATGGTATCGCCATGCACGGAGAACCCGCCCTGCCCCCGGATTACAAGCATTTTTCCTACGTCAATCCGGACGTGAAAAAAGGCGGCAAGATCACCTACGGCGTCGTCGGGACCTTCGATAATCTCAACCCTTTCATCCTGAAAAGCATGCGGACGACAGCGCGCGGCATGTGGGATCCGGACTATGGCAATCTCGTCTACGAATCGTTGCTGCTGCGCTCCCGGGACGAACCTTTCACTCTCTATGGGCTCCTTGCTGAAACCGTCGAATGGGACGAGGACCGCACGTTCATCCAGTTCAATCTCAATCCGAAAGCCAAGTGGTCCGACGGTCAGCCGGTGACGGCCGACGACGTCATGTTCTCCTTCGAGTTGCTGCGCGACAAAGGACGCGTGCCCTTCGCGAACCGTCTCAGCCTTGTCTCCAAGATGGAGAAGGTCGGCGAGCGCAGCGTGCGCTTCACCTTCAACGACAAGGCAGACCGCGAAACGCCGATGATCTTTGGGCTTTTTCCGGTCCTGCCCAAGCACGCCATCGATCCCGAAACCTTCGACCGGACGTCTCTCTTGCCGCCGCTCGGGTCCGGCCCTTACAAGATCAAGACGGTGAAGCCCGGCGAGAGTATCACCTATGAGCGCGACCCGAACTATTGGGGCAAGGATATCCCCTCCAAGGTCGGCATGGACAATTACGACCAGATCACCGTTCAGTATTTTCTTCAGGACACGACGCTCTTCGAGGCCTTCAAGAAGGGCGATATCGACGTCTATCCCGACGGCAGCCCCGGCCACTGGGCGACGGCCTATAATTTTCCGGCAGTTTCTTCCGGTGTCGTGATCAAGGATACATTCCAGTCGAAGCTGCCGAGCGGCATGTTCGGCTTTGTCTTCAACACGCGACGGCCGCTATTCGCAAACATGAAGGTTCGGGAGGGACTCTCGCTGGTCTTCGATTTCGAATGGGCGAACAAGACACTCTATTCCGGTGCCTACAAGCGTACGCAGAGCTTCTGGCAGAATTCGAAGCTTTCGAGCTTCGGCGTTCCGGCTGACGCCCGCGAACTCGACATGCTTGGCCCCATCAAAGACAAGATCGACCCTGCTATCCTCGACGGCACCTACAAGCTGCCTGTGACCGATGCTTCCGGACGCGACCGCAACGTGCTGAAAAAGGCAGTGCAGGTGCTGAAGGAAGGCGGCTATTCGATCCAGGGCGGCAAGATGGCGGATGCCAGCGGCAAGCCGCTTGCCTTCGAGATCATGACGCAGAATGCCGATCAGGAGAAACTTGCGATTGCCTTTCAGCGTTCGCTCCAAACCCTGGGCATTGCCGCTTCGGTCCGCACAGTGGACGATTCCCAATATCAGAGCCGGACCAATAGTTTCGACTATGATGTTATCCTAAAATCTTATGTGTCGTCGCTCTCGCCCGGCAACGAGCAGCTTTCCTATTGGTCATCGGCTGCGCGCGACCGCGAGGGCAGTTCAAGTTTCGCGGGCGTTGCCGACCCAAATGTCGATGCGTCGATTAAACATATTCTTACCGCGCGCTCCGACGACGATTTCACCGCCGCCGTCAGGTCGTATGACCGATTGCTGCTTTCCGGCCATTATGTATTGCCTCTCTACCATATCGACCAGCAATGGGTCGCACGCAACAAGCGGCTCGGCCGTCCGGACGCTGTGCCGCTTTACGGCTACCAGCTTCCGGCCTGGTGGGATCAGAGCGTGCAATAAGCGTGCCTGAGCCGGTTCCTTTTTCCTGCCTGGTTGAAGTCGGACGCGTCGGGGCATAGATGGCGTGGAAAGCCTCGGACCGATGAAAGGAACCACCATGCAACGCATCACCATCGACGTCGTATCGGATGTCGTCTGCCCCTGGTGCTATCTCGGCAAGGCGCGCCTTGAGCTTGCTATCGCGGAAGTGCAGGACGAAGTGGGCGTCGACATCAACTGGAGGCCCTACCGCCTCAACCCCGACTATCCGCCTGAAGGCGTCGATCAGAAGGAAGCGCTGGAGCAGAAGCTCGGCGGCGCTGAACGCGTCGCGCAGGCCCACAAGATGCTGACCGACTTCGGCCGGGAGGTCGGCATCAATTTCGACTTCGAAGCGATTGAGATCGGGCCGAATACACTCGATGCGCACCGCCTGATCCATTGGGCGATGGTGGAGGACCGCGAGAAGCAGGACCGCGTCGTCAACGCACTCTTCAAGGCGAATTTCGAGGAAGGCAGCAATGTTGGAGACCACGCCGTGTTGCTCGACATCGCCGAGCAAGTGGGGCTCGACCGCGCTGTCATCGCCTCCCTGCTTGCTTCGGATGCCGACCGCGACCTGGTGATTGCCGAGATCGAGGCGGCCCAAAAGATGGGTGTCAACGGCGTCCCCTTCTTCATCTTCGACCAGCAATACGCTGTCAGCGGCGCTCAGACGCCGGACGTGCTGGCAGGCGCGCTTCGCGACATCGCCAAGGCGAAGGCGGAAGCACGCATCGGGTTGAACTGACCGGCCCTACGGCTTTGCCATTTCGGCCAGCTGCGTCATGACGACGGCCGCGCCCTGCAACCGCTTTTCCGGCGTCGGCAGGTCGCGGGTCAAAAACACGCTGTGGTCCGGACGGATCTTCGCCATCGTGCCCTGCTTGGCGATATACCCGACCAGGTTTGCCGGGTTCGGGAATTCCTTGTTGCGGAATTGGACGACCACACCCTTCGGGCCGGCGTCCAGCTTTTCGACATTGGCGATGCGGCAAAGCGATTTGATGTAGACGATCTTCAAAAGATGCTGCACCTCGATCGGCATCGGACCGAAGCGGTCGATCATTTCGGCGCCGAAGGCATCGATCTCCTTGAGCTCAGTGATCTCGCCGAGGCGACGATAGAGCGCCATGCGCAGATGCAGGTCCGGCACGTATCCGTCCGGGATCATCACCGGCGTCCCGACCGAAATCTGCGGCGACCAGCCGGTGTCCTGAATTTCGTCCACACCCTTCACCTCAGCGACCGCCTCTTCCAGCATCTGCTGGTAAAGTTCGAAGCCAACTTCCTTGATGTGGCCCGACTGCTCCTCACCCAGAAGGTTACCCGCCCCGCGGATATCGAGGTCGTGGCTGGCGAGCTGGAAGCCGGCGCCGAGCGTATCCAGCGACTGCAGCACCTTGAGGCGACGCTCGGCGGTCGCCGTCAGCACCTTGTTGACCGGCAGCGTGAAGAGCGCAAAGGCGCGGACCTTCGAGCGGCCGACGCGGCCGCGGAGTTGGTAGAGTTGCGCCAGACCGAACATGTCGGCGCGGTGGACGATGAGCGTGTTGGCTGTCGGAACATCGAGGCCGGATTCGACGATGGTCGTCGAAAGCAGCACGTCGTAACGGCCCTCGTAAAAGGCATTCATGACGTCTTCGAGTTCGCCCGCCGGCATCTGACCATGGGCGACAGCAACCTTCAGCTCGGGAACATCCGACCGCAGGAAGGCATGCACGTCCTCGAGGTCCGCCAAGCGCGGACAGACGTAGAAGCTCTGGCCGCCGCGATAATGCTCGCGCATCAGCGTCTCGCGGATGACGAGGCTGTCGAAGGGCGAAATGAAGGTGCGCACCGCCATGCGGTCGATCGGCGGTGTCGTGATCAGCGACAGCTCGCGAACGCCGGTCATCGCCAGCTGCAGCGTGCGCGGGATCGGCGTTGCCGAAAGGGTCAGCACGTGGACGTCGCTCTTCAGCTCCTTCAAGCGTTCCTTGTGCTTCACGCCGAAATGCTGCTCCTCATCGATGATGAGGAGGCCGAGATTGGCGAATTTGATGCCGGCGCCGAGCAGCGCGTGCGTTCCGACGACGATATCGGTCTTGCCCTCGGCCACCTCCTTCTTCGTAAGAGCGAGTTCCTTCGCACCGACAAGGCGCGAGGCCTGCTGGATACGCACCGGCAGCCCACGGAAGCGCTCGATGAAGGTTTTGAAATGCTGCCGCGCAAGCAGCGTTGTCGGTACGACCACAGCGACCTGAATACCGTTCATCGCCGCGATGAAGGCGGCGCGCAGCGCAACTTCCGTCTTGCCGAACCCGACGTCGCCACAGACGAGGCGATCCATCGGGCGCCCAGCGGCAAGGTCGCCGCGCACGGCCTCGATGGCATTATCCTGATCTTCTGTCTCATCGTAGGGGAAGCGGGCCGCAAACTCGTCGTAAAGCCCTTCCTGTGTCGTCAGCGCCGGCGCGTGGCGGGTCAAACGCTCGGCCGCAATTCGGATCAGCGCGTCCGCCATGTCGAGCAGGCGTTTCTTGAGTTTCGCCTTGCGCATTTGCCATGCGCCGCCGCCGAGTCTGTCCAGCTGGGCTTCGGTTCCCTCACCGCCATAACGTGACAGGAGATCGATGTTTTCGACCGGCAGGAAGAGCTTGGCGTCATCGGCATATTGCAGCTCTAGACAGGCGTGCGGGGCGCCGGCCGCCTCGATTGCCTTCAGGCCGACGAAACGGCCGATGCCATGTTCGGCGTGGACGACGATCGAACCTTCGTCGAGACCCGCAACCTCCGAAATGAAGTCGGCAGCGCGCTTGCGGCGCTTGGTGCGGCGAACCATGCGGTCGCCGAGAATGTCCTGCTCGCCGATGACGATGAGATTCCCTATCTCGAAGCCCGACTCGAGGCTGAGCACGGCTGCCGCTGCCTCGCCCCTGTCCAGCGAATCGACGGCCTTCAACGCTTCGACCGGCTTGACGCGTTCCAGGCCATGCTCGTTCAGCACCTGCAACAGGCGTTCAAGCGAACCTTCCGTCCAGGCGGTGATGAGAACTTTCGCGCCGCCTGCCCGCCTTTCGGCGATATGCTTGACGACAACATCGAAGATGTTGACGCGCTCGGCATTGCCGCCTTCGGCATTCGCCCGCGCCCAGCGCTCGCCCTGGCGCGCACCGATGTTGACGACGCGCCTTGCCTCGCCCTCGTGCTCGTTGAAGGGCGAAATCCGCATGCTATTGAACGCATCCAGAGTCTTCGAAAAGATTTCGCTGTCGAGATAAAGTTGACCGGGCGTCACAGGCTTATAGGGTGTTCCCTGCGCCATCTGGCCCTTGACCTGCTGGGCTGAGTTCAGGCGGGCATCGAAGTAATCGAGAACCAGCTTCGAGCGCTCCTCGGCGGCCTCACGCACGGTATGGTCCGTGACCATCCGAAAACCCTTCAGGTAATCGAAGACAGTCTCCAGCTTCTCGTAGAAGAGCGGCAGCCAGTGCTCCATGCCGGGATAGCGGCGCCCTTCGGAAACCGCAAGATAAAGCGCGTCGTCGCGGGTCGCGGCGCCAAAGGCCGAGAGATAATTCTTGCGGAAGCGGCTGATTGTATCCGGCGTCAGCGTCACTTCGCTCATCGGGTTGAGATTAAGAGAACGCACCTGCCCGGTTGTGCGTTGGCTTGCCGGGTCGAAGCTGCGGATACTCTCCAGCGTATCTCCAAAGAAATCGAGACGGACCGGCTCTTCGGAGCCCGGAACGAAAACGTCGAGGATGCCGCCGCGCACCGCATATTCGCCGACCTCGCGCACCGTCGCGACCCGATCGAAGCCGTTGCGCTCCAGACGGCCGGCGAGGTCGTCCATGCGGACCTGGTTGCCGGGGCGCGCCGAGAATGCCAGACTCTCGATCACATCTTGCGGCGCCACCTTCTGCAGCATTGCGTTGACGGTAACGAGCACGATTGCCGCATGTGGCTTCTTGCGATGGGCGATCAGACCGCTCAGTGCCGTCAGGCGGCGGGCCGAGGTATCGGCGCTGGGAGAAACGCGGTCGTAGGGCAGGCAGTCCCAGGCGGGCAGCGTAAGAACCGGAATGTCGGGCGCGACAAAGCCGAGCATTTGCTCCAGGTCGGCCATGCGCTGCCCGTCGGAAAGCACGTAGGCGACCGGTCCGCCAGCGCGTGCCAATTCGGCGAGCAGGAGCGGTTCCAGGCCGGACGGCACATTGCCAATCGTCAGCGGCTCGGCGGCGGCTGCGAGCTTGCTTGCATCAATTCCTGGGATCATTCCGGCTTCCTGGATGCGGTGTCGGTCGGATATTCGAAATCCGGCTTGAAGGCTGCGAGGCGTTGGAACATCGGCGTTTGAAAGCGCTCCGGCACAGGCCATGTGCCCATAACCCAGCGCAGAAGGTCGTTATCTTCCTCGCCCATAATGGTTTCGAGCTCGTCGAGCTCTGCTTCGGACAGCGTCGCCACCTCGGCTTCGGCGAACTGGCCGAACACCAGATCCATCTCGCGCAGCCCGCGATGCCAACAGCGGAACAATATGCGGCGGCGGCGCGGGTCGAGACCGGCACTCGAGAGTGTCACACCTGTCATGGCATCACCTTCCTGTTGATGCGCCTCTATAGCCCCTCGAAAGCGGCTTGTCAGCCTTGCCAATGCCCTATTCTTCATCGCATTTTGCAGCATGCGCCCCACCATCCTCGATCCGTTGTTTTCCCCCGTTTCGGCTCTTTCGGGCGTCGGCCCGAAAATTGCCGAGCTGCTGGTGAAGCTGCTTGGACGCGAGACACCGGACGATACGCGGATCATCGACCTGCTCTTCCATGCTCCGCATTCGCTGATTGATCGGCGCAACCAGCCGGGAATTGCACGCGCGCCGCAAGGTGCGATCGTGACCATCACGGCGCGAGTCGACCGCCACCAGCCCCCGCCGCGGGGCAAAAGCAATATTCCCTACCGCGTCTTCCTGCACGACGAGACGGGCGAACTCAGCCTTGTCTTCTTCCGCGGACAGGCGGGATGGCTGGAAAAGCAGCTTCCGATCGACGAGGAGGTCACCGTCAGCGGCAAGATCGACTGGTTCAACGGCCGGGCAACGATGGTCCATCCGGACTACATCGTAAAGGCAGGCGACACGGAGAGCCTGCCGCTCGTCGAGCCCGTGTACCCGCTGACCGCCGGGCTCTCACCGAAAACGCTGCACAAGATCATCGAGGCGGCGGTGCTGCGCGTGCCGGAACTGCCGGAATGGATCGATCTTTCGCTGGCGCAGGCACAGGGGCTGCCTTCGATCGCCGACAGCTTCCATATGCTGCATGAACCGCGCGATCCAACAGACGTCGATCCGCAAGCCCCCGCCCGCCGAAGGCTCGCCTATGACGAATTCCTTGCCGGACAGTTGTCGCTCGCGTTGGTACGCCAGCGTCTTCGCAAGGTCCCCGGGCAGCCGGTCCATGCCACCGGCAAAATCAGCGGCAAGATCCTGCAGGCGCTGCCCTTTTCGCCCACGCGCAGCCAAACAGAGGCAATCGCCGACGTCCTGAAGGACATGGCTGGCGAAGACCGCATGCTGCGACTGCTGCAGGGCGATGTCGGCTCCGGCAAGACACTGGTGGCGCTGATGGCCATGGCCGCGGTGATCGAGTGCGGCGGACAGTCCGTTCTGATGGCTCCCACCGAGATTCTCGCGCGTCAGCACTACGCGACGATCTCCAAATTCGCCGCTTCTGCCAGTCTCGGTATTGAGGTGCTGACGGGTCGCACCAAGGGACGTGAGCGCGACGATATCCTGGGACGCATCGCTTCCGGCGAGGCCCAGGTCATCATCGGCACGCATGCGCTTTTCCAGGAGAGCGTCAACTACAAGAACCTGATGCTGGCAGTCGTCGACGAGCAGCATCGCTTCGGCGTACACCAGCGGCTGCGGCTGACGGCGAAGGGGATCTCGCCGCACATGCTGGTGATGACGGCAACACCCATTCCACGCACGCTGGTGCTCGCCGCCTTCGGCGACATGGATGTCTCGAAACTCACCGAGAAACCTGCCGGCCGCAAGCCGATCCAGACGATCACGATACCGAGTGAACGGACCGGGGAAATCATAGAGCGGCTGCAAAGCGCGCTTGCCGAAGGCAAGAAGGCCTATTGGATCTGCCCGCTGGTCGAGGAATCCGAAGAGCTCGACCTCATGTCCGCCGAAGAGCGGCATGCGACGCTGGTCTCAACGCTTGGAACGGGCATCGGCCTCATCCACGGCCGCATGAGCGGACCGGAGAAAGATGCCGTCATGGTGGCGTTCAAGAACGGCGAACTGAGACTGTTGGTGGCAACGACCGTCGTCGAAGTGGGCGTCGACGTGCCGGATGCGACGATCATGGTGATCGAGCATGCCGAACGCTTCGGTCTCGCACAGCTCCATCAGCTTCGCGGTCGCGTCGGCCGTGGGGACGAATCTTCGACCTGCATCCTGCTCTACAAGGGCCCGCTCGGCGAAACCGGCCATGCGCGGCTTTCGATCATGCGGGAGACGGAGGATGGCTTCCGGATTGCCGAAGAAGACTTGAAACTGCGCGGAGAAGGCGAACTGCTCGGCACCCGCCAATCCGGCACGCCCGGCTTCCGGATCGCGAGCCTCGAAGCGCACGCCGACCTTCTGGAGATCGCCCGAAGAGATGCCGCCTATCTGATCGAGCGCGACCCGGAACTCACGAGCGAACGCGGTTCGGCGTTCCGCACCCTGCTCTATCTATTCCGGCGCGACGAAGCGATCCGCTTTCTTCGCGCGGGCTAGCAGTCTCGGTTTTCCCGGAACCGCCGGTTCCTTGGACGGCTTGGCAGGAAAGTCTGGCGCCACGAGGCCGCCGGAGACGAGCAGCTTGGCGCCGTCTTCCGCGCTCATGTCGAGCATGACGATCTTTTCGCGCGGCACGAAGATCAGAAATCCCGCGGTCGGAATTGGCGTCGGCGGCAGGAACACACTCACCATGTCCTGGCCCATCGCGTTGAACTTCGAAGCGATCTCGCCCTTTGCATCGGTTGCGATGAACACCAGCGCCCAGAGGCCGGGGCTCGGATACTCGATGAGGCCCACCTTCTTGAAGGAATTGCTGCGTTCCTCCAGCACCGTCTCGAATATCTGCTTCACGCTCTTGTAGATGCTGCGCACCAGCGGCACGCGGCGTACCACCGACTCACCGAACTGGACAATGGTCTGGCCGATGAGGTTCTTGCCGAGAAAACCGATGATGGTGATGAAGATCATCGCGATCACCAGGCCGGAGCCGGGTACGGCGAAATTCAGGTAGCCCTCCGGATCGTAACGCGCGGGAATGTAAGGCTTCACCCAGCTGTCAGCCCACCGTACGACGGACCACGTGAGCCACAGCGTGATCGCAATCGGAGCACAGATGATAAGGCCCGCAAGGAAGTTGTTTCTCATGCGGGTCGCTATCGGCAATCGGGGCAGTTTGTGCGTCATCGCTCGCGATGAACTCCCTTGAATCTACCGGCTGACGTGATCAGGCGCTCCCCCGCACCTGGAACGAAGCTGCCAGAATTCGGCCCCTTTCACAAGCCTTCCGGCGGCTTTCCGATTCACTCCACCGTGACCGATTTTGCAAGGTTTCGTGGCTGGTCGACATCCGTGCCCATGAAGACGGCGGTGTGGTAGGCGAGCAGTTGGATCGGCAGCGAGAAGATCATCGGCGCGATGATCTCAGGAACGTTCGGAAGCGCGATCGTCGCCATTGTCGGCAGCTTGGAGGCAGCAGCGCCTGCTTCGTCGGTGATGAATATGATCCGGCCGCCGCGGGCTGCGACTTCCTGCATGTTCGAAACGGTCTTTTCAAAGAACCGGTCGTAAGGCGCGATCACGATGACTGGCATGTTCTCGTCGATCAGCGCGATCGGCCCGTGCTTCAATTCCCCCGCCGCATACCCTTCCGCATGGATATAGGAAATTTCCTTGAGCTTCAGCGCACCTTCCATCGCCAGCGGGAAGCTGGTGCCGCGGCCGAGATAAAGCACGTCGCGGCACTTGGAGAGTTCGCGTGAGAGACTTTCCATCTGCGGCTGGACGAGGTTCAGCACACGGCTCATGATGCGCGGCATTTCCGCGAGTTGCCGGACGAGCCCCTTTTCCTCATCGGCGCTGACGGTGCCGCGCGCCTTGCCGGCCCCAATCGCCAGAGACGCGAGGACGGCCAGCTGGCAGGTGAAGGCCTTCGTCGAAGCAACTCCGATCTCAGGACCGGCCATGATCGGGAAGACGGCATCGGATTCGCGCGCGATCGTCGACTCCTGCACATTGACCACGGCGCCGATCTTTAGGCCGTTGTCCTTGCAGTAGCGGAGCGAGGCCAGCGTGTCTGCGGTTTCGCCGGACTGCGAGATGAAGAGTGCCGCCTGTGACGGCTGCAGCGGCATTTCGCGATATCGGAATTCCGAGGCGACATCGATCTCGACCGGCAGACGGGCATAGCGCTCGAACCAGTATTTGCCGATCAGACCGGCGAGATAGGCGGTGCCGCAGGCCGAGATTGCGAGGCCGCTGACTGTCTTGAAATCAATCTCCGACGCATTCGCACCAATCGTGTTCTCGGCAAAATTCATGTAGTGGCTGAGCGCGTGGGAGATGACCTCCGGCTGCTCATAGATCTCCTTCTCCATGAAGTGACGATGGTTACCCTTGTCGACGACATAGGCCGTCGCCTGCGATATCTGCCGCGGGCGATTTAACGGGTTGCCGGAGAAGTCGACGATGGCCGCACCGTCGCGGGTGATGACCGCGCAGTCGCCGTCGACGAGATAGGTGATTTCGTTGGTGAAGGGCGATAGAGCGATTGCATCCGAGCCCAAGAACATTTCGTCATTGCCGAAGCCGATAGCAAGCGGCGGGCCGGAGCGCGCTGCCAGCAACGTGCCAGGATCGCTCTGCAGCATGACGACGAGCGCATAGGCGCCCGTCACGCGGTTCAGCATCCTCAGCATGGCAGCGCGGGGCTCAAGCCCTTCGCGCAGGTATTTCGCCATCAAGTGGGCGACGACTTCGGTGTCGGTCTGGCTTTCGAATACGGCACCTTCAGCGTTGAGCTCGTCACGCAGGTCCGAGAAGTTTTCGATGATGCCGTTGTGGACGACCGCCACGCCCTCGACGAAATGCGGGTGCGCATTGGTCTCGTTCGGAACGCCGTGCGTTGCCCAGCGCGTATGGGCAATGCCGGTCGTACCGGGCAGCGGCTCGACGTCGAGGCACTTCTCGAGATTGAAGAGTTTGCCCTCGGCGCGGCGACGGCTCATCACGCCCTCGTGGATCGTCGCGACACCCGCCGAATCGTAACCTCGATATTCGAGCCGCTTCAGTGCATCAACCAAACGTTCCGCGACCGGCTGACTGCCGACGATCCCCACAATACCGCACATGAAAATGTCCCCAACGCTTCGAAAATAACGAGTCAGTCCTAGCGATTTGCTGTTATTTCTCAATCGGTCAGCCGGTCACTTTCGATTTCCGGCCGTTACTCAGTCTTGGCTTGCTTTGCGGCCTTGATCGCCTGCGCGCGCTCGCGGATCGCCTTGGCGCGCTCCGGTTTCATTTCCTGGCGCGCCCGGCCGAAAGCGAGCGCCTCGGCAGGGACATTGTGGGTGATGACGCTGCCCGACGCAATATAGGCACCGTCGCCAATGCTGACCGGAGCAACCAGCGCACTGTTGGAGCCGATGAAGGCGTTGGCACCGATGCGGGTCTCGTGCTTGTTCACGCCGTCATAATTGCAGGTGATTGTGCCCGCGCCGATATTGGCTCCGGCGCCGATGACCGCATCGCCAATATAGGTCAGGTGGTTGACCTTGGCGCCCTCACCGATCTGCCCGTTCTTCACCTCGCAGAAGTTGCCGACCTTCGATCTCTCGCCGAGATCGGCGCCCGGCCGCAGGCGTGCAAAGGGACCGACCGTCGCACCGACGCTGACATGCGCGCCTTCGATATGGGAGAAAGCATGGATCACCGCGCCGCCGTCGATCACCGCGCCCGGACCGAAGACGACATTCGGCTCGATCAGCGCATCCTGGCCGATGACGGTGTCGTGCGACAGGAAAACCGTTTCGGGGGCGATCATCGTCACGCCGGAGATCATCAATTCGTGGCGGCGGCGCTCCTGCCAGAAACGCTCGATCGCCGCGAGTTCTGCCCTGTTGTTGCAACCGGTCATTTCCACTTCCGGCGCATCGACGGCCGTTACCCGGCCGCCGAGCGAGCGGGCAATCTCGACGAGGTCCGTGAGATAGTATTCGCCTTTGGCGTTGCTGTTTTCAATGCGCGCAAGGAGATCGAGGGCCTTGCGGCCGTTGATCGCCATCAGGCCGCTATTGCACCATTTGACGGCGCGCTCCGCATCGGTCGCGTCCTTCTCCTCGCGGATCGCAATCAATTCGCCGTCCTTGACGAGTAACCGGCCGTAGCCCGCGGGCTTGCTCGTATGGAAGCCGATGACGACGATGTCGCTGCCCTCCGCCAGTCCCTGGCGCGCCGCCTTCAGCGGCCCCTCGGTCTGTAACGGGACATCGCCATACGTCACCAGGATATCGTCGTAGCCGCGGGCGATCGCTTCGCGTGCCGCAAGAACTGCATGTCCGGTTCCGAGGCGCTCCTTCTGCAAGTGTGCCTCGACCTCGACGCCGCCGATTCTGGCGGCCTTCGAGACTTCGCCGGCATTACGCCCGACGACGAGAGCAACCGACGAAATGCCGGCCTTCGCCACGGCGTCCACGACATGTGCGATCATCGGCCGGTTGGCGACCGGATGCAGCACCTTCGATTTCGAGGATTTCATGCGTGTGCTGTCGCCGGCGGCAAGAATGACGGCAAGGCAGGTGCGTTCCATGGGGCAGGCTCCGGGAATCCATTGTTCAGCTCTGCCATAGCAGCAAGGCGAACCGGCGACAAAGATGAATTTGGATCAGGCGGAAACCTCGGAGAACGCCGCATAGGCGTCACGCACATGTTTGCGGCCTTCAACGATAACATCTTCCATCGCCTTGCGAGCGCCGACAACGTCGCCGGCGACGATCGTATCGACAATGCGCATATGCGTGTCGGCAATGGTGGCGAAACCGTTCTGCGATGGCGGCGTGCTCAGGCGGAACATACCGACCAGGGCCGCCTCGATCAGACTTCCGAGCGTGCGCATGAATGGGTTGTGGGAGGCATCGGCGACGGCGAGATGGAATTTCAGGTCGGCGAGCGCAAGGCTCTCCGTCGTGTGGCCTGGCGCAGCCATGTCGAGCGCCAATGCACGCAGCGTCGCGATGTCATCGGCGTTTGCGCGTTCTGCCACAAGGCCCGCGGCAAAGGGTTCCACAGCAAGGCGGATGTCGTAGAGTTGCAGCAGGAATTCTTCGGTGACGCCGTGGTCGAAGTGCCAGGCGATGATCTCGCTGTCGAACATGTTCCAGAGGTTCTTCTCCGTCACACGCGTGCCGACGCGGGCCTTGGCAACAACCATGCCCTTGGCTGCAAGCGTCTTCATCGTTTCGCGAAGGACGGTGCGGGAGACCTTGAAGCGCTGGGCAAGCTCGACGTCTCCAGGCAAAATCGAGCCGACCGGATAGGTTCCGGCGACGATGGCCTTGCCAAGCTCGTCCACGACCTGCGCGTGGCTCGTGCGGGTCTTTCGGCCGGTCCTTCGTGTCTCAAGCAAACGGTTGCGCAACAAGTCCTCCGTCAGGCGTACCTCTTGTTCAAACTGGACAAGAACAGGATGGCCTTTTGCATCAGGATAAACGCAAAGAGCAAAAGGCCGATCAGGATTTTCGTCCACCAGCTCGAGAGCGTCCCGTCGAAGGTGATGTATGTCTGAATAAGGCCCTGTATCAGGAGACCGATGAAGGTTCCAGCTACGAATCCTGCCCCCCCGGTCAGAAGAGTCCCCCCAATGACCACCGCCGCGATGGCGTCAAGCTCGACACCGACCGCCGCCAGGGAATATCCGGCAGACGTATAGAGCGAAAAAACGATTCCGGATAGGCCCGCCAAAAAACCGGAGAGCGCGTAGATCCGGATGGTCGTCGGGCCGACCGGCACACCCATCAACTCCGCCGTCTGGACGCCGCCGCCGAGCGCGTAGACGTTTGCTCCGAAGCGGGTGCGGTGCGCAATGAAGACGCCGGCGATGAAAACCAGCAGCATGACTCCGCCGACCAGCGTCAGTCGTCCGCCGCCCGGCAGACGATAGTAAATTCCGGTCAGCGTCGAATAGTAATCGTGATCGATGGGGATACTGTCGATCGAAAGCACGTAGGACATGCCGCGCGCCAGGAACATGCCGGCAAGCGTCACGATGAAGGCCGGCATCTTCAGATAGTGGATTACCGCGCCCATCAGTCCACCGAAGGCAGTGGTGATGGCGAGAACCAACGCAAAGGCTGCGAGCGGATGAATCGAGGTGTCCCGCAGCACGACGGCAAGGAACACGCCGGTAAAGGCGATGACCGAGCCGATTGAAAGGTCGATACCGCCCGAGATGATGACGAAGGTCATGCCGACCGCAGCAATTCCCAAAAAAGCGTTGTCGGTCAGCAGGTTGCCGGCGACGCGGGTCGAGAGCATGTTCGGGTACTGCAGCGCGCAGGCCGCATAGGAAAGGACGAAGATGACGATGGTTGCCAGGAGCGGCAGGTATTTCGAGTTCATTTCAACAGCTCCGCTCTGACTTCCGGCTTGCGGCTGAAGAAGACTGCGGCGGATTGCAACGCAGGCGACTGGATGATGAGAATGATCAGGACGATCACGGCCTTGATGATCAGGTTGAATTCCGGGGGGAAACCGGATAGCAGGATGCCGGTATTGACCGCCTGGATGATCATCGCCCCGATCAGCGAGCCGAGAATGCTGAAGCGCCCGCCGAGGAGAGAATTACCACCCACGACGACCGCAAGGATCGCATCGAGCTCCAGCCAGAGACCGGCATTGTTGGCATCGGCACCCTTGATGTCGGCGGCCACGATAATGCCAGCAATCGCCGCACAGAGCGCGCTAAGCATATAGACCGCCATCAATAGAACGGGCGTGCGAACCCCGGAGAGCGTGCTGGCACGGCGATTGATACCGACCGATTCGATCAGCATGCCGAGTGCGGTCCGCCTGACGAGCAGGATCACCAACGCGCCGGCGATCAGCCAGATCACGACGGGCATCGGCAAAAAGGCGAAGGAGCCGCTGCCGAAGAATATCAGACCCGGATCATTAAAAGTCATGATCACGCCTTCGGTGATCAGCTGGGCGATGCCGCGTCCGGCGACCATCAGCACAAGCGTGGCGATGATCGGCTGGATATTCAGGATTGCCACCAAGAACCCGTTCCAAACGCCGCAAAGCAACCCGACGCAGAGCGTCGTGATCAGCGTGTAGGCCAGCGAATTGCCGGAGACGATCGACGAGGCGGCAACCGCACCGCAGATCGCAATGACAGCGCCGACCGAAAGATCGATGCCTTTCGTGGCGATCACCAGCGTCATGCCGATGGCGAGCAGGGCAACAGGGGCGCCGCGGTTCAGGACGTCGATCAGACTGCCATAGAGGCGGTCATTCTGAACGACGACATTAAAAAACTGCGGAAACATGATGAAATTTAACAAAAGAATGACGGCCAGCGCAATCAATTGCGGCGCCAGGCGTATGGCAAGCGCCTTCAGCGAGGAACTCATGCATCCTCCGTTTTCTGTTCGGCCGCGACAATCGCGTCGATGATGTGGGATGCCGTCAAGCGGTCCCCAGCAAGCTCGGCAATGTGCTCGCGGTCGCGAAGGACGACGACGCGTGAACTATAGGCGACAAGCTCTTCCAATTCAGATGAGATCACGATCAGCGACATGCCCTTTGCACAAAGCTCCTCGATCAGTCGGATGATCTCCGCATGGGCACCGACGTCGATGCCGCGCGTCGGCTCGTCGAGGATCAGGAAATCAGGATTGGTGGCAAGCCACCGCGCGAGGATGGCTTTCTGCTGGTTGCCGCCCGAAAGCAGCCGGATCGGTTTCTCACGGTCGGTCGTGCGGATATCGAGCGCCTTGATATATTGGTCCGCAAGAGCATTCTGTTCGCCGCGCGACAGCGGTCTTGCCCAGCCGCGGCGGGCCTGAAGCGCCAGCGCGATATTCTCGCGGATCGACAGATCGCCGATAATCCCGTCGGTCTTGCGGTCCTCCGGGCAGAAACCGAAGCCGTGCCTGATCGCAGCGCGCGGGCTCGACAGCGCCACAACCTTTCCATCGATCACCGCCCTGCCGCTGTCGGCATGCTCTATGCCGAAAAAAAGTTCTGCCGTCTCGGTACGTCCGGAACCGAGCAGCCCGGCTATGCCGACGACTTCACCCACGCGAATATCGAGATCGAAAGGCTTTACCTTGCCGCGCTTGCCATAGCCCTCGAAGCGATATTTGACGCTGCCCGCAGCGGCCGTGCGTTCCTTTGCGGCCTCTTCCGTCTGCGCCAGTTCGCGGCCGAGCATCATCGGGATCAGCGCCTGCCGCGGCAGTTCCGCCACTTCCCGGGTGCCGACAAGCCTGCCGTTGCGAAGCACTGTGATGCGGTCGCTGATCTCGTAAACCTGTTCAAGAAAGTGTGTAATAAAGACAATGCCTAATCCACGCTTCCTCAAGTCATTGATGACATTGAACAGCATCGCGACTTCGTGCGTATCAAGGCTCGCGGTCGGCTCGTCGAGGATCAGAACCTTGCCCGAAAGATCGACTGCACGGGCAATGGCGATCACCTGCTGGACGGCGACGGAGAAGCGCTCGAGCTGTGCCGTGACATCGATGTCCAAGCCATATTGCGCCAGCAGCTCGCGCGCCATCCGGTTCATCGCGCGCGTATCGACCATGCCGAAACGACGTGGCTGACGGCCAAGGAAAAGATTCTCGGCGACGCTGAGATTCGGCAGGAGGTTCACCTCCTGATAGACGGTCCCGATGCCGAGCCTCTGTGCCGCCAGCGTATCGGGGGGATCGATCTCGCTGCCCTCGAGCGCAAGTCTTCCCTCGTCGCGGCGATAGGCGCCGGTCAGGCATTTTATGAGTGTGGATTTGCCGGCTCCGTTTTCGCCGAGCAGCGCATGGACTTCGCCCTTGCGAAGCGTGAAATCGACCTTGTCCAACGCCACGGCGCCGGGGAAGAACTTCGATATTCCGGACGCGACGAGAACGTTCTCGAAATCTTGAATCATGGCTCGATATTTTCCAGATATGACCGCGCATGCCCTTGCACTTGCCGGACATGATGTCCCGCTCGCACGGGCAGCGCCGCACCGATCCATGAGGGACCGGTGCGGCAACAGTGTCAATTAGTAACCGAGGCCCTTTTTGGCTTCGTAGACCTTCATCGGATCATCAGCCGGCGTGTAGAGCTTCGATTCCGTCTGGATCCACTTCGGCGGCTCCTTCTTGTCCTTCAGATAGGCGTCAAGCACATCGAATGCCGGGCCGGCCATGTTCGGCGTAAGCTCGACCGTCGCGTTGGCTTCGCCTGCCGCCATCGCCTGGAAGATGTCCGGAACGGCGTCGATAGAGACGACGAGGATATCCTTGCCGGGCTTCAGGCCGGCTTCCTTGATCGCCTGAATGCCGCCGACGGCCATATCGTCGTTGTGGGCATAAAGCGCGCAGATGTCCTTACCGCCGTTTTCAGCCTTCAGGAAGCTTTCCATGACTTCCTTGCCCTTGGAGCGGGTGAAGTCGCCGGTCTGGCTGCGGACGATCTTGAAGTTCTCGTGGCCGGCAAGCGCTTCCTCGAAGCCCTTCTTGCGGGCAATCGCCGGCGAGGAACCGGTGGTGCCTTGCAGTTCGACGATGTTGCACTTCTTGTCGCCGGCATTCTTGACGAGCCACTCGCCCGCAACCTTGCCTTCATGGACTTGGTCGGAGGTCACAGCCGTCAGATAGAGATCATCCGGAGCCTTGATGGTACGGTCGAGCAGGATGACCGGGATTTCGGCTTCCTTGGCTTCCTTGAGGACATCGTCCCAGCCTGTTTCGACGACGGGAGCGAGGAAAATTGCGTTGACGCCTTGTGCAACGAAGGAGCGCAGCGCCTTGATCTGGTTCTCCTGCTTCTGCTGGGCATCGGAAAATTTTAGATCAACGCCGCGCTTCTCAGCTTCCTGCTTAGTCACCGTCGTCTCAGCGGCACGCCAGCCGGACTCCGAGCCGATCTGTGAGAAGCCCACGACAAGCTCAGCTGCAGATGCAGAACCGAACATGCAGGCAGCCAAAACCGTGGCACTCAAAAGTGCATTTTTCAATTTCATGATTGTCTCTCCCAAATGCCGCTCCTCGCGGCGCAGGAGAGAAAAAATCATATAGTATTACTTTTGTAAATTACTATTTTAGGATGGCTCGCAAAAAAAGGCGCTCAGAGAGGGAGCGCCTTTTGCAACTGCGAAAATGCAGCGATTATTGCGGCAGTTTGTCGTCGACGCCTTGGATGTAGAAGTTCATGCCGAGCAGCGTGCCATCATCGGCCTTCTCGCCATCCTTCAGCCAGGGCGTACCGTCCTGCTTGTTGATCGGGCCGGTGAAGGGATGCAGTTCGCCGGACTTGATCTTGGCCTCGGTTTCTTCGGCCATCTTCTTCACGTCGTCCGGCATGTTCGTGTAGGGCGCCATCGTCAAGATGCCGTCTTTCAGGCCGTCCCAGATCTGTTCAGACTTCCACGTGCCGTCGAGCAGGGCCTTTGTGCGCTTGGTATAGTAAGCGCCCCATGTGTCGACGATTGCCGTCAACTGGGTTTTCGGACCGGCCTTGATCATGTCCGACGCCTGACCGAAGGCCATTATGCCACGTTCGGCAGCAACCTGCATCGGCGCCGTGGTGTCGGTGTGCTGTGTCAAGATGTCGACGCCCTGGTCGATCAGTGCCTTGGCGGCGTCGGCTTCCTTGCCCGGGTCGAACCAAGTATTGGCCCATACGACTTTCAGCTTGAAGTCGGGATTCACGGACTTCGCGCCGAGTTCGAATGCGTTGATCCCCATCACCACTTCCGGAATCGGGAAGGAAGCGATGTAGCCGGCGAGGCCCTTCTTCGACATCTTGGCGGCGATCTGGCCCTGAATGTAGCGGCCCTCATAGAAGCGCGAATTGTAGGTCGCGACGTTTTCCGCTGCCTTGAAGCCCGTTGCGTGCTCAAACTTCACCTTCGGGAACTTCTGGGCGACCTTGACGGTGGCATCCATGAAGCCGAACGAGGTGGTGAAGATCAGCGAGCAGCCGGAGCGGGCCATGCGCTCGATCGCGCGCTCGGCGTCCGGACCTTCCGGAACACTTTCGAGGTAAGGTGTTTCAACCTTATCGCCGAATTCCTTTTCGACCTGCAGGCGGCCGTTTTCATGGGCTTGCGTCCAGCCGCCGTCCGTGCGGGTGCCGACATAGATGAAGCAGACCTTGGTCTTGTCTGCGGCTTGTGCGGCCGAGCCGACGCTGATGACAAGCGCAGCGGTTGCCGCAAGTGCGAGTGCTAGTTTCTTCATTTTAGCCCCTGTTGGTTGGGAGTTTGAAACCCGTCTGTTGTTGTGCGTCACCGGTCAGGCACGAAGGCCTTGCCAAGCGATGCCGGCGTGTTGATCAACGTCGTGCGCCGATTATGAGAAATGATGATGAGAACGACAATAGTCGCGGCATAAGGCAGCATCGAAAGAAACTGCGACGGAATGCCGATCCCAAAGGCCTGCGCGTGAAGCTGGCCGATCGAGACCGCACCGAATAGATAGCCTCCCGCAAGCACCCGCCACGGCCGCCAAGACGCAAAGACGACGAGCGCAAGCGCGATCCAGCCGCGCCCCGCCGCCATGTTCTCCACCCACTGCGGCGTATAGACGAGCGAAAGCTGCGCCCCGGCAAGCCCGGCACAGGCGCCGCCGAACATGACCGCCAGGTAGCGGGTACGAATGACATCAATCCCGAGCGCGTGTGCCGAACTGTGATTGTCGCCGATCGCCCGCAACTTCAGGCCCCGGCGGCTTTTGAAGAGGAACCAGTTGATGCCGATGACGAGCGCGATGGACAGGTAGAAAACCAGATCCTGATGAAAAAGAACCGGTCCGATGAAGGGAATGTCGGAAAGATACGGAATGTAGATCTGCGGAACCTTGATACCGGGGATGCCGACATAGCTCTCGCCGAGCATCCCGGAGGCCCCAAGCCCGAGGATCGTCAGCGCAAGGCCGGTCGCGACCTGATTGGTTACCAGCGTCAGCGTCAGGAAGCCGAAGAGAAGCGAGAACACTGCGCCGGTCGCGATACCGGCCAGCAGGCCGATATAAGGCGATCCGGTGGCCTGGGCAGCGGCAAAGGCGCCGACGGCGCCCATGATCATCATACCCTCAACGCCCAGGTTCAAGACTCCGGCGCGCTCCGTCACAAGTTCGCCGAATGCAGCGATCACGAGGGGCGTGGCGGCCGTGATGACGGTCAGCAGGATGGCTTCGAAGATCATTGCGCCACCTTCCCGGTGACTACCTGCACTCGCGACCAGACGATCCTGATCCTGTAGAAGATCAGCGTGTCGCAAGAGAGCACGAAAAATAGCAGGAGCCCCTGGAAGACGCGCGTCACCTTGTCGGACACCCCGATCGAGAGCTGTGCCGCCTCGCCGCCGAGATAGGTAAGCGCCAGCACTAAGCCGGAGGCAGTGATGCCGAGGGGATTGAGGCGTCCGAGAAAGGCGACGATGATCGCCGTGAAGCCGTAACCCGGCGAAATGGCCGGCTGCAGGTGGCCGATCGAACCAGACACTTCGGAAATGCCGGCGAGACCGGCAAGCGCGCCGGACAACAGAAAGCTGAACCAGATCATCCGCCTCGAGGAGAAGCCCGCAAAGCGCCCTGCCCGCTCGGACTGGCCGAGCACGACGACCTCGAAGCCCTTCAGCGTATAGCGCATCATAAACCAGACGAGGATCGCCGCGAGGATCGCAAAAATGAAGGCCCAGTGCGCGCGTCCCGACTCTTCCCAGATAGCCGGAAGGACCGCCTCCGGAGCAAAGTCGCGCGAAACGGGAAAATTGAAGCCCTTCGGATCGCGCCAGGCACCACGGATCAGCCAATCGAGGAAAAGCTGGGCGATATAGACCAGCATCAGCGAGGTCAGGATTTCATTGGTATTGAAATGCGCCTTCAAGAGTGCCGGGATGGCGGCGAAGAGCGCGCCGCCGATGGCGCCCATGATCAGCATCAGCGGCAGCACGAGGGGCGAATGCCAGTCGTAGAAGACGATCGGCAGGATCGAGCCTGCGATCGCACCGATGGTGAACTGGCCTTCGGCACCAATGTTCCAGTTGTTCGAGCGATAGCAAACCGAAAGGCCGACTGCGATCAGGATGAGCGGCGCGGCCTTGATCGCCAGTTCGTGCAGCGACCAGATTTCGAGCAAGGGTTCGACGAAGAAGGCGTTTAGTGCCCCGACTGGATCCTTGCCGAGCAGAGCGAACATGATGCTGCCTGCAACCAGCGTCAGCACCAGTGCCAGGAGCGGCGAAACGAACCCGAAGAGTTTCGAGACCTGTGGCCGTTTTTCGAGTTCAATGCGCATCGCCGGTCTCCGCGGCAGGCCCGCTTTCATGCAGACCGCCCATCAGGATGCCGATCTGCTCGCGGGTCAGTTCACCGGCCGGGAACGGCGGCGAAAGACGCCCTTCCGAGATGACGGCAATATCGGTTGCGACTTCGAATATCTCATCGAGGTCCTGACTGATGACGACGACGGCAGAGCCGGCGCGTGCGAGATCGACGAGCGCCTGACGAATGTGGCTCGCAGCCCCCGCGTCGACGCCCCAGGTCGGCTGATTGACGACGAGGACCCCCGGCTGGCGGTCGAGCTCCCGGCCGACGATGAACTTCTGGAGATTGCCGCCCGACAACGCCCCTGCGGCGGGATCCTCACCACTCCTGCGGACGTCCATGTTTTCCGAAATGCGTTTTGCCGCACTCCTCACCGCTCCGCGCCGGATGATCTTGAGAAAGCCACCGCCAAGAAACGCCTTGCGGTCCGACTGGCTGCGCGCGAGCACCACATTATCCGAAAGCTTCATGGCCGAAACTGCGGCGTGGCCGTGGCGCTCTTCCGGGACGAAGCCCGCACCGAGCAGGCGGCGGGCGGTGATGCCCTGCGTGCCGACAGGCTTCCTGCGGATCATGATCGCCTCAGGCCGCGCCACCGGATATTCGCCGGACAATGCGTCGAAAAGCTCGCCCTGCCCGTTACCGGCGACACCGGCAATCGCCAGGATTTCGCCGGAGCGGACCGCAAGCGACACATCCCTGAGCGGTGTGGCAAAGGGCGTGCGCGGAGCGACCGAAAGGCTCGTTACTGCAAGTTGAACGTCCCCCACTTTGCCGCGATCGGGATGGCTCACCCTCGGCACGTGGGAGCCGACCATCATTCTGGCGAGGGAACCGGGAGTCTCCCGCTTCGGATCGCAGGCGCCGGTAACCCTGCCGTGGCGAAGCACGGTTGCGCGATCGCAAATGCGCTGCACCTCCTCGAGGCGATGGCTGATATAGAGCACAGAACGGCCCTCCGCCTTCAGCTTGAAGAGCGTTTCGAAGAGTTTGTCGGCCTCCTGGGGCGTCAGAACCGAGGTCGGCTCGTCGAGGATTATCAGCTTCGGATTTTGCAGCAATGCGCGGACGATTTCGATGCGCTGACGCTCCCCGACGGAAAGGTCGGCCACATGGGCGTGCGGATCGAGCGGCAGCCCGTAAGCGCGCGACAATGCCCTCGCCTCTTCGGCGATCCGGCCGATCGGAATCTTGTCATCGAGGGAGAGCGCAATGTTTTCGGCGACCGTCAGGGCTTCGAAAAGCGAAAAATGCTGGAAGACCATGCCGATGCCGAGCTTGCGGGCTTCTCCAGGTGCGCCAACCGCAACCGGCTTTCCCTCCCAGAGGATATCGCCGGCCGTCGGCTCCAAAACGCCGAACAGCATCTTCACCAACGTGGACTTGCCTGCGCCGTTCTCTCCGAGAAGCGCGTGGATCTCGCCCGGAGCGATATCGAGGTCGATTTCGTTGCAGGCGGTAAAGCTACCGAAGAGCTTCGTCAGTTTCTGGACCGACAGTAACGCACCGGACGGCAGCGCATTCAATGACGACACGTTCCCCTCATTTCCCTCTGCCGACCTGTCCGTTCCGGATCGTTTATGGGATCAGCAGCGTAGTTCCCGTAGTTCTTCTTGTTTCTAGATCCGTGTGAGCTCGTCCCACCTCACGCAACGGATAGGTTTGGTTGATATTGATACGCACTTTGCTGCTTAGCACAATATCAAATAGCGCGTTTGCACAGGCGGTCAGTTCATCGCGTGTGGCAATGTAGGTGAAAAGCGTCGGCCTCGTTGCATATAGCGAGCCCCGCTGCGCCAGCATCGCCATCGTGAAATTCTCAATAGCGCCAGAGGATTGACCGAAGGAGACAAACATGCCGCGCGGCTTCAGGCAGTCGAGCGATTGCGGGAATGTATCACGGCCGATCGAGTCGTAGACGACGTCCACGCCTTTGCCGCCGGTGAGCTCACGAACGCGGTCGAGGAAGTTTTCCGTCCTGTAGTTGATGACGTAATCGTAGCCATGCTCGAGCGCGAGCTTCACCTTGTCTTGCGAGCCGGCGGTACCGATCACGGTAGCGCCCAGCGCCTTTGCCCATTGCCCTGCGATGAGGCCGACGCCGCCGGCGGCAGCATGGAAAAGCAGAACCGTTTCAGGACCGACCTTGAATGTTCGGTTCAGCAGATATTCGGCGGTCATGCCCTTCAGCATCATCGCGGCTGCTGTTTCCAGGCTGATCGCGTCGGGCACCTTGACGAGGTGCTTGGCCTCGACATTCCGCTCGACGCTGTAGGCGCCGTCGGCACCGGCATAGGCAACCCGGTCACCGACTGCGAAACCGTTGACGCCAGGTCCGATCGCCGTCACGGTGCCTGCCGCTTCCTTCCCGGCGATGAACGGCAGATGCGCCGCCTTATAAGTTCCATCGCGGAAATACACGTCGATGAAATTGAGCCCGATGGCAGCGTGCCTGATCTGGATCTCGTCGGCGGATGGCGGCGGCAAATCGACATCGACATACTCAAGAACTTCAGGACCGCCATTGCGGCTGAAAGCAATCGCCTGCGTCTTTGTCATAACCGCCTCCTATTCGCTACGTCCCAGCGCCGGGAAGAACTGCAGTACGGCGCCGATGCAATAAAGATAGATACCGCTGATCACGAAGAGAATAATGGCCCATTGCGGCATGCTGAAGTGCATGAGCAGTGAAAACATGCCGAGCGCCGACCAGAAGAAGAAAACGCCGAGATTGATGAACCGCAGACGCTGGACGCGCACCGGATGCAGGAAATTGATTGGCAGGAAGGTAAGGATCACCGAGACGATCACCACCGTCAGGGCGGTCGCAGCGCTTGCGTCGATGACGAAGAGCGTAAAGACGATCATATTCCAGACGACAGGGAAACCGGAGAAGAAATACTCCTCGGTCTTCATTCCCATATCGGCATAATAGATGGCGCTCGACACGACAATCATGCCGGCGGCGGCAAAAGACCAGGGTTCACCGATCATGCCGCTCTGGTATAGTGCGAAAGCCGGCAAAAGCACGTAGGTTACATAATCGATGATATTGTCGAGCGTGTCGCCCGACCAGTTGGGCAGCACCTCCTTCACCCGCACCTTACGGGCGATGGGACCGTCGATGCCGTCGACGAGCAGAGCAAGGCCCAACCACCAGAACATGTCGATGAAGCGGTGTTCGGCGGCGGCGACCACGCCCAGAAATGCGAGGAAAGAGCCGGACGCCGTCAAAATATGGACGGAAAAGGCGCGTATCTCTGCATAAGGAACGCGCTTGTAGTTGAAAATCTTCATGTTCCCCCGTACCGCCTGCCGCCGCTTGAACCTGTGGGCAGCGTTTTGGCCTTAATATGCATCCTTTGCCCCGCTTCGCCAGCGCAAAAGCAACAAGATCATGCAGGCATTGATACATGACAATGATACGCATATTTCCTACTGATAGCGTCGCAGAGAATGGAATGCCTTTAATTTCCGGCATATTTGTAATATCTGCCTCGCATCAGACCTATCATGCGACGAATACGGGATCCGATACCGAATGAACGCTCCAGCAAAGACCGAAGATTTCGCCTCCGCCGTTCCGGCAAATGTCTATGCCGAAACGGTGCTGAGCGTCACGCAATATACGGACCGGCTCTTCCGCTTCACCATGACCCGACCGCAGGGTTTCCGTTTCCGTTCCGGCGAGTTCGCGATGATCGGCCTCATGGTCGATGGCAAGCCGATTTTTCGTGCGTACTCCATTGCAAGCCCCGCCTGGGCCGAAGAACTCGAATTCTTCTCGATCAAGGTGCCGGACGGCCCGCTCACATCGCATCTCCAGGACATCAAGCCGGGCGACCAGGTTCTGATGCGCAAGAAGCCGACGGGTACGCTGGTGCTTGACGCGTTGACGCCCGGCAAGCGGCTTTACATGTTCTCGACCGGAACGGGCATCGCGCCCTTCGCAAGCCTCATCCGCGACCCCGATACCTACGAGAAGTACGAGGAAGTGATCCTCACCCACACGACGCGCGAGGTCGCGGAACTGAAATACGGCTTCGATCTGATAGAAGAGATCCGGAACGACGAACTGCTGAGCGAGATCGTCGGCGACAAACTGCGTCACTATGCGACGGTCACCCGCGAGGATTTCGAATATCGCGGTCGCATCACCGACCTGATCTCCTCCGGCAAGCTCTTTACCGATCTTGGCGTTCCGCCGCTCGACCCGGCAATCGACCGCGGCATGATCTGCGGCTCGTCCGCCATGTTGAAGGACACTAAGGAATTGCTCGAAAAGGCAGGCTTTGAAGAAGGCGCCAACAGCAAGCCGGCCGAGTTCGTCATCGAACGCGCCTTCGTCGGTTGACGGTTTTTGGATTATTGATTGAACGGCTCCGGAGACGGGGCCGTTTTCATTTGTGGCTGAGATAGTCGATCAAGGCCGCCATTGCCTGCCGCGATTCTTCTACCTTGCCCTGCTGGATGGCGCGAATAACCGTGACGTGCAGCTTGATCGAGCGGTCCATCCGCTCCGGAGTGGCCATCGAATACCAAAGACGGCGTGAATGTGTCTGCACAGGTCCGAGCGACGCGGTGATGTATGTATTCGGGCAAGCCTCTTCGAGTAGCTCGTCGAATGCCTTGTCGGCAGCGAAGAAGGCGGCAAGATCGCCATTGACCGCGCAATTGGTCATTGTGCGGGCGCAGTCTATCAGCGCCCGCCGCTGCTCGTCCGTCGCATGCTTCGCGACCAGCGACGCAGCAATAGGCTCCAGTTCCCTGCGCACCTGCATGACATTGGCATGGTCGTCCGGTTTGATCTCCGCCACCTGCAGCCCGACCCGCGGCCTGACGATGACGAGCCCCTGCCAGGCAAGCTTCTGTATCGCTTCGCGCACCGGCGTACGGCCGTGACCGGCAATATCGATCAGCTGCTTTTCGGTCACCAGCGCGCCCGGCTTCAACACCAGCGTCACAATCGCGTGTTCAAGTGCGAGATAGGCTAGATGGCTCTGTGAACTCTGCATTCGATAGTCCATACTTCATCCTGATATATCAGATATTGACACGACGCAAATCAGATGGCAAGCTACTGTGATATATCAGAGTTAAGGAGACGAACATGTGGCGCGGCGTATTTCCTGCAGTAACGACGAAATTCACTGAGAGCGGCGAGCTAGATCTTGCCGAAATGGAACGCTGCTTCGGGCTCCAGGCCGATGCAGGTGTCGATGGCATCATCGTCTGCGGCTCGCTCGGCGAGAACATGACGCTCGAGCCGGAAGAAAAGCTGGAGATCCTGAATGTCGCGCGCTCGGCTGCGGGTTCGAGGCCAGTCCTAATGACGGTTTGCGAAAGCTCGACAAAGCGTGGCGCCGCTGCAGCCAAGGCCGCAGCAAAGGCCGGTGCGAGCGGCTTCATGGTCTTGCCAGGCGTACCTTACAAATCCGCTCCGGAAGAGACGCTGACGCATGTCCAGACGATTGCCGCGGCCGGTGGCCTGCCGATCATGGTCTACAACAATCCTATCGCCTATGGCGTAGACGTCACGATCCCGATGTTCGAAGAGCTGGCGAAGAACGATCTCGTCGTCGCCATGAAGGAATCGACCGACGATATCCGCCGCGTGACGGACGTCTTCAATGCCTTCGGCGAACGCTTCGATGTGTTTACCGGCGTCGACAACCTGGCGCTCGAAAGTCTCTTGATGGGGGCGCACGGCTGGGTCGCCGGTCTCGTCGTCGCCTTCCCGAAGGAAACGGTCGCAATCTATAAGCTCGTCCAGGCGGGCCGCCTCGATGAAGCGCGCGCCATCTACCGCTGGTTCCGGCCGCTGCTCGACCTGGACGTCTCGACCTTCCTCGTCCAGAACATCAAGCTTGCGGAAGTCTACGCCATTCAGTCGAACGACCGCGTCCGCGCCCCTCGCCTGCCGCTCTGCGGCGAACAGCGCCTGCGCGTCGTTGGCGTGATTGAAAAGGCGCTTTCAAACCGCCCGGAACTGCCGAAGTTCTGATCAATCGGCACACGGAGTGTTCCAAGGCCGGGCATCGCCCGGCCTTGTTCATTCGTGCCGTAAGGCCTCGATCGGATTGAGCTGCGCGGCCCTTCGCGCCGGGAAATAGCCGAAGATCATGCCGATTGCGGCCGAGAAGACGAAGGCGACGGCGATCATCAGCGGGCTGACGACGAAGGGAACCTTCAAGAGCGTCACGGCGGTGAAGCCGATGCCTAATCCGAATACGATGCCCGTGATGCCGCCGAAGAGCGACAGCGCAACCGCCTCGACCAGAAACTGCAACAGTACCTGCGTCTCCAATGCGCCGATCGCAAGCCGGATGCCGATCTCCCGTGTGCGTTCAGTGACCGACACTAGCATGATGTTCATGATGCCGATCCCGCCGACCAGAAGGCTGATTGCGGCGACAGCGCCAAGCAATCCCGTAAGCAATGTCGTCGTACCCGTCATGGCTTCGGCGATCTGCGTCATGTCGTTGACGTTGAAATCGTCTTCGCGGCCCGGAACGATCTTGCGGCGCTCGCGCAGCAGGTTCTCGGTCTCCGTCTGAATCTTGGAGGTCGAAACGCCATCGCGGGCCGAAATGACGATCATCTGGACATTGGCGTTGGCCCTGCCGCCGATCCGGCGCTGATAGATCTTCACGGGCATGATCACGACATCGTCCTGGTCAGTGCCCATGCCCGATTGCCCGCGCTTCGCCAGCACGCCGATGACGCCGCAGGACACCTTGCCCACGCGAATCTGCTGCCCTGTCGGACTGGCCGCGCCGAAAAGCTGCGATCGGACCGTCTCGCCGAGGATGCAGCGGGCGCGGCCGCGCTCTTCGGCCGCCTCGAAGGTGCGGCCGAGAGCAATGTCCCAGTCCTGCGCGATAAAATAGTCGTTGGTCGTGCCCATGACGGTAGTCGAATGACTCTGGCCACCGTAGATCGCCGTCGCCGTCGTCTGGTTGAGTGGCGCGACTGCTCGTAGGCCAGTTAGCTGATCGCGGATCGCATCGACGTCCTTAACGGTGAACCGTCTCGCCTCGGAGCTCGCGCGCCCCGGACCGAACTGGCCGGGACGCACGAAGAGCATGTTGGTCCCGAGCCGCGAGAGCTCTGCGGAGACCTGCTCTGTGGTGCCGTTGCCGATCGTCACCAAGGCTATGACGGCGGCAACGCCGATGACGACGCCGAGCACGGTGAGGAAGGAACGCAGGATGTTGCGGCTAATGGCGCGCAGCGCGAGTTTCAGTGTTTCAAGAAACATGATCCGCCTCGCCCTGATGCGCGACCTCGGCTTCGAGCTTTCCATCAACGAAACGGAGGATGCGCTCTGCATAGGCCGCAATGTCGGGTTCATGCGTGACCATGACGATGGTGATGCCCTGCTCCCGGTTCAGCCGCGTCATCAGATCCATGATCTCGGCGCTGGTTTTCGTGTCGAGATTGCCGGTCGGCTCGTCGGCAAGCAGCAGGGCTGGTTCGGTGACGATCGCGCGCGCGATTGCCACGCGCTGCTGTTGGCCACCGGAAAGCTCCTGCGTCTTATGGTGCTCGCGCCCCGTCAGTCCGACCAAGCCGAGCGCTTCCTTGGCGCGCCGGTGGCGCTCGCCCGCTGCGACACCGCGGTAGATCAGCGGCAACTCTACATTCTCGACCGCCGATGTCCGCGCGAGAAGATTGAACCCCTGGAAAACGAAGCCCAGCATATGGCGTCTCAGCAGCGTCAGCTGACTGCGACCGAAACCGCTCGTGGAAATGCCCTGGAAGACGTAGTCGCCGGCGCTCGGAACATCGAGGCAGCCGAGGAGATTCATTGCCGTCGACTTGCCTGACCCCGACGGCCCCATGATCGCAACGAATTCATGGGCGCCGATCCGGAGATCGACATGGTCGAGCGCGCGGATCGCCGCCTCGCCGTGACCATAGATCTTCGATACCTGCCTGAATTCGAGAAGCGGCGGACTGGTCATCGTTCGCCCGCCTATTGCGTCCGTGTCGTCGCGTCGGTCACAAGCGCATCGCCTTCCTTGAGTTCACCGGCCGTGACCTGTGTCAACTGACCGTCCGAGGAACCAACCTGGATGACGAGGGGCACCTGGCGGCCCTCGCGCAACACCCACACGCGCCGTTTGGCGCCGGTGAGCGCTTCACTGCGGTTGCCGCCGGAGCGAGGCCCCATACGCGGCGGGCGGAAAAGACCGAAGATGCCGCGGCTGCCGCGCGATTCGGCTTCTGGCGGTGCATAGCGCAACGCGGCGTTCGGCACCATCAGGGTATCCTTGACGGCCTCGACGGTGATATCCGCCGTTGCCGTCATACCCGGGCGCAAGAGGAGATCAGCGTTGTCGACCGAAAGCACGGCCTTGTAGGTGACGACATTGTTGGTCGTCTCGGAGGCGAAGCGGATCTGCTCGATCTCGGCGGGAAAGGACTTGTTCGGATAGGCGTCGACCGTGAAGGTCGCCTTCTGCCCGACGCCAATCTGGCCGACATCGGCCTCGTCCACATCGACCTGCAGTTCCATCTTCCTGAGATCGCCGGCGATGGTGAAGAGAACCGGCGCCGAAAGAGACGCGGCGACGGTGGCACCCGGATCGACAGAGCGCGTCAGGATAACGCCGTCAACCGGCGAAACGATCCTGGCCTTTGCAAGGTTGACCTCGGCGAGCCGCAGGTCGGCCTCGGCAGAGAGCACTTCCGCCTCGTTGATCTGCTTCGTGGCTGCGGCGGACTCGTATTTGTAGGTCGCATCGTCAAGGCTTTGCTGCGTCGAGACGCTGCCTTTGACGAGGCTCCTCAAGCGTTCCAGCGAAACCTGCGCCGACAGCAGATCGGCATTCGCCTTCAGCACATTCGCCTTGGCCGAATCGAGTTTCGCGCGCGAGCTCTTCACATCGGCCTCCAGCTTGTTCGTATCGAGAACTGCCAGCACCTCGCCGGATTTGACCTCGCTGTTGTAGTCGACATTGACGTCGCGCACGGTGCCGGAAAGTTCGCTCGATATGTCGACCTGCTCCGTCGGCTGCACCGAGCCCGTCGCCGTCACGAGAACTGTCAGGTCGCCGCGCTTTGCCGGCTGCGTCACATAGCTGTATCCGTTGCCGCCGCGGCCGTTGTAAAAATAGGCACCGGTCCCGGCGACCGCGATCAATGCTGCAGCGGCGATAAGGCGGCCGCGCCAGCGGCGGCCTTTGCCGCGCTTGGCGGAGGCCGCTAGGACGGCAGCAAGATCGGTATTGGCTGCTGCAGCCTTCCTGCCGCTTCCGGAATCGTCCATAAGACCCTCAAGTCAACATTAGAAGCGCCTGCTCCGTTTACCATCCAAATAGTCATAGCGAAGATGAACCGGAAATTAGCGTTAGAGGCGCATTCGCACGGAATGACGAAAAAGTGCAATTAAATCTTGGTAATGAAAAGTCCGCTTTAGCCGGCATCTTCCTGATACTGGTCGCTCCCCTGCAGCGGATGCAGCCAGCTTTCGCGGCGTTTGATCCACACCTCGTAGAGCGGCTCGATTTCCATCGGCGCATCATCGAGAGATCCAAGTCGGAGCTCCGCCTCCTTCTCGGTAAGACAAAACAGCCGACCGCCGCACGCCGGACAGAAGCTGCGGCCTTCATATGTCGCGACCGAACCGGAATGCTCGAATGCCGCGAGCGGCCATACGGCGAACGTGACGAAGGCCGAGCCGCTCTCTTTCCGGCAGTCCGCACAGTGGCATAGCCCGGCACGAAGCGGCTCGCCCTTCACTTCATATCTGACGGCGCCGCAAAGGCAGCCCCCAGTGCGCATTCTCATCAGGCGTCGAAATCCAGCGGCAGCCTCGGCGGCTTGCGCTTGGCGGCCATCAGGAGATCGAGCTCGGTCGCCGACGGTCCGAATTTTTCATAGAGCCGCTTGGCCTCCTTTTCATCCAAACGGTATTTCCGGGCGAATTCGTTTATGCTGTAAGGCCGGCCGCGCAACACTCTGCGCGTCGGCACCGTCTGATTGGCAGATTCGGCCATGGCAACCTCCTTTATACAACCCGGAAGTTAGGGCGCTCAGGGCGGTTGGGAAGCTTGCTGAAGCCCGAAAAACGACAGACTAAAGGCTCGAACCGTCGAGCCCTCCGCGGCGCATAACGAAACACTCGGCGTCAGTTGGTGTGGGAGACTCCTTCTAATGATGCCTCGGATCGAGACGCATGCGGTGGATATTTACCGGCTATTATCCTTACCGGTTCATTGAAATGGACCGACTCAACGAAAGCCGATCAACGTTATCGGGCCGTAGAACACCCCTCCCCGCTACGGCAGGAGACCTGGCAATCGGGCTACAGGAGGTCCGCGGCTGGGTCTCCGCCATTACGTTCTCGGATCCGGAGGCGCAAAATGCCTGCTCGAAGGCGGGCCCGACTGTCAGCAATTCTGCTGCTTCTTAGCCGATCCGCATCGCGTCCATGATCTGATCTGTGGTTTGCCGAGGTCCCCGCTTGGAGACATAGTGCTCAGCCGTATGCAGCCTAGGTGCCGCAAGGGGTTCGGCAACCTTCTCAGTCTCATTTCGTTCCGCAGTTAGCTTGCTGTCCAAGTACTTCCAGAAGATCAAGCCGAACACGCAAAAGAAGAACAGCACTGTTTACAGGATCGCTGGCTGGTCATCTTCGCCGCCTTGCTACCCCGGCACCCCCCAAAAATAGTCCATGTGTCACTTCCAAGTCACTCGACAATAAATTTCAAGTATGCTTAAGTATTTCTTGTTCGGTTAATCAACTTTCTGGGACTTGCGATACTTGCATGACACAAATCCGAAATGCGCTTCTGACCGTTGAGGCATGGGCCCGATACCCGGTGTCCGATTCTGAGGAAATGAATACCAATTTGCCGGGTCTCAGTGAGGCCTGGGAGATGGATCTAGTTGAGGAAAACAGCTCCGGCTTCGACGTCTGCATGCATTTCTCGTTGACCCGCGCTGGCGTAGAGTTCCTTCACGGCCCTCAACCTTCGCTAAGTGATGTTATTTTGAGATCTGCCCGACGCCTATTCGGTCATATCGTTGGATATCCGATCGCCTGAACGTCTTAAACGCGGTCAAGATTGCCACCTTAGCCGTGCCGTTCGCCCAATTGATGTGCAGACCGTTGCCGACGCCGTAGTTGATGACATTGCTGTCGCGGGGGCCGAGACGATGTCGGCAGGTTCGAAGACCGTGCCGAAGGCTCCAATGCCGGATGGGAACGCAGCCACGGGTTCAGGCAGGTAGATCGCCACTTCCGCGCCCGTGAAATTCTGGTTCCCGACACCGCTGTGCAAGCGGCGGTCGGCATTAACCAACGATGTCATGAGACGGCCAATATGTAGGGTTAATCACCGCGTGGATGCCCCAGAACACGCCGTCAACTGCGCGTCGTTTCGTTATCCGCTCAAACGCCCTTTCAAGCCGCTCGTCAGACCGTCGATGCGGTTAGCCACGCCTTCGATCGCGCGAAGCAACTGAGCGATGTGCTCCTGCATGCCGGCCTTGGCTTGAGGCGCGCGAGGGCTGGCATTGGAGAGCAACAAATATCCCGCCTGCATTGTTATTTCATTTGCTTCTAAATTAGACTTTAGTAGTGTTCTCGCATTAGGAGCGGGAGGATTCCATGGAACGCGTTGAGCCGGAAAATGCAGATTCCAATATGGCAACGAAGGTCTGGTCGGTGACCGAGTTCTGCGCGCGACATCGATTGGACGAGGAAGAAGAAACGAGACTACTTCAGCTGTTTGGTCCATTCGCGACTGCATGCGAGCTCATGCACAACGCCAAACGGGCACCGAAGTGGCGGTAATCGTGAGCGCGTCCTGCTGCGTTTCGCTTGGTTGGCCTTGAGCGCGATAGCGGCCTCGGAATACGTTTTGTATTTGTAACCGATTTTCCCAGTCTTGGTGTGCACCGGCTACGCCGGTGGCTTTGCTGATCGCGATATTTTATCGTTAACGGCGGTTAACTTTCTCATATTCATCCCTCCTAAAATATGGTACCGCGGTTCACCGTTTGGAGACTTTGCGATGCGACGTTTCAATCTTCGACATGAAGTCGATGACAAGTGGCTTGTTGTGGATGGGCTCACGATGGAGCCTGCCACGCTTGGTGACGTGAAGGTGAGTGGCATGTCTTGGGCCGAAGCCTGTGACTTTGTCGACTTGATGAACTCTCTGGATGCTATCGAACGAGATTCGAGCCGCTATGCAGCACCTTTCGCTGCGGAGTGATGGTCGTTCGCTGCCTACGGCGCTTCCCGGCGCCACTTTGCCCTTTCGTAGAACGTGTCATGCACCTTCCCGGCCTGCGCAACGTATGTGAAGCGCCTTCTGTCGGATGTTTCATCAGCCGCAGTCCGTAAAGCCTCGCGTCCGCGCTCAGATCGAATAGCGCAAGGATTCACACCCTACCCAGGAGCGGCGTCGGGTTCCAGGTTCATAACCTCATAGATCAGCCGACCAACAAGCGGGTAAGCGGTCCGACTTCAGCAAAGACCTGCCCCGAGTTCATCGGTTCGGCGATTGCCTTCATTCTACACGCAGCGAGGAAGCATTCGGACCGGTGGGAACGTCGCTTGTTGTCACAAATTTCCCGACAACGCGCCAATATGGACCTTTGGGATTCCGATAAGGATGGACGGATAGTGAAGACCTTGCGTCGATATGATGATCCTATCTGGGAGTTTTCATTTCCGGTGGCGCTGGAGGTTTTCAACTACGATCCGGCAAGTGCCGTCACGCCTCGTGATTGACCACTTTCCGGCCGATCAAAGCCGACAGCGCGTCAAGCCAGGAACATTTGACAGTCTTGAATGTTAGAAACCGGGTCGCGTGGCTACAGCCCTCCTGTGATGTGCAATGACCCTTGCACTGCTACGCGATCCGCCTTTCACGAGCGCCACCTAAGTACGGCGCGGGCACATTGGGGAGGTATGCTGATGGTGCCGAACAGGCTTCACTTCATTGTCGAGGTCGAGATCCAACCGCCTGCATGCGCAAAGTTGGCCGATGACATTCAAGGCACGGCGTTCGCCCTTGATTTCTTTCATGCCTGACTTGCTCGGCGCACGCTGGGAGCACCAAGCACAGGCTTTCCGGCATCAGGATCTTACCAGCTTCACGCTGGAGCTCCTGAATATTGTTTTGTAGGGATTCGTTGGCGGCCTGCATTACGGCAATCCGTGCGGCTTCTGGCGCTGGCCGCACCATAGCCGCGGTCAAAAATGCCGTCGCAAACCCTGTATCCAGCGAAGAACACGAGGCTTGATGTTTGCACAATGACGGCAGGTTCGACTGATCGAAGAAAAGTTCGCCATTGCCTTTATGAGCATTGATGTGGTCGACGATCGTGGCCTCGGTCACTTCTTCTGTGATCAGGCAGAAACGACAAAGCGGCTCCATTGCCAACTGGTATTGGCGCGGTGGTTTTCACTCTGCTGGTATCGTAAAGACGATGCCAGACTTTGGCCCGCTGCGTCGATGGGGAACCTTGGATTCGGTCATACGTTCAGAACCTGCAGTGGAAGGAGGACCACAATGGCAGACGACAAGAGCAAGCGTGGCAAACCTGACCGGAGCCGGGTAGCGGCTGGTGAACCGTACGAGGTGAGCTACTTCGCGAAGAAGCACGGCATCTCAAAGGAGCAGGCTGAGAAGATCGTGAAGAAGCACGGCTCAGATCGTGACGCCGCGAATAAGGCGGCAGAAAAGATCAAATAGCAAAAGCGGCAGGGAGCCTAATTGCAAGCTCAACCGGCCGCAGATCATCACGTTGCCGGAGGAGGCAGCGCCATGCGGATGGGTGAACGACGCAAAAAAAGCGTCACACGTCTTATTTTATTTATTTCTAAATTATACTTTGGTATAGGTCTCCCCAACTGTATGGGAGGAGTAGCGTATGCAGCGAGTTGAACCTAATATCGTCGGCACCGGAGCCACGACACGTGTTTGGTCAGTCAAGGATTTTTCCAAGCGGCGCCGGCTCAACGAGAAAGAAGAGGCTCGACTTCTACAATTGTTTGGACCATTTGCGTCCGCCAGCGAATTGCTGCACAACGCAACACGAGAGCCGCGGTGGCGGTAGGGCCGTCCCGTCATCGATCGCCCTCTTCCCTAGCGAGAATCACAAAGATGCATTCGACAGGATCTCAGAGGACCTCGCATAAACGTGTGCCGTTTGCCATTCATGTGCCGGCAATCTTAGCACATGTGCCGTAAACGCCGTAAGAATCAGGTAATTTCGCCTCATGATCTCGCCAAAAAACCATCTAGGAGTGTCGGTAAGAATCTGATTTCGCTGGTAAATTTTTGGTGAGAGCGCCGGGGTTCGAACCCGGGACCTACTGATTAAAAGTCAGTTGCTCTACCAGCTGAGCTACGCTCTCCCTTGACGCCTTGAACTCAAAAACAGCCCCGGCCGGAAGTGCGCGGAACATATGCAGGCGACCTATTGCGGTCAACCGAAAAATCTCCCTTTTTCGCCGCGTTAGGCATATTTCTTGCCGGGGCTCGAAAAGGTGATTGGCTTTCGGTTGTTTGCGGCGCTAAACATCCGCCAGATTGCAGCCGGAGAGAATGCGTGTCGATTGCCGATATTTCCCTGTTGAGCGCCCTGCTTGCGGGTGCCCTCTCCTTTCTCTCCCCCTGCGTGCTTCCCCTCGTTCCGCCCTATCTCTGCTACATGGCGGGGATATCCGTCGAGCAGTTCCGGGGCGGCAATGCTGTTGCGGTTGCGCCCGATGTCCGCCGCGGGGTGCTGTTTTCGGCGCTGTTCTTCACGCTCGGGTTCGCCACGGTCTTCGTCGCGCTGGGCGCCGGCGCTTCCAGCATCGGAATGCTGCTGCGCCAGCATCTGGACCTTCTGGCAAAGATCGGCGGCCTCATCATCATCCTCATGGGACTAAACTTCCTCGGCGTCTTCCGAATCGGGCTTTTCGCCCGCGAGGCCCGTTTCCAGAGCGGCGGAAAGCCGGCGACGCTGACCGGCGCCTATATCATGGGGCTCGCCTTCGCTTTCGGCTGGACGCCCTGCATCGGGCCGGTGCTCGGTGCCATTTTGGGGGTTGCAGCATCGCGCGAGACCGTCGGCTCCGGCGCGGGGCTTCTCGCCGTCTATTCGCTCGGCCTCGCTATTCCCTTTTGGATCGCCGCAGGCTTTTCCGGTGCCTTCATGAATTTTCTGGCGCGCTTCCGCCGCCATCTCGGCACGATCGAAAAGATCATGGGAGGCTTCCTCGTGCTCACGGGGCTTGCCTTCATCTTCGGTTTCGTCAGCGATACTGCCATCTGGTTCCAGCAGACCTTTCCGATCTTGATGCGGATTGGCTAAAGGCAGCAAATCATGCCTGCCTTGCAAAGAGTAAGCCGCCGTACCGACCGCGATCAGTTCAGCCTTTCTTCCGGCTGAGTTTTTCCCGCAAGGCAGTCGGAATATCACGCAATCCGCGACCCGGCTCTATGCCTTCGCGCATGACGACGCTGCGTAGAGGTGGAAACGCCGAGAGCATGTGGAGGCCCGCGGCGCGCAGCATCTGCACCGGCAGGAAACCGGAGAGAAGCGAGCGGTTCAGCAAATCGACGCTGACCGTTCGCGTCATGATGTCGGCGCGGCGCCTGCGGTCAAACCGATCGCCCGAATCGGCTGGTATCGGCAGTTCGGCCCGGTCGCAGAGAATATCCGTCAACGCCATGATATCGCGCAGGCTGAGATTGAGGCCTTGTGCTCCGATCGGCGGGAAAACGTGCGCGGCTTCCCCGATCAGCGCCATCCGGCCCTTGCCGAAGCGGTGCGCCACCATGCCCGAAAGCGGCCAAATCTGGACGCCTTCCTCGACGCTCACCTTGCCGAGCAGCGACTGCATCCGCTCTTCGACGACATTGCTCAATTCGGCAAGCGACAATTCGAGGCCGGCGGCAGCATCCGACGGATTCTGTACCCAGACGAGGCTGGAGCGATTGCCGCGCAAGGGTACCTGGGTAAAGGGGCCGCATTCGGTATGAAATTCCGTCGAGGTGTTTTCGTGCGGCAGCGAATGGCCGAAATTCAGCACCATGGCCGACTGTGGATAGGACCAGTTGCGCGCGCCAATGCCGGCTTTTTCTCTAAGCTTCGACTTGCGACCGTCGGCGCCGGCAGCAAAATCTGCAGACAGCATCTCGCCGCCCGCCAGCATAATGGAAACGGCATTCTCGCCGATATCAATGCTGTCAGCAAAAGCAGTGAAGCGCGTGATATTGCCTTCGATGGCGACCGCCGCCTCGAGCACCTCGGTCAAAGCCTTGTTCGGGAAGTTGTAGCCGAAGGCATCGAGCTCGACTTCGACGGAGCGGAACGTCGTGGTTGGTGCACGCAGCAGGCGACGTGTGCCGTCGATGATGCGCATGCTTTTCAGCGGCGCGGTCTCGGGCTTCAGCTTTTCCCAGAGAGCCAGGCGATCAAGGAAGCGGATCGACTGATCCATCAGGGCCGTCGTGCGCCGGTCCTCGGTCGCGGCGGGAGGCGCAATCAGCGCCACGCTGCGGCCGCCGCGCGCCAGTGCGATCGCGGCCACCATGCCGGCGAGACCGCCGCCGATCACCGCCACTTCGAAATGTTTCATTGCATCGCTTCCGTCATCAGAAACGGCGAACCGGCATTATGCCGCCGGCTTCGCCTGACGGCGCCAACTATAGCCCCTGCCGACGTCCGCGTCACGCACAGCCGGCTGATAATGATGCGGAATTCCGGGCAGCCGATTTTCGGAAAGGCGCTTGAGCGCCGTTTCATTGGTCACGGCGAAGCTGTCGATCCCGACGCGCAGCATCAACGGGATCTGGTCGATTAGCACATCGCCTACCGCCCGCAATTCGTTGGCATAACCCAGTCGCTCGCGCAGCAGCGAAGCATGGCTGAAGGCACGGCCGTCGCTGAATGCCGGAAAAGCAACAGCGACGATATCGAGGCGATCGAGGTAAGGCTCGAGCTTGCGCACGTCGTCGGCGGGCTTGATGAGCACACCAAGGCCGACATCGTTGCTCTCTCCGGCCGTGGCGATCAACTCGTCGAGGCCGAGCAGAGGCTTTTGATCTTCGGTCGCTTTCACCTCATCGCTCTCGATCACCCAGGGATCGTTGGCGACGAAACCGGTTTCTCTCCAAATCTTCGTCATCATCCCCTCCTTATGCCGCTTCCGCGGCCGCGCCATAGAGCGCGTCCTTGAAAGGCTGCGGTCCGACGCGGCGATAGGCTGTAAGGAAGGTTTCAGACGGGTCCCGGCGGATGCAGAGATAGGTATCGACGATCGTCTCGATTGCGTCCGTCACCTTGTCCGGTTCGAAGCCGCGGCCGATGATCTCCCCGATCGAGGTGTGTTCGTCGCCGGAGCCGCCGAGCGTAATCTGATAGAGTTCGGCACCCTTCTTCTCGACGCCGAGCAGGCCAATATGGCCGACATGGTGATGCCCGCAGGCGTTGATGCAGCCTGAAATCTTGATCTTCAGTTCGCCGATCTCCGCCTGACGCGCAGGATCACCAAATCGCTTGGAAATCTCCTGCGCAACCGGAATGGAGCGCGCATTGGCGAGCGCGCAATAGTCCAGCCCCGGACAGGCAATAATATCCGTGATGAGGCCGGCATTGGCAGTTTCGAGATCAGCCGCGACCAGGCCGCGATAGACGGCTTCCAGATCGCCCAGCGCCACATGCGGCAGGATGAGGTTCTGTTCGTGGCTCACGCGAATTTCGTCGAAGGCATATTCCTCGGCGATGTCGGCAACGGCATCCATCTGCGCGTCAGAGGCATCACCCGGGATGCCGCCGATCGGCTTCAGCGAGATCGTCACCATGCCGTAATCGGGGTTCTTGTGGGGTGCTACGTTCTGCTGCACCCAGCGGGCAAATGCCGGATCAGCCTTCTTCCAGCGGGCAAGGTTCTCCCAGCCTTCGGCGCGTTCCGGCAGCACGGGCGGCGCGAAATAGGCGGCGATCGCCTGGACGTCCTTCTCCGGCAACTTGAGCTCGGTATCCTTGAGCTGCACGAACTCAACCTCGACCTGGCGCGCCAGTTCTTCGGCACCGGTCTCGTGCACGAGGATCTTGATGCGCGCCTTGTACTTGTTGTCGCGGCGGCCGTGCAGATTGTAAACGCGCATGATCGCGGTCGTGTAGGACAGCAGGTCCTCTTCCGGTAGGAAGTCGCGGATCAGCTTGGCGACCATTGGCGTGCGGCCCTGGCCGCCGCCGACGTAAACGGCAAAGCCGATCTCACCCTTGTCGTTCTTCTTCAAATGCAGGCCGATATCGTGGACCTGGATCGCCGCGCGGTCGCGCTCGGCGCCGGTGACGGCGATCTTGAACTTGCGCGGCAGGAAGGAGAATTCCGGATGCACGGACGACCATTGGCGCAGGATTTCCGCATAGGGACGCGGATCGGCGACTTCGTCCGCCGCGGCACCGGCGAAATGATCCGCCGTGACATTGCGAATGCAGTTGCCGGAGGTCTGCATGGCATGCATCTCAACCGTCGCAAGTTCGGCAAGCACGTCCGGCATGTCGGAGAGCTTCGGCCAGTTGAACTGCAGGTTCTGGCGGGTCGTGAAGTGACCGTAGCCGCGGTCGTAGGTGCGGGCGATATGGGCGAGCATGCGCATCTGGCGCGAGGAGAGCGTGCCATAGGGGATGGCGATGCGCAGCATATAGGCATGGAGCTGCAAATAGACGCCATTCATCAGGCGCAGCGGCTTGAACGCATCCTCGGCAAGCTCACCGGTCAGACGGCGCTGGACCTGGTCGCGAAACTGCTCGACGCGCTCGGCGACAAAGGCGTGGTCAAATTCGTCGTAACGGTACATCAGCTTCCTCAGACTGCAATGAATTCGGGATCGGCCGGCTTGTAGCCCGGCGCATATTCCATGGTCGGGCCCTGGGCGCGGATGCGCTCGCGGAGGCGAAGCGGCCATAGAACTCCGTTGGCTTCCTGAACTTCGATGACGGCAACGTCAACGACCTTGTTGTCGGCATAGGATTTCTTGCCGATCTCTTCCAAAGCCGTCACGGCCTCGGCATGGCGGGCGATGAGCGCATCCTGCAGCGAGGTTACCCATTCGCCGCCGGCGTTAAGCCAGACCGCCACGCCGTCCGTCAGCCTGTTGGCGGTCAGAACCTTGTCGACCATGTTCAGCTCCTTGCAAATTCCGGCGCGGTCGCCTCATGGCGCACCAGTGGCTCGGACAGTTCGAAATTGGCGCCTGCGACGGCATCGCCGATAATGACCATGACCGGTCCGGTCAACTCGTCACGATGCTGCAAGTCGGGAAGATCGCGCAGAATGCCGTGCAGTAGGCGACGGTCCGCACGGCTTGCATTCTCGACGACGGCAACGGTCGTCTCGGCGGGAAGCCCAGCGCTCATCAGCCGCTCGGAGACCGAAGCTGCGACGGTCCGTCCCATATAGACGGCGATCGTCGCGCCGGACACGGCAAGGCTTGCCCAATCGGGCAGCACGTCGCCGGTCAGATCATGCCCGGTCGTGAAGACCAGCGACGAGGCAACGCCGCGCAGCGTCAGCGGCAGCTCGAAATCGGCCGCGGCGGCGAAAGCGGAAGTGATGCCCGGAACGACCTCGTAGCCGATGCCCGCGGCACGCAGCGCCGCCATCTCTTCCCCTGCCCGGCCATAAACCAGCGGATCGCCGGATTTCAGGCGCACGACGCGCTTGCCCTGGCGTCCAAGCTGGACAAGCAGATCGTTGATCTCTTCTTGCGATTTCGAATGGCAACCCTTGCGCTTGCCGACCGAAAGGCGCTCGGCATCGCGGCGACCCATATCGACGATCGCCTGCGGCACCAGCGCATCGAAAACGATGACGTCGGCTTCCATCATCACGCGCTGGGCGCGCAACGTCAGCAGATCTTCGGCTCCAGGACCGGCACCGACGAGCCAGACGCGACCGTCAACCTTTTCCGCCGGGCGCAGGAGGCCGTTTGCGGCACGCCGCGCTTCGGGAAGATTGCCGTTTGCAACGGCGTCCGCCACGCGACCAGAGAAAAAACGGCGCCAGAAGACCCTTCTGGCGACGCCGCGTGGAACGAGATGTTCGACGGTCTTGCGGTAGCTCGTCGCAAGATCGGCCAGGCGGCCGAGCGACGGGGAAAGCAACTGATCGACCTGCGCACGGATCATCTGCGCGAGCACCGGGCCGGCACCTTCCGTGCCGATCGCAACGGCGACCGGCGCGCGATTGACGAGAGCGGGCGTGAAGAAATCGCAATAGTCCGGCTGGTCGACTGCATTGGCCGGAACTCTGACCGCCCGGGCAGCTTCCACGACCGCGCGATCTTCGGCAGCATTACCGGTTGCAGCAAAAACAAGCGTCGCACCATCCACCTGCTCGGGCGAGAAAGCGCCACGGACGGTTTCGATTCGATTGGAAATCAGGAACGAATGATAATCGGCCTCGGGATGGTCCGCATAAGCAACAATGCGGGCGCGCGTGTTCAGCAGCAGGCGCACCTTGGCGAAGGCCTCGTCTCCATTGCCGAAAACGGCTGCGATCCGCCCTTCCACACGGAAGAATGCGGGAAACACCGATAGCAGTTCGTTGCTGGAAGGCATTATCATTCCACTTCGAAGTTGGCCGACTATGCCTTTTACGGTCAACGGATTGAAGAAACAGAAATTCGAAAGCCCCGCTGAGTGCGTATTCTTTTGCTCGCCATCTCAAGGATTTGAGAAAAGTCGCCCGGTCGTTTGAAAATGCTGCTGCAGCGCATCATAAGCTGGTGACAAATGCCCAGATTCGGCGCGATCATGCATTCCGCTTCCCGGCGGCAACCGGTAAACTGCTCGAAACAGGAGAACACTATGCCGGAAAAGACGATTGCTCCCCGTCTTCTCGAAGTCATCGAGAAGCATATCCTGCCGATCACGGAGCTCGGCGTTTCCGAGGGTAACAAGGTCTTCGGCGCGGCAATCCTGCGTAAGTCCGACCTGGCGCTGGTCGTCGCGGAAACGAACAACGAACTGGAAAATCCGCTATGGCATGGCGAAGTCCACACATTGAAGCGCTTTTACGAGCTGTCCGATAAGCCCTCGACCAAGGATCTCATCTTTCTCTCGACGCACGAGCCCTGCAGCATGTGCATGTCGGCGATCACCTGGGCGGGTTTCGACAATTTCTATTATTTCTTCAGCCATGAGGATTCGCGCGACAGCTTTGCCATCCCGCATGATCTGAAGATTCTGAAGGAGGTCTTCGGGCTCGAACCGGGCGGATACCGCCGTCACAACGCATTCTGGAACAGCTTTGCGATCGCCGATCTTATCGAAAGCGAGGACGAACCGCTGAAAACCGGTCTGAAAGCGCGGGCCGCCGGAATCAAGGCCCGCTACGATGCGCTGTCCGACATCTATCAGGCGTCCAAAGACGCCAATGCCATCCCCTTGAACTGAGATATCATGGAAGCTTCAAAAGATATTTCGCGCCTGATCGAGATCATGGCGGCACTGCGCGATCCCAAAACCGGCTGCCCCTGGGACATCGTCCAGACCTTCGAAACGATCAAGCCCTATACGATCGAGGAAGCCTACGAGGTTTCCGATGCGATCGAACGCAACGACATGGACGACCTTTGCGAGGAACTTGGCGACCTGCTGCTGCAGGTCGTCTTCCATGCCCGCATGGCCGAGGAAGCCGGCGAATTCACCTTCGGCGACGTCGTCGAAGCCATAACGCGCAAGATGATCCGCCGCCACCCGCATGTCTTCGCGCGATCCGATGCCGACACGCCGGAACTCGTCAAGAAGCAGTGGGACGAGATCAAGCAGGCGGAGAAACACGAGCGCGCCGAAAGGCGCGCAAGGCGCGGCGTTTCCGAAGATTTCAGGGCAGGCTTTCTTGGCTCCGTGCAGCGGAGCTTCCCCGCGCTTACAGAAGCGCTGAAACTGCAGGAACGCGCCGCAAAGGTCGGCTTCGACTGGTCGGCGCCAGAGCCCATCCTCGACAAGATAGAGGAAGAGATCGGCGAGCTTCGTGCCGCACTCAAGGAGGGAAATCACGCGAAGGTCAGCGATGAACTCGGCGACCTGATCTTCGCCATTGCCAATATCGGCCGGCATGTACAGGCCGATCCCGAGCAGGCGCTTCGCGGCACGAACACGAAATTCAGGCGCCGATTCAATCACATCGAGAAAACACTTGAAGCAGATGGCGAAACGCTTGAGGCGGCAACGCTTGAGCGCATGGAGGAAATCTGGCAGGCCGCCAAGGCGATCGAGCGGGCAGTCGCGGGGGGCTAGCGTCGAAGGTCGGCGCTCATTCGTCGAATCTGTCGCCTTCGGCATAGGTGCCTGAAGGCGAAGCCACAGGGCCGCGAAGGATCTCCTCCCCGCAGGTCGCCGTTGCTGCCGTCAGCGTCCATCCCATGCTCGCCTCACAGGAAGCCAGCCTCCGCGAGAAAAGTTGCCTGCACCCAAGGACTTGAGCGCTGGATCCCTGCGCCAGGCATGGGGATGAGAAAGGGGGGCGAGGCGACGTCAAACAGCGACAGCTTCTGTGCCGACCGTCTTTTCATCCGCAACGGACGCCGGGTTCCGAATGTGCTTTGAAGCGGTCAGGGGCTTGCTATTCCCAGTCTTCCTTCTGCGGCTTCGGGCCGTCGCCCATGCGCCGTTCCAATTCGGCGGCTTCGCTTTCGGCGAGCCTTACGTCGAGCGTCACCGTGCCGTCTTCATTGTCTTCGCGGCCGTCGACGATCGAATGTTCGTAAAGCCAGGGTAGCAGCGCCAGCTTGCCCAAAGGCAGCTTGATCGTCGTCGCGGTCATCACCCCGGAAAGGCGCTTGCTGATTTCTTGCATCAGGTGATCGATGCCCTCGCCGCTGATGGCCGAAACAGCGACCACGTTTTCGGCGCCCGCAACCTTCTGCACAATCGCATCATGCGTTTCCGGTTCGAGACGGTCGATCTTGTTCCAGACTTCGACGATGCGTCGTGCCCCTTCAGCCTCGTCGATACCGAGATCTTTCAGGATGCGCATCACGTCTGCGCTCTGCGCCTGATTGTCTGCATCCGACATATCGCGGACGTGGAGGATCAGATCGGATTCCAGCACCTCTTCAAGCGTTGCGCGGAAGGCGGCGACGAGATGCGTCGGCAGGTCGGAGATAAAGCCGACGGTGTCGGACAGGATAACGGTCCGGCCATGCGGAAGCTTCATGCGGCGAAGCGTCGGGTCGAGCGTGGCGAAGAGCATGTCCTCCGCGAGCACGCCTGCGCCGGTGATGCGGTTGAAGAGCGTCGACTTGCCGGCGTTGGTGTAGCCCACAAGTGCCACGATCGGATGCGGCACCTTCTTGCGCTTGGCCCGGTGCAGCTGCCGGGTGCGGACGACCTGCTCCAGCTCGCGCTCCAGCTTGATGATCCGATCCTGCAGCAGACGGCGGTCGGCTTCAATCTGCGTTTCGCCCGGGCCACCCATGAAGCCGCCGCCGCCGCGCTGGCGTTCGAGGTGGGTCCAGCTGCGGACCAGACGGCCCTTCTGATAGTTCAGATGCGCAAGGTCGACCTGCAGCGTGCCTTCCTTCGTGGAGGCGCGGCGGCCGAAGATTTCCAAAATCAGGCCCGTGCGGTCGATGACCTTGGCATTCCACTCCTTCTCGAGATTGCGCTGCTGCACCGGCGTCAGCGGGTGATCGACGATCACCAGGCCGGAATCATGCTCATCGAGCTGCGCCTTGATGTCCTCGATCTTGCCGGTGCCGAGCAGCGTAGCCGGACGCGGGTCGGAGATCGGTACGATCGCGCCGTTGACCACATCCAGATCGATTGCCTCAGCGAGACCAGTCGCTTCCTCAAGGCGGCTTTCCGGCGAGCGGGTCGCAGCTCCTTCGATGGGCGTACTCCTGCTCCGCGCCTGCTTGAGCACAGGCACGACGACGGTTGCCCGCATATCATCCCGAAGTCTCTGAGCCTCCGGGATGATGGAATCATTCCTGGTATCGCGTGTCGAAATGACTGCTGACCTTGTTAGGACGCTGCTTCTTCGCTCTCGAACATCTGCATGGGCTGACCCGGCATGATCGTTGAGATCGCGTGTTTATACACGAGTTGCGAATGGCCGTCACGGCGAAGAAGAACGCAGAAATTGTCGAAAGAAGTGACAACGCCCGTGAGCTTTACGCCGTTAATGAGAAAAATTGTGAGAGAAATCTTTTGTTTGCGAACAGTATTGAGAAATAAGTCCTGCAAATTCTGAGAACGTTCCGCCATCGCGCCGCTTCTTTCTTTATTGCCGGCTTGACCTGGCCGGTGAATATTAATCAACCTCTCCTGAAAGACGGAGGGTAACCCTCATCCCTTCCGTCCAGCAAATCTTGGTATCAAATCGCAATCTTTTCCGCAACGTCGAAAAAGGCTTCTCGAATATTCTGCGAGATCGTGCCGGGATGACCGTTGGCAATTGTCTGCCCGTCGATGGAAACGACGGGAAAACAAATGCTTGTGGCGGCCGTGATGAAGACCTCGCGTGCCGCCAGCATTTCGGCGACGGTGAAGTTCCGCTCGGCGATCCTGAGGTCAAGCTTCTCCGCGACATCCATCAGCGTCGTGCGCGTGATGCCGCGCAGAATACCATGTTCGGCAGGGCGCGTGATCAAGGTGCCGTCGGCGTCGACCATCCAGACATTCGTCGCGGCACCTTCTTTCACGCAGCCGTTGGCATCGACATAGATGGCCTCCTGGGCGCCGGCTTCCTTCGCCTGCTGGCGGACCAGGGCATTCGAAAGAAGACCGACCGTCTTGATATCAACCCGATCCCACCGATTGTCCGGAACGGTGATCGCCTTGATGCCGTTTGCGTTTTTCTTCGCGATGACCGCGGGATCGGTGCTTTTGGCCGTGATGACCAGCGAAGGCTTGGTGCCTTCGGCCGGAAAGACATGGTCGCGGCGCGCCACGCCGCGCGTCACCTGCAGATAGAACAGGCCGTTGCGTACCTTGTTGCGGCGCGCCGTTTCACGAATCACATGGATCATCGCCTGGCGGCTCATCGGCCAGGTAATACGCAACTCGCCAAGCGAGCGGTTCAAGCGGTCGAGATGGCGCGTGATATCAACGATGTAGCCGTGACGTATTTCGCAGACCTCGTAGACGCCGTCCGCGAACTGGTAGCCGCGGTCTTCGATATGTACCATCGCATCGGCGTGCGGCACGTAGCGGCCATTTACATAGGAAATTCTCGGCATGGAAAACCTGCATCCAAGGCAATGAAATGGGAAACCGGCGCAGAAAATTGCGCCGGAGCAGTCAGACGCCGAGCGACTTCAGCTTACGATGAAGCGCCGAGCGCTCCATCCCGACGAATTCCGCGGTGCGCGAGATATTGCCGCCGAAGCGGTTGATCTGCGCGATCAGATAATCCTTCTCGAACATCTCGCGGGCTTCGCGCAGCGGAAGCGTCATGATGTGGTAGTCGTTCTTAGCGGACACCTTGGGCAGCATGTCGCCGAGGTCCGTCGGCAGCATGTCGGCTGTGATCGGCGCATCCGGACCATCCGAGCGTGCAAGGATCATCAGCCGTTCGATATTGTTGCGCAGCTGTCGGATGTTGCCTGGCCAGTCATGAGCCTGCAGCACCGCCATTGCATCGTCGCCGATACGGCGCAGGCGGATGCCCGCCTGCTCGGAAATCTGGCGCATCAACTGATCGACAAGGAACGGGATGTCCTCCCGGCGTTCCGCCAATGCCGGTACGCGAACGGGGACGACGGCGAGGCGATGGTAAAGATCCTCGCGGAACCAGCCCTCGGCGATGCGGCTTTCCAGATTGTAAGCCGTCGAAGAGATGATACGGACATCCACCTTCACGCGCTTCGATCCGCCGACGCGCTCGAACTGCTGGTCGACAAGCACGCGCAGGATCTTGTTCTGCGTCTCGCGCGGCATTTCGCCGACTTCATCAAGATAGAGTATGCCGCGGTGGGCTTCTTCCAGCGCCCCGGTCTTGCGCGATTGGCCAGGGGAGCCTTCCGTCCCGAAGAGGGCGACTTCCATGCGGTCCGGCGTAATGTTCGCAGCGTTCAAGGCCACGAACGGTCCGTTGGCGCGCGCCGACTTCTTGTGGATCATCCGCGCCACCAGCTCCTTTCCGGAGCCAGATGCGCCGAAGATCATGATGCGGCTGTTGGTCGGCGCGACCTTTTCGATCGTCTGGCGAAGCTGCGAGACCGCGACGGACGTGCCGATCAGTTCGACGGCGTCGCCTGCGCGCCGCTTCAGCTCGGATACCTCCCGCTTCAGCTTCGAGTTTTCCAGCGCGCGTTCGGCAATCAGGATCAGGCGATCAGCCTTGAAGGGCTTTTCGATGAAATCGAAGGCGCCGCGTTTGATGGCGGAAACAGCCGTTTCGATATTGCCGTGGCCCGAAATCATGACAACCGGTATGTCGGGATGGCGCGTCTTAATCTCGTCCAGCAATGAGAGACCGTCGAGCTTGCTGCCCTGCATCCAGATATCCAGGAAAATCAAGCGCGGCGCGCGATCGGAAATCGCGGCGAGCGCGCTGTCGCTGTCATGCGCGGTACGCGTCTCGTGTCCTTCATCAGAGAGGATGCCGGAGACGATCTCGCGAATATCATGCTCATCATCGACGACGAGAATATCAGAGGCCATACACACTTTCCTTGTCATTTGGCGCCGGGGCGGCGGGAACCGGCTCGAGACGCGGCAGATGCACGCGGATCATGGCCCCCCTTCCCTGGTCGAAATTGGCGGGCGCATCATGCAGTTCCAACTGCCCGCCATGCTCTTCAATGATCTTCTTGACGATAGCGAGGCCGAGGCCAGTGCCCTTCTCCCGCATCGTCATATAGGGCTCTAGGATGCTGTGCCGGTTTTCCACCGGTAGTCCCCGGCCATTGTCGATGACGTCGACCGTGAAGCGGTCGCGGCTCTCGTCCAACGACGCCCTGACGAGAACCTTCCGTTGATCGCGCTCGCCGCTCGGAACAGCCTCAATGGATTCGACCGCATTCTTGATCAGGTTTCCGAACGCCTGACCCAGCATGCGGCTGTCGAACTGGCCCTCCAGCGGTTTGTCGCCGAATTCCTGCTGGAAGCTCACATGCGTATTGCCCATCTCACGCAGGAAGATGGCATCGCGGAGAATATTGCGCAGATCAGTCTGTTCCTTCGTCGGCTTGGGCATGCGCGCAAAAGCCGAAAACTCGTCCACCATGCGGCCGATATCGCCAACCTGCCGGATGATCGTATCGGTACATTGATCGAAGACCGTGCGATCCTCCTGATTGATCTGCTTTCCGTAACGGCGCTGGATGCGCTCGGCGGAGAGCTGGATGGGCGTCAGAGGGTTTTTAATCTCATGGGCGATGCGCCTTGCCACGTCGCCCCAGGCCGTCGAGCGTTGCGCGATCACGAGATCGGTAATGTCGTCGAGGGTAATCACGTAGGAATCGCTTGTATCGCGAACTTCCTCGCGCGTGACCTGCACGCTCAGCGTTCGCACCGTTCCGCCGCGCACGAGAGCAATCTGCTTGCGGAAATCGCCGCGGTAGCGCGATGCAGCTTCGCTCAGCACCTGATCGACTTCGGGAGCAATTTCATTCAACTGCTTCCCGAGCATCTCGCGTGCCGGCAGCGACATCAGCGTCTCGGCAGAACTGTTGACGATGGTGATCCGCCGGTCGTTTTCGACGCCTATCACTGCGGCGGTGACACCCGACAGCACGGCCTCGATGAAGCGGCGGCGGTCGTCCACCTCGTCCTTCGCCTCCAGGATCTCGTCACGCTGTGTACGGATTTCCGAAATCATCTTGTTGAACGTGCGGGATAGGTTTGCAACGTCGCCATCGACCGCATGAACCGGCACGACGATATCCATGTTGCCGGACGCCACGCTGTCGGCCGCGGTGATTAGCAGGCGGATCGGGCGGACGATCCGGTCGGCAACGGCAATAGCCGTCCAGATCGCCGCAAGCAGCACGATCAGGGCAAAACCGATATAGAGAACCGCGAACGCGATCTGCAGCGAGACGCGACCCGCCTCCATCGAGCGGTATTCCGTCGCGTTTTCCTCCATCATGCGCATTGCGCCCATGACCTTCGGATCGACGGCGCGCACGGTGTAGAGGAACGCGCTTGGAATCTGCTCGAGTTTGATGATGGCGCCGACAAGGTTGGTTACGCCCGGCGGAATGAGCGTCGGCTGGCCAGCGGCGGCTTTCTGCAGGGCATCCTGCGGGATCGCTGGTAACGGCTTCTCGGTCTTGATGTCCGCCTGAACGATGACAGTGCCGTCGCTTTCAACTAGGAATGCGCCGAGCAGCCCGCGGCCCCGCGCCTGACGCGTCATCAACTCCCCGAAGCCCGTGCGGTCGAGGTTGTAAAGCACCCGGTTGCGTTCCAGATCGTTCGCCATGGAGATGGTCTGGCCCTGCAGATAGCTGGCGTTCTCCATCATGTAGGCCTGGCCGATATTGCGCGATGAACTGACGATGGATTGCGTGCGCAGCGCGAACCACCGGTCGAGCCCCGCATTCAGCGTGATACTTGCAAAGATCGCCACCAGGATCGCCGGCGTGATGGCGACGATCGAGAACAGGACGACGATCCGGATGTGCAAACGGGCAGCGGCGCGGCCGCGGGTGCGCGCTTTGAGCAACCGCGCAACTTCGCGTCCGATCAGCGCTATCAGTGCAAGCACGAAGAAGGAATTCACCACGACCGAAGTGATGACGACGCGGGTCGTCGGGTCGATCGGTGTCACACCCAGCAGGATGAAGAGCGTCAGCGTCGCGCAGAGCAATGCGCCGCCGGCCAGGACAAGACCCGGCAGCGCAAACAGCGCCCGGCGATCGGTAACGGTCGAGACCGCATCGCTATCTGCCGCAGGCGGTGCCGCATCCTGCTTCATCAAGTCATCACTCCAAGCGGCAGAAGCCGGTATGTCACGGTTCATCGACCGGATATGATCGCCATGCATGCAAAGCCCCCGGCGTCTCAGCCTTCTGCTGAAACGGCGCCGGACAGCCTGAAACATGAGCTTCAGCAGCCTCGATGCGATGGCGAAGTCCAAACCCTATGCGTGACCTTTAAGCAACGCATTGTGGCGAAAATGCAACGCGGCCTGCAGCCTTGTCAAGCTGTTCGAGAGCTTCTGTAAACGGAAACGCCGAGTTCGCGTATCTTTTTGCGCAGCGTATTGCGGTTGAGTCCGAGCAAATCCGCCGCTTTGATCTGGTTGCCCCGCGTGGCTGTCAAGGCGGCGAGGATCAGCGGATATTCCAGTTCTGTCAGCACCCGGTCGTAAAGGCCCGGAGGTGGCAGGTTATCGCCGAAACTTGCGAAATAAGTCCGCATGTTTTCTTCCACTGCCTGGGCAATCGTCATTGATCCCGCACGGATCGGCCCCTTGTCGATCGGGCTGTCCGGCACGTCGGAACGAAGTTCGGCTTCGATTATCTCGCGCGTGATCACGTCCTGTGGATAAAGTGCCACCAAGCGGCGGATGAGATTTTCCAACTCGCGCACATTGCCCGGCCAGGCGTAGGCCTTCATCAGCTCGATAGCTTCCTGGTCAAACCGCTTGGTACCGAGCCCTTCCTTTTCGGCCTGCTGGATGAAGTGCCGAACCAGGTCCGGAATATCCTCGGCGCGGTCGCGCAATGGCGGAAGCCTTAGCGGGACGACGTTCAAGCGGTAATAGAGGTCCTCGCGGAAGAGCCCCTGGTTGATCGCCTGCTTCAGATCCTTGTTGGTCGCCGCGACGATGCGGACGTCTGTGCGGATCGGCGTACGCCCGCCGACAGTCGTATATTCGCCCTGCTGCAGGACGCGCAAAAGACGCGTTTGTGCGTCCATCGGCATATCGCCGATTTCATCGAGGAAGAGCGTGCCGCCTTCGGCCTGTTCGAAGCGGCCGGTGGAACGGGTCTGCGCCCCGGTAAAGGCACCCTTTTCGTGGCCGAAGAGCTCGGATTCGATGAGGTCACGAGGGATGGCCGCCATGTTGATCGCTACAAACGGTCCGTTGCGGCGCTTGCCGTAATCGTGCAACGCGCGGGCCACAAGCTCCTTGCCGGTACCGGATTCACCCGTGATCATCAGAGTCAGGTCGGTCTGCATCAGCCGGGCGAGGACGCGATAGATTTCCTGCATGGCCGCGGAACGGCCGACAAGCGGCATGCCGTCCTGCATGTCTTCGTCGAGCTTGGCTGGCTTCTTTTTCGGTTCCGCCAGCGCGCGACCGATAATGCCGATGAGTTCCGTCAGGTCGAAGGGCTTTGGAAGATAGTCGTAGGCGCCCTTCTCAGAGGCTTTGATGGCCGTCATAAATGTATTCTGCGCGCTCATAACGAGCACCGGCAGCTCGGGACGAGCCTTCTTGATTCTCGGCAGCAGATCGAAGGCATTCTCGTCCGGCATCACCACGTCAGTCACGACCAGATCGCCCTCGCCAGCCGAAACCCAGCGCCAGAGCGTGGCGGCATTGGAGGTGATGCGAACATCATAACCTGCACGGCTGAGCGCCTGGTTTAGCACGGTACGGATGGCCGCGTCATCATCCGCGACGAGGATCGTTGCTGTCATCGAGAAGTTCCTGTTGGGTTTGCAATTGCCGCATCATCGGCCGAAGCATCCTTCGAAGCCGGCATAAGGACGCGGAACGTCGTCTTGTTGTTCTGGCTGTCGCATTCGATGATTCCGCCGTGATCGCCGATGATCTTGGCGACCAGTGCAAGGCCGAGGCCGCTGCCGTTCGTCTTCGTGGTGATGAACGGATCGAAGAGATGCGGCAACAAGTCGGACGGCACGCCGGGACCGTTGTCGTGCACGCAGAACTCCAGCGGCAGCGAGATTTTTTCGCGCGTTCCGGCGACAGAAAGGCGGATGCCGGGGCGATAGGCCGTCGTCAGCATGATCTCGCCATCCTGCCGGTCTCCGACTGCTTCGGCTGCATTCTTCACGAGGTTGAGGAAGACCTGCACGAGCTGATCGCGGTTGGCGTAAACTGCAGGCAGCGACGGATCGTAATTCTCAGTGATGCGGATGTGCCGCGCAAAGCCTGCCTTTGCCACCGCCTTCACATGGTCGAGGACCGAATGGATGTTGACGGGCAGACGATCGACAGGGCGCTCGTCTGAGAAGACCTCCATGCGATCGACCAGCGACACGATGCGGTCGGTCTCGTCGCAGATGAGCCTCGTCAGCGCGCGGTCCTCATCGACGACCGACTGCTCGAGAAGCTGGGCGGCACCACGAATGCCGGAGAGCGGATTCTTGATTTCGTGGGCGAGCATGGATGCGAGGCCCGTCACCGACCGGGCGGCCGCCCGGTGCGTCAGCTGACGGTCGATCTTGTCGGCCATCGAACGCTCCTGGAACACCACGACGACGGAGCCGGGCTCGCTGATCACCGGCGCGACGTAGATATCGACCAGCTTGTCCTGGCCAAGACGGGGCGAACTCAGGTCGACGCGGTATTCGTTGACGGGTGCCCTGCGCTCCCGCACCTGATCGATCAGGGCCAGTAGCGGGCTTCCGAACGGAATGAAGGTGGAAATCTTGTAGCGGGCAAGGTGCGACGCGCTGGCGCCGAAAAACGATTCCGCCTCCCAGTTCGCGAAGGCTATCAGGCCCGCCTCGTCGACCATCACCACCGGATTCTGGATCGCGTTCAGCACTGCCATCGCAACGCCACCGGTATGATCGGCTTGAACCTTGTCCATCATGCCGCCTCCCGGCTTTTTGAAATTTCCAAACCGGCCGCCAGCGCATCGCGAAGGCGCGAGACTACTTCTGCCCGTATATGCGATGTCATGATTGCCGCCTTCTGCGAAACCGGCAGCACCGGTGCGAAACGCTCCAGATACCAACCGAGGTGCTTGCGGGCATGGCGGATGGCCGTCGCCTCGCCATAGAAATCCAGCATCATTTCGTAATGCTCGACGGCAATGTCCGGTATTTTCCCCGGCGACGGCGCGGGTGCGCCAGCCAGCACGCCTGCATGCCATGGCCGTCCCTGACAACCCCGGCCGATCATCACCACATCAGCGCCCGAGCGGCGAAGGATCTCCTGCGCATCTGCCTTTGTGTCGACATCGCCGTTTGCGATCAGCGGAACCGAAATTGCGTTGCGAACGTCGCGGATCGCGTCCCAGTTCGCCTTGCCTTCGTAAAACTGCATCCGCGTACGGCCATGAATGGTTATCAGCTTTACCCCTGCAGCTTCGGCACGCTTGGCGATCTCTGGTGCGTTAATCGAATTGTCGTCCCAGCCGAGCCGCATCTTCAGCGTAACCGGAACATCGACAGCCTTCACGGTTGCCTCGATGAGGCTCAGCGCATGATCCGGATCGCGCATCAGCGCCGATCCGGAATAGCCGCCGATCACCTTCTTGGCCGGACAACCCATGTTGATGTCGATGATGTCGGCGCCGCTATCGGCCGCGATCTTGGCCGCCTGCGCCATCCAATGCGCCTCGCGGCCGGCGAGCTGCACCATATGCGGCTTGAAGCCGGCATCCCTCAGTCGCGACCATGATTCGGCCGTATTGTTCACGAGCTCCCTGCTCGCTACCATCTCGGTTACAACCAGGCCTGCGCCGTGGCGCCAGGCGAGCTGCCTGAAGGGCATGTCGGTGACGCCGGACATCGGCGCCAGCACAACGCGGTTGCGCACGGAGACATTTCCGATCTGCAAGGGCGCCGCAAGGTTTACTGGATGCAATTGATTATCTTTCAGGCACACGGTACTGCTGCACTATTTTTAGCCATACTAAGGGGGCTTGCCAAGAGGCTTCGGTGAGAATTGATATTTTTTGGGCAGATGCTGGAAAGCGAACCGCGAAGGGGATAGAGCAGTCACGCCGCTTTCCGCACATTTTTAGGGATTTATGCCGCAAATGCATTCGACGCAACCGATCTCGGCTGGAATTGTCATCGTTGCTGCCGGCCGCGGCGAGCGGGCGGGCTCGCATGAGGAAGGTCCGAAGCAATACCGGTTAATCGGCGGAAAGCCGGTTATCACGCACACGCTGGAAAACTTCATGACATGGGAGCACGCCGCCCACGTCGTCGTCGTCATCCATCCCGACGACGACGCGCTGGTCGCAAAGGCATTTCGCCAGGTGCTGTCCGCCACGCCGATCGAAGCCGTTCACGGCGGTGCAACGCGACAGCAGTCTGTTCTCGCCGGACTGAGGCACCTGAAAAACAAAGGCATTACGCATGTCCTCATTCATGATGCCGTTCGCCCCTTCTTCGACCACCAGCTTCTCGATCGCATTGCCGATGCACTGGCCGGCGGCGCGCCGGCGGTCCTGCCCGCAATACCTGTTGCCGACACGCTGAAGCGGGCTGACGCTACGGGCACTGTTCTGGAAACGGTGTCGCGCGAGCATCTTTTCGCGGCCCAGACGCCGCAATCCTTCGTCTATGACACCATCCTCTCGGCGCATGAAAAGGCAAGCGAGATGGGCCGCACGGATTTCACAGACGACGCATCAATCGCCGAATGGGCCGGGATTCCCGTGACAATCGTCGAAGGTGCTGCCGACAACGTGAAACTGACGGTTAAACGGGATATCGCCCTTGCCGACGACCGGCTTTCGTCATCGCAGCTGCCTGACGTGCGCACCGGCAACGGCTATGATGTGCATCAATTGCAAGCCGGCGATGGGGTCACGCTCTGCGGCGTCTTCATCCCGCACGAGCAGCGGCTCAAAGGCCATTCGGATGCGGACGTCGCGCTGCATGCCCTGACCGACGCGCTGCTTGCCACCTGCGGCGCAGGCGATATCGGCGATCACTTCCCGCCTTCGGACCCACAATGGAAAGGTGCAGCCTCGCGCATCTTCCTCGAACATGCAGCGAAGATCGTGCGCGATCGCGGCGGCACGATCATGAATGCCGACGTCTCGCTGATCGCCGAAGCACCGAAAGTCGGCCCGCACCGCCACGCGATGCGGACTAATCTCTCCGAATTTCTAGGTATCTCGATCGACCGCTGCTCAGTGAAGGCCACGACGAACGAGACGATCGGCTTTGTCGGCCGCCGCGAGGGCATTGCGGCGATCGCAACCGCGACCGTCGTCTACCGCCGAGCAAAGGGGTAAATATGTTCACCGCCGACATTCTCTCGCTCGCGGAGATCATCGTGCGCGATTTCACGACGGCAAAGAATACGATCTCAACTGCTGAATCCTGCACCGGGGGGCTGATTGCCGGCGCGCTCACCGAAATCTCCGGCTCCTCGGCAGTCGTCGATCGCGGTTTTGTCACATATACCAATACCGCCAAGATCGAGATGCTCGGCGTTCAGGAAGGTACACTCGAAAGCTTCGGCGCCGTTTCCGCGGAGACAGCGCTGCAGATGGCGCACGGCGCCCTTTTCCGCTCCCGCGCCGACGTTGCGGTCGCCGTGACAGGGATTGCCGGGCCGAGCGGGGGCTCGCCGCAAAAGCCGGTCGGATTGGTTCATCTGGCGGCGAAATCGCGCACCGGCGCCCTCATCCGCCGCAAGATGCTCTATGGCGATATCGGCCGCGACAAGGTGCGTCTTGCAACCGTACAGACCGCGCTGGAAATGCTGATCGAACTCCGGGAAAACCGGGCATAATCCCGCGCTTGGAACAAAGAGCACTGGCGCCCGTTCCTATGCCGGATTTCATTCCGCAAAGGGTTACGTCGATGAGATATCTGGCCGCAATGGGAGTTGCTTTGAGCCTGGGCTGCGTATCGGCTGCCGAGGCCCCGTCAAACTATCAGACATATCATGGAATCCGCGTCGATTCCGACCCTGTCTTGCTAGCGAAATACGACCGTGCGCTTGGATATTGCCGGTACGAGGCGATGTCCTGGCCAAGAGGGTCGCCCAACCCGTACAGCCTCGTTTACAACGCGGCCCTGAGAAGTTGCCTGTCGCGGCGCAACTTTATTGATCGGGGGGCATATGCCTATCCGGCAAATCGGTACTTCTATCACTTCTTCGATCGGTAAGGACTTCCAGGACACGGCCGTCTGGCGGCTATCGGTAGACCGCTTCCGCCCTCTTTTCGAAGGCCTCGGAAAACATGCGGAAGGCGCGGTCGAACATCGAGCCCATCAGCGCACCGAGGATGCGACTCTTGAACTCGTAGTCGATGAAGAAATGGATGGTACAGCCGTCACCGACGGCCTCCTCAAAGCGCCAGCGATTGTCGAGATACCGGAACGGCCCGTCGATGTATTTGACGTCGATGAAGCGCTCCGCCTTGTTGAGCAGCACCTGCGTCGTGAAGGTCTCGCGTATCGCCTTGTAGCCGACGGTCATGTCGGCAATCAGCAAGATCTTGCCGTCGCGCTCCTTGCAGCTGCGGATGCTCAAGGCTTCGCAGAGCGGCAGGAATTCGGGATAGCGTTCCACGTCGGCCACGAGGTCGAACATCTGATCAGCGGAGTGCGGGACGCGGTGATGCGTTTCGAATTGCGGCATGATCGGCAGTTAAGCGGGGGAACCGAGAAGATCAAGAAGCTCGCGCATCTGATGGCGTGATTTTAGCTGGAGAACCGGGACATCGGGGCCGTGGGCGGCCATGGCGGCGAGAACCATGGGCGAATGCTTCTTCTCGAAATTCCAGATGTAGCGCAGGAATTCGAGATCGACCTTCTCCGGACAGCCCGGCGTCATTTCCGGCCGTGTACGTCCAATCCACTTCAGCCAGCGGCTGACCGCGCCCCAAACGCATATCAGACGCGGCATGCGGACCCACAGGACGATATCGGCCCGCGGCAGCCGGAGATCAAAGCTCGACGTGTTGGTTCCGTCCATAATCCAGCGATCTCGCTTGATCCGTTCGGCTATCAACGCCCGCTGCTGCGGGCGTGCGCGTGCGACCCAGCCCGGCAGCCAGAAGAACTCGCGATCCATGGAAATGAAGGGCAGGCTGAAGCGCGTTGCGATCGTCCGCGCAAGCGTGGTCTTGCCGCCGCCGGAGCAGCCGATGACGAGTACGCGATCAGCCGTCTTGAGCCGGTGGGCGGCATCCCTGACATCGCTCAACCAGGCCATGGCATCCTCCAACAAAAAAGCCGCGGGAGGATCGCCGCGGCTTTCAGAAAATGCAAGCCTTCGTTGATTATTCCGCCGCCGTCAGCAGCTTCTTTTCGCGTGCTGCCCTCAATCGGGTGAAATCGTCGCCGGCGTGGTGCGAAGAGCGGGTGAGCGGGCTCGATGCCACCATTAGGAAGCCCTTGGTGTAGGCGACGGTTTCGTACGACTTGAATTCATCCGGCGTCACGAACTTCTCGATCTTGTGGTGCTTGCGGGTCGGCTGCAGGTACTGGCCGATCGTCAGGAAGTCGACGTCGGCGGTGCGCAGGTCGTCCATCAATTGGAGCACTTCGTTACGCTCTTCGCCAAGGCCAACCATGATGCCGGACTTGGTGAACATCGTCGGGTCCAGTTCCTTCACGCGCTGCAGCAGGCGAATGGAGTGGAAATAGCGGGCGCCTGGACGGACCGTCAGGTAGTTCGACGGCACGGTTTCCAGATTGTGGTTGAAGACATCCGGCTTGGCGGCGACGACGCGCTCCAGGGCGCCCGGCTTGCGCAGGAAGTCCGGCGTCAGGATTTCGATCGTGGTTGCCGGCGACGCTGCGCGGATCGCCCAGATCACCCTCTCGAAATGCTCAGCACCGCCGTCTTCCAGATCGTCGCGGTCGACCGAGGTGATGACGACGTGGGAAAGGCCCATCTCCTTGACGGCCTTGGCGACGTTCTCAGGCTCCGCCATGTCGAGCGCGTTCGGCTTGCCTGTTGAGACGTTGCAGAAGGCGCAGGCACGGGTACAGATCTCGCCCATGATCATGAAGGTCGCGTGCTTCTTGTCCCAGCACTCGCCGATATTCGGACATCCGGCTTCTTCGCAGACGGTGACGAGCTTGTTTTCCTTCACGATCGCGCGCGTTTCGGCATAGCCCTTCGAGGTCGGGGCCTTGACGCGGATCCAGTCCGGCTTGCGCATGACTTCCGTATCGGGGCGGTTAGCCTTTTCCGGATGCCGCACGCGCTTGGCGTCGGGATTGACCGTGTCGAGAATGGTTACCATTGCAGTATCAACTTTCCGCCGCCCCATGCGGCTCCGTCACCTGTCTGCACATAAGCGTTTTGCTCGAACCTTACAATTCGTGTCGTGATGCGCATTATCGCCGCACGAGCCGGGCGATGAATATCAGCAGGCAGGCGCCGAGGAAACCGGTGACGAAGTAGCCGAGCCGTCCTGCGGCCACCTCGACGTGGAACTGCGCCAGGATGGCAGTCGCGACCACCGAACCGACGATGCCGAGCACGATGTTCAGCACAATGCCATATCGCGCTTCCATCAGCTTGCCGGCGAGCCAGCCCGCAAAACCGCCGATGATGATTGCCGCTATCCAGCCGACGCCTTCCATGATTATCGTTTTCCCTAAGCTATCGCCCTTGCAATCAACACCACGACAATGGCGCCGACTGTGGCGTGAATGATCTGCACGACCAACGCATTTTCAATGCCGAGCGATATACCCAGCGCATTGAACAGAAACCCGCCCACGAACGCGCCGATGATGCCGCTGAGCAGGCAGCGCACCAATCCGCCTCCGCCGACCACCAAGCTCGCGAGGAAGCCCGCAACGAGGCCGATCAGCAGGAAGACAAGCCATGCCTGCGTCTCCATAGACATGATGATTTCCTTTCGTTTTTTCTACCTCGGATAGAGGGTGAAAAGGGAAATTATCAAGCGTTCAACACCCGGCCGTAAGCGTCCAGCACGGCTTCCTTCATCGATTCGGAGACGGTCGGGTGCGGGAAGATCGTGTGCATCAGTTCTTCCTCGGTCGTCTCGAGATTCATCGCGACGACGAAGCCCTGGATCAGCTCGGTTACCTCAGCGCCAACCATATGCGCTCCGAGGAGTTCGCCGGTCTTCTTGTCGAAAATCACCTTGCAGAGGCCCTGGTCCTCGCCGAGCGCGATCGCCTTGCCGTTTGCGGCGAACGAGAAACGACCGACGCGGATGTCGCGGCCCAGTTCCTTGGCCTTTGCTTCCGTCAGACCAACAGAGGCAACCTGCGGCTGGCAATAGGTGCAGCCCGGAACCTTGCCTTTGTCGGTCGGATGAACATTCGGCAGGCCGGCGAGCTTTTCAACGCAGACAACGCCTTCATGTTCGGCCTTGTGGGCCAGCATCGGCGGGCCGGCGACATCGCCGATCGCGTAGATGCCGGGAACACTGGTCTTGCCATAGCCGTCAACTACCACGCAGCCGCGATCCGTCTTCACGCCGAGTGTTTCGAGACCGAGGTTCTCGATATTGCCCTGCACGCCGACGGCCGAGATCATACGGTCCGCGGTGATCTGCTGGATCTTGCCATCAGCCGTCTCGACATGGGCGGTGATGCTGCCGGCGCCCTTCTCGACCTTCGCCACCTTGGCGCTCGTGAAGATCTTCATGCCGCGCTTTTCCAGCTGCTTGCGGGCCATGGCGGTCACTTCCGCATCCTCGACCGGCATGATCGTCGGCAGGACTTCGACGACGGTCACATCGACACCCATCGAGCGGTAGAAGCTCGCAAATTCGATGCCGATGGCGCCCGAGCCCATGACGATCAAGGACTTCGGCAGGACATCCGGCTTCAGCGCCTCGAAATAGGTCCAGATCAGCTTGCCGTCCGGCTCGATGCCCGGCAGAGCGCGCGGGCGGGCGCCGGTCGCAATAATGATATGCTTGGCGGTGTAAGTACCTTCCTGGCTCTTGATGTTCTTCGGCAACGGATGCTGCGGCTCAACAACCGGCTTGGAAGTCTTGGAGACGACGATCTCGCCGGGTTTGGTGATCTTGGCTTCGCCCCAGATCACATCCACCTTGTTTTTCTTCATCAGGAAGCCGACGCCGCTGTTGAGGCGTGCGGAAACGCCGCGCGAACGGGCAACAACGGCCTTCACATCGGCACTGACCTTGCCTTCGAGAACGAGGCCGTAATCCTTCAAATGAGTGGAATGGTCGAGAATTTCGGCGGAGCGCAGCAACGCCTTGGTCGGGATGCAGCCCCAGTTCAGGCAGATGCCTCCAAGGTGCTCGCGTTCGACGATCGCGGTCTTCAGACCGAGCTGGCCGGCACGCACGGCCGCGACATAGCCGCCCGGGCCGGAGCCGATGATGATGACGTCGTAATTCTCAGCCATGTTTTCCTGCCTTTTTTATCCGGCGAGGCGGGTCAGAAGCACCCACTCGTGTTTCCTGCTGTTTTCGAAAAGCGCCACGGCCTCAGCGCGGGCGGCTTGCGAAAATCCATTCTTCTCGTACAGCGCGAGCGCTGCCTCATTATCACTTGCGGTGATCAGGCTGACAGCCCGCTCTCCCGCCTTCTCGATCTGGTCCCCCAGCAATCGCTTTCCGATGCCGATGCCGCGCAGATGGCGATAGACGGCCAGCGTGCCGATGAACCAGTTTCCGGCCGCCTGCTTCTGTAGCGCTATTACCGGCTCCAGCGCACGACGATCCGCCGCGATCGCTCTGATCTCTTCGCCAAGCGCATAGCCCACCGCCGTTCCGGCGATCTCACCATAAGCCTCGGCAATCACCGCGTTCTGCCAATTCCCCCATCCGCCATCGCGGCTCATCTTCATCCGGCCCCACTCCAGCGGCGTGTCGGCGCTGCTGCCCGCCACCTCCGCGAACCAAAGCCAGGAAGCAAAGCCGTGCGAGCCGATGTCCACGAGGATGGCCAGCTCTGCCGCGTCCCGCCGTTCTGCCGGCCGCAGCGCGGCGAAAGCGGCCATGGTCAGAGCCCCAGCATCATCCGTACAATTGATTCTAGCCCGCGCCCGAGAGCGCGGGTATTTTCCGCATCGAGATGGATGCCGTCGACCGGTGTCGTCTTCGCGACTGAGTTGCCGTCGAAGAATCCGCAACCGAGTTCGTCGGCAAGGTCACGATAAAGCGTTGCAAGTTTTGCCGATTCCTCGATACCGCCCGGGAACGAAGCGGCAAAAGGCACATTCCCTGTCGCGCAGATCGCCGGCGGTGCTATGATTAGGATGTCCGGCCCATCGAACTCGAAGGGCCAGGCATGATTGCGGATCAGCCGCACCAGGCGGCCGATGCCCTGGCAGGCGGCAAAAGCCGATCCCGCCACGACCGACTTCATGTCGTTGGTTCCGAGCATGATGATGACGAGATCAAGCGGCGCATGCGTCTGCAGGATCGTCGGCAGGACGCGCGCACCGTTGCGGTCGCAATCGGCGAGATGGTCGTCGAAAGCGGTCGTCCGGCCGTTCATGCCTTCGGGAATGACATGCGCCGCAGCGCCAAGCGCTGCCTGCAGCACGCTCGGCCAGCGGTCCTCATAGGCATGCCGCCTCAGCGAAACCGGATCGTAGCCCCAGGTGAGCGAGTCGCCATAGCAAAGAACGGTCTTCGTCATTTCCGTCTCCGCTCAATGATCAGACAAGCATGCTCATCGGGTTTTCGATATAGCCCTTGAAGGCCTGCAGCAACTCGGCGCCGAGCGCACCGTCGACGCAACGGTGGTCGGTCGAAAGCGTGATGCTCATCACCGTCGCGATCGCCATTTCGCCCTTCTTGACAATGACACGCTGCTCGCCGGCGCCGACCGCAAGGATCGTCGCATGTGGCGGGTTGACGACGGCTGCGAAGTCTTTCACGCCCATCATGCCCATGTTCGAGACCGAGGTGGTGCCGCCTTGGTATTCCTCAGGTTTCAGCTTGCGGTCCTTGGCGCGCTTGCCGAGATCACGCATCTCGTTGGAGATGGCGGACAGCGTCTTTTCTTCAGCCTTGCGAACGATCGGGGTGATCAGCCCGCCTGGAATGGAGACGGCGACGCCGACATCGGCATGCTTGTGCTTGACCATGTTATTTTCGGTCCAGGACACATTCGCGTCCGGAACGTCTCGCAGCGCAAGCGCAAGCGCCTTGATGACCATGTCGTTGACAGAAAGCTTGTAGGCCGGGGCACCATCCTTGCGCGGGGCGGAATCGTTGAGCTGGGAACGCAGCGCCAGCAGCGCATCCAGTCCGCAATCGACGGTGACGTAGAAGTGCGGGATGGTCTGCTTGGATTCCACCAGGCGGCGGGCAATCGTCTTGCGCATGCCGTCATGCGGCACGAGCTCGTAGGAGCCCGGCTCGAAGAGCTTGAGGACAGCCTCCTCCGGTGCACCCTTGGCTGCAGCCGGTGCCGGAGCCGGAGCCGCAGCAGCCTGCTGAGCCGCCGCAGCAGCGGGCGCCGCTTTAGCGCCACCACCGGCGACGGCGGTCTCGACATCGCTCTTAACCACACGGCCGCGCGGGCCGGAACCGGCAATTGTGGAAAGATCTATACCGGCTTCCTTGGCCAGACGCCGCGCGAGCGGCGAGGAGAAGGTGCGTGTGACGCCCTCCCCCTTCGGGGCGGCCTGCAGCGGCACCTCAGGGTGAGGGCTCACATTGGCATTCGCGGCAAGCAGGGCAGCGGCTGGCGCGGTGCCTTTGCCTGCCTCGTCGCGAGTAGCGGAAGCGCTTTGGGCTTTCGCTTCGAAGGACGAGGCAGCAGCCGAACCCGCGCCGCTTGCAGCGGCGGCAACGTCCTCGCCTTCGCCGGCAAGAACCGCGATCAGCGCATTGACCTTGACACCTTCCGTACCGGCCGGAACGACGATCTTGGCAATCGTGCCCTCATCGACGGCTTCGACTTCCATTGTCGCCTTGTCTGTCTCGATCTCGGCGATCACATCGCCGGACTTGACGGTGTCGCCTTCCTTGACGAGCCACTTGGCCAGATTGCCTTCTTCCATCGTCGGAGATAGGGCTGGCATCGTGATGTTGATAGGCATCGAAATACCCTCCCCTTGTTATTTGTAGCAGACGGCCTTCACCGCATCGACGACTTCGCCGACATTCGGCAGAGCCAGCTTCTCGAGGTTGGCGGCATAGGGCATTGGAACGTCCTTGCCGGCAATCGTAAGGATCGGCGCATCGAGATAATCGAAGGCCTGCTGCATGACGCGGGTGGCGATTTCCGTGCCGACGGACGACTGCGGATAGCCTTCCTCGACGGTGACCAAGCGGCCCGTCTTCTTAACCGATTCGATGATGGTCGGCAGATCCATCGGACGTATGGTGCGAAGGTCGATCAGTTCGACGTCGATGCTAAGTTTTTCGAGTTCGGCGATGGCTTTCGTGGCATAGGTCATGCCAATGCCCCATGATACGACGGTCGCATCCTTGCCTGGACGGTGGATACGGGCCTTGCCGATCGGCAGAACGAAGTTATCGAGCTTCGGCACGTCGAAGTGCTGGCCGTAGAGGATTTCGTTCTCGAGGAAGATGACCGGGTTCGGATCGCGGATTGCGGCCTTTAGCAGGCCCTTGGCGTCCGACGCCGTGTACGGCATGACAACCTTGAGGCCCGGAATGCTCGAGTACCAGGCAGCGTAGTCCTGGCTGTGCTGGGCGGCAACGCGGGCAGCCGCGCCGTTCGGGCCGCGGAAGACCATCGGTGCGCCCATCTGGCCGCCGGACATGTAGAGCGTCTTGGCGGCGGAATTGATGATCTGGTCTATCGCCTGCATGGCGAAGTTGAAAGTCATGAATTCGACGATCGGTCGTAGGCCGGCCATAGCAGCACCGACGCCGATGCCGGCAAAGCCATGTTCGGTGATCGGGGTATCGACCACGCGGCGCGAGCCGAACTCCTGCAAGAGGCCCTGAGTCACCTTGTAGGCGCCCTGGTATTCTGCAACTTCCTCGCCCATGACGAAGACGCTCTCGTCGGCGCGCATTTCTTCGGCCATGGCGTCGCGAAGCGCTTCGCGAACGGTCATCGACACCATCTCGGTGCCTGTCGGGATTTCCGGATCGTTCGGAACGAAAGCCTTAGGCTCGGCCGGAACGGACGCCTGGGCGGCCGTTTTTTCCTCGGCCTGAGGAGCCGCAACCGGAGCCGGCTGTGCGGCGGGGGCTGCGGTGGAGATGTCCGAAGCCGATTCGCCATCCTGCAGCAGCACGGCGATCTTGGCGTTCACCTTGACATTTTCGGTGCCGGCCGGGACCAAAAGCTTGCCAATCACGCCTTCGTCGACGGCTTCGACTTCCATCGTCGCCTTGTCGGTTTCGATCTCGGCAATCACGTCACCGGAAGTGACCTTGTCGCCTTCTTTCTTGAGCCATTTGGACAGCGTGCCTTCTTCCATCGTCGGAGAGAGGGCGGGCATGAGGATATCGATAGGCATGGGTTCCCTCCCCGATTAGAGCAGAATGTCGGTGTAGAGCTCGGATACATCCGGCTCTGGATCGGCCTGGGCGAAATCGGCGCTGTCGGCGACGATATCGCGCACGTCCTTGTCGATGGACTTCAGGTCATCTTCCGACGCCCAGCCCTTCTCGATGAGGCGCAGGCGCACCTGCTCGATCGGATCGGATTCGGAGCGCATCTTCTGCACTTCGTCCTTCGAACGATACTTCGCCGGGTCGGACATCGAATGGCCGCGATAACGATAGGTCAGCATTTCGAGGATCATCGGACCCTTGCCGGAACGGCAGTACTCGATCGCTTCATCGGCAGCAGCCTTGACGGCGCGCACGTCCATGCCGTCCACCTGCATACCCGGAATGCCGAAGGACGCTCCGCGCTTGGAGAAATCGGCCTGCGCGGTCGCGCGGGCGGTCGAGGTGCCCATGGCGTAGCGGTTATTCTCTATCACGTAGATGACGGGCAGCTTCCAGAGCTGCGCCATGTTGAAGCTTTCGTAGACCTGGCCCTGGTTGGCCGCGCCGTCGCCGAAATAGGCGACGCTGACATTGTCATTGCCGCGATACTTGTTGGCGAACGCGAGGCCGGTGCCGAGCGAAACCTGGGCGCCGACGATGCCGTGGCCGCCGTAGAAATGCTTTTCCTTGGAGAACATGTGCATGGAGCCGCCCTTCCCCTTGGAATAGCCGCCCCTGCGTCCCGTCAGCTCCGCCATCACGCCGCGCGCGTTCATGCCGGTCGCCAGCATATGGCCGTGATCGCGGTAGCCGGTGATGACTTGGTCGCCTTCCTTGAGCGCGAACTGCATGCCGACGACAACGGCTTCCTGGCCGATATAAAGGTGACAGAAACCGCCGATGAAGCCCATGCCGTACAGCTGGCCTGCCTTTTCCTCGAAACGGCGGATGAGTAGCATTTCGCGATAGGCCTTAAGTTCGGTATCGCGGTCGAAATCGGCGATAGCCCCGCCATTCGATTGCTTGCTCTGCGGTTTTGCGCTGGTTTTGCGGCTGGAAACGGTCGCGGTCTTTCGCGGCGCCATTCAACCCTCCCTATGGGTTTGTCGTTTCTTAGGTGGCGCGTACCATAGGGAAGAAATTTGGCCACAGCAATGCCATAAATGCATGGCACGTATTCTGCTTTAAATAATTGATAAAGCTACAGAATTGCCAATTAACCTATTTCCGGTTAATTGGCATAGGAATTGAATATGACGATTTCGTCGGCCCGCGACATGTTCAACTGATAGCGGGCTTTTTCGTCCAGCATGTCCTTGTCGAGCGAGCCATCGCTCAACAGCGCGACTTGCTGCTCCAGATGTTCGCGTTTCGCCTTCAAGACCGCAAGCTCACGCTCACGCGCAATTCGGCGCTTCTCGAAGCCTTCTGTGGCCCGGAGACCATAGTCGCCGTGAATGCAGTGATAACCGAAATAGGAGAGAAAAGCGACCGTCATGGCCGGAATGACGAACCGGCCGAGCTTTCTCTTCTTATGATGCTTTGTCCACATACGCGCACATGCTCTCAAACGCATTACCTATTCAACAAGCTTACGCCTGAGAGATTAACCGTCCGTTGACTATGAATTGAGAGCAACAAAAAACCCGCGCCGGCAAAGCGCGGGTTTCAAGGATATGATTTTTAAAGGATATCAGCCTCGGACGATCGAGCGACCGGCGTAGCGAGCCTGGGGGCCAAGGCCCTCTTCGATGCGGATCAGCTGGTTATACTTCGCCAGACGGTCGGAGCGCGACAGCGAGCCGGTCTTGATCTGGCCGCAGTTGGTCGCGACGGCGAGATCGGCGATCGTGGAGTCTTCGGTCTCGCCCGAGCGGTGCGACATGACGGCGGTGTAGGCTGCCTTGTGCGCGGTGTTGACGGCGTCGAGCGTTTCGGTCAGAGATCCGATCTGGTTGACCTTCACGAGGATCGAGTTGGCGACACCCATGCGGATGCCGTCGCGCAGGCGCTCCGAGTTGGTGACGAAAAGATCGTCGCCCACCAGCTGCACCTTCTTGCCTGCGAGGTCCGTCAGCGCCTTCCAGCCGTCCCAATCGTCCTCAGCCATGCCGTCCTCGATCGAGATGATCGGGTACTTGCCGGCGAGATCGGCGAGGTATTCAGCCATGGCGCCCGATTCAAGCGTGCGGCCCTCTCCTTCCAGAACATACTTGCCGTCCTTGAAGAATTCCGTCGAAGCGCAATCGAGACCGAGGCAGATGTCATCGCCCGGCTTGTAGCCGGCTTTCTCGATCGACTTCATGATGAAGTCGAGCGCTTCGGACGCGCTCTTCAGGCCCGGCGCAAATCCGCCCTCGTCGCCGACATTGGTGTTGTGCCCCTGGGCCGAGAGCTCCTTCTTGAGGACGTGGAAGACTTCCGAGCCCATGCGAACCGCTTCGCGGATCGAATCGGCGCCGACCGGCATGATCATGAACTCCTGGAAGTCGATCGGATTGTCGGCATGCGCGCCGCCGTTGATGATGTTCATCATCGGAACCGGCAGCAGATGCGCGCTCGCGCCCCCAACGTAGCGATAGAGCGGCAGGCCGGCAGCCTGGGCGGCAGCCTTGGCGACGGCGAGCGATACGCCGAGGATGGCATTGGCGCCGAGGCGGGCCTTGTTCGCCGTGCCGTCCAGGTCGATCATGATGTTGTCGATCTGGATCTGGTTTTCGGCATCGATGCCGCCGATCGCGTCGAAGATTTCCGTGTTGGCAGCCTCGACGGCCTTTTCAACACCCTTGCCGAGATAGCGCTTGCCGCCGTCGCGAACTTCGACGGCCTCATGCGCACCGGTCGAGGCGCCGGACGGCACAGCCGCACGGCCCATGCTGCCGTCTTCGAGATAGACATCGACTTCAACGGTCGGATTGCCACGGCTGTCGAGAATCTCGCGGGCGATAATGTCGGTAATTGCAGTCATGATCTCTTCCTGCTCGGTGGGTGATTAATCGTTCGAAGCCTGTTTAATCGAAGGCACGCAAATTACAATGCCACACCGACGACACACGGCATGGTATGGCCTATAGCCCGAATATGTCAGGCTTTTGAAGAAGCCGCTCGCACCCCATCGATCCCTGTCGCGAGCTTGCTCCGGCTTTTCGGAACCTCAGGTTTTGAAATGATACCCGGTCACTTTCGATCTGGTTGTAAATTTATCGGTCAGTAACCAATCAATATTATAATTAATACTCAGTGAGGAAATACTGCCCCGCTTCCCGGCAAGTAGTATTGCATGATGCGCTTCCTCGTGCGGTCCAAATCCGCTTGGTTATACGGATCTCACGATTTCAGGTCCCTCGAAAATTCCAGAATAATTTCAAACGAACAGCATCTGTTCGCTATTCACTTCATGGGGCGCAGGATGAAACTCAATATTGCACGCAGCCTTGCTATTTTCGCGATGGTCGTCGCCGCGGGATTGATCGCTTCGATCGGCATACAGAATTATGCCTTCAATAAGCTGCGGGTGAACGGCGAGATGTACAAACAAATCATCTACGGCAAGGATCTCGTCGCCGATATACTGCCGCCGCCCCTCTACCTCGTTGAGTCTTACATGCTTGCGCTCGAAGCGGTGCAGCGCCCCGGCGTTGCCAAGAATAACGTCGACCGCATAGAAAATGTCCTGAAGCCCGCCTACGAGGACCGCCGCAAATATTGGCTGGCGACCGCGCTCAGCTCGGACCTCAAGCAGAAGCTCTTGAACGATGTCCTTGTCAAAGGCGAGGTGTTTTGGAAGGTGATGCGGGAGGAACTCGCTCCGGCCATTGTCAAGAATGACTCCGCAGTCATTCCGGCGTCCTTCGAAAAGCTTGCGACGAATTTCCATATCCATGAAAACGCCGTCAACGAACTCGTCGGTATGGCGAACACCTTCCTGGCGTCCGCTGAAAAGGACGCCGCCGAACAGACACGCATCCTTTCGGCTATCACGCTCGCGGCTGCCGCAGTCTCGCTCTGCCTGCTTCTTGGCGGCCTTTACGTCTTCCGCCGCCGCGCCATCGTGCCGATCTCGGCGATGCGCGACTATATGGCGATCCTTGCCGGCGGCGACTATTCGAAGGATGTGCCCTTCAGCCGGCGTGCCGACGAGATCGGGGAGATGGCGCGCGCCGTCACCGTCTTCCGCGAATCCGCCGAAGAGCGGAACAATATCCGTGCCCGCCAGGATGCCGAACGTCAGGCCCAAGCACAGCGCGATGCGGCGCTTGCCGCTGCCAATGCAGACGAGGAAGCCATCCGCGAGGGCGTCATCGCCAGCCTGAGCCGCGGCCTGGAACGGCTCTCCGGCGGCGATCTCACGGTCCAGCTTAGCGAGCCTTTCGACGCAGCCTACGAGAAGCTGCGCGAGCAGTTCAATTCGAGCGTCCGCACGCTTTGTGAAGCGATGAAGGAAATCTCGATCGTGACGAATGTAGTAAGGAGCGGCTCCGGCGAAATCGCATCGAGCACAAACGATCTGGCCCGGCGAACCGAACATCAAGCCGCCTCGCTGGAGCAGGCGGCCTCGGCGCTCGACCAGATCACGGTCACCGTCAAGAACTCGTCGGTACGGGCCAAAGAAGCCAACGTGATGATGACGGCGACAAAGGAAAGCGCCAGCTATTCGGCAACCGTCGTGCACGAGGCGGTCGCTGCGATGGAGGAGATCGAGACATCATCTGCACAGATCGGCGAGATCATCAACGTCATCGACGAAATCGCCTTCCAGACCAACCTGCTCGCGCTCAATGCCGGCGTGGAAGCCGCCCGCGCCGGCGAGGCCGGAAAGGGTTTTGCGGTGGTTGCACAGGAAGTGCGCGACCTTGCCAGCCGCTCCGCCAATCTGGCAAAGGAAATCAAGCAGCTGATCGAGACGTCTTCCAGCCAGGTTTCGGCCGGCGTTGCCTTGGTCAACCGCACCGGTGAAGCGCTCGGCAATATCGATCAGCAGGTTCTGAAGGTGACCGCGTTGATCGAGTCGATCGTGCGTTCCTCTGCCGAACAAACGACCGCTCTCCTGGAAGTCAACGCCGCCGTCAACACTATGGACAGCGTCACGCAGCAGAACGCGGCGATGGTTGAACAGACAAATGCCGCCTGCCGCGAACTCGGTGACGAGGCGATACACCTCAATCACCTGCTGGCCCGCTTCCTTCTCGATGACGTAACGACGTCCGCCGCAACGCGGTCGTACTCAAGCCAAAGGATGGCGCTCGCCGGTTGACGGCGGGCACCTTCGGCCAGGATCACTCCGCCTTGGCGACGGCGTCGAGGGCCAACAGCTTTTCCAGAAGCCGCGGCATGTCGTTCAAGTACACCATATTGGGGCCGTCGCAGGGGGCATTGTCCGGATCCTGGTGGGTCTCGATGAAGACACCTGCAACTCCGACCGCAACCGCCGCCCGCGCCAGCGTCTCGACGAACTGGCGCTCCCCGCCCGACGTCGTGCCCTGGCCACCTGGCTGTTGTACGGAATGGGTCGCATCGAAAATGACCGGAGCCCCCATGGCCGCCATGATCGGCAGCGAGCGCATGTCCGAGACCAGCGTATTGTAACCGAAGGACGCGCCACGCTCACAAAGCAGAACGTTCGGGTTGCCGCTCTGATTTAGCTTGGCGAGAACATTCTTCATGTCCCAGGGAGCGAGAAACTGGCCCTTCTTGACATTGATGACACGGCCGGTCTTCGCGGCTGCCACAAGCAGGTCCGTCTGACGGGAGAGGAAGGCCGGGATCTGCAGAACGTCCACGACCTCGGCGACCAGCGCGCATTGCTCTTCCGAATGGATATCTGTCAGAACCGGAATGCCGAGTTCCTTCTTGAGGTCGGCGAAGACTTTCAAGCCCTTCTCTAGACCGATACCGCGTTTGCTCGACAGCGAAGAGCGGTTCGCCTTGTCGAAGGAGGTCTTGTAGACGAGCCCGATGCCAAGCTTGCCGCAAAGCTCCTTGAGCGTGCCAGCAACCATGAAGGCATGGTCGCGGCTCTCCATTTCGCATGCGCCGGCGATCAGCGACAGCCTGCCACTGTTGGAAAATACGACGCGGCCGGCACCTTCGCCGACTGCGACTTCGGAATTCGTATTGCTCATCGGGTCTCCTCGAAGGCGAAGATCGCGCCTTGGCCGGGCGCAGGCTTCACCAGGACTCTGTTGTTCTTGCGTGTATAGGGCATCCCGTTATCAGCCAAAAGCGCTTCTGTCACGGCAAGATCGGTGGTGCGGAAAACGATAGCGCTGCCTCTCAGACCCTTATCCACGGTTAACGGCACCGAATCGAAATAAGCCTCCACCCCTTCCGGCGACAGCAGACTGATCCTGACATTCGCTGCCGCGATCGCCACGCCAAACGGTGTCCGCTCAATTTCTGTCGTAGACACGGCCAACTGAAGGAACGAGCCGAAGGCTTCAGGCTCGGGCGCGCTTAGCACCATCTCCGAGATACCGGTTGCACCGTTCGCGTGCTTTTCTAACGCGCTCCGATCGGCCGGAGAGGCGTTGATGCGCTGGCAGTCAAACAGGAAGAAATCCGGCGCCCGAAGATCGGCGGCAAACGCAAGCTTGAAAGTGCCTGTCGATTGCGACCCGTCCGGCATCTTGATCAGGCGCGAAAACTCCAGCATGGCGCCGCCGCTCTTTCTCGCACGCACGAAATGAGCATGATCGGCGTCCGCGTCGTCCGTGCTGAATGCTGCCGCAGAGAATCCGTCATTGCCGCACCGGAAACGAAAGGCCTGGTCGCGCGCCACAAACACGTTTCCGTGCCGCACTGATTCTTCACATTCTTTCGCACTCGCGACGCCAAGCGGCTCGAGGTAGGTCTTGTCGGCGAAAAAAACGCAAGCATTCACTGTGCCGAAAGGATGACGGCCCTCGGCGGCAACCGTGAACCCCAGTCGTCCCAGCCGCTCCCGCGCGAGATCGATGTTGGTGACCGGTAGAACAAGATGATCCAACGGATGCTGCATGGCGCCAGGTCTCCATTTCCTGTGCTGAAGATGTGTGCCGCTACGTGGTCAATGCAAGCTGAAAGCGATGATCCGGCAAACAAAGTTTCCGAAAATGACCGGTATTGGGACGAAGTTTTACGAAAATTTAGGTACTTGCGGAACACATATGGAACATATAGTGTCTGTTCTGGCTTTGTTTCACGAATTTGGGGTTAAACTTCGATGCTGACACGCAAACAACAGGAGCTTCTCCTCTTCATTCATGAGCGTATGAAGGAATCCGGCGTTCCGCCATCCTTCGACGAAATGAAGGATGCACTGGATCTCGCGTCCAAATCCGGCATCCACCGGCTGATTACCGCTCTGGAAGAGCGCGGTTTCATTCGTCGCCTACCGAACCGCGCCCGCGCGCTTGAAGTGATCAAGCTGCCGGAAGCCTACAGCCCGAGCATGCAGCCCCGCCGCGGCTTTTCGCCGAGCGTCATCGAGGGCAGCCTCGGCAAGCCGCAGCCTGCTGCCGCCGCGCCGAAGCCGGCGAACGAAGACAATAACAGCTCTATTTCGGTTCCCGTCATGGGCCGCATTGCGGCAGGCGTGCCGATCTCGGCGATCCAGAACAACACGCACGACATCAACGTTCCGGCCGATATGCTCGGCTCCGGCGAACACTATGCGCTTGAGGTCAAGGGCGATTCGATGATCGATGCTGGCATCTTCGATGGCGACACGGTCATCATCCGCAACACCAGCACCGCCAATCCCGGCGACATTGTCGTGGCACTGGTCGATGACGAGGAAGCGACGCTGAAGCGGTTCCGCCGCAAGGGTGCGTCCATCGCGCTTGAAGCGGCGAACCCGGCCTACGAAACGCGCATCTTTGGACCGGATCGCGTGAAGGTTCAGGGTAAGCTCGTCGGCCTTATCCGCCGCTACCATTGACTGGCAGCGCGTCGCCGGCAAAGGCGCCGGCGCGCCAAGCTCTACGGGCAATCGAGTTTCTCGAAGGCAGTTGTTCAAAGCACGGTTCGACGGCGCCGGTTTTCCGCGAGGTTTCATCCGCGAAATGCACTGCGCCATTGGCAGGCGCCGAACCGCAACCTTGCCCGCGTGACGGACGATGTCCGCGGCATCGCAAGCCGGGCGTGGCACCGTTTCGCATCGCATTGCTTACCTCTTCCTGCTGCCGCGATGAAAAGTTTGCATCCCCCGTCTTTTCGCGGGTCGCAGCGCGCCTCACGGCTGCGATCGGTCAAAGCCAAAGCGCTGAGCATGGCCATATGATCGAAGAAGGCGGCGAAAGATTCGTGCCGGACGCAAACCAGATCGCCGCCCAAGCTCGAAAAAACCGTCGCAATGCGCAGGCGCGTGCCCTGAGCGGCTCCTTCGCTCGCCATTTGCAGGCCGAAAGCCGGTATGCATCCACAATGACTGATCTGTGGCTATTGGGGTGAACGGTGGCTATTGACGGGCGAGCGCTGTCCTGTTGCCGAAGGCTCCTTCCCGCATTCCAAAAGCGCAAGCCGGGAAGCTCGCAAACTGCTTGTCCGCGACATCTACAGAAGCGGAAATGCGCAGCTCAGCCGTTTTCAACTCCGGCATGCACCCAGCATGCCGACAGCCTATGAATACAACCAGAATGCAGCCCTGAGGGCGTTTCAGCAACAATAATCGATTGAAAAAAGACCAAAAAATTGGATTGCAAAAAGCCGAATTAAATCATTGGCTTCCGCTATGCGCCTCCGGCATCGCAGGAGTGTCCAAAAGTTGATACTGCGATGCACAAAATGGCGCCACGGTAACTTGGCATTGGCGCTCTGATCATATAGCTATCGGAGAGGACGCTTAACCCTATGGCGCTTTTATGGCGCCGCCGCCAGTTTGGAGGATCAGCATGACGGATCAAAGCGCAACAATCAAAATCGGCGACAAAACCGCCAATCTTTCCGTGAAAAGCGGAACGATCGGTCCGGACGTCATCGATATTGGTGCACTCTATAAAAACACCGGTTCCTTCACGTACGATCCTGGTTTCACCTCGACCGCTTCCTGTGAATCGAAGATCACCTATATCGACGGCGATGAAGGCATTCTGCTGCATCGCGGCTACCCGATCGAACAGCTTGCTGAACATGGCGACTTCCTGGAAGTCTGCTATCTACTGCTTTACGGCGAATTGCCGACGGCTGCCCAGAAGAAGGACTTCGACTACCGCGTCACGCATCACACCATGGTGCACGAGCAGATGTCTCGCTTCTTCACCGGCTTCCGCCGCGACGCCCATCCGATGGCCGTCATGTGCGGCTGTGTCGGCGCTCTGTCTGCCTTCTACCACGACTCGACAGACATCACCGATCCGCATCAGCGCATGGTCGCAAGCCTACGCATGATCGCCAAGATGCCGACTATCGCGGCCATGGCCTACAAGTACTATATCGGCCAGCCCTTCGTTTATCCGAAGAACGATCTCGACTACGCCTCGAACTTCCTGCGCATGTGCTTCGCGGTCCCGTGCGAAGAATATGTCGTGAACCCGGTCCTCTCGCGCGCCATGGACCGTATCTTCATCCTGCACGCCGATCACGAGCAGAACGCCTCGACCTCGACAGTTCGTCTCGCCGGCTCTTCGGGCGCCAACCCGTTCGCATGCATCGCGGCCGGCATTGCCTGCCTTTGGGGCCCGGCTCATGGCGGTGCCAACGAGGCGGCGCTCAACATGCTTTCGGAAATCGGCTCGGTCGAGCGCATTCCGGAATATATTGCCCGCGCCAAGGACAAGAATGACCCGTTCCGCCTGATGGGCTTCGGTCACCGTGTCTACAAGAACTACGATCCGCGCGCCAAGATCATGCAGAAGACGACGCATGAGGTCCTCGCCGAACTCGGTCACAAGGACGATCCGCTTCTCGAAGTCGCGATGGAGCTGGAACGCATCGCGCTGACCGACGAATACTTCATCGAAAAGAAGCTCTACCCGAACATCGACTTCTATTCCGGCATCACGCTGAAGGCGCTGGGCTTCCCCACGACGATGTTTACGGTGCTCTTTGCGTTGGCCCGTACGGTTGGCTGGATCGCCCAGTGGAACGAGATGATCGAGGATCCACAGCAGCGCATCGGCCGCCCGCGCCAGCTCTATATCGGCGAACCGCTGCGCGACTACGTTCCGGTTTCGAAGCGCTAAGCCGCTTCCGCCCGAAAAAACCCGGTCAGAGACGGCCGGGTTTTTTCCTGTCCAGAATGTCGAGAACGATATCCGCCGCTTTCTCGCCCGGCGGCTTTTCCGTCTGCATGCGCTGCCAGACAAGGTCGAAACCTTCGAGCATTGCGCGCCGCTGGAGCGTGTCGCTGGAAAGGCGTTCCATCCAGCGCGCCAAACTCGCGCCACGAACGACCTCGTTGATATATTCGGGGACGACGGCATAGTCGGCGATCAGATTCGGGATTGCTCCTGTCCACGTCTTGATGCGCCGCGTCATCATCGTGATGATCCAGTCTGTCTTATAGACTGAGACTGTCGGCACGCCTGTAAGTGCAAGCTCGAGGATGACAGTCCCCGAGGCAGCCATTGCCGCATCGGCCTCCGCGAAAGCTCGCCATTTCTGTTCATTGCCAATCAGGATCTCCGGTTTCGTTTCCCAGTCCTCCACGAGGTTGCGAACCATCGATTCCCTGCGGCTGACGGTCGGCATGAGAAACCGCATTGTGCCACCGCGGGCGACGAGCTCATTGACGGCATCGCGAAAATAGGGAAGCAGCTTTGTGATCTCCGACGAGCGCGAGCCCGGGAGCAGCATGATCGTTTTCCGGCCCTCGCCGACGGTCCTGAGCTTTTCTGCCCGGCCGCGCCTGGCGGCAATCAGGTCCGCATCCGCCGTCAACCTGTGGCCGACATAGGTCGTCTGCGGTCCGCCGAGCTGCTCCATCACCGCGGGCTCGAACGGCAGAACGGCCAGCACATGGTCGACATAACCGAGCATCTGCTGGGCGCGATATTCCTTCCACGCCCAAACGCTGGGACAGACATAATTGACGACCGGGAGTTCCGGCAGGGCTTCGCGAACACGTTTGGCAACGCGATGGGTAAAATCCGGGCTGTCGATGATGAAAAGAATATCGGGCTTTGCCGCAACGATTGCAGCCGTCGTCTGCCTGATGCGGGCGACAAGCTTCGGCAATTTTCCAAGCACCTGTGTGATGCCCATAATCGAAAGCTCGGAGAAGTCGAAGAGCGACTTCAGCCCCTGTGCCTCCAGCGCGTCGCCGCCGACGCCGACAAGTTCAATCCCGGCATGCCTGCGCTTCAGTGCAGCCACGAGATCGGCGCCGAGAAGGTCTCCGGAAACCTCGCCTACCACGATCGCGATCTTCATCACAGCCCCCATGACGGCAGGCCGCGATCGAGCCCGCAGACAAAAAGCCCGGCTTCGTCGGCTGCCTTGATCACAGCCTGGCGATCCAGCACGAGAGCACGTCCCGCCTCGATTGCAATTCCCGCCAAACCCGCCGCCTTGGCATTCGTCACCGTGGAGAGGCCGATCGACGGAAGGTCGGCGCGGACATCCTGCTGCGGCTTGCAGAGCTTGACCAGCACGCCACGGCGGCGCGGCGATATACGCCCGGCGCCACGCAGCGATGCGACGCGCTCAAGCATTCCGTCGGTCCCTTCGGCGCCTTCGAGCGCCACGATGCGTCCGCCGACGGAGACTGCGCCCTGCCCGACATCGAGCGCACCAAGCGCTTCGGCGGCTGCTGCCGCCTTCAGGATATCGATCTTGTCGTCATTCCCCGGCGACATGGCGCCGATCGGCCCGACAGCCGCCAGCAGGTCGGGGGCAATATCCTGCGCGCCGACGACCCGCCGACCGTCGTCTTCGATGAGCTTGATGACCATCTGCAACACGGTATCGTCGCCGCCCGAAAGCAGCGTACGCACCACACCCGGCATCTTTGCCACCGTCCGCCAGGTTGGCCTCACTTCCCGCCATTCGGGGCGACGGCGAACGCCGCCAGACATGACGACGCGGGTGATGTTGTTGCGCTTGAAAATATCTGCCAGCGCCGACAAATCACCGACGCCGATGACTGCGTGGTCATAGTCCTCCCATGACCGGTCAAGTTCGCCCTTCAGCGAAATCACGAATGGATCCTCGCCGGCTGCCCGCGCCGCCTCGGCGACATAAGACGGCAGAAGACCGTTTCCCGCAATGATCGCCAGACGGCCTTTGTCGGTATCATCGGCGGGAGACAAGGTCAGCCTTTCTGTCCTCGCGTCGGCGATGACAGCGCGCGGTCGCTTTCCGCGGCAATGAAATCGAGGATTTGCATCACCGGCTCGCAATCGGCATATTCGTCCCGGATCGCTGCCGCATTGTCGCGGATCGAACCTGATCCCTCAAAAATCGCCTTGTAAGCGCGGCGCACCGTATGAATGACAGCGCGATCAATCCCGGCCCGCGTCATGCCGACAACGTTGAGACCGCCCAGTAAACCGGGATTTCCATTGAGCATCCCATACGGAATGACATCGTAGCTGACAGCCGAAAGGCCGCCGACGAAGGCCTGGCGGCCGACGCGCGTGAATTGATGCACGGCCGATCCGCCGCCGAGAATGACCCGATCCTCGATCGTCACATGCCCGGCGAGCATGACATTGTTCGACATGATGACGTGATTGCCGACACGGCAGTCATGGGCGACATGAGAATTGGCGAGAAACAGGTTGTTGTCGCCAACGATTGTCTTGCCGCCGAAATCGGCGGTGCCGGTATTCATCGTCACGCCTTCGCGGATGGTGCAATTCTCGCCTACCGTCAGCGTCGTCTCCTCGCCGCCATGGTGCACGCTCTGGGGATCGCCGCCGATGACCGCCATCGGGAAAATTCGGGTGCCTTTGCCGATCTCGGTTCTGCCGGTCACCACGACATGCGCCAGCAGTTCGGCATTGTCATGAAGAACAACCTTCGGACCGACATGGCAGAACGGACCGACGGACACGCCTTCGCCGATGACCGCGCCATCCTCGACAACGGCCATGGCATGGATGCGGGCGCTCCCTGCGATCGTGCTCATGCCTCGTCCTTACGAAGAATCATCGCGCCGATATCAGCTTCCGCGGCCAATGCGCCGTCGACCTTGGCGTCGCAATGGAACTTCCAGATATTACCGCGCTGCTTCTGCTTCTTCACATGAAATTCGACCCGATCGCCCGGGATGACGGGCTTGCGGAAACGTGCATTGTCGATGGTCATGAAATAGACGAGGTTACCGGTCGTTCCATCCTTACGCGCGCAGATCGCACCCGCCGTCTGCGCCATGCCTTCAATCAGCAGCACACCCGGCATGATCGGCGACTCGGGAAAGTGGCCGGTGAAATGAGGCTCGTTGGCAGTGACGTTCTTGATGCCGATCGCGGAGTCATCGCCATCGATCTCAATAATCCGGTCGACCAGCAAAAACGGATAGCGATGCGGCAGAAGCTTCATGATCTCCATGATGTCCGCCGAAGCAAGCGTCTCCTTGACCCCTTCAGTCATTCTTGATCTCCCGTTTTATGAGCCCGAGCGCTCGCGCGCGCCATTATCTCCGCCGACTCTCGAAGAAAATCCTTTAACGGACGTGCCGGAATGCCCCCATAACGCTCACCGGCAGGAATGCTGTGAATGACGCCGCTCTTTGCCGCGATCTGTACGCCATCGCCAATCGTAATATGGCCATTGATACCTGTCTGGCCGCCGATCTGCACACCGTTTCCAATAACCGCACTGCCGGCGATGCCGACCTGCGAAACGATCGCGCAATGACGCCCGATCCTGACGTTGTGGCCTATCTGCACCTGGTTGTCGATCTTGGTTCCCTCGCCGACGACCGTGTCGTCCATCGTGCCGCGATCGATCGTCGTGTTCGCGCCGATCTCGACATTGTCCTGGATGATGACCCGGCCGATCTGAACGATCTTGATCATCCCTCTGGGGCCAGGCGCATATCCAAAGCCATCCTGGCCAATACGCGCGCCGTTGTGCACGATCACGCCATTGCCCAAGAGTGCGCATATAACGCTGGCACCGCCGGCGATCGTGCAATCGCGGCCGATCTTGACACCGGGACCTATAAGCGCGCCGGCGCCGATCCGTGTTCCGTGACCGATTTCCGCATTCGCGCCGATGACAGCCAAAGGCTCGACGATCACGCCCGGTTCCAGCCGCGCCGTCGGATCGACCGCCGCGGTCGCCGCGATCTCTGCCGTCGAAGACATTGTTGCCAGCGGCTTCAAAGCAGCCGGATGGAGATGCCCGCCTGCCATCGCAAAGGCGGCATGGGGATTCTTCGACAAGAGAACCGGAATATGAGGAGGTACCGCCGCTCTTATCGCGGGCTCGCAAAGGACTGCCGACGCCCGACAGGTTTCAAGCTCGGCGCGACTCCTGCGTGAGATGATGTAGCAAAGATCACCGGCCTTCGCACGGCTGACCGGCGACACCGATCGGATAAGGGTGTCGCCATTTTCAGGGTCGGCAAGTTCCGCCCCGAGATATTGCGCCAACTCTGAAAGTTTGACGCCGTCGCGGGGCGGAAAGAAATTGTTCTGCTCCACCGGCAAAGCTCCAGTTTTCGATTCTGGATTGCCGATATCAGAATTGGTTGTTGATGCCAAACTTGAAGTACTGCGTTTGGTCGTAATCTTCCTTCACGACGGGGATCGCGTAGTCGACGCGCAGCGCGCCGAATGGCGATTGCCAGACAAGGCCAACACCGACGGACGCACGAAGTGCCGCGCTATCGCCTCTCACGAATTCTGGCGAACTCACGTCAACGTCATTTCCAAACAACGTACCCGCATCAGCGAAGACCGCACCACGTAGACCAAAGTCACGCGGGAATCCGGGCATCGGGAAGGTCGCTTCCGCCGACACGGTAAAATAAGTCGTTCCCCCGAGCGGATCATCCGGTCCGCCACCAACGCGAGGACCGATACCCTTGTTTTCGAAGCCGCGGATGTCGTTGTTGCCCAATGTGAACTGGTCGAAGATGTTTAGGTCTTTGCCAAGGCCTACAACATGGCCCGCGCCGGCCGCAACAGATCCAATGATATCGGCATCGTCAGCCAGCAGATGATAATAGCGCGCCTTCCCGTAGATCTTGTAGAACTGCGAGTCGCCACCCAGGCCGGCAATTTCCTGCGTCAAGGTCGCGTATATGCCCTCGCGCGGGAGCGTCATGTCGTCGAGTGTGTTATAGGTCAGCGTATTGGAAATCGATGAACGGATCCAAGGTCCATCGTTCACAAGATCCTGGTAAGGTGTCGAAAGATCGCTCAGATCGCTGCCGTCGGCATCATAGTTCATCCGCTTGAAGTTGTAGCGGAACGTCGTCGCCAGATCCTCGGTGATCGGCGCCGTCGCGCGGAGAACGGCGCTATCTTCGGTATAGTCGTAATTATCGTTGCTTGAGGTCTCACTGTGATTGAGGTCGAAACCGGTCGCAAGGCGATAACCGAGGAAGTAAGGCTCGGTGAAGCTCAAACCATAACTCTGCGAGCCTTCGACACCGCCACCAGCTGAAACCCTGATATACTGGCCGCGACCCAGGAAGTTCTTTTCTTCAATGGACGCTTCCAGGATCAGACCGTCGCCGCCTGCGGCGTAACCGGCACCGATACCGAACGAACCCGTCGACTGATCCTGTACATCGACGATGACAACGACGCGGTCAGGCGAGCTGCCCGGCGCGGTCGAGATGTTCACCGACGAGAAGAAGCCGAGCGCTTCGAGACGACGCTTCGCCTTGGTGATCATCTGCTGATTGAAGGCGTCGCCTTCGCTCATATCGAATTCGCGGCGGATGACGTAATCGCGCGTGCGGCTGTTGCCGCGGATTTCGATGCGCTCGATGTAGGCTCGTTCGCCCTGGTCGACAAGGTATTCGACGCCGATCGTATTGTTGCCGAGATCGCGGTTGCCGCGCGGCGTCACGCGGGCGAACGGATAGCCTGCCGAAGCAACCTGATCCGAAATGGCCTCCATGGACCTCTGGACGTCCTTGGCGCTGTAGACTTCGCCTTCGCGCGTCACTACCAGGCCTTGAAGCTGCTCGCCGGTTACGCCTTCTACGGTCGACTGTACGGTTACCGGACCGAAGTCGTAACGCGGACCTTCCTCGATGTTGAAGGTCAGCGTGTACTTGTTCGTGGCTTCATCAAAAGTAGCATCCGAAGAGATGATCTTGAAGTCGGCATAGCCGCGGTTGAAATAGAACTGGCGCAGCGCTTCTTCGTCGGCATGCAGGCGATCTTCGCTGTAAACGTCCTTGCGGGTCAGGAACGAGAGGAAGTTCGAGCGCTTGGTGCTAATGACGGCAGCTAGACGACCGGTGCTGTAAGCATTGTTGCCTACGAAATTGATGGCCGCGATCTTCGTGCGGTCGCCTTCATCGATGACGAAAGCGAGGTTTACGCGACCTTCGCCAAGCGGAACGACCTGCGTCGTGACCTGCACTTCGCTGCGGCCCGTTGCCGCGTAGGCTTCCTTGATCGCCGCGATATCGGCCTGGATCAGCGCATCGTTGTAGGGACCGGAGGCACGCGTCTGTACAACCGAGGCCAGCTTGTCGTCCTTGACCTTGCGGTTGCCGTTGAAAACGACCTGATTGACGAGCTGGGCTTCTTCGACGGTCACTACCAGCGTGCTGCCGGAAACGGAGATTTTGACATCGGAGAAGTACCCCGTGCCGTAGAGCTGCTTTACCGAGTCATCGATGTCGGTATTCGAGAAGTTCCTGCCTGGGGCGATGGTGAGATTTGACCGGACTGCCTCAGCGCCGACGCGGCTCGCTCCACGCACATCGATCCGCTGGATAACCGCCGCTTCCGCAGCCGTCGCAGAGACGAATGTAATTGCGCCTGCGCCCGAAGCGACAATACCTGCAGACAGCGCAACCGCCGATACTGCGTTCAAAAATCTTGAACCAGCCTTCATTTCACCCATTACCTTTTTTCTCGTCCCCGTCGCCGGGCGAACCCGATTCCGGCACGTGTGTCGTTTTACCCGCTTTTGCCCTACAAGCAAGGCAGCAAGTTAATTTCTGTTTACTTCATTTCGAAGCGTGACCCATTCGCCACTACAGCTTTGAAACATCGTAAATAAACGGTAATTTCCCCTCACCGCGCGCGTTAACCTATCAACGCGCTAATGTCATTCCAGGTAGCAAAAACCATCAGTGAAAGGACCATAGCTAGACCAATGCGAAATGCAATTTCCTGGGCCGATGCCCCTAAAGGTTTACCCCTCACCGCCTCAATCGCATAGAACATCAAATGCCCGCCATCAAGTACCGGAACAGGCATCAAATTCAGTAATCCGATGGAAACGGACAACACCGCGGCAAGCTGAAGCAGGGCTGCAACACCGAGCGTTGCCATCTGGCCGGACGCCTGGGCGACGCGGATCGGTCCGCCGAGCTGATCGGGCTTCATGTAGCCCGCGAAAAGATTGCCGATATATTTGAAGGTGCCGGTGACGATATGCCAGGTCTGAACGGCGCCTTCCTCCAAGGCTGCGAGCGGCGTATATGTCTGCACGCGGAAATGGCCGACCTCCTGGTTCGTCACGATGCCGATCAGACCGATCTCCATCTTGTTGCCGAACTGGTCCGTCATGTCGGTGCGCTTCGGCACCATCGGCAGGTCCATCTTCTCGCCGCTCCGCTCGATGGTAACGACGATCCGCTGTTCCGGGCGAACGCTTACGTAGCGGCGCACATCGTCGAACGTATCGACCTTCCCGCCGTCGATTGCGATCAGCAGGTCACCGGGCAGGATTCCCGCCTCCGCGGCAGCGCTCTCCGGCTTCACTTCGGCGACGACCGGATCGGCGATCGAGCGGCCGTAGATCGAGAAAAGAACCGCAAAGATGATGATCGCCAGCAGGAAGTTGGCGATGGGACCTGCGGCCACCGTCGCTGCGCGCTTCCAGAGCTTCGCGCCGGCAAATGAGCGCGCTCTATCCGCTTCCGACATCGATTCGAGCTTATCCATGTCCGGCTTGCTCGAGGCGTCCTCGTCGCCGAAGAAGCGCACATAGCCGCCAAGCGGGATCGCCGAGATCTTCCAGCGCGTTCCATGCCGATCGGTAAAGCCCGCAAGCTCTGGTCCAAAGCCCACAGAAAAAGCGAGCACGCGGATGCCACTCCAGCGGCCGACCAGATAGTGGCCCATCTCGTGCACGAAAACGAGCAGCGAGAGGACCAGAACGAACGGAATGATATAACCCGTCAGAAAGCCGAATATACCGGTCATGCCTTCCATTAATCCTTCCGCTGCGCCCAGCGCAGATATCAGAACCCGAACAAAGCGGCGCCTAGCGGCGCCATGCCGTCACCCTTTATCAGGGAAAATAATGTCGCGAGCAAGAACGCTGCAAAACAAGCGAATATCAGCCCGTCGACGCGATCCATCACGCCACCGTGTCCCGGAATGAGGTGACTGGAATCCTTCACGCCAAATCGCCGCTTGATGAACGATTCGAAGAGATCGCCTGCCTGGCTGCAGACGGAAAGAATGAAGGCGACGGCGGCCGCCATCAGCCAGTCCGCCTCGGGAATGAAGAAGTAGGCGATGACACTGCCCGCAATCACAGCCGAAACCGCGCCGCCAAAAGCGCCGGATTGCGTCTTTCCCGGCGAAATCCTCGGTGCGAGCTTTGGCCCGCCAACTGCTCGGCCGACGAAATAGGCAAGGATGTCGGTTGCCCAGACTACCGCGAAGACGAAGAGCATGGCTTGCAGCCCAGCAGCATCCCCGCCCCGGATTTCGGCAAGTGCGATGCCGGTCAGTCCGGCATAGACGATACCAGCCGGAAACCAGCGGCTGGCGCTCTGCGCCGCCACGAAGCCGACAGCAATCGCAAAAAAGAAGACAAGTAGGCTCAACGCAAAATCGAAGCGTCCGAGCAGGATTGCAGCCGCGATGGCCGCCTGCCCCACCCAGCCTGCCACATTCGCGACCGGCTGCTCGGTTTGCAGCCGCGTGATTGTCGACCATTCATAATAGATAAGCAGGGCAATTACCGCTGAGAGCAGGCGGAAGGCGAAGCCGCCGTACCAGGTCACCGCGAGCACGATGATTGCCAGAATGACGCCGGAGATAATGCGGAGTTTCAGTTCCTGCTGCATCAGTTAGGTGCCTACTGCGGCGGCCTGCGGCGACAGGCCGCCGAATCGGCGGTCGCGCGCGGCGAACTTCTCGAGCGCGGCATAGAAGAGCTCCCGGCCGAAATCCGGCCAGTATTCCGGCACGAAAACAAACTCGGAATAAGCGGCCTGCCACAAAAGGAAGTTCGAAAGGCGCTCCTCGCCGCTGGTGCGAATGATTAGATCGGGATCGGGAATGCCGGCCGTATCCAGCCTGGCATTGACGAGCTCGGGTGTGATCTCCCGGGCTCGCAGCCGCCCGGCCTCGACATCCTCGGCAAGGCTCACCATGGCTCTGGCGATCTCGTCGCGCGAGCCGTAGTTGAAAGCGATCACCAGCGTCAGCGCGGTATTGTCCCGCGTCGTCTCTTCGGCTTCGAGCAGGAGGTTGAGGATATCGCTGCGAAGACTATGCCGGTCGCCGATGATCCTGATCCGCACATTCTGCGCGTGCAGTTCGGCGAGGTCGCGCCGGATGAAGGCCTTGAGCAATCCCATGAGGTCCGAGACCTCCGCTTCCGGCCGGCGCCAGTTCTCCGAAGAAAAGGCAAAGAGCGTTAAGTACTTGATGCCGGCATCGCCTGCGGCGCGCACGGTCTCGCGAACGGCTTCCACACCTTTGCGGTGACCCATCGCGCGCGGCAACCCTCGCTGCTTTGCCCAACGGCCGTTGCCATCCATGATGATGGCAACATGTTCTGGCATACTCAAGAATACTGGTTCCGACATTTCCCGTCCGGTCTCCAGGGGCGCAGGCAAAGCCCTAGACCTGCATGATTTCCTTTTCCTTGTCGGCAAGCAAGCGATCGATCTCGGAAATCATCTCATCCGTCATCTTCTGCACACGATCTGATTGCGCCCGGCTTTCGTCCTGGCTTATGACACCGTCCTTTTCGGCTTTCTTAAGGCCGTCCATGCCGTCGCGGCGTACATGGCGGATCGCAACCTTGCTTTTCTCGGCGTAGTCATGCGCGACCTTGACCAGCGACTTGCGACGCTCTTCGTTGAGTTCCGGCAAAGGAATGCGCAGGTTTTGGCCGTCGACGATCGGGTTGAGTCCGAGGTTCGACTCGCGGATCGCACGTTCCGTCGCGCTTACCATCGACTTGTCCCAGACGGATACCGAAAGCATGCGCGCCTCCGGCACGGTGATATTGGCAACCTGATTGAGCGGCAAGCGCGAACCATAGGCTTCGACCGTCACCGGGTCCAGGATGTTGGCCGAGGCGCGGCCGGTACGCAGCGACGCGATATCGTGTTTGAATGCGGAAATCGCGCCGTCCATGCGGCGCTTCAGTTCCTTGATGTCTGTAGCTTCAGTCATGCTCAATACTCCTGTCAGTCGAAGACGCGCGGCCGTCGCAGCGCCGTCTCTCTATCAGTTGTCCGATACGATGGTCTTGAGGCCACCGCCCGTCAAGATTTCAGCAAACCCGCCTTTCTCGTGGATCGAGAAGACGATGATCGGAATGGAATTTTCGCGCGCGAGGGCGACAGCTGCGACGTCCATCACGGCAAGGCCCTTGTCGAGCACTTCCTGGTGCGTCAGCCGGTCGAAGCGCGTGGCATACGGATCCTTCTTCGGGTCGGCGGAATAGATTCCATCCACCTGGGTGCCCTTGAAGATCGCCTGGGCGCCCATCTCGGCGGCTCGAAGGGCTGCGGCAGAATCGGTCGTGAAAAACGGATTGCCGGTGCCGCCCGCGAAAATGACCACGCGGCCCATCGACAGATGGTAGAGCGTCGCGCGCTGCGAGAAGCTTTCGCAGAGTTCCGGCATGGAGATTGCCGAAAGCACGACCGTATCGATGTTCAGCTTGCGCAGCGACGTTGCAAGCGCCAGCGCGTTGATTACGGTACCCAGCATGCCCATGTGGTCGCCCGTCACGCGGTCGCCGCCCTTGGAGGCGACGGCTACGCCGCGGAAGATATTGCCGCCGCCGACGACAACACCGACTTCGACGCCCATCTGGCGGGCTTCGGCGATGTCCGACGCGATGCGGTCCGCTACCGCAACGTCGATACCGAATCCCTGGCTGCCCATGAGCGCTTCGCCGGAAGCCTTGAGTAGAACGCGTTTATAGACAGGCTCTGACGACATCTTGGCTCCTCGTATGTTGGCATGATTGCCGGATACACGAAGGGCACCGCGTTGTCACGCGATGCCCTGCCGTTTTCACATTATATGAGGTTTTATCAGCCCTTGGCGGCGGCCGCGACTTCGGCTGCGAAGTCGGTTTCTTCTTTCTCGACGCCTTCGCCGAGCAGGAGGCGTGCCATGCCGGTGATCTCGATCGGCGCACCGACGGTCTTTTCAGCTTCCTTGAGCGCGGCACCGACCGTCAGGTCCGGATTGATGACGAAAGCCTGGGAAACCAGCGCGACTTCTTCGAAGAACTTGCGCATGCGGCCTTCAACCATCTTTTCGATGATGTTGTCGGGCTTGCCGGAAGCGCGCGACTGCTCGATGAAGACGTTGCGTTCGCGCTCGGCGACAGCAGCGTCGACTTCTTCCGGACGGATGGCGAGCGGCGAGGTCGCAGCGATGTGCATGGCGATCTGGCGGCCGATGGCGTTCAGCGCCTCCTTGTTGCCGGTCGACTTCAGCGCAACCAGAACGCCCAGCTTGCCGAGGCCGTCGGAAACGGCGTTGTGGATGTAGGTGGCGACGACGCCGTCCTCGACGGAGAGGGCAGTCGAGCGGCGCAGGTTCATGTTTTCGCCGATGGTCGCGATCGCGTCCTTGATCGTGTCAGCAACGGACTTGCCGGAAGCCGGATAGGTCGCGGCTGCGACGGCCTCGACTGAACCGTTGGTCGAAACGGCAACCTTTGCGATGCCACGGACGAGATCCTGGAAGGCGTCGTTACGGGCAACGAAGTCGGTTTCGGAATTGACTTCGACCACGACGGCCTTGGTGCCTTGGCTGGCAACGCCGACGAGACCTTCGGCGGCGGTGCGGCCCGACTTCTTGTCAGCCTTGGCGATGCCCTTGGCGCGCAGCCAGTCGATCGCCGCTTCCATGTCGCCATTGGTTTCAGCGAGAGCCTTCTTGCAGTCCATCATGCCTGCGCCGGTCTTTTCGCGCAGTTCCTTCACCATTGCAGCCGTAATCTCGGTCATAAGCTTCCTCTTGTCGGTTTACGGTGGTCCGCAAAATGCTCTGCGCCACCGGATTGAGGCACGAAATGTACCTTTATGTATGACAGCGTGATGAAGACGCGCCATATCAGAATTCGTTGGGCGGACCGGCCTGAACCTACCGCCCTAAAAAGGTCAAGGCCGCCGGAGCTTCGCAAAGTCTCGCGCGGCCTTTCCCAATCCAGTCAAGCTGGACGGACCTTTCGGCCCGTCCGCCTGTTTATCAGGCTTGAGCCTCGTCGAGCGTCGGCTCGATCGGAGCTTCAACGGAAGCGCCAAGGTCGCGGCCCGATGCGCTCTGCTGACGGGCGATACCGTCGATAGCGGCGCGGGAGATCAGGTCGCAGTAGAGAGCGATAGCGCGCGAAGCGTCGTCGTTGCCCGGGATCGGATAGTCGATCAGGTCCGGATCGCAGTTCGAGTCGATGATCGCGACAACCGGGATGCCGAGGCGCTTGGCTTCGTCGATCGCGATCTTTTCCTTGTTGGTATCGATGATGAACATCAGGTCCGGGGTACCGCCCATGTCCTTGATACCACCAAGAGCCTTGTCGAGCTTTTCACGCTCGCGCTCGAGGTTCAGACGTTCCTTCTTGGTGAAGCCCTGGGCTTCGTTGGAAAGGATTTCGTCGAGCTTGCGCAGACGCTGGATCGAGTTGGAGATCGTCTTCCAGTTCGTCATCATGCCGCCGAGCCAGCGCGAGTTGACGTAGTACTGGGCCGAACGCTTGGCCGAGTCAGCGATGAGCTCGGAAGCCTGGCGCTTGGTACCGACGAAGAGAACGCGGCCGCCACGGGCAACGGTGTCGCTGACAACCTGCAGCGCGCGCGAAAGCATCGGAACGGTCTGAGCCAGATCGATGATGTGGATGTTGTTACGATCGCCGAAAATGTACGGCTTCATCTTCGGGTTCCAGCGGTGGGTCTGGTGGCCGAAGTGAACGCCAGCTTCCAGAAGCTGGCGCATAGAAAAATCAGGCAATGCCATGCCTTTGACTCCTTTTCCGGTTGAACCTCCGCAAGGCGAACAGCATCCTCTTCGAAGATGCCACCGGCGGAAAAATCCGGATTTCTCCCGGACGATCCCATGCCTTACGTGTGGAATGCGGCTGCCCTTACCGTCGATCCGCCGAAAATGCAAGGCGTTCGCTCAAAAAAACTGGCGTCTGACTGCCCCTAGCGCTGCACCTGGATAAACTCGACCGGCCCGCCGGCCAGCGAATCTTCAAACACGGCGCAGGAAAGCGGACCGCCGAACACGCATCCGCTGTCGATATTCGTGCGGTTGCCAACGGTCAGCGGATTCGTGTCCGAGGGCGTGTGTCCATGACACAGGTGTTTTCCCCAAAAATCCGCTGAATAGTCGTCGGGAACCCGGAGCCAGAGCAGGTCTTGGGGGGCCTGCATCTCTAGCGGCAAATCCGGAACAACGCCGGCATGCACAAAGATCCGGTGGCAATCGGCATACATCAACGACAGCTGACTGGCCCACAGCATATGGTTTGCGGCTACTTTACCCCCATAGGAAAGCTCCGTTTCAAACCCGCCGTTTTCCAACCACCAGATACGCTCGTCATCGTTAGCGCAGGCGCGCAGCATCATATCCTCGTGATTGCCCTTCAGACATACCCATCGCCAGGCTTCGCTGCCCGATCCGTTCATCAGGAGATCGATCACTCCCTTGCTGTCAGGACCGCGGTCGATATAGTCGCCGATGAAAACCACCGTGCCGGCGCATGCGTATGTCCTGATGCGATCAAGCATCTCTCTCAACGGCTCCAGGCAGCCATGGATGTCGCCAACCGCAAATGTGAAATTCATGCCGCGCCTCCTGCGGGACATTGATTTCATTGCCACCGTTTGCGCGCTCACTCAGTCCGTTGCGCAGGGCCAGTTCTTTGGCATCGTAAGACCGGAAGGAAGCTTGGTCGACGTATCGCCGCAGGCCAGTTCGATCTGCGACTGCAGAAGCCCGGTTGCAGCGGAAAGATCGAGCCCCTCTATTCTCGTCAGGAACATGAAGGCGCGATCGAAATCGATCGAACCTTCGAAGCTCGAGCCGCTGAGATCGGCGCGGGAGAGATTGGCAAGCGCAAACCTGGCTCCGGTCAATACGGCGGTTTCAAAAGTCGCGCGCCCGAGCTCGGCCTTTTCGAAGTTCGCACCTGAAAGCTGTGCGCCAGTGAAATCCGCACGCTGCAGCTCAGCGCTGATGAAGGAAGCGCGCTGCGCCGATGCATTCTGGAACACGACCCGGTAGGCTTCGATCTTGTCGAATTTGGCCTCGTCGGCCTTTGCACCTTCAAGCCACGCGCGTATCAGGGTCGCTTTTTCGAGGTTTGCCGAGGCAAGGTTCGCATTCTTGAGGCTGGTCTGCGACAGATCCGTGCCCGCCAGACTGGCTTTTTCGAAGTTGCTGCCTTCAAGCATAAGGTTCTTCTTGGTGCATTCGCTCCAGTCAACGCCTGCGTTAGGCGTGTCGTGGCAATCGGCTGCCATCACATGACCGCCCGATACCGCGGATGCAGCAGCAAGGAGCGCCACCGCAAGACCTGAACGTGCAATCCGTGACAAGTTCTTCATAATCCCACCCCCTATCGGCCCCGCCCCCTCAACGGCGGCAGGCCCGCACAGGACAACGTACGTCCTGCACTTCTATTATGCGCCAGAAAAAGAGAAATCGTGCATAAAACGTTGTTTAAGATGCGCCTCAATGCCGCCAGCGGCTCACTTGCAGGTGTCGGCCTTGCTATCCAGCATTTCCAGCTTCGCGAGCCTGCCGGTCAGAACGAAATCACCATAATCCATGGTGAGATCGCGCGTAATGCCGTTCTCGTAAAGCTTGAATGACATGCGATAGACCGGTAGCGCGTCTGATTTCGTATTCTCGTTGAAATAGGAGATCGTCACCGGCCAGACGGCCGTCTTGGAAAACGCGCCGGCATTGCCCGCATCCGCCTCGTCACCGGCAACCGGCGTAATCTGCTTGCCGACTACGGTCGTCGTCGCCAAGGGCTTGTCCCCATCGTCCGAGCCATCGAAAACGCGGGCTTCAAAGAAACGCCTGCCCGCCTTGGCATTCTCGATCACGTCGAGCATGTGCTCGGTCGGGAAGCGGCTTTCGGCAAGCTGCAATTCCTTGCTTTGAGGGCGGGTCAGATCGACTGTCACGCCGTCCGGCTTGTCGTTTGCCTCGCCGTTGACTTCCTTGTCGAGCTGATCGTCCGTGAAAGACTTCGTTTCGAAGGTGAAGCGGCGGTCCTTCACGTTTTCGAAGGTCTTCGTCTGCTGGTCGCTGACGCGTGTGCTGTCGCCGGTGTTGATCTGCGTCACGAAGCGGAAATTGGTGGTGAAGCCGTCGCAATAATTGCCGTTGAATTCGTAGACCATGCGGCCGTACATGCCGGCGATGCCAGAGCGCTCGGTCGCGTCCTTCAGTTCGAGATCGTAGATCGCCCGGTGGGCGACAAGACCGGAGGCGATCGCAGCGCCGGAGGCAGGCGCGGCCGCCCACGCACTTGTTGCGACGCCGGCAAGAAGAAGGGCGGCAAGACTCGGTCGGAACATCCATAATCTCCTGTTGGACTCGGCCGCGATGTTATAAGAACGCTTTCGGCCAAATCGAGGCTCGAAACCGTCATACGCAAGATTCTAGTCCCGATGCATAATTTTTTGAAGAACTGAAACAAAAAGCGGAGACGAAAATGTCGAATGAAATCGCGGCCCGCCTGACGGAAATGGGGATAACTCTGCCGGAAGCCGCCGCACCCGCTGCCAATTATGTTCCCTATGTGATCAGCGGCAACCTTCTTTATATCTCCGGCCAGCTTCCGCTCGAAGGCGGCAAGGTCGCCGTGAGCGGCCATCTTGGCAGAAATGTCGACGTCCCCGCCGGCCAGCGCGGCGCGGAGCTTTGCGCCATCAACATTCTCGCCCAGGCGAAGGCAGCGCTAGGCGGCGATCTCGGCCGCATCAAGCACGTCATCAAGCTCAACGGCTTCGTCGCCTCTACCCCGGAATTCGTCGAACAGCATCTTGTCATCAACGGTGCATCAAACCTGATCGCCGGCGTCCTCGGCGAGGCCGGAAAGCATGCCCGTGCCGCCGTCGGCATGGCGGCGCTGCCGCTCAACGCCGCCGTCGAAATCGATGCCATCATGGAAATTGCGTCATGACCTCCGCCGCCTGGATCAAGGAACTGCCGGTCGCCCATCGCGGCTACCACGACACCAACAAGCTCGTCTGGGAAAATACGCTGACTGCCTTTGCCCGCGCCGTCGAAGCCGGCTTCGCGATCGAATGCGATCTCCATTATGCCTCCGATGGCGTGCCGATCATCTTTCATGACGAGAACCTCGAGCGTCTGTGTAACATAAAGGGCGATATCCGCGAGCGCACCTCCAGGGAACTCGGCCTGCTGTCCGTCGGCGGCACGGCCGACAAGATCCCGACACTCAGGCAATTGCTCGATCTCGTGAAGGGCAAGGTTCCGCTCGTCCTCGAACTCAAGGGCCGCGAGGCGGATGATGAGGGCTTTGCCGAAGCGGTGGTCGAAGTGCTGGAAGGCTATGACGGCAAGGTTGCGCTCATGAGCTTCGACCATTGGCTTCTGCGCGACCTCAAAGCCTTGAACGCGCCCTACCCGCTCGGCCTTACCGCCGGCGGCAACAAGCCGGAAGAATTCGCGAACCACGAACGGGCCATGGAAACCGGCCTCGATTTCATCTCTTATTTCTTCGCCGATCTGCCGAATGCCTTCATCACCGGCCAGCGCGCGAAGGGCATCCCGGTCATTACCTGGACGGTCCGCGACGAGAAGGCGCGCATGCATACCGTCGAGAATGCCGATCAGATGACGTTCGAAGGTTTCGATCCCCGCGGTTCGGTTTGACGCTCGCTTTTTGGACAAGATCGTGCGCAGACTGAAGGGGAGCCAATATCCTCCTCCCAAGGGCCTCGCATTTGCTCCATGACAGACGAACTATCGATCCGCGTCGAACGGTCCTTCACCGCGATTTCCCCGGAGAGCTGGTCCCGGCTTTCCGGAACGTCCAAAGAAGGCAAGGCGCTCGCCTATAACCCCTTCCTGTCGCACGCCTTCCTCTCCGCGCTCGAAGATTCAGGCTCTGCCACCACGCAAACTGGCTGGCTCGGCCATCATCTGCTGCTTGAGACGGACAGGGGCGAGCTGATCGGCGCTCTGCCCGGTTATCTGAAGAATCACAGCCAGGGCGAATATGTCTTCGACCACGGCTGGGCAGATGCTTTCGAGCGCGCCGGCGGGCGCTATTATCCGAAGCTGCAATGTTCGATCCCGTTCACGCCGGCGACCGGTCCGCGCTTGCTCGTTGCCGAGGGCCTTGAACGGCGGCCGATCCAGAACGCCATTGCCGAGGGCCTGAAGGAAGTCGTCCGTCGCCTCGGCGTCTCATCGGCGCACGTCACGTTCGTGCCTGAAGACGAGATCGGCGTCTTCGAGACCGACGGCTATCTGCACCGGACCGACCAGCAGTTCCATTTCATCAACGAGGGCTATGCCAATCACGAGGAATTCCTCGAAACGCTGGCCTCGCGCAAGCGCAAGGCGCTGCGCAAGGAGCGCCGCACGGCGCTCCAAAACAGCATCAGCATCGACTGGCTGACCGGCAGCGACCTCACCGAGCGCATCTGGGACCAGTTCTTCGCTTTCTACATGGATACCGGCGGCCGCAAATGGGGGCGGCCATACCTGACCCGCAAGTTCTATTCGCTGATCGGCGAGCGTATGCCCGAAGATGTCCTGCTGGTGATGGCCAAGCGCAACGGCCGCTATATCGCGGGCGCCATCAACTTTATCGGCGGCGATACGCTCTACGGCCGCCACTGGGGCTGCGTCGAAGACCATCCCTTCCTGCATTTCGAGGTCTGTTATCATCAGGCGATCGACTTCGCGCTCGCCAAGGGCCTGAAGCGCGTCGAGGCGGGCGCGCAGGGCGAGCATAAGCTCGCGCGCGGTTACCTGCCGGTGACAACACATTCGGCGCACTACGTCGCCCATGCCGGCCTGCGGCGCGCGATTGCCGACTATCTGAAACGCGAACGCGAGGACGTCGAGCACATGAACGAGATCCTCGCCGAGCACAGTCCGTTCCGCAAGGGCGAGCGGCGGCAGGAGGATTGACGCTCGCGCCTTTGCCGCGCTACCCGATCACCGGAGAACGAGGAGATTTCGAGATGACCAGCGCCGCTTACGACGACAGCAATATCTTCGCCAAGATCCTGCGCGGCGAGATCCCGTCGCACCGCATCTACGAGGACGATCATACGGTGGCCTTCATGGACGTCATGCCGCAGGCCCCCGGCCATGTCCTGGTCGTACCGAAGGCGCCGTCGCGCAATATTTTCGATGCCGACCCCACGGTCCTCGCGCAGACGATTCCCGTCGTCCAGAAGATCGCGAAGGCCGTGAAGGAGGCCTTCGATGCCGACGGTGTCCTTATTTGCCAATTCAACGAACCGGCCGCCGGCCAGAGCGTCTTCCACTTGCACTTCCACGTCATCCCGCGCCACGAGGGCGTTGCTCTCAAGCCGCATTCCGGCAAGATGGAGGATGGCGGCGTGCTTGCTGCGAATGCCGAAAAGATAAAGGGTGAGCTTGGGAACTAGTTTCAGGACCTATTAGTTTTGCAGAGCCTGTCGAATGATTGCGGCGAGCCCAGCCTTGACCGTTGCGAACTTCGAGGGAGGTCCACGTAGGTTTCCCACCTATCGCTTTTCGGAGGGTTCGCGACCTGCGGCAAGGCGTCCAGACACTGCCGATCGCGCCAAAGCTCAAAGATGTTGACACGTTCAGTTGGAGCGGCCTTGCGCCCCCCGAAAAACTAGAAAAATCAAAGGCCGCATCGCTGCGGCCTTCTTCATTCACGTCACGGCGAGGGACTATTTCCTCCGCGGCACCTTCGGCACTGCGCTCGCCTTCTTCGGTGCGTCCCTGACCTCAGCCTTCGCCTTCTTAACTGCTGTCTTCTTGGCTTTTGCCTTCGTCGTCAGCTCGCCGTCATCCTCGTCGTCGGTTTCCGGATGAACGGTTTCGGCTTCCGGCTTCGGCTTGATCGGCGCGGATTCGGGGATCGCTTCGAGGATGATACCGGGCTTGCCGTCTTCCTTCGGGCCGACGGTGACGTTCACGACGCCGCCCTTCTTCAGCTTGCCGAAGAGGATTTCGTTCGCCAGCGGCTTCTTGATCGCATCCTGAATGACGCGGGCAAGCGGGCGGGCTCCCATCTTCTCGTCGTAACCCTTTTCTGCGAGCCAGTCGATCGCCTCCTCCTGCAGGTCGAAAGTGACGTTGCGTTCAGAAAGCTGAGCCTCCAGCTGCATGATAAACTTCTGCACGACCTTGTGGATGACGGCCGTCGGCAGTGACGCGAAGGGAATGATCGCGTCGAGACGGTTGCGGAATTCCGGCGTGAACAGGCGGGTCAGCGCCTCCTCATCCTCGCCGGTCCGCTTGGACGAACCGAAGCCGATTGCGGCCTTGGCCATTTCCGACGCGCCCGCATTGGTCGTCATGATCAAGATGACGTTGCGGAAGTCGATCTTCTTGCCGTTATGGTCGGTCAGCGCGCCGTGGTCCATGACCTGCAGCAGGATATTGTAGATATCCGGATGCGCCTTCTCGATCTCGTCGAGAAGGACCACGCAATGCGGATGCTGGTCGACGCCGTCGGTCAAAAGCCCACCCTGGTCGAAGCCAACATAGCCGGGAGGTGCGCCGAGTAGGCGAGAAACCGTGTGCCGTTCCATATATTCCGACATGTCGAAGCGCAGCATCTCGACGCCGAGCGACGACGCGAGCTGCTTGGCCACTTCCGTCTTGCCGACGCCGGTCGGCCCGGAGAAGACGTAGGCGCCGATCGGCTTGTTCGGCTCGCGGAGCCCGGCACGCGCGAGCTTGATCGAGGTCGAAAGGGCTTCGATTGCCGTATCCTGGCCGTAGACCACCGAGCGCAGTTCCTGCTCCAGGTTGGCGAGAACGGCTTCGTCGTCCTTCGAAACGCTCTTTGGCGGAATGCGGGCCATCGTCGCGACCGTAGCCTCGATCTCCTTTTCGGTAATCAGCTTGCGGCGCCTGGATGGCGGCAGCAGCATCTGAGCGGCACCCGTTTCATCGATGACGTCAATGGCCTTGTCAGGCAGCTTGCGGTCGGAGATATAGCGGGCCGACAGCTCGACCGCCGACTTGATGGCGTCGTTCGAGTAGCGCAGGTGGTGGTACTCTTCGAAATACGGCTTCAGGCCCTTCATGATTTCGATCGCATCATCGATCGACGGCTCGTTGACATCGATCTTCTGGAAACGGCGAACCAAAGCCCGGTCCTTCTCGAAGAACTGGCGGTATTCCTTGTAGGTCGTCGAACCGATGCAGCGGATCGCGCCGGACGAAAGCGCCGGCTTCAGAAGGTTCGATGCATCCATCGCGCCGCCAGAGGTGGCGCCCGCACCAATGACGGTATGGATTTCGTCGATGAAGAGCACGGCCCCCGGATATTCTTCGAGTTCCTTGACGACCTGCTTCAGGCGCTCTTCAAAATCGCCGCGGTAACGCGTGCCGGCAAGCAGCGTGCCCATGTCGAGCGAGAAGATGGTGGCGTCGGCGAGCGCTTCGGGCACCTTGCCTTCGACGATGCGCTTGGCAAGGCCCTCAGCAATCGCCGTCTTGCCCACACCCGGATCGCCCACATAAAGCGGGTTGTTCTTGGAGCGGCGGCACAGCACCTGGATTGTACGGCTGACTTCCGAGTTACGGCCGATCAACGGATCGATCTTGCCGCTCTTGGCCTTCTCGTTGAGATTGACGCAATAGGCCTTCAGAGCATCCTGCTGCTTCTTGGCGCCGCCTTCATCCTCACCGCCGCGCGATGCAGTAGGCTTGCTTTCCGCTTCCTCGTCGGCGCCGCGCGGCGTGCGCACTTCCGAAGAGCCGGGGCGCTTGCCGATTCCGTGCGAGATGTAGTTGACCGCGTCGTATCGGGTCATTTCCTGCTCCTGCAGGAAATAGGCCGCGTGGCTTTCGCGCTCGGCAAAGATCGCCACAAGGACATTCGCCCCCGTCACTTCTTCACGGCCGGACGATTGCACATGGATCACGGCACGCTGGATGACGCGCTGGAAGCCGGAGGTCGGCTTGGAGTCCTCGTCATATCCGGTGACCAGATTGGAAAGTTCGTTGTCGACGTATTCGATCAGCGTCTTGCGCAGCGCGTCGAGGTCGACATTGCATGCACCCATGACAGCTGCCGCATCGGCATCGTCGATCAAGGCGAGCAGCAGATGCTCGAGCGTCGCATATTCGTGATGCCGCTCGTTGGCAAAGGTCAGTGCCTGATGGAGCGCCTTCTCAAGACTAGGCGAAAATGTTGGCACGTTGAGATCCTCACTTCTTTTCCATGACGCACTGCAGCGGATGCTGGTGCTGACGGGCGAAGTCCATCACCTGGCTTACCTTCGTCTCCGCTACCTCGTATGTAAATATCCCGCATTCGCCGACGCCGTGGTTATGGACATGAAGCATGATGCGGGTGGCACTTTCACGATCCTTCTGAAAAAAACGCTCCAGAATGTGGATGACGAATTCCATCGGAGTGTAGTCGTCATTCAGGATGAGCACGCGGTAGAGATTGGGCTTCTTGGTCTTCGGCTTTGTGCGTGTGATGACCGAGGTTCCGCGATTTCCGTTGTCCCCGTTCCTTTCGCTGTCGTTCTGCATCCGGATCGGCTTTGCGATCATTGTCATTCATTCCTCGGTCTATCCGGTGGTGCATGGGAGGCTGCTTTACCCGCCGGATATCTGAAACACTAACTTAGTTCATAATAGAGCGATTTTAAGCCCCTTGTTTGCGACTGCAATCACAATTCCGCAGGACTCGACGCAAAGACTAAAAAAGTCCGATTCGAATTCTTGAAGGGCTTCTGGAAACAAAAAAGACCGGCCGCAGATGCGTTGCCGGTCTTCGTTTTTCAAGGGGTGCGCTGTTCGCACCATCGCATTTACGCAGCTGCGGGCGTCACCTGAGGAGCCTTGGGCGACTTCGCGGACGGAGCCGATACCGGCGGTTCGTAAGGCTTATAGGCGCCCTTGGCGAGATCGGCGTACATTTCCCCCATCTTCGTCGCCTCGGCGATAAAATTCTCGTAGGAAGACTTGATGAAGCCGGTCTGCAATTCGAAAACCGTTTCGAAGCTTCGGGCGCCCGAGAGCGTCTCGAAATGATTGACGGCGTCCTGGAAGGATTTCTTGGAATATTCGGCAGCTTCGGTGGCGATCGCCTGGACGCCCTTGGCCGTGTCGGAATAGCTCTTCAGCATCGTGTCCATAGCTTCCTTGCTCTTCCGGCTCGTGTCGTCGAAGTTGAACATGTTCGTCTCCTCCTTTTGTGGTAGTGGCTGGTGCAAAAGGTAGCTGCGTTGCACAAATAGTCAAGCGATATTGTGCGCTGCACAACTACCTTGGATTGCATGACGCTGCTCTAAAGCGCCCCGAAAAAAGATCAACGTACGTCGCCGATTGATTTTCAAAACATATATCAGCCGTCCACAACCTGAGGCTTCATAAAAAATCTCGCGAAGCCCACAATCTCGAGGTCGGCAAGGCTGTCTCAATCCATAAGATCTGCGGGAACCTTGCCGCCATTTTCGGACAGCTTCTTCATGAGCGCCTTGTGAAGAAACATGTTCATTTTGGCGGAATCGCCTGTGTCTCCCGAATATCCGAGCTCCGCGGCAAGTTCCTTGCGCTCCGAAAGGCTCGCATCCATACCGACCGCTTTCATCAGGTCGACGATCGAGTGCCGCCAATCCAGCTTCTGCCCGCTCTTTTTGACGGCAGCATCGAGAATCGGAACGATATCGACGGTCGCGGTCGCGGGCGAGGTCGTTGGGGTTGCCGACGGTGCTGCCGATGGCGCGGCCGGCCTCTGCGCGGGTTCCATTTTCGGCGCGGACGCCGCCTCGGTCACCGGTGCTGCCTGCGCTTCGCCGCCGAAAATCGCGTTCTTGATCTTATCGAAAATACCCACGTCTCATCCTCCAATTTAGTTCGGTTGCATTCGCAAAAACTAAAATGGGGCGGAGGACGAACTCATCCAGCGCGGATGACTAAATTGTTGCCGAGCAGGCTGCCGACGGGCCGATGCCGTCCGGCAAGGCAAGCCGCAATGATACGGCCCGCCCCTAGGATCAGAGATCGACGTCGAGGATCGCCATCGAAAAGTTGTAGGAACGATCGCCGTCTTCGTCGTCGACATAGACGACACCCAGGAATTCTTCGCCGAGATAAACTTCCGCGGAATCATCCTTGCGCGGGCGCGCCTTGACGACGATCTGCGGATTGAGCGTCTTCTTGAAATAGGCGTCGAGCTTCTTGAGTTCTTCAGGCTTCACACTTGGTCTCCTAGCGGTCTTCGTTGGCCGCTTCTTGCACAGGAAAAGCGGAGCTGTAAAGGTTGCCGCGGCATATCTGCCCCGGCTTTCCCTCAGGATTTCGCCAGCTTTTCCGTTCCGACAAATATAATCGGATCAGATATCGGCGCCGATCACCTGGTCCATGATGCGCGACGGTTCCGAACACCCGGCCTCCCCGACCACCTTCGCCGGCACGCCAGCAACCGTCGTCTTCGGCGGGACGGCCTTTAGAACGACCGAGCCGGCCGCCACGCGCGAGCAATAGCCGATCTGGATATTGCCGAGAATCTTCGCGCCCGCACCGATAAGCACGCCGCTGCCGATCTTCGGATGACGGTCAGCACCCTCCTTGCCCGTGCCGCCAAGCGTGACGCCATGCAGGATCGAGACGTTGTCGCCGATCACCGCCGTTTCGCCGACGACGAGTCCAGTCGCGTGATCGAGGAAGATTCCCCGGCCGATGCGCGCTGCCGGATTGATGTCCGTCTGGAAGACGCTGGACGACCGGCTCTGCAGATAGAGCGCCAGATCCCGGCGCCCGTGATTGAGCAGCCAGTGGGCCAGGCGATGCGTCTGCAGCGCATGGAATCCCTTGAAATACAGCACCGCCTCCATGAAGCGCAGGCATGCCGGGTCGCGGTCGTAGACGGCCTGAATATCGACGCGCAGGATATCGCTCCATTCCGGCCAGTCTTCCAGCATTCCGTCGAAGACCTGGCGAAGCAGCGTCGCCTGCATGTCGGGATGGTCGAGGCGTTCGCAGATACGATGAATGACGCATTCTTCCAGCGAGCGATGGTTGATCACCGTCGAATAAAGGAAAGCCGCCAGCACCGGGTCCTTCTCGGCAGCAACACGCGCTTCTTCGCGCAGGCTGTCCCAGATCGGATCCATGACCTTCAGCGGGTTTGGTGCCTCAAAACGAACGTCAGTCTTCGCGACCATTCCAGGTCTCCTCGTTTCCGTCGGAACAACATTATATAGGGCATAATGCCCAGAACATAAATGGGTGCCGGTCCTGTGCTTTTTTAGGATGATTTTTTGGTAATCGCAGCACTCTGAGACGGATCGTCACCGCCTGGCGACTCTCTCATAGAACTCTAGGACCGCCTTCTTGAATACCTTGTCTCCAACCGCCAACATATGGTCGCGGCCCGGAATGTCCAGCGCCTCGGCATGCGGCATCAAGCCCGCCAATTCCTCTGCCGAACCTGCAATATCGTCCTTTGTTCCAACGCCGATCAAAGTCGGCGCACCGATCCTGCCCATGTCGGCCCGCGCCACGAGATCGCGCGATCCCCGGATGCAGGAAGCGAGCGCCTGCCGGTCGCTCCTGGTCTGCTCGGCGAAGGCGCGGAACATGCGCCCGCGGGCATGCGTGACGTCGTCCAGCGAGGGCGCGAGCAGCGCGTCGGCAATCGGATCCCAATCGCCAACGCCATCCGTCATCCCGATGCCAAGGCCGCCTAGCACCAGCGAATGCACGCGATGCGGATGGGCAAGCGCCGTGAAAACCGAAATCCGCGCGCCCATCGAGTAGCCCATGACATTGGCTTGCGGAATGCCTAGGTGGTCGAGTAGCGCCACGGCATCTTCCGCCATGATCCACGGCCGGTAGGCTTCGGCATCGTGGGGTTTGTCGCTTGCCCCGTGGCCACGATTGTCCATCGCGATCACCCGATAGCCTGCATCGCCCAGCGTCTTCACCCAGCCGGGATGCACCCAGTTGACGTTGGCGGTCGAAGCAAAACCATGAATGAGCAGCACCGGTGGACCGTTGGGGTCCCCTTCGTCGAAAAAGACGAGTTTCAGGCCGCCGTGGGAGAAACTGGAAAATGCGGGCGTATTCAGATTCATAGTGCCGTCCTTTTTGGCCGGACCATATTTTATCGAGCAGCGGAGGTGAACCCTCGGCCGCGCCAAAAAACCATTTGCCGCGCGGCGCTTTGGCTCTACACATTTGAGGCGAAGGATTATAATGTCCGCGCACATTCCAAAGCATTCGGAGACAGACATGGCCGGCCACAACATTCCCCACTTCCAGAACGACGGCGGACACCGCGTGATTGAAGTCGGCGTGAAAGAGTTCATGTGCACCGGCGCATCCGTGCCCTTCGATCATCCGCACATCTTCATCGACATGGGCGACGACAACGAAAAGGTCTGCTCCTACTGTTCGACGCTTTATCGCTTCAACGGCGCGCTAAAGCCGAGCCAGACGAAGCCCGCCGGTTGCGTCTTCCACGTCAAGGCAGCGTAAATTCACTCAAGATCGGACATCAGATGCCGGTCGAGCACGCCGCCATCATCGGCGCCGGAACTGCGGGCCTGACCGCGGCTCTGGCCCTGGCTGAGCGCGGCATCAGTTCGGATATTTTCGAGCAGGCTGCCGCGCTTGCAGCGGTCGGCGCCGGCCTGCAAATCTCGCCGAATGCCTCGCGCATCCTCGCAAAACTCGGCGTCCTGCAGGACATCGAAAAAGTCTGGCTCGAGCCGCAGTTCATTCGCCTTTTCTCCGGGGATACGCTCCGCCCGCTTGCGGCCGTTCCCGCAGGCGACTTCGCTCGCATCCGCTGGGGCGCTCCCTACGGCGTCCTGCACCGCGCGACGCTGCAGGGGGCGCTGCTGATGGCAGTCGAAGCAAACCCTCGTTGCACGATCCATCTCGGCCATAGGATCGCCCCGGGCGCGCTTCCTCAAACCACCCGCCGGCCGGATGTAATCATCGGTGCCGACGGCGTCTGGTCGAAGCTGCGGCAGTCGATCAAGGGCAGTCCCTCGTCGCACTTTTCCGGCGACATAGCCTATCGCTTCACGATCGCCGGCAATTCCGCGCCGTCGTTCCTCGACCGCGTCAATGTCTCGGCATTCCTCGGGCCGTCGGCCCATCTCGTCTGCTATCCGCTGAAGGAGGCCGGCAGCCTCAATCTCGTCGCCATCACGGCCGGCAATGCTGCGCCGCAGGACTGGCGCAACGATCCGACGGAGCAGCAATTGAAGCAGCTCTCAATACGCTTTTCCGGATGGAGTGCCGATATCAAATCGCTGTTCGGTGAGGCCCGCATGACCTTCTGGCCGCTCTACGAGGCGACGGAGGGCAACTGGCAAAACGGAAGTGACACCGTCCTTATCGGCGACGCGGCTCACGCCATGACGCCTTTTGCGGCCCAAGGCGCGGCGATGGCAATCGAAGATGCCTACGAGCTCGCGGCGCTGCTTGCAGCCCATCCCGTAAAGGAAGCTCTGCTACGCTTCGAACAACAGCGCGCGCCGCGCGTCGCAAAAATTCGCAAGCGCGGCGCCTTCAACCGCTTCGCTTATCATGCCCGCGGTCCGGTGCGCATCGGCCGCGATATCGTTCTTTTGCTGAAGGCGCCGCAAAGCCTCGCGGCGGATCTCGACTGGGTCTACGGCTACCGTCCGACCGACTGATCAGACGGCATTGGCGGCTGCAAAACCACGTTCGATATCGGCCTTGATGTCTACAACGTCTTCAAGACCGATCTGAAGCCGGATGACAGGCCCTTCCTGCGGCGCCTTGCGGATACGGCGATCATTGAGATTGACGTGGACTGCAAGGCTCTCGAAGCCGCCCCAGGAATAACCCAGGCCGAAGACCTGGAGTGCGTCTAGGAAGGCATGCGCCTTGGCCTTGAATTTCTCCGGAGCTTCGGCTGCGAGCACGAAGGAGAAGATACCGCTCGCGCCCTTGAAATCACGCTTCCAGAGTTCATGCGACGGGAAGCTCGGCAGCGCCGGATGCAGGACGCTCGCGACCTCCTCCCTGCCCTCAAGCCATTTGGCGATCGTCAGCGCGCTTTCATAGTGCCGCTCAAGCCTTACACCCATGGTGCGCAGGCCGCGCAGGATTTGGTAGGCGTCGTCCGGAGCGCCGCAAATGCCGAGCGTGATATTGGCTTCCTTCAACTGCTCCCAATGCCTGGCATTGGCCGAAACCGTGCCCATCAGGATGTCGGAGTGGCCGGAGGGATACTTCGTCGCGGCATGAATCGAAATATCGACACCGAAGTCGAGCGGCCGGAAATAGACCGGCGTCGCCCATGTATTGTCCATTGCAACGACCGCACCATGCTTGTGGGCGATTGCGGCAATTGCCGGAATGTCCTGCATTTCGAACGTATTCGACCCTGGCGCCTCGGTGTGCACCAGCTTCGTGTTCGGCTTGAAAAGCTGCTCGATGCCGGCGCCGATCGCCGGGTCGTAATATTCGACGTCGACGCCGAGACGCGTCAGCATCGTGTCGCAGAAATGCCGCGTCGGCGTATAGACCGAATCGACGATGAGAACATGATCGCCGGACGAGAGAAATGCGAGCAACGGCACTGTAACGGCGGCAAGGCCCGTAGGAACCAAAATCGTTCCGGCAGACCCCTCAAGTGCATTAATCGCATCGCAGAGCGCATCCGTCGTCGGCGTCCCGCGGGTGCCGTAAGTATATTTCTGCGACCGCGTCTCCATCGTCCTGGCATTGGGGAAGAGCACCGTGGAGGCATGGACGACCGGTGGATTGACGAAACCGAAGTAGTCCGAAGGATCGTTGCCGATATGCGTCAGGCGCGTATTGATGCCCGCGTTCTGCAGTAGATTGTCTCTGTCGTTCATAATCTGGAATGGCCTTTGGCGGAATGATGCAAAGCTGCACTTCTGGACCCGCCCCGCAAAACGGTCAACCCCGGGCTAAGACTACACAAATTCCCCAGTTCGTTACTTTATCAGATATATCAGTGGATTACGCGACAATTTTCCGCAAAGGGGTGCCCATTTCCTGCTCAAATGCCTATCAGGGCGGCGCATTTTACCAAAATGCCAATTTCTGCCGCAATTGTGAACCGCGACACTTGACCGTGGTGATATTTGCGACTGTGATAGAACCGCTCGCGCCGGGAGGGTGTCGAGAATTGGGGGGCGAATGGTTTGCTTCAGCCGTCCCCTCCACAAAAACATAAGACAACAGATAAAGGTTGGGAAAAATGAAGATTAAGCTCCTGTCCGCCGCCGTCGGCGCAGCAGTTTTCGCCCTTGGCGCCTCGTCTGCCGCGGCAGCCACTCTCGCAGACGTGAAGGCAAAGGGTTTCGTCCAGTGCGGCGTCAACAGCGGCCTCGTCGGCTTTGCTCAGCCTGACGCGTCCGGCAACTGGGCCGGCTTCGACGTCGATTTCTGCAAGGCGGTTGCTTCAGCCGTGTTCGGCGATCCGACCAAGGTCAAGTATACGCCTCTTTCCGCGAAGGACCGCTTCCCGGCCCTGCAGTCCGGCGAAGTCGACGTCTTGTCGCGTAACACGACCTGGACGATCAACCGCGATACTGCTCTCGGCTTCAACTTCCGCGCGGTCACTTATTACGACGGTCAAGGCTTCATGGTTCGCAAGGGCTTGAACGTTAAGTCGGCTCTCGAGCTTTCCGGCGCTGCCGTCTGCGTTCAGGCCGGCACGACCACCGAACTCAACCTCGCCGACTACTTCAAGGCCAACAACCTTCAGTATAACCCGGTCGTTTTCGAAAAGCTCGAGGAAGTCAACGCCGCATACGACTCCGGCCGTTGCGACGTTTATACGACCGACCAGTCCGGCCTTTATTCTCTGCGTCTGACGCTGAAGAACCCCGACGAGCACATGATCCTTCCGGAGATCATCTCCAAGGAACCGCTCGGCCCGGCCGTTCGCCAGGGTGACGACCAGTGGTTCGATGTCGTCTCTTGGACTGCCTTTGCTCTGGTCAATGCTGAAGACTTCGGCATTACCCAGGCCAATGTCGACGAGATGAAGAACTCGCCGAACCCGGATATCAAGCGCTTCCTCGGTTCCGAAACCGACACCAAGATCGGCACCGACCTCGGACTCACCAACGATTGGGCGTATAATGTGATTAAAGGCGTCGGCAATTACGGCGAAGTCTTCGAGCGCAACGTCGGTCAGGGCAGCCCGCTCAAGATCGAACGCGGCCTGAACGCTCTGTGGAGCAAGGGCGGCATCCAGTACGCGCCCCCGGTCCGCTGATCGCCGGCCTGGAATGAAATACCGGAAAGGCGGGAAACCGCCTTTCCCACGTCCAAGAAAAAAGCCCAAAACGGGCACATAGGGGAATTGGCTCGGCATGACGCAAGAGGCTCTGGGCACGACACCGTTGCCTAAAACCGGCTGGACCTTCCGGTCCGCAATGTATGATCCCAAATACCGGGGTATCTTTTATCAGGTTCTCACCGTCCTCGCGATCGCTGGAGTGGCCTGGTGGATTGTGGACAACACGATCGAGAACCTCGCACGCAGCAATACGGCCTCTGGTTTCGCCTTCCTCAGAGGACGCGCCGGCTTCGAGGTCGGTCAGTCGCTGATTTCCTACTCCAGCGACTCGACCTACGGACGCGCGCTCGTCGTCGGCTTCCTGAATACCCTCCTGGTCGCGGTTACCGGTATCATCACCGCGACGATCATCGGCTTCATCGTCGGCATCGGGCGCCTGTCGCACAACTGGCTGATTGCCAAGCTTTGCACGGTCTATGTCGAAGTGTTCCGCAACATCCCGCCGCTGCTTGTCATCTTCTTCTGGTATTCCGGCGTTCTTGCCATTCTGCCCGCGGTCAGAGAATCGTATCACTTGCCTTTGAACATGTTCCTGAACAATCGCGGTCTGGCCTTCCCGAAGCCGATCTTCGAAGCGGGGATGTGGGCGGTTCTGATCGCCTTTGTCGTCGGCATCATCGCCGCCATTATAACCGCGCGCTGGGCGCATAAGCGCCAGGCCGCGACAGGCCAGCCGTTCCACACGATCATGGTCTCGATCGCACTCATCGCCGGCCTTCCGATCCTTGCCTTCCTGGTGACCGGCCTGCCGATGTCCTTCGACCTTCCGGTCGCCGGCAAGTTCAACCTGACTGGAGGCTCGGTCGTCGGCCCGGAATTCATGTCGCTCTTCCTGGCACTTTCGTTCTATACGGCAGCCTTCATTGCCGAGATCGTCCGCGCCGGCATTCGCGGCGTAGCCAAAGGACAGTCGGAGGCGGCAGGCGCCCTTGGGCTCCATCCTTCCGCCATCACCCGCCTTGTGGTGGTGCCCCAGGCCTTCCGCATCATCATTCCGCCGCTGACGAGCCAGTATCTGAACCTGACGAAGAACTCGTCGCTGGCCATTGCGATCGGCTTTGCGGACCTTGTCGCGGTCGGGGGAACGACCCTCAACCAGACCGGACAGTCCATCGAAATCGTGCTGATCTGGATCGTCGTCTATCTCAGCCTCAGTATCCTCACGTCGCTGTTCATGAACTGGTTCAACGCCAAGATGGCACTGGTGGAGAGATAAGATGTCCGTTGCCAACACCCCCTTTGTCAGAACGGCGATCCTCACGGCTGAACCGCCGCCGCCCGGCGAACGCGGCGCTGTCGCCTGGGTCAGGCGCAACCTGCTCGCAACGCCCAAGGACATCCTGCTGACGGTGCTTGCGATCGCCGCCCTCGCCTGGGTCGTGCCTCAGTTGATCGACTGGCTGTTCATCCAGGCCGTGTGGACGGGCAGCGACCGCACCTTCTGTGCAACCGCCGTTCAAGGCGGCATTCAGCCCGATGGTTGGAGCGGCGCCTGCTGGGCCTTCGTCAATGCGAAATTGGATCAGTTCATTTTCGGCCGCTATCCGCTCGACGAGCGCTGGCGTCCGACGATTGTCTTCATCCTCTTTGCAGTGCTGCTGATCCCCCTGTTGATCCCGTCGGTACCGCGCAAAGGTCTGAACGCGATCCTGCTCTTCGCCGTGCTGCCGATCGTCTCGTTCTTCCTGCTGTACGGCGGCTTCGGCCTTGAAGTCGTCGACTCGCCGCTCTGGGGCGGCCTGCTCGTGACGCTGGTCGTGTCCTTCGTCGGCATGGCCGTCTCGCTGCCGTTCGGCATCGTGCTCGCGCTTGGTCGGCGATCGACAATGCCCGTCGTGAAGATGGTCTGCGTCACTTTCATCGAAGTGATCCGCGGCATACCGCTGATCACAGTCCTTTTCATGGCAAGCGTCATGCTGCCGCTCTTCCTGCCGACCGGCTGGAATGTCGACAAGCTGATGCGCGCGGTGATCGGTGTCTCGATCTTCGCCTCCGCCTATATGGCGGAAGTCATTCGCGGTGGCCTGCAGGCGATCCCGAAGGGCCAGTATGAGGGAGCCGATTCACTCGGTCTTGGCTACTGGCAGAAGATGCGGCTCATCGTTCTGCCGCAGGCGATCAAGCTGGTCATCCCGGGGATCGTCAATACGTTCATCGGCATGTTCAAGGATACGTCGCTCGTTTCGATCATCAGCATGTTCGACCTGCTCGGCATCGTGCGCCTGAACTTTACCGATTCCAACTGGGCAAGCTCGGTCACGCCGCTGACAGGCCTCGTCTTCGCAGGCTTCATCTTCTGGATTTTCTGCTTCGGCATGTCGCGCTATTCCGTGTTCATGGAACGCTACCTCGACACCGGCCACAAACGATAAGAATGAGGGAATAAACATGGCTGAACCCAAGAAAATGACCGTTTCCGCAACGGACGTGGCGGTCGAAATCATCAACATGAACAAGTGGTACGGTGATTTTCACGTGCTGCGCGACATCAACCTCAAGGTCATGCGTGGTGAGCGCATCGTCATCGCCGGCCCGTCGGGGTCGGGAAAGTCGACGATGATCCGTTGCATCAACCGTCTGGAAGAGCACCAGAAAGGCCACATTCTCGTTGACGGCACGGAGCTCACGAACGACCTGAAGAAGATCGACGAAGTGCGCCGCGAAGTCGGCATGGTGTTCCAGCACTTCAATCTATTTCCGCATCTGACGATCCTCGAAAACTGCACGCTGGCGCCGATCTGGGTGCGCAAGATGCCGAAAAAGCAGGCCGACGAGGTCGCCATGCACTTCCTGAAGCGCGTCAAGATCCCGGAACAGGCGAACAAGTATCCCGGCCAACTTTCCGGCGGCCAGCAGCAGCGCGTGGCGATTGCTCGCTCGCTCTGCATGAACCCGAAGATCATGCTATTCGACGAGCCCACCTCGGCGCTCGATCCGGAAATGATCAAGGAAGTGCTGGATACGATGGTGGGCCTTGCGGAAGAAGGCATGACGATGCTCTGCGTCACCCACGAAATGGGCTTTGCCCGTCAGGTCGCAAACCGCGTCATCTTCATGGACCAGGGCCAGATCGTCGAACAGAATTCGCCCGCCGAATTCTTCGACAACCCGCAGCACGAGCGCACCAAACTCTTCCTCAGCCAGATCCTGCATTAAGCGAAAGAACTGCCTTGAGAAAAGCCGCCGGAGAGGCCCTCCGGCGGCGTTTATTTTATCGCCAGCGAGCATCCTCATCGCTCACAACCACGGTTGCAAGATCACCCGCCTGAACGGCAACGCACACTGAAGGATCGGCATCCGTTCAGCCATGGAAAAGCGGAGGGGCATACCTATCTAGGATAGCATTGCCGACCCACGTCATGGAGCACCCCGATGAAAGCCAAGTTTGCCGCAATTCTTATCGTGGGGGCATTGATCGCAGGATGTACGGCCGTTGGCGACATTTCCGGTCCTGGCTTGGAGCCCATCCCCGGCAGCATCACCTATAGCGGCCAGCCCCGCACGAAGCTGACGAAATCACCGATCGGTTCCGCATTCCCACACACATTTTACGACAACAGGGGACGCGAGGTGGAGGAGACCTACATCATCCGTCCCGACCGCAGCCTGATGATTGCAAGGCGCGTCTATCGGCCGTTTTTCGACTGGGGTGATGACCGCTAGAAGCACCGCGACGGGGCATCGTGGCATTCCTGCCCACCAATTCGCCAATGCGCGGCTTGCTGAAATGTCGTCAAATGACGTCATGCAACGGTCTGCTTTAACTCTTGATTAGGCATCCATTTGCTTCAGCGTGAAGTTATGCGATGCTCTTTGCCTAAATGGCGCCTGAAATAACAGGTTCCAAAACACGGGGGCAGAGAAAATGATTGAAATTCACGGTTCTCAGCATGCAAATGGCAGACCGGAGCATCCTTTGAACTGCCGGACGGAAGTCGAAGCCGCGATGTTCGAAATGATCAAGCGCTTGCAGCAGCATGGCTGGACGCCTGCCGAGGTGGCGCTCGCGCTTGCGGATGCGGCCGAAGATTATGTGATGCTGCTCGCCAGCAAAAAAGCCGGAAGCCACTGACGGCTTCACCTCGCGCCTAACCGCCCTGCGAAGCGTACAGAGTTTGCGCGCATTCCAGGGCGGAAACGCGGGCAATATCCACCGGCGATCACCCGGATGCCAAAAGATGGCGCAGCCGCGGGAGCTGGCGAATGTCTGACGCGGAAACGAACGGATTTGCGTCCCAGCCAGCCTGCCTCGCCACCGCGACGATTTCGGGCTGGTCGTCGAAAAATATCGGGCGCTCGCCGGAGCCGATGCTCAATCGGGAATTGATCGCCTCGAAAAAGCGGATGTCCTTCTTCGGGTATCGAATTTCCGCACTGTAAAACATACGGTCGAACAGCTTCGAGAAGCCGAGTTCGTTCCAGAGAAATCGCGCCCGGTGATGCTCCTGGCCGGTGGCGACGTAGAGCTCGACATCACTGCCGCTCCTTATGCTCTCGACCAGATCAAAAACCTCCCTGTTGAGATTCGAATCCTTTTCGAACCAATATCTCATGAAGTCCTTCGCATCGCCGTGATATCCAACCTGAGGGAGAATCTCGGCAAGCGCCTCCTCGAGATCGCGTTTGCCGATGATGCATTCAGCCATAAGCGAGATCGAACGGTCGCCCGCTTTTCCAAAGAAGAGGTTGCCGAATGCTGCCCGGTCAACGTCGAGATCGGCCTCGATCGTCGCATCCCAGGGCTTGCGAAGCGACGGATCTGAATGCCAGCCATCGATCAGAACACCGTCAACATCAAAGGAGATTTTCACCATCCCAAATCCTGCATCGAAGCCCAGCTAATCGCAAGTCAGCGGGACCGTCCAGGCACGGCACTTGTCTTGCGGGCATCAAGGCGCGTCTCGCGGCGATCTCCATCGAAATACCGGCCACTTTTGCGAGCCAGCTCCGCTTCGGTCAAACGGCAAAACTCTGCAGCCCGCCCTTCAGCGGCGCATTTGAAACCTACGTCGAACGTATCAAACAACTCGTTGTCGAGCTGCTTCAGAAGGCGGGGAATCCATTTTCCTTTCCCGGACCATGTGCCGCGTCCAAGAAGCATCAGGTCGGCAAGAGGCTGATGAGGCTGGGACGCAATCGCGCGGATTTCAGCTCCGCTGCGTTCACCCCGAATGATCGTCCAACAAATCGGTGATCTGATATCGGAGAGCATCCAGCTCCTGTCCGGCAAGCTCAGGTGGACCGTCCTTCAGCAACTGCGCAGCATGGCTTGCCAAACCCGACCCTTCTCCTTGTCCGGCCCTATAACGTGTCCATCTTGGGCGCTAACACAGCTATGAATCTGGCGGTCACGGTAGACGTTAATGCTGCCACCCTGAACGGCACGACTCTTGCACAGTTACTAATGTGTTTGCCGCTAGGAGTTCAAGTGTAATGAACTGGCACAAATTCGGATCGTTCGCGCCGCTGATGCTGGTGATGAATGGCTCTGAAAAATACAAGTTGGTGAGGTCGCTGGGAGACGCTGCAGAAGCCCTGTTCGCGTCGTGGCCCCTCGACGATGGCGAGGAATACCTCGTGGCCGTTAAGACGTGTTTGGAGGCGTTGCACGGCACGACGTCGCCGGCTGAGGCGAGATCTGCACTGATTCGAGCGGCCGAGGAAGCTGGCATTCCGGTGATCACGGTTGTTCACTGAGGGTCGCAGGAACAAATCAACACTGGAATGGTTTGGTTTGGGACCATAGAAGGGAGCCGCCATGACGACCATGCCGCCTGAGCCGACGCCAGGCCCAAAGCCGGGGCCGGTTCCTGATCGGCCGCCCGATGTTCCCGAACCGCCCATCGAAGAGCCCATTCCGGATTTGCCGCCCGAAGAAATTCCGAATCCAACTCCGCCTCCAAAAGAGTTTCCGCCGACGATGAAGTGAGTTCAAGCGCTCCCTCATGCCGCGCTCCTCTCGTGCCGCTGCCGTGGGAGCCATGAACGCTGCTTCGTACTGCCGTGCATGGCGTTTTGTGCCGCGCCAGCAGGTGGCCAATGCAAAGCCTCGGCGGCATCGTGGGCGATTGGCGATTGTCGTCTGTGGCGGCAATGCCCGGCACGCGCATTCAGCCACGGCTTCAAGCCCTTCCGGTTCTTCTTGCCTTTGGCGTCGAGTGTTGGCGGGAAGCACGACCGAAGAACATGACGCGCCAGGACGTGGCCGGGATCGTGCCATATACATGCATCATCCCAACGACAATTTTGAACAAACATCGGCTCCCCAAGGATTACGCAAGGCGGATGACAGCGCTGGGCCCATACCTACCGGCGGGCGATCTGCTAAACTGTTCGAATGATGACAACCAATCGGTACAGTTTTCGCAAGGTGACGCTGGATGATCTCGATATGCTCATGGGATGGCAATCGAACCCGCATGTCCGTGAATGGTGGGATTCAGATGAGCCATACGATGAAGCGGACTTGGCTGATCCTCGGGCAGCGCGCTGGATTGTTTCAAACGCCGAGCGCCCATTTGCGTTCATGCAGGACTACACAGTTCACGGGTGGGAAGATCACCATTTTGCCTTTCTTCCCAAAGGCTCGCGGGGAATTGACCAATACATCGGAGACCCCGAAATGGTCGGTGTTGGGCATGGATCAGCATTTATCAGCATGAGAATGCAGGCTCTCTTTGATGAGGGGGCACCTGTGATCGCGACTGATCCGCATCCAGACAATGCACGGGCGATAGCCGTCTATAAGAAGCTGGGTTTCGAGCTGTTTGGACCACCTCAGAAAACACAGTGGGGTCTGATCTTGCCCATGTTGGCTAAGAACTAAGCGTCGCGAATGCAACGGCAGCAATGTCCCGCGCTGCCGACACATGCGGAGGATTGGTCAAACACTCGGCGGTTATGCCGAAAGCCGACATCGGCTAGCTATCGTTTGTGAGTACACGGCCTAGACCCGCTGCGGCGGAGCTCTTTTTAATGAGGGAGCGAATGTGAAGGCAAGGAGCGCCGGCCGTTACGGCAACTTACCCGTTCGGCAGTGCGGTTGACCTTCGAAGAATCCCATGCGGCCGGCGCTGGACGAACAAGAAGATGGCTTCGTTTGCCTTATGGGGCGTTTAAGCGTATTTTTAGTTATCGGTCCGACAATTTCAACCGGGTGCCCCGGGCCGCTTGAGAGACGATCTGCTCTTGCCTGAAATAGGAGAGCTGTTATGTCTCTTTTCGAATTAATTTCCTTTACCGATGATGAGATTGAACTGATAACGTCCGTAGTCGGCCGTTGGTCAGAGAGAAATCATGTTGATGTCAAAAGCGAACACGGCCAGGCTGCGCTAGCGCAGGCAATCGCCCTCGTCAGCTCCGGCATGAGTTCGCCGGGTGCCATCGTGGGGAGGCTCGATGAGGTTTGCGCGCCGCCCGCCCCGGAGTATCCTAGGTCTCTTGTTGACTAGTAAACGCTAGTGGCGACGAGGTAGTCCTTCGTCTTATGGCACTACCGTCCAAGAATAATCGCCCTATCCGCCGGATTGCGTCTGCGAACGCAATGCCCATCGCCATGCCGCCGACGCCGATGTCGGCAAGCGCGCCGATCCCCGTCAGCTTGCAATGCTGAACATCATCTGTGACCTTTCGCATTCCGGAAGATCCTCCTAGATGGCCGCTGCCTGAAATAGCGGACCTCTTCCGCGTAATCGATAATTCCAAATGGCTAATATATAGAGCAGGTTCGTCGTGTTATTCAGTCGTTTCAAGAGATAAGTCAGGGAGGGTAAGGTGTTTCGATTGAGCGCTCGGTTCGCGTTTTTAGCCGCCTCTGCATTGAGTCTGCAGCCGTCCATGGCAGCGGCTGCCGACGATACGCAGATTGCGCGCGGCGAATATCTCGTCACGATCAGCGGCTGCAACGACTGCCACACACCGGGATACTTCTTTGGAAAACCGGACAGCTCGCGATTTCTGGGCGGCTCGGATGTCGGTTTTGAAATCCCGGGGGAAGGTGTTTTCGTCAGCCCCAACATTACGCCTGATAAGGAGACCGGCATCGGCAACTGGACCAGCGAGCAAATCGTGACTGCGATTCAGACCGGGCAACGGCCCGATGGTCGCGCCCTGGCGCCAATCATGCCGTGGCATGCATTCGCGAAGCTCACCGAAGAAGACGTGACATCGATTGCGGCATTCCTTCAAAGCCTGAAACCGGTAAGCCATCAAGTACCTGGTCCTTTCAAGCCAGGGGAGAAGGTTTCAACCTTTATGTTCCGGATTTTGCCGCCGGGCGAAACCGCAGCCGCCGCGCCAAACTAGGAGGTAACGAATGCCGGGTGAAGGTGGCGGTGGAGTTGCGGGCGTCAGGAAGCACCCAAAGCAGCCATTGAACGCTGCATCCATTCCGACTATCGCACTTGCTCCGCGATGGGTGCCTGTCGTCCTTGACCACGACTTGGCTCACTCAGCGCCATGACGATGTTGCGGATCCGCGGCGGCTGTTCGTCGAATACATTGACGAGGCGTCGCAGGCCTACGGCGATGCTCTCGTGCATGACGGTCTCGACGATCCGGCCAAAGCTGGATTTCGCCATACGCCATCATGAACAAGCTGCGTTTCTTCGCAATGCCTGAAATGCTCACAGCTGCTGCAGTGTGCTGACCCGGATCGTCGAAATCTACGACGCCCCCGGCCGGGAGCGATCTCCGAAATCTACACGAAGGAACCCTACAAGAAGAAGTTGGCGCGCGGCGCGTCGGAACGCCTGTCGAACAGAACCTAGGTCGTTCCATTTGCCCTGCGCGGTCGTATCTATAATGAAATCAATAACTTGGAATATGGTTTGGCGACCCCTGCAGGACTCGAACCTGCGACAACCTGCTTAGAAGGCAGGTGCTCTATCCAGCTGAGCTAAGGGGCCATCCAGCCGCTGCGTCCTTGCAGCGGCGAGAAGGGCATGCCTGAGCGCTCAATGCGTCCAGGGCTGCGTGCGGGTATAGCGAAAATTATCAGGATAAGCGACTGTCTGGCGAGCCGGTTCCTTCGGCGCGATCACGCGGTATTCGATGCCATTGCGCTTGGCATAGGCTTCCGCCAGTTCCTGCGTCTCGAAGGTCAGTCTCACCTGCTGGCGCATATCGCCGGAGGACGTGTAGCCCATAATCGGATCGATCCTGCGCGGCTGCTCCTGATCGAATTCAAGCACCCAAAGATGCGTCTTCGCCTTGCCGGACTGCATGGCGGTCTTGGCTGGACGGTAGATCTTGGCAGACATCAGCTGCTCGCCTCCGGATATGCGGGCCTGACCCGCTGTAACTTACCCTCCCATCCCGTCTCCGGAATGGTCTTCATCGCCTCTATAACGCGACGAGATGAATTTTGCTTAGCCGCGAATCCCTCGACTTTCAAGAAAAAAGCCAACTGAGGGGAATGCTTGCGCCGCAAGCCGAGATCCAGCCCGCGGAGGGCTTGGTGATTGAAACGACAATGCCGTGTTGAAGACGGGGAAGACGCGAATTAGATATTGCGGGGCCGGGGTGAAGCGTGTATTGCCCCCTCTCACGGAGTGTAGCGCAGTCTGGTAGCGCATCTGGTTTGGGACCAGAGGGTCGGGAGTTCGAATCTCTCCACTCCGACCATCCTTTCAAAAAATGTTGTCTTCGCAGACGGCCAATGGCCCTGCGCAGGAGCCGTAAATGCAAGTTGAAGTCCCCTGCCCCAAGTGCGGCAAGACCCGGATGAACTTTCCGCGCCCGCAGCCGCTCGATAGCGACATCATCACCTGCTATCACTGTGACTTCGAACTCGGCACCTACGGCACCATCAAGCGCAAGATGGCGCTGTTCATGGACCGACTGATCCAGTCCAAGGCCAAACCGGTGAGAAAGCAGTAATTCCAAGAGGATCCGGCCGACGCTTCGGCGCGCCGCTACTCTTTCCTCGTCACCGTGGCGCTTGCGACCTTGTCGCCGATCTTGATTTCGAATTTCCTGACGATGCCGGCGTTCAGCTCGACGACGTATTTCACCTCACCCATCGAATCAATGATCGCCCTCGAATAGGGCACGGCATTTTCCTTGATGTGGCGGATGGTGCCGCCGCTGTCGATGAAGAGCATGTCGAGCGGCAAAATGGTGTTCTCCATCCACATGGTCACCCGCCGCGGCTGGCCGAAGTCGAAGATCATTCCGGCATCCTCGGCCATTTCCTTGCGGAACATCAGGCCGTACTGCCGCTGCTCACTGCTGGCGGCAATCTCCACCGTGAAATTCAGCATCCTGCCGGAGGCAGTCTGGATCACCAACGGTTCCTTGTCGAAATGGGGTTGCTGCTGGGCAAAGGCGGAGACGGCCAGGATGAAAAAAAGCGCCAGAAAGGCGCCTTTGATGGCCTGTATTGCCATGCCGCGAGGCATCAGTGCGACCGGCTTGCCGGGCTTGGCATATCCGGGTGAATTTCGGCTGCCATCAGGCCCTTGTCGCCATCGCCGTAGCGGACGAGGACGACCTGACCGGGGCGAAGCTCCGTCAAGCCAAAGCGACGAAGCGTTTCCATATGCACGAAGATATCTTCCGTACCCTCGCCGCGCGTCAAGAAGCCGAAGCCCTTCGTGCGGTTGAACCACTTCACCAGTGCCCGCTCGAGGCCGCTCGTCGGGGTGACCTGCACGTGGGTGCGCACCGGCGGCAGCTGTGACGGATGGACGGCGGTCGACTGGTCCATGGAGAGAATCTTGAAGGCCTGGTAGCCGCGCTCGCGGCGTTGGATAAGCGCGACGATGCGCGTGCCCTCGAGGATCGTCTGGTAACCGTCGCGGCGAAGGCAGGTTACGTGCAGCAGGACATCCTGCATGCCGTTGTCCGGGACAATGAAGCCGAAGCCCTTGGCGACATCGAACCACTTGACGACACCGGTGATTTCAACGAGGTCGACGGCATCCCCGGACAGCTCGTCGATATCGGTGAATTCCTTCGATGAAATCCTGTCAGCCATGTCGCCAGCCCCTCAATACGCGTCACACTGTTACGGTTAACTGATTCTTGAAATCAAGATTAACATCTTGGTAACGGATAAGCGCAAGTCCTGTTTTCGGTTATTCCCAACTGCTCATTTTAGTCGCATGCCTTGCCCGAAGCTGACCCCCCGCCACATAACGAAGCAGCTCCCACATTTTAGAGAGGAAATAGAATGCGTTATCTCCACACTATGGTCCGCGTGAAGGATCTGGATGCCTCCCTGCATTTCTACGGCACGCTGTTCGGCCTGAAGGAAATCCGGCGCTCCGAAAACGAAAGCGGCCGTTTTACCCTGGTTTTCCTCGCCGCAAACGAGGATATCACAAATGCAGAGAAAAATGGCGCCCCCTGCCTCGAACTTACCTACAATTGGGATTCCGAGGAGTATACCGGCGGACGCAACTTCGGCCACCTCGCCTACGAGGTCGACGACATCTATGCGACCTGCCGGCATCTGATGGACAATAACATCACCATCAACCGTCCACCACGCGACGGCCGCATGGCCTTCGTTCGTTCGCCGGACGGGATTTCCATCGAAATCCTGCAGAAAAACGGCAGCCTTCCGGCGGCCGAGCCGTGGCTTTCGATGGGCAATACCGGCGCCTGGTAAGCTGAGGCTTTTGCGAGGCTTGCGGTTTTTGCGATTTCGGGCAGCCGCGCCCGCTTCGCGCTTGCCGCAAGCCCGCCCCGTAGGCACTCTCCGGACGACTCGAAGCGGAAGACGACACGGTTGAATCGTTCTCCGCACCAACGGAGACCGTCGCTTGCTCATTCTCCAAAAGCGGATGCCCGCCACGGGCGCGCTTCTCATCGCTGTTGCCGCGGTTGCGCTGTCGGGCTGCGTCTCGAACCAGAAGGCCCTCGATTCCGCAGCTGCCATAGCTGCCGATCCTTCAGCCGCGCAGCTTGCCGCGAACACGCCGGGCAAAACCGCCAACGGCGCCTATCGTGATCCGATGGTCACGAATGTGTCGGGCGCGCAGCGGACGGCGGCAGCGCAGGATTCCAACGCCACCACCATGTCCGCCGGCACTGCGTCCACGCAGCCCGCCAATATCGGCGGCTTGGCGATGCAGCCAAGCCGCATCAATGCGAACGCGATGAGCATCTTTTCCGCCCAGCCCGCGAGGCCGCAGAACAACACGACCTCAACGATCATACAGCCGGCGGACGCCAACGCCTATGCACCCGTTCAGGGCATCGATGCCGCGCGCAGCAGCGTCTTCAGCCCGCCGCCGCCCGCCCAGCCGGCACAGGACGGCGCGATGCTTCTGCCGCAGCAATCCTCCGAAAAAACCAACACACGTCTTGCACCTGCCTATCAGACGGCATCGCTCGCGTCCGGAAGCCTGCAAGGCGGGTCGATGAATGCGCTCTATGCCGCTCCGAAGCAGAACCTCGTCGGCGGCCTCGCCGGGCTCCTTGAGAAGGCGTCTCTGCCGGGCATGACGCGCGTGGCACCGAACGGCCTGCACATCCAAAATGGCAATGTCGAAGTCGGCTGCTTTAAGCCCGGGATGCTCAGTGTCATCAAGGCGGTCGAGACCCATTTCGGCAAGCCGGTCATCGTCACCTCCGGATATCGCGACGCGGGGCATAACCGCATGGTCGGCGGCGCCGAAGAATCAATGCACAAGACCTGCGATGCCGCCGATATCAAGATCGAGGGCGTCTCCAAATGGGATATCGCCGCCTTTATCCGATCGCTGCCGGACCGCGGCGGCGTCGGCACCTATTGCCACACCGAATCGGTCCATCTCGACACCGGTAAAACCCGCGACTGGAACTGGAGCTGTGGCGCCGGACGCACCAGGACGCCGAACGGAAGAGCTATCTGACGGCAGCGCGGTTTCCCGCACCACGTTGCGGCAACGCCGCAGCATCCCGTAAAAGGAACAGTCGGCAGCCTATTGATTCAGCTCGGATAATCGGCCTCTCACACAGGCTCTGACTTCCTGTCATTTTTTTGAAAGAAATCCGAAATTCCCGCTTGCGGGATCCAAAGCGCCTGACTATAAGGGCGCCACCACGAAGGAAGCGCCCTTCGTCTATCGGTTAGGACACCAGATTTTCATTCTGGGAAGAGGGGTTCGACTCCCCTAGGGCGTGCCATCAATCCAACGACAAAATCGTCAAGTCGGACCAGTTTCGGGTAGAACCACGGGTAAACATTTACCCCGGTTCCTTCGTTGAGTTCGCGGCCCGAGTACGTCTGCACTCCTGCCATATTCTTATCCCCGTAACGGACATGATTTCGCTCGGGAGCATCCTACTTCCACTGTTCGGCCGGCATGGCATCTCGTTTGCGTCGCATTTGGATACGGCCGACGAGCTTGGCAGCGCACGCTCCTTTACGCGGGGCGAAAGGCGTGGGCCAAGGCGTGCCATTTTTCTTTTCATTGTGTCTGTTTATCGGTACGCTTGAGAAAGCGGTCGAGTGTTCCTATCTGCACGCGACACAATGCGCCCTTCGTCTATCGGTTAGGACGACAGATTCTCATTCTGTAAAGACGAGTTCGACTCTCGTAGGGCGTACCAACTTTACCAAACAAAACCATATGGTTATTTAGGAAAAAGCTTGAGTAACGATCCATGATTCGGGTCAGGCCGGCGGCAATTTTGCGGCGGGCGCGCCCGCGCCGAGCGAAGCAAGCGCCGACGGTATTCCAAGGCCCGCCGACAAGTCCGAAATGATCGCCCCGGCGATGGTGCCACATCTATGGTTGAACAAAGCCGTGCAGGATGGTTTGTTCGTCCCGACACGGCTGCACCAACCGCCTTTTCCACAAGCCTCGAAAAAATCTGCGTGATCGCAAATTTTTCGCGTTTTGCCGCTTGCGGCGCACAAAGGTGCTGACTATAAGGGCGCCACCACGAAGGAAGCGCCCTTCGTCTATCGGTTAGGACACCAGATTTTCATTCTGGGAAGAGGGGTTCGACTCCCCTAGGGCGTGCCATTTTCTCCTCTCAAATACAGTTGTATCGCCGGGCGAGCCATGCGTGTCCTCCGCAAGCCTCGCGTAAAGTCCGCGTTCTATGAGCATGGCAAGCCGACCATCGCTCTTGCCGGCGGAACGGGCAGACGTTTCAAATGGCTTGAGAGAGGCACCTGGAGGGAGAAACATTTGCCGCGCGTGTCGATATGTATACCGGCCTACAAGCCCGATTTTTTTGAACTCGCGCTGAAAAGCGCGATCGCGCAAAGTTTCGATGACACGGAAATCATTGTCTCCGACGATTGCCCGACCGATGCGATCGAGAAGATCTGCCAAAGATACTCAGGTGTTGTTCAGTACAGCCGCAATCCGGATCCTGCCGAGTACAAAAACGTCATAAGGCTCGCCGGGCTCGCCAGCGGCGAGTACATCAAATATCTCTTCGACGACGACGTCCTCAATCCGTTCTGCATCCAGTACCTGCTCCAGGCGCTTGAAGCCACACAGAACAGTGGGACGAAACTCGCGTTTTCCCCGCGCTATTTCATCGACGAGCGGAACCAGGTTACGAATCTCGGCAACGGATTGATGGTCGAAGGCACTCTGAAGGTGATCGAGGGCCGCGACTTCATACGCATCACCGCCGTCAAGCATCATAATCTGCTTGGCGAGTTCTCGTCGGTGCTCATGCGGACGGCCGATTGCTTCGATGAATCCGGCCGTTTCGGTCTTTTCAAAGTCGTGGATGGCATCATTTCCGGACCGCTCGATCTTTCGTCCTGGATTGGGCTCTCCCTCCGCGGGGCGATCGTCGGGCATCCCATGCCCCTCTCCTATTTCCGCCAGCACTCCAATTCGCAGTCCAATCCGGCGGCCAACCGCTATTTTATCTACTCGATCACCTACTACGAGGAAGTGCTCGATCTCGCGATCGAGAAGGCCTACCTGCAGCCCTCCGATCTACCCATCGCCTATCGGAACCTCATCAATCACTATTCCTACTGGAGAGGATTGTTCCCGGAACTGGATGAACGGATCGCCCGCATCAGCACACGTCTCTAAGTCCCATGCAGGCGCAATAGAAATCGCAAAGGATTATATCACAATGGATGGAATGACGGGGTCAGGGATGCAAAAGCTCATCGAAAGTGCCGCGACGTTACGCTCCGCGCTTGCCGCGAAATCGGGAATTTACGAACTGAAATTGCGCGCACTTTTGGAACTCGCCGATGAATTGAAGATCGCGACAGAGTATACCGCCAGCCTGCCGCCGATTGAAATCGGCAGCATCACGCTTGTCGACCAGGTTGTCCTGGTGCTGCTCGCCAAGATCGTGACGCCGCGCAAGATCATCGAGATCGGCACGTACAAAGGTTTCACCACACGCCTTTTCATCGAAAACACGCCGGAAGACTGCGATGTGGTCTCCATCGACTTGCCGAAGGGCCTCACGGCGCATCTAGCCGAGACTGACGAGCGCAGCGCCTTGTCGTCCGCCGAGCAGAATGACGACTATCTCCGCAAGCGTCAGGAAATCGACGGGGAGGCCTATCTCGCGTCGATCACCGAGGCGCAACGGAAGCGCCTCACGCTCGTCAAGGAAGACTCGACGACGATCAATTTCAAGGAGGCCTTCCAGTCGGCCGAGATGATCTTCATCGATGGCGGGCATGAGCACCAGATCGTCCGGGCGGATACGGAAAACGCATTCGGCATCGTCAAACGCGGCGTCATCGTCTGGCATGACTACAATTCTAAGATCCACGGGGACGTCACCGAGTATTTGGCGGAATTCTCGAAATCGCAGGTGGTCTTCCATGTCGCAAACAGCCTTGTGGCTTTTGCACTGGTCAACATAGAGCTCTGATCATGGGTCCTAGCGAGATCAAAATCGGCAGCCTGCTGACGAAGGACGAGTTCCGGGAACTCACGGCACCGAACGACCGGATCGCTTATTCCCACCTCGCGCTCAGGATCGGCATCCATGCCGGGCTGCTTTTCGTGATGGTCCGCGCGTGGGAAGGCGGTTATCCCGCGCTTGCTTTCGCATGCTTTTATCTTAACGCCGTCCTATGGCAGTTTGCCGGTTATGCCGGCATCGGCCATGAGTTGTTTCACAAGAAAGTCTTCAGCAGGAAATGGCTGAATATCCTGTTCTTCAAGCTGTTTTCCTATGTGACCTGGAACAATCCGAGCTATTTCGAAAAAACTCATCAGTTCCACCACGCTTCCACTTTCCATGAGGATGACAGCGAAATCTATCGTGATTTTCCGCTCGACTTGCTGGGCGCAGCGCGCCTCGTCCTGCTTGATTATCAAAGCCTTTGCAGGCGGGTCCTCTATGCACTCTGCAACGCCTTCGGCTACGAAGCATATTTCGGCAAGGGCATCCGACTGAAACTGATGCCCCCCGAACGGCGCGCGGCCCAATCCGATGCGATCTCTATGCTTGCGCTCAACGCGATCTGCCTGGTGCTGTTTTTCCTGGTGACGCTGTCGCCTGCGCTCGCTCTCATGTTTTTCGTCACGCCGTTCGTCGGATCGCTGCCGAATCGTGTCCTGGCGCTTGCGCAACACCTCGGTCTTGAAGATCACAAGGACGAAAGCGCGCTTCTTTTTTCAAGAACGGTCAATCTGCCGGCACCGGTCGCATTCTTTTATGCCAACATGAACTACCATGCCGAGCACCACCTTATGCCATCTGTTCCCTATTACAATTTGCCGAAGCTGCACGATATCCTGAATGCCAAGCTCAAAATGGAGCGCGAGGAAAAGGAATTCAGCTATCTCTTTGCCCGGGACTTCTGGAGCTCGATCGGAGTATCGGCAAAATTGGAAGGCAATGCCATGCCTGAATGACAGGCTGGAGCGTTTGGTGCGCTCCAGACCTCTCGGCGCAATCAGCCCCTGGACGTCAAGACCATGAAGCGCATAACGTTTGGCCGCCCCTCGGAGCAAATGAGGTAGCGGTTGTCGTCGGTGAAATCGTTCAATTCCGGAAACTGCGTCAGATCCCTGACGGCAGGAGCAATGAATTCGACATTGAAGAGCGCTGCGGCCGAGGTGAGGAAACGGGTGTATTTGTCCCAGAAATCCTCAACCCAATTGTGGATCTCGATGACGATCGTCGCCTGCTTGAGGGCCGCCAAAGAGTCGTGGTCGAAGATTTCGAATTCCGCACCCTCGGCGTCAACGAGGACGACTGTTTTCGCCAGATCAAGATGGCTGAGCTTTTCATAAAACAGCCTGTCTGCGGCGCCGAATATTTCGATCCTGTCCGACACGGAATTCGACTGGGCATTCGATGCAATGGTGCGCTGCCCTTCCTCGCTCAGCTCGAAGCAGACGGCGTTTTTCACCCGGCCCGACCGAAGCATGCCGATCGCATAGTATCCATCGGCGGCCCCGACATCGACGAAGCTCTCAAAGCCAGCCAATCTTTCGGAGAACAGGAAATCCAATATTTCCTTCTCATACAGGCCCAAGAGCATCGACCCGAAGTCGCCGCCGCCCCACCAGTTGTTCTTCGCAAGCGAAAGCCCCTTGAAGGGACCGTATCTCACCACCCCGCCAAGCAGGTCGTAGATCTCCGACGACACGCGTCTTCTTCGCTGAAGAATCGTTTCCGCGCGCCATTGCTCTCGCATCTGCATTGTCGCGCGGGACTGCCGTTCGAACACCTTTTGGAAGAAGATACGCTCGCCTTCAATCAGATCAGGCAGTTTTTCATTCATTACGCGGTGTCTCTTTTCGCAGCTGCGGTCTGCATCTTTGGCCGATGCGGACGTTGGAATCACGGCTGAAAGCGTATGAGATGGTAATCGGCTTAACAAGGCGGCCCTTCTGCTTCCCACAAACAAGGCAGCGACACGGGGGTTGAACACAGACGCCGCCAGGCCTCCAGGCGGCAAGCCTCAGGTAACGCCCGCATCCTATGACTCTCGCTATCGCGTCCGCTTTGTCTTCGTATATCGAAAACGGACGAAGTGGGACTGCACACCCTGTTACGGGCTGTGCCGTTCCAACAGGCCAATGTGCAGCGCATCTGACCATCCAGGCATGCGTGGAATGGATTTGAGAATGACCAAGAGAGCATTGCTCGTCGGCAGTAACTTCAGCGCAGTTCCTCTTCTATTCGCTTTGAAAAGGCGCGGCCTGCATATTTCCGTTTGCGGAAACCGGCCGGACGAACCCTGCCATGCGCATGCGGACCAATCATATTTCATAGATTACAGCGATCCGAACGCGCTGCTTTCCCTCGTCGAGAACGGCGATTTCGACTTCATCGTGCCGACGGGCAATGACGTCGCCTATATGTCGACCACTTTCGTTGCCGGAAAACTCGGATTTCCGCGCTTCGATTCGATGGAAACCGCAACTATCATTCACACGAAGCAGGCATTCCGTCGCTTTACCGAGCGGAACGATATCCCTGCCCCGCGCTCCGTGCGCCTGCAGGGCGATTCGCCAATCGAGACCGGGGCGCTGCGCTATCCGCTGCTGGTGAAGCCGAGCGACAGTTTTAGCGGCCGTGGCGTCACGAAGATTTTCGACCGAACGGAACTTGCCGCCGCCGTCGCCGATGCCAGACGGAACTCGCGGACTGCTGAGGTCGTCATCGAGGAATTCATCGAAGGCAGCCTGCACAGCCATTCCGCCTTCATCAAGGATCAGGAGATTGCGTTCGACGTCTTCGTCGATGAATACTGCACGGTCTATCCGTACCAGGTCGATTCATCGAACCATCCCTCACGCCTTTTCGAAACCGTTCGCTTGAAGACGCGAGCCATCATGGCGCGCGTCGTCAAGCTGCTAAGACTGCAGGACGGCCTGATCCATACGCAGTTTTTGTCGAATGGCGACGATGTCTGGATCATCGAATGCATGCGGCGCTGCCCCGGCGATCTTTATGGCTCGCTCGTCGACCAGTCTCTCGGCATCGATTATGCCGACCTCGTCATAACGCTGTTGCTCGGCGAGGCGTTCTCGGTCACGCCGCGCTTCGAGCCGCCGCTGTTCTTCGGGCGCCACACCATCACCTCCGATACGCCGTCGACGCCGTTTTCCTTCTCGCACTCCATTCCGTCGTCCGATGTCCGCATCGCGCAGCTCAAGACCACCGGCAAGCCGATGAACTCGGCGCCATTCGACAAGCTCGCCATCCTCTACGCGCGCTTCGAGACGCGCGACGAAATGCTGAAGGTAACGCCGGACTTCAAGACATTCATTTCGCTTCAAACGATGCAAGGAGATCTCGCATGATCCGCTCAAGACAGGGAGTACCGGAGAAGCTGCGCCTCGCTTTTCTAGGCGGCGCCGTCAATTCTGCCATAGGTCGCGCCCATCGCGATGCAATCGAGCTTGATCAGAAATTCGACCTCGTCGCCGGTTGCTTCAGCCGCCACGACGACATCAATCGCGAGACGGCGCGGCAGTATCGCATCCTGCCGGAGCATTGCCATGCCGACTTCGATACCCTGCTTGCCAAGGAGGCCGGCAATATCGACGCCCTTGTCGTGCTCACGCCCACGCAGCAGCATACGAAGCAGGTCGTCGCAGCGCTCAAGGCGGGCGTCTCGGTGATCTGCGAGAAGGCGCTTGCCGGTTCGAGCGCCGAAGCCCGTATGATCGGCGGAGCCCGCGAGAACGGAGCATTTCTGGCCGTTACCTACAACTACACGGGATATCCCATGCTTCGCGAAATCCGCAGCATGGTCGAGCACGGCATTTTCGGCGAGCTGCAGCAGATCCATATCGAGATGCCGCAGGAGACCTTCCTTCGTTTCCGCCGCGACGGGACGCCGATGACACCGCAGGATTGGCGCTTGCACGACGGTGTCGTGCCAACGGTCTCGCTCGATCTCGGCGTTCATGTGCATTCACTTCTATATTTCCTGACGCAGCGGAAGCCGGAAGAAGTCTGCGCAACCAGCCAGAGTTTCGGCAACTTTCCGCAGGTGCTCGACAATGTCCACGCGCTCGTGCGCTGTGCCGGCGGCCTACACTGCAGCATGTGGTACGGCAAGACCGCGCTCGGGCAACGCAACGGCCTGCGTGTGCGGCTCTACGGCTCCAAGGCATCGATCGAATGGCACCAGGAAGTCCCCGAGGTCGCCTATTTCTACGACCGCAACGGCCGCAAGCAGATCCTCGATCGCGCCAGCCCGGAGATCATGATCGCCAATGATGCGCGCTATGAGCGCTTCAAGGCAGGCCATCCGTCAGGTTTCATAGAAGCCTTCGCGAATTACTATGCCGACCTTGCCGATGCCCTGTTGCAATGCAAGGCAAAGACCACCCGCCTGTCCCACCCCTACGTGCTCGGACTCGAAGAGGCGGAGGAAGGACTGCGGCTGCTGGAAGCAATCGAATGCTCCCGACTTGAAAACCGCTGGGTCGAGATTGAGCCGCAAGGCGTACGTCGCTCGGTTGCGGAACGGGTCGAAATCCGGGCTCCGCAAATGGCGCTCTAGCCAAGCGCCCTATGAAAGCAGCCGGAAGCGGCGTGATCGATGGTCACGCCGCCTCGGCATGACCAGCCGCCAATGAATTGCCATCGTGGCGCCAATCGCTGAGGCAGCGCTTGCTCATGACGCCTGAAAACAAAGGAGGTCGCTGGCCGGCTATTGCGCGCGATCTCGCGCCGCAGGTCTTTCGATCTGCAGCCGCCAGACAACAGTCGGAAGTGTTCTCAGGCCGATTCGATCAGCGCGCAAACCTTATCGACGATCTCGATCTCCATGTCCGGATAAATGGGAAGGCAAAGCACCTGCTGGGCGGCTTCGGTTGCGACCGGCAGATTCGATGGCTGCGCGGACGGCAGACTGCGATACATCGAGAAGCTCGAAATCAGCGGATAGAAGTAACGGCGCGGGTGAATGCCGTTCTCCTTCAGCCGCTCATATAGTCCGTCGCGCGAGATGGAATAGCCAGGGCGTACGAGGATCGGGAAATAGGAGAAGTTGGAGACGGTCTCGCCGGAACGATCCAGGCATTCGATGCCTGCAACGCCGCAAAGCCGCTCGCGATAGGCGCGGTCGATCAACTCGCGGCGTTCAAGCGCGAGTTTGATGTACTTCAGTTGCAGCAGGCCGAGCGCGGCGTTGAATTCGCTCATCTTGCCGTTTGTGCCCGGCGCCACCACGGTCACTTCATCGACGTAACCGAAGTTCTTCAGCTGGTCGATCCGGGTCTTCGTCTTCGCGTCCGGGCAGACGATCGCCCCGCCTTCGAATGTGTTGAAGACCTTCGTCGCATGGAAGCTCAGGACGGAAAGGTCGCCGTGGTTGAGAACGCTTCCCCGCTCGTCTTCCACGCCGAAGGCATGGGCGGCGTCATAGATGACCTTGAGATTGTAGAGATCGGCGATCTTCTGGATCGCGTCGACGTCGCAAGGGTGGCCGTAGCAATGCACCGGCATGATCGCCGTCGTCTGCTGCGTAATCGCCGCCTCGATCTTTGCCGGATCGAGATTGAGCGTCACCGGATCGATATCGACGAAGACGGGTTTCACGCCGTTCCAGAGAAGCGAATGCGAGGTGGCTACGAAGGAATAGGGCGTTGTGATGACCTCGCCTGTGATGCGGAGTGCCTGAAGCGCAGTCAGCAACGCAACGGTGGCGTTGGAGAACAGACTGATATGCTTCACACCAAGATGGCTGCAGAGTTCCTGCTCCAATTGCTGATGAAATGGTCCGCCATTGGTCAGGATGCGGTTGTTCCAGATCGCTTCCAGCGATGGAATGAATTCCTCGAGCGGCGGCAGACTGGGCCTCGTTACAAAGATCTTCTCGTTTTTCATGACCGCCGTCCAGAGGTTGGGCATATCGCGCAAAGTGGGCTTGGTCCAACATCATGCTTCAACCTGTTCCCAGGCTGACCAGCAAAAGTCCTCGCGAACAGTGTGGCGCAAGCTTCACGTCCAATAGTCGGCACCCAAACAAGCCCGAATGCCGTTTCGTGAATCACGGAGACGGCAGCCATGCGCGAAGGACGATGCCTTGACGATCAATCAGCCCATTTCCGCTCTGCCGGCCGGCCTTCCTGATCTGGCGTTTCTCACGGAAAAAGCTGCCAGCACCGGATCTGTCATTATCTATCAGCCTTATCTCGATCCTTCGCAGCGCGGCCAGCTTGACAAAGCCGCAGTGCCGCTCGACATCTCATTCAATACGCAGGCTTCGACCCGCGAATACGAGCTCTTCCGCATCCTACATCACCATCACGAGGCGATCGGCCTTGGCGATGACGTTTTCTGGGGGCTTCTTTCCAGCAAATTCGAGATGAAGTCCGTCACCAGCTTCCCCTCCTTCGTCACCGAGGCGGAAAGGGCCAGGGCGGAAGGTGCAGATGCCTATCTTTACAATCCGCTGATCGGCCATGCGGCAATCTACAGCAATGTCTGGGAACATTCTCTGCTCGGCGGTCATCCCGGCATGGAGCCGATCTTCCTGCATATCCAGAAGCTCGGTCATCCAATCGCGACGCCGCAGGACAAGACGGCCTTCATGTTCTGCAACTATTTCTGCGGCAACCGGAAATTCTGGTCCGGGTATTTCGCCTTTTGCGAACGCATTCTCGGATCGCTGGAAAACGAAGCGCGTCTCGGCACGGCGGCGGGCACCGCCTATGCAGGTGCGGCCCACTATTCACGCGATGCCAATGCGAATATGCGTCCCTTCGTGATCGAGCGTCTGCTCGGGCTTTATGTCCAGGAGGCTGCCGCCTCCGGATTGAAGATCACCGCCTTCGTACCGACAGTCGCCGAATTCGAGTGGAAGTTCGGCGTCCGCCTCGGCCGCATGCTGCATAGCCTCTTCGCCGCAAAGGAAGCCTTTCTGCAAAGCCGCGACCAAGCTCTCCTGACTTCCTGGCAGGAGGGCCGCCAGCCGCTGATCAAGCAGCCGCATCTCATCTGGGGCGCCGACGACCCGCCGGCCTGGATGCCGCGCGGCCAGTTCATAGGTGGGCGCGAACTGATGCGCGCCGATGCTCCGCAGCCTTCTGGCACCGCCCCGGCGAAGCAGCAAACGGGACATGCCGAAATGCCCGTGGCGCCTGCCGCACCGAAGATCGAGCAGCCACTGCGCAACGCCATACAGCCCTTTGCCGGCGGATGGCAGGCGCACAAGGACCGTCATTGCATCTGGATCGTGACACCCGCCAATTACAATCATAGCCATGCCTTCGACGAGGTCGCGCTCGGCCTGCAGGGTGCCTTCGAGGAACTCGGTGGCTCCGCACCGATCGTCCGCGACATGAATGCTTTCGCGGGTCGTGCGCCGATTATCTACGGGGGCAATCTTCTTTCTGCCGAAATCGTTGGACACCTACCGAAGGACAGCGTCGTCATCAATCTCGAGCAGGTCTCCGAAGAAAGCATCTGGATCAATTCGCGCTACACCTCGATCCTGAAGTCGCTGCCCGTTCTCGACTACAGCCCGCGCAACCGGCAAAACCTCGCCGCCAAGGGCATCGAACACGCTGGCGTGCTCGAAATCGGTTACAGCCGCTGTCTCAGCCAGATAAAGCGCGCCCCCGTCAAGGACATCGACGTGCTCTTTTACGGCTCGATGAACGAGCGCCGCCACCATATCCTGAAGAGTTTGGAACAGGGCGGGCTGAAGGTCGCACATCTCTTCAACATCTATGGTCCGGAACGCGATGCGGCCATTGCCCGCGCCAAGATCGTCATCAACATCCATCATTATGCGAGCGGCGTCTTCGAGATCGTGCGCATTTCCTATCTGCTCGCCAACTGCGTCTGCGTGCTGACCGAAGGCGACATCCGCGATCCGGACCTCCAGCCGTTCATCGGCGGTCTGGCGATCGAGCCCTACGAAAGCATGATCGATCGCTGCCACAAGCTGATCGCAGATGCCAATGAGCGCGATACCATTGCCGCAAAGGGTTTTGCGGCCATGCAAAGCCGCTCGCAGGCGGACATGCTGATGAGCGTCATGGAGGCCAACGCTCGATGAAAACCGCAAAAAAGGTGCGTCATGCGTATTGAGACCAAGGCCATCGAGGGCATCGTCGCGATCACGCCGCCACGCTTCGGCGATCACCGCGGCTACTTTTCCGAGGTGTTCAAGGATGCCTGGTTCAGAGAAAATGTCGCCGACGTCACCTTCATCCAGGACAATGAATCGCTTTCGGCTGAGCCCGGCACCGTCAGGGGCCTGCATTTCCAGATACCGCCCTTCGCACAGGGCAAGCTGGTGCGCTGCATTGCCGGCCGGATCATGGACGTCGTCGTCGATATCCGCACCGGCTCACCGAGCTTCGGCAACTGGCTCTCTCAGGAGCTCTCGCCGGAAAACGGCACGCAGCTCTGGGTGCCGCCCGGCTTCGCGCATGGATTTGCCACGCTCGTGCCCAACAGCGTCATCAACTACAAGGTGACCGCTCCCTACAACCCACAGCATGATCGCGGCATTGCGTGGAACGACCCGGCGATCGGCATCCGCTGGCCGGTCGACGAGAAAGCCATGGTGCTGTCCGACAAGGACAGGACGCTGCCGAGGCTCGCCGACTTGCCTAACTTTCCTTATTCAGCAAAACAAACCAAGGATTGATCGACGATGCGCATACTGGTCACGGGCGGAGCGGGCTTCATCGGATCGGCACTGGTGCGCCATCTCGTCGGCGATATCGGCGCCGAGGTGCTGAATGTCGACAAGCTGACCTATGCCGGCAATCTGGCATCACTGACATCCGTCGAATCGGCGCCGAATTATCAGTTCCTGCGCGCCGACATCTGCGACCGCGCCAAGATCCAGGAAGCATTCGCCTCCTTCCGCCCGGACATCGTCATGCATCTCGCCGCCGAAAGCCATGTCGACCGCTCGATCTCGGGCGCTGCCGATTTCATCCAGACCAACATCGTCGGGACGTTCAGCCTGCTGGATACCGCGCGGCATTATTGGGAGGGCCTTGACGCCCGTGGAAAGAGTGCCTTCCGCTTCCTGCACGTCTCGACGGACGAAGTCTACGGCTCGCTCGGCGACGAGGGCCTTTTCGAGGAGGCGACACCCTATGATCCGTCCTCGCCCTACTCGGCCTCCAAGGCGGCAAGCGACCATCTGGCGATCGCCTGGCACCGCACCTACGGCCTGCCGGTCGTCGTCTCCAACTGCTCCAACAACTACGGTCCCTACCACTTCCCGGAAAAGCTCATTCCGCTGATGATCCTGAATGCGCTGGAAGGCAAGCCACTGCCGGTCTACGGCAACGGCGCCAATGTCCGCGACTGGCTCTACGTCGAAGACCACGCCCGCGCGCTCTACACCATCGCCTCCCGAGGTCGCGCGGGTGAAAAATACAATGTCGGCGGCCGCAATGAGCGCCGGAACATCGATGTCGTTCAGCGCATCTGCGCCATCCTCGACGGCGTCTACAAGGACAATGGCCCGCATGCGCAGCTGATCACAAACGTCACCGACCGTCCAGGACACGACGCACGCTACGCGATCGATGCCTCCAAGCTCGAAGGCGAACTCGGCTGGAAGGCTGAGGAGACCTTCGAAACCGGCATCGAGAAGACCGTACACTGGTATCTCGAAAATGAATGGTGGTGGCGACCGCTGCGCGAGAACGTCTATTCCGGCGAACGCCTCGGCGTATTCAAGGGGCGATAGCGATGCGCATTGCCGTCACCGGCAAACAGGGCCAGGCCGTCCAGTCGCTGATGAGACGTGGCGCCGAGAAGGGCGTCGAAATCATCGCAGTCGGGCGTCCGGAAATGGACCTTGCCGACCCCGCCAGCGTTGCGGCCGCCTTTTCGCGCGTTCATCCCGATCTCATCGTCTCGGCTGCCGCCTATACGGCGGTCGACAGGGCCGAGAGCGAGCCCGACCTCGCTTTTGCCGTCAACGCGGCAGGTGCTGCGGCGGTTGCCGAAGCTGCCGCGCGGATCGGTGTGCCCGTCATCCACATTTCGACCGACTATGTCTTCAGTGGCGACAAGCCGTCAGCCTACACTGAAGAGGATTTGACCGGGCCGATCTCCGTCTACGGGCAGTCGAAGCTTGCGGGTGAACGGGCCGTGGCGGCGGCAAACCCAAATCACGTGATCCTGCGTACCGCCTGGGTCTATTCGCCCTTCGGTGCCAATTTCCTGAAAACGATGCTGCGGCTTTGCGAGACGCGCGATCATCTCAGCGTCGTCGCCGACCAGACCGGATGCCCGACGTCAGCGCTCGACATCGCCGAGGCGATCCTTGCGATCGCATCCCGTCTCGTCACCGACCCGGCTCCGTCGCTCCGCGGCACCTTTCACTTGACCGGCAGCGGCGAAGCGAGCTGGGCGGATTTCGCCGAGGAGATATTCGCCGAACTTCACAAATCTGGCGGCAAGAGCATTCGCGTCGAACGCATCACGACGGCCGACTATCCGACCCCGGCGAAGCGTCCCGCCAATTCGCGCCTCAGCGCCGACAAGCTCGCCAGCATATACGGAATCCGCCTACCGGACTGGAAGCAATCCCTGAGGATTGTCATGCAAGTCATTTTAAACAGAGGCTTTTAGGGAGATATTGATGAAGGGGATTATTCTGGCGGGGGGTACCGGAACTCGTTTGCACCCGATCACCCAGGCCGTCTCGAAACAGCTGATGCCGGTCTACGACAAGCCGATGATCTACTATCCGCTGACGACGCTGATGCTCGCCGGCATCCGGGACCTCATGATCATCACCACGCCGCATGACGTCGAAGCCTTCAAGCGCCTTCTCGGCGACGGATCGCAATGGGGCATCTCGCTGACCTATGCCGTGCAGCCAAGCCCGGACGGGCTTGCCCAGGCCTTCATTATCGGCGCCGACTTCGTGCATGGCGACACCTCGGCACTCGTCCTCGGCGACAACATCTTCTATGGCCACGGCCTCCCGGAAATCATGAAATCCGGCACGCGCCGCCTTCAAGGCGCGACGGTCTTCGCCTATCACGTCACCGATCCGCAACGCTACGGCGTCGTGGGCTTCGATGCGAACATGAATGCGCTGTCGATCGAGGAAAAGCCCAATGAGCCGAAATCGAACTGGGCGGTGACCGGCCTCTATTTCTACGACCAGCAGGTGGTCGATATCGCCGCCAATCTGAAGCCGTCACCGCGCGGTGAATTGGAGATCACCGATGTCAACCGCACCTATCTCGAGCGCGGACAGCTCTTCGTGGAACTGATGGGCCGAGGCTACGCCTGGCTTGACACCGGCACACCGGACAGCCTGCTCGACGCCGCAGGTTTCGTCAGCACGCTGGAGAAACGCCAGGGCTTCAAGATCGCCTGTCCCGAGGAAGTCGCCTGGCGGATGGGATACATCTCGCAGGATGACCTCGCCAAGCTCGCCGAAAGGCTCGGCAAGAGCGCCTACGGTCAATATCTGACGAAGCTCTCCTCCGACTGGTGACTTGCTCGGTAACTACCGCGCCGGCGCCGCGTCGCAGACACGCAGCTGGATGCGTCGCGCACCCTGATAATGCTCGGCGCCCAGCATTCCCGCGACATGCAGGTTCGCCCCGCGGGAATTGAGCAGGAGGTTGCCAAGCGAGGTGTCCGCGGCCCGAAAAGCGATGCCGTCGAGGCGCGAGCCGTCCATCGCCTCAAGCGTTACCTTCACATGTCTATCGCCGACCAACCGCGCGTCGCGCAGGCGATGCGCGGGCACTGCGAAGATCGGCTGCGAATGCCCCGAGCCGTAGGGCCCGGCCGTTTCCAGCCGGTCGATCAATTCGATCGTGGCGCCGCTGGCGCCGATCGCACCGTCGATCTTCAGCGTTTCGTTGGCGACCAATGCCGCCACGGTTTTTCCGGCACGTTCTGTGAAGAAGTTGCGCAAGGCTCCGAGCTTTTCGCGCTCGACGGTCAAGCCCGCAGCCATCGCGTGACCGCCCCCCTTCAGGAGCAGGCCTTCGTCGACCGCCGCGCGCACCATCCTTCCCATGTCGAAACCGTTGATCGAGCGGCCGGAGCCCGTTCCGCGGCCCGACGGGTCGAAGGCGATGGCGAAGGCCGGACGCTTGAATTTCTCCTTCAGCCGCGCAGCCAGCAGGCCGACGATGCCCGGATGCCACTTGTCCCGTGCGGTGACGATCACCGAAGCGCCCTCGCCGTCTCCATACTCGGCAAGCGCCTCCGCCTCGGCCTCCTGCAGCATCGCCGCTTCCATCGCCTGGCGCTCGCGGTTGAGCTCGTCCAGCCGCTGGGCGATGACCTCCGCCTCGCCGGTATCGTCAAGCGTCAGAAGCCTGCTGCCAAGTGCCGCGTCGCCGATGCGGCCGCCAGCATTGATACGCGGACCGATGAGGAAGCCGAAATGATAGGGCGTCACCGGCCCGGAAAGGCCTGCCTTGCGAAAAAGTGCCGTGAGCCCGGCATTGCTCTGGTGGCGCGCGGCGACCAGGCCCTTGACGACATAGGCCCGGTTCAGCCCCTTGAGCGGCACGACATCGCAGACCGTCGCCAGCGCCACGATGTCCAGCCATTGCAGCAAGTCGACCTTTGGAATTCGCTTGTCGCCCGCCTCGCGAAGCAGCCTCAGCGCCGCGACTAGCACCAGGAAGACGACACCCGCAGCGCAGAGATGCCCCTGCCCCGAAAGATCGTCCTCGCGGTTCGGGTTCACCAGAGCATGGCAGTGCGGCAGATCATGTGTCACCTGGTGGTGATCGACGACGACGACGTCGATATTCCGCTTTTCGGCAGCCCCCAGAGCTTCGTGGCTGGTCGAGCCACAATCGACCGTCACGATCAGCTGCGCGCCGTTGTCGATCAGCTGATTGATCGCCGCCGGATTGGGCCCGTAGCCTTCGAAGATGCGATCGGGAATATAGATATTGGCCTTCACGCCAAAATGCGTGAGGAAACGATACATCAGCGCCGAGGAAGCCGCGCCATCGACGTCATAGTCGCCGAAGATCGCAACGTTCTCGCCGCGCCGGATCGCCCCGACCAGGCGTCTGGCCGCCTTCTCGCAATCCGTCAGCGTATAGGGATCAGGCATTAAACTGCGGATCGTCGGATCGAGAAATTCCAGGGCCTCGTCGACCCCGACCCCACGCCCGGCAAGCACGCGGGCAATCAAATCCGGCAGGCCGTGCACCTGGGCTATGGCAAGCGCGCGGTTCTGTCCCGCCTGATCCAGACGCGACACCCAGCGGTTATCGAGGACGGATTTCTCCACCCCCAGGAATGCCCGCTGTACCGGATCGGCGGCAATATCCACAACGCCCCTCTGATCGCCCATCGCTTGTCACCGCCCCGGGACCGGAGCGCTGTGGGCAGATTTATGTGGCTTTGGTGGAGCACACAACGATTTTGGACGCCAAGGCGCATGTTAGCTGTGGACGAGACTGCCCCGGCCGCCTCGCTCACCAGTTCTTTTAAGGAAGACGGGTTGTCAATCTTCTTTGGGACGCTCGATGCGGATCACCTGCGGTTCGCCGACGAGGTAGCCCTCGCCCTTGATAGCAGTAACGGCCTTGCGCACGGAATCCTCCATCGTCGCATGGGTGACGAGGATGATCGTCTGGTGGTGCGACGGCGCCAGGTGCTGCTGCGACCGCTGCACAATGGATTCCAGTGAAATGTGGTTTTCCGCCATGCGCGTCGCGACGCTTGCAAAAACGCCGGTGCGGTCAAGCACCGTCAGGCGGATGAAATAGCCGCCTTCATGGCTCTTCATGCGGGCCTTGCGATAGGGCTCCAACGCCTTTGCCGGATGGCCGAGAACCGGTACGCGCTGCGCGCCAGGCTGGCTCTTGGCGATGTCGGCAATATCGCCAAGCACCGAGGATGCAGTCGCATTGCCGCCGGCACCCGGGCCAACCATCAGCAGTTCGCCGAGAATATCGGACTCGATCGCCACAGCATTGGTGACGCCGTCCACCTGGGCGATGACCGAATCGACAGGCACCATGGTCGGGTGCACGCGCTGTTCGATGCCGGTCTCGGTGCGCTGTGCGACGCCGAGCAGCTTGATGCGGTAGCCGAGCTCGGCCGCCGCATGGATATCCTCGATCGAAATATTCGTTATGCCTTCGAGGTAGATGTCGTCAGCAGCGATCTGATTGCCGAAGGCAAGCGTCGTCAGGATCGAGAGCTTGTGCGCCGTATCATTGCCCTCGATGTCGAAGGCCGGATCGGCTTCAGCGTAGCCGAGACGCTGTGCTTCCTTCAGGCAATCTGCAAAGGAGAGGCCCTCCTTCTCCATCTTGGTCAGGATGTAGTTGCAGGTTCCGTTCATGATGCCGTAGATGCGCGAAATCGTGTTGCCTGTCAGCGATTCACGCAGCGCCTTGATGACGGGAATACCGCCGGCCACGGCCGCTTCGAAATTCAGCAGCGTGCCCTTTTCTTCCGCGATCATCGCCAGTTCGACGCCGTGATAGGCAAGCAGCGCCTTGTTGGCCGTCACCACATGGATACCACGTTCGAGAGCGGCGCGCACCGAACCGTTGGCCGGGCCGTTGGCGCCGCCGATGAGTTCGACGAAAACGTCGATGTCTCCTTTTTCAGCCAGGTCTTCCGGCCGGTCGAACCACTCGACGCCGGCAAGATGAAGGCCGCGGTCCTTGGTCTTGTCGCGAGCCGAAACGCCCGTAATCAGGATCGGCCGCCCGCATGTGGCAGCAAGCTCGTTGCTGCGGCTCTGAATGATACGGACGAGCGAAGCACCAACGGTGCCAAGGCCCGCAATGCCGATTTTGAGGGCGTCTGTCATGGAACGATCCTGCGTGTTTTATGAGAGGCAGCCGCCAAAAAGCGGCTGCCGTTGAGGTGTGAAGATATCAACGGTGCGCGTTGAGCGAGATGACGTTGTGCATCGTCTCGTCGGCCGTCGACAGGAACTTCTTGATGTTGCGGGCGGCCTGGCGGATGCGATGCTCGTTCTCCACGAGCGCCAGACGCACGTAATCATCGCCCTGCTCGCCGAAGCCGACGCCCGGTGCGACCGCGACATCGGCCTTTTCGACGAGCAGCTTGGAGAATTCCAGCGAACCGAGATGACGGAACTTTTCCGGGATCTTCGCCCACGCAAACATCGTGGCTGCCGGCGGGGGCACGTCGAAACCGGCCTTGCCGAAGCTCTCGACCATCACGTCGCGGCGGCGCTTGTAGACGTTGCGGACTTCCGCGATGTCGGAACCGTCACCATTCAGCGCATGCGTCGCCGCTACCTGGATCGGCGTGAAGGCGCCGTAGTCGAGGTAGGACTTGACGCGCGTCAGGGCCGCGATCAGCCGCTCGTTGCCAACCGCAAAACCCATGCGCCAGCCGGGCATCGAGAAGGTCTTCGACATCGAGGTGAACTCGACGGTGACATCGATGGCGCCAGGAACCTGCAGGACGGACGGCGGCGGCTCGCCATCGAAGTAGATTTCCGAATAGGCGAGGTCCGACAGCACGATGATGTCGTGCTTCTTCGCGAAGGCAACGACATCCTTGTAGAAATCGAGCGTCGCGACAAGCGCCGTCGGGTTGGACGGATAGTTGAGGACCAGCGCCAAGGGCTTCGGGATCGAGTGGCGCACGGCCCGCTCCAACGGCTGGAAGAAGTTCTCGTCCGGCTCGACCGGGATCGAACGGATCACACCTCCCGCCATCAAGAAGCCGAAGGCGTGGATCGGATAGGTCGGGTTCGGGCAGAGAACGACGTCGCCCGGCGCTGTGATCGCCTGCGCCATGTTGGCAAAGCCTTCCTTCGAGCCGAGGGTCGCGACGACCTGCGTATCGGGATTGAGCTTCACGCCGAAACGGCGGGCGTAATAGGCGGCCTGTGCCCGGCGAAGGCCGGGAATGCCCTTGGAGGAGGAATAGCGATGCGTGCGCGGATCCTGGACGACCTCGCACAGTTTGTCGACGATCGCCTTTGGAGTGGGGAGATCCGGATTTCCCATGCCGAGATCGATGATATCGGCGCCGCCCGCTCGCGCGCTCGCTTTCAAACGGTTGACCTGTTCGAAAACGTAAGGCGGCAAACGCCGGACTTTGTGAAATTCTTCCATCTCTTTCCCCATGGAAATGCGGCCACCATGACCGCGCTCGAAGCTCGCTTGTTCCCGGCTGCCTGCGACACGAACTTCACAATCGCAAACGCCGTATTCATCAGACTTTCGTCCCGCGGCGATTCTTTGACGAAAGGCCACGACAGACGCGGATTATCGGGAAAATTGCGTCTCCCGCCAGCTGCGGAAGGCTTTGCGTCCAAATCGCCTGAAAGGCAAGGCTTAATTGCCGATTGCAGAGAGCGCTTCTGTGCCGTGCTCGGCGGCAAGCTTGCGATATTCGGCCACGCGCCGCTGATATTCGGCTTCCGAAATCGTGCCTGCCTTGCGCTGGACGCGGAGTCCCGAAAGCTTCTGTCCCAAGCTTGCGGCTTCCTCGTTGCTCATTTGGGCATTTGCTGCCGTCAGCGGCGCGCCGAAGCTCGGATAGCCATCCGGATAATGGGCAAGGCTGCTTTGTGCCGGCTCCTCGCCCTTGGTGGGCGTCATGACGACAGCGGTCGGAGGCGCGCGCCGCGCCGCAGCGGCCGCCTTCTGCTCCGGCGTGTAGGCGCATCCAGCAAGCGTCATCGCTGCGGCCGCGGCAGCGAGTGCCATGCGGGTTGCGAGTGCGATGCCTAAGATGCCGTTCGTCGTCATGCCAGATCTTCCAAATCCTGAAGCCTCAGCGACTGTTAAATTTGTCGCAGCAACAAAGCAATAGCACGAGTGCGCTTGCGTTGAACTTGTTTTCTCGATCCGGGACGATGTACAACAAGATTTGCAAGAGGATTGCTGCCGCCGGAGGAGACGCGTGACCGACAGCAAGCAGGAAAATGGCGGGAAGACGAAATCCCCGGGTTTCGAACCGAATCTCGATCCTTACGTGTTGAAGGATCCGGAGGCGATGGCGGTGAACATTGCCCGCGCCCTGGAAAACCTCGGGAAGGCGGCCTCCGTCTGGCTTGCGCCGCGCAAGAGCGGGGAAATCAACGACCGGCTCGCCGCGCCGATGACCGACATGGTCAAGACGCTCTCCAAGGTCACTGAATACTGGATGTCCGATCCGCGCCGGACTTTCGAGGCGCAAACACAGCTGATGAGCAGCTATTTCGCCGTCTGGATGCGCTCGATGCAACGGTTGCAGGGCGAGGCCGGCGAACCCGAGCCGGAGCGCAAGGACAAGCGCTTTTCCGACGCCGACTGGCAGAAAAACCCCTTCTTCGATTTCCTGCGTCAGGTCTATTTCATCACCGCCGACTGGGCAGAGAAAATCGTCGCCCAGACCGAGGGGCTCGACGAGCATACGAGGCATAAGGCGAGCTTCTACGTGAAGCAGATCACTGCTGCCCTTTCGCCGAGCAATTTTGTCGCCACCAACCCGCAGCTCTACCGCGAAACGATCGCAACCAGCGGCGAGAACCTGGTGCGCGGCATGAAGATGCTGGCAGAGGACATCGCGGCCGGCGGCGGCGACCTGAAATTGCGCCAAACCGACATGACTAAATTCGCCGTCGGCCGGGACATGGCGCTCACCCCCGGCAAGGTGATCGCGCAGAACGACATCTGCCAGATCATCCAGTACGAGTCGTCCACCGATACGGTGCTGAAACGCCCTCTCCTCATCTGCCCGCCGTGGATCAACAAATTCTATATTCTTGACCTCAACCCGCAGAAATCCTTCATTAAATGGTGCGTCGACCAGGGCCATACCGTCTTCGTCATCTCATGGGTGAACCCTGATGCCCGCCATGCCGGAAAGGATTGGACGGCCTATGCCCGCGAGGGCATCGATTTCGCGCTGGAAACGATCGAGAAAGCCACCGATGAAAAGGATGTGAATAGCGTCGGCTATTGCGTCGGCGGCACGCTTCTTGCGGCAACACTGGCGCTGCACGCCAAGGAGAAGAACAAGCGCATCAAGACGGCGACGCTGTTCACCACCCAGGTCGACTTCACCCATGCTGGCGACCTCAAGGTTTTCGTCGACGAGGAGCAGCTGCAAGCACTCGAGGAGCATATGCAGGCGACCGGCTATCTCGACGGCTCGAAGATGGCAACCGCCTTCAACATGCTGCGTGCTTCCGAGCTGATCTGGCCCTATTTCGTCAACAACTACCTGAAGGGCGAAATGCCGATGCCCTTCGACCTACTCTTCTGGAATGCCGATTCCACCCGCATGGCGGCCGCCAACCACGCCTTCTACCTGCGTAACTGCTATCTCAGGAACGCGCTCACCGCCGGCGAAATGATGCTTGGCGGCAAGACCGTATCGCTGAAAGACGTGAAGATCCCGGTCTACAATCTGGCGACACGCGAAGACCATATCGCTCCTGCGAATTCGGTCTTCCTCGGCAGCCAGTTCTTCGGCGGAAAAGTCGATTTCGTGCTGGCCGGCTCCGGCCATATCGCCGGCGTCGTCAACCCGCCCGACAAGAAGAAATACCAGTTCTGGACCGGCGGCCCAACCAGGGGCGATTACGATACCTGGCTTGCCAAAGCCGAGGAAAACCCCGGCTCCTGGTGGCCGCACTGGCACGCTTGGATCGAAGCCAAGGACGCTGAACGCGTGCCCGCGCGCAAACCCGGCGGCACGGCGCTCAACGCTATCGAGGAAGCACCGGGCAGCTACGTCATGGAGCGGACATAAAGGCACGCCTTGCAAGGCAAACGCGTTCATTCAAAGGCGATGAGGCTCGCTGGCGACGGCGCCAGCTTCATTGTTCCCGCATCGCGAAAACCGGCAAACCGGGCCATTTCGGCCAGCCAGATAATCCCGTAAAGGAATTAGTTACCATAGTGCGTCATGCTTCTCGGTAGTCGGCAAGTCGCATCGGGCCTCATTTTGGCCCTCTTGCTTCATTACCGGCTCCGGCGAGGGCGTTCCGCGTAAGCCGCCGGTAATGTGACGCGTTGGGAAACCGAGTAGTATGGCGTTTGCTGTTGAGGCGCATGAAAGCGTCAACCCTTTCGGCTGGGCTTTTTTTCGCTCAGCCAAACCCCTCCGGCTGATATCCGGAATTGCTGCAATTGGTATCGCGGTCACTTTGTCGGCCTGGACGATTGCCTCTGTCGCGGCTATGCACACCTCCGCCTTGCCGCAACCCGCAGCTGCGACGATCGCCGATGTCGCGATCGTCCGAAAGCCGGTTGCACATGTTGGCACGCCTGCGCACCCGCTGATCCGCGTCGGCAAGTTCTCGCGCCTTCCGGGCAAGACGACGGTTTCGGACCGCATGGTTGCCGAACTCTCGCCGAAATCCTCGAAGGATATGGTCGCCCTCTTGCAGCGCCGCGGCCTGTCACTGCTTGCCATGCGCAACAACAGCGCGGCGATGGCCGCAGCGCTGAAGCAGCAGGCGCTGGTGCTTGCAAGCGCCGCACCTGTTGTGGCGGTTACCGCGCATGCGACCCTTCCGGCAGCTGATTATTCGATCCGGACCGCCTCCGCCAAGCCGGTTGAACCGGCGTCAAGCCTCGCGCTTGCGGCAACGCTTCCTTCCGCCCGGCCCATACCGGCCGTTGCTCCTGTCGAAACCGCCTCTGCCGAAACGGCTACGTCCGACGAGCCTTTCGGCCTCGTTCTGGCGCCTGGCACCGATATTCCGCTTCCGATGGCACGCCCCGGCAAGCCGAAGATCGACGCGCCCGAAGCCGGACCGGCTCTTGCCTATGCGCGAACGGAAGATGACGACGAGGAGATGCCGGCATTCGCCAAGCCGGCCTTGATGCCGAGCGCCCGCAATGGGGTGGCGATCTACGATATCGAGGCCAGCATCGTCTATCTGCCGAACGGCGAAAAGCTCGAAGCCCATTCCGGCCTCGGCGGCATGCGCGACAAGCCGCGCTACGCCGACAAGAAAATGCGCGGCCCAACCCCGCCGCACACCTATGACCTCGCCATGCGCGAAGCGCTGTTCCACGGCGTCGAGGCGATCCGCCTCCATCCCGTCGGCGGCCCGCAGAAGATCCACGGTCGCGTCGGCCTGCTCGCCCACACCTACATGCTCGGCAAGCGTGGCGATTCCAATGGATGCGTTTCGTTCAAGGACTACCGCCGCTTCCTTGCCGCCTTCAAGCGCGGCGAGGTCAAACGCCTCGTGGTCGTGCCGCGCCTGAAAAACCCGCCCTCTCCACGTCCAAGTCTCGCATCGCTGTTTTCGAAACGAAGCTAAGCACCGCCTCGCCTCGCTGGATGGCCTTTGGTCCATCTTCTTGCGAAAGTAGGACGCGACGGGATAGCTGGCGAATTGGAGCAATGAGATGCCGGTGGGCTTAGCAAAGGGCCTCTGCCTTGATGCGAACAGGACGAATTGGGACGGTAGCGGCCCCCGGCCTCTTTCCTGGGCGGCCTGGTATCCTGCGGATGACGGCGCAATCGAGACGCCCGTATCTGACGCATCTTGGTTTTGGCTGAAGCCTGTTGCGCGTGACGCGGCTCTTAAACCGGCAGCGAGGCCCCATCCCCTCGTGCTGCTCTCTCATGGCACCGGGGGAGTTGCCGCCGGTCTCGAATGGCTGGCCCATCGCCTGGCGCAGCAGGGCTTCGTCGCCCTTGCGGTCAATCATCACGGCCACACCGGTGCCGAACCCCATAGACCGGAAGGCTTCCTCTGCCTCTGGGAACGGGCAAGCGACATAAGTGCAATGCTTGACGATCGCAGCTGGCGAACGCAACTGGGCGGAATGATCAGCGCTCACGCCTGCGTCGCTGGTTTTTCCGCCGGTGCCTACACGGCTATGTTGCTGATGGGCGCACGCGTGGCCTATTCCCAGTTTGAATCTGCAAACCCGATCAAGAGCCCGCACCGTGGACCGAGGGAGTTTCCCAATCTGGCGGACCACATATCTCCCCTGCTGGAGCGCAGCGCCGTTTTTCGCGAGTCGTGGAGCCGCAGATCAAAGGACTATAGCGACCCTCGATTTGATGCTGCCCTCGTCCTTGCGCCTGGCCGCTCGGTGTTGGGTTTTTCGGCCGAAAGCTTGAAGCGGATCGCAAAGCCGGTTCGAATTGTCGGCGGTGATGCGGATACCATCGCGCCTGCGCAGGAGTGCTGCAGCTGGCTGCACAGCCTTCTGCCGGGCGCTGGGCTGGATATTCTCAAAGGCGGAGTTGACCATTACATTTTTATGCCGGAACCGACGCCTCAAGGCAGGAAACTGGCACCGGACATTTTCACGGATGCCGACGGCATCGATCGGCGGTCTATTCACGACGAAGTCGCCAGCATCGCGGCTCGGTTCTTTGGTTCCGTTGTCTGAAATCGTCTCCGCCGCCTCTTTCGCCATTAGCTCGCAGCGAAACCGCGGCCCGACATCGTCTCGAGCCATATCACGGTATGGCGGGTCATTGCCGGAGTATGGCGAAAATCGTCCGGTAGCTCTGCCAGTTCCGACAGCCTATGAATACCGGTGAGGATCGCGATACGGCGCCGGTCGAGCGTCCGGCCTGACGCCTTTTCATAAGCCGCAGCGATCCGCTCGGTGAGATCCGGCGATATGAAGTTCGAATAGATGAACTCCTGGTGGACCGGACCAAAGCCGGAATCGGCAAAATCGTAGATGCCGTTGAGGCGGCCCCGCACACGGTCGAAAGCCATGTTCCATCCATGGCCGTCGAAAAAGCCATAGGTCTGTCCGTGGGGATCGGGCGGAAGCTGCTCGAATCCTGCGATGATATCCTCTGCCACGCCACGCAGTTCGACCGGAAGGGCCGGCACGGCTTTACCGCGAAGCGCTGAAGGGCTTTGCCATGCGCCGATTGTCGCGGCGCCGGCATCCGCCATTTGCTCCTTGTCGAGCCGGTGAAGCTCGGTGTAAAACTGCCCCAATGCATCGCCAAGGCGCCGGCGCACATGCTCCGGCAGCCTGTCATATTCGGCCGCAAGCAGATGTTCGCCCTTCAGCTTCTCATGAAGAGAAAACAGGTGCCGGCCTCTCTGAAGAATGCGCAGCTCCGGGACGGCCATTGAGACCCTGGGCCGGACGACGGCAAGCAATGCGGCCTCCCTCACAAGCGCCTTTTGTGCGACCTCATTGCGGGGAAACTTGAAGATCAGCCGGTCATCCACGTCAACGGCGATCGAATCCCAGCCTACCGGGGCGAGCTCGAACGTCGATGCGGCCAAGTCCGGATACTCGCTGAGAATGATGTCCCGGAACTGATCTATCTTTTCCGTTGTCATGGTGGCTTTCGTCGGTCATCGACTAGCGCGGCAAGATATGCAATTCGTAAGCACTGGCAACGCCGCCTCGTAATCGCGGCCAATGCACTCTTGGGTCAGTTTCGCATCACCCATCGAACGCCGGCAGCGGCGGCCAGCCCCAGAACTGGCCATATCGCCCAAAATATCCCGTGCCACGACAGCAGGTTGATCGCGACCATGCCAAGCCCGGCGACGCCGAGGGCGGCAATGCCCCGATCGATGCGGTTCTGGTTCCGCACCCATATCATTGCCGTCAAGACAGCAAAGGCCAGAAGCGGCCATGCCGCCCAGAAGACGCCCCGCCAGGAGAGAAGATTAACGACAACCAGCAAAGCGCTCAACAAGGCGAGCAGACCAAACATCTTGCGAGCCTTTGCGCCAAGCGACCAATTGGTCACTGCCGGAGCCTTCGGTCGGTTCGTTGCAGCCTCCGGCTGCGGGGCGCTTTTTATGTCTTCGCCTATGCGCACGGCATAGCTCGGCACGGGTTCCGTGACATTCTTCACCACCAAAGGCCCGAGAAAATCGAAACCGACGGCCACCTTGTTGCGGACCTGGTCGTAGACGGTATTCGATATCACGATCCCGCCGGCGGCGGCAGACGCCTGCAGCCGCGCGGCAATATTGACACCGTCACCATAGAGATCGTCGCCTTCGACGATCACATCGCCGAGATTGATGCCGATCCGGAACAGCATGCGACCGTCCGCCGGCCGCGTAGCGTTCATGCCTGCGAGCTCGTTCTGAACGTCGACTGCCGCACGCACCGCCTCGACGACGCTCGGAAAATCGGCGATCAATCCGTCGCCCCAGGTATTGATCACCCGCCCTCCGTGCAACGCGATGAGCCGCGACATCGCATCGCGATACCGCTTCAGCATCGCCAGCGTGCCCTCCTCATCCGCACCCATCAGGCGCGTATAATCCTGCACGTCGGCGGAGAAGATCGTGGTCAGCTTGCGTCGCGTTTCGCTCATGAGGTCCCGTCGTATCTCCTAGTGTCCAATCAGCAAAGCTAGGGCAAGTCGTCAATAAATCCGGTTCCGTAAGCGCGATTTGCGCAATGTCCGTTTTGCTGCGAAAAGGATTTGGCTGCCGTTAGAAGCATTCGAGCGGGCTTACGCTACCGTCTCGAATGGGACGCCGGGGACCGTCATATGTTTCACTTCAACGCGGCAATTTCCAGCGCGCCGTCCGAGTGGAGCGCAAGACGCAAGATACGGGGTGCGTGACTGGAAAGGCATACCTGCCCGGTATCGAAGTGGTACAAATCTCGTGGTTGCGGTTGATCGCGATGGACGAAAGCGGCATAGCTGCATTATGTACGATGAGGACAATCTCCGCTAAGGCCCTACAATGGTGAATTATATCGAAGCCTCCTCCGCGCCGCCGAAGAATACCGGCGCCATCCGGCTCTATGGTCCCGAGGCCTTCGAGAGCATGCGCAAGGCGTGCCAGTTGACCGCCCGCTGCCTCGACGAACTCGCGGCGATCGTCAGGCCGGGCCTTCCGACCGAGGCGATCGACCGGTTCGTCTTCGAATTTGGTATGGACAACGGTGCCCATCCGGCGACGCTCAATTATCGCGGCTATACCAAATCCACCTGCACCTCGATCAACCATGTCGTCTGCCACGGCATTCCGGACGCAAAACCGCTTCGCGAAGGCGATATCGTCAATATCGACGTTACCTTCGTGCTTGACGGCTGGCACGGCGATTCCAGCCGCATGTATCCGGTCGGGCAGATTAAGCGTGCCGCCGAACGTCTCCTCGAAGTCACGCATGAAGCGTTGATGCGCGGCATTGCCGCCGTCCGCCCCGGCGCGCGCACCGGCGCGATCGGCGAAGCGATCCAGACCTACGCAGAAAGCGAACGCTGCTCGGTCGTCCGCGATTTCTGCGGCCATGGCGTCGGCCGCCTCTTCCACGATTCGCCGAACATCCTGCATTACGGCCGGGCCAACGAGGGTCCGGAGCTGCGCGAAGGCATGATCTTCACGATCGAGCCAATGATCAATCTCGGGCGTCCGCATGTGAAGGTGCTTGCCGATGGCTGGACGGCGGTCACCCGCGACCGGTCGCTTTCTGCGCAATACGAACACACCGTCGGTGTCACGGCCGGCGGCTGCGAGATCTTCACGCTTTCGCCCGGCACCCTCGACCGGCCAGGCCTGCCGCTCAACGGGTGAACGCAGATCGCGAAAGGTCCTGTGTTCCACACGAACGGTGAACTGAACCCGACACCGCGGTTTGCCGCCCAAAGAACCGCGCACGCGCGACATCACGTGCCGTTATGCCGAACTCGGCATAAGGCTACGGATATGTCCGATGCCCTTGAACAATATCTGAAGTTGCGGCGCTCACTCGGGTTCAAGCTCCAAACTCAGGAGAGCCGCCTGCGCAATTTTGTGAGGTATGCGACTGCGCATGGCGAACTGCGGGTCACCGCGAAGATTGCGGTGGATTGGGCAAGCCACCAATGTGGTCCCGCAACGTGGTCGTCGCGCCTTTCGACGGTCAGAGCTTTTGCCCGCCATCTCCAGGTGGTCGACCCCCCGAACCGAGATTCCGCCTTCGTATATCTTTCCACCACAACGAAGACCGCGTCCTTTCATCTATTCAGACGAACAGATCGCCGATCTCCTGAAGTCGATGCTCGACCTGCATCCTGGAAGCTTCCGAGGGCCGACATATCATTACTTCTTCGGCTTGCTGGCATCCACCGGACTTCGCTTCTCAGAGGCCGCGCGGTTGCTTCGTGAGGACGCCGATCTGAAAGCAGGCATGCTGACGATCCGCGAGACGAAGTTCGGAAAGACCCGCATCGTGCCGCTGCATCCGAGTACGACGCTGGATGCGCCTCTCCGAGCTACTGGGCCTTGATCGAAGTGCCATCACCATCGGCACAGGAGCGCACATCCGGTGTTTCGGGAAGGGGCGCAAGGAACGCGCTACGCCGATAACCGGAATGCTCAAAGTTACGCTCAAGGCCTGGTTGGACGAGCCACCGGTGGGGAACGGCAATTCTCTTTTCCCGACCGTTCACGGCGGGCGAATGAGCCCTGATGCCGTTCAGTATCTTCTGGCAAAATACGTGTCGACGGCGTCGAAGGGCGGCTCGTCGTTACGATCAAAGCGGATATCACCCCATGTCCTTCGACATAGCGCGGCAATGGAGTTGCTGGATGCCGGTGTCGACAGCACGGTGATCTCATTGTGGCTCGGCCATGAGTCCACGCGGTCCACACAGCCGTACTTGCATGCCCACCTGGCAATCAAGGAGGCCGCTCTAGCCAAGATCGACCCGTTCAATGGACAATCGCCTGGCCGGTTCAGGGCTGGCGACGAGTTATTGGCGTTTCTCGACAAACTTTGATCCCTGCCGGAGCTATTGACATCGCGGTGAGGGCCGCGATGTCAGGTCGAGCCGTCCAATCATCAAGGAACTTTCACTAGGCAGGAAAGCGCCACAAGCGCACATTGCGGCTATCGCAGAACCCCGTACTATGCGCCGTCGCAAAAGTTAGGAAAACAAGTGTCGCTTCTATCGGGATTTTCGCGAGGGTGCTCATGCAGGTAACGATCCAGCTCGTCAGAGATCCGGGTTCACATGAACGGTCCGCCATTGCCGCGTCGCTGATTGAGTTCAACGCGTCTCGTATCGGGCGTCCGACCGAAGATAAACTGCTAGTTTTAACTGTCACTGAGCCCGAAACGGGAAATATCATTGGTGGGCTTTGGGGCAGCACGATTCATGACCACCTGCATGTCGATCTACTGGTAGTGCCGGAAGCGCTTCGCCATGGTGGTATTGGCCGTCGTCTCATGGCGCTCGCTGAGCAAGAGGCGATAGATCGCGGCTGCCGAGGCGCGTGGCTCACGACCCACAGCTTCCAGGCGCGCGGATTTTACGAACGGCTTGGGTATGAGGCCTTCGGGATCATGGATGATTATCCACCGGGACACAGCTTCATCTTTCTGAAGAAGCGATTTGAGACGCCCGGACATGTAGCGCCATGAGCCAGCTGCCGTCATCGCCGCGTAGCACGCCCCTACGGTTGTTACCGCCGCTGGTGACCATGTCTCGTATCGCTTCTTCGAATTCTTCACCGCCAATATTCGCAATCCCAGCACCCGCAGGGCCTATGGGCGTTGGCCCACACTGCGCGAGGCCAGCGGCATCGTCGCACTGATTGTCGGCGTCGTCTCCACATTGGGCAATGCCGTGTCGCAGAAATCCCAAGTCTTGCGACAAAATCGCCGGGGCTAAATTTTCACAAGAATTCCTGTCGCATAACTCAGTCGCGAAAGTCGGGGTTTCACGACCGAGCTTTGCGACTACCAATGGCCGCAACGGGCCGAACCCGGTCTTCCAACGCGTTCAAATTATGCCGAGCTTTCAATGCTGGACTACCGGAAAGCTCGGGCTTTAGGGAATGGGCTCGGCATAGTATCGGGCTCGGGATAAATTCCCACCTGCATCCGGACACGATTAGTGAAGACGCGGGATTTCCGCTAGTATCGTCAAATCCACACTGCTGTTGTGACGACGGGCCCTATCCGCCGCTGCATTCGGTAGGTTGGGCCTTCGCCTACGAGCCTTTACCTTCAGCCGCACCAGCGGCCAGATCGTGCGGACATCCGGGGAAGAGCCCAAAGCAATGTGATGGTCACGAAGTCTGCAAGGAGTATCGCATGAACAAGCCCCTGAGCCAGAGTGAGACGCCCTTCACTAGGTCCCGTCACGAGGCGGAACCGCACTCAGCTGTCGTCGCGATCCCCGCGAACATGGCGATCGAGCACATCCTTCAGGCTCTACCGGAAGCCGTCTATACGACCGATGCGTCAGGGCTCATAACCTTTTACAACGAGGCGGCCGCCGAGCTGTGGGGAGTGAGGCCGGAGCTCGGGAAGAGCGAATTCTGCGGCTCCTGGAAGCTATATTGGCCGGACGGCACGCCTCTGCCACATGACGAATGCCCTATGGCCATGGCGCTGCGCGAAAAGCGCCCGGTGCGAGGGCTCGAAGCATTTGCCGAGCGACCGGACGGCCGCCGGGTCCTGTTCCGGGCCTTTCCTACACCGATCTTCGACGCCGAGGGCACGCTGATCGGTGCGGTCAACATGCTCGTCGATCAATCGGACGCTGCTGTCGCCGACGAAGCCGCGCAGCGGGTCGCAGCTATAGTGGAATCATCCGACGACGCCATCCTGGCAAAGGATCTCAACGGCACAATCACCGACTGGAACCGCGGCGCCGAGCGGCTTTTCGGCTATACCGCCGAAGAAGCCATCGGCCGCTCGGTCACCATGCTCATCCCGCTGGATCGAGCCGATGAGGAGCCCAATATCCTCGCCCGGCTTCGACGGGGCGAAAAGATCGACCACTACGAGACCATCCGCCGGCGCAAGGACGGGAGCCTTGTCGAGATATCCTTGTCGGTGTCGCCAATCCGAAATCGCGCAGGCCAAGTGATCGGCGCATCCAAGATCGCGCGTGACATCACCGATCGCAGGCGCGCCGAAGAGCAGCAGCACCTTCTCCTCCGAGAGATGGATCACCGCGTCAAGAACCTTTTTGCGCTGGCGAGCAGCGTCGTGTCGCTGAGCGCGAAAAGGGCGACGACACCGCGCGAGCTCGCCACAGCAGTGTCTCAAAGGTTGGGAGCACTCGCCCAGGCTCACGCCTTGACGGTGGCGCAGACGTCCCAGGCGTCGGACCGCATCGAGCAGGCGACCACGCTCCATACCCTGTTGCGAACGATCCTTGCGCCATATGATCGCGGCGCGGACGCAACCGCACCGCATGCGGTGGTAAGTGGCCCCGACGCGACGATCTCCGGGGGGTCTCTGACGAGCTTCGCGCTCCTGCTGCACGAGTTTGCGACCAATGCCGCGAAATATGGGGCGCTGTCGACCGACAAGGGTTGCGTCGAAATCGCCTGCGAAGAGGAAGGCGACACCTTCGTCCTCACCTGGACCGAGCGAGACGGCCCGCCCGTAATGCAGGCCGCTGACGGGGACGGCTTCGGCACGACTCTCGGCCGCGCCACAGTCCGTAGCCAGCTCGGCGGCGAAATCCAGCGAGACTGGAAGCCGGAAGGCCTCGTCATTCGGTTATCAGTCCCGCGCGATCGCCTGCAAGCCTGACGACAGGCCGCGCAACGATCTCGGCCGACTTGGGCGAGCCCGAGCCGGGGTCCTTCAGCCTTGCCCGAAGCACCACAGCATGGCTTCCGCTCGCTCCTGGCATCGACGCGACATCCGATCGCTAAGGTTCACTCGAACCCGCAGACCCTCGGCGCTGTCGCCACCGCCTTACATGCTCAACCAAGGCGCGTAGCTTCGGGGCGAGATTCCGCCGATTGGGAAAATAGAGGAAAAAACCCGCGAACGGCGGGCAATACTCTTGGAGGAGAGGCACCAGTTTGCCGGATGAGACGAACGGTCTGAATGTCTCCTCCATGCCAAACGTTATGCCTCCCCCCGCGCAGGCCGTGCGGATCATTAGCCACATATCATTGGTGGTGATCTGAGGATTGACCGCCACGTCGAACTCACGTCCATTTTCGGCAAACTCCCAGCGGTAAGGCGCGGTGCGCGGTGCGGGACGCCAGCCAATACAGCGATGCTGGGCCAGTTCCGAGGGGTGGGACGGCTTCCCGAAGCGCTCGATATAGGAAGGCGCGGCAACCGCGCTTTGACGTTGCTCGCCGGACACCGGGATAGCGATCATATCCTGGTCTATCACTTCGCCAAGCCGCACCCCCGCGTCATATCCCTTCGCCACAATGTCGAATTCTTCGTCCGTGACGGTCAGATCGATCTGAACGGCAGGATAGGCGTCCGCAAAGCTCGACAGCAGCGGTCCTGAGATGAACCGTTCTGCGATCGAGGACACTGCCAGCCGCAAAAGGCCGCTCGGAGCGATGTCTCGATCCGCGGTGGCGTTCAGGGCCAGGGCGACCTCCGCAATGGCTGGCGCCACGCGCTGGTAAAGCTGTTCGCCAGCCTCTGTCAGGCTGACGCTTCGGGTTGTTCGCTGAACGAGCGCGACGCCAAGCCGATCCTCGAGGCGACGGATCGTCTGGCTCACAGCCGGCCGCGTGACACCTAAGTGCTCGGCGGCCGCGCGGAAGCTTCGTGCCTCTGCGACGGCGAGAAAAACAGAGATGCCATTCAGGTCCATAGCCATTGGTTAGCCCAACTTACCAGCGTGGTCACGATTGGGCAAGTTGTCTGCCCCTCTAGAACTGCTACTTTTGGCTCGGTCAATCGGAGATGGCTAACCAAGATGATGCTCGAGAACTACAAGCTGCTAGGACGCTCAGGATTGCGTGTTTCGCCCATAAGCCTGGGCACCATGACTTTCGGGTCGGATTGGGGTTGGGGCGCCGACGGTGTCGAAGCCCGCCGCATCTTCGATCTCTATGTCGATCGGGGCGGCAATTTCATCGATACCTCGGTGAACTACACCAACGGCGCCGCCGAACGCTTTCTCGGGGAATTCGTCGGCGACAAGCGTGAGCGGCTCGTCATCGCGACGAAGTTCACGATGGCCCGCGAGCCTGGCAACCCCAATTCGGGCGGCAATCATCGCCTCAACATGATGCGATCGGTCGAGCAGAGCCTCAGGCAGCTTGGCACTGATCGCATCGATCTCTTCTATCTGCACGGATGGGACATGACGACCCAGCCAGACGAGGTGATGCGCGCCCTCGACGATCTCGTTCGGTCGGGAAAGATTCTCTATGTCGGCATCTGCAATACGCCGGCATGGCGGATCGCCGAAATGCAGACGCTCGCCGACATGCGCGGATGGTCCCCCTTCGTCGCGCTCCAGATCGAATACAGTCTCGTGGAACGAACCGTCGAGCATGAGCTCATGCCGATGGCCGCAGCTTTGGGACTCGGCGTGCTTCCGTGGTCGCCGCTGGGCGGCGGCGTGCTGGCCGGTAAATACTCCCGTAACGACGTTCAGGAATCACGGGAAGCAGCCGTCTCTCCCAGCCGCAAGGGCGTCATCGCCTCGTCGGGGCATCTCAACGAGCGCTCAATCGAGATCGCGCACGAGGTTCGCACCGTTGCTCAGGAAATGGGCTCGACACCGTCTCGGGTAGCGCTTGCATGGACCCTGGCCAATCCCACGGTCGTGTCTCCCATCATGGGCGCCCGCACCATCGCCCAGGCGGAGGAAAATCTGGGCGCTCTGGACGTGGCGCTGTCGCCAGAGCACCTCGATCGCCTGAACCGGGTAAGCGACCCGGATCCGATATTCCCTGCCCGTTTCGTAGATCGCCCATTGGTTCAGCAACTCATCTTCGGCGGTGCTTCCGTGGCTCGCCGCATCTGAACTCAGACGAAGAATACCAACATGCGTGAAGGCGGTTGCCCAAACAGCGGCCTTCCTCGCCCTTCAGCAACCCAAGAATGGAATGATACCATGACCTTTTCCTCATTGACCGATCGCCTCACCGCCGCAGGCTGCAAACTGCTGGTCGCGTCAGCATTCGTGGCCACCATCGGACCGGCGCACGCCGAGACCAGCGCGCCGGACGCCCGTGTCGGGATCCAGGAGACCAGTATCGAGACGCAGAACAAGGCCATCGTGCGCAGGGCGTTTGAGAAATGGCGTGCAGGCGGTAACGTCTTTGCAGAGCTTCTCGCGCCCGACGTCGTCTGGACAATCCATGGCTCCGGCCCCGTAGCCGGCACCTACCGCAGTCTCCGGGATTTCGTCGAGCGGGCCTCTGCCCCCCTGGTCAGCCGTCTCACGACCCCTGTGTTGCCGGAGGTGCATGACATCATGGCCGATGGAGACATGGTCTTCATCCGCTTCGACGGCACGGCCACGACAACCTCGGGAACACCTTATCGCAACCAGTTCGTTTGGATATTTCGGATGAAGGACGGCTCTGTCGTCGAGGCCGAGGCCTTTTTGGATCTCGTCGCCTATCAGCAGGTTGTCGAGAACAACGAGCCGCGTGCGCAATAGCCGGCAGTCATGCGTTCGCCTGTGGGTCGGCGTCACGCGTCGGCAGGCGCCAAGACAGCCGGACCTCAGACCCATGCAGAAACCTAATTCGGCTCTGGCAGCCAAGATATACAATAAATGTTTAGGAGCCCGATCATGCGGCATGCATTTGCAATCGTGTTGAGCGCAACACTCTTGAGTGAATCGGTACAAGCCGGGGAATCCAAATTGCAGGCTAGCCATTCCTATACCGGCATGTGGGTGACCGACGACGGCCATGTCCGCCACGAACTCCTGCCGAGCGGGCGTTATGTAGAGGCACGCGGTAAACGCGAACGCGCCTATGAGGGGCGTTACGCAGTGACCGGCACACATATCGAATATTGGGACGACACCGGCTTCACCGCCGATGGCGACTTCGTCGACGCAAATACCTTGCACCACGGCGGTATGGTTTTGCGCCGCCTTACGGATCGTATCGCAGACCCCTGCATCTCGAAAGAATAGTGGCGCAGCGCCGATCTGCTTTTGGTACGATCTTCCGCGCCGCGGTCGAAGCGCGTCTTCCTTTCACATCGGCGATGCTGCGGCGGTTGCAGGTTCCATCGTCCTGCACCCTTTTTGGTGCGAGGGAACTGATTGAAGTCTGAAGAGCGCGGCAGCGCGTGACCTAACCTTCTTCGCCTCGCGTGCGAACAGCCGGGCGCACGTTGTCGCGGCCATCCTTGACAAGGTCAAAAAGATTGGCCGAACAGCAGTCAATCCCAGCAGAAGTCCTTGTATATCCACGACCGCATCATTATCGGCAAGGACTGGCCTGCCGCCAAGCGAGGGCAGACGCTTAAAAGCGCCACCATTCAGGTGTCTGTCAGCTTCGGATCGCAAAGAGCGCATGCTGCCTCGCAGGTAGCGTTCCGAGGCAGAGGCATTCGATGACGACAAAATTCTTGCCACGCTACGGGAAGGCGGCGCTAAGGCTTTTTTGCCTATTCCTGCTCACCGCAGGCGGTTATTTCCTTTATCTGCAGGCAACGGACAATTTCGCAACGGTCGTTGCCGGCGAAGTCTACCGTTCGTCGCAGCCGTCCGCCCAATCAATCACAGAGCTTGAAAAACAGTATGGCATCAAGACGATCCTCAACCTCAGGGGTAAAGCCGACAGCTCCAAATGGTACGCCGACGAGGTTCAGCAGGCGAAAGCATTGAACATCGTCCATATCAACTTCAAAATGTCCGCCGGAAGGGAACTGAGCTCGGAAAGGGCCAAGGACCTCATCGCCATCATGCGCGACGCGCCGAAACCGCTGCTGATCCATTGCCGCGCCGGTGCCGATCGCACCGGGCTTGCCTCAGCTCTCTATCTGGCCGCCGTCGCCGGCAAGGACGAAGAGGCTGCCGAGGGCCAGTTGTCGCTTCTCTACGGGCACCTGCCCTTCCCGTTCAGCCGCGCTTTCGCGATGGATCGCACGTTCGAGAAATTGGAGACCTTCGTTTTCGGCAATTCCTGACATCAGCCGAAAGTCAATCTGTAACATTGACCAGCTACCCGCGGATGAGCGACATTTTGCATCGCAATATATGATTCCAAATTCCAATTCCGGGGCCGAGCCATGTTTCAGTACGATCTTGTTGTTGTGGGCAGCGGTCCGGCAGGACGCCGAGGCGCCATCCAGGCTGCGAAGCTCGGCAAGAAGGTCCTGGTCATCGAACAGGGCAAGCGTGTCGGCGGTGTTTCGGTTCATACGGGCACCATCCCTTCCAAGACGCTGCGGGAGACGGCTCTCAATCTCTCCGGCTGGCGCGAGCGCGGCTTCTACGGACGTGCCTATCGCGTCAAGGAAGAGATCAGTGCCGAGGATCTGCGCCGCCGCCTGTTGATTACCCTCGACCACGAGGTCGAAGTGCTCGAGCACCAGTTCGCCCGCAACCGCGTCCAGCACATCCGCGGCAGGGCAAGCTTCGTTGATCCCTCGACGCTGCAGGTGATCAAGGATGACGGGGAGACCATGCAGGTCAGCTGCGCCAGCATCCTGCTTGCCGTCGGCACCAAGCCATTCCGCCCGGACTACATCCCCTTCGACGGCAGGAGCGTGATCGACAGCGACGAACTGCTCGATATCAAGGAACTGCCGCGTTCGATGGTCGTCATCGGCGCAGGCGTCATCGGCATCGAATATGCGACGATCTTCAGCGCCCTCGATACGGCCGTGACTCTGCTCGATCCCAAGTCGACCATGCTCGATTTCATTGACAAGGAGATCGTTGAGGATTTCACCTACCAGCTCCGCGACCGCAACATGAAACTGCTGCTCGGCCAGAAGGCGGACAAAGTGGAGACGCTCGACAACGGCAAAGTCGCGCTAACGCTCGACAACGGTCGCCACCTGACGACAGACATGGTGCTTTTTGCCGCCGGACGCATGGGGGCGACGGACGCGCTCAACCTTGCTGCCGCAGGCCTCGAGGCAGACAGCCGCGGCCGACTGAAGGTCAATCCGGAAACCTTCCAGACCTCGGTGCCGAACATCTATGCCGCCGGCGACGTCGTCGGCTTTCCGAGCCTCGCCTCGACCTCGATGGAGCAGGGCCGCATCGCCGCCCGCGTCGCCATCGGCGCGATCGCCAAGGAGCCTCCGAAATACTTCCCTTACGGCATCTATGCCGTGCCGGAGATTTCCACCTGCGGCCTTTCGGAAGAAGAGGTCAAGGAGCGCGGCATTCCCTACGAATGCGGCATCGCCCGGTTCCGCGAGACCTCGCGCGGTCACATCATGGGCCTCGAAACCGGTCTCCTTAAGATGATCTTTTCACTGAAGACCCGCCGTCTGCTCGGCGTGCACATTGTCGGCGAAGGGGCGACCGAACTCGTGCATATCGGCCAGGCGGTGCTCAACCTTAAGGGCACCGTCGAGTATTTCGTCGAGAATACCTTCAATTATCCGACGCTTGCGGAAGCCTACAAAATCGCCGGCCTCGACGCCTGGAACCGCATGGGCGACATCAAGTCGGAACTCTGAGCCGCCCGCCTCATTTCCAGCGCTGCCAGCACAGCACTCGCATTGCCGCCCAAAGAAAAGGCCCCGCCGAACCCGGCAGGGCCTTTAATTTCAGCCTTTGAAGAACCGATTACTCGGCGTCGCCTTCGGAGGCCTTCTTCTTCGGGGCGGCCTTCTTTTTGGGAGCAGCTGCCTCTTCGCCTTCGGAATCTTCAGCCTTTGCGGCTGCTTTTTTCTTCGGCGCGGCCTTCTTGGTTTCCTTCGCTGAACCTTCGCCTTCTTCGTCGGCGAGCAGCTCTTCCTTGGTGACCTTCTTGTCCGTGACGTCGATCTCGGTCAGCAGGTGATCGATGACCTTTTCCTCAAAGATCGGGGCGCGGATCGAAGCGGCGGCGCCCGGCTGGCTGCGGAAGAATTCGAGGATCTGCTTCTCCTGGCCCGGATACTGGCGCAGTTGCTCGTAGATCGCGCGCTGCATTTCGTCTTCGCTCACTTCGACACCGGCCTTTTCGCCGATTTCGGAAAGGACGAGGCCGAGGCGGACGCGGCGTTCGGCGAGTGTCTTGTATTCTTCCTTGGCCTTCTCTTCCGTCGTATCTTCGTCTTCGAACGTCTTACCCGACTGAGCGAGATCGTTGTTCACCTGGCTCCAGATGCCGTTATATTCGGCTTCGACGAGCGACTTCGGGGTCTCGAACTTGTACATCTCGTCGAGCTGGTCGAGGATCTGGCGCTTGACCTTCTGGCGGGTCAGCGAGCCATACTGCGACTCGATCTGGCCGCGGACGATTTCCTTCAGGCGATCGGCGGAATCGAGGCCGAGCTTCTTTGCCAGCTCGTCATTGATTTCCACGTCGGCCGGAGCAGCAACTTCCTTGACGGTGACGTCGAAGGTAGCTTCCTTACCGGCGAGGTTCTTTGCCGGATAGTCGGCCGGGAAGGTCACGGTGATGATCTTCTCGTCGCCAGCCTTGACGCCGACGAGCTGGTCTTCGAAACCCGGGATGAAGCGGCCTGAGCCGAGGACGAGTTCAGCACCCTGATCGGTGCCGCCTTCGAAGGCTTCACCGTCGACCTTGCCGACGTAATCCATCGTGACGCGGTCGTCATTGGCGGCTTTGCCCTTCTTGGTTTCGTAAGAACGGGCGCTTTCGGCAACCTTGAGAACTTGCTCGTTGACTTCTTCGTCAGAAATATCAACGACTTCGCGAGTGATCTTGATGCCCTGGACGGATTTCAGTTCAATCGGCGGCAGAACTTCGTAGGAGAGCGTGAATTCGAAGTCCTGCTCTGCGGCGAGAATCTTGTCCGCTTCGTCCTTGTCTTCCGTCATTGCGATTTCCGGCTGCGTGGCGGACTTCTCGCCACGGCTGGAAAGGATCTGAGTAGGCTGCTCGCGAACGATCTCGTTGACGAGATCGGCCATGATCGACTTGCCGTAGACCTTCTTGAGGTGGGCGACCGGGACCTTGCCCGGACGGAAACCATTGATGCGCACCTTGTCCTTTACGTCGGCAAGGCGCTCGTTCATCTTGTTTTCCATGTCCTTGGCCGGGATAACGACCTTGATTTCGCGCTTCAGCCCTTCAGCGAGCGTTTCGATAACCTGCATGTCTTCCTACCTTCATTTCGTGGCGGCCGTGCCCAGACGCCGTTCGTTTCGATGAGCACGACGCCGGAAAAATTGCCGCGCGTGGCTTTTGTCAGATTCCAATGCATCCCTCCCAAGGGGGGACGGCGCCATCCTGCCGGATAATTGAGGCGACCTATCCCGGTCCTCCCACCTGCAGGCCAGCTTTGGTGCGGGTAGAGAGACTTGAACTCCCACGCCTTGCGGCACCAGAACCTAAATCCGAGGCTCTACCCATTTCTCCACTCAGTTTTTGGTGCGGATGAAGGGACTCGAACCCCCACGCTGTAAGGCGATGGAACCTAAATCCATTGCGTCTACCAATTCCGCCACATCCGCATGATCTGGTGAATTTTGACACCGTTTGTCACAGGCTTTGTCACAAGTCAACGCTAGTTCTCGCCCACCACAGAAAGCAGCGGTTTCGGGCTTTCTAACAAGTCTCCGAGGATGTCAGAGCAAACGTCGAGGTACCCGTTCCGAGCTTCGCGTAGATCAGCGTCGTCTCGATCCGCTTGTGACCGAGCCACGTCTGGACGCGCTTCAAGTCCACCCCACGTTGCACCTCCATGAGGCGCATGTATGGCGAAGCGTATGGACGACCACGTCGTCGAACCCGAGAGCCTCCTGCATCCGGTCCCATGCCGTGCGCAGTTTGCCGTCCTTCTTGAAGTGCGCGAACGATCCCTTGCTGTTCGGGTTAAGCCTCTCCATCGTCTTGATCGCGTCGATGGTTGGCTGCGACATGGGAAGCGTCTTCGGTGGCGACTTCTTATCCCCGCCGATGAACAGGGCCGTGCGACAATTCAGCGCGAAATTGTTCCAGCGAAGATCCATGATGGTACCCGAGCGAGCCCCGCAGTGAAGCGCGAAGACTGTGAAGGCGTACATCTCGTCGTGGTAGACCGTCTCCCGGTAAGCCAGAAGGTTCTGCGCCTCGTCCTTCGTTTGGAACCGGAGGCGTTCGTTCGTCTCGCCTGAGAGGCGCACCTTATCGAAAGTCCCACGGTAGCGGGTTCTCTTGATCATGAAATCCGCCATGAAGGCATCGCCTCGTTTGCGTACAGCCATTGCTATCTCTCTAAGAGTTCAATGAGGGTTTTGAAGACGCGCTGCCCCTTCAGGGTTGCTCGAACGCGCTTGAAACTGCGGTCTCTCGGGTCTTCGTAAGCTTTCCGGCCGGGAACCTTCTGAAGTTCCTTCCCGACTGGCGTGTAATGCTCCTTCGTGAGTTCATCGTTCTTGCGGGTGATTGATCGGCCACCATCGCCAAGGCCAGTGCGTTGCGCCAGCTCCTTGATGGTGAGGTCAGGTGTCCCCGACGATGTGCAGTGAGACCAGACGCGGGCCGTGAGGATTGCTTGCTTGCATTTGGGAAGTCACAGACCGGCGTGTGCCAGCCCGGTTGAACGCGGGTGAGTTAATTGGGGTTCAGACCCCCAAAATCCCCTTCAGGAGCTATTGCGCCATCTTCTTTGATCACCTCGGCGAACATGATAGCCATAACGAGCGCGACGAAAATCATTCCCCACATCTCAAGCGTATGGCCTTGAGCGTGCTTCTTTGCCGCTATGAATATGCAAGTGCCACACAGGGTAAGCCAAGCCAACCCAATCAGCCTCTCAATTGCCAATTCCCAATCCATATTAGGGAGCCATTATGTGCGCCTTCGGTGCGATCGATAGGACCGCGTTACCGTCACCCGGCGCGCTCTTGCCATATCCAGCGATCGCTAGCCCGATGAATGCCACAACGAATAGAATGGATAGGACGCCGAGCCAGTCCGCCCGGAGCGTTACGCCAGCGCTTGCCCTTTGCGTGTCTGCTATGTCTGTCATGCCTTAACCCCTTAGCCTTCCCTCCCATGGCGCTAAGATAGACGGTCAGCTGCACCTAATGAACACGCCAGAATGACGCCCACGAAACATCTAGCTGGCAATCGCCAGCCAATCGCCGGGTCATTTTGACATTACGTCAGTGAGAGCTTGCCTGTGGGAGCCGAAGCGCGTTCAGGATTTGGAACCGCAAGCCGTGTCGTGCCGGTCCTTCGCGTTCATATATCCAGCCATGGCACTTGCAAGGCCAATCGATAAGCGAACTTGAACTGCGTCCTCCCAGACCGCGACCTGATCGCTTCTTCGATGATCTATGATACGGTAGGTTCCGTTGTTTTCCCGTTCAATTTCGTATCTCATCGCCGCGCCTATCTTGAGCTTCAGCCGACATTAAAGCCGCATTCTAGCTGATTCGCCATTTTGTGACATTATGTCAGTTAGCAGAGACTAATAAACCATCCCCTTTAGTTCACTCTTGGTTGCTTCTCGGTTCCCTTTATTACCTCTTTTGGTTGACCTAAACGGTCCCCTGGCGCTGCACTGAACGGCAGTCGGATCAAACGACACCGATTAGAAGGCACTCGAACGAACATTCTTGGTCTTCAATGCCTTTTGATAGCCCGCTAGCCCCGCCCCCTGCCTTCACAAGATACAGCATCTAGTGTGAACCATTGATTTCATTGGAGAATTAGGCGCGTTGTGACAAAAGAAGGTGACAGTGGGTCGACCGACGCGGCACATGAGTTAGATCGAAGGGGTACCGTGGGTCACGGCGCGTGCTGCATATCGATAGGTGGCTCAGAATTTTGTACCAAAATTCCGGGTCGGGGTTAGGATCACCTCATGGAGAAGCGCCCGCCACACATCAGGTTCTTCGTCATGAAGTATGACAACGAACCCTATTGGTCCGTGATCGATATCTTCACGGGAAAGCCGCATGTGCTCAAGGGTGTCGTGCTGAACAGATTCGAGGCCGAGGAGGCTGACGAGATGGTCGATCTCCTGAACCTCCAAGACATGAAGACAAGGGCATCCTGAGGCATCAATGAGCCGACACGACGAGACGAGGAAGGCCAAGCCAGTCGGAGACACAGCCAGCGACAGCACAAGACCGTCATCATGAGCAAGGGACCGCTGCCGGATGATATGGGTCATCTAGTAGAACAGACGGACTTGTTCACCTCGTCGGTCGTGTAGCTGGCCGTGTTGTCGTAGTCCCAGTCAACGAGCGAAGAGCAGACCGCGAGCCTGTGCTGGTTCATGATCGGTTCGAGGGTGTCGATGATCCGAGCTTCCTTCTGGTGCTTCGACCAGCAGCGTCCTCGATAGACACCGGTACTTGACCACAAACCGGGCACGGAGAAGCTGAGCGAACATCCCGTCGCCCATGTTCGGCTCGACGAGGATGATGTTCACGCCCTGTCTCTGAGCCGTGGAGAGAACCGTGTCCAGCCCCCCTCGCCTGGCATTTCGCCAAAGTCAGTAGAGCGGCTCCTCATAGGCGGGCTTGCCGTCTACGAGCAAGCTGCGGATCTGAGCCGTGCCATCGCTTGAAATACGCGCAGCAATCGAAACGCTGCCGTCCTGCCGGGCCTCCTCCAGCGGCTTGCCTTGGCCTTCCGGCACATAATAGCGTTCGATCCCGTATTCGGCGCGGATCGTGTCGGCCGTGCGCACACCGTAGCTGTAAAATGGACGGCTCTTGAGCACGGCGCTTTCCGCTGCCTCGGGGAGCGGCTGGAACGAGGATTCGGCGATTGCCCAAAAGCCGTCCGGTTGCTTTTTCAAGCGGACCCAGAGCGTCTGCTCGCCCGCTACGGCGGGCAGCTCGCCGACCACCGTCTGTGCCGGAACCGACGAAATTTCGTAATTCAGCACGACATAGTCGCCACGCAGGAAATCACGTGGATCGACAGGTGTCGTCTTCAGCAGGACTTCGGTGCCGCTACGCAGGATCGCCGCGCGGCTTTCGATTATGTATCCCAGAATGATGGTCTGGAGGGCGGCAGCAATGACCGCCGCAATCAGGTAACCCCTGCCCGATTGACGTTTTGAAGACAACGCATTCATTCCGTCACCTCCGTCGACCTTGCACCGAAACGTCTCTCGAGGCGGATCACCGCCCAGGCGACGATCGCCACCAGCAGACCGGACAGAAGAAAGAGGCTCGACGTTCCGAGGATCGAACCGACTGTGACGGAAGCAAGATAGAAAACCTCGGCGGCAAAGGTGGCGTAGGCAAGATAGCGCACGGCGCCGTTGTCTCGGCCCTGCAGCGCGATCGCAAGCACGGCCGTTGCGAGCGTTGCCATGCCGACCACAACAAGCGGCCAGCCTTCATCGTGCTCTATGTTGAGCAACAGCAATCCGACTGCCGCCACCAAGAATGGGTAAAAGGCCGGCGCAGCGCCCGCAGCCCTTATGAATGCGGAGCCACGCAGCGGCGGCAGGCTGACGGAAATGAACGCGGCCATGCCGCAAAGCACGAAGGCGAACGCAGTCCGGATATCTTCATGCAAGGTGTAGAGCCATGCAAGCCAGCCCACAGCAAGCAGATAGGCAAGGTGCCGTGCACGAGCTGCGCCGGTAAAGCGCACCAGTGCGACAATGACCACGGCCATGACGGGCGGCGCCCAGGGATCGAAACCCACCCAGCGCGCGCCGTAGTCCGTCAGATAGACAGCGAATGAGGCCCAGGACAGAAAGCCGCCTATGGCAGTCACGACACCTGAGCGGAAGAGGGCGGCAGACACGGTCGCGATCGCGAACCAGAGATACATAACAGTCTGCTCGTCACCCGACAGATGATACATCTGGCCGATGAGGGAGATCGCGCCGCCGAAGCTCAGGGCACCGATGACGAGCAGGCCGCTCGCAACCGCCGACGCCCCCCGAGCAAACAGTAGTGCGGCGCCGAGATAAACAGCCCAGATCAGGGCGAGGATCGCGCCGACGCGGACCAGCCGCGGAATCGCCTCCCAGTTGGAGGCGATGAGCAGCAGGACTGCCGCCGCAAGCAAGACCGCGGCAAGCACCATCAGCACATTGCCGAGACTGAAACTTGCAGGCCGGCTGTCATATTCGACAAGCAGCAACTCCGCCATCGCCTCGGGCAGCAGACCCTTTTCCACCCAGAGCGACAGATCCCGCTCCAACCGTCCCCGATACATGCCTGCCTCCGTGCCGATTCCAGCGGCTTTCCCATCAATCTTATAGATGGAGCAGCGTCTTTCGCAATCTCCCGAGCCTGTGCCGTTCAAGATACTTCACTGTGCGAACTTGGTACGGAATTAACCGAGCATTAACAGCAGCGCGCTAGGATGGAGTCCTTGCAGATAAGGCATGCATGAAACGCATGGCCACCATGAAAATATTGCACTGCAAAATAACCATTAGTCATACTATATTGACGATCAAGAAGCGCGGGTATGGCAGCCCGGCCCGGTTTACCGGATGCCTGCGGATATGATGTCCGCAACGAAATTCGGAGTAGCGCACTCCTCCTCCCAGCGCCCTCCGATAGACTGACGACACTCCTCCTCCCAGTTGTCAGTCACCAACATGACGCCCACCGGATCCTCCCCCGGTGGGCGTTTTGGTTTGCGGGCATAAAACGATTAGCCTGCCAGTTTGCAAGGATCTCGCCGAGAGCCTCACCAAGTCGTGAAACGCCCGGCTCCGACCGCTTGGGAAACGCGCCGGTCTCTTGCCAATACCAAAACTGTGGCGAAGGGCGAGAGGGTGCTGATTCGGATTTTGAGAGCGGCCATAGCGGCATCGATGCCGGCTGACGGCGATTTGAGCAATCGAAGAAAGCCATGCCCGCCGAAAATACATTCTGCCTATTCGTTGACCAGAAGGCGGCGGAATCACGTAATTTCCTGTCAGAGACTTGCGTCGAATGCATAGGTGGAATGAAATCTTGTCTCTGTTAGTTCTTCGCGGCGCAACATATATTCTGGTCATCAAACGCAAGCCAGCGCTGATGGGCAGCAGCTGGCAGATGGCAAGCCCTCGGAAAGGGGATTAAAATGAACTTCACACGCTCGTTCAACAACTGGCGCAAGTACCGTCAGACGGTTACCGAACTTGGCCGCATGACCAACCGCGAATTGCACGACCTCGGCATCGACCGTTCGGACATCCATCGCGTTGCTCGCGAGGCCTCTGGCCGCTAATTCAAGGCGATCAGCGTCCTCCCAAGCTGATCTCCTCCTTCAAAACGCCCGGTGCCTTCGGCAACGGGCGTTTTCGTTTGTTCAACTTGCACCTTCGCATTAGTTGCAGCGGAAAGCGCCTTTTTTCTTCTCCGCTCAAAAAATGGCTTCTGCGTATTTATCGTGCATCACATTGCACAAATGCATAGCAGATGCCTTTTCTTTGCACTGCACAATATGACCGGGAACCACTATATGAATGTCAACCGCAGAGACGGCGATGGCGCCGCCCGCGAGGCAACGTTCTAAGGAAGATGACGATGAACCCGATCCGCATTGCTAAGAGCTGGATTAGCTACCGCCGCACGCTCAATGAGCTGGGCAACCTTTCGAACCAGACGCTCTCCGACATCGGCATCAGCCGCTACGAGATCCGTAACATCGCATCCCGCTCGTTCCGCTAATCGCGGCAGGCGTGATACACCAAAAACGGCGCCGATTTGGCGCCGTTTTCGTTTTAAGGTTCTGTCGGCTCCAGGCGCAGTGTGCCAGCCAAACGAACAGCCTCGATTTCTTTCTTGGTGGAACGTTCGTGGGCCTGGTGGGAAATTCTAGATCGGCTAACTCTCCCACCACCTAAGTACCCGCATCGCCCGGAGGGTCACCCATCGCGAGGGCTCGCCCTGCCCGTCGTCGACCTCGAACCACACCCGCCCCGCCAGGCTCCAGTCGAGCGGCCAGGTGCCGTTCTCCAGGCGTCTGGAACGGACGTGGCCGATAGCCTCGCCAAGTCGCGGGTCGCGATCGCCGCCGGTCAACATCGCAGAGAAGCGGAAATAGTCGAGCGCACGCAAGACGTCGTAGCGCCAACGGTTCGGATGCAGGAAGCGCAGAAACCGCTCGTCTGCCGGCTCACCCGTGCCGAGACGGCGGAAGAGGTTGCGCTCCAGGAGATACTCCTCGCCAGACCTACGGGCCTCTTGAGATTGACGCGTACCCCCCGTGGCTCTCTCGTACTCCAGGAGCCCTTCCAGCACGTTGATCGTGCTGGCGAATGAGGAGCGGACCGAGCCGTTGAGCCTCTCACAGTTCCAGCCGCCGTCATCGAGACGCTCGCCTACCAGCCTGTCGACAATGGACGAGACGTCAACCCCAAAATAGGCACCATCGGCAACGGTCCGGCCGTTGATGCACTCCTCGACTTCGCCCTCCCAGTAGGGCTGGCCGCCCTCATCCCAACGTGCGTTAGCGCCGATCAGTTCGACAGTTCGTTTGGCCCGATCCGACGAGGGATTGAGACCAAACTCCCGCAGCTGCGACAACGAAAAGGTCGTGGCCGTCCACGGCTGACCGTGCTCCTTCCACTCGCGAGGATCAAAATCGGCTGGGACGAAGGAGCCGCCCGCCCATTGCCCGTCCTCGTCCTGGTAGGATAAAAGCCTGGCGCCCCAGCCCTCGCTCTCCACCTTCGTCCGCTCCGCCGCCCACTCCGGCTCCGGGACGTCAATCAGGTCGCGCATCACCTGCCATCGGATCGATGGGTCGGAGTGGAGAAGCCAGTCGATCACCGAGCCAGAGTGAATCATGTCGGGCGTGCCTATCAGCAGATCGAAGCCGATAGCTCGCTTATAATCCACTTCTGCTGGCCTGCGCCAGCCCGGTGCAGACACGAGAATCCGGGCTAGCCATCCACAGCTCTTGGTCGATGACTAGTTCGTCTCGTCGCCCTTGATGACCCTCCAGTTGGGACGGCCGAGATTGAAGGGCCAGGCATGGACGTCGCGGTCGTTGAAGTAGACGACTTCTTCCAGTTTCGGAAAATCGCTGTGCTTCAACGTCACGGTGTCGATCCACGGCCGCATGTAGGCGTCTCTTCCTTCATAGCCCAGCTCGGCTACCCAGATGGGCTTGCCGTATCCCGAGACTCGACGGTAGCCGTCAGTCAGCGCCTGGCGGAAGTCACGCGGACCGCCATAAGCCAGGGTGTCGTAGGGCTCCAGGCCGAAGACGGAGAGGCCAACGAGATCGACATAATCGTCACCCGGATAGTAGGCATCGAGTCCGTCCAGTCCCTTCGGCGACCACATCACTTCCACCCCAGGTGCCTCGGCACGCACGATATCCATCATCCGCCGGTATGCGGTGACGTAGTCGCGCGGGTTCCAGCCAGCCCAGGAGAACCGGCTGTTCTGATCTTCCATTTCCTGCCCCCAGCGGACGATGACCGGGCTCTTGAGCTTTGTGATCATCTGGGCGATCGCACGCATGTTGACATCGTAATCGCCGCGCAGGACCTTCTGGCGCAGCTCATCGGAGGTCAGCCGCCAGTCGACATCCCATGACCAGGGTTCGACGGAAATCAGCAGGTTGCGTCCCCTCGCCTGCGCATAGGCGTCTGCCGCCTTCAGCGTTTCGAGATCGACGTCTTCCCACGGCAGGAACAGGTGTTCGGTCGCGACACCTTGCTGCGACGTGAAATCGCCGTGCGGGTCATAGGCGCCGAACTTGATGCCGTCCGCATGTAGAACGGGGCGCTTGTCAACGATTGCCTGGCTCAAGGGTGCTGGAACTCCAGCTGCTTCCTGCGCCAGGCTCGGCGTTGCGGGATGAGTTGCGACCGACAGCAGCAGCGCGATTGCGGTGGCCGAGACTATTCTTTCCCTTAGCTTCTTCATGACGTTCTCCTCTTACCTCCGAGCCATCAGCTTCTGCCTGTAGGCATCCGCATTGGCGCTGACGGTGTCCGCCGGCACGAGCTTCAGATATTCATCGCCGGCGCGCGCTGAGGCGTGGCGGAAGATGTACCAGTTACCGTCGGGCTGGCGCTTCTGATAGATCACCCTGCCGATCTTGCGGTGACCGAAGCAGGTGCTGACGCGGGCCGGGCCCTCTTCGTTCGTCCAGGTGGCGCGCATGCACATCTGTCCGAGATCGTCGACGGCCCACCGGCCCTCGGCCACCCATTGCTTTCCGCCGTCGTTCGTCCAGGCGACGAAGCGGCGCCCTTCGTCCATGAAGCGGCCGCCGCCGGCGCCCCAGGTCCAGGTCTTGTCGCGATAGAGCTGGTAGAGTTCGTAGGCGCTGAGCGGCATCGGCGCTTTCTTCGCTTCGGCTCCCGCCGCCGCGCCCGGCAAGCAAAGTACCAGGCTAAGGACGGCAGCCGCCGCGCCATATGTTCTTGTTCCTATTTTCATTGCACCCTCCTTCAACCGAAGCGCACCCGCCGACATGGCTTTGACTCTACGCGCTCGGCTCCACTCTCGTTGATCCTGCGGCAGCCTGCTGCCGGAACCCATTCCACTTGAAGCGGAATTTGACGATCCGCGTCTTGCCGCCGCCGAGACCGGCGCCTGCGACTGCGAATTTTGCTTCCGTGAAACTGACGATGTCCTGGCCATGCGACAGCGCTTCGAGACTGCTCAGGCCGTGCAGGCGGATTTCGCCGCTGCCGGCGACAAGAAGCGTCAGCGCGCTGGCCGCCACGAGCCTTAGATCGCGTGAGCGGGGCATAAGCGGCAAGCCGTTCTCGCGTGCGTGATGCGCAACGATCAGCATGGTCAGCGCGGCATAGATCACGGCGTTGATGCCGGCGAAGATATAAAAGCCGCGGGCAGCGCCTTCGGCAGGTGCCAGCACCATCGCGGCAAGGGAAATACCCGCCAGCAGCACATAGGGAAGCAGAACGAGCGCCGGCAGCGTCCTCTGCGCTTGCGTGCCCTTCGGCGTGATGCGGAAATCGACGAAGGAGCCGGAGACGTGATCGCGCAGAGCAGCCAGGGTTCCGGCAAGCGACCACGGCCAGCGTAGGAGAACGAAGGCAATGCCTTCCCAGCCGAAAAGCTTGGCGTCATATGGCCGGAAAGTCGCACTGCGCCTCCAGAAGAGAGCAAGCGCAACCAGCACCAGAGACAGCGGCGAGAAATGCAGCAGGAAGTCCGGATAGGTGACGCCGACGAAGACGTGACCTGTCAGCAGGGCCAGGACCGGCAAGGCGAACATCAGCGCCATGAACGCCGAAAACAGCGGATACCAGACCTGCGAAAACAGGAACTGGAACTTCAGCTTCAGCGGCAGCTTCGGCACGTAAGTGCGCGAATATTGCAGCAGGATCGTCACCAGGCTCCGCGACCACTGGAATTCCTGGACGACGAGATCGGCAAACGTCGCCGGGCCGTCGCCATGGGCGATCGCATCGAGCGCATGCACGCCGCGCCATCCGCCGGCATTCATCATCAGCGTCGTCGAGTGATCTTCGGCAAGTTCCGGCCCGAGGCCGCCGATCTGACGCAACGCTGCGGTGCGCACGGCATAATGCGAGCCAATGCAGAGCGGGGCCCAGCCGTCATTGTAACCCGCCTGAAGCGAACCATGGAGGCTTGCCTCGGCGTAAAGCCTGCCTCTTGCGGCCCAACTGTCGGCGGCATTCGCATCGCAGATGCTGGGAGCCGAGACATAGCCGACGCGCGGATCGGCGAAGGGCTTCATGACTTCCTGCAGATAGGTCGGCTCCGGTACATGGTCGGCATCGAACTGCGCCACGAAATCATAGCGGTCATAACCGTAGCGATCATAAAAATAAGCGAGGTTGCCTTCCTTGCAGCGCGTCCGGCGCGGCCACTCAGTCCCGTGATAGGCGGCAACCCCCTTGCGCGTCGAAATGTAGATGCCATGCCGGGCGCACCAGCGCTTCGTCTCTTCCGCCGGATCCTCGTCGGCGAGCCAGATGTCGAACTCGACGCCTTTCTGATCCAGCATGGCGAGCAATGTCTTCCGCACTACCTCGAAGGGCTCGGACGGCACCTTGGTCACCACCATGGCGACGCGGCCCGTGGGGACGGCTGCCGAAGGCTTCATCCGCTTTGCATTGACGAAGATGAAAATGAAATAGGCCGGGATCAGCGTGACCCAGGCAACGGTCGCCGTCGTGATGATGAATGCTGGCGTCGAGATCACATGGGCGGGCTGCAGCCACCATGTCCAGAAATAGGCAAGCGCGGCGAGCCAGCAGGCGACGCCGAACCAGTAGGCGGCGCGGCTCCAGCCTGCAAAGATGGGTTCGAGCGCGTCCTGTCTGGCAGCACGAGGCGCCGTCGCCCTTCTCTGTCTGGTCACGAATGGCGCTACGTTCATGCGCGCACCTCCAGACCGAAGGTCGGGCTCGCCGTGCGGATGATCGTGTCGATGTCGGAGAACTGCGGCGTGAAGCCGAGAACCGCCCGCGCCCGTGCGGTATCGGCAAAAAGCACCGGCGGGTCGCCGGCACGGCGGATATCGTAGTGTACGGGAACCTCGTGTCCGGTGATGCGATGGATGGCGCTCAGTATCTCGCCGACGGAGGTGCCATGGCCGGAGCCGAGATTGACCCGCAGCGTTTCACCGCCGCTTGCAAGGTAGTCGACGGCGGCAAGGTGGGCCTGCGCGAGATCGCTGACATGGATGTAATCGCGAACACAGGTGCCATCCTCGGTCTCGTAGTCATTGCCGAAAACCTCCAGGCACGGCAGACGGTGTGCAGCCGCAAGCAACGCGCGCGGGATGAGATGCGTTTCAGGTTCATGACGCTCGGCAAGATCGCCCTGCGGATCGGCGCCGGCGGCATTGAAATAACGCAGCGACACGAAACGAAGGCCATAGGCGGCGGCATAATCCTCCAGCGCCATTTCGAAGATCAGTTTCGTGCGTCCGTATGGATTGACCGGCAGCTGAACCATCTCCTCGCGGATCGGCAATGCCGCCGGAATGCCATAGGTCGCGCAACTGCTCGAAAAGACGATGCGATCGACTTGCTGGTCCAGGCATGCTTCCAAAAGCGCAAGGCTGCCGGAAACATTGTTGCGATAATACTTGCGCGGATCTGCGACCGACTCGCCGACATAGGCATTCGCCGCGCAATGGATGACGCATACCGGCTCGAACCGGCCGAGCGCCTTTTTCAGGGAACCGACATCGGCGATGTCGGCATCGATCAACGGACCCCAGCGAACGGCATCCTGATGTCCGGTCGAGAGATTGTCATATGCGACCGGCGTGAACCCCGCGCCGGCCAGCGTCTTGCAGATGTGGCTGCCGATGAAGCCGGCACCACCCGTGACGATGATGTAGGGAGACATCTCATACGGCCTCCGCTACCTTTGCCGCGGAAAGACGTGCCTCGAAATATTCGATCGTCCTTCCAAGGCCGACTTCCAGCGCGACACGCGGCTGCCAGCCGAGTTTTGCCTGTGCCCGCGAGATATCCGGCCGCCGCTGTTTCGGGTCATCGGTCACCCGAGGCAGATGAACGATGCGCGAGCGCGAGTTCGTCATCTCGCGGATCACCTCGGCGAGCTGGCGCACCGGGATTTCGGCCGGATTGCCGAGATTGATCGGCCCGGTGCATTTCTTCCCGGCGTTCGAGAAACGAAGGAAGCCCTCGATCAGATCGTCGACATAGCAGAAGGAACGGGTCTGCGAGCCATCGCCGTAGATGGTAATGTTCTTGTTCTGCAGCGCCTGGACGATGAAATTCGAGACCACGCGGCCGTCATCCGGACGCATGCGCGGCCCGTAGGTGTTGAATATCCGCCCGACCCGGATATCGACGCCGTAGGTTCGATGGTAGTCGAAGAACAGCGTCTCGGCACTGCGCTTGCCCTCATCATAGCAGGCACGCGGACCGACCGGGTTGACGTTGCCGCAATAGCTCTCCCGCTGCGGGCTGTGCTCCGGATCGCCGTAGACCTCGGAGGTCGAGGACTGCACGATCGTCGCCCCGTTGCGCCGCGCGAGATCGAGCGCATTGACGGCGCCGAGCACATTGGTGAGCAAGGTTCCAACCGGATCGCGCTGATAATCGGGCGGAGATGCCGGAGACGCGAAGTTGAAAATCAGCGCCGCATCCACGTCAAACGGACTGCGAACATCGTGCTCGATGATCCGAAAACGTGAAAATGGCCGGAGATGGTGGACGTTGGATCGGCGGCCGGTCGAGAAATTATCCAGACAGATAACTTCGTGACCGCCCTTGAGAAGCCGCTCGCAAAGATGGGAGCCGAGGAATCCCGCGCCTCCGTTGACGAGCACTTTCTTCGGTGTCCGGCCCGATAGATTATCATAACCGGAACATATTTCGTTGGGAACGAAACTACGCATTACAAACCCCTTCCCAATAGGACCAAGAACACTGATCCTTATTTTTTAATAGATCTCCTTCAGTCTCCAGATTTACTCCGAAGCAAAATAGATAAATACTTGAGTTATCCGAGTAGATTTTGGCCTGACTCGCCAATTCAAGTCTATCTATGGTTGATGATATTAGGCTTTTATATTAGGTCAATACGAAAAGAGTGGGCTATGTCGAATTGATTACTCTTCTAATACAGTTGATATAGGCGTGTTTAATCCTGCTTAACCATGTTGGATTTGACTATAAAATCGACAATGCAAGCTTCGCTCAACCAATACGTTCTAGACATGGGAGCGGAAGGCAGGCAAAAGGCTGCCTTGTTGAGGGGAACGAGCGATGCGGAACTTCGATTTCACTGGAATGCGGACGTCGGATGCCGTCCGCAGGACTGCGCTAGCCTTTGGGCTGATGCTCATCGCTGCAGGACCGATTTCATGTGCGGCCGTCGATGACGACCTGCCACTTGCGTCCAATCCAAAGCCGGCAAAAACCGTGGTCACCAAAGTGCCGCGCAGCAGCAAGGTCTACAGCTATGCGGTGGCGAGCAACAAAACGGCAGCGCCAGTGAGCGCGGGGTCCAAGGTTTATTATGGGTCCGCGCCCTGGATCTGCACGCCGAGCGGGTTTGGCCAGAAGTCGCGCTGCTTCGCGCGACCGGCCACCTGACGACCCTGAGGATCTAGTTTCGCCACCTGCCCGATGCGTTGCCGGCTTCATTGTTGAAGAAGCGTGAAGCGGCTTCAGTGCGGTTGCGGACATTCATCTTCTTATAGATGTTGCGTACGTGAACCTTCACCGTGTTTTCGGAAAGGTGCAGCTCATCGGCGATGATCTTGTTCTGCGTACCCTTGCAGATCAGATCCAGGATCTGCACTTCGCGGGTGGTGAGCGCGGTGACATCGCCTTGGCGAAGCCTCAAAGTGCCGGCACCGGCTGCAGCAACCGACTTCGTCTCGTAAAGCGATTTCTCCGGCTGTGCGCCCGTGAGCCGGTTAAGCAGCGCCGATGGGAAATGCTCGCCGCCCTTCATCAGAAGGTCGACCGCCGCCATGAACACGTCGAGGCGGAGATTGAGCGGCAGCACGCCATCGATGACCCGCGCTTCGACCAGCCGGTTTATATAGGGCTCCAGCATGTCGATCGCCTCGACCACGAGACCGATCGACGTCGACGGGTGGTTTTCCCGCACGACCTGAAGCGCCTCGTTCAGTTCGGGGCTTGCTATATGATAGAAGAGTACGAGCTTGGCGTCATTCGCGTCGTTTTCCAGCATGGCTTTCGAGTAGCCCTTGCTGACCACTTCGCAGCCTGCGAATTTCTTCGCCAAAGCCTCTGCCAGGCATTCGGAGAATAAATCCGCATTTGCAATGACCAGTATTGTATCTCCGGCCGGGCCGAACTTTCGGCTTTGGTCGGCATCCCCCGTCTTCGACGCCGTCATGAACATTTACGCCTCCCCATAGCGTTACACGTTACAGATGCTTTGGGCGATACTGTGAAAACACCCAAAGAGGTGTGCCCTAAAAATTTCCGTCTTAGTTAGTTAGCCATTTCTTAATTATGGTAATATGAACAGATACGAAAATAAATGGCCCAAATGGGTTAGTTTTTGCAGATTTAAAGTGATATTTCCTATTGTTCTGGTTGTATCGGCGTAAGTACAGCTAACTTGTGGGCTATATGTTCCAATATTTTTGCCTCGAAATGGTATTTGTGTGTCATTATAGACGACAGACTATTTTTGGTATTTTACCTTCTTGGCAGCGAACTAAGAAGTTACTTATAAAAACGTTCTGGCCGCAAAACCAGCAAACTGAACCTTCGGAACGCCAGGCCAGCGGCCTCTGCGGAATCAGTATGCGCGGGCGCCACTGGATGCCCGAATGCTTCGCTGATCTATTTTCCATGATTACTTCCGGCTGCTTCCAGTAATTTCTGATTCGCTAGCCCGAATTGGTATCTATCAACTAAATATTTTCTCGGCCACAGTCGCATCGTTGCCAAATGGCGACATGGGAGGCGTCGAATACCACCTAGTGTCTGCGGTATCGCGGCGCCTTAGCTGGGGTAACTCAAAGAAATACGTGCATCAAGTCTGCAATCTTACAATTGCGGATCAGGATACCTGCGCATTTGTACTTAGTAACGCGCAGTTCAACGAGGGTTTGATCTACAAACCGGAACATCAAACGCAGGTGACAAGGTAGTGCTTACATCTGCCGATCTGTAACAGTATCGGAGCAAGCGCGAGCAAAATCCCGTTGAGATGAAAGGGATTTCGAAAGCTGCTCCGAATTTTTTTGGAGAAATGCGAAATGAGCTACAATTATCCGAATGGTGGCGACGAGATCGAAACGAATGTCGGCGCACTTGCCGACGGCTTCGCCAATACTGCCATCAATGATACTGACGTAGATGACGGCTCCACGGGCTATGTCGGCGGTGTGGCAAACGGCGACAACCGCAACAACAGCGACAGCAGCGTCGATGTAGACGTGGACTCCAAGATCGATGTCGATGCCAACAACGGCGACAACCGCGACAACTCATACGACTGGAGCTACGACAGCAAGTCGTACAGCGACAACGACAACATCACCAACACCAAGACGACCACGATCACTGATACGGACGTCAAGACCGATTACGACTGGAGCTACGACAGCAAGTCTTACAGCGACAACGACACGTTTACCAGCACCAAGACGGACACCGACATCAAGACCATTACCGATACCGATATCAAGACGATCACCGATACTGACACCGATATCAAGACGATCACCGATACCAACAGCCACAATACGACGACGACCGACAGCTTCAACAAGACGGACACGGACTTCGCCGTTCTTGAAGACGTCAAGGATTTCGACAACCTCGGGATCGCCGGCGGCAACCTCAACATCGGTGACAACTTCTCGTTCACGCTTGATGTCGACAACATCCTCAACGGCTCGCTCGGTGCTGGCGGCAACGGCTTCAGCGCTGTCCAGGCCAATCATCTAGCCGACCAGGACAGTGCCTGGAACATCAAGATGGACAACGAAGGAGCCCGCAACCATCTCGAAGCGGATGGCGGCAAGGCCTTCGGCTCGGAAGGCATCGACATCGACGGTGCCGGCTGGGCAGGCGGTGCAGGCGACGACATCACCGGCACGAGCACGGCAGACGCTTCGGCGATCATTGCCAATTCCGGCTTCCATCTGGAAGTCGTTCAGGGCGCCAATCTGCTCTCCAACACCTTCGACAGCAGCGTCGTAGGCGGCAACCTGGCGGGAGACGACGCCGACTCTGGAGCCTGACCTCCGACCAGTGCGGAAACAAACAAACTGCACCGGCATTCCGCCGGTGCAGTTTGGTGGCTTGAGAAGCGGCTGAGATGAATAGCTCGTCATCGATGAGTTTGCTGCCTTTCGGGCCAGACACCGTGTTGAACGGGAGGGGCCGTCATGCATGCAGAGAAGATTTCGGAAATCGTTGCCCATTTCATCGGCTTATTCGGCGCTGCAACCGACGAAGCGCGGATGCGAAGCAATTACCTGGACGGCGCCCGTCCGCGCGAAGCAGATCCTTCGCTGTCCGAGGACGAAGCTTTCAGCCCGGCCTTTATTTCGAACCTTGAGCTGAAAGATTACGATCCAGGCGTCGATTACCGATCCGTCAGCTACGATATTAACTACGCAGAACCGCGCCACTTCGGCGGCGTGTTCGAAGAGACCCTGAAGAAGCTGGCCGAGATTGCATCGCGCGATCTCAGCGCTCCACACTTCGGGGCCAATATCTACCTTCCCGGCGAGGAGGAGGAAGAAGAACTCGAAGTCTTCCAGGGACCAGGCTCGGTCATCAGCCATGTCGCCCAGGCGAATATGCTGATCGACGACGACCACCTGAATATGACCGGCGATCAGCCGCAGCTGCGCGACACGAGCTTCGTCACACACCGCCTCATGGAATTCAGCGAGAAGGCGGACGCCTTTACGCCCTTCTCTTCCTATGACCGCGTCGATACGCAGGAGGGCCTGCGGGCGATTGCCGACGATATCCACGAGTACATCCAGGCGGCGCGCGAGAGCAGCGCCACGACGACGGAAAGCGGCGAACCGCAGATCATCGTACTCCCAGACAACCATATCGACGGCATTAGTACTTATAGTTATGTAAATGGTCAGCTCGTCGAAGAAGCGCCTTCGATCGACGACTTCATGCCCGACCGCGGCATCGCAACGCCGCCCACGGAGCCTGAGAAAAGCGACGTACCCGTGGAACAGGACGGCGGCAGCGAAAACAGCCTCGATGTGGCCGCAGGCGCGAATGTGCTTGCAAACGTGGTGGAGATCACCGAGACGGCAATCATATCGCCCCTTACCGCCGTGATGGGCAACTACCATCAGATCGATGCGATCTCGCAGTTTTACGTCTACAGCGATCGCGACGAGATCGCTTCCGTCTTCAATCGTGACGATAGCGCGACGACCGTTGCAAACAACATCGCGATTTTCGAGCGCAGCACTTACGACGACGGAAAACCGGACACAGCAGAACCGGCGGCTGAGACGATCTTTCCGACCGCATGGCGTGTCAGCGTGATCGAAGGCGATGTTTCCTTCGTGAACTGGATCGAGCAGTATCACTTCATCAGCGACAACGACACGATGACCGTAACGACGACCGGTTCGGAGGCAACCGTGCTGACAGGTGGCAATGCCGCCGTCAACCTTGCCTCCTTCCTCGGCATCGGCATGCAGTACGACCTGATCATCGTCGGCGGCGACATTCTCGACATGAATGTCATTTCGCAGATCGCCCTTCTCTACGACAACGACTGGGTGCGCGCCGAGGACGGGGCTCCAGGAGCCACCGTGCAATCCGGCAACAATCTGATCTGGAACCTCGCATCCATCCATAACGTCGGCGCAAACGACCGTTTCGAAGCGATGCCCGACTATGTGGTGCAGACGCAAAAGGCAATCGAGGACCGCGATGCGGCGATGCCGTCGGGGCTATCGCATGACGGCAATTTCGAAGGCTATATCGGCCTCAACGTCCTCTACATCACCGGCAATCTCTACGATGTGAACATCATCAAGCAGGTGAGCATCCTTGGCGATTCCGACGACGTGACACAGGCCGTATCGAACATTCTCGAGCACAACCAGGACGCCGATATAAAGATCGATACGGGCAGCAATGCGGTCGTCAACATCGCGCAGATTACCGATTATGACAGCTTCGGCCAGACGACCTACCTTGCCGGCCAGCTCTATTCGGATGCCATCCTGATCCAGGGGGGCCTCGTGGAGCACGACACATCGCAGTCACAGCCGAACAGCGATCATCTCGCCAATGAAGTTATCGCATTCCTCGGGGAGGACGAGCCGCTTGGTGGATCCGAGGACGCGGTCATCAACGCAGGTCATGACCTTTCATGGACGCTGGCTCAACCGGCCGATGTAATGCAAACCGTCGTCGCCTAACCGGAGCCAGAGGGAGACGTTACGTGAATCATATTTCAAAACATACGCTTTCCGCCGACCGCTCGCTCAGGTTTGGCAGTACCGGCCGCGTCGACGAAACGCTGACGGGTGCCTGCATGTCGGCGATCGACGAAGCCGTTGCGAGCCTGCGGAAGCTCACGGAGAACCGCACGGCGCCGGCGCAGTCCGTTTCGCCCGCCGAGCCGAAGGCCGAAAAAGCCCCCGAGCCGATCGAAAATCCAGCCGAGGAGACGGTCCCGCTGATCCCGCTAGGCTCGCGCGCCATCCCGGGTCCCGAGCGGTCGACGGAACAGGCGAAGGCCGGGCAAACCGTTGCCAAGACAACGCCTGACACGCCCGTCGTACCGCTCAAGACGCCGGGTGATCAGAGCGAGGCAAAGGCCAATCCCGCTATTCCCTTCGGCAAGACGATCGACGGCAATCGCGGGCCAATCAGGGAGAACGAGCGCCGCCAGCGCAACGACGGCGGCAACAACGGCAAGACCCCCGATTTTGGCGGTGGCGGCGGTGGTGGCGGTGGCGGCGCCAGCTTCCACAAGCGTAGCGAACCGGTGAACTTTGCCGTTAGCCTCGCAAGGGGTATTGCAGCTGTCCGGCGCAACATGGTCATCGTCATGGCCTTCACGATCGCCATCAACGTATTGCTGCTTGCGATCCCTCTCTATCTCTTCCAGATTTCCGACCGCGTGCTGACGAGCCGTTCGATCGACACGCTGGTCATGCTCACGGTTGCCGTTCTGGGCGCCGTCATCCTGCAGGCCTTCATGGATTCGATCCGGCGCTTCATCCTGATGCGCACGGCGGTCGAGCTCGAAGTGCAACTCGGGGCGCCGATCCTGAGTGCCGCCGCTCGCGCATCGCTGCACAGCAACGGCAGGGACTACCAGACGCTGCAGGATCTGCAGCAGTTGCGGTCCTTCCTGACCTCGGGCACGCTCATCGCCTTTCTCGATGCACCGCTGATGCCGCTCTTCGTCGTCGTGGTCTATCTGGTGCATCCACATCTCGGTCTCATCATTATGACCTGCTGCGCAGTGCTCTTCGTCATCGCCTATTTGAACCAGAAGTTCACGGCGCGGCAGTTCGCAGAGGCGAACGGTTATCTCAGCCGCGCGAACTTCCACCTCGATTCCATGTCGCGCAACTCGCAGATCATCAATGCGCTCGCCATGATCCCCGAGGCGGTGAAGATGTGGGGCCGAGAGACGGCCGGCTCGCTGAAATCGCATGTCTCGGCGCAGGATCGGAACATCGTCTTTTCCGGCGTCTCGAAGGCCTGCCGCATGATCACGCAGGTCGCGCTGCTCGGCTGGGGCGCGCATCTGTCGCTTTCGGGCGAGATGACGGGCGGCATGGTGATTGCAGCCTCGATCGTTTCGGGCCGCGCGCTGGCGCCGATCGAAGGTGCAATCGAAGGCTGGCAGCAGTTCAACAAGTCGGCGTCTGCCTTCGGCAGAATCAAGCAGCTGCTGATCACCTCGCCGCTGAACTTTCCGCGGCTGCGGCTGCCCAATCCGGAAGGCCGGCTGGATGTCGAGCGTATTCTCTTCGTACCGCCGCCGCAGAAGAAGGTGATCCTGAACGGCATCTCCTTCTCGCTGAAGAAGGGCGAATCGCTGGCGATCATCGGCAATTCCGGCTCCGGCAAGACGACGCTCGGCAAGATGCTCGTCGGCTCGATTCTGCCGACTTCCGGCAACGTGCGCCTGGACCTCATGGACCTGCGCAACTGGGACCAACGGCAGTTCGGCGAAAGCATCGGCTATCTGCCGCAGGACGTTCAGCTCTTTCCCGGTACGATCAAGGCCAACATATCGCGCATGCGCGACGACGTCGAAGACCAGCAGATCTTCGAGGCGGCCGTGCTTGCCGACGTGCACGAGCTGATCGCGAGCTTCCCACAGGGCTACGAGACGATCGTTGCCGCCGATGGTTCTCCGCTTTCCGGCGGCCAGAAACAGCGTATCGCGCTTGCCCGTGCGTTCTTCGGCGATCCGAGGTTCGTCGTTCTCGACGAGCCGAACTCCAACCTCGATTCGCAGGGCGAGGCAGCGCTTGCACGTGCCCTTATCCATGCGAAGAAAAAGGGAATCACGACGGTAACGATCACGCAGCGCCCCGCCCTGCTTCAGTGCGTCGACAAGATCCTGCTTCTGAAGGAGGGCTCCGTCGCCATGTTCGGCGAGCGTACCGAGGTCATGGAAGCGCTTTCCAAGAATAACGGCCGGCAGCCGCCGCGTATCGAAGGTAACGACAATGGTGAGTAGAAAACCGCAACCGGCCGGCAACCCGATCGAATGGTACAGCGAAGTGCCGCGCTCCATCCGCTATCACAGCATCATCGGGCTCGGCGTCCTTTTTGCCTCCTTCGGCGGCTTCGGCTTCTGGGCGGCAACCGCACCGCTTGCCTCCGCAATCATCGCGCAGGGCAGCTTCGTCGCAACCGGCAACAACAAGATCGTGCAGCATCTCGAAGGCGGTATCATCAAGGAAATGAGCGTCAGCGAAGGCGATGTCGTCAAGGAGGGCGATGTTCTGGTGACACTCGACCCGACGGCCGCGCTCTCCAACGAGCGGATGCTGAAGCTGCGGCGCCTGCGCCTTGAAGCGGTCGTGGCTCGGCTGCGCGCCGAGGCCCAGGGCGCCCGCCACTTCAAGATACCCGACATCGTCATGGCCGAGGCGAGCGACCCAGACGTCAACGCGATCATCCAGAGCCAGAACGTTGTTTTCCACAGCAAGCAGATCAAGCTGGAAGAACAGCTCAACCTCATCGAGAAGAACATCAAATCGCTGGAGTACCGCTTCAAGGGATATGACGGCCAGAGGCAGGCCTTCGAGCGCCAGCTGTCTCTTCTGACCGAAGAGCGCGATTCCAAGGCGCGTCTCGTCAAGGTCGGCTATATGCGCAGGACCGACCTTCTGGCGATCGAACGCGCCATGGCCGATGCATTGGGCGATATATCGCGGCTGACGGGCGAGCTCAATGAAAGCGAGGCGGAAGTCGCCAAGTTCCGTCAGGAAGCGGTCATCGCCGTCAACTCCAATAAGCAGGCCGCACTCGACGCGCTGGAAACCGCCGAATCCGAGCTCGACAGCGTGCGCGAGCAGGTTCGCGAAGCAGCAGGCGTCCTCGAGCGCACGGTCATCCGCTCGCCGGTCAGCGGCACCGTCGTGCGCAGCTATTATCACACCGCAGGCGGCGTCATCACCACCGGCAAGCCGATCATGGAAATCCTGCCCGCGCATGTGCCGCTCATCATCGAAGCGCAGGTACTGCGCACGTCGATCGACCAGTTACATGAGGGCCAGACGGCGGCCATACGCCTTTCCGCGCTCAACCGGCGCACGACACCGGTGCTCAACGGCAACGTCTTCTACGTTTCCGCCGACTCGATCGAGGAGAATGCCGGCCAGCAGGTGAAGGATGTCTATATCGTGCGTGTCCAAATATCCGACGACGAGATCAGCCGGGTTCACGGCTTTCATCCGGTGCCTGGCATGCCGGCCGACGTGCTGATCCAGACATCCGAACGCACTTTCTTCGAGTATCTGACGAAACCGATCACCGACAGCATGTCGCGTGCATTCAAGGAACGCTGATGGCAGCAGTCAGCAAAAGAAATCAAAAGCCTCTCACGGCGATCTGAAGTATCGTTTCACTAGAGGATCACGGAGGGAGGCTTTCATGGCGGCTATGTCTGACGTGCTGCTGCGGGTCGGCCGCCTGAACTATGTCTGGACCAATACGGAAAGCCTGCTGATCTACATCATTGCCCACCTTCTCAAAATCCAGAAGGACGCGGCGATCGTCGTGTTCCTGACGCTCAACACGACACGGGCGAGGATCGACCTGGTCGAGCGCCTCGCTAAGCTGCATTCCACGCCAGCAGCAGACCGCAAGGCCGTCCTTCACGCCATGTCGCGCATGAAGAAGGAATCCAAGATGCGCAACAAGTATAACCACTGCATCTATTCCTTCGACGACAAGGGCCAGATCTCCGGCACGCAACTGATGCGCTTCGTCGAGGACGACAAGGAAATCAGCTACGGCAAGGTCGAGCAGCTCGACGAAAAGGAGATTGCGGCGCTGGAGAAATCGATCGCCGAGATCGTCTCGATCAGCCAATCGCTTTGGAGCTTCATCAACGCAAGCTCGCATGTATCCGGCGAGCTTTAGCCCCTGCTCCTAACCCTCGGCGACTAATCATATTTAATACAAACCTTTCATCCGAACGGCATATTTGAAGCCCTGCATTTGCCCTTAGAATGAAGCCTCCCGAATGTGTTATGGGTATTGGGAGGGGACCATGCGCATTGACGTGATCGACACCGAGGCCGGCTTCGAGGCTGTCCGCGATGATTGGGATCGGGTCTATATGGACGATCCTCATGCGCAGCACTTCCTGTCCTGGATATGGCTCAAGTCCTATCTTTTTCATCGCAAACGCTGGTTCATTCTAGCGCTGCGCGAACGCGAGGATCGCTCTCCCTACGTCGCCTTCTTTCCTCTGCGTGTCACCACCCAGCATGACAAGAAGACAGGCGCCTTTTTCGACGAAATCATCATGGCCGGCAATTTTTCGGCCGACTATACTGGCTTCATCGCGCAGCCGGACTATGAGCAGCACGCGATCGCCGGATTTGCCGCCTATCTGAAACGGCAGAACTGGACGCATCTGAAGCTGGAATATTTCAGCGGCCCTCCGCAGCGGCGCGAAGCACTGGTTGGCGCGCTGCAGGGGCCGGAGGTGATGTTCCGCGACAGCTCCCCGCAAAATCCCGAGAACATAGACAACTGCATCTGCCCGGTCGTCACGCTGCCACCGAGCTTTGACGACTATCTGGAACAGAAGATGAGCAGCCAGACGCGACAGAAACTGCGGCGCTTCCTGCGCAAGGTCGAGAGCGACGACGACTATCGCATCACGATGGCGACGCCGGAAACCATTGACCGCGACCTCGATATTCTCTTCGAGCTGTGGCGCACGAAGTGGATCGGGCGGAAGGGCAAGGAACGCACCGAACGGCTGATCGGCGCGACGCGCCAATTGCTGATGGACAGCTTCAAGGACGGCAATCTCGATGTGCCGGTGATGTGGTACGGTGACCGGCCGCTCGGCGCACTTGCCAACATCGTCGACCGGCAGAAGAAGTCGATCCTCTTTTACATCACCGGCCGCGACGAGACCTGGAAGACGCCCTCGCCTGGCCTCATCCTGCATGGCTACTGCATTCGCAGGGCGATCGCGGACGGATTCAAGACATACGACTTCCTGCGCGGCAACGAGCCCTATAAATACATGTTCGGCCCCGACGAGCGCCGGATCAGCTGTACATTGTTCCGCACGCGCAGCGGTCGCAATCTCGGTGACGTGATCCATCCCCGCAGCATCCCCTTCGTCTACGACCAGGCGCTGCAGATGTACCGCGACGGCGCCAAAGCTTTTGCCGAAGCGGCGTTCCGGCAGCTTCTCGAGACCGTCCCCAGCCATATGGGTGCGCAGTTCGGGCTGGCGAGCCTGATGTTCGAGAAGGGCAAGCTGCACGAAGCCGAGGCCGGCTTCACGGCGCTTGTCGGCCGCATCGACGACCCGGTTCCGGTCTATCTGCGTCTTGGAGACACGCAACTCGCGCTCGGCAGTTACGAGGAGGCTGCGAGGACTTTCGGCCGCATCGTCGAACGCTCGCCCTACGACGCGCAGGCGCACTACAAGCAAGGCGTGGCACTGGCGGCGGCAGGCCGCCAGCCGGAGGCTGCACGGGTCTTCGCCATGGTCGAGCAATATAGCTACGACAATCCAGTGCAGCGGAAATTCGCTGAAAAGTCGCGCGAGGCTCTGCGGCGGATCGTCAGCGAAACCGAACAAGCCGCAGCGGCGCTGGTTGCTGCAAGCAAACCGCAGAAGACGTCGCGACGGAACCAGACCGGCAGGGTTTCGGCAAAATTCGAGTGCGGAGCGACGGAACTGGTGCCGGCATGAGGCCATGCTTTTTCACAGAGACTGCCGCACCGATATAGACTGGCACGAGCGTCACGAGATCCGCGTGGCGCTCTCCTTCAGAGCCTATGGATTCGACGGAATTGACGCCAAGGAGTAAGTGCTGGGCAATTCCTCGACGACTGCGACATGCGATACCCTGGTGCAATCGCCAGCCACAATTTTGGGATCGGAGTCTTGTGGCATTTGCGGCCTGGTTCCGCTTTTTCACGCCGGGAGTTCCCTGTTCGCGCCGGGCGTGATATCAGCCGCGCATGAACAAGACCTCTTCCTATTCCCCTATCCACGTCGTCGGCGGTGGGCTCGCCGGCTCGGAGGCCGCATGGCAGATTGCCAATGCCGGCGTGCCGGTCGTCCTTCACGAAATGCGTGGCGTGCGCGGCACGGATGCGCACAAGACCGACGGCCTTGCGGAGCTCGTCTGCTCCAACTCCTTCCGCTCCGACGACGCGACGAGCAATGCCGTCGGCGTGATCCACGCCGAAATGCGCATGGCAGGCTCGCTCATCATGGCCTGTGCCGACAAGCATCAGGTTCCAGCGGGCGGGGCGCTCGCCGTCGATCGGGAGGCCTTTTCCGACGCCGTGACGAAGGTGATCAACGGCCATCCGCTCGTCAGCGTCGTGCGCGAGGAAGTGACCGGGCTGCCGCCGAAGGAGTGGGATCTGGCCATCGTCGCCACCGGACCGCTGACGGCGCCGTCACTGGCTGCGGCAATTCAGGAGGAAACGGGTGCGGACGCGCTTGCCTTCTTCGATGCGATTGCACCGATCGTCTATCGCGACAGCATCGACATGGATATCTGCTGGTATCAGTCGCGCTACGACAAGGTCGGTCCCGGCGGCACCGGCAAGGACTATATCAACTGCCCGATGGACGAGGAGCAGTATAATGCCTTCGTCGACGCGCTGATCGCTGGTGACACCGTCGGCTTCAAGGAGTGGGAAGGCACGCCCTATTTCGACGGCTGCTTGCCGATCGAAGTGATGGCGGAGCGCGGTCGCGAGACGCTTCGCCACGGGCCTATGAAGCCGATGGGGCTGACCAACGCGCACAACCCATCGGTCAAAGCCTATGCCGTCGTGCAGCTTCGTCAGGACAATGCGCTCGGTACGCTCTACAACATGGTCGGTTTCCAGACGAAACTGAAATACGGAGCACAGGCGGAAATCTTCCGGATGATCCCGGGCCTGCAGAACGCCGAATTCGCCCGCCTCGGCGGCCTGCACCGCAACACCTATATCAATTCGCCGACGCTGCTCGATCCGTCGCTGACCTTGAAGTCGCGGCCGGGGCTGCGGTTTGCCGGCCAGATCACCGGCTGCGAGGGCTATGTCGAAAGCGCCAGCGTCGGGCTGATGGCGGGGCGCTTCGCCGCCGCCGAACGCAAGGGCGAAGCGGTATTGCTGCCGCCGGCGACCACGGCTCTGGGTTCGCTGCTTGGCCATATCACCGGCGGGCATCTCGTCACCGACGAGGAACCGGGCAAGCGCTCCTTCCAGCCGATGAACATCAATTTCGGCCTGTTTCCGGACCTGCAGCCTGGCTCGATCGTCAAGCCGGAGGGCGTCAAGCGCTTCCGCGGCAAGGACAAGACCATCCTGAAGCGGCAGCTGATTGCCAAGCGCGCGCTTGCCGATTGCGCTGCATGGCTCGGCCAGAGCGCGCCCTTTGCAGAGAGCGCCTGAGTTTTACTGATTGTTGGCTGCCGGCCTTTCGGTCGGCGGCAGCGCAAGGTCTGCGTCGGCGACGTAATTGCCGAGCAGCCAAAGCGAAACTTCGGCTGACTCCTTGGCGGAAGCGAATTCGAAAACGCCGTTGTGATGCGGGTGATCGAGGAAATCGATGACCAGGCCCCTTCCCGTTTCCGAACTGACGACGCGCACCCTGCCCGGCTCCAGCACATGGCAGGAGAAGTGGCGGTGCATATTGCGCATGAAGCCCGCCTTGTTGTCGTGCAGTCGCACGAAAACCACCTGTCCGTCGGCCGTCGCCTGAAGCTGGCGGATCGCCTCGTGCGGGAAGGCACGATTGAATTCCAGGATCGCGAGACCAGTATCGTGAAAGCCCTCCTCATCCTTGTTCCGTGCGGCCATGCGGGTCGCGACGAAGGCCAGGAAGATCACAAGGGCAAAAATGACGGACCAGACGATCATGCTCAACGCCGTTTTCTCCGATTCAGGTCTAGCGGTTGCCCGCTTATAGTGCCCGAGCCTTGCGCGAGTTTGAACAGATTCAGATTTTCTTGCGCATCAGCGCCAGCGTCATGCCGAGCTGCCGGCGCCATTGCGGCTGTTGCAGCGATTGATCAAACAGTGCAGCGCCAGCCTTCTGCGCCTTCATGAGCATTGGCTCGGCGAGCGTCACAGGCAGGAAGGCTGGGAAAATGGCGGGCGGGAGCACGACCGCACGGGCCTTTGCGAGATGATCGCGGCCAAGACCGACGAAGGCTTCGATAGCAGCGGAAATGCGTGCCTTGTCCTTGCCCGCCAGGAAGCTATCGCGGTCGAGTCCGGTGGCGCTCAGAATTTCGAGCGGAATATAGAGCTGGCCGCGATGGCGGTGCAGCGGCATCAGCAGCAGCATGCCGGCAATAGCCTGTGCGACACCGGCATGGCCCGCGGCCTCGGCAGATTTCGCCGCCTCGTCCGCCGACAAGACGAGGCTTGCCAGCTGGATCAGCGCGGAGGCCGTCTCTCCCGCATAGCCTTCAAGTGAGGTGCGCGTTTCCATCGGATCGTCGTAGAGATCGAAGATGCGCGCATCGATCATGTCGATGAGCGTCTGGCGCGGCAGGCGGTGGGCTTCGATCGCGCTCAGCAAGGATGCGGCAACAGGATTGGCCTCGGTCGAGCCGTGGGCGGTGCCTTCCAGCAGGTCGCGCCAGTATTGCATGCGCACCTCGCCCGGCAGCGGCTCGTGCACGAGATCTCGGATGCGGGCGAGTTCGGCATTGAAGGCGTAAAGGGCTGCCAGGGCGCCGCGCTTGTCCTGCGGAGACAAAAGGCAGGCGAGATAGCGGTCGCGATCGCTGTCGCGCAGCATCGCCAGGCAGATCTCCTGGTTGCTCATCGGTTTGTCCGTCATCGTCAGACCGCGATCAGAGCCGCCGCGACGGCGCGCGATTCTGCAAGCATGATGTTGAAGGTGCGGACTGCAGCACCCGTGCTCATCGGGTCGGAGGAAATACCGCGGGCCTTCAGGGCATCCTTCAGCTCCGGCGGCAAGCGGCGAAGCTCGGTGCCTGTCCCGACGAGCAGAACCTCGATGTCATCTGCCTCATCCAGCACTCTCTGGAAACTCTCCACGGAGAGCGCCTTCGACATATCCATGTCCCAGCCGTAGATGCCGGATGGAAGGCAGAGGATGGAGCCGCGATGCGACATATCGGCAAAGCGGAAGCCGCCATTTCCGTACGTGTCGACGGGAGCGCGGCCGGGGAAATGGGCCTCGCGGATTTCGATGCCTTTAGCCATGGCTCAAACTGTGGCCTTTCCGGATTTTTCATCGGTGGCCCCATCCTCTTTCTCGTCGAAGGTCTTCGGGCGAAGCCTGAAGAGGATCAGTACCGGTGCTGCAATATAAATGGAGGAGAAGGTTCCGACGGCAACGCCGAAAAGCATGACGAGCGCGAAGGAGCGGATGACCTCGCCGCCGAAGAGGTAGAGCGCGAGCAGCGAAAGCAGCGTCGTGGCAGACGTCAGGATCGTGCGCGACAGCGTCTGGTTGATCGAGGCGTCGATCAGGATCGGTAGCGGCATCTTCCTGAAGTGCTTCAGGTTTTCGCGCATGCGGTCGTAAACGACGACGGTGTCGTTCAGCGAATAGCCGACGATCACAAGCAATGCGGCGATGCTCGTCAGATTGAATTCGATCCCGGTGACGACGAAGGAGCCGAGCGTCAGGATGACGTCATGCAGCGTCGCGATGATGGCGCCGACGGCGAACTGCCACTCGAAGCGGAACCAGATGTAGACGAGGATCGCCGCAAGCGAAGCAAGAACGCCGAGCGTCGCCGTCCTCGTCAGCTCGCCGGAAACGGCGGGGCCGACGACTTCGACGCGGCGGAAATCATACTGGTCCGCAAGCTCGCTGCGCACGAGGGTGATTGCCGACTGCTCGGCATTTTCGCCCCCGCCCTGCGCTTCAATGCGGATGATGGCGTTTGAGGCATCGCGAAGGCGCCTGGCCTGGATATCGCCTATATTCAGTTGGCTCAGCCGCGAACGGATATCCTCAAGATCGGCCGGTCCCTGCTTTGATCTCACCTCGATGACGGAGCCGCCCGTGAAATCGATGCCGAGATTCATGCCAATCGTCGTTACGGCCAGCATGGAAACGAGCGAAAGGGCGGCAAGCGCGGTGAAGCTGTAGCGGCGGATGCCCATGAATCGGATGTTCGTGCCGTCGAAGAGATCGGTGTGGACGCTCTTCGGCAGATGCTTGAAGCGGCGGTGGCGCACCCAGGCAACGACCAGCGGGCGCGTGAAGAGGAAGGCAGTGAACGCTGTCGTTAGAATGCCGATCGCAAGCGTGACTGCAAAGCCGCGAATGGCATCGCTTCCCAGATAGAAGAGGATCGCGGCGGCAATCAAGGTCGTGATATTGGCATCGACGACGGTCATAAAGGCTCTGGAATAACCTACCTCGATCGCCTGATCGAGATGCGCGCCGCCTTTGACCTCTTCGCGGATGCGTTCGTAGATCAGAACGGTGGCATCGACCGCAATGCCGATCGTCAACACGATGCCTGCAACACCCGGCAAGGTTAGCGGCGCTCCCGACAGACTGAGAACCGCAAGGATCATCATGATGTTGACCACAAGCGCAGCGCCGGCAATCACGCCGAGGATACCGTAGAACGCCACCATCAGGCCGATCACGAAAACGGCGCCGACAAACCCTGCAACGAGGCCGGAGCGGATGGATCCGGCGCCGAGACCAGGATCGATCGTCCGCTCCTCGACAATCGTCAGCGTTACGGGAAGCGCCCCGGAGCGCAAGATTGCGGCGAGGTCTTCCGTCTCCTCCTGCGAATAGTTGAGCGGTATCTCGCCCCTATTGCCGGCGACCGGTTCGCCGATATCAGGTGCGGCAATGACCTGATCGTCCAGCAGGATCGCGAGGGACCGCCCCACATTCTTCTGCGTCAGCTCGGCAAATCGCCTGGCACTCTCGGGATTAATGCGAAAGGTGAGGATCGAACTCTCTTCGTCGTTGCCAGGCTCGACCTGGAAATCGCTCAGATCGGCCGACGACAGCACTTCCGTGCGCTCTACAAGAAAGGCGTCCGGCGGGTCGTCCTGCGAATAGACGATCCGCGAGCGCGCCGGCACGGTGCCGCCCATCGCATCCTGCGGCGACATGCTGCCATCGATCAGGTGGAAGGAAAGCCGGCCATCCTGGCTCGAAAGATCCTTGAACCGCTGCGGGTCGGCGAGACCCGGCACCTGCACGGACAATCGATCTGGGCCGCGGGTTTCGATGACAGGATCGATCCCGCCTGCCTCGACGGCACGGCGGCCAACGATATCGACCGATTGTGTGAGCGCCGCCAACAGGCTTCGGCCGATCGCCTTGCCGGTGATTTGCAATGTCAGCTGGCCGTCATTGCCTTTCGAGAGCGTGACGTCGGGATCCCGGGCTCCGGTTGCCGCAGCGGTCAGCGGCGTCAGAACGCTGACGGCCCGATCGATCTGGTTCGGATCGGTGATGCGGACCTGAATGGTCTGCCCATTGCCGGCGAGGCCCGTATAGCGAATTCCTGCTTCGCGCAGCCTGCCGCGCACGCTCGCAACGGTGTTTTCGAGCCGCTTCCTGACGATGTCGGAGCGCTCCGCCTTCAGCACGATATGCGAACCGCCCTGAAGATCGAGGCCGAGGGCCACCCGCTTGTGCGGCATCCAGCCCGGCAGCCAGACGTCCGTGAAAAGATTTGGGGCGGCGCCGAGCGCCGCCACAAAGACAATGAGCCAGATCAGAACTGTTTTCCAACGGGAAAGATGGAGCATTTCAGTCTCGACACCTCTGATCCGGCTGGATCTGCCTGCCGGAATTACGCAGCGTCTGCCTTTACGGGCTCGCCCTTCACGCGAACGTCGGCGATGCCGCTGCGGACCACGCGAACGCGCACGCCATCAGCGATTTCGACTTCAAGTTCCTTGTCGTCGACGACCTTCGTTACCTTACCGACGAGGCCACCGGCCGTGACGACCTGGTCGCCGCGGCGGATCGCGCTTAAGGTTTCTGCACGCTTCTTGGCCTGGGCGCGCTGCGGGCGGATCAGCAGGAAGTACCAGACGACCATCAGCGGCACGAACAGGATGATCATTTCGAAGCCGGAGCCGAAGGGCGACGCAGCGGCATCCGGTGCGGCCTGGGCAAATGCCGGGGTGATGAACATTGATAAGCTCCTCAACTACGGGCGGCGTATATCCGCCTCTCTTTTTCGGGTGGCCGGACTATAGTTGCGGCAAGAACGAATGCAACAAAAACAGCCTGCGGGCGTACCGATTCCCCTGTCTCATAACCTTTCCGCTGTGGAAAGGCCATGCTACTGCGCGTCGAAACCCACAAGCGCGGATGCCGCGGCAGGAAATTCAGGAGGACATGCGATGGCCGAAGAATTGAACAGCGTCATCTTGCAGGAGCTGAGGCGGCTTGCCAATGCGGTCGAGCGGCTGGCAGGCCCGGCGCCCGGCGTCAACGACTGGAACGGCGCCGACTGTTTCGTCTGGTCGCCTGCCCGCACGCATCTGCAGCCCGTCGCGCGGCCGAACCGCGTTGCCTTGAAGCTCATCCGCGGCGTCGACCACGTGCGTGACATCCTGCACGAAAACACGGTGCGCTTTGCCGAGGGATTTGCCGCCAACAACGTGCTACTCTGGGGCGCGCGCGGCATGGGCAAGTCGTCGCTGGTCAAAGCCGTGCATGAGGACGTGCGGCGCGAAAGCGGCGTTTCGCTGAAGCTTGTAGAAGTGCATCGCGAGGACATTGCGAGCCTTCCGACCCTGCTTGATATCCTGAAGGAGGTGCCCCATCGCGTCATCGTTTTCTGCGACGACCTTTCCTTCGACCATGACGATACCGCCTACAAGTCGCTCAAGGCAGCGCTTGACGGCGGCATCGAAGGCCGGCCGGACAACGTGCTTTTCTACGCTACCTCCAACCGTCGCCACCTGCTGCCACGGCATATGATGGAGAACGAGCAGTCGACCGCGATCAATCCATCCGAGGCCGTCGAAGAGAAGGTATCGCTTTCCGACCGTTTCGGCCTTTGGCTCGGCTTCCACAAATGCAGCCAGGAAGACTATCTCATGATGATCGACGGCTATGCCGAGCATTTCAAGCTGACGCTCGATCGCAAGAAGATGCATGCGGAAGCGCTGGAATGGGCGACCACGCGCGGTGCGCGCTCCGGCCGTGTCGCATGGCAGTACATCCAGGATCTCGCAGGGCGCATGCGCGTCGCGCTCGCCCGCGACTGAGCCGAGCTACGGCTGCTGCAAAACGACAAAAGCCCGGCGGCCAGCCGGGCTTTTGCACTTCCCCGAGACGCTTTACCTACTCGAGGAAGGTGATCGGATTGACCGGCGAGGCGTCCTTGCGGACTTCAAAGTGGACCTGCGGTTGCTTGACGCTGCCGCTCATGCCCGAGACGGCGACGGTCTGGCCGCGCTGGATCTTCTGGCCGCGGGCGACGCTCAGCGTGTCGGCATTGCCGTAGACGGTCACCGTGCCGTCGTCGTGGCGGATGAGGACGGTGTTGCCGAGCTCCTTCAAGCCGTTACCGGCATAGATGACCACGCCGTTTTCGGCGGCCTTGATCGGCGTTCCCTGCGGCACCGAGATGTCGATACCGTCGTTGCGGCTGCCATTGACGTTCGCGCCGTAAGCGGCGATGACGGCGCCGCGCACCGGCCAGCGATATTTGCCGATGCCGGTCGATTCGGGGGCTGCGGAGGCGACATCGGACTTCTTCTCGACTTCGTCGACAGTCTGCGTTGCGACCGGCGCGTGGTAGGAGGCCGGCTGGGCGGACGCAGTTTCAACTGCGGCCGGAGCAGCAGGCTTCGGCTCGGCCTTGGCCGGGATGGACGCAGTCTTCGTCTGATCGGCGGAACTAGAACCGTTCGGGATCGCCAGTGTCTGGCCGATGCGGATCGAGCTTGCGGAAAGGTTGTTCGCAGCCTTGAGATCATCGATCTTTGTGCCGGTCGCCTTGGCAATCTTGGCCAGGGAATCGCCCGGCTTGACCGTATAAGTGCCGCCGCCTGCATTCGGGTCCTTTCCGGCACCGGCCGCAATCTTGCCCGCGGCAGCATCCGCGCTTGCCTGCGACTTGTCGCGAGCAGCGTTTGCGCCCGGCAACACCGCGAGGTTCTGGTCCGGCGTCTTCGACGGCTGCGGAAGCTTACCGGTCTTGGAAAGGTCGGCGGCCTGCGCGGAAGCCTTGGCAGCATTCCTGCCGCCGTTGAAGGTCGGGATGAGGATCGTTTCGCCCGGCTTGATGGCAGCGGCCGACTTCATGTTGTTGACGCGGAGGATTTCCTTTTCGGGAACGCCGTAGCGGTTGGCCAGCGTTGCCAGATTTTCGCCCGGACGCACCAACACAGTAGGCGCGTTGGCCGCCGACCATCCGGACACCTTCGGAGTCGTGCCCGTCGTCATCGGATCGGGCGCAGCCAGCTTCGGAGCAGCCTGCCTCTGGCGGGGAGCCTGCGAGCCGGAGGAAGCTGCCGGGAACGGCTGCGCCATGGCGATCTGCTTTTCGCGCGACGGCGCCGGGGATGCGCCCGTCGGCGCGGCAAGTTCGGTGCGCTGGACAGAAACCGGGGCGGACGCAAGGCGCGCGCTGGAGCTTGTCGTTCCGGTCGCCGCCGGATAAGGCTGGTTCAATGCGTCATTGCTGGCACTATATGAGGGCTGCGCCATTCCGGACTGAAGATCGGCGCTCGGGACCGGATCCCCCTGCGAGCCACTCATGTTCCGCCTCGGTACAGAACCGGTCGTCATCTGATCCTGGCCCGACCCGGCAAAGAGGCCGCCGAAGCGGGTCACATCCGAACTGCAGCCCGTTGCGGTGCTTGCCAGCAAGGTAATAAACAAGAGATTGCCGGCCGGCTTTCCGAACTTTGGCGAAACGCTAAAACGCATGACTCGACCCACTCATAACTCAACCATTCGTGTGTATATTAAAGCGCGTTAGTGTTACCACCCGGTTAAAGCGCTGGAATCAGTGCGATTTTTTTGAGGAATTGATAACCATAGTTTTGCGGGTGAGAAATCATAGCCGCCGGACACACTGGAAATGCTCGCAAAATGGCTTCAGAGCTGGGAAGCCAATCTCGGCACGATGGGCAAATAAGGCACGTCGAAAAGCTCGTCGCGCTCGAAGCGGCTGCCGGTCTTCGTCAGCCGGACCATGCGGCACTGGTCCTCGGAGATCATCAGCGGCGCAATCATCGAACCGCCGGAGACGAGCTGGTCCGCATAAAAGCGCGGCATGGAATTGAATGCGGCCGTCACCAGGATGCGGTCGAAAGTCCCCTCGCCCTGCAGGCCGTTGCTGCCGTCGGCTTGCCGCACGACGATGCTGCGAAGGCCGAGCTGATCCATGCGCCGCTGCGCATTGGCCGTCAGCGTCTTGTAGCGGTCGATCGTCAGCACGCGCTCGGCGATGCGGCCGATGACAGCTGCGGTGAAGCCGCTGCCGGTACCCACTTCGAGCACACGCTGACCGGGCTTGACCTTCAGAAGATGCAGGATGCGGACGGCAAGATCGACGCCTTCCAGGAACGAGCCGCACTCGATCGGGATCGTCCGGGTGGAATAGGCGTCGTCGGAAAATTGCGGCGGCACGAAAAGCGAGCGCGGCGTCTGCTCGACGGCAGTCAGGAGATCGATGTCTGAGATACCCTCCGCCCGCAGCCTCAAGACGAGCGCCGCAAAACCTTCCTTCTCGACCAGCCGTGCCGTCAAAACGTCCTACTCCGTACCTGAAAGCGCCCGCGCCACGCGGTCCTTCACGGAATAATCGGTTAGATCCAGTTTCAAAGGTGTTACCGAAATTTTATTATGCTTCAGCGCGTGAATATCCGTGCCCTCTGCAAAGGCGCCGCCACGCTCGCCGAACTTCAGCCAATAATATGGCAAGCCGCGGCCGTCGGAGCGCGCATCAATCTGCAGGTTGAAGGCGAGCTTGCCCTGGGCTGTGACTTCGGCACCCTGAACATCGGCCGGACGGCAGTTCGGGAAGTTGAGGTTGAGGAAAGTGCCTTCCGGCAGGTCGACCGTCATCAGCCTGTCGAGTAGCGCCGGCGCATGGGCCTCGGCGACCTCCCACGGCACGATGCGCGCGCCGTCGGAATAGCTATAGGCCTGGCTCAGCGCAAAGGAGCGCACGCCTTGCATCGTGCCTTCGATCGCGCCGGCGATGGTGCCCGAATAGGTGACATCGTCGGCGACGTTCGAGCCTGAATTGACGCCGGAAAGCACGAGGTCAGGCTTGATGTCCATCACCTGCTTGATGCCCATGATGACGCAATCCGTCGGCGTGCCGCGGAGCGCGAAATGCTTGTCGGCCACCTGACGCAGACGAAGCGGCTCCGAAAGGCTCAGCGAATGAGCCAGGCCGCTCTGATCCGTTTCCGGCGCGACGATCCAGACATCGTCCGAAAGGGTGCGCGCAATCCGCTCAAGTGCCGCGAGACCTTCGGCATGGATGCCGTCGTCATTGGTGAGCAGAATGCGCATCGCTTCAGGCCGCCCGTTCGATCTTCGTCAAACCGCCCATATAGGGCAGCAGCGCGTCGGGGATAGTCACCGAGCCGTCCTCGTTCAGGTAGTTTTCGAGCACTGCGATCAGGCAGCGGCCGACGGCGGTGCCGGAGCCGTTCAGCGTGTGAACGAACTTCGTGCTCTTGTCATCCTTGCCGCGATAGCGCGCATTCATGCGCCGCGCCTGGAAATCGCCGCAGACCGAGCAGGACGAGATTTCGCGATAGGCGTTTTGCCCCGGCAGCCAGACCTCGATATCGTAGGTCTTGCGCGAGCCGAAGCCCATGTCACCGGTGCAGAGCGTCATCGTGCGGAAATGCAGGCCGAGGCGCTTCAGCACTTCTTCGGCGCAGGCCGTCATGCGTTCATGCTCGGCGATCGAGCTCTCGGCATCGGTGATCGACACGAGTTCGCACTTCCAGAACTGGTGCTGGCGCAGCATGCCGCGCGTATCGCGCCCTGCCGAACCTGCCTCAGAACGGAAAGACGGGGTCAGCGCGGTGAAGCGGAGGGGCAGCTTTTCCTGCTCGAGAATCTCACCCGAGACCAGATTGGTCAGCGTTACTTCAGCCGTCGGGATCAGCCAGCGACCGTCAGTCGTCCTGAAGAGGTCTTCCGCGAACTTTGGAAGCTGTGCGGTGCCGAACACGGCCTCGTCGCGCACCATCAGCGGCGAGCTGACTTCGCTATAGCCATGTTCCGTCGTGTGGAGGTCGATCATGAACTGACCGAGCGCGCGCTCGAGCCTCGCAAGCGGTCCTGTCAGCACGGTGAAGCGCGAACCGGAAAGCTTGGCGGCACGTTCGAAATCCATGTAGCCAAGGGTTTCGCCGATTTCGAAATGTTCCTTCGGCGTGTGGTTCCAGCGCGGCTTTTCGCCGACCGTGCGAGCGATGACGTTGTCGCGCTCGTCCTTGCCGACCGGTACGTCGTCGAGCGGCACGTTCGCAATGCGCGCCAGCGCGTCGTTGAGCTCGGCCGTCAGCTGGCGGTCTTCCTCTTCGGCCGCCGGCAGCGAAACCTTCATCTCGGCGACTTCGGCCTTCAGCTTTTCGGCAAGCTCGCTGTTCTTCTGCGCCATCGCCGCGCCAATTTCCCTGGAGGCGGCGTTGCGGCGGGACTGCAGGTCCTGCACCCTCTGTACGGCGGAACGGCGCTTCTCATCGAGAGCTATGAGGCTTTGGGCCAAGGGCTCCGCACCGCGCTTGGCCAGTGCTTCATCGAGCGCCTCGGGATTCTCACGGATCCATTTGATATCGAGCATTGTCGTTCCGGGTCGTTACGAAGGACATGACCCGGCCAAAGCCTGACCGGGCCTCGACCGGATATTTTGCATGCGTTCAGGAGGGAATTTCGGAGAACCGCTCAAACGCTGTCCGTCTTGGCAACGTCCGCAGACCCGTCCGCCTCTTCGACCGCCTGCCGGGAACGCTGGCGCTCCACGAGTCGCGCAGCGTAGATGGCAATCTCGTAGAGAAGGATCGTCGGCAGTGCAAGGCCGATCTGGGACATCGGATCGGGCGGCGTCAGCACGGCGGCGACGACGAAGGCGAGCACGATCGCAAACTTGCGCTTCTCGGCAAGCCACTGCGAGGTGAGAAGGCCGACGCGCGCAAGCAGGGTCGTGACGACCGGAAGCTGGAACACGAGACCGAAGGAGAAGACGAGCGTCATGATGAGGCTCAGATATTCCGAAACCTTCGGCAACAGCGAGATCGCGACATCGCCCTCGCCCGGCGCCTGCTGCATGGTCAGGAAGAACCACATGACCATCGGCGTGAAGAAGAAATAGACGAGTGCGCCTCCAAGCAGAAACAGGACCGGCGATGCGATCAGGAACGGCAGGAAGGCCGCACGCTCGTTCTTGTAGAGGCCGGGGGCGACGAACTTGTAGATTTGCGCGGCAATGATTGGGAAGGCGATCACAAGGCCGCCGAACATCGCGACCTTCACCTGCGTGAAGAAGAACTCCTGCGGAGCCGTATAGATGAGCTGTGCCTTCGTTACATCGAGGCCGGCCCAGCTGACTGCCCATTTGTAAGGGTAAACCAGGGCATTGAAGAGATGCTTGGCGAAGAAGAAGCAGACGATAAAGGCGACGAAAAACGCGCCGATCGCCCAGATCAGCCGCGTGCGCAGCTCCATCAGGTGCTCGATCAACGGCTGCGGCTTGTCTTCGATATCACCGCTCATGCCTCGTCCTTTTTCCTGGTCGCCGTCTTCTTCGCAGCGGCTGCAGTCTTCTTTGCCAAAGCAGGCTTTGCTGGCGCAGCCTTTGTTGCTGCGGCCGGTTCTTTCGCGGCGGCGGCGGTCTTTGCAGCAGGAGCAGCCCCGGTTGCAGCCGCAGGCAGCGCCTTTTCGGCGGCAGCGCGCGGCTTGCGCACGGCCTTCGGCTTTTCGGCGACGGCTGGTGCGGGGCCCGCTTCTAGAGCCGGCGCAACGACAGGCGGCGTTTCGGGCAGGCTCATCGACGGCGCCGGCACGGTAACCGGCGGCGCTTCGGTCTTGTTTTCGACCGCCGTTGCCTTCTGCAGGTCGGCCTTGATGTCGTTGCCCATCTGGCGAAGCGGGTTCATCGCCTCGCGCAGGCTGTTTGCCGGATTAAGCCGCTGCGCATCGCTGATCGTCTGACGTACGTCATCGAGATCCGCCTCCCGCAACGCCTCGTCGAACTGGGCGCGGAATTCGCCGGCGACCTTGCGGGCACGCTGCGTCATCTTGCCGAAAGCGCGCAGCATCGGCGGCAGATCCTTCGGACCGACGACGACGATCAACACGACCGCGATGACAAGCAACTCGGTCCAGCCAATATCGAACATTCAAGGCTCCTGGAGGGGAAGCGGGGCAAAAGCCACCCGTTCCCGGACTTGTTACTTCGGTTCGTCGGCCTTGTGATCGACGGTTTTCGCCGTGTCCGGCGCTTCTTCGTCGTTGATGCCCTTCTTGAAGCTCTTGATGCCCTTGGCAACGTCGCCCATGAGCTCCGGAATCTTACCGCGGCCGAACAGCAACAGCACGATGACCAGAACGATCAACCAGTGCCACATGCTAAAAGAACCCATTACGCATACTCCCTGTTGCGATCTTTCTTCGATGTAAGAGTTTCCGACATCGTTTCCAATATCGAAACTCCCCTTGAATTGACGCTTAATGTCACGGCTTCGCCCATAATGACAAGTCGTCCGGGTATCGAATTATAGTGATCTCTATTGTTTTCGTCGTCGGTGTCAAAACAAAGACCGGATGACACTAATCTTCAGAGGCGCCGCCGGGCGCGAGAAGACCCAATTCCTCAAGGTCCAACTGCGTGATCGGATCCTCGTCCTCGGTCAGTTCGTCGCTCATCAAGGGCGATGGGATGTTGAAATTCGCGGGAATGCGGCCGGAAAGAAGGCCGGCGCCCTTCAGCTCCTCCAACCCGGGCAGGTCGCGAAGTTCCTCGAGGCCGAAATGGTCAAGGAAATCGCGGGTCGTGCCGAGCGTCACCGGCCGGCCGGGCGTGCGCCGGCGGCCGCGGAAGCGCACCCAGCCTGCTTCCATCAGCACGTCCAGCGTGCCGCGTGAGGTTTGCACGCCGCGGATATCTTCGATCTCGGCGCGGGTGACCGGCTGGTGATAGGCAATGATCGCCAGAACCTCAAGGGCGGTACGCGACAGCTTCTTGACTTCGTTGTCGTCGCGGCGGATGACGAAGGAGAGATCGGCGGCTGTGCGAAAGGCCCAGGCATCATCCACCTGGACAAGGTTGACGCCGCGCGGCGCATACTGCTCCTTGAGCCGGAGCATGACGGCGCGAACGCTGAAATTTCTCGGCAAGCGATCGGCGATGAAGGCTTCGGAAACCGGCTGCGAGGAAGCAAAGACCAACGCCTCGGCGATGCGCTCGGCTTCCATCTCCGCCTGGAAATTCTCGTGGAAAGCGCCCTCGCCTTCACCGCGGCCGATATCGTCTCTGGAATCCATCAAGCGGGCCTCTCCTGCTCGACGACCTGCAGGGTCGCATGCTTCGGTCCCCGGCGCATATAGAGCGGCTCGAAGGCGGCGTCCTGGCGGATCTCCAGCTTGCCCTCGCGTACGAGTTCCAGCGAGGCGGCAAAGGCGCTGGCGATTGCCGTGACGCGCTCTTCCGGCGATGCCAGATAACGCAGAAGGTAATGCTCCAGCACAGTCCAGCCGCCGATGTCGCCAATCATGCGGGTCAGCAGTTCGCGGGCATCGGTCAGGGACCAGACGGTGCGGCGCGCGATCGTGACCTGGGTCACGGCCTGGCGCTGGCGGAGCGACGCATAGGCGGTCAGGAGATCGTAAAGGCTTGCCTCGTACGCGGATTTTTGCCGGTCCGGAATATGCTCAGGCGCCCCGCGGGCAAAGATATCACGGCCGAGACGGTTTCGGTTGACGAGCCCGCTTGCAGCCTCGCGCATGGCTTCGAGGCGTTTCAGGCGGAAGGCAAGCGTTGCGGCCATCTCCTCGCCGGAGGGACCGTCGTCCTTGACCTGCTGCGGGATCAGCAGGCGGGACTTGAGATAGGCGAGCCATGCCGCCATCACGAGATAATCGGCGGCAAGCTCGATGCGGATGCGGCGGGCGGTTTCGATGAACTGCAGATACTGCTCGGCAAGCGCCAGCACCGAAATGCGCGAAAGATCGACCTTCTGGTTGCGGGCGAGGTAGAGGAGGAGATCGAGCGGGCCTTCGAAGCCGGCGACGTCGATCACCAGCGCCGGCTCATGGCTCGCGCGGTCGGCACCATTGTCCTGCCAAAGCTTGTCCATCGGCGTTGCCGCCGCCTGTGTCCACTCTGTGCCTTTGACCGTGTTCACCTCTGCCTCTCTTCCATCGCTCAGACGGTTGCGAACATTCCGTCGAATTCGGCGCGGATCGCCGCCTCGTCCGCCTGGTCGACTTTTGGGAAGCCCGCCAGCACGGCATTTGCCCGCTCCAGCGCGGCATGCGCCAATACCGGCGTGTTTGCCACGACCTGCCGCATCTCGTCCATATGGCCGTTGCAATGCAGCACGATATCGCATCCGCCTGCAATGATATTTGCAGCCCGCTCGCTAATTGTCCCAGCCAAGGCGTTCATCGACGTATCATCGGAAAGCAACAGGCCCTTGAAACCGATGCGCTTTCGGATCACGCCGTCGATCACCTTGCTGGAGGTCGTCGCCGGATTGTCCGGATCGATCGCCGTAAAGACGACGTGGCAGGTCATTGCCGCAAGCTCGTCCCTCATGGCGATGAAGGGGGGGAAGTCGTGCGCTTCCAGTTCATCGCGCGAGACCGTGACGACCGGCAGTTCGTGGTGGGAATCGGCAAAGCCGCGGCCGTGGCCCGGGATATGCTTCATCACCGGCAGCACCCCGCCGGCCTTCAGCCCCTCGGCCGCGGCACGCCCCATATCGGCGACGGTTTTCGGATCTCCGCCATAGGCACGGTTGCCGATGACGCTGCTGCTGCCTTCGACCGGTACGTCGAGAACAGGCAGGCAATCGACATTGATGCCGAATTTGAGAAGATCAAAGGCGTGCAACCGCGACATCAGCCATGCCGCGCGCAACCCCTGCTCGCGATTGCGCCGGTAGATATCCCCGAGCGCCTGGCCGGAGGGATAGTGCTGCAGGATCGGCGGGCGGATGCGCTGTACGCGACCACCTTCCTGATCAATCAGCACCGGCGCGTGCCAGCCGACGCTTTCGCGCATTTCGGCGACGAGACCGGCGATTTGCTGCGGTTCGGAGATATTGCGGCCGAAGAGGATGAAGCCCCAGGGCCGCTCAGCCTTGTAGAAGGCTTTTTCTTCAGGGGTGAGTGACAGGCCGCTACAGCCCAGGATCATCGCTTTTGATTCGTTCATATCCGAATCATAGAGGCCTGTTGGGGAATTGCGAGTAAGGTCAATCGCCATTCACAGGAAAGCAGCACACAAAAAAGCGGCGGGACATGCCCGCCGCTCCGGATCAAACGATCAACCGTTTACTTCGAAATCAGGCAGCTGCCTCCAGCTGAGCGATATTGCTGGCAAAGGGCTGCGGCCTCGTCCTTCGAGCCGGCCGGGATCCGGACGCGGTAGAACGTGCCTTTACCGGCGATTTCGGCCTTTCGGATTTCAAAGCTGCGGCCGCCGAGGACGCTTGCAAACTTCTTCGACAGGCTCGCATAGGATTTGTTCGCCTCTGCTTCGGACGGCAACGACGCGATCTGCATGCCGTACCCGCCAGCCGGTGCAGCCTGCTGCGGCTTGGCAGCGGCAGGCTCGACGGATGCCACTTCAGCCGGCTTCGGCTGCTGTTCGGCCGGGCGGACATTGCCTTTTTCGGTCACGGTGCCGACGACATTGACCGGCTGCTCGGCCGGACGGGCCGTCGGTACCGGCGCCGTATCGGCAGGCTTTTCAGCGGCGGGCGGTGTCTGAACCGGGGCGACAGGCTGATCGACCTTCGCATTTGCCGGATCTGCAGCGGCAACCTTTTCCAGGGTAGACGTGGATGGCTGCTGAGAGGCGGGCAGCGGCGCGACGGTGGTCGTTTCAACAGGCGTCGCGCGGATATCGGCAGAGGCGACCTCGTTGCTCGCCGGGAAGCTTGCCGCCGAACCTTTAGAGGCCGTCACGGCGGCAGGCGGCTGAACGGCGGGCTCTTCAACCGGTGCGGCAGGCTCTTCGCGGGCAACCAGCGTTCCGTCCGGCTTGACGATCATTGTCCGAACCTTGCGCGGTGCAACGGCGGGCGGACGATCGCTATCGGGGCCGTCTTCGGCCGCAGCACCGTTCTCAGCCGTGTCCTCGTTCGGAAGCAGACGCGGGTCCTGCGTATCGCCGACCGGCGTACTTGCCGGGTTGTCGGCGATGGGTCCATCGTTGTCTTCCGGCAGAACTTCGGGCGTCAGGGTGCGCTGAACGACATCGACGGGCTCTTCGTCGGATGAAACGAGCGCCTTCTGCTTCGGCGCTTCGGTGGCACCGGCAACGCGGTCATAAACCGCCTTGTCCTGGTTTGGCACAGTCTTGCCGCCCGGATTTTCCGGGACGATCTTGACCGGTTCCTTGTCGGCCACGATCACGCGCGGTTCGCCGCCAGCAATGCCGAGGCCGCCGTCGGTAACAACCGAAAAGACGCCGTAGGCACCGCCGGCGAAGACGATGATCAGAGCGGCAGCCGCAAGCAACCGCTTCATGGAACGGGCGCGACCCATGTCCTCGGCCTCGGCCGCGGATTGGATACGGACCTCGGCCGGCGCTTCGGCGCGGCGAACGGGTTCACGAACGCTGCGGCGGAAATCCTCCTCAAGCGCACGCTCGAATTCGTCAAGTCCGCCAGCCGACTGCGGCCGAGGCGCCACCGGCGCTGCTGCAACAACGGCAGCGGCTGCTGCAGGAGCCCAAGCGGGTGCCGCCGCAGCCGGTTCCTTTCGGACTGACGTTTCGAAGAGGCTTGCAATTTCCGCGTCGACGTCGAAATCGAAGTCGTTTACCGGCGCAGCCGGCGCCGGCTGCTCGACGGGCGGCAGCGACGGCACATGCATGTCCTCGACAGTCTCGGGATGATGGTCGGCCTCGGAAATCATCGAGGCATCGAAGGGAAGATCTTCATCGGCGTCGGCTGCAGCGGCCACGCTCTCCACGCTCTCCACGGCTGCGGGATGCGGCCTATCGTAAAGCGAAGCGGCAGCAACCTGCCCGACTGGCCGCGCGACAACCACGGCAGGCGGCGGTGCCGTAACGACAGGAGCAGGTTCCGGCGTCTTTGCAGGCTCGGCAAAATCTAGATCGGCGAGTTCGAGTTCGATGCCTTCGAGATCGAGTTCGAAATCGTGGCCGGCAAACGGATCTTCGCTGTCAGCGTCCTGCTTGGCAGGTGCGGCCCCAGCGGGAACTTCGGCGGCAGCAGGCGCAACAACCACTGGAGCGGCGTCAGGTGCAGCAGTAACGGGCGCAACGACCAGCGGCTCCCACTCCTCGAAAGGTGCCGCCTTCGGCTCCTCGGGCGCAGAGGCCGCGCGCTGAGGAACCGGATAACGGGAGACGTCCGCCAGCAGATCATCGAAATCGAAGGCGATCGGCTGATCTTCGGGAGGCGCTTCAGTCAGCGCGGCGTCAGCCTGTACGACGCCTTCCGTTGCGGCAGCAACCAGATCGAATGGTTCAGCTTCAACCCGGGGCTCCATCGCAACCGGCGCCTCCACCGGCGCAAGCATTGCCTGGGCTTGCGCTTCATCCATGACCACTTCGTCATGGCGATCGAGCTCGGCCGGAAAACCCTGCGGAGCAGCGGTTTCGAATTCCTCGGCCGGATCAAAGGCGACCGGCTCCATAACCGGTTCCGTTACCGGTTCGGGCTGGACAACGGGCTGAACATGCGCAACAGGCTCGGGCTGCTGTTCGGGAGCGGCGACCGCCTCGACAGGCGCAACGCCTTTTACGGGCGCTTCAACCGGCTCGTCGCGGCGAGCGGCATGGAAGTTTGCAAGCGGAAGCTTGATGCTGGCAGCCGACCACTGCGGCGCCTTGGCAGAGGCCGAAGCCTGAGGAATTTGAACCGTGGGACCGCCGATCGAGAGCTCGAGCTCCTCGATCAGATCGCGGGCACCACCGAAAACTGGTTCGGACGCCTGGGGCGCGGCCCAATCGGCGGCGGAAAGGACCTCGGCCTCCTCCCCGGCGGGCGATGTGGCACCCGGCGGATCGACAGGCTCCGGCTCGACGATGGCCTCGGCTGCGGGATAGTCATATTCTTCGGCGGCAGGCTCGGCCGGACGATCGAGGCCGGCGAGCGGACGCGGAGCGTCGAAACGCTCGAATTCGCGGAGAAGCTCGTCCTCGAGATTGAATGCCGGCTCCTGCCGGGGCGCTTCAGCAACCGTATTGGCGGCTATGCGCGGCTCGAAGCCTACGATACGCGCAAGCTCAGCCAGCGGATCGCCTTCATCGAAAAGCTCCGTCTTCTTTCGCGTATCATACGCCAGTTGTTTGTCAGCCATACTCATCCCACCCGTAAACCCACGCGGTCAAATGCCAGCGCAATGTGGGGAAATGGTGACGTTATCGCATTTCATCCGGTGCGGCAGTGCCTGTAATGGCGAGTCCCGACTTCAAAACCGAAGCGACAGCATACACCAGCCCAAGTCTGGCAATACTCGATTCTCGGTTCTTATCGTTAACAAATCGTAAGTCCGTTTGATCTTTACCTTTATTCCAGTGCGCATGGAAGAAACTTGCGAGATCATACAGGTAAAACGCGATGCGATGCGGCTCGTGCGACTGTGCCGCAGATTCGACGATGCGCGGGAATTCTGCCGCCTTCGCAACCAGCTGCAATTCCGTGGGATCGTAGATGCCGGAGACCGCATCCGCAAGGTCTTGGGGCGATAGGTCAAGATCCGGAAACGCCTCCTTCGCCTGGCGGAAAACCGACATGCAGCGGGCATGCGCATACTGCACGTAAAAGACCGGATTGTCTTTCGAATGCTCCGTTACCTTGGCGAAATCGAAGTCGAGCGGCTCGGAATTCTTGCGGTAGAGCATCATGAAACGAACCGAATCGCGGCCCACTTCCTCGACCACGTCGCGCAGCGTCACGAAATCGCCGGAGCGTTTCGACATCTTCACCGGCTCGCCGTTGCGGTAGAGCTTCACGAGCTGGCAAAGCAGAACGGTGAGCTTCGATTTTCCTTCGGAAACGGCGCGGGCAACGGCCTCCAGGCGCTTCACGTATCCGCCGTGGTCGGCGCCGAGCACATAGATCATTTCGTCGAAGCCGCGATCGAACTTGTTCTTGAAATAGGCGACATCCGCGGCGAAATAGGTGTAGGAGCCATCCGACTTGATAAGCGGGCGATCCATGTCGTCGCCGACTTCCGTCGAGCGGAAGAGCGTCTGCTCGCGGTCTTCCCAGTCTTCCGGCACCTGGCCCTTCGGCGGCGGCAGCGCGCCCTTGTAGACATAGCCCTTGAAGGTCAGATCATTGATCGCGGTGCGTATCGCGGCAGCGCCGGCGTTATGCAGCATCCGCTCGGAAAAGAAGATGTCGTGATGCACGTTGAGGGCTGCGAGGTCCTCGCGGATCATCGTCATCATCGCGTCGATCGCGCGATCCTTGACGATCGGCATCCACTGCTCTTCCGGCATGTTGTGCAGCCGCACGCCATAGTCGCCAGCAAGGGACTTTCCGACCGGGATCAGATAATCGCCCGGATAAAAGCCGGGCGGGATATCGCCGATGCTTTCGCCAAGCGCTTCGCGGTAGCGCAGGAAGACCGAGCGCGCCAGCACGTCGATCTGCGAGCCGGCATCGTTGATGTAGTATTCCTTCTCGACGGCATAGCCGGCGAAGGCAAGCAGGTTAGCCAGCGCGTCTCCGACGACGGCGCCGCGGCAATGGCCGACATGCATCGGGCCGGTCGGGTTTGCCGAGACATATTCGACATTGACCTTCTTGCCGGCGCCAAGCTTCGAGCGGCCGTAATCGGTTCCGGCCGCGATGAGCGAGGCAAGCAAGCGCTGCCAGTAGCCGATGGAAAGCCTGATGTTGATGAAGCCGGGACCGGCGACGGAGACGTCGGCTACGTCGGCATCTTCCTTCAACTTGGCGATGATGATTTCGGCGAGCGCGCGCGGATTGGTCCCCAGCGACTTTGCCAGCACCATGGCGGCATTGGTCGCGACATCGCCGTGGCTTGCATCACGCGGCGGCTCGACGGCGATGCGGCCGAAATCGAGCTCGGATCGCTTTTCCTTGACGATATCAATCTGTTCAAGGGCGTTCTTAATCCTGGCTTCGAAGTCGGTAAAAAGGTTCATCGCACTCTTCCATGCATAGGCTCTGACGCAGCTCCTGCCACGGCGCCCGCTGCCTATCGCAAATCCGGAGTGTGGTCAAACAATCGCCGGTGGGCGCTGATTGCATAGGTGTCGGTCATGCCCGCCAGATAATCGCCGACATGGCGGGCTTTCGGCGCATCGGCAAGGCCTGCAATATGATCGACCCAGTAATGGCTCTGCATCTCCTTCGGATTGGCCATGTAGGCGGCGAAAAGATCGGTGACGATCTTTGCGGCGCCTGCGCGGATGCGCATGATGTCGGGATGGCGGTAGATGCGTTTGAAGAGCATCTGCTTGATCTGCTTGTCGGTCTGCGACATCGCCTCCGAGAAGGTTGCGATCACCTTGCCGGCCTTGCGTACATCTTTGACGCTTTTCGGCTTCACCTCAGTCAGGCGCTCCTGGGCGACGGCAATGACATCTTCGACCATGCGCGTGATCTGCCGGCGCATGATCTCATGCGTGAACCGGCTCTTCTCAAGATGGGGGTAGCGCGCGCGGACCTCGGCCATCAGTCCGGCGAGGAACGGAATTTCCTCCAGCATCTCGAACGTCAGGTAGCCCGAACGCAGACCATCGTCGATGTCATGGGTGTTATAGGCGATGTCGTCGGCGATCGCTGCCACCTGCGCTTCGAGGCTGGCGAAGGTCGCAAGTTCGAGGTCGTGGATTTCGCAGTAATCGAGGATCGGCTGCGGCACCGGCCCGCGCGTGCCCTGCCCGTCCTTCGTCAGCAGCGGCCCATTGTGCTTCACGAGGCCTTCGAGGCTCTCCCAGGTCAGGTTGATGCCGTCGAATTCGGCATAGCGCCGCTCCAGCTTGGTGACGATGCGGAGCGACTGGGCGTTATGGTCGAAGCCGCCATAGGGCAGGAGCACCTCGTGCAGCGCGTCCTCGCCGGTGTGGCCGAAAGGCGTGTGGCCAAAGTCGTGGACAAGCGCCACGCCCTCCGCCAGGTCCTCGTCAAGCTTCAGGGCGCGCGCTAAGGCACGCGCGATCTGGGCGACCTCGATCGTGTGCGTCAGGCGTGTGCGATAATGATCGCCATCCTGCGCGATGAAGACCTGCGTCTTGTGCTTCAGACGGCGAAAAGCGGTCGTATGGACGATGCGGTCGCGATCGCGCTGGAATTCGGAACGCGTCGGGCTGCAGCTTTCGGCATAAAGCCTTCCGCGCGTCGTCCAGGGGTCTGCCGCATAGGTTGCCCGCTCGCCATTTCCAAAACCCAACGCCTGCCTGTCAATCTTCATTTTTCACCGTCATTCAACATCGCGCAGCACCTCGCCCATTGACGCCGCATCGCGCTCTTCATACCTATAGCCAACATAAACGGCAAAGAGGCGCTTTCTTAACTGCTTTGCCGATTAATGCGTTCTGGCAACGCATGTGGTAAATTCTTTTGATATCAGCCGTTTGACGTTTCATCGGCCAGTATCAATTCTCTCCGGATCTTGACCCCGGCAGGAGGAAACATGACGGATACAAGTGTAACCCTTTCCGACGCGGCGGCAAAACGAATCGCGGCGATCGTCGGTGCCGAAACCGGCAAGAACGCGCTGCGCGTTTCCGTCGAAGGCGGCGGCTGCTCGGGTTTTTCATACAAGTTCGATCTTACCGGCGATGCCCGCGACGATGACATCGTCATCGAGAAGAACAACGCCAAGGTCCTGATCGACAGCCTGTCGCTGGTCTACATGGCAGGCTCGGAAATCGACTTCGTCGACAACCTTCTCGGTCAATCCTTCCAGATCAAGAACCCGAACGCGGTTGCAAGCTGCGGCTGCGGCACCAGCTTCTCGATTTAAAGCTTTGCCTGTCTATCCACATCGAACCGGCCGAAGTATCCCTTCCGGCTGGTTTGTCGTCTTGTCCGCATGTGGGACGGCACGATAAAAGATCGGGTACGAAGCTGCAAAAGGAACAACCTATGAAGATCGCGACCTGGAACATCAACGGCGTCAAGGCGCGCATCGACAACCTCACGCAATGGCTCAAGGATTCCGATCCGGACATCGTCTGCCTGCAGGAGATCAAGACGATCGACGAGGCCTTCCCGCGGCTCGAGATCGAGGCGATGGGCTATCACGTCGAAACGCATGGCCAGAAGGGTTTCAATGGCGTTGCGATCCTTTCCAAGGCCACGCCGGACGAGGTGAGCCGCGGGCTGCCGGGCGATGCTCTCGACGAGCAGGCGCGTTTTATCGAAACCGTGTTCTCGATCCCCGGCAATCGCGCCCTTCGCGTCTGCTGCCTCTATCTGCCGAACGGCAATCCCGTCGACACCGAAAAATATCCCTACAAGCTCGCCTGGATGGAGCGGCTGCGCCAATTTGCGGTCTCGCGCCTCGCCTATGAGGACGTCTTCATCCTTGCCGGCGACTACAACGTGATCCCCGAACCGCACGACTGCTTCGATCCGAAGGTCTGGGAAAGCGATGCGCTCTTCCTGCCGCAAACGCGCGAGGCCTTCCGCAGGCTCGAAAATCTCGGGCTTACCGATGCCGTCCGCACCTCGAGCGACGCCGTTCAGCTCTATTCCTTCTGGGATTACCAGGCCGGCGCCTGGCAGAAGAACAACGGCATCCGGATCGATCACCTGATGCTTTCGCCGGAGGCCGCCGATCACATGACGTCGGTGGCGATCGAAAAGCATGTACGGGCCTGGGAAAAGCCGTCCGACCACGTTCCGGTCGTCGCCTATTTCGACTTCGCAGCTTAAGGTCGCAGATTAGTCGCGGCCGGTCGCGATCTTGTGGGAGAGCGAAACAGCCGTGCGGCGATCACCTTCGGTCGCGACCGAGAAGGCCTGCTCCTGCAGCGATTCCATCCAGCCGCAATCCTTCGGCTTGCAGCGGTCGAGCGCTGCCGTCATCAGCGCCAGGCCGCGTGCCGACTGGCCTTCCTGGAAGAGAATATTGCCGAAGACCGACATGGCGCCGGGGTGGCCGCTCTTGCGGGCCTGGTTCAGCCACTTCTTCGCCTGCTGCGGACTGCGCGTGCCGCCGTCGCCCGACAGCATCATCTGCGCGAGCTGGAACTGCGCTTCAGCGACGCCGAAGGTCGATGCCACCTGGAAATAGAGCTGGCGGGCCTGGCTGAGATCGGTCCGCACCGGGCTGCCGGGAATGCCGTGCTTGTAATAGTTGGCGAGCGACAAAAGCGCGTTGATGAAGAAGCCGGTATCTTCGGAGCCGGGCTCCACGCCCTGCTGGGCGATCTCACTGTATATCTTGAAGGCTTCGAAATCGTCCTGGGCGACGCCGTCGCCGTCGGCATACATATTGGCGAGCGCCCAGCGCGAACCCGTATGGCCCTTTTCGGCGGCGTATTTATAGGCTTCGATGGCCTCTTCCTTCTGGCCGCTCTTATAGGCCTTGAAGCCGAACTTGAAGAGATCGAACGGACCGGATTCCTTGGTGACGCCTGCATTGATATCGAATGCCTTGGCCGGGGAGGATATCGCCGCCGAAAGCGCGATAGACAGCCCCATAAGCGTAAATCTGAAAAGTCTGAACTCGGATGTCAGCATTTCACTCGGTTTCTTTCGCTTCCATCGCAGACCGCCATGGCAGCATATACTCCGCTGCCCGGCTTCCCGGCGTATTCCTCCAGGCGAGCGATCCCGCGGCGGGCTCAATGGCCCCTTTGCCCGCGTCGCATCCAGCCTTCGGCCCTTCTTCGAGAGCCTGAATTTTTTGCGCATCGCGATAGACCACCCGCGTTCCGGCCTGGTCCGCCTGCAATGCCTGCGGCGTCATTCCTGCGGAGCGAACAAGCGTCCTTCCGCCTTTCAAATATTCGTAAACACCAAATGTGACCAAACCGGTGCTGGCGTGATCGCGGTGCCTGCGTACGGCGACAATGGACGCCGTATCATCGAGGGAAAGACAGCTTGGGTGCGTGACTTCTGAGTGAATTTTTCGGGCGGAATCGCCTTGCGGGAAAAGCTGAATCGCACAAGAAGCGGCATCCAAGCCGGCGCTCATACGCTCTTTGCCCGTCGCGGAAAAAACTCGACCCATCTTGCTTCTTAAACGTACCCTACGCCTGCCATTCCCTCGCCCGCAAATATCGCTGCGCCCTGTTTGTGGCGGGAAATGGACAAATTCGCCCCGCCGGCATGATATGCGAACTGTCGTAAAAATGTGTTGCTGAATCGTCACAAAATGAGATGACTTGGAGCAAGGTTAATACGGCGGGCGCAAAGAAAAGCCCGGCGTATTTGCCGGGCTCTTCTACGTCATTGATGCAAGATCAGAATTTGACTTTGAGGGACGTCGAGAGCGCCGTCACCAGATCGTTGTCGAACTCGTATGTCGCCTCGTCGCCCACACCAACACCGTCAATCGTGGTCGGAGACGAATCCCCGCTCGTCAGGATGCCGAGCACGCCACCAAAGCGGAACTCGACGTTTTTGTTCGGCGAATAGGAAACACCGGCACCGAGCAGCCAACTGTCGGTCTGCGAACCGTATTCCTGAGATGTGCCGCGGTCCCAAGTAACACTGACGGCGCCGCTCCACTGATCATTGAACTTGTGACCGACACCGCCGGTAATTGTCCAGCCGTCTCGATAACCCAGATCGAGAGAGGTGATTTCGACACCGCTATTGTAGAACGGGATGCGTTGCAATTGGCTCCAGTCCGTCCATTTGACGGAGCCGAATGCAAGCCAATCTGGTGCAATCCCTGATTGGAGCTTCAGTTCGACAGCATCCGGCATCGCCGTCGATCCCTCTACCGGAATGATCAGTCCGCCGAGGGGATGAAGGGCGGCCGGCACCTGCGTCAAGTCCACCGTTCCCGTGACTTCGTTAAGCTTGACCTCACTGTAGTACATCAAGCTCGCACGAAGCGCATATTCCGGAATTTCGTAAGCCACGCCGGCTCGCCATCCCCAGCCGTCCCCCTCAAGATCAAGACGACCCACGCCGCTTCCAGGAAGCCCCAGAAGGCCAAGGAGCTCCGGTGGAACGAGGAGGCGTTCCTTGAAACCATCCATTTCGAGGTAATTGGCGCCACCAATGACGCGAAACTGACCTGGCCCCATGTCGAATCTGTAAGAGCAGGTCAGAGCATAGTTGTCGCTGTTGACCTTTGTCTCGATGTTATCGCTTGCGCCCGCCCAGCGAGCACCTGGATTGGTGTGAGCACCATAGGGCTGCGAATAATCGAACATGCAGTCCGCATCGCCGATTGCAGCCTTGGCGCCGATACGGGGAGACCAGTAGTCCTCGCTGTCATCCGCCGAGGTGGAGTATCCCGGGATCGTGTTGAGATCGCCGTTCGCAGGGTTGATATCATCCACATTCTTCAGCTTGCGCTGCGGCATCACGAAAGTGGCCGTGGATTCGACCGCAAAGCGCGAAGGATCAAACAGAAGGTCGATATTATACCCGCCGCGCTCCAGCCCGCCTGCAAACGATGACGAAGCGAAGGACGAAAGGACGGCGAGCGATGCTACGCCTTTGAAAAACATACCAGATGCCAACTGTGTCTCCCCCACTTAAGCACTCCAATGGCGGCAGAGTGCAGGCGATCGCGATAAATGGCAACTTGCGCCTTCTTGCAGCCATAATGCGGGAGAGGTGTTAAATTGACGTAAGGAATTGACGGGCACGTCAATATTTTTTGTTCATAAAATTTTATCCTAATACCCTAATCATTTATGGGTATTTTTGGATTGCCATTCCACATATCGGGTGATCTGTATCAATCAGACAACAGTCGTGATTTTCGCCCCGAGAGGGCATTTCATTTCATAAATTCGCAAAACGGTATGTTTGCAGCCGGAAATATTCAGCCAGGACGATCGAATCATTTCAACGGCCAAAAAAAGCGTCCGACCAATCGGACGCCTTGAGGTATTATACGCCTAGGGAAGCCTAGGCCTCAATGACGCGCAACAGCGCTACCTTGAGGCTTGCGATCTGGCTCTGGAATTCGGCCAGCCTCTCGCGCTCCGCTTCCACCACTTCCGGATTGGCGTTGGCGACGAACTTCTCGTTGGACAGCTTGCCGTTGATGCGCGCGATCTCTCCTTCGGTCTTGGTTATTGCCTTTTCCAGGCGAGTTTTTTCAACCGAAAGATCGATCAGGCTGCCGAGCGGCAGGCAGGCGGTCGCTTCGGCGACGACGATCTGCGCTGCCCCCTTCGGGGCGCTATCGGCAAGCGTAATCGCTTCGACACGGGCAAGGCGCTTGATCGCCGCCTCGTGCCGGGCAAGCCGTTCGCGCGTCAGATTGTTGGCCTTGACGACGACCAGCGGCGCAGTCGCCGACGGCGGAACGTTCATTTCGGCGCGAACCGAGCGGATACCGGAGACGAGGTCGATCAGCCAGTTGATCTCGTCGGCTGCAGCATTGTCGGCATAGGACGGCGCCGGCCATTCGGCATGGCAGATCAGCGTTTCGCGCTCGACGCCTTCGCCTGCCGTATGCGCCCAAAGCTCCTCGGTCATGAACGGCATGAACGGATGCAGCAACTTGTAGATCTCTTCAAGAACATAGGCGCTGCAGGCCTGAGCCTCCTTTTTCGCGCCCTCGTCTTCACCGCTGAAGACCGGCTTCAGCAGTTCCAGGTACCAGTCGCAGACCTGATTCCAGACGAACCGGTAAAGCGCACCGGCCGCATCGTTGAAGCGGTAGGATTCGATTGCTTCCGTTACGTCACGTTCCGTACGGGCAAGCTCCGTCAGGATCCAGCGGTTGATCGTCAGCCCCGTGGCCTCCGGTACGAAGTTCGGATCGCTTTTGACACCGTTCATTTCGGCAAAGCGCGTGGCGTTCCAAAGCTTGGTGCCGAAGTTCCGGTAGCCGGCGATGCGAGCCGGATCGAGCTTAACATCGCGGCCCTGTGCAGCCATGATCGCCAGAGTGAAGCGCAATGCGTCGGCGCCGTATTCGTCCATCAGTTCGAGCGGATCGATGACGTTGCCCTTCGACTTCGACATCTTCTGGCCGTTCTTGTCGCGGACGAGCGCGTGGATATAGACGGTATGGAAGGGCTCGACCGGATTGCCGTCCTCGTCCTTCATGAAGTGCAGGCCCATCTGCATCATACGAACCACCCAAAACGGTATGATGTCGAAGCCTGTGACGAGAACGTTCGTCGGGTAGTACCGCGCCAGTTCCGGGGTCTGCTCCGGCCAGCCGAGCGTGGAGAAAGGCCAGAGCGCCGAGGAGAACCAGGTGTCGAGAACGTCCTCGTCGCGCGTCAGGATTTCGCCCGGCTTGAAGTTTTCCAAGAGGTCCTCGACGAAGGCCTTCATCGGGCCTTCGTGCGACAGGTAATGCTGGATCGCAGCCTGCAGCGCCTCCTCCTCGGTTTTCTCGACGAAGACCTGGCCGTCCGGACCGTACCAGGCCGGGATCTGATGGCCCCACCAGAGTTGGCGGGAAATGCACCAGGGCTGAATGTTCTCCATCCACTGGAAGTAGGTGTTCTCCCAGTTCTTCGGAACAAACTGAGTGCGACCTTCACGGACCGATGCGATGGCAGGCTTCGCAAGCGTCTTGTTGTCCACCCACCATTGTTCGGTCAAACGCGGCTCGATCGGCACCCCGCCACGGTCGCCGTGCGGGATCGTATGTATGTGCGGCTCGATCTTGTCGAGCAGCCCCGCTTCCTCGAAAATCTCGACGATGATCTTCCGGGCCGTGAAGCGATCCTGGCCTTCCAGCCGGTCCCAGGCGCCATGCAAGGCGGCCGGATGGCCGAGACCTTCCAGGAAGTCCTCGTTGTCCTTGATGGTAACCGAAGCATCGGTATTGAGAACATTGATCGCCCGCAGGCCCGTGCGCTTGGCAACGTCGAAGTCGTTGAAGTCGTGTGCAGGGGTGACCTTGACGGCGCCGGTGCCGGCCGTCGGATCGGCGTAGTTGTCGGCAACGATCGGAATCTTGCGGCCGACGATCGGCAAGATGACGTGTTTGCCGATGATCGCTTTGTAGCGCTCGTCTTCGGGATTCACCGCCACGCCAGTATCGCCGAGCATGGTCTCGGGCCGGGTCGTCGCAACAACCAGGTAGTCGCGCGTTTCGAAGTCGGTGGGCTTACCCTCCTCGTCAAAGGCTACGGGATGCTGATAGGTGACGCCCTCCTCAAGCGGATAGCGCAAATGCCAGAGATTGCCTTTGACCTCAACCTGCTCGACTTCCATGTCGGAGATCGCCGTCAAAAGCTTCGGGTCCCAGTTGACGAGGCGTTTGTCCTTGTAGATCAGACCCTCTTTGTAGAGGGTGACGAATACCTCGAGAACAGCCTCCGAGAGTCCGTCGTCCATCGTGAACCGTTCGCGCGACCAGTCGCAGGAAGCACCTAGGCGCTTCAGCTGGTTGAAGATCAAGCCGCCCGATTCCGCCTTCCACTCCCAGACCTTCTCGATGAAGGCGTCGCGGCCCATCTCGCGCCGGCCCGGCAGCTGCTGCTCCATCAGCTTGCGCTCGACGACCATTTGTGTGGCGATGCCCGCATGATCCATGCCCGGTTGCCAGAGCACGTCCTTGCCGCGCATGCGCTCAAATCGGATCATGATGTCCTGCAGCGTGTTATTCAGCGCATGTCCCATGTGCAGCGAACCGGTCACGTTCGGCGGCGGGATGACGATCGTGAAGGTCTCGGCGCCGGGCTTCTTGTTGGCGCCCGCGCGGAACGCATCGGCCTCATCCCATTTCGCGGCGATTTTCGGTTCGACTGCGGTGGAATCATAGGTCTTGTCGAGCATTTTATGACCAAACTTCGGGGTTTTAGGATGGGGGTTGTAAATAGGATGGCTGACGGCAAGTCAATAAAAAAGCCGCCCCGGGGACCGGAGCGGCTTGTTCGATAAAAGCGGTCCCGGTCAGCGGCGCGGGCCGCGCGCCACGCGTTCGATTTCCTCGCGCACCAGCCGTTCGACAAGCGTCGGCAGGTTGTCGTCCAGCCACTCGCGCAGCATCGGGCGCAGCATGTCCTCGGCAATCTCGTCCAGCGAGCGGCGCTCGGCGCCATCAATCGCAAGCGCAAGCTCCTCGAACGAGCGTGCAACCTGCAGGCCGGCGCTCTGCGAAATCAGGCTCTGGGTTTCTTCGGCAAGATTCGGCAAAAGCTTTTCTTCAGCGTCGGCGGCCGGCGGGACGGCAGCCCGCTGCGCCGGTTCTGCGGCAGCTGGCTGCGGCATGTCAACGCGTTCTGCCTGCGCAACGGCAGGTGCCGGCATTGCGGCCGGCGGCGGAGCACCAAAAGGTGCCGAAACGGCTTCCGCCGGATGGCGGGCTTCTTGGTCGGGGGATCCGGCCGGTTCCGGTTGACGAAAGACCGGCGGCGCTTCGTGCTGTGGTTGCGGTGCGGTACGCTCCGAGGCGGCACGAACGCGGGCAGCAACATCGGCAAGCGACATCGCCCGCGCCGGTGCCGGCGCTTCCGCTTCGCGGCTGCCTGCCGAATTCGCCGCAACGAAACGCGGATCGGACATCATCATAGGCTCGGGGAACTCGACGTCAGCATAAGTCTCGTCGACCGTCAGATGGATGTTGGAGTCACTCTCCTCGTCATCGGCACCGTAGACAGGCGGCAGGGACGGCGAAATCGCCCTGCCCGCGCCCGGCTCATTGCTCTCGATGATCTGGCGGATCGACGCCAGAATCTCTTCCATGGACGGTTCACGCACTACGCCTGGCTGAGCCATATCTATCCCCGTTATCCCTGCAAAAAGATCGGATTGCGTGGAGTGGGCATCCGAATCACCCAGACCTTAGAATACCCCAGACATGAAAAAAATCAGCGCGAATCAAATGAATGCGCCCGTGCACAGTTTTGTTGCGGCAGTCTAGGCCAGCGCCGCTGACGCTTTTGCGACAGGCCGAAAACAAAACGGGCGCCCCGAGGCGCCCGCTTCATAAATCCTGAAAAATACGCTCAGAAGACGAACTCTCGAACCTTGGCAAAGCCCGGCAACGGCTTGACCGAAGCATTGAAGAACACGTTTTCCGATACAGCGCCGTTTTCGCTGAAGAATACCTTGGCGCGCGCGGCGTTGCCGTAGCCCTGAACGGTGACAAGACGGCCGCCCTCGGCGAGCTGGCCAAGAAGGGCAGCGGGGACCTCCTCGACGGAGCCATTGACGAAGATCAGATCGTAGGGCGCGCCGGCACCGTTGCCCTGCTCCAGCGCGCCGGTGACGACGGAAACGTTGGCATAGCCGGAGAGGTTTTTCTTTGCTTCGGCTGCAAGCGCTTCGTCGCATTCAAGCGCAACCACCGAACCGGCAAGCATGGCCAGCAGAGCCGAGGTGTAGCCCGTGCCGCAGCCGACTTCGAGAACTGCATCGTCCGTGCTGATGGCAGCAAGTTGCAGCAGCTTTGCCAGCGGCGAAGCTTCCATCAGGAAGCGCGCCGACACGCCGCCCGCTGCCGGCGAGATTTCGACATCGTTGTCGATATAGGCAAGAGCCTTGGATTTCTCCGGCACGAAGGCCTCGCGCGGCACCGTCAGGAAGGCCGTCAGCACGGAATGCGACGTGACGTCCGTCGTACGGATCTGGTTGTCGACCATCTTTGCGCGTGCTGCTTCGAAATCCATCATATCCTCTCGCCCGTTGAACGCGGCATTGTCACCCGTCCTCTTAATCTCCGCGGCGTGCGCTTTCAAGGCACAGTAAGCAACTGCGGCAAGAATCCTCCCGCTTGAACCGGGCTGCTGTCCGGCGCGGCCGGGACTGCAACTCTTGTTTGGAACTAAGAGGTGGTTTGGGGTATTCTTACAACCGGAGGAAATGGAGGAGAGGTGCAGGCCATGTCTGCCTTTTTCGAGTATCTCACGCTGTTCGACTTCTTCATCATCGCAGCGCTGATTGCCATATTCTGCTGCGGGCTGCTGGACAGCGAGACGACACGATAGCGTCAGCGAAGTGCAGCGCGCCTGAACGCGGCATTATATGTATATCTGCGCGCAAGCGTCGCTCATCGACCTCGACAGCGCTTCGAATTTGACGGCCTGCCATCCCCGATAATCTTCGATCAGGCGGGCGGAAATCCAGAACTTCTCGCCATATTGCGAGCCGTCCCAGCCGATGTCGCCGAGGGCTCTCGCACGGTTCAGGACGCGCACGATCTGCGTGCGCGAGACATGGTAGCGGCTTGCAAGATCTCCCGGCCTCAGTTCGCCAACGTAGCAGCGCTCGGAAAGCGTATTGCCCGAGGGAAAACGGGCCACCAGGTCATGGATCACGTTGCTGCCGAGATTGGTGAACGTGAAGGTCCTCACGCTTTCCGGCGGATCGTTCCAGCGCGGATCGGCGATGAGTGCCCGGGCAGCGGGCGGATGGGAATAGTAAAGCAGCCGTGGGTCGGCCTGGGAAAGAGCAAGCCGCTCTCCTCCGTCTAATCTATCCAGCGATGCCATATGGCTGTCGAACCAGTTGCGGATAAGATGCTCCGCCGCTTCGGAAAGCGCCAACGGCCGCAGTCTCTTGTCCGGGCTCTCCCGTTCGGTGAAGAGCTTGTACTGGCGCATCTGCGCAATATAGGAAGCGATCGTATTCCTGCTGGCGAATTGGTGCAGCGGCGCAAACTCGGTAAGACGCGTAACCGTCAGATCCTCGCAGCTCGCATCCGTCCGACGCTCGAAATAGAAGGCGAGCGCGGCCTGGGCGACGAGCCAACGGCGCAGATCAGAGGTATAGCGCACCGCGCGCGGCGCCTCATGATAGATGGCTATGAGGCGGCTCGCCGCCTCCGTCAGCGACATTGCAAACAGCGGCGATGCCAGAAGCTGCCGAACGCTATAGCCGGGCGGAATGCGTGCGTCCTGTCGAATTTCCTGTTCAATGGCCGGCATATCGGATCACAGCGGACTGATTTCGGCAATTCAGCCAGACCGCAGCGCCCGGCTTTTGCCTTGGAGGTTACTCCCGGAGAGGCGCTCATTTTCCAAAATATGATTGTTTGTCAAATAATTGCCTGGCAGACGCGAAAAACCTCCGACCTGTTACGGTTTCGAGCTAATCGATTGCGAAGTTTCTTTCGAATGCAATCCGCCATATTTATTAGCATCACGAATTGTACGGAGGGGCGATGAAACGCACGCCGAAATGTCAAAACATTGAGAAGTTTGGTGGTCTCGCCCCGAATAACCAAGCCTGGCGCTTTCAAACGTTTGCCAGGGATGCCGCCACACTTGGCCTGAAATAAAATCTTTGGAAAAATCAACGTGGCTGCCACAGCCTGCCATACTCTTTTCGCCTATTCTATCTCGTAAAATCCCGGCATTCTCCTCCGGCTTCATCATTGGACATGGCATTGACTGTGCATGGAATGGCGAAGTGAAAATCCGGCGGGGTGGCCCGCCGCTGATGGAGCGGTTCGGAGAGCTGTTCGCGTCGAAGATGAGCTGGGATTACGCCGAGAACAGCTGCATATCACCATCGCTTACGACGATGATGCTCCGGAACGCGCGACCGTCGAACCCTATCAGGGCGAGATCCTGCTCGGACCGGAGGCGTTTAAAGAAGTGATCGACGACTGGCTTGCGAGCGTCAGGGAAGTGGAAGTCTGATGCTCGGTGTCATCGGTGTCACGCAGCCAGAAGAAATACTTGATCTAACTCGCGGTTCAATGCTCCGACCAACTCCTTGGCCTCTTCGGCTGTGAGCATGTCCATGACAAATCCGTTGATCACTGCTTTTTGCCCGGTGACTTCATCGAACACCGACCAATAGATGTTCAGATTCTTATGAACGTTATACCTGTGGGCTTCCATGGGGAAATTCCTCCTTCTTGAAGCATCGATAGAAAAGCACTTCGCCACCAAAAGATGAATCGTGCGTGTGTATATCGAGCCTATCCATTGGGATAGTGCCCGGCTACGCCCCTAACCTTGGGTCCACAATGAATTTAACCGACGCTGTAACCGTTGCGGGAAGGCGCCGGCGCGATGACGGCTACCTTGTTGCCCGAACGCTCGTATCGCCCATACAGGCATCCAGATCTATCTGGGATTCGACGTGGGAAAACCGGGCATGAGTCCGGCGCGCTTCCATCGCGGAGGGCGCCGAGGTCTTTGCTGAGCACAGGCTCAAGAGGGCTCGCGCCGGACGGTGACGAATGACCACCCTCCGGAAATGGTCACGTCGGACGACCGAATCTCCGATGCCATCGTGAACGCGAGTTACGAGGCCGTTTCCTCGAGATTTCCAATCCTGGCAGCCATTCACCGATCATAACCGGCTCTGCACGGTCAAGCGTGAGAAGGTCGAGTATTCAACCTCTCCTTTAATCGACGTGGCCGAGATCGTTGCGCTCGCCACCCCGCTGGCAACCACGATCGAGGGACTGCTCTGGCCGTTACTGTGCCGATCCTGGCGCGCGCTGGTAGCCTAGGCCCTGTGAGCCGCCTCACTCGCTAGCCTGATGACGTAGTCTTCGGATGCGTCGGCGAGGGCGAGGGCCACCTCAGCTCGTCCAAGACCTTGTGAGTGCAGGCTTTCGACCAATTCAAGCATGGCAGCATCGACGATCTGCCGGCAGTTCATGCGTGTTGGTTGTGGTCTACCTATAAAGTATAGCTTGGCGGTCATAGCACCCCCTGTTGATCGCTCGCAGGATGCCACAATTTCGCAGGTGCACAAGCAACTGCTAATTTTAATATGCGGTGCAATATGGAACAATTTAACGACAGACGCTTGCAGGGCTCCGGTGATCGCCTCATCGCGAAGTCGGCCAGAGGGATACCGTAACACGCGTAACGCCTCGAGATCCTGTCTTGGGCGGCGATCCGGTCGAAAGATCGTACACGGCCAAGCTCGTGCCGGTGGGATACACGGCGCGCGAGATCGAGGGCTGTCATTCAGGCCGGAGACGTGCAGGTTTCCATCTGGTCCGTGGGATCACGATCTCTCGCCCTCACGGCCAATGGCAAGTCGTATCGCGTCGTCAACGGCGATCCCAGCAATTGCGATGGCGTGACCAACGTCGTCCTTGTCGTGACTCAGTCGTCGTGGGGCGCCGCCCATTCACGCTCGAATTGGATGCTGTCATCGAGTGATGGGAACCAGCAGTGAGCGTCGACCGCGGGTGTTCCTGGTCCGCCGCTTGGTGCCGTGAGTATGTAAACGCCGGCGCACTTCTTCACGGAATTTGAGAGCTTTTCCAAATCCGAATAGGGAATGTTTGCGATAATCACGGGCCCGAAGTTTCCCATCCGTCACTCCGTGTCTCTGCTTGGCGGAGTATCATCGAAAGCCGAAACGATGGAAAGGAACACCTATGACTAAATTGCTACTGCATTAGACCTATAGGGCCTGCACGCACCGAAAGATCGTCGACATTCCGCGCATGAGGCGGGTTCACTTCAAGCCATCGGCTTCGGGCAGATCATCAAGGATGAGGCTCCCGCTCCGAAGAAGGTAGGCCCAAGGGCGCCGATGCTGAATAACGGCCACCCTTCGCCAGCAAATCTGCCCTCATCGACGCGAATTCTCCGACAATAGAGAAGTCCTTCCGCGAGGCGATCGACAATATCAAGTCCGAGATCGCGCTGAGAGAGGTGGTCGAGCGTCTGGAGCGCCGCGATCACCCACCGAGCTTCTTTGAAAGCCATCTATCGACAGCGCTACGAAACACTAGGGGTTGCCATACGATTTATGGCGCACTCCAGGTAGGCGCACTCCTTTTTTCATCCCTGTCGTCTCCGGGGCACAGCCCTTCGCTTTCCAGTCGACAGGCGTTCGGCTCCTCGGATCATCTCCGCTGCCGGTGGCAAGCGGGCCAAGATGGCATCGTGTGCATTGAGCATTCTTTTCATACGTTCGTTAGATCCTATTAGGAGTACCCGCTCCAAAGCACCTACCTCGCGTTTCGGCGGCGCTTTTTTATGTGCTAGCGGAACAATCTTGGCGGCTAAGTCGTTGAATTGATCGGATTGCGCGGCACTACTACGCACGCGCATCTAGCCGGCGATCTGGCCCTGCTCAAACCCCGGACGCAGGGCCGCATTTTTGTGCGAAATCGCACTAATACCTTTGGGCTAGTTTAACGGGCAGATCACCTAGCCCATCTTATGGGAGCCGCGCACCCCCAATGAGCGGTATTCGTCATTACCTCTGCCCCGACGATCGGGGCTCTTTTTTTATTAGATACGCGGTCTAAGGCCGGACGATCGGCGTTCTAAAAAGCGTCTTGTTCGCCCGCCCATTGGCGTCATCGAACTTGCTGCTGAGAACTTTGATCTGCGTCAAAGCCTCATTTACATTTTCGCCAACCAGCTTGCCGCCGAAGGATTCCACGACGCGATCGGTTCGCTTGTTCGTCTCTATGATGGCCGCCTTGTTTTCGGTGATCTGTTCGAGCATGCGCGACTGCTGGAATTGCAACGGCGTGATCTGGCCTATCTGGTTATTCATGCCTCCAAGCGTGACCTGCAAATTCTTCTGCTGGTCCTTGCGGTCTTCCGCCTCCTAGTCGAAGCGCTTGCCAAGCTGTGTCTGCGAGTTCTTCAGATCTACTTCCATGCCGACGGCGGCCATCACATCCACTGCTATGGCGGTGTCCAATTTGACGATGAGGTCGCTCATTGGCGCACCGTGGCCCATCGGCATCATCGACTTCGAGAGACTATCCTCAGAGATTTCGCGATGTTATTACACTGAGTTGCGCAATGCCCGCCGCCGAGCGAGGCGGGCAGAGAACCGTTCGAATTAGGCTTCCACAACATCAAGCTACTCTGCACTTCGCGATACGAATTTCTACAATATCCAGCATAGCAGCGTGACCGCCACCACGATACACATCACCAGCAGTGCACCGCGTTCAACCATCCCGCTCATCTCGGCCACCATGCCGAGATAGATGACAGTGCAAAAATCATCGCCACCAGAGCAATATAGACGACCCATCCAGCAGCGTTGCGGACAGAACGAGGGAAGCGAGCCAGACGATCTTGCAGGCGATATGCAACGCCTGGTCTTGGGCCAACGTCGTCTTGCCCCTCACCTTCGCCTCGTCGATCGCCGTGTGTGCCAGCCATGCCACCAGCCGAGCTAGATTTTCCCTGTGACCACCGCCACGCCGGCGCCTTGGATGCCGGAATGTGCGATCAGGTGGTAAACGCGCAGCGGGCCTGATTGTTTGGCGTCGGAAAGGAACTGCCCCTGCAGCGGGTAATCGCAGAGCCAATGGGCCGCCAGCAGCATAAGGGCCAGCATCACGATATTTTCGATCATCTTGGCTGGCATCCTGTGGAGAAGTCGAATAACCGTAAAACCACTGCGCAAAGCGGATCGCGTTGTTGAACTGCACTTGCGACTCATGGGTGTTCATTATCAACTGCTGATGCAACCAGCAAAGGAACGCCTATGGCACGCTACATTGCCGTTTACGATATAGCGGACACCCATCGAGATCCGCACGCCGCCTTTATCGCTCAAGCGGAGAAACTTGGATGGTCGACTTGGGTATGGGCGCCTACCGCAAAGAAATGGTATAAGCTACCCAACACCACGTTGATCGGCGACTTCCAAGATCGCGACGCGGCACAAGCAGTATTCAACGCTGCAGCAAAGGCCGCCAGAGCTGAGAAGGGTGAACTTACGGTCGAGAAGTATTTCATCGCCGACTGGAGCTCAGCCACATTCGACTCTGATGTTAAAGCTGGCCCTGTGACATGATCGCTCGTTCGGTACGTGTCATGCGTTACCCGTCACAACACAATTGAAGATCATGCCGTCTTCGAGCTTGATCACCTTGCCTGGGTCGTTAATCCCTGCCCGCACACCGGTTAAGGTGGCGGGCTGTGGTGGTCAGGCCGGTCCAGGTTCGACGCGCCGCCTTCGGTTTACTTATCCCCTGGACTCCGACGCTAATCCAAGGACCAATTATAGGGTGATGCCGGATCATTAACGCACGCATAATCGAGGGTGCACATCTGTCCGTTGGCATCCCGCAAGCTGACGATGGCGCGCTTGTCACCCAGCCTACAGCGGGACGGCGGATAGCGGAAGCTGCGGCCGCCGAAGCCGGTGCGTACAAAAGTCGCTTTGGATTGGCGGATCATCTGCGCAATCTGACTACACGTGTGAGCGCGGGCATTGACTTCCACGGCCTGGGCGGCAAGGCCTGACGACGGGAGCAAAAGCGCAGTTGCTAAAATCACGTTCTTCATGGGAACTCCTCCTCCTATGGAGGCGAGTTAAACAGCACTGCCCGCGGCATTCAAAACGATTCTTTATCGTTGAAGCGTTGCCTCGAATTGGTGCCCGCGCCGCAGCCCGAGTGAGAATGCGTCAGGAAGTTCACCCGGGCTAAGCCTCAAACGTACATCCCCATCGGAGCTGGTTTGCGCGGCCGCACGGCGTCGATAGACCGTTACCAACTTGATGCCGAGACCCGTCGAGAAGTGCGTCGAGCTTGCCTTTGCTCATATACCAGCAGCCCTTTCGATCGCCTGTTTCTTGCACGCCGACCATGATTTCGCGCAAAGGCCAGCAAGGCGAACCGCCGCTCTCCTCTCCGGCGAGCCGGTCTTTAATTCCCAGAACTGATTTTTCTCGAACCGCTTCTGGTAGAGCCGGACAAGCTTGCTGTCGCGGCGGCGCATTGTAGCGCCGGACAAGCGGCCAAATCCACTCGCGGCATTCGTGCTTCGTGGTGCGGCTGCAAAATGGGATGCAGCAGGAGATACGGTCGACCATCAACCCTTCCTGACGCGATAGCCGCGGTTCATGTGATGCCAGCAGTAAAGATCACCGCCGGTCGCATCGGCACAGAACAGGAATGGAGAGCCGTTATTCAGCGGCCACCGGCATTGATGAACGCCGAGTTCATGCAGCTCCTTGCCTGTACCAAGACGCTCTTCGTCGCTAGCGTGGATTTGCAGCAGCGGGGATGTCCCGACTGTCTGCCGGGAGACACCATACTTGGTCGCGATGACGCCGATCGATGAGCCATCCTTCCAGAGAGCCGAGGCGCTCTCCAAATCGATCTTGACGTTGGCGTTCATGCGACTGCTCCTTTACGCTCGACTTCGATCCGCTCCCCCTTCCGGAAGATCGCCTCCGCGGTCTTCTTCGCCACGCCCTTCTTGCTGCCGCCCATGGAGGAAATGCCGGTGATCGGGCTGTTGAGATGTTCGAAGAACGCACCGTTGGCGGCCTTGAGCGCTTCGGTTTCCGTCGCGAAGATGATGTCGTGCCGGCCATCGCGAAGGACGCGGTTCTCGGCGTCATGGACTCGCCGGTAGTAGGCTATCCGCCGTGGGCGCTTCATTGCTCCGCAGTCGAATTTGTTCATCGACCGCTCCTGCTTCTTTGAAATTCGATGGAACGATCTGACGCCGCGGCGGATTTCTTATGACCGAGAAACTTTCGTTTGGAGCGAGACCATGTTGACGCAACGTTGGAAGAAACCCCTCGTCTTGGGAGATGGCCGTATCCGGATAATTGTCGGTTCGGCTGAGGAGGCAATGAACTGGCTTATCCACGAGCCCAACCAGAGCAGCGACAAATGGCGCCATGCGTGGCGAACTTGTCGAGCGGTGCATGAAGGCCGACTGCCCGCTGAAGAGGCTAGGTCCGCTGTTGAGCTCGCTGCTGGCCATTGATCGGTCCACCTAATAGCCGACGGCGCCCGGGATGGTTGCGAGTGCGAATTCATTCATGCTTCAACCTGCCTTGGATCTTGCCTTTCTCGCAGCGTGCCGGAGCTTCGCTACCGCGATGATCGCAGGCCCGACCTCCGGCTCCGCAGCCTCGTAGCCCAAACCGCGATGGCCATTGAGGTAAGGCAGCGTTGCGCAGCGGCTCCCAATTCGGCGGCTCGGTGTTCGTCTTGTCGCCAACCAGGCACTTCAAGAACATCCCATCAGGCAGCGGGCCGTTCTGCTTTTCCCAGAGATATTTGTGCTTCAGGACATGCCGTCGGTCGTAGCCGGTGTGAGAGTTCGGCTCGTCAACACTGATCTCGACGTAGCCATCCTTTGCAACCCGCTCATGGCCAAGATATTTGGTGTTGAGGTTCTCCGGGATCGCAAGAAGGAAACGTCATTCGCAGCCGACGAGCGCCTGAAAGTCCTTCGCCAGGTCTTTGAGACGAAGAAGGACAATAAGCCGATCTCGCCAAATATCGCGCGCCTCGTTGACCCTTTCCGCGCTTACAGCGATTGGCCACGAGACGGCCAAGCCGGAAGACGTCGATCGCTTCATCGAGCATCACGGCATAAACTCCAAGGCTGTGCTCTATGAGGCAATCTAGACGTACACAGGCTTGCGCGTATCGGATCTAGCCGTGCTTGGTCCGCAGCATCGCAGGCTGGATGCATTCAAGCTTCGGCTCTTCAAGAATCGCAACCGGACGCCTGTTGATATCGAGATCGCCATTCATCCGATTCTCGAAGGCGTCTTGGCAACGCACAAAGTCACAGCATTGACGCACCTCGTCACAGAATTCGGCAAGCCGTTCAGCGTGAAGGGGCTTGGCAATCGCATTTCGGATTGGTGGAGACAGGCGGGAATGCCGCATCTGACATCGCATTCCGTGCGCAAGGGACTGGCCACGAATGTCGCTCGTAACGAAGCGACCGATAATATGCTTGAGGCGATGTTCGGCTGGAAAGATGCAAAGACGTCGAAAATCTACACCCGGGATGCAAACCGGGCACGTCTTGCGAGGATGGCTGTAGGCAAGATCAATTGGGACGGAATCGGCACAAAATTGTTGCCGGCGGCTGATGGGACGGACGGTTAAACCGGGAACGGGTTGCCACACCTGCTTTGGTGTGGCGGAGCGGTTCAAGTCCAGATTGCCGCACCCGAGAAATAATCAAGCAAAATCGACTACTTACAACTGGGGTGAATAAAGTTTGGAGGCCTCGCCCGGAATTGAACCGGGGTACAAGGATTTGCAGTCCTCTGCGTCACCACTCCGCCACGAGGCCTCACAGGTTCAAGTAATCGAACCGTGGCGAGCGTTTAGAACCATCCTAGAAAAATCGCAAGAGGCCATTTCTGAAAAATGACCCCGGCAACCTCTGAACGGTGTTCCGAACCGTTCTTCACACGCTCTTTTCCTTGGTTTCTCCATCAGCCTGCGGACGTGTTCCGCCTGTGCCACCAGATGGAGAATCGGCGGCGCCATCTGCGGGCGAACGGCAGGTCGTGCGAGAGAACGATGAAGCCGAGCGGTATCATCCAGAAGCCGAGAACCGGCAGAAAGCCCAGGATACCGCAGAAGATCAGCAGGACGCCTATGAACACGCGGGCAATCCGCGAGCGCGGCAGAGGGATGTGCAGGGAACCGAGAACGAGCTTTCCCGTTGTATGATCGATGCCGAAGCGCTTTTCGCGCGGGTTTCTGCTATTGTCTTTCCCGTCAGTCATGCACAGGAGATGGTAACAAACGCCGCAAATGCAAGCGGATGTCATTTTTTTGAAAAAACTGCTTGGCAAATCGAACAAGCATTTGTATTAGCCCACTCACGCCGCGCCAAGCGGTGATCCCTGGTAGCTCAGCGGTAGAGCATTCGACTGTTAATCGACAGGTCGCCGGTTCGAATCCGGCCCGGGGAGCCAGATTTCCAACCTAAGTGGTTGATGCATTTGCAGGAGTCGGTTCTTGAATGAACCGGCTCCTCATTTTATTCCGACTACTTATTTCCTGTTGGTGGCTAAACTCCTGCTGTGGCTTCGATTTTGTGCAGGAATATATCTCGCGCGGCCCTCACGAGCGCGATGAGGACCTTTTGCAGCAGGACTTTATATCGGCCCTCCTCATGCTCCCAACGCCGGCTTAGAAGGCTGGAACGACCTTGATGGTTCGAAGCGCCGCAAGCTATGTCGGACACGACGCTCTTCCAATACGTCGTCATTAGCGCAACGCCATTTAGCCCTTAAAAGTATCGTTGCAACCAACCTCGGTGCGAGGCGTTCCTTCATGTGCGAAATCCGAGGATCAGTCATGAAACCCATCCTTTCCATTGCAGCCGTTACCTTGGCATTGACCGCCGGCGCAAGCTTTGCCCAGCAGCCCACCGACACGCCGCGGCCGCCAGACAATGCAACAGCGGCGCCTGAATCCACTCCGCCCGGTCAGCAAGCCGCTCCCTCAGATGAGGATCGTCGTCGTCTTGGTTGGCGCAGGGGACGAATGCGTGATCGTCCACCCCTTCCTCCCCCATCGAAGGCGGCGCATTTTCACATCCATGATGGAGACGTTGAAATTGACATCAAGTGTGCCGATGACGAACCGACAAAGGTTTGCGCCGACCTTCTCTTGCAAATGCTGGACAGATTGGAAGGGGCATCATCGTCCAGAGGCGATCGTGATGATTACCGGTAGGCGCCGGGCCGATCTCAGGGTCTACCCGATATCGTTGGCCATCGATATTTCCTTGCGTTAGCGAAAAAAGCCGGCGCCTGAGTATGCATACGCTGAAGGTCGCATGAGATTGGGTCGCTTGCATGTTATGATCGGAGCATGGACATCGACGAGGACAAGATCGACGACGCTGTCTTGGCGCTACTATGGCTGACGTTGCATGACGGGCGTCGGGCGTCGAAGGGTTTTGATTGGAATGCAACAGATCGATTGTTCAAGAAGGGCCTGATCGGCGATCCGGCGAGCAAAACGAAGTCATTGATCTTGACGGATGAAGGCCTACAGCGCTCGGAGGAGCTTTTTCGGGCCTTGTTTACGCGGCCGCCGAGATTAGCAGCGCTTTTCGCTTTCCAGTTCCAAGGCAAATGCTCGTCAATCTTGCTGACCGGATTATCGGCAGGGCGGGCGAGCACGCCTTCGTGAACCGGCTCTTCTTCATTGGCCGTAGGCTGCACTGAGAGACTTTACCCCAATCACTCCGCAGGATGCGGTGTCGCCGGATGGTGGCCGGACGAAGGGGGTGGATGCTTCCACCAGCGCGCCGAACGATTCACCAGCCGGAAGTAGAGGCCGTAGGGCATCAGCCGAAGGAGTTTCAGCATATAGGTGAAGCGCTTCGGAAAACTTACTTCGAAGCGATTGGATTTGAGGCCTGCCGCAATCTGTTCGGCGGCTTCCGCAGGCGACACGAGCGTCGGCAGCGGGAAGCTGTTCTCGCGCGCCGCCGGCATATCGGCAAAGCCGGGGCAGATGATCTGGATGCGGATACCCATCTTGTCGAGGTCAAATTTCAGGCTTTCGGCCATGTTGATCAGCGCCGCCTCGGTGGCGCCATAGGCCGCGCTCGTAGGCAGGCCGCCATAGCCGGCGGCGGACGAGACGATGGCGATCTGCCCCTGCCCCTTGGCCTTCATGTGCCGAATTGCAGGCAGGAGGCAATTGACAACACCGCAGAGGTTGACGGCGAAGCTCTTCTCGAAATCCGCACGGTTCAATTCCTCGGCATGCACAGGCTGGTAAATGCCGGTATTGAAGATCGCCAGGGCGAGCGCGCCGTGCTCGTATTCGATCGAGGCAAGCACATGCTCCATATCCTCGGGATCGGTCACGTCGCCATCGAGAACGACGATGCTGCCGGAAAGCCCGCTTGCTTCGGTCTGAAGTTCGGCCAGCTCTTCATGATTGCCCGCGGTGACGGCGACTTTGTATCCCTCGCCTGCCAGTTTCAGCGCCAATGCCCGTCCGATGCCTGAATTCGCGCCGGAAATCCAGGCGATGCCATGTTCGGGACGGGCGATGAAATCACGCATCATTGACTTCCTCCAGACTGCCGATTCAGCACAAAACCAGAACCGGAAGTTCCTCGCTGCCTCCCGGATTCATGCCTTTATCACGCTATTGTGGCTCATTTCAGCCGATCCGGCCGCCGATGATCCCGTCGAGGGTTTTGGTGTGCTTGAGGCGGGCAGTCCGACGCAAATTGCAAGTCACGTGGGATTTTTGAAAGCGGAAGTCTAATTTTATCGTCGCAGGCGGGGCCATGGAATAGCATTTCTTGCCAACCCAGCCTTGTGAAGGGAAAAGACCGTTCCTAAACTACCAGTTCCACAGAGGCAGATTCCATGACCTTCCATCCATCCGTCATCGAGGCGATCGGCAACACTCCGCTCATCAAGCTCAAGGGCGCATCCGAAGCGACCGGCTGCACCATCCTCGGCAAGGCGGAGTTCCTCAACCCCGGCCAGTCGGTGAAAGACCGCGCCGCGCTTTACATCATCCGCGATGCCGAGAAGAAGGGGCTACTGAGGCCGGGCGGTGTGATTGTCGAGGGCACCGCCGGCAATACCGGCATCGGGCTGGCGGTCGTCGCCAACGCGCTCGGCTACCGCACGGTGATCGTCATCCCCGAAACGCAGAGCCAGGAGAAGAAAGACGCGCTGAAGTTGCTCGGCGCCGAACTGGTCGAAGTGCCTGCCGTGCCTTACAAGAACCCGAACAACTATGTGAAGGTTTCCGGCCGCCTGGCAGAACAGCTGGCGAAGTCCGATCCGAACGGAGCCATCTGGGCGAACCAGTTCGACAATATCGCGAACCGCCAGGCACACATCGAGACCACGGCCGCGGAAATCTGGAAGGATACTGACGGCAAGGTCGACGGTTTCGTCAGCGCCGTCGGCTCTGGAGGCACGCTTGCGGGCGTCGCGGCGGGCCTCAAGGCGTTCCGCAAGGACGTCAAGATCGGTATCGCCGATCCTGAGGGGGCAGCACTTTACGAGTTCTACAAGAACGGTGAATTGAAATCCTCCGGCTCCTCGATCACCGAGGGCATCGGCCAGGGTCGCATCACGGCCAATCTCGAAGGCTTCACGCCGGATTTCGCCTATCAGATTTCCGACACCGAAGCGCTGCCCTATGTCTTCGATCTCGTCGAACACGAAGGGCTCTGCCTCGGCGGTTCGACGGGAATCAATATTGCCGGTGCGGTACGTCTTGCGAAGGATCTTGGCCCGGGTCACACCGTGGTGACGATCCTTTGCGACTACGGCAACCGCTACCAGTCAAAGCTCTTCAACCCCGATTTCCTGACGTCAAAGGGCCTGCCCGTTCCCTCGTGGCTGACCGCGTCGCAGGACATAAAGATACCCTACGAACCAGCAGCGTGAGCCCCATGCCAGTCAATGCCCTCTATCGTGACGATTTCTATCTATCGACATGCGAGGCGGTGGTCACCGCCATCCACGAAGGCGGGGGCATCGAGCTGGATCAGACCTGCTTTTATGCAGCGTCCGGCGGCCAACCGGGCGATACGGGCTTTCTGGAGCGCGCCGACGGTTCGAAGATCGACCTTGGCCCGACGAAGCACGGGGCGACCAAGGATATCGTCGTCCACGTCCCGTCTGCGGGCCAGCCGCAGCCGGTAATCGGCGAAAGGCTCGTCCTGCATGTCGACTGGCCGCGCCGCTACCGGCTAATGCGCATGCACACAGCCTGCCACCTGCTTTCGGTCGTCTGTTCCTATCCGATCACGGGTGCCGCTGTTGGCGAGGACGAGAGCCGCATCGATTTCGACATGAGCGAGACGATCGACAAGGAAGAGGTGACGGCGAAGATGATGGAACTCGTTGCCCACAACTACCCGGTCTATGTCCAGTGGATCACCGACGAGGACCTGGCTGCGAACCCCGGCATCGTGAAATCGAAGAACGTGCGCCCGCCGATGGGACTTGGCCGCGTCAGCCTCGTCTGTATCGGCGAAAACTCGGCGATTGACAGCCAGCCCTGCGGCGGCACACATGTCTCCGAAACGCAGGAAGTCGGTCAGGTCCACATTGCCAAGATCGAGAAGAAGGGTAAGGAGAACCGCCGCTTCCGCATCCGCTTCGGCGTGCCCGGCAACGAAGCCTAAGACAATCAGGGAGAGATCAGAATGAGCGAAGAGAAGAGCCGTTTCGTCGTCTCGGCCGATTGGCTGCAGGGCGAGCTCGGAAAGCCGGACCTGCGCGTGCTGGATGCCTCTTTCTATCTCCCGGCGCAGAATCGCGACGCGGACGCCGAATATGCAAGTGGCCACATTCCGGGCGCGATCCGCTTCGACCAAGACAAGATTGCGGATCATTCCACCGGGCTGCCGCATACCATCCCCTCTCCGGATTATTTCGCCGAAGAAGCCGGCAAGCTCGGTATCAGCGAGACGGACCGTATCGTGGTCTATGACGGTATCGGCATGTTCGCCTCGCCGCGCGTCTGGTGGCTCTTCCGGGTCATGGGCGCGAAAAACGTCTTCGTTCTCGACGGCGGACTCGACGGCTGGAAGGCGGAGGGCAGACCGCTGAAAACGGATGTCCCGAACTATAAGCCGACGACCTTCAAGACGAATTATGATGCAGGCCGCGTCGTTTCCCTCGAAACCATGCGAGACATCGTTTCCAGCGGCGCGCTGCAGATCGCCGATGCGCGCAGCGCCGGACGTTTCGCCGCCACCGAGCCGGAGCCGCGGGCCGGCATGCGCTCCGGCCATATGCCAGGCGCCCGCAGCCTTCCCTCCGGTGTTTTTGCCAATCAGGGCCGTTTCAAATCGCTGCCGGAGCTGAAGCAGACCATCGAGAGTGCGGGGATCGACCTTTCGAAACCGGTCGTCACCTCCTGCGGCTCGGGGATTACGGCTGCGATCATCACGCTGGCGCTCGAATCGATCGGCCATACCGACAACAAGCTCTATGACGGCTCGTGGAGCGAGTGGGGCAGCCGCGACGATACCCCTGTGGTGACCGGCCCGCCCGACCCGATCAAGGTCTGAGACGCACCATGGCGAAGTCCCCCTCCTCGCTCACGGCGCATATCACCCGGCTGGAAATGACGGCGCCGCCCAAGGCAAGCCTACCGGTGCCAGTCAACATCCAGACGGCGATCATGCGCGCGCCGGGCATTCCGCTGCCGTTCTACCGCTATCTCTACCGCCAGGTCGGCGCCCGCTGGCAATGGGTGGACCGGCTGCGCATGAGCGACGAGGCGCTTACCGAAACCCTGCACGACAAGCGCAACAATATCAGCGTGCTCTATGTCAACGGCGCACCCGCCGGCTTCTACGAGTATTTCTGCGAGGACGAGGATACGATCGAACTTTGCCATTTCGGCCTCATCGAGCACGCGCTCGGCCTCGGCATCGGCAAGTGGTTCCTGCTGCAGGCGCTCTACGCCATCTGGACGCTGAACCCAACGCGCGTCACGACAACGACCAACAACCTCGACCATCCGCGCGCCCTACAGCTCTATCAGATGTTCGGCTTCTCTCCAGTCTCAACCGGCACCGGCATCGTCCGACCGCTTAGCGACAAGGAACTGCTGGAAATTGCCAGGAAGAGCTGAGCCGGCAGGAATCGGGTGGTTTGGCCGGCTCTAAAAGTGCATTTCATGGCAATCACGAAGGAGATTTGCCATGCCACCCATCTGTTATTCCGCCATGCCGACCGCCGATGCCGAGCACCTTTGGACCGGTGGCCGCGATGCCTATGACAATCTGCCCGAAACGATGGTTTCCGATGGACCGGGGCATCCCTGCCGTCATTGCCTGAAGAATATCGATGCCGGCGACTTGCTGCTTGTTTTCGCTTACCGCCCGTTTCCGGAATTGCAGCCCTATGCCGAGACCGGCCCGATCTTCCTGCACAAGAACCGGTGCGAGCGTTATAAAGCGGAGGAAGAGCTGCCGCCGGTGCTGAAGACGAGCCGCGACTTTATCGTGCGCGGCTATGGCGAGAACAATCGAATTGTCTACGGCACCGGAGCCGTCACCGCGACCACCGATGTTCCGGGCTATGCCGAAGAGCTGCTGAAGCGCCGGGAGATCGCATACGTGCATGTGCGCTCGGCGCGCAACAATTGCTTCCAGTGCCGGATCGACAAGCAAAAGGCGCCGGCCTTCAGCGAGGCCAGCGCCTTCATCTAACGCAGCGTGATGGTATTACGCTACGTTCAATACGCTTTCCGCTGCGTGGGCTTCATAACCAAGCGCGTCGGCGACCGGCTTGTTGGTGATGCGGCCTCTGTGGACGTTGAGACCGTTTCGCAGATGCTTGTCCTCAGCGATGGCGCGCAGGCTGCGGTCGGCAAGCGCCAGGCCATGGACGAGCGTTGCGTTGTTCAGCGCATGCGCGGAGGTGACAGGAACCGCACCCGGCATGTTGGCGACGCAGTAGTGCACCACGCCTTCGACCTCGTAGGTCGGCTCGGAATGTGTCGTCGCATGCGAGGTTTCAAAGCAGCCGCCCTGGTCGATCGCGACATCGACGATGACTGAGCCTTTCTTCATGCCGGACAGCATTTCGCGGGTGACGAGCTTTGGTGCGGCCGCACCGGGAATGAGCACGGCGCCGATGACGAGATCGGCGGTGAAGACCTCTTCCTCCAGTGCCTGGATGCTGGAATAACGCGTGTGGATGCGTCCGCCGAAAATGTCGTCGAGCTGGCGCAGGCGCGGCAGCGACTTGTCGAGGATACTGACATCGGCGCCCAGGCCGGCTGCCATCTTGGCCGCATGCAGGCCAACGACGCCGCCGCCAATGATCGCGACCTTGGCCGGCAGCACGCCGGGAACCCCGCCGAGCAGGATGCCGAGGCCGCCATTGGCCTTTTGAAGCGCCGTGGCCCCCGCCTGGATCGACAGGCGTCCCGCGACTTCAGACATCGGGGCAAGCAGCGGCAGACCGCCGCGCTCGTCGGTAACGGTTTCATAAGCGATCGCGGTGACGCCGGACGCAAGCAGGCCCTTGGTCTGCTCTGGATCGGGCGCGAGGTGGAGATAGGTATAGAGAAGCTGGCCGTCCCGAAGCTGCACCCATTCCGAGGGCTGCGGCTCCTTGACCTTCACGACCATGTCGCACTTATCGAAGATATCCTTGGCCGAGGCGGCGATCCTCGCGCCAGCGGCGATATAGGAAGCGTCATCGGCACCGATGCCGGAGCCTGCCTTTGTCTCGACCCAGACGTCATGGCCATGGGCGACATATTCGCGAACCGAAGCGGGTGTCAGGCCGACACGATATTCATGATTCTTGATTTCCTTCGGGCAACCGACACGCATTTAAGCGTTCCTCTCATTTTATGTCCGCTTGGGGCGGAGCGTTTGGATGACACAAATCCAAACACCGGACGCGCGAAATGTCCTTGCAAAGAGCATTTGCCTGAGAGCTATTTTTCGAGGATTATTGCGGGAACCACCCTGTTTTCGAAGGTTCTTCGAATGTCTGAACTCGATACCATCGATCGTGCGATTCTGAAGGCGCTTCAGGCGAACGCCCGCATCACCAATGCCGATCTTGCAAACAAGGTGGGCCTTTCGGCTTCCGCCTGTTCCAGACGGCTCGACATTCTTGAGAAGAGCGGCGTCATCGGCGGCTATCACGCGCGCCTTTCGCACAAGGCACTGGACTACAGGATGATCGCCATCGTGCACATCTCGCTCTCCGGCCAGTTTGCAAAGACCCTTGCGGAATTCGAGGCGGCGGTGAAGCGCTGCCCGAACGTGCTCGTCTGCTACTTAATGTCGGGCGAGTACGACTACATTCTGCGTGTCGCCGCACACGACCTGGAAGACTACGAGCGCATACACCGCGACTGGCTCTCCGCCCTTCCCCACGTCGTCAAGATCAATTCCAGCTTCGCGCTCCGGGAAATCATCGACAGGCCGAATGTCGGGCTTTGAGGCCTTGCAAAGCGGCATGAATCCTGGCCTAGCTTCAGTCGTATGCGGGCCTCTCCCGCCTTACGGCAAGGCATGAAATCCAAGACGCAAGGCTATATCTTCGTCCTTCTGGCGATCACCATCTTTTCCGTGCAGGACGGCATCTCGAAGCATCTGGCGAGCACCTATCCGCCTGTTTTCGTGACGATGATCCGCTATTGGGCCTTTGCAATTTTCACGATCCTGCTCGCGTCGAGAATGCGCGGCGGCCTGAAGGCGACCGTGCGTACGAACAGGCCTTTGCTTCAGGTCACGCGTGGCGTGCTGCTTGCCGCGCAGGTCGTTCTGGCGATCACCTGTTTCGCAATCATCGGACTTGCGCGCACCCAGGCGATCTTTGCAGGCACTCCGATCCTGATCGCCCTGCTTTCCGTGCCGCTGCTCGGCGAGCGCGTCGGGTGGCGCCGCTGGACGGCAATCTGCGCGGGGCTTGCCGGTGTTCTTTTGATCTTGAAGCCAGAAAGTGGCTTTTTTGATCCGAAGTTGCTGCTTGCGGTCGTGGGCTGCTTCATCTTCGCCTTCTACGTCATCGCCACCCGCCTCGTCAGCCGTGACGATTCTTCGATGACGAGCTTCTTCTATACGGGCGTCGCGGGCGCCATAACGATAACACTCATCGGTCCCTTCTACTGGGCCACGATGTCGGCCAGCGAGTGGGGCTGGATGACGCTCCTCTGCCTAACCGGCATCTCCAGCCACTATTTCCTGATCCGCGCCTATGACATGCTCGATGCCGCAGCCGTTCAGCCGCTTACGTATCTACAGCTCGTCTACGCCTCGATCATCGGCGTCGTCATCTTTGACGAAGCCCTGAGCCTCAACACGATCGCCGGCTCGGTGATCGTCGTGGCTGCCGGCATTTTCACCATCTGGCGTGAGCATGTGGTGGCGCGCAGCAGCGCTGTGCGGAGATAGAGCCCGTCTCGTAATTTAGCGATTTCTATAAAAGTATTTTCAATATTTTCGCGATACCGTGCACCAAGTATTCTATTGAGGGCTGTATAATGCGTAATCTAAATATCATTGCTCGCAGGGCCGAGCGCAAGTATTGCCGCATTTTCGGTAAGGTTCGCTATCTCAATAACGAAGTAGACGCCCGCATCCTCAATCTCTCGATAACGGGCGCTGCGGTGGAAATTCGAGCGCCGCTCTATGCCGCATCGGGCAGCCGGGTGCAAATCCTAGCGGAAGATCTTGGAACGCTGCACGGCATAATCCGGTGGAGCCACAATGGGCGCCTCGGTATCCAGTTCGACCCGAACTCCAACGCCCAGGCTCAGGTCGCATCCTACTTCCGCTTCTTCCACAAGGATGTGAAGCCGGTGTTAACGCGATAACGTCCAAGGCCGGTTTGTCATTTTCCGGATGCACTGCCGTGCAAATCATCCTAGGCTCGCCGCCTGTTGAGCCATGCGTCATTTGCGAAGGAGTGTTCAATGTCTCCCATTCTTGATTTGCACCCGATTACCCGCCGGTCATTGCTTGGCGGCATAGCCGCGACTTCGGCGCTTGTTCTGCTCCACCCCTTCACGGCGCGCGCGGCCGCCAATCAAGCGCATCTGCGGCTCATGGAAACCACCGACGTCCATGTCAACGTTTTCCCATACGACTACTATGCCGACAAGCCGAACGACACGATGGGTCTGGCGCGCACCGCGACGATCATCGATAACATCCGCGCCGAAGCGGCCAACTCGCTGCTGATCGACAATGGTGACCTGCTGCAGGGCAATCCGATGGGCGATTACATGGCCTATCAGCACGGCATGAGGGATGGCGACGTTCACCCGGTGATCAAGGCGATGAACACGCTCGGCTATACTGTCGGCACGCTCGGAAACCACGAGTTCAACTACGGCCTCGATTTCATGTTCAAGGTGCTTGGCGGCGCGAATTTCCCGTTCGTCTGCGCCAACCTGACGAAGGGCCAGCTCGCCTCCGATCCGAAGAAGGACGATCTCTTCTTCAAGCCCTACGTGATCGTCGAAAAGCAGATCAAGGACGGCGCAGGCAACGACAGCCCGGTCAAGATCGGCTTCATCGGCTTCGTGCCTCCGCAGATCATGCTCTGGGACATCAAGAACCTCGAAGGCAAGGCGCAGACCCGCGACATCGTCGAGGCCGCCAAGGCCTGGGTTCCGGCGATGAAGGAGGAAGGCGCCGATATCGTCATCGCGCTTTCCCATTCCGGCATCGACGGCTCCGCCCCCTCCGAGAAGATGGAGAATGCCTCGCTGCATCTTGCCGCCGTGGACGGCATCGATGCGATCTTCACCGGCCATCAGCACCTTGTCTTCCCCGGCCCGAAGAGTTGGGACGGGATTGCCGACGCCGATCCGGTGAAAGGCACTCTGCATGGCAAGCCGACGGTCATGGCCGGATTCTGGGGCTCGCATCTCGGCCTCATCGACCTGCTTCTGGAAAAGAACGGAAAGAGCTGGACGATCGTTGATTTCACCGCCGAGGCTCGGCCGATCTATCACCGCGACGACAAGAAGAAGGTCGTTGCCGACGTGGGCGACAAGAAGGACGTGATCGAAGCCGCAAAGGCCGAGCATGAGGCGACGCTCGCCTATGTCCGCACCCCGGTCGGCAAGACGTCGGCGCCGCTCTATTCCTACTTCGCCCTCGTTGCCGACGATCCCTCCGTGCAGATCGTCAGCCAGGCGCAGACCTGGTACATCAAGCAGATGCTGGCTGATACCGATTTCAAGGATCTGCCCGTCCTTTCGGCCGCTGCTCCTTTCAAGGCAGGCGGCCGCGGCGGCGCGGAGTACTACACCGACGTTCCGGCGGGCGATGTCGCGATCAAGAATGTCGCCGACCTCTACCTCTACCCGAACACCGTGCAGGCAGTGGTCATTACCGGCGAGCAGGTGAAGAACTGGCTGGAAATGTCGGCCGGCATGTTCAACGAGGTGAGGCCCGGCGCAACGGATGCGGAATTGCTCAACGGTGATTTCCCGTCCTACAACTTCGATGTCATCGACGGTGTGACCTACCAGATCGACCTCTCGCAGCCGCGCAAATACGACAATGATGGCAAGGCGATCAATGAAAGGTCGAACCGCATCCAGAATCTGCAGTTCGACGGCAAGCCGATCGACCTCAAGCAGAAGTTCGTCGTGGTCACCAACAACTACCGTGCGGGCGGCGGCGGCAAGTTCCCGGAGATTGCAGCCGACAAGGTCGTCTTCCAGGCTCCGGACACCAACCGCGACGTGATCGTCCGCTTCGTTCATGATCAGGGCACGATCAATCCGTCCGCCGACGGCAACTGGACCTTCAAGCCGTTGCCGGGCACGAGCGCCGTCTTCCAGAGCGGACCGAAGGCGAAGCAATTCCTAGCCGACGTCAAGAGTGTCAAGCTGGAGGATGCCGGCGAAGGCGCGGACGGATTTGCAAAGATCAGGCTGGTTCTCTAGCCGATGTGGAAACCAAGCGAGGCGGCAGCCCCTCGCCTATTCCGCTGCAAGCGGCATTTCCGGTCCGCGAATCTCGTTCAGCGCCGCGGTGAAATCGGCGTGGTTGGGGCATTGGGATAGCCTGGTGCGGAATGCATCGATCATCCATGCCGCAGCTGGGCCTGGCGGATTGGCGAGGCGGCGCATGGCATAGATCGGATACTCGCCTTGCTCATAGGCCTCAAGGTCGAGATGAACGAGTGCGCCGCTCATCAGGTCGTCACGGATTATCGATGCAGGCAGGCCGCCCCAGCCGAGGCCGCCGCGGATCAACGCGTGCTTGGTCGAGATGTCGCTGACACGCCAGGTCTTGTAAGAAAGCACGTTGAAATCGCGGCCTTTCGTCAGCCCGGACGCATCGGTGACGACGAGCTGTACTTCCTCGCGAACATCGCCAAGCGTCAACGGCCGACCTATCTGCGCTAACGGATGATTGCGCGAGGCCACCGGCATCATGAAGGAATGGCCGATCTTTTCCATCAGCATCGAGTCGTCCGGCTTCTGGACGGCTCCGCCGATGCCGATCGCCGCCTTGCCGCTCAGGACGGTCTCCATGACCATGCCAAGCTCGCCGACCGCAAGATTGAGCGCAACGGACGGAAATTGCTCACGGAACTCACGCAACACGTCCACCGTTGCCGGAGACGGCACCATGACGCTGATCGCCACAGAGACCTCCGCTTCCAATCCTTCCTTCAGCCCTTTGACGCGGGCGCGCATCACCTGCAGGTCGGTCAGTAGGCGGCGCGCATCTTCGAGCATGGCCTTGCCCGCATCCGTGAGCTTCGGCTGGCGGGCGCCGGAACGCTCAAAAAGCGGCATCTCGAGCTGTGCCTCGAGGTTCGCGATCGTGTAGCTGACCACCGACTGCGCGCGGTTGAGCGCGCGCGAGGCGGCGGAGAAGCTGCCGGTTTCCGCCACGGTAAGGAACACCTGCAGCTGATCCAATGTCGGGTTGGGAAGCATCTTCCATCCAATCTATCGATAATTTTGATCGACATTATCCCAGTTTTTTCGATAGTCGGCCAGTCTTATTTTTCCCTTGAAGGCGGCTCGAACCTCCCAAGCGAGCTCGCAGCATCCCAATTCGAGAGGAATTCAATTATGTCGTCCATCCTGCTCCTGACATCCAGCCCGCGCGCTGAATCGCTTTCGACCACCATTGCCACCGATCTTGCCGGCAAGCTCCAGGCCCAGAAGCCGGGAACCGTCATCGTCCGCCGTGACCTCGCCGCCAATCCGCTTCCGCACATCGATGACCTGTTTACCGCCGCAATCCGCAAGCCTGCCGAAGACCGCACGGCGCAGGAAGCCGAAGCCGTGAAGACCTCCGACGCGCTCATCGACGAACTGCTCGCCGCCGACACCATCGTCATCGGCACCGGCCTCATCAACTTCAATATCTATTCGTCCCTGAAGACCTGGATCGACAACGTTGCCCGCGCCGGCCGCACCTTCAAGTATACCGAAAGCGGCCCGGTCGGGCTTGCAACCGGCAAGAAGGTCTATGTCGTGCTCGCCTCCGGCGGCGTCTACTCGCAGGGTCCTGCCGCCAGCATGAACCATGCCGTTCCGTATCTGAAGTCGGTTCTGGGCTTCCTCGGCATCACCGACATCGAAACCGTCTATGTCGAAGGTCTCGCCTTCGGTCCGGAAGCTGCCGAAAAGGCGATCGGCGCCGCCAAGGCCCGCGCCGAAGAGATCGCTCTCGCCGCCTAACCGCTTAACATCGCCCCCAGAAGCGGCCGGCTCTGTCCGGCCGTTTTTTGTTTCCGCTGCGCCATACCCGGCGAGTCTGACACCGTTGCGGTCGTCGTTGTCGCTCGGTTTGAATGACGCGAGGATAGGGCGTTGGTAGCCCTCGTCACCACTGCTCAGGCGTTGTCAATCAAGCTTTCGCGTGCTTTCACTTTACTGTTGGGTGCGCGCCCTGATGAAGTCGAGCATGAGCGACGCAGCCAACAGCCGCGTGCATCTCGAGCAGGAGTTTGTCGGGCGAGCAGGCCCCGGAACCAAGTGTCAGATTAGCTGACTTTGACCAGACCGGTACGGCCGAAGACGCAATTGCGGCCATTCTTCTTTGCCCGGTAGAGCCGGTCATCTGCAGTAGAGAGAACCGTCATGAAGCTCACGCCATCTTCGTCGGCGGTTGCAACGCCGATGCTGACGGTTACCGGTCTTGCATCTGGTGTCCTGACGCTCGTCTCGATCGTCCATCGGAGCCGTTCTGCGACCAACAAGCCCTCCTCGTGGTCCGTGCCCGGGCAAATTGCAACGAATTCCTCACCGCCAAAGCGGAATACCCTGTCTGCAGAACGCAGGATCGTCACCAGCCGGGCGGCGATCGACTTCAGCACCTCATCACCCTGCAGATGGCCGAAGTTGTCGTTGACGTCCTTGAAGTGGTCGGCATCGATGATGATGACGGTCGTGAACTGCCCTTGCCGCAGGGCTTCCCGCATCATGACCGGTGCTTCGAACTCCATGCGCGAGCGGTCGTAGACGCCTGTCAGAATGTCCCTGCCCGTCCGCTCCAGAAGATCGTTGTACCGCTCGCGGAATGTCAGGTCGCCGAACAGATCGCTGAGCGAGCGTGCTGCCGCAGGAACGCCGTTTCGATGAATACAGAGCCGGTAGATGGCAAAGAGCGCGGTATAGATACAGACCGCAAACATCTTTGCCCTCCAGCCGTCCCAGAAGGCTGCAAGCGGTACGTCGAGAAAATAATGCAGTGCGCCGAAGAAGCCGATCTGGTCGAAGGTCAGAAGTGCGAAGCCGCACAGCACGAAACGAAGGATCACCTTGCGCTTCATCCAATGACCAAGGCGTTCGTACAGCAGAATGATACCGAGCGCATCGAGGTAGAGAAGCGCCGTACCCCAGACCATCAGCCATCCGATCTCCTTCAGGAAGCTGAAATCGGCTGCATTGCCGGGTGAAATCTCGACGGTATCATGCAGTTGCAGAACCCACGCGATCGCGACCGTCAGGAGATTTCCAAGGAACAGGCCGTAGATCGGCTGCCGGACCGTCGAAGCATCTTCCTCCAGGTAAAGCATCAGGATCATCATCAGCTTGCCGGCGAAGAAGACCGACGATCCGGGCGAGGCGACACCGAAAGGCAGCGACACGTAGAATACGGCGGCGAGATAGGTTTCCATGAAATGCATGACGCCGAGCGCCGTCATGAAAACGCCAAGGCCCAGCCGGTGGCGGAAATGCAGCAGGCTCACCATCAGCGAGAAATAGCCGACGGCTTCAACCACAATGAGACCGAGATTGACAATTGCCATCGCGCTTTCCGCTCTCCAACCGCTTCTTCATAGCGCGATACGGTTAAGAAACGGTCGCGTGACGTCAGGGTAACCCGCGGCCTCCCTGTATGGCTGCCGCCGCAAAGCCGCCCCGGCGAAGGCTTGGGAAGAGCGCGGCTAGACCTGCCGCTCCTTGGCACCGTCGCCGAAAAGCGAGGGGCCGTGCTGATCGATGATCTGGTGCGCTTTGCGCACCGTGCATTCGATCGCATCGTCCGAAGAGGAGAACATGTCGGCGCGGATGAAATTGCGAACCAGAACCTCGCCGCCGACCGTCTTTTCGATGCGGCCTGCCAGGCGAAACTGTCCGCCTTCCTTGCGCGGCTCAGCGTAGATGGCGCAATCGGCGTAAAGCTGCGGCTCACCCTTCGGGCCTGCGCTCGCCTCGGCCGATTTGCCGCCACCGGAAAACATCGAGAAAATGCTGGATAAGATCGAAGCCATGTTCCGCCTTTAACACGGGCCGCTCGCGCCCGCAAAGTCAAATGATGAGGTTGGCGAGGATGTCGTTCTCGGTGATGTCCTCGAAGCCCATGCCGGCCTTTTCGAAATTCGAAATCAGGGTGGCGAAGTTCTCCGGCGCCTTGGTCTCGATGCCGATCAGAACCGAGCCGAAGTTGCGCGCCGTCTTCTTCAGGTATTCGAAGCGGGCGATGTCGTCGTCCGGCCCCAGCAGATTGAGGAAATCGCGGAGCGCGCCGGGGCGCTGCGGCAGCCGCAGGATAAAGTATTTCTTCAGCCCGGCATAACGCATCGCCCGCTCCTTGACGTCGGGCAGCCGCTCGAAGTCGAAATTGCCGCCGGAGACAACAGCGACGATCGTCTTGTCGCGAATGGCCTGCGGATCCATCGCGGCGATCGCCGTCAAAGACAAAGCACCTGCCGGCTCCAGCACGACGCCCTCGACATTGAGCATTTCCGAGATCGTCACGCAGATGGCGTTCTCCGGCATCAACATGACCTGCGCGGCTGCAAAGCCTTTGAGCGCTGCGAAATTCAGGTCGCCGATGCGGGCAACGGCCGCGCCGTCGACAAAATTGTCGACCTTGGAAAGCGTCACCACTTCGCCGGCCTCGATGCTGCGTTTCAGGCTCGGCGCGCCTGCCGGCTCGGTGAAGACAAAGGCGGAATTCGGGACCGAGCCCTTGAGGTAGCCCGTGATCCCCGCGGCAAGCCCGCCGCCGCCGACCGGCAAGACCAGCATGTCCGGCACCCTACCCTCCGGCAGCTGCTGCATGATTTCGGCTGCGACCGTTGCCTGCCCCTCGATGATGTCCTCATGGTCGAAGGGCGGCACCATGACGCCTCCGGCCGCCTCCGCATGGTCGCGGGCGGCCTGATAGCATTGATCGAAGAAATCGCCGTAGAGCTTGATGGTGATGAATTCGGCGCCGAACATGCGCGTCTTGTCGATCTTCTGCTGCGGCGTCGTCACCGGCATGAAGACCACGCCCTGAACGCCGAAATGGCGGCAGACATAGGCAAAGCCCTGCGCATGGTTGCCTGCCGATGCGCAGATGAAGAGACGCTCGCCGCTCCCTTCGGCAATCGCCTTGCGGAAGAAATTAAAGGCGCCGCGGATCTTGTAAGAACGGACGGGCGACAGATCCTCCCGCTTCAGCCAGATTTCGGCACCGTAGCGCGCCGAAAGATGGTCGTTGAGCTGCAACGGCGTTGCCGGAAAGAGGCTGCGCAGCGCCTCTTCCGCGCGATCTACATCCTGTCTTATGACGGTCATCGGTCCATTCCTGTCTCAAGACCTCGCTATGGCACAGGTCGGCCGGCAAAAGAAGTCCGTTTAACCGCGGTGCGGTTCGTTCTGCGGAAAGCTTTCTTCATCGCGCTTGGCGGATTGCTGCAGCTCCCCCGTGCGTTCGCTTTGCAATGCTGCTAACGTGAAGGCATGATGATATCCCATTTTATGCGACCGCTCGCTTGGCTGCTGCTTGCCGCCATCATTTTCGTCACCATTTCGCCGATCGGCCTCAGGCCGCATACGATGACCAGCGTCAACGCCGACCGCGCGCTTGCCTATGCCGTCACTGGCTTCGTTTTCGCGCTCGGCTATCCGAAGCAGTGGAAGCTCGTCGCACTGCTTCTTTTCTTCGGCGCACTCGCAATCGAGTTCCTGCAATACCTGTCGCCGACACGTCATGCACGCCTGCACGACGCGGTCATCAAGGCAGCCGGCGCCATGCTCGGCATTCTTATCGGCCGCGCTACCTACCGGCGCGGGCAGATGAAGCAGAGGATCGAGGCCGTTCCTGCTCCAAAGCCGCAAACCGGTGCCGCCGCCGGCGCTCTTGACTGAATCACTCCAGTCGTTAATTGAGGATCGCGCGCGGGCGTGGCGAAACTGGTAGACGCAAGGGACTTAAAATCCCTCGGAGCAATCCTTACGGGTTCGATCCCCGTCGCCCGCACCAGCACGCAGCCGTGACGCGAGGTTTTTGCGACGTCGGGCATCCACTCACCATTTCATCCGGGGGAAGTGCCAGTAGTCGGAACCGGTTCGGCGGGAGATGAGCTTCAGCGTGCCATCCGGCTGAACCACGTATCTTTCGTAGACCCGGTATCCGAACTTATCCGGAAACTCGTGCTTGACCGTGTAGCCCGCTCGCGCAGGAACGTGGACGACTCTGCCATAGGTGAGGCTGCCGCGGATGGGCTCCGGCGGAGCCGTGTTGCATCCGGCAAGGCCAAGGGCGACCAGCAGGGAAGCGATAACAGCGCGCATCAAAATCTCCGGTCCTATTGGCACATAGGACGAAATCGCAGGTCAGTACAGCCGCGGCGGAAAGTACTATGCGCCCACTGGTCTCGCCCCACCATCTTTATCAATCCCAATAAATATGATTTTATGCCGGCATCTGAAAGGTGGCAGGGCTCGAAGGCGCCTTTGCGGATGCACGAATTACTGTGCCACGGTGCGTGTAAGCTTGTCTTGTGGGAGTAAGACGATGGTTTACGATTGGAGTGGAGAAAGGGCGCGGCGTCTCAAGTTTTACAAAACAGCCGCTGCGTGTTTGTTCGGGAGCATGCTTGCCGGGACCATGTTGCTGGTCATAGCGCTGCAGTTTCACGGGTAGCGGCCGACTTTGGCGCCGCGTGAAGCTGCTTCGGTCAAAATCAACAGGAATTGCACGAAAGCCCCACTTGCGGCCAAGCAACGGCGCGGCGATGAGTCGCACCTCTACCATTTGATCGAAAAGCGTCTTACCCGAGCTTCGCCGCGACCCTTGCGACGTGCGCGGCCTGGTATTTCGCGGATTCCAGCTCGATTGCTGAAGGCTGGCGCGAGCCATCGCCGTCGGTGATCGTGGACGTTCCGAAGGGCGAGCTGCCCTTGATCTCATCAACGGCCATCTCGCCCTGGAAGCGACGGTTGGGATCAAAGCTTTCTGATCGAATTTGAATTGAAGGACTTTGCGACCTCTTCGGGAACCAGGTCCGGAACGCGCTTTACAGTGACTTCGACGCCCGCAGACTTGGCGCCTTCCGCAACGGCATATGCCATGGTTTCGATTGGCCATAGGCCGCCGAATAGCAAAGAACGAGGACCTTTGCCATGACGAACTCGCTCGCGGCACAGGTTGTATAGTTGTCCGGACGAAGTCCTATTAGCGCTTCCTTGAGCATAACCTGCCTGCGCAGGACTCGGCGTTCAATGTAATGTAGCCTAAATTCACTTACCGTTCCCTCGCCTTCTGCCGCGACCGGGTGCCGCCATTTGCAAGCCGGAAAAACGGCGCTACCTATAGCAAAGCCCCATCATCGGATATCTCTCATGAGCACTGACACCGTCATCACCGCCGCCATGGTCGCCATCGGCGATGAGCTTCTGTCCGGCCGAACCAAGGACAAAAACATTGGCCATCTGGCGGATATGCTTCAGCTTTCCGGCATCGATCTCAAAGAGGTGCGGATCGTCGCCGATGACGAGGACGCGATCGTCGAGGCTCTGAACGCCCTTCGCGGCAAATACGACTACGTCTTCACCTCGGGCGGCATAGGCCCGACGCATGACGATATCACCGCGGACGCAGTCTCGAAGGCTTTTGGCGTTCGCTGCGACTATGATGCAGCGGCCATGACACTGCTCGGTGACATGTACAAGCGCCGCGAGATGGAATTCACCGAAGCGCGCAAGCGTATGGCGCGCATGCCGCGCGGTGCGGCACACATCGCCAATCCGGTGTCGACTGCGCCCGGCTTCATCATCGGCAATGTCTACGTCATGGCGGGCGTGCCGCAGGTGTTCCAGGCCATGGTCGACAATGTGCTGCCGACGCTGCGCACGGGGCAGCGCGTGCTGTCGCTGGCGATCGCCTGCCCCTATGCCGAAGGCGATATCGGCACGCTGCTCGCCGCCATTCAGAAGGCGCACCCGGACACCAGCATCGGCTCCTATCCGCGCTATATCGGCCAGAAATTCTCCACGGAGATCGTCGTGCGCGGCCGGTCACAGGCGCCTGTCGATGCGGCGGGCGCGGAGGTTCACGCCATGATCGAGAACATTCGCAGGACCAGGGAGATTGACGAAAACCGGTCCGCCGAAGCTTAGAGCAGCAACACACCGCCCTCGAGCAACGAGGAACCGTTCCACCGACAACGCATTTCCTGCTTACGAAGCCATTTTCAGCCGCCGAGGAAAATTGATATGCCTTACAAGACCATACTCGCCATTCTCGATACGGCCGACAACAGCCGCGCGGTCTCCGATTTTGCCTTTGCGCTTGCCGCCGAAAACGATGCCCATGTCATCGGTCTCCACGCCGAAAACATCTCGGCCGTGCCGCTGGTCGCTCCGATGGAAATTCCCGATCCAGTCGCCGTTCAGGCGCTGCAGGACATGGCGCATTCCGAGACCGTGGAAGTGGAGCGCATCTTCCGCCAGAAAGCCGAAGCGTCCGGCGCATCGTTCGAATGGCGCAGCTTCGCCACCTCAGTGGGTTACGGCTCGGCGCCGCTGATCGAGAGCGCCCGCAGCGCGGACCTCTTGATCGCCTCGCAAGCGGACCCTTCCAAGCCATCTGACAGCCAGGTCGATATCGACAGCTTTCTTTTCGAAAGCGGCCGTCCGGTTCTGATGATCCCGTATATCTTGCGCCAACCGAAAGCGATCAAACGCGTCATGATCGCCTGGAACGGCTCGAAGGAAGCCGCGCGCGCGACATTCGATGCCATGCCTATCCTGAAGGCTGCCGACGAAGTCGAGGTCTTTTCCGTCGATCCGGTGGATTCGGCGATGCAGACGGCGGGCCTGGCGGGAGCGGAAATCGCAGCCACGCTTTCCCGCCACGGCGTGAAGGCGACGCTTGCCGTTGCGGAAGGCACCCATAAGAGCGCCTCGAACGTCATCGAAAACCGCCTCTCCGACAGCAGCATCGATCTCTTGGTGATGGGCGCCTACACCCATTCGCGCCTCTGGCAGATGATCTTCGGCGGCACGACGAAGTCGCTCTTGCAGTCGATGACGGCGCTCACCCTCCTCTCCCGTTGACGAAGCACCGGCGGGACTTGCGTTTTACCCGCAAATCCCGCTAATTGCGGCAACCGGTGACGGGCTCCAGAACTTCCTTTCGCGCGGGTTGGCCCTGCGCGATTTGCGTTTGACGGATTGCGCTTGGTCGCCGGCGGGTTTTTCTTTCATGCCGCGGAGCAGTTCGATGTCTTTTCCCGATAAAGCCTTTCCCGTTTCCTGGGATCAGTTCCATCGCGACGCCCGCGCGCTTGCCTGGCGCATCGCCGGCCTCAACAAGGAATTCAAGGGCATTGTCTGCATCACCCGCGGCGGCTTGGTTCCTGCGGCAATCATCTGCCGCGAACTCGACATCCGCCTGATCGAAACGGTCTGCGTCGCTTCGTACCATGACTACGTGAACCAGGGGGATATGGTGGTGCTGAAGGGCGTTGCCCCGGAGCTCAAGGAAAATGGCGGCGAAGGGATCCTCGTCATCGACGATCTCACCGATACCGGCAAGACGGCCGTGCAAGTGCGCGCCATGCTGCCCAAGGCGCATTTTGCCTGCGTCTACGCAAAGCCGCTCGGCGTGCCGACGGTCGACACCTTCGTCACGGAGGTCAGCCAGGATACCTGGATCTACTTCCCCTGGGACATGGGCTTCACCTATCAGGAGCCGATCGCCAAGGGTCCGCGCTGACAGCGTCGCCATTCAGGCACCAATAAACTCCACGCGGAATTGTCATCTTAGTAATACTGCAGATGTATGATGCGAGCTTGGCCTGCACGCGCGATCCGAGCGCCGTGCCAAAGGGCCGGGTCACGGATCGCGCGAGGGCGAAAACGCGCGGAGCAAGGAAGAGGGGAATGGCATACCGGGGTTGGGTTAGAGCGGTCGTCGCTTCAGGGCTGGCGATCCCCTCTTTGTTGCCCGTGCCGGCCTTTGCCGAACCCGCTTATGTCGCCGTCGTCCGCGAATATGTGGATACCGTCGTCCGGCCGATGGTCAGCACGCCGATGGTTCTCGCGGCGATCAGAGAGCAGAACGCCAAATTCAGTGACGTCAGCAGCACTGATATCCAAGTCCTTGATTCGACCTACCGATCCGAAGTGGAAACCGGCACCCTGCAGATGGTGTCCGCCATTCTATCCACGCCCGTTTCGCGCTACTTGAAGGAAAAACAGGATGCGTCGCAGGGCGTTATCGTCGAGTTCTTCATTACCGACAGGAATGGGCTCAATGTCGGCGAGAGCAGAGTGACGACGGATTTCTGGCAGGCCGACGAAAACAAATATCTGCAGACCTTCGCCCGCGATTCGGACGAGACTTTCGTCGATCGCGCCGAGCGCGACGAGACTACGCAGATTCTCGAGGCTCAGGCCAGTTTTACCATCCGCGACGAGGCTGGAGCGGCGATCGGCATTGCCACCGTGACCGTCGCGCTCGATGCGATGTGAGGCCTCCGAATCGCGATGCCGATCCGGGCCGAAAATGCCATCCTTAGATTTGGGTTCGGCTAACTTTTTCTTTTCGTCCTCGCTTTTCAGGTGCCTGAAGCCCGCAAAGCCCTGAAATTCAGGGCCTCCAGGCTTTTCCCCAGTCTTCACAGGGCCGTCCACAATATGTTGTGGTGAACGCTTCGTTAAAAACCACCCCTTGACGGAATCGCCCATTTCTCACTTAATGGCTCCCGATGTTGCGGCGGCAGCTGGACCGGGTTTAACGAGGCCGGTTCTCTTCAAAATTCGAGCGTGGAATCAGGGTGTTGCATCCATGATGGATGGCAGCCGTGAGGGGACCTTTTGCGCGATTTTTGACCTCCAAAAAAGTGACATCCGGGGCTGGCGATAATAAGCTGTTAATACTATATTTAGTGTTTGCAGCCACCATCACCACAAGATACAGGAAAGACATCTCCGGATGACACTCCTGTGACGGTACGGAAACGAGAACTGGCTGCGCATCTTCCGGCGCTGCCGGATGAGGAAACTTGCGTCCTGGTCAACGGGGATGGGGCGCGCAAACAGAGGTGCAAGGACATGCGCATAGAACGCCGTTTCACAAAGGCAGGCCAGAGCGCTTACGCGGACATCGAATTCCGCAAGGCGACGAGCGAGATCAAGAACCCCGACGGTTCGATCGTATTCCGCCTTGAGAACATCGACGTTCCCGCGCAGTTCTCCCAAGTCGCGGCCGACATCCTTGCCCAGAAATATTTCCGCAAGGCCGGCGTTCCGGCAAAGCTGAAGAAGGTTGAGGAAAACGACGTTCCCTCCTTTCTGTGGCGTTCGGTTGCCGATGAGGCAGCCCTCAAGGAGCTGCCGAAGGACCAGCAGTACGGTTCCGAAATCGATGCGCGCCAGGTCTTCGACCGTCTGGCTGGGACCTGGACCTACTGGGGCTGGAAGGGCGGCTACTTCTCGTCTGAGGAAGATGCCTCTGCCTTTCGCGACGAACTCGCCTACATGCTCGCTACCCAACGCGTCGCCCCGAACTCCCCGCAGTGGTTCAACACCGGCATGCACTGGGCCTACGGCATTGACGGCCCCGGCCAGGGCCACTTCTACGTCGACCCCTTCACCGGCAAGCTGACGAAGTCCAAGTCGGCCTACGAGCATCCCCAGCCGCATGCCTGCTTCATCCAGTCGGTCGAGGACGACCTCGTCAACGAAGGCGGCATCATGGACCTCTGGGTTCGCGAAGCCCGCCTCTTCAAGTACGGCTCCGGCACGGGCTCCAACTTCTCGTATCTGCGCGGCGAAGGCGAAAAACTTTCTGGCGGCGGCCGCTCCTCCGGCCTGATGAGCTTCCTGAAGATCGGCGACCGTGCGGCGGGCGCCATCAAGTCGGGCGGCACGACGCGCCGTGCGGCCAAGATGGTCGTCGTCGACATCGATCATCCAGACATCGAGGAATACATCAACTGGAAGGTCAAGGAAGAGCAGAAGGTTGCTGCCCTCGTCACCGGTTCGAAGATCGTCGCCAAGCACCTGAAGGCGATCATGAAGGCCTGCTTCAATTGCGAAGGCGGCGCCGATGCGGATTGCTTCGACCCGACCAAGAACCCTGCCCTCAAGCGCGAAATCCGCGCCGCCAAGAAGGACCAGGTCCCGGAAAACTATGTGAGCCGCGTCATCCAGTTCGCCCGCCAGGGCTACAAGGACATGGAGTTCAAGACCTACGACACGGACTGGGATAGTGAAGCCTACCTCACCGTTTCCGGCCAGAACTCCAACAACTCGGTCTCGATCCGCGACGACTTCCTGCGCGCCGTCGAAGCCGATGGCGACTGGAACCTGACGGCCCGCAAGGATGGTAAGGTCATGAAGACGCTGAAGGCCCGCGACCTCTGGGAGACGATCTCCTATGCCGCCTGGGCATCGGCCGATCCCGGCCTGCACTTCAATACGACGATGAACGACTGGCACACCAGCCCGGCCGCCGGCCCGATCCGCGCCTCCAACCCGTGCTCGGAATACATGTTCCTCGACGACACGGCCTGCAACCTTGCCTCGCTGAACCTCATGCAGTTCAAGGATGCGGCGACAAAGCGGATCAACATCGCCGACTACGAGCATGCCGTGCGTCTGTGGAGCGTCGTGCTCGAAATCTCCGTGATGATGGCGCAGTTCCCGTCGCGCCGCATTGCCGAGCTCTCCTACGAATACCGCACGATCGGTCTCGGCTATGCCAATATCGGCGGCCTGCTGATGTCGTCCGGCATTCCTTATGACAGCGACGAAGCCCGCGCCATCGCAGGCTCCCTGACGGCGATCATGACCGGCATTTCCTATGCCACCTCGGCGGAAATGGCTGCTGAACTCGGCCCGTTCCCGATGTTTGCGCCGAACCGCGAGAACATGCTGCGCGTCATCCGCAACCATCGCCGCGCCGCCTATGGCGAGAGGTCCGGCTATGAAGGCCTGTCGATCAACCCGGTCGCCCTCATCCACGGCGAAAACCCGGATCAAGATCTCGCCGCGCATGCCAAGAGCGCCTGGGACAAGGCACTGGAACTCGGCGAAAAGCACGGCTACCGCAACGCCCAGGCAACCGTAATTGCGCCGACCGGCACGATCGGCCTCGTTATGGATTGCGATACGACTGGCATCGAGCCCGACTTCGCGCTCGTCAAGTTCAAGAAGCTCGCCGGCGGCGGCTACTTCAAGATCATCAACCGCGCGGTACCCGAAGCGCTGCGCACGCTCGGCTACTCCGAAAGCCAGATCGCCGAGATCGAAGCCTATGCTGTCGGCCACGGCAACCTGAACCAGGCGCCCGCCATCAACCCCTCGACGCTGACGTCCAAGGGCTTCACCGACGAGAAGGTCGAGGCCGTCAACGCGGCGCTGAAGTCCGCTTTCGACATCAAGTTCGTCTTCAACCAGTGGACGCTCGGGCTCGACTTCCTGAAGGGCACGCTGAAGGTCTCCGACGACCAGCTTGCCGACATGAGCTTCAACCTGCTCGACCACATGGGCTTCTCGAGGAAGGATATCGAGGCTGCAAACATCCATGTTTGCGGTGCGATGACGCTGGAAGGCGCTCCGTTCCTCAAGAACGAGCACCTCGCCGTCTTCGATTGTGCCAATCCTTGCGGCAAGATCGGCAAGCGTTACCTCTCGGTCGAAAGCCACATCCGCATGATGGCGGCTGCCCAGCCCTTCATCTCGGGTGCGATCTCCAAGACGATCAACATGCCGAACGATGCAACCGTCGACGATTGCAAGAGCGCCTACATGCTCTCCTGGAAGCTCGGCCTCAAGGCCAACGCGCTTTACCGCGACGGCTCGAAGCTGTCGCAGCCGCTGAACGCCTCGCTGATCGAGGACGAAGGCGACGAGGACACGCTGGAGGAACTGCTGGCCCAGCCGGCAGCGGCCCAGGCCGTCACCGTCACCGAGAAGATCATCGAGCGGGTGATCGAGAAGGTCGTGCGCAGCCAGGAAAAGCTGCCGGGCCGCCGCAAGGGCTACACCCAGAAGGCAAAGATCGGCGGCCACACGATTTTCCTGCGCACCGGCGAATATGACGACGGCCGACTCGGCGAGATCTTCCTCGACATGAACAAGGAAGGTTCGGCCCTTCGAGCATTCATCAACAACTTCGCAATCTCGGTCTCGCTCGGCCTGCAATACGGCGTGCCGCTCGAGGAATATGTGGATGCCTTCACCTTCACGAAGTTCGAGCCGGCGGGCATCGTCACCGGCAACGACGCGATCAAGAATGCGACGTCGATCCTCGACTACGTGTTCCGCGAACTCGCCATCTCCTATCTCGGCCGCCACGATCTGGCGCACGTTGATACGTCCGACTTCAATAACACGGCGCTCGGCCGCGGCGTGTCGGAAGGCAAGGCGGATGTCGTCTCCAAGGGCCTGACTCGCGGCTATAAGCCGACGCTGGTTTCCGGAAACGCGACCGAGCGCGCGGCGTCGGAGATCAAGGGTGCTGCAACCGCCGCCCCTGTCCGCGCCTCCTCGGGCGCGACGATCACGGCGATTGCCGGCAACACCGTGCGCAAGCTCGAAACCGTCGCCGCCGCCTCCGAAGTCGTCGCCTTCAAGCGCGATTACGAGGAACGCGCCAAGGAGCTGGCGGAGGAAATCGCCGAAGAGATTGCTGAGGAATCCAGCACGCTCTTCACCGACGCCGCCGCTGCCGACGCAGCCTCTGCCAAGACCGAAGCAAAGAAGGTCGAAGCCGAACGTCGCGCCCGCTCCATCATGCAGGGCTACACGGGCAATATGTGCACCGAGTGCCAGAACTTCACGATGGTACGGAATGGGACCTGCGAGAAGTGCGATACGTGTGGCGCGACGAGCGGATGCAGCTGATTTCTGTGAATATATGTCCCCGTCGTGCCTGAATGAGAAAACGAACCTTGTCCTGGCCAAATAGGCGAGAATCAGCCGAATTCTGGCCAGCGCCGAAGCTAAAAACGGTCAAGGAAGTTTTCGGTTAGAGAAGATAGACAATCCAGGCGCCTCGGCGCCTGGATACTGGCGTAGGGAACAAAACAAGATCATCGAGCCTCAAGGAGCAGGAGAGCTTTCAATTCCTACTCGCATACCGACGAGAAACATCTGGAGAGGCCTTACAAGGGCCCTTCGTCCGAGAGATATTTGCTGCTGCTTCCGCCGGGCCGACGCCCATCGACGATCGTCAGTGCCTTTGTCGACCACCTGATGGGTATCTCGTTGGACGTAGACCCGGTCCGTCCAGCTTGACCCGCCTCAGGGCTGAGCGACGTCGGCATCGGGTCGAGAGTTGCGCCGTGAGACGGGAGGATGGCCGGTGCGTGGGGGGAGTCCTCGTCAGAGGAGGACCGACGTATTTTATCCCAGCTCGGGCGCCATGTTCTGAGTTCACCGCCTCATCGCGGGATGCTGATCTCTCCGTCTACTCGTACCATCTCGAAATCGCCGATCAGGAGGTCAACGCGGACAAACCCTTGAAGCGCGACATTCATCCGCATCTCCGACATCTTCTGCCGCAGTGACATTCGCGGCATGCAGACCATGCGGCTCCTATTGCGCGACAGGATGTCCAGCCAGCGCTCTTCGCCATCGCCATGATGATCGGCGTCGGAGTGACGCTGTTGGCCGTCGCCCTTCTGTCAGTGGCGTTCCGCGAGCAGCTCGCAAGGCTGTTGAGCACGCGTCCCCGACTGCTGGCTGCGGCCTCCAAGACCATCGAGGCGGCTGCCGGTGTGATTCTGCTCGCCGTCTCCGTTCATGAAAACGTCTTCACATGAATCCATAGATCGGATCAGCTTGCACATGGATATTGCTTATTCTTCGATATTGAGTGCTCGATAGCCCTGACTGGCGTGGCATCGCCCCTGCGGTCGCGGAGGCTGCAAGCGCATTTCAATCGAAATCGAGGGACGCCGCTGACGAACCTGCCATGCATCAAGCTCTTCTTTTTCAACCCGATATCGTGAGTTCACGCTGAAGTTGACGTCATAACCGGCGGCCAGCTATGCGTCTCCGCCTTGCGGCGCGATGCCCAAGCATAGAGGGCGTCGTAGATGATGAAGCCGTGCTTCAGCACCTCATGGTCGTCGGCGCTCAAATCCCGCAATCCCATCGAGACCGCCAGAAGTCCAGCCGATTGCGGCGTGAGATCGTGCCGGTCTGTATCGGCGCCCCGCACGATCGCGGCAATCGTCACGATTGCCGGATCGCGGTCGAGCCCGTACTTCGAGACGAACGTGTCGAAGCTGCAGCCGTCGCCGACATGCGTGAATTCGACGTCCGGCACGTCATAGGGTATTGCCCCGGTCTCGTTTGCGACGCGGTTCACCTCGTTGGGTGGGACAAACAGGAATTCGGGTTCCTTGTCGACGAACCGGGCAATCAGCCACGGGCATGCAATCCGGTCGATGACCGGACGTTCGCGAGTAACCCATTTCATTGTTCATCCTCCTTGATGGGCCGTCAGCGGGACGGTCGGAGCGCCGATCGCATGCCAGGCGGCTATGCCACCCGCCAGGATCCGCGCGTCGAAGCCACGATGGCGCAGTTCGGCAGAGGCATCGCCGCTGACCTGGAAACCATAGAGGCAATAGACGACGATCGCTTTGTCCCTTGGCAGATCATCGGCCCAATCGGCGATCTTCTCCGGGGCGCGGAGTTGCGCTCCCGGCAGCATGTCGCTGCGTTTGGCAAGATCCTCGGCCAAGCAGACGTCGAGCAGGACGACGTCTTCTTTTCGATCCAGACGCTCCTTCAGATCTTCCGGAGCGACAGCATGCGTGCCGTCATCGGAGACAGGTCCGACAGGTTCGCCTCGTCGAGCCATCACGCGCCGGTGACGCAAAGCGACCCGCTCCCAGTGGATGTTTTTCATGAAGGCATCGACATAGGCGCCGGCTCTGGACCCGAAATCGAGGTGATAGGCATGCTCGTACATGTCAAGCGCAAGGACCGGCACACCGCCGGCGAGGCAGTTGGTGTGATCCGCCGCCCATTGGACTGTCAGCCGGTCGTGACGCTCGGACCACGTGAGGAGGGTCCATCCCGAGCCTCCGGCCTGTGCCTTGGCGCAAGCCGTAAACTGCGCGCGCCAGCCGGCGACGCTTCCAAAATCTCGCTCCAGAGCAGAGGCGAGGTCACCGTTGGAATCGCCCGAACCGCCGAGTCCGTCGAAATAAATCTCGTGCAGAATCGCCGAGTTGGCGGCGACCAGCTCCTCCCGCTTCAGTCCGTTGATGTCGAAAACGGGTGCGGCGTCCCAATCGAGTACGTCAAGCCGGCGCTCGATTGCATTCAGACGACGAACTGCGCCGCCGTAGTTGTTCTCGTAATGGCTCGCCAACAGCCGTTCGGAAAGACCCGTAAGGTGAGGCGGTTTGAAGGGGAGAGGCATGATCCTATGCATGGCGTCCTCGCTGACCCTCATCGGACACGGACGCAGGGTACGCCTGAACAGAAAATGATACAAGTGTTGCATTTGGAGTTCTGAGTGATACGGTATGCTTATGAACGCAGGTGAACTCGAGGCTGAGCAGCGCTGGCTGCTCCTGATCCACCAACTACCGACGAAGCCATCCTATTTTCGGGTCAAGATCTGGAGACGGCTACAAGGTATCGGAGCGGTCGCCGTCAAGAGCACAGTGTACGCGCTACCGGCCAACGCCGAGACGCAGGAGGACTTCGAGTGGGTGCTGAAGGAGATCATCGACGGTGGCGGCGAGGCGTTGATCTGTGAGGCGCGCCTCATCGACGGCCTGTCAGACGCACAGGTCCGCGCCCTGTTCGACGCCGCGCGTGACGACGATTTCGCCGAGATCGCCAGGGAAGCACGCGCTCTGGCCGCAGAGCTGGATACGGAGGTGACGGCAGACAAGCGCGCGGACGCTCGCTCCCAACTCGTCCGCATGCGCAAGCGACTCGCCGAGCTCGTGGCGATCGACTTTTTCGGCGCCACGGGCCGCTTAACTGTCGAAGGACTGCTCGCCAACCTCGATGAACGGGTTACGGAGGATGAGGGTATGAGCAGGGCTCCATCAAAAGCCGCCGATCCGATCGCCGAATTCAAGGGGCGGACCTGGGTGACGAGGCGGGATGTTCATGTCGATCGCATCGCCTGCAGTTGGCTGATCCGTCGATTCATCGATGCGAATGCCCCCATCCGCTTCGTGCCAGGAAAGGGTTATGTCCCGAAGCCTGGGGAGATACGTTTCGACATGTTCGAAGGCGAGATCACCCATGAGGGCGACCGCTGCAGTTTCGAGGTCCTGCTCATCCGCACCGGCATGACGGATCCGGCGCTCCAGGCCATCGCAGAGATTGTCCACGACATTGACCTCAAGGACGGCAAGTTCGGCCGCGAGGAGACGGCAGGGATTGCCAGCCTGATTGCCGGGATCGTCATGACGAACAAGGCAGACGAGCAAAGACTCGGGCAAGGCTTCCACGTCTTCGACAATCTCTATCAATATTTCCGCCAGAAGCGCGGGTAAGGAAAAATCATGACCGACATCCACGCCACCGAGCCGGCCACGGATCCTCGCGGTGATACACCTTCGCATGGCATCCCCTTCCGCGAAGCTGTCCGGGTGTGGGCCCGCGTTGCCGCATTGAGCTTCGGCGGCCCGGCTGGCCAGATCGCGGTCATGCATCGTATCATTGTCGAGGAGAAGCGCTGGATCGGCGAGACGCGGTTCCTGCATGCCCTGAACTACTGCATGCTCCTGCCCGGACCGGAAGCCCAGCAGCTCGCGATCTATATCGGATGGCTGCTGCACAAGACGCGTGGCGGGCTGGTCGCCGGCATCCTGTTCGTGCTGCCGGGTGTCGCGACCATCATGGCGCTTAGCTGGATCTATGCGATCTTCGGCAATGTCGGGGCCGTCCAGGCGCTTTTCTTTGGGTTGAAAGCCGCTGTGCTGGCCGTCGTGCTGGAAGCCGTCGTTCGGGTCGGCAAGCGGGCGCTCAAAAACAACGTGATGGTGGCCCTTGCCGCAGCCGCTTTCCTGGCGCTCTTCCTCTTTCACGCGCCCTTCCCGCTGGTCATCCTGGGTGCGGCGGTAATCGGATACTTCGGCGGGCGCGCCAAAAAAGCATCCTTCCTTGCCGGCAATGGTCATGGCAAGGTGGGTGGCAACCAGGTCGCCGACGCGGAGACTGCGCTGGGCGAAGGCATTCCCGCTCATGCCCGCCCGCCGCTCAGTTGGTCGCTGAAGATGGGCGGCGTGTTTCTGGTCCTGTGGCTGACGCCGGTTCTGGCTTTGCTGGCGGTTTTCGGCCCAGGCAATGTCTTCAGCGACATCGCCGTGTTCTTCTCGAAAATGGCCGTGGTGACCTTTGGCGGCGCCTACGCCGTCCTCGCCTATGTGGCGCAGCAGGCCGTCGACACCTATCGCTGGCTGAAGCCGGGGGAGATGCTCGACGGCCTCGGCATGGCGGAAACGACGCCAGGCCCGCTGATCATGGTCACTCAGTTCGTCGGATTCATGGGTGCGTATCGCGCGCCGGGGACGCTCAACCCGCTCCTGGCCGGCACGCTCGGCGGCCTTCTCACCACCTGGGTCACCTTCACACCCTGCTTCCTCTGGATATTTCTCGGCGCGCCATACATCGAGACGCTGCGCAGCAATAGGGCTCTGTCGGCGGCGCTGGGGGCGATCACGGCGGCGGTGGTGGGCGTGATCCTGAACCTCGCCGTGTGGTTCGCACTTCATGTCCTGTTTGGGGAACTGCATCAGGTTCGCGGGTTCGGCATGACGGTCGATGTGCCTGTGCTCAGTTCGGTCAACATGGCCTCGTTGGTCCTGACCCTGGGTGCCTTGCTCGCGGTGTTCCGCTTCAAGATCGGCATGATACCCGTGCTTGCGGCGTGTTCGATCCTGGGCATGCTTTTTGGAGTCGCGACGGGATCGGTCTGATGTCCACCGCAACGATGGTACGGGAAGGAGGCATGTTTGGGGTCCAACGAATGCCGTTTTGTCCGAACAAATAGAAAAGAGCGGCAGACACTCCTGCCTGCCGGTGCCCAGCCCACAGCAGCCTACCTGCTGACGTCGAGAGGGCTGCGGGCGTTCGGCGATGGACTTGTCAGCCTCCTGCTTCCAGCCTATCTGGCCGTTCTCGGTTTCAACGCGTTCGAAATCGGCGTCCTCGCGACGGCGACGCTCGCCGGTTCGGCGGCGCTCACCTTGACTGTCGGCATTGTCGCGCACCATTTCTCCCGCCGCACCCTGTTGATCGCAGCGGCCGTCCTGATGATGGCGACCGGCGTCGCTTTTGCCCTTGTCCAGGACTTCTGGCCGTTGCTTCTCATCGCATTCGTCGGGACGCTGAACCCGTCCTCCGGCGACGTGAGCGTGTTTTTGCCTTTAGAACACGCGCAACTCGCCCACAGCGTTACCGACCGTGATCGCACGGCGCTGTTCGCTCGATACAGCCTTATCGGCTCGCTTGCCGGCGCCGTTGGCGCGCTCGCCGCCGGAGCCCCCGATATTCTCGGCGAAGCTATCGGCCTGGACATCAAAGGGGCCCTGCAGGCAGCTTTCCTGCTCTATGCGTCGCTTGGGCTCGCTACGCTGTTCCTCTATCGTCGGCTGCCGGTCGAACCGTTTGATGCAACTGCGGCACCGGCGGAACCCTTGGGAAAATCCAGAACCATCGTCCTGACGCTTGCCGCACTGTTCAGCCTCGATGCCTTCGCCGGTGGTCTCATCGTGCAGTCGCTGCTGGCGCTGTGGCTCTACCAACGCTTCGATCTATCGCTCGCTGCGACTGGAGCCATCTTCTTCTGGACGGGCGTCCTTTCGTCCGGATCGTATCTTATAGCCGTGCGCATTTCCAAGCGAATCGGGCTTGTCAACACGATGGTGTTCACGCACCTGCCCTCGAGCCTGTGCCTTATACTCGTTCCCTTCATGCCGCACCTTGCTCAGGCCATTGGGCTCCTGTTGATCAGGAGCGCCCTGTCGCAGATGGACGTTCCGACCCGCACCTCCTACGTCATGGCGATCGTCGCCCCCGGCGAACGGGCGGCGGCGGCAAGCGTCACGGCCGTTCCACGGAGCCTGGCCGCGGCGTCGGGTCCCCTTCTTGCAGGCTGGCTGATGTCTATTTCCAGTTTCGGCTGGCCCCTCGTCGCCGCAGCGGCGCTGAAGATCGTCTATGACGTCCTGCTGCTCTTCATGTTCCGGAAGCATCGTCCGCCTGAGGAGCGCTGACTACGTCGATCGCTTCAAACGTTCCATGAGCCCTGCCAAGGACGCGCGCCGTCGTTTACGCGGTACTGCGAGCGCCCAGAGGCGATCGGCGAAACGCAAGCTGGTGGCAGTCTGCCCGAATCCAACGCGAGTGCAGGATTATTTGGACGACACTTTTGCCACGACCCCGTCGTTGATGGCCCCATTGAAGGAAGGCACCCGAACATCGTTCGGGTGCCTTCTTGCAATCACTCTTGAAGGGACGGTTCGCGATTTCGCTGGCGAGCTTCGGTGACGCCGCTGCCGGCAGTCGCCGCTTCCACTCGTGATGGCGAACGTAGACTTAGCAAGGCGCAGCTTTGCAATTCGCAGGTATCGCTTCCGAGCATTCATCAAAGGGAAATGCGACCCCACATCAGAAATCGGAGCCAGCCGCAAGGACTGAAGGCGCCAGCCTGCGGCACCTTCAAAGCGGACGCAGAGATGGCGATGCGTTTGGGTCGGTCGACCGCCCAGACCCGCTGTCCAGGGGCAATGCCTCCAAGCCGCTATCGTCGGACCAAGCGGCCTACGCTTGCTTGACCCGTCATCGCTGAAGCCGGTTCCTTCGTTCCATCAGAAGCTCGTGCTCAACCAGACGCTTACCTGCGGCACTGAGACCTCTTGCGCCGGCAGTTCTTTCAATAACGCCAAGCTCGACGAACCTCCGATCAATTTCGTCCGCCAATGCAGCGTTCTCATGCCGGTAGAGCTGCAAAAGGATGCTCCATTCCTCGTAAGTGAAGTCTCGCCGAACGGTCATGCTTGGTGCCTTTCTGTCGAACGGATGGACCATAGCATGATTTTGTTGTTTGAAGGCACCGCACATACGATCCTCAAAGTCGCTAGACTGCATTACTGCGGCCTTTTTTTTTGCGCAGTATCAGCTCCGTAGCCGACGACGTGCTTCTAGCACACGTCTGCGAAATGAGATCGACAAGCGAGAACGGTCCCCTCTTGGCCAACCCATAAGAAGGACCGGCGAGTAGCGCAAAAACGACTGAAAGAACTGCAAATCGAACCAATTTCAAACTCGTTTCCGTCATGCATCGGAAGTACCGGGCACCGGTCTGAGAAGGGTGGGTAAGCAGTCACTCGCCAAGGTAGCTCGTCATTGCTCTCTTGCGCCAACGCGGGCGTTGCTATTTCGCACGGCGGGCCGGCCTTCGGGCATGCGTCGCTATCGGGAAGCCGACATTCATGAGAAAATAAATGGTGAGGGGGCTATCGTAGGGAGGAACACGCAGATGACAAAAAGAACTCTAAGAACCCTGGCGGCCGCTATTGCAGCAATGGGCCTTCTGGTCGAATCGGCCGCCGCGCTGGAGGTCGCCAGTTCCGCCACCGTGGCGGGCAAACCGGACGTGGTCTGGCAAAAGATCGGCGACTTCTGCGCCATTCAGACTTGGCATCCCGCCATATCGAAGTGCGCGCAGAGCGAGGAAGGTGGTTCGACCTATCGCACGCTCACGACCTCCGACGGCGGCACAGTCAAGGAGAAACTCGTCGAGCACACGGATACCAGCTACACCTATGAGATCATCGATTCACCGCTCCCCGTTGAGAACTATCGCGCCACGATCAGCGTCTCGGCAGAAGGAGATCGGACCAGGGTGGACTGGAAAAGCAGCTTTGACGCAAAGGGTAAATCGGATAGCGAGGCAAAGGACGTCATCAGCGGCATTTACAAAGCCGGTCTCGACAAGATCGCCGAAATGAGCGGAAACTGATCCGTGGGCTCGCCAGCGCGGGCAAGGATTGATCCCGTGCAAAAGAGCCCGGGGTCGTGCCGGGCTCTTGGGGCCGATTGTCGGCCAGCGGCCCTGTGGTGGGACATCGCATTCCCGTCACCACTTGGCTTTCAAATGGTCATTGCCGCAATTTCAGATGGTCACAGGCCTAGGGGACGTCTCTTCTCAGCGTCTCGATGAAGAGGATCACGTCGCCCACCATGCTGTCGTTAAAAATGTCGTTGTGACCCGAGTCGTCGTAGATCAGCATTTGCTTGGGTTCGGGAGCGATGCGGTATAACGCCTCGCCCGACGATAAGGGAATGCTCTCGTCACGTCGACCGTGAATGAAAAGCTTCGGTTGTCTCACCTTTGCGATCTTGAGGTCTGAACGGAATGGGTCCTTTATAAGAAGCGCAACCGGAAAGAGCGGATAATGCATCTGCGCCACTGACACAACCGACAGGTATGGGGACACCAGGATGACTCCGAAGGCCGGCCTCTGCCCGGCCGTGTCCACTGCGACGCCGGTGCCAAGCGACCGACCTAGCACAATGATCTTGCTTGTGGAGCGCACCGAAAGCCAGTCAAACGCGGCGATGCCGTCGGTCAGCAGCCCCTCCTCGCTCGGCGAGCCCGTCGATCCCGGATAGCCTCGGTAGGAAATGGCCAGCATTCCAACGCCTCGCGCGGCCAGCGCCCGCGCGACAAAGCCGTAATTGTCGACGAGGTCACCGTTTCCGAAAAAGAGTAGCACGCAAGGCTTGTCGGATTCGCCCTGGCTGTAGAGCCCATGAAGCACCTCTCCGTCCGGCGTCTGGATATATACGTTCTCGCCCCAGCGCGCACGCTCTGGAGTAGGTGCGGCGGTGGCGCCGGGAAAGAGGAGAGCACGCTGGGAAAAATACACCAGGCCTACAAGGGCCGAGTAGACGAAAGCCGCCATCAGCGGCAGGATCACTAGCAGTGTTGTGACGCTCACGGCAGCGTGTCCCCGCGTGGCCTTCATTTCATTCGGCCCAAGGCGCCACACTATGCATTGGATCTGATCCGCTCCGCAACCAGAGCCTGCAACCGCCAAAGGTTGCGATCGCGGATGCCTTGCTCCTCGAGATGCGCTACTGTGTTGTGGAGATACTCGGCGCCGGAACCCCAGTGGCCGCAAGCTTCCGCCAGCACGTCGGCAACCTCCTCAGGTGGCAGTCTGCCCGTGTAGAAGCGCGACTGCCGGTTCATCACGAAGGCGATGGCGCACAGCGATCCCTTATCCGTTTCGACGGTGACCCAGCGCGGGATGTTGTTGGGTGGCTTCACCGTGATCTCACGCCGCACCAGCTTGTCCAACTGGCTTTCCAGATCGTCCGGGGGCAGTTTGAAGACGACGCCCCGACATTGGCCGCCCCGGTCGAGCGACATCATCAGTCCCGGCTTGTGCTTGGTGCCCCGGAACCGCTCGATCCGGAAGCAGAAGGAGCGGTGCCATCCTCGGGCCGTAGCGCGGCGTGCCTCAACGTGGACGAGCTCAGGTTTCCAGATCAGGGAGCCGTAGGCAAAGAGCCACGCGTCCGGCCCGCCAGGATGCGAGGCCAGCAGGCCCTGCACGATGGCCTTATAGTCTTGGTCGGCGTGATAGGTCCAAGTTGGGTCCGGACCAGGATCCTCCACGGTGCGATGAACCTGAGCCAGATGCTCTGGCGTGAGCGCTATTTGACGGGTTCGCATTAGATCATACCGCTGAAGGGACTGTTGCTGACGAATGATACTTCCAAGCAAAGCCGGTGTCGCCAGTTAACGCTTCGACAATGAGCATAAGGATCTTTCACCTCAAGATTCACGATGAGTGGTTCACTCGAACTCAAGTTGTATTGAGGATCGGAGGCCCAGCCCATGCGGGGACCTTATCTAACAAGGAGGCGAACTGGCGGAGTAGTCCCTCCAACGAGATTTTCGAGCCTGTTTCCGTAGCCGAGCCATAGCTGGCGCATTCAGCCGTACCGACTCGTGTCAGGCGAAATGCGATAGCTGTCAGTGGCTATTGTAGAGCGGCGGCGACACGTCTTCGGCGGCCAGATCGGGATAGAGCCTGAGCCTGATGCGTTCCAGCTCCTCCACGTTCCGCCGCTCCCGCTCCATCACCTCGATCGTCACATTGCGCCATGGAGATCCGGCCGGCTGGTCCCATACCGTTCCGCCTGATGCAATGAACTCGCAGAACCTCCTGCCCGATCTGATACGGCTGGTGATCTCTATGTAATGGTTGACGCGGTGATTCATGGAAGCCTCTCAAGCTCGTCCATGCCAAACGGTCGCTCTTAAAGATGACGAGATGATGACGCCTGCCGACAGCGCTATTCGTCGATCATCAGCAGACCTCGTTTTTTGTCGCCGTCCATGGTGTCCATCGCAGAAAAAAGGCGCTCGCGCTCGATCAGCCACGGCTTGAAGTTTTCGTTCACGTCGAGAACGAATACCATGTCCTCGGTTTCGAGATAGCCGCCGATTGGCGAGTGGTGGCCGACGCCGGCGCCAAAAATCTTCTCACGGCTGAAATTGATGATGTAGCGGCGGCCGGAATCGTTGGCTCGCTTCATATGCTCGCGAAACGCCTCGCTGGTAAGATCGCGGAGGACCGAAACGTCCCTTGTGGTCTGTGCCTTTGCGACGTCGGCGAGCTCATCAAGCGTGAGCCCCATGAAGCAGATGCCCGTCCAGCATTTTCCCGTGCCGTCGAGGACCTCGGCTTCCGTCGTCTCCTCCTCGCCGATCGATCGGAACACATTGGCCACGCTCGCCGGTCCGCAACGCGAACCGTTCGATTGCCATGTGACGTTCGACTTGAAAGTGGCGGCTACCGGAAGCATCCAGGCGCGGTTGATCAGATCCGGCGCTTGGGTGACCGAGGCCTGGATCTGATCAGGCGAAACCTTGGACGGGCTGACGACATACAGCACGGCTGCGGCCGACAGGCCGATACCAGCAATCAAACCGAAAATCCACCCGTGCTTCATCGCCGAACCTCGACGTCGATGAGCACGGACGGTACTTCAGAGCACCCGCAACAGCAACGAGACACTAGGGGAAGGCACGCCGTGGCTGCCCAAATGCGCGGAAATTTGCCGAACGTACTTCAATTTTTGCCCGCAGTAGCCTAACATCAGGCCGTGACTCCAGTTCCCCTGGGAAGACCTCCCAACCTTGGCCCGCTTCGGCGGGCTTCTTCTTGTCTCGGCTGTCCGGCTCGCAACGGCAGTTCCGGGCTGTCTCGCACGCCGGCCACCACCGTGGTTTACGCGAGGGTGAAGGGCCCTAGATAACGAAACGGCGGCAGTTCTTGCGGCCGTTCCTCAGTGCGCAGAGGCAAGCATGGATGCCGACAGAGTCTGCCTGACCTTCAATGCCGGATCATCGACGCTCAAGATCGGCATCTTCGATGCCGGCACGGGCGCCGCCCGGCCGATCGGCAAGGGAAAGATCGACTTCGACGACAGCGCGCTCGTCCTGCGCTATTGGCTGGGGGACGACAGCTTCGAGCGCCCGCTTTCGGGCGACAATGGCGATCGGTTTGCCGAGGTCATCGAAGGCTCGTTGGATCACCTGCTGGCTCAACTGCCACCCGGCTCCCTGAAGCTCGCCTCCCATCGCGTCGTCCATGGCGGCCTTCGGTTTCGTGAGGCCGCCGCGCTCGACGCGCAGACGATCTGCGACATCGAGGCGATGGTTCCGCTCGCCCCACTGCACCAGCCGCAGGCGCTTCGGGTGATCCGCGCGCTGCAGGATCTGCGACCCGACATTCTGCAGACGGCATCGTTCGACACCGCCTTCCACGCGACGCAGGACGATCTCGTCCGGCGCCTGGCGATCCCGCGATCGCTGCATGACGAGGGCTTGCGCCGCTACGGCTTCCACGGCCTGTCTTACAAATTCATCGCCGGCGCGCTCAAACGACAGGCGCCGGAGGCCGGCGGAAAGGTCGTGGCCGCTCACCTCGGCAGCGGAGCCAGCCTCTGCGCCCTGCAAGGCGGCATCAGCCGCGATTGCAGCATGGGGTTCTCGGCCCTTGACGGCATCCCGATGGCAACGCGGCCGGGGTCGCTTGATCCAGGCGCCCTCCTCTATCTCATGCGCAAGGGAACGCGCGATCAAAGCGAGCTGGAACACTTCCTCTATCATGCCTGCGGCATGCTGGGCGTCTCCGGCATCAGCGGGGATACCCGGGATCTTCTGAAGGACGTGCGGCCGGAAGCTGCCCAGGCGATCGACCTCTTCTGCTTCCGCATCGCCAGCGAGATCGGCCGCATGTCGGTGACGCTCGGCGGCCTGGACGCGATCGTCTTCACCGCCGGCATCGGCGAAAACCAGCCGGAAATCAGGCGCCGCGTCGCTGCCCATCTCCGCTGGATGGGCCTTCATCTCGACGATGGCCGGAACGAGGCCAACATAACGGTCATCAGCGCGCCGGACAGCAGGATTGCCGCGCTCGTCATCCCCACCGACGAGGAGCAGGTAATCGCCGACGAGGCGCTCGCCATTCTCCGCGCGGGGTGATCCAGATCAAGAACCGGCCCGGCGCAAGCCGCTAGAGTTGAACCTGAATACGTTTCGAACAGGTGAAAACCCATGGAACAGCACGCCTCGAACACCGTCCCTTCCACGCTTTCCGGCGCCGATCTCGCTTTGCTCGACCGCTACTGGCGGGCGGCCAACTATCTCTCCGTCGGCCAGATCTACCTCTTGGATAACCCGCTTTTGCGCGAACCGCTGAAGCCCGAGCATATCAAGCCGCGCCTGCTCGGCCACTGGGGCACGACGCCGGGACTGAACTTCATCTATGTCCACCTCAACCGGATGATCCGTGCCCGTGACCTCGACATCATCTATATGTGCGGACCCGGCCATGGCGGGCCGGGCATGGTTGCCAACACCTATCTCGAAGGCACCTATAGCGAAATCTATCCGGATATTTCCGAGGATGCGGACGGCATGCAAAAGCTCTTCCGCCAGTTTTCCTTTCCCGGCGGTATTCCAAGCCATGCAGCACCCGAAACGCCCGGCTCGATTCATGAAGGCGGCGAGCTCGGCTACGCCCTCGTCCATGCCTATGGCGCCGCCTTCGACAATCCGGAGCTGACCGTCGCCTGTGTCGTCGGCGACGGCGAGGCCGAAACCGGCCCGCTTGCCGCCAGCTGGCATTCGAACAAGTTCCTGAACCCTGCCCGCGACGGCGCGGTGCTGCCGATTCTGCATCTCAACGGCTACAAGATCGCTAACCCCACGATTCTTGCCCGCGCCAGCAACGCTGATCTGCGCGATCTCTTCCAGGGATATGGCTACCAGCCCTTCTTCGTCGAGGGACACGAGCCGGCCGACATGCACAGCAAGATGGCGGCCGCCTTCGACGCAGTGTTCGACCAGATCAGGGACATCCAGGCGAAAGCGCGCTCAGGCGGCGCCGGCACGCCGCGCTGGCCGATGATCGTGCTTCGCAGCCCGAAAGGCTGGACGGGGCCCAAGGAAGTCGACGGCAAGAAGGTCGAGGGCTTCTGGCGCGCCCATCAGGTGCCGGTCTCCAACTGCCGCGGCGACGACGGCCACCGGAAGATCCTCGAAGACTGGATGCGCAGCTACGAGCCGGAAAACTTGTTCGATGCGGACGGACGCCTGAAAGACGACCTGCAGGCGCTGGCGCCCAAGGGAAACCGCCGGATGGGGGCAAACCCGCACGCCAATGGCGGCCTGTTGCGCAAGGAGCTTTCCGTCCCCAATATCGGCGATTACGAGATCAAGATCGGGGACCGTGGCAGCCAGGCGGTGCAGTCGACCGAAATTTTCGGTCAGTACCTGCGCGATGTGCTGAAACTCAATGCCAAGAACGCGAATTTCCGCATCTTCGGCCCCGACGAAACGGACTCGAACCGCCTCGGCAGCGTCTTCGAGGCGACGGACCGCGTTTGGATGGAGAACATCGAGCCCTATGACGTGCATCTTTCCCGCGACGGCCGCGTCATGGAGGTCCTGAGCGAACATCTCTGCCAGGGCTGGCTGGAGGGCTACCTTCTGACCGGACGGCACGGCCTGTTCTCGTGCTACGAAGCCTTCATCCACATCGTCGACTCGATGTTCAACCAGCACGCCAAATGGCTGAAGGTCACCCGCGAACTGGCGTGGCGAAAGCCGATATCCTCCCTCAACTACCTGCTCACCTCGCATGTCTGGCGGCAGGATCACAACGGCTTTTCCCATCAGGATCCGGGCTTCGTCGATCTCGTCGCCAACAAGAAGGCCGATATTGTCCGCATCTACCTGCCGCCGGACGCCAACACACTGCTCTGGGTCGGCGACCATTGCCTGAAGACCTACGACCGCGTCAACGTCATCGTCGCAGGAAAGCAGCCGGAGCCGCAATATCTGACGATGGATGAGGCGATCAAGCACTGCAAGGCCGGGATCGGCATCTGGGAATGGGCTAGCAACGAGGACAACACGATCGCGCCCGACGTGATCATGGCCTGCGCCGGCGACGTGCCGACGATGGAAACGCTTGCCGCCGTCAGCCTCCTTCGCGAGATGATCCCCGATATGAAAATGCGCGTCGTCAACGTCGTCGACCTTTTGGCGCTGCAGGCCAAGGAGCAGCATCCGCACGGCCTGGAGCACGGTGAATTCGACCGCATCTTCACAAAGGACAAGCCGGTGATCTTCGCCTATCACGGCTATCCCTATCTCATCCACCGGCTGACCTATAAACGCACAAACCACGAAAACATCCACGTGCGCGGCTTCATCGAGGAAGGAACGACGACGACGCCTTTCGACATGACGGTGCTGAACGAGCTCGACCGCTTCCATCTCGCCATCGAGGCCATCGAGCGCGTGCCGGGATTGAAGGAGAAGGTGCCGGACGTCCTCGACCGGCTGCATCTGAAACTCGCCGAACACCACGCCTACGTCCGGGAATATGGCGAGGACATGCCCGAGGTCAGAAACTGGAAGTGGCCGGCGTCATGAGCCGGGCGGCGGCGGACCCTGCCATTTCGAGGCTCCGCCGAACTCCAAGCACGCCGGCGCGCACAAAGACCGTCCCGCAGATTGCCGTCCGCGTTTTTCCGCCTATCCTTCATGCATGATAGAGGAGGATCAAGCCATGCCCTTCATCCACACCCCCGACGCGTCCGCCAGCGAGAAGACCGCGTCCATGTACGCGTCCGCCGAAACGAACTATGGCTATCTGCCAAACATGTACCGCGCCTTCGGGCACCGGCCCGAGGTGATGGAGAACTGGGGTGCCCTGCTTTCGAGCATCCGCAGTCATATGAGCCCCAGGCGCTACGAGCTGGTGACGCTGGCGGCGGCCAAGGAGCTCAAGTCCTCGTATTGCATGCTAGCGCACGGTTCCGTGCTGTTGCGCGAGGGCTTCACCAATGACGGGCTGGCGGCCGTGGCGAACGAGACGGAAAAGGCGCCGATCGATGCCGTCGAGCGCGCCGTCATGGCCTTTGCCGCCAAAGTGGTGCGCGACGCGACCTCGGTGACGCAGCAGGATGTCGACGGGTTGAAAAAGCACCAGCTCACCGATGCCGAGATCTTCGACATCACCGCGGCGGCGGCAGCCCGCTGCTTCTTCTCGAAGATGCTGGATGCACTGGGTGCGGCACCGGACCATGTCTATGCCGAACGGCTCGACCCCAATCTCCGCAAGGCACTCACCGTCGGCCGCCCGGTCACGGGGCTCGCCTGAGGCAAGCCTGCCGTTTTACCTCCTCGCGCCAATCTACGGGAGGGCGGACATGGCAGATCGGAAGAGCAAGGGCAAAGACACTTGGGATTGGTGCCGCAATTGCAGCGCCTGGCCGACATCGGACTGCGAGGAAAAGCCCTATCGGCGGGTCAGACCCGCCGGCACCATTGAGGACTGCTGCGCATGAGCCGCCGCTCTGTCCTCTCGCCAGTTGTCTTGATGAGGTCATCGCGGCAAGAGGTGCCCCAGAGCCCAGAACGCCTGGCGCTATTCCGCCTTCATCGCTTCTATCACTGCCCTGAACCCCGCCGGCATGTGGCGCCGGCTGGGGTAGTAGAGGTAGAGCGGCTCTTCCGGTTGGCACCAGTCGTCGAGCACCTGGATGAGTTCGCCGGCCGCGATCATCTTCTCCACGCGATCTTCCCAGACATAGGCGAGCGCCACGCCGCCCAGGGCCGCGTGGGTCATCAGTTCGTGGTCGTCGAGCGAAAGCGGGCCGGCCGGGTGGAAGGTAATCGCCTGCCCGTCCTTCTCGAAATCCCATGGGTAACGCGCGCCGGAGGGAAACATGTTCTGGATACAGAGATGACGCTTCAAGTCGTGCGGTGTCACCGGCTTCGGCCGCCGCTCGAAATAGGCGGGCGAACCGACGACCACCAGGCGCAGCCGCGGCTTGATGCGCAAGGCGATCATGCCCTCCGTCACCCGCTCCCCAAACCTTATCCCGCCATCGAAACCTTGCTCGACAATATCGATCAGGCGGTCGGTGGCACTGATTTCGAGCTGCAGGTTCGGATTCTTTTCGAGCAACGGGCCGATCACGCGGCCGATCACGAAAGGCGCGATCGAATTCGGAACGTTGATCCTGACCTTGCCGAAGGGCGTGTCACGAAACCGGTTCAGCGCATCGAGCGCTGCGGTGATCTCGCCAAAGGCCGAATCGAGATGCGACTTCAGGAGTTCGCCCGCCTCCGTCAGCGAGACGCTGCGCGTCGTGCGGTTCAAAAGCCGGACGCCGGTCCTGTCCTCGAGATTGAGAACCGCATGGCTGACGGCGGAGGCCGTGACGCCCCTCTCCTCGCCCGCCTTTCTGAAGCTCCGGTGCCGGGCAACGGCGGCAAAAGCTGCCAGTTCGGAAAGCTCGGTGGCGCGCATTGCTGAATTTCACTCATCATAGTTTCGATAATAACAAATCTTATACAGCAACCAGTTTTCAGTCAAATTCCTCCCGTCGGCACAGAAGATGCAGACACCCAGGAACCGTAGAGCTTGAAAGGAACGTGTCATGAAAGTCTGGTTCATCACTGGTGCATCCCGCGGCTTCGGCGCGCTGATGACGAAGGAAGCGCTTGCAGCCGGCGATGCGGTCGTCGCCACAGCCCGCAATCCGAAGAACGTGACCGATAAGTTCGGCGACCGCCCGAACCTTGTCGCGGTCGCCCTTGACGTCACCGATGAGGGACAAGCGAAGGAAGCCGCTGCAAAAGCCGTCGAACGCTTCGGCCGCATCGACGTCCTCGCTAACAATGCCGGTTACGGCCTGCTCGGCGCCGTCGAGGAAGCAACCGCCGAGGAAGTCGAAAGGCTTTACGCCACCAATGTCTTCGGCCTCCTGAAGGTCACCCGTGCCGTCCTGCCCTATATGCGCCGCCAGCGTTCGGGACATATCTTGAACTTTTCCTCGATCGGCGGCTATTTCGGCTATCCCGGCTGGGGCGTCTATGGTTCGACCAAGTTCGCCATCGAAGGCCTGTCGGAATCCCTGGCCGCCGAACTCGAGCCCTTCGGCATCAAGGTGACGATCGTCGAGCCCGGCTTCTTCCGCACCGATTTCCTCGCCGACAACTCGCTGGCGGTCAGCCCGGCCTCGATCCCGGACTATATCGGCACGCCGGCCGGCAACATGCGCGATTTCGCAGCCGATGCAAACCATGCCCAGCCGGGCGACCCGGCAAGGCTCGCAGCCGGCATCATCACCCTTGCGAACGCGGCAAACCCGCCGCTCCGCATGCCCTTCGGCAGCGATACAGTCGCGAAGATCGAGGAGCAGAATGCGAGCGTTGCCAAAGAGCTTGCCGAATGGCGCGAACTCGCCGTCTCGACGGATTTTCAAGCAGACGCCGCCGCTTGACGAAACTGCTGCCAGTAATTTCGCTCCGCCTGAGGAAAATCCGAGGCGGAGCGAAATTGCGTCTTATTGAAGCGTGCGCGTATGGATCCGCTGAGCGACGGCATCCGGTGCAGATGCGGAGAGCTCAGCGTCGAGGCCCGTTGCGACGACGGACACGCGGAACTTGCCGTCGAGATTGCGGTCGAAGATCGCGCCGACGACGATGTCGGCGTCATCCTGCACCTCGTCGCGGATGCGGCTTGCGGCCTCGTCCACTTCGAAGAGCGTCATGTCCGAACCGCCGGAAATCGAGATCAGCACGCCCTTGGCGCCCTTCATCGAGATGTCGTCGAGCAAGGGATTGGCGATCGCCGCTTCGGCCGCCTTCAGCGCGCGCTCGTCGCCGGATGACTCACCGGTCCCCATCATCGCCCGGCCCATGCCGCGCATCACCGATTTGACGTCGGCGAAGTCGAGATTGATCAGGCCTTCCTTGACGATCAGGTCAGTGATGCAGCCGACACCGGCAAAGAGTACGCGGTCGGCGGTCATGAAGGCGTCAGCGAAGGTGGTCTTCGCATCGGCGATGCGGAAAAGGTTCTGGTTCGGAATGACGATTACGGTATCGGCCGCCTGGCGCAGCGCCTCGATGCCGATATCCGCCGTCCTCAGGCGCCGGTTGCCCTCGAAGGTGAAGGGCTTGGTGACGACGCCGACCGTCAGGATGCCGGCTGAGCGTGCCGCATGCGCAATCACTGGCGCAGCACCCGTGCCGGTGCCACCGCCCATGCCGGCGGTGACGAAGCACATATGCGAACCTGCCAGGTGATCCATGATCTCGTCGATCGATTCTTCGGCCGCTGCACGGCCGACTTCCGGCAACGATCCGGCACCGAGCCCCTCAGTCACGTGCGCGCCGAGCTGAATGCGGCGCGACGCCTTGGACGTTGCCAGCACCTGAGCATCCGTATTGGCGGCGATGAAGTCGACACCTTCCAGATTTTCGGAGATCATGTTGTTGATGGCATTGCCGCCGCCGCCGCCAACGCCGATCACCGTGATCCGCGGCCGCAATCCCGAAATCCCGCTCTTGGCGTCCGTCATCATATTCTCCTTTGATGCCATCTCTCGTCCCGCCCTCGTTGCGGCAAACCGAATCGAGTGTCAGGCTAAGCAAGCAACAAGGCAGAGGCAGGGCGAAAGAACAAGCCGTATGCTTTCTGAATACCCCATGGAACTTTTTTCTTGGTGGCATAGTTGTAGAGATTCATGAATAATTCGCCGGGAGGAGAACTGCTGAGATGCCTTTGTCAGCCGCAAGCCAGACTATCGCCTCGCCGCGCGAGCATATTCTGACAGTCCAGGAAGCGCTGGAACCGCTCTTTCTGGCTCTGGAGCAGGAGGTGGAGGTGAAGATGATCGCCGCTGCCGTCCGCGCCGGATGGTCGGCAGAGGACGCGGTTGCCGCGATCGATGAGCTCCGCCGCAATGAGCTTGTTGCGGACGTCACGTCCCATTGACGCAGGCGTCAAAAATCGGTCATGAAGCGATAATTTTCGCTCGCCATCGCGCGAGTGCGTCCTAAGTCTAGCGCGACAGCAATGATCGCGCGGAGCCCTCCCAATGCCTTTCAGGACTATCTGTATCTATGGCGCCGGCGCGCTTGGCGGTGCCATGGCGGTGAAGCTTGCAGCCGGACTCGGCACCGGAGCAACGATCTCCGTGGTTGCGCGAGGCGCCCATCTCGATGCGATGAGGAAGAATGGCCTTGACCTCTTCGAGGCCGGCTCCGAGACGCCGATCAACGCCCGTATCACCGCAACGGATGATCCATCGGCGCTTCCGCCGCAGGATCTGATCGTTACGGGTCTTAAGGGCCATCAGCTTGGCCCGGCAGCCGAAGGCATCGCCAACCTGCTGAAGGACCGAACGCGTGTCGTCATGATCCTGAACGGCATTCCGTGGTGGTATTTTCACCGCGACAGGCAAAGCCCGCATGCCGAACTGCAGTTGGAGGACCTCGATCCGGGCGGCCGGCTCTGGCGCCTGATCGGTCCGCAACGCGTCATCGGCTGCGTTGCCTATCAGGGCGCGGAAGTGATCAATCCCGGCCAGGTGAAGCTCTCGAACGATGGCCGCTTCATCCTGGGCGAGCCGTGCGGTGAACCATCCGCCGATCTCGATGCGATCGCCGCGCTCTTCTCCCGCGCCGGCCTCAGTATTACGGCCACGCAGCGCATCCGCGACGAAATCTGGAACAAGCTTACTGGCAACGCCGCCTTCAATCCGATCAGCGCCCTGACGCGAGCCTTGATGACCGACATCATGGCCAATCCGGCGCTTGCCGAAACCGTCGGCAAGGTGATGACCGAAGTGCGCACCGTCGGCCGCGCGCTTGGCGCTCGCTTTGACAGCACCATCGAAGAGCGGCTCGAGCAATCCCGGCACGTAGGCGCAGTGCGCACCTCGATGCTGCAGGATCTTTTGGCCGGAAAGCCGCTCGAAATCGTGCCTCTCACCGGCATGATCATCACGCTGGGACGGCTCGTGTCGGTGCCGACGCCGGTCTCCGAAACGGTATTCGCGCTGGTCTCGCAGCTCGATCGGGAGAACCAGCGGTAGACTGTTCCGGCACCTGCCAGACGTTTTATGACATTCATATATCTTCACCCGTGAGCGCGAATGGATTTCCTATCCGCATCGGCGGTAGCCTTCGGCATCATGCAAAGGTGAAATGCCATGCGTCTGATGTTTTCGCCCTTTTCGTTTCCTCCTTCGCGCCACAAGACCGGAGCGCGCCAGATGCGCGAACGCCGGACGGCGCAAATCCTGATGATCTTCGGCATCGTGCTTGCCTTTGTCGAACTCTACGTCATCATCGCCAATCTCTGGCAGTTGTCGTGAGGTAAGATGCCCGAAGCACTGCCTGCGCTGCTCCCGCAGTCCTAGAGCAGCAGCGTCCGGCGCCTTACGCCCTCGCGCAGCCCAACTCTTCCTTAACCGGCGTCCCCTAACATTAGCGGCAATAGACATTTAATCCGCAAAGACCGATGCTAAAACCGAACTTCCGCTTTACCCATTATGATCTTCACGAGCAGCGCGCCGGAACCGTTATCGAGGTGGCACTGAATGCGGTGAACAATGTGCGGCTGATGACGGGGCCGAACTATCAGCGCTTCACCGAGGTTCTCGATTTCAGGTATATCGGCGGAGTTGCCAAAAAATCGCCCATCAGGCTCGCCATTCCCGAAAGCGGCCGCTGGCATCTGATCGTGGACATGGAAGGCCATCACGGGCTTGCCGAATCCGCAGTGAAGGTGATTGCCGCGCCGGCGGGACAGAAGCACGCGTCATAAAAGTCACCGGATGGCAACTAGCGCGGATTGCGCTCCTTTCTGAGCTTCGCCCAATATTCCAGCCGTTTGCGGATATCGCGCTCGAAGCCGCGCTCCGGCGGATCGTAGAAGGTCTGGCGGCCCATCTTCTCCGGAAAATAGTCCTGGCCCGAAAAGGCGTCGGGCTCGTCGTGGTCGTAGCGATAGCCCTCGCCGTAACCTTCGCCCTTCATCAGCTTGGTCGGCGCGTTCAGGATATGCTTCGGCGGCAGCAGCGAGCCGTTCTCTTTCGCCGCCTGCGTGGCGGCCTTGAAAGCAGTGTAGACGGCATTGGATTTCGGGGCGGTCGCCAGATAGACGCAGGCCTGTGCGAATGCCAATTCACCTTCCGGTGACCCAAGGTAATCATAGGCGTCCTTGGCGGCATTGCAGATGACCAGCGCCTGCGGATCGGCAAGGCCGATATCCTCCACCGCCATGCGCACCAGCCGCCGCCCGAGATAGAGCGGGTCCTCGCCGGCATCGAACATGCGGGCGAGATAGTAGAGCGCTGCATCCGGATCGGAGCCGCGCACGGACTTATGCAGCGCGGAGATGAGATTGTAGTGGCCGTCCTGCGCCTTGTCATAGACCGGGGCACGGCGCTGCACGATGCGCGTCAGCGCTTCGGTATCGAACGTCTCACCGTCGCGGGCGGCGCGCCAGACCTCCTCGGCAAGTGTCAGTACGGCACGGCCGTCGCCGTCTGCCATGCGCAAGAGGCTGGCGCGTGCATCCGCCGTCAGCGGCAGCGCCTTGCCTTCGGCTGTCTCGGCGCGCTTCAGCAGTTCTTCCAGGCTTTCTTCATCATGCGATTTGAAGGTCAGAACGCGTGCGCGAGACAAGAGAGCGGCATTGAGTTCGAAGGACGGATTCTCTGTGGTGGCACCGACGAGGATGATGGTGCCGTCTTCCATGACCGGCAGGAAGCTATCCTGCTGGGCACGGTTGAAGCGGTGGATTTCGTCGACGAAAAGCAGCGTCTGGCGGCCGTCCATGCGCCGCAGGCGCGCGGTGTCGAAAACCTTCTTCAGGTCGGCGACGCCGGAGAAGATCGCCGAGATCTGTTCGAAGGCGAGGCCCGCTTCACCGGAAAGCAGCCGGGCAACGGTCGTCTTGCCGGTGCCGGGCGGTCCCCAGAAGATCATGGAGCCGAGCGAGCCGCTTGCGATCATCCGGCGCAATACGCCGTCCTCGCCCGTCAGGTGTTCCTGGCCGGTGACTTCGGCAATCGTCTGTGGCCGGAGCCGATCGGCGAGAGGCCGCCTGTTGGCGACCTCCTCTGGAACACGCGGTGCGAAGAGATCGTCGCTCATCGGAAGAACTGCCTTATCCGCTGGCCCTCGCGCTCGATCTCGACGCGCCAGAAACCCGGGTCCGCGTCGGCCATCTGTTCCAACTCCTCCGTTGTCTGTACCGGTGCGCCATTGATCGAAACGATGATGTCCTTCGGCTCGAAGCCGAGACGCGCTGCAGGCGAGCCATCCTTCACATCGGCAACGACGACACCGGTCGATTCCGTCGGCATGCGAAGCTCGTCGGCGACGCGCGGCGACAGGTTCTCGACGACAGTACCGGTGAAGGGCGTGCGCCCGCCAATCGTGCGCTGGTCACGCGGCGAGGGTTCCGGCGCCCGGTCGAGCTTCAGCGCCACCTGCTGTTCGCCGCCATTCTCGGCCACGGTCAGGTTGACGGAGCTGCCGAGGCCCGCCGTCGTCAGACGATAGAGAAGCGCGTCGGGATGCTCGACCGGAACGCCGTTCACCGCCGTGACGATCTCGCCGGCTCTCAAACCCGCCTTGGATGCAGGACCGCCATCCGTCACTTTCACGATCAGTGCGCCGCGTGCCTTGTCGAGACCGAGCGCCTCTGCAACCTCGGAGGTCACCGCGTCGAAGGTGGCACCGACATAGGGACGTTCGAACGACTTCACGCCAGCGTCGGCCGATGCCAGGAACACCTTCACCAGATTGGCGGGGATTGCGAAGCCGATACCGTTCGAGCCGCCGCCGCGCGAGAAGATCGCCGTATTGATGCCGATCAGTTCACCCTTCATGTTCATCAGCGCACCGCCCGAATTGCCTGGATTGATCGACGCGTCGGTTTGAATGAAGAAGCCGAACTCGTTCTTGACGACCTGGTTGCGCGCAAGCGCCGAAACGATGCCGCTCGTCACCGTCTGGCCGACGCCGAAGGGATTGCCGATCGCAAGCACGAGATCGCCGACCTCGACGGCATCCGAATTGCCGATCGCCAGCGTCGGGAAGCTCGCCTTGGTTTCGATCCTCAGCACCGCGAGATCGAGCCGGTCGTCACGCAGCACGACCTTGCACGGGAACTCGCGGCCGTCCGACAGCGCCACCTTGATGTCGTCCGCACCCTCGATGACGTGATTATTCGTCACCACTGTGCCGTTCGCTTCAACGATGACGCCAGAGCCGAGCGAGGATTGCTTTTCGGTGCGATTCGGCATCTGCTGGCCGAAGAATTGCTCGAAGAAAGGGTCGCCTGCGAAGGGAGATTGGCGCTGGATGATCTTCTCTGCGTAGACATTCACCACGGCGCCCGACGTCTGCTTGACGAGCGGCGCGAAGGAAAGCTGCAGTTCCGCCTGGCTTTGCGGCACCGCCTTCGCGTCCTGCGCATCTGCGCCGAACGGCAAAGCGACGACCAGCGCAAAGAGCGAAATGGAAGCGCGTTTCAACAGGCCTTGCATTGGAATCCCTTCTGAATTCGTATTGAGAAAGTGTTGTAGCGCTGGACGTTAGAAAGGAAAGAGGGCGGAAGCATGAAGGATTAAGGCAGGTTTGAAAGCACGTGAGGAACTTGCGGCATGAAATTGATATCAAAAGCGAAAACATGGACGAAGTCACTGAGGCGTGACATTGCCGCATTATGGCTTGCCGCCCGCGACCCACGCGTTCCGTGGCTTGCAAAAGCGACGGCTGCAGCAGTGGCGGCCTATGCGCTTTCACCTATCGATCTGATCCCGGATTTCGTGCCCGTCCTCGGCTATCTCGACGACCTCGTCATCGTGCCGCTCGGCATTCTGTTGGCCGTCAAGCTCGTCCCGCCGCAGATCATGGCCGAACTCCGCAAGGAGGCCGCATTGCGCGCCAGCCGTCCGGCCAGTAGCAGAGCGGGGCTCCTTTTCGTCCTTGCCGTCTGGACTTGCTGCTTCATCTTTCTGGTACTGGCGTTCCTTTGAGGCGCTACCTCCCTGAAGCAGGAAGATTTGCATGAGACGTTCCCTCACCCTTGCCATAATTGCCTTGTCCGCTGCATCTTTGAGCTCTGGCGCCGCGGAAGCCGCGAGCTTCGACTGCGATGCAAAAGAGCTGAAGCCGGACGAAAAGGTGATCTGCGACAACCGCGCGCTCAATGATGCCGACGTGAAGATGACGACGACGTTCGACCTTCTTTCAGGCCTGCTCGCCATGGGCTCGCGCGGCACGCTGCAGGACGAGCAAACGGCCTGGCTGAAGAAGCGCCAGGAATGCGGGGCTGATGCCGCCTGCATCAAGGCCGCCTATGACGAGCGGATGAAACAGCTTGACGAGACCTACAAAAACATCAACCGGCCGCTATAGCCGCGCCTGCAAAGCCCTCTGCAGAGGAAGGCATTCCGTATTGCCTTGGACAGCCAGGCAAAACGGCGCCCGCATTCCGCAAGGCAGCCGTTTCCTGATCAAGACTTGCAGTTGTCAGCGGCCGCCGAGATCGCGCACCGCGCCGCGGTCCGCGCTGGTCGCGAAAGCCGCATAGGCCTTCAGCGCCGTCGTGACATTGCGCTTGCGGTGTTCGGCCGGATGCCAGCCCTTCTCTTCCTGCTCAAAACGGCGGGTCGCAAGTTCAGCGTCGCTGATGCGCAGGCTGATCGTGCGGTTCGGGATGTCGATATCGATCATGTCACCCGGGCGCACCAAGCCGATCGTGCCACCGTTGGCCGCTTCCGGCGAAACGTGGCCGATCGAGAGGCCGGAGGTGCCGCCGGAGAAGCGGCCGTCGGTGATCAGCGCGCACGCCTTGCCGAGGCCCTTCGACTTCAAATAGCTCGTCGGATAGAGCATTTCCTGCATGCCGGGGCCGCCCTTTGGGCCCTCGTAGCGGATGACGACGACGTCGCCCGCGACCACCTCATTGCCGAGGATGGCTTTCACCGCAGCATCCTGGCTTTCGTAGACCTTGGCCGGACCGGAGAATTTCAGGATCGATTCATCGACACCCGCCGTCTTCACGATGCAGCCGTCGAGCGCGAGGTTACCCTTGAGGACAGCCAGGCCGCCATCCTTCGAGAACGGATGCTCGACCGAGCGGATGACGCCCTTTTCCCGGTCGGTATCCAGCTCTTCCCAGCGGGCGCTCTGGCTGAAGGCGACCTGGGTCGGGATGCCGCCGGGGGCCGCGAGGTAGAAGTCGCGAACCGTCTCGCTGCTGGTACGGGTGATATCCCAGCGGTCGATAGCATCACCCAGCGTCTCGGCATGAACGGTCGGGCAGTCGCGGTTGAGCAGACCGCCTTTGTCCAACTCGCCGAGGATCGACATGATGCCGCCGGCGCGGTGGACGTCTTCCATGTGCACGTCGGCCTTGGCCGGCGCGACCTTGGAAAGGCACGGCACGCGGCGCGACAGCGCGTCGATGTCGGCCAGTGTGAAATCGACCTCGCCTTCATGGGCGGCAGCCAGGATGTGCAGAACGGTATTGGTCGAACCGCCCATGGCGATATCGAGCGCCATGGCGTTTTCAAAGGCCCGCTTCGAAGCGATCGTGCGCGGCAGCGCCTTGACGTCGTCCTGCTCGTAGTATCGGCGGGCGAGATCGACGATCAGGTGCCCGGCCTCGACGAAGAGGCGCTTGCGGTCGGCATGGGTTGCAAGCGTCGAGCCGTTGCCGGGCAGCGACAGGCCGAGCGCTTCTGTCAGGCAGTTCATGGAATTGGCCGTAAACATGCCGGAGCACGAGCCGCAGGTCGGACAGGCCGAGCGCTCGATCGTCTGAACATCCTCGTCGCTGATCTTGTCGTCAGCGGCGGCAACCATGGCATCGACCAGATCGAGCGCATGCTTCTTGCCCTGCAGCACGACCTTGCCTGCTTCCATCGGGCCGCCGGAAACAAAGACTGACGGGATGTTGAGGCGCAGCGACGCCATCAGCATGCCCGGGGTGATCTTGTCGCAGTTTGAGATGCAGACCATGGCGTCGGCGCAATGGGCGTTGACCATGTATTCGACGCTGTCGGCGATCAGCTCGCGCGACGGCAGCGAATAGAGCATGCCGTCATGGCCCATGGCGATGCCATCGTCGACAGCGATCGTGTTGAATTCCTTGGCAACGCCACCGGCCGCTTCGATCTCGCGGGCGACAAGCTGGCCGAGGTCCTTCAGATGCACGTGGCCCGGCACGAACTGGGTGAAGGAATTCACCACCGCGATGATCGGCTTGCCGAAATCCGCGTCCTTCATGCCCGTCGCGCGCCAAAGGCCGCGCGCGCCCGCCATGTTGCGGCCGTGAGTCGTGGTTCTGGAACGGTAAGCTGGCATCGGTTTCTTCCTTGCTTCGCGGAAATTGCGCGGACGATGCGGGACGGCAAGAAAGCTTGCAGGCCGGGCAGCCGCTGCATTTTGGAATTGTCCTAATCCAATCAGCCGGGACTGTCACTACCGGCAAGGGCAAATCCGGTACGCCGCCCATTTGCGCCCATCTGGCATATACGGTGGATCGCAGTCTTCTGTTACAGTCTATTCCATCACACCCGAACACAAAAAATTGGCTTCCCGAAAGCAATCTTCAAGGCCTACACAGTCATCCAAAGACGCTCATGATGCGTTTATTGAGATATCGGGCCGTTCCCGCCCAGGAGGATTTCGAAATGCCGGCTTATCATCCGTCAAAGATCCCGTCTTCGGAGGTCACGCCGCGCCAAGTCTATCTCCGCCGCCGCGAGTTCCTTGGCGCTGCAACGCTCGGCGCCATGGCGCTCTATGGGGCTGGTAAGGCGAGCGCTGCGGCACTTTCCGTCATTGAGAGCAAGTACAAGGTCGATGAAAAAACGACGCCGCTGAAGGATGTGACGACCTATAACAACTTCTACGAATTCGGCCTCGACAAGGGAGATCCCGCGGCCCTTTCCGGCGACTTCAAGCCCCTGCCCTGGACCGTCAAGGTCGACGGCATGGTCGGCAAACCGGGCACCTTCGATATCGAGGCCCTGATCAAGGAATTTCCGATCGAGGAGCGCGTCTACCGCATGCGCTGTGTCGAGGCATGGTCGATGGTGATCCCATGGGACGGCTTCCCGCTTGCAGCCCTGCTCGACAAGGTGGAGCCGCTGGGCAGCGCCAAATACGTCGCCTTTGAAACCGTCGTCCGGCCGGACGAGATGCCGGGCCAGAAAGGCATATTCCAGTCACTCGAATGGCCTTATGTCGAGGGCCTGCGCCTGGACGAGGCCCGCCACCCGCTGGCGCTGCTTGCCGTCGGTCTCTATGGCGAAACGCTGCCTAACCAGAATGGTGCGCCCATCCGCCTCGTCGTGCCGTGGAAATACGGCTTCAAGGGCATCAAGTCGATCGTAAAGATCACGCTCACCGACCAGCAGCCGAAGAACACCTGGCAGGTCACCAACCCGCAGGAATACGGCTTCTATGCCAACGTCAATCCGGCAGTCGATCATCCCCGCTGGAGCCAGGCGAGCGAACGGCGCATCGGCGAAAGCGGCTTCTTCGGCGCCAGCCGCCATCCGACGCTGCCTTTCAACGGTTACGCCGATGAGGTCGCAAGCCTCTATTCCGGTATGGACCTGAAGGCAAATTTCTGATGACGGATTTCTCGGTTACGCTTGCGAGACGCTGGCAGCCGGCATCCGTCTGGCTGCTCTACGTGGCGGGGCTCCTGCCCGCTGCCTGGTATTTCTACCTCGGCGCAACGGACGGTCTCGGCGCCGATCCGGTCAAGACCTTCGAACTGTTTCTCGGCATCTGGGCGATCCGCTTCCTGATCCTGACGCTCGCCGTCAGCCCTGCCCGCGATCTCTTCGGCTGGAATTACCTGCGCTATCGCCGTTGCCTCGGCCTGCTCTGTTTCTACTATGTCGCAATGCATTTCACCGTCTACATGGTGCTCGACCAGGCATTGATCATTCAAGCTGTCATCGACGATGTCATGAAACGGCCCTTCATCATGTTCGGCATGGCGGGCCTGACGCTGCTCATTCCGCTTGCGCTGACATCCAACAATTTCTCGATCCGCCGCCTCGGCCCGAACTGGGTCCGCCTGCACCGGCTCGCCTACATCGTCGCAGCCTGCGGCGCGCTGCACTTCGCCCTCTCGACCAAGGTCTTAAGCCTCGAGCAATACATTTATGTCGGCCTGCTGATCCTGTTGATCCTCTACCGTTCCTGGAGGCCGATCGCCCGCAGCAGGAAGCGCGGGCAAGGACGGCAAGACAGCCGGGCAGCGGCGACCGCCGGTTGAGCCTGCAGCGTCAGGCTATAACCGTCCCTTGGTGAAACAGCATTTGCCATCCAATTTCAAAGTGCTTCCAGATTGAGCTGCGCAAGACATGTCGCTCAAATCCGTCCTCTCTTGTGCGACGAGTGCGATAGGTTAGCAAAACTGCGTCCGAAGATATGATGCTGAGTGAATAATCGTAGGCCAGCACCTTGCCAGGGTCTTCGTTGTCGTTCTCCTGCACGAGAAGGTCGATGATCTCGTTACGGCGATATATTGCCCCGGAACTGCCGAACTCTACGAAATCCTGCGAAAGCAGCTCTTCCAGTGCCGTTCTTGAACGGCGCATCTCGGGGCGGTGAAGGGTCTCTTCGAGAACGCGGATTTCACTCAGCAGTTCAGGTAAATTTCCCATGAGCTCCACCACGCGTTGAAATCGTCGGCATCGTCAGTTCGCATAGCCCAATCGGCGTTCAACACGTCCAAAAGCGACAAACAAGAACAGCCGGGCTCGAAAGGCCCGGCTGCTTGCTTCCGGTGAACCGGACAATATTAGGCGGCGACGGCCTGCTCTTCGGCGGCGGAGCGTGCCTTGTCGGCTGCGCCCTTGGCGAAGGTGTCGCGGTCAACGAATTCGATGACGGCGAGAGCGGCGTTATCGCCCTGGCGGAAGCCGGCCTTCATGATACGCAGGTAGCCGCCATTGCGGGTTGCGTAGCGCGAAGCGATCGTGTCGAAAAGCTTCGAAACGACTGCGGCGTCCTTGATCTGCGAGATCGCCTGACGGCGAGCGTGCAGGTCGCCGCGCTTGCCGAGGGTAACGAGCTTTTCAACGATCGGACGGATTTCCTTTGCCTTCGGCAAGGTCGTCACGATCTGCTCATGCGTGATGAGCGAAGCCGCCATGTTGGCGAACATCGCCTTGCGGTGGCTTGCGGTTCTATTCAGCTTGCGGCCGGCTTTACCGTGGCGCATTGCTATTCTCCTTCACATGCAGGCATCTCGCCCGCCGTTTGATGGTTAGTACTGGTCTTCGTATCGCTTGGCGAGATCTTCGATGTTCTCAGGCGGCCATGCCGGCACTTCCATGCCGAGATGCAGGCCCATGGAAGCGAGAACTTCCTTGATTTCGTTCAGCGATTTGCGACCAAAATTCGGCGTGCGGAGCATTTCTGCTTCGGTCTTCTGAATGAGGTCGCCGATGTAGACGATGTTGTCGTTCTTCAGGCAGTTTGCCGAGCGGACCGACAGTTCGAGTTCGTCTACCTTCTTGAGGAGCGCCGGGTTGAAAGCGAGCTCGGTGACTGCTTCCTCTTCGGCTTCCTTCTGCGGCTCGTCGAAGTTGACGAAGACGCCAAGCTGGTCCTGGAGGATGCGCGCCGCAAAAGCGACGGCGTCTTCGCCGGAAACCGAGCCATCGGTTTCGATGGTCATCGTCAGCTTGTCGTAATCGAGAACCTGTCCTTCGCGGGTGTTTTCAACCTTGTAGGACACCTTCTTGACCGGCGAATAGAGGCTGTCGACCGGGATCAGGCCGATCGGAGCATCTTCCGCACGATTGCGTTCGGCCGGAACATAGCCCTTGCCGTTGTTGACGGTGAATTCCATGCGGATCTCGGCACCCTCGTCGAGCGTGCAGATGACATGCTCAGGGTTGAGGATTTCGATATCGCCGACCGTCTGGATGTCGCCAGCCGTCACAACGCCCGGGCCCTGCTTGCGGACGACCATGCGCTTTGCGTCATCGCCATCCATCTTGATGGCAATTTCCTTGATGTTGAGCACGATATCCGTCACGTCTTCGCGGACGCCCGGAATCGAGGAGAATTCGTGCAGCACGCCGTCGATCTGCACGGCCGTCACAGCGGCACCGCGCAGCGACGAAAGCAGAACGCGACGAAGCGCGTTGCCGAGGGTCAGGCCGAAACCGCGCTCCAGCGGCTCTGCAACGAGCATCGCCTTGATGCGCGAGTTCGAAGAGAACTCGACCTTGTTCGGCTTGATCAATTCCTGCCAGTTCTTCTGGATCATTTTTTTGCCTTCCGTTCGTTGCCACCATCCAATCGTGGCAACCGAGCTTGAGAAGCACCGGGAGCGTCAACAAAACGCTCACCGGTGTTGTGAGTGGCGATGATCAGACGCGGCGCTTCTTGCGCGGGCGGCAGCCATTGTGCGGGATCGGCGTCACGTCGCGGATGGACGTGATCATGAAACCGGCAGCCTGGAGCGCGCGCAGAGCGGATTCACGACCAGAACCCGGACCGCAAACTTCGACTTCCAGCGACTTCATGCCATGTTCCTGCGCCTTCTTGGCAGCATCTTCAGCTGCGATCTGGGCCGCGAACGGGGTCGACTTGCGCGAACCCTTAAAGCCCTTGGCACCAGCGGACGACCAGGCGATTGCATTACCCTGCGCGTCAGTGATGGTGATCATCGTGTTGTTGAAGGTCGAGTTGACGTGAGCCACACCCGACGAAATGTTTTTACGTTCGCGACGGCGAACGCGGACGGCTTCCTTGGCCATTGTATCCCTTTCTTGGATATCTTCACCGCCGTAATACCAGCGGCTACACCGGAACGGCGCCTAGGCCCCGCCCCAAACTCAAAAGAGGCCGGCGCAGACCGCCAGCCTCCCACTCCCGGTTTCCCGGAAATTACTTCTTCTTACCAGCGATCGCCTTTGCCGGGCCCTTGCGGGTGCGGGCATTGGTGTGGGTACGCTGACCGCGAACCGGAAGGCCGCGGCGATGACGCAGGCCGCGGTAGCAGCCGAGGTCCATCAGACGCTTGATGTTCATCGAGGTTTCGCGACGAAGATCACCTTCGACCTGATAGTCGCGGTCGATCGTTTCGCGGATCTGAAGAACTTCAGCGTCCGTGAGCTGGTGCACGCGGCGATCAGCCGGGATGCCGACCTTTTCGACGATTTCCTGTGCGAATTTCGAACCGATCCCGTGAATATAGGTCAGCGCGATAACGACGCGCTTCGCAGTCGGGATGTTGACGCCAGCGATACGTGCCACGCCTATTCTCCTTGAGTTCCAGTTGCCATCCGGCAAGAGGGCTTCGATTATGCCGCCCTCCGAAGGGCCGCTCGTTCAAATTTGGGTTCGTAACATGTCAAAACGACCGAACCCGGACTTCCTTTGGGAAATCCGCGCCGATCGCATCGAATATCGCGAGTTGGCGCGGTGTTTAGCGGAATCAGCGCTGAAAGGCAACCGGTCCCGCCAAGTTTATTTTCAAAGCCTTAAAGCTTCGAAAGGATGGTGTCGACCTCGCCAGTGACGCGGTCTATGTCGGCCATGCCGTCCACGCTCTTGAGCTTCCCCTTGGCGTAGTAGTAGCCGATCAACGGCGAGGTTTCCTTGTAATAGACCTGAAGCCGCGCCGTCATCGTCTCCGGGTTGTCGTCCGGCCGGCGCTTGAAATGCGTCGAACCGCACTTGTCGCAGACGCCTTCGCTTTCCGGGGCCTTGTCGGTGTCATGGTAGACACTGCCGCATTGTGCGCATGAATAGCGCCCCGCAACACGGCGAATGAGCTCGTCGTCGTTGACCTTCAACTCGATGACGACGGAAAGGTCGAGACCCTTTGCGCGAAGCATCGCTTCCGTGGCATCCGCCTGGATCAGCGTCCGGGGGAAACCGTCGAGGATGAAGCCATTCGCACAGTCCGGCTGGTCGATGCGCTCGGAGACGATGGCGTTTACAACTTCATCGGGCACAAGCTTGCCCGCCTTCATCAAGGCATCGGCCCGCTTGCCGACCTCGGTTCCGGCGTGAACAGCTGCACGAAGCATGTCACCCGTGGAAAGCTGCGGAATGCCGTACTTCTCCACGATCCGCTGGGCCTGGGTTCCCTTGCCCGCGCCCGGCGGCCCCAAAAGTATGAGTCTCATCGCCCCCTCTTTCCTCCACGCAACTTCGATTTCTTGATCAGGCCTTCGTACTGCTGTGCAATCAGATGACCCTGGATCTGAGCCACCGTATCAAGAGTTACGCTAACCACGATCAAAAGCGAAGTACCACCAAGGGCTAATGGGATGCCGGTTTGCGACACCAGGATCTCAGGCAGGATGCAGACGAACACGAGATAGATCGCGCCGATGACCGTGATGCGGGTCAAGACGAAATCGATATATTCGGCGGTGCGCTCGCCTGGACGGATGCCGGGAATGAAGCCGCCATGCTTCTTCAGATTGTCGGCCGTGTCCTTCGGATTGAAGACGATGGCCGTGTAGAAGAAGGCAAAGAAGGCGATCAGCGCCGCGTAGAGCAGCATATAGAGCGGTTGGCCGTGGCCGAGCGCCGCAACGATCGCCGTCGCCCAGGACGGCAGAGCCGTCGTGTTGGCAAAGCCCGCGACGGTCGCTGGCAGAAGCAGCAGCGACGAGGCGAAGATCGCCGGGATGACGCCCGAGGTATTCAGCTTCAGCGGCAGGTGCGAGGTATCGCCCTGGAACATCCGGTTGCCGACCTGACGCTTCGGATACTGGATCAGCAGCCGGCGCTGGGCGCGCTCGACGAAGACGATGACGGCGATAACGGCCATTGCGATCAAGATGACAGCGAGAATCAGCGACGTCGAAAGCGCACCGGTGCGGCCGAGTTCGAGCGTGCCGGCAAGCGCGCTCGGAAGACCGGCAGCGATGCCTGCGAAAATGATCAGCGAAATGCCGTTGCCGATGCCGCGCGAAGTTATCTGTTCGCCGAGCCACATCAGGAACATCGTGCCGCCAAGCAGTGTGATGACGGTGGAAATACGGAAGAACCAGCCCGGATCGACCACGAGGCCGCTGCCGCTTTCAAGGCCGACCGCGATGCCATAGGCCTGCAGTGCGCCGAGCAGCACGGTGCCGTAGCGGGTGTACTGGTTGATGATCTTGCGACCCTGCTCGCCTTCCTTCTTCAGGTTTTCGAGTGCCGGCACGACCGAGGTCATCAACTGCACGATGATCGAAGCGGAGATATAGGGCATGATGCCGAGCGCAAAGATCGCCATGCGCTCGACGGCGCCGCCCGAAAACATGTTGAAGAGGCCGAGAATGCCGCCGGCTTGGCCGCGGAAGGCCTGGGCATAGGCTTCGGGATTGAGGCCTGGAAGCGGAATGTGCGTACCAAGACGATAGACGAGGAGAGCTGCCAGCGTGAACCACAGGCGCTTCTTGAGATCCTCGGCTTTGGCGAAGGTCGAAAAACTAAGATTGGAAGCCAATTGTTCCGCTGCAGACGCCATGCGATTCTCCGCGCTACCAATTCGGGCGCTGCGAGCGAGTGCCGGACCCGGAATCAGTAATCAAATTATTCACAATCGGGCTACGGACGGATTGCTGGCGCAACCTATGCCTCACCCTTGATTTCGTCGAAACCGGCATGCTGCGGGGTGCAACGATGCAGATTCTTGTGAGGCCCACATATGGGAGCAAAATCGCCCGGTGTGAAGCCACCCCGGGCGACATATCATAAGATTATTATTCTGCCGCTGCGGCAGAAAGAAGCGTGATCGAAGCGCCGGCCTTTTCGATCTTCTCGACGGCGGGCTTGGAAGCGCCTGCGACTTCGAGCTTGATCTTTGCCTTCAGCTCGCCGTCGGCGAGAACGCGAACGCCGTCCTTGGCGCGACGGATCACGCCGGCGGCCTTGAGGGCTGCGGCGTCGACAGTCGCCTTGGGATCGAGCTTGCCGGCGTCGATCGCAGCCTGGATGCGTGCGAGAGAGACGACGACGAAGTCAGCCTTGAAGATGTTCGTGAAGCCGCGCTTCGGCAGACGGCGGTAGATTGGCATCTGACCACCTTCAAAACCGTTGATGGCGACGCCGGAACGGGACTTCTGACCCTTCACACCGCGACCACCGGTCTTGCCCGAGCCCGAACCGATACCGCGGCCGAGGCGCTTGCGGCTGTGGGTCGAACCTTCGTTATCTCTGATTTCATTGAGTTTCATGATGATAACCTCCGTCTCACTTCTCGTCGACGACGCGAACGAGATGCTGGACAGCACGGATCATGCCGCGAACGGAAGGCGTATCTTCCAGGGTGCGGGTCCGGTGCATCTTGTTGAGGCCGAGGCCGATCAGCGTCTGGCGCTGTACAGCCGGCCGGCGAATCGGGCTGCCGATCTGCTCGACGGTAACCGTCTTCGCTTCGGTCTTCTTGGTAGCCTTAGCCATGGGTCAGACTCCTCTTATTCTTCAGAGGCGTTGCCGGAGGCAGCACGGCGAGCCTGGAGCGTAGCATACTTGATGCCGCGCTGAGCTGCGATGTCCTTCGGGTGAACCTGGTGCTTCAGAGCGTCGAAGGTTGCGCGAACCATGTTGTACGGGTTCGAGGAACCGGTCGACTTGGCGACAACGTCGTGAACGCCGAGCGTTTCGAAAACGGCGCGCATCGGACCGCCGGCGATGATACCGGTACCGACCTTGGCCGAGCGCAGCAGAACCTTGCCGGCGCCATGGCGGCCATGGACATCGTGATGCAGGGTTCGGCCTTCACGCAGGGGAACGAAGATCAGCTCGCGCTTGGCGGCTTCCGTTGCCTTGCGGATCGCTTCCGGCACTTCGCGTGCCTTACCATGACCGAAGCCTACGCGGCCTTTCTGGTCACCGACGACGACGAGAGCGGCGAAACCGAAACGGCGGCCACCCTTAACAACCTTAGCGACGCGGTTGATCGCGACAAGCTTGTCGACGAATTCGCTGTCGCGCTCTTCGCGGCTCTGGCGATCTTCGCGAGAACCCCTTCTTTCCTGTGCCATTGTCCTCTTCCTTTTTCTTTTCCGGGTGCAATCGGCAAACAAACGAGGACCGCATCGGTCTCCCTTGCGGGAGCGTTTGCGGTCCGGTGAAAATCCGGCCGCTGTCCAAAAGACGCGCGGCCGGAAATCTCCTTAGAAGGTCAGACCGCCTTCGCGGGCTGCTTCTGCAAGAGCCTTGATGCGGCCGTGATAGATGAAGGCGCCACGGTCGAATACGACTTCCTTGACGCCTGCCTTGGAGGCGCGCTCTGCAACGAGCTTGCCGACGAGGGCAGCTGCTGCGGTGTCGGCACCGGTCTTCAGAGAACCGCGCAGATCCTTGTCGAGCGTGGAGGCAGCCGCAAGCGTCTTGCCGGCCACATCATCGATGATCTGTGCGTAGATGTTCTTCGAGGAGCGATGAACCGACAGGCGCGGACGGCCATTGGCCACCGACTTGAGTTGACGGCGCACGCGGTTGGCACGACGTGCAAGTGCTTCTTTCCTGCTAGCCATTTCGCGTGATCCTTACTTCTTCTTGCCTTCTTTGCGGACGATGCGCTCGTCGGCATACTTCACGCCCTTGCCCTTGTAGGGCTCGGGACCGCGGTATTCGCGGATTTCGGCGGCGACCTGACCGACCTGCTGCTTGTTGATGCCGGTGACGACGATTTCCGTCGGCTTCGGAACAGCGATCGAGATACCGACCGGCGGCTCATAGACCACGTCGTGGCTGAAACCGAGAGCCAGCTGCAGGTTCTTGCCCTGCATGGATGCACGATAACCAACGCCGTTGATTTCGAGCTTGCGCTCGTAACCGTCCTTGACGCCCTTGAAGATGTTCTCGATCATTGTGCGGGACATACCCCACTTTGCGCGAGCATCCTTGGTCTGGTTGAGCGGCGTGACCACGACCGCGTTATCTTCGAGCTTTACGCCGACTTCGTCGTTTGCGACGAAGAACAGCTCGCCCTTCGGGCCCTTTGCAGTAACCTTCTGGCCATCGACCGTAGCCGTGATTCCAGCAGGTACCTGAACGGGCTTCTTACCGATACGAGACATGTTTAAATCCTGTCTGTTCGCAATGGAGATCCCTGCCCTGTCTTAGAAGACAGAGCAAAGAACCTCGCCACCAACGTTCTGTTCGCGAGCCTGGTGATCGGCCATCACGCCCTTCGGAGTCGAAAGGATGGTGATGCCGAGACCGTTCGCGACCTGCGGAATGGACTTGACCGAGACATAAACCCGGCGGCCCGGCTTGGACACACGGCCGATCTCACGGATCACCGACGTGCCTTCGTAGTACTTCAGCTCGATGCTGAGTTCCGACTTGCCATTGCCGAAATCGACAACGGAATAGCCACGGATGTAGCCTTCGGACTGCAGGACATCGAGAACGCGTGCACGGAGCTTGGACGCAGGCGTCGATACCGACGACTTGCGGCGGGAAGCGCCGTTGCGGATGCGAGTGAGCATATCGCCCAACGGATCAGTCATTGTCATCTAACCTGCTCCTTACCAGCTCGACTTGACGATGCCCGGCACCTTGCCGAGATTGCCCAGCTCACGCAGCGCGATACGCGACATGCGCAGTTTGCGGTAGTACGCGCGCGGGCGGCCCGATACTTCGCAACGGTTGCGAATGCGGGTCTTCGATCCATCGCGCGGCAGGGATGCCAGCTTGATCGAGGCCTTGAACCGTTCTTCGATCGGAAGAGACTGGTTCATGATGATCGCCTTCAGGACTGCACGCTTGGCAGCCTGGTTTGCGACCGTAGTACGGCGGCGCTTGTTCTTTTCAACTGCGCTTGTCTTCGCCATGTCAGGTTCCTTTTCTACGCTCGTCGTTACGGTTACTGACGGAACGGGAAGTTGAACTCTGTCAGCAGAGCCCGTGCTTCGTCGTCCTTCGTTGCCGTCGTGCAAACGATGATGTCCATGCCCCACATCTGATCAACCTTGTCGTAGTTGATCTCAGGGAACACAATGTGCTCCTTGATGCCCATGGCGAAGTTGCCACGGCCGTCAAAGCTCTTCGGGTTCAGGCCGCGGAAGTCGCGAACGCGCGGAAGCGCGATGTTCACGAGACGGTCCAGGAACTCGTACATGCGGGCGCCACGCAGGGTGACCTTGGCGCCGATCGGCATCTGCTCGCGGACCTTGAAGCCAGCGATGGAGTTGCGTGCACGGGTGATGACTGCCTTCTGGCCAGCGATCGCTGCCAGGTCGGCTGCGGCAATCGTCGGCTTCTTCGAGTCGGCCGTTGCTTCGCCAACACCCATGTTGATTACGATCTTGTCGAGCCTCGGGATCTGCATCTCGTTGGCATAGGAGAACTTCTCCTGCATCGCCTTGCGGATGCGCTCGACATATTCCTTCTTGAGCCGCGGCTCGTACTTTGCCTCAGCCATCGATCACATCTCCAGAACGCTTGGCCACACGGACCTTCTTGCCGTCAACGACCTTGAAACCGACGCGGGTCGGCTTGCCGTCCTTGTCGACGATTGCAATGTTGGACAGGTGAACCGAGGCTTCCTTGCTGATGATGCCGGCTTCCTGCGTCTGCGTCTGGCGCTGGTGGCGCTTGACGACGTTGACGCCACGGACGACCGCGCGATCTTCCTTCGGCAGAACCTGGAGGACTTCGCCGGTACGGCCTTTGTCCTTGCCTGCGAGCATGACGACCTTGTCGCCTTTACGAATCTTCTGCATCGTTCCCGCTCCTTACAGTACTTCGGGAGCCAGCGAGATGATCTTCATGTGGTTCTTGGCGCGAAGTTCGCGCGGAACCGGTCCGAAGATACGGGTGCCGATCGGCTCTTTCTTGTTGTCGATGAGGACTGCTGCATTCGTGTCGAAGCGGATGATGCTGCCATCCACGCGACGGATTTCCTTGGCGGTACGAACAACCACCGCCTTCATCACGTCACCCTTCTTCACGCGGCCGCGCGGGATCGCTTCCTTGATCGAAACGACGATGACGTCGCCGATCGAGGCATACTTGCGCTTCGAGCCGCCCAGCACCTTGATGCACATGACACGACGTGCGCCGGAATTATCCGCGACGTCGAGGTTTGTTTGCATCTGAATCATATCAGGTCGCCTTCTTGTTTTACCGGAATGGTTGGGCTTGCGCCCCCTACCCCGGCTCATGAAAATTGTCAGCCCGCCGAACCCGCCTCACGGGCGGGTACAGACACGGCAATAGCTTGAATAGCGCGGGAAAAATCGTGCCAAGGTGGTTTCCCGACGGGACCTTCCATGCGCTCAAAGCAAAAGAACGCCCGGCATTCGAGCGTTCTGACGCTGCTTCATACAGAAATTTCGGCGAGACGCAAGGCCTCGCGCAAAATTCTGTTACTTGCCCTGGGCGGAAATGACCGTCCAGCGCTTGTCCTTGGAGATCGGTGCGCATTCCTCGATGGATACGGTATCGCCGATCTTGTACTGGTTGTTTTCGTCGTGGGCCTTGTACTTCTTGGAACGACGAACGGTCTTCTGAAGCAGCGGGTGAGCAAAACGGCGCTCAACGCGAACTACGACAGTCTTCTCGTTCTTGTCGCCAACGACAACGCCCTGCAGAATGCGCTTCGGCATGTTATTTTTCCTTTACGCCTTTGCTTCTGCCGCCTTCTGGCGGGCAATGGTTTTCACGCGGGCGATGTCCTTGCGGACTTCGTTGATGCGCGAGGACTTTTCGAGCTGGCCGGTTGCCTTCTGGAAGCGCAGGTTGAACTGCTCCTTCTTGAGGTTGGCGAGCTTGTCCTTGAGCTGATCGGCCGTGAGGCCGCGGACTTCTTCGGCTTTCATCTGCCTCTCCTTACTCTGCAATGCGCTGAACGAAGCGCGTCTTGACCGAGAGCTTGGCCGAGCCGAGACGAAGCGCCTCGCGGGCGATTTCTTCGGTGACGCCGTCGATCTCGAACATCATGCGGCCAGGCTTGACCTTGCATGCCCAATATTCGACAGAACCCTTACCCTTACCCATGCGGACTTCGGTCGGCTTTGCGGTTACCGGAACGTCCGGGAACACGCGGATCCATACACGGCCGGCGCGCTTCATGTAGCGCGTGATCGCGCGGCGGGCCGCTTCGATTTCACGTGCGTTGACGCGGTTGGGCTCCTGAGCCTTCAGGCCGAATTCACCGAAGGCGAGGTCGGAACCACCCTTGGCGACGCCCTTGATGCGGCCCTTGAATTGCTTGCGGTACTTGGTACGCTTTGGCTGCAACATTTTCTTATTCTCCGAACTTATCTGCCACCAACGCTATCAAGCGTTGTCGCGGCGACGATCGCGATCACGGCTTGCCGGACCCTGAGCGTCACCCTCGAGTGCGCGGCGCTCGGAGGCCAGCGGATCGTGTTCAAGGATTTCGCCCTTGAAGATCCAGACCTTGATGCCGCAGATGCCGAATGCGGTTTCGGCTTCAGCCGTACCGTAATCGATGTCCGCACGCAGGGTGTGCAGCGGAACGCGGCCTTCGCGGTACCATTCGGTACGAGCGATTTCCGCGCCGCCGAGACGGCCTGCGCAGGTGATCCTGATGCCTTCGGCGCCAAGACGCATTGCCGACTGAACAGCGCGCTTCATGGCGCGGCGGAAAGCCACGCGGCGTTCCAGCTGCTGGGCAATCGACTGTGCGACGAGCGTCGCGTCGACTTCCGGCTTGCGCACTTCGACGATGTTGAGGTGCGTTTCGGAGTTCGTCATGTCCGACAGCTTCTTGCGAAGCTTGTCGATGTCTGCACCCTTCTTGCCGATGATCAGACCCGGGCGAGCCGAGTGGATCGTGACGCGGCACTTCTTGTGCGGACGCTCGATGACGACCTTTGCAATACCAGCCTGCTTCAGTTCGCTCATGACGAACTTGCGCATCTTCAGGTCTTCGTGCAGGAGCTGACCGTACTCGGCATTGTCCGCGAACCAGCGGCTATCCCAGGTGCGGTTGATGCCAAGACGGAAACCGATTGGATTGATTTTCTGACCCATTATGCGGCCTCCTCTTGTGCCTGCACTTCGCGGACGACGATCGTCAGGTGGGCGAACGGCTTCTCGATGCGAGATGCACGGCCGCGGCCACGAGCGTGGAAGCGCTTCATGACGATCGACTTGCCGACATAGGCTTCTGCTACGACCAGCGAGTCGACGTCGAGATCGTGGTTGTTCTCGGCGTTGGCGATCGCAGATTCGAGCGTCTTCTTGACGGCGCCTGCGATGCGCTTGCGGGAGAACTCCAGCTCAGCGAGTGCGCGGTCAACCTTCTTGCCGCGGATGGCCGCAGCAACCAGGTTGAGCTTCTGTGGGCTGACGCGGAGCGTGCGGGCGACTGCTTGCGCCTCGTTGTCCTTCAGCCGGCGTTCGGCTTTTGCCTTGCCCATTGTTACTTCCTCTTTGCCTTCTTGTCCGCACCGTGACCGTAATAGGTCCGGGTCGGAGAGAATTCACCGAATTTGTGACCGACCATGTCTTCATTGACGCTGACCGGAACATGCTTGCTGCCATTGTAGACGCCGAAGGTGAGACCGACGAATTGCGGCAGGATCGTGGAGCGACGGCTCCAGATCTTGATTACTTCTGCACGTCCGCCTTCACGAACCTTCTCAGCCTTCTTGAGAAGATAGCCGTCAACGAACGGACCTTTCCATACTGAACGAGCCATTGGAGACTTCCTCTCTTACTTCTTACGCTGATGACGCGAGCGCATGATCATCTTGTCGGTCGACTTGTTCGACCGGGTGCGCTTGCCCTTGGTCGGCTTGCCCCACGGGGTGACCGGATGACGGCCACCCGAGGTGCGGCCTTCACCACCGCCGTGCGGATGGTCGACCGGGTTCATGACGACGCCGCGGTTGTGCGGCTTCTTGCCACGCCAGCGCGAACGGCCGGCCTTGCCATCATTGATGTTGCCGTGGTCCGGGTTGGAAACGGCACCGATCGTCGCCAGGCAGGTGCCGTGGACAAGGCGCTGCTCGCCCGAGTTCAGGCGAAGGATCGCCATGCCCTGGTCGCGGCCGACGAGCTGTGCGTAACCGCCAGCCGAACGTGCGATCTGACCGCCCTTGCCCGGCTTCATTTCCACGTTGTGGATGATGGAGCCGACCGGGATGAACTGAAGCGGCATGGTGTTGCCCGGCTTCACGTCGACGGCCTTGTCGGAAGCGATGACCTTGTCGCCGGCAGCGAGGCGCTGCGGAGCGAGGATGTAGGCCTGTTCGCCGTCCGTGTAGGTTACGAGCGCGATGTATGCCGTGCGGTTCGGGTCATATTCGATACGCTGGACCGTGCCCTCGACGTCAAACTTGCGGCGCTTGAAGTCGACGAGACGATAGGTGCGCTTATGACCGCCGCCCTGGAAGCGGACCGTAATGCGGCCGGCGTTGTTGCGGCCACCCTTGGAGGTCAGGCCTTCCGTCAGCACCTTGACCGGCTTGCCCTTCCACAGGCCAGAACGGTCAACGATGACGAGCTGGCGCTGGCTCGGGGTCGTAGGATTGAATGTTTTCAATGCCATTTTCTTATTCCTCAGAGACCGGTGGAGACGTCGATCGTCTGGCCTTCAGCCAGCGTCACGACAGCCTTCTTCACGTCCTTCTGCTTGCCTACAAAACCGCGGAAACGCTTGGTCTTGCCCTTGCGGAGCAGAGTGTTGACGGCCGTGACCTTGACGCCGAAGAGCGCCTCGACTGCAGCCTTGATTTCCGGCTTCGTGGCCGCCTTGGCGACGTTGAAAACAACCTGGTTGTTTTCCGATACCAGCGTGGACTTTTCGGTGATCGCCGGCGAGACGATCACATCGTAGTGGCGAAGATCGGTCACTTGAAACGCTCCTCTAGAGCTTCAACGGCAGCCTTGGAAAGCACGAGCTTGCCGCGGCGCACGATGTCGTAAACGTTGATGCCCTGGATCGGCAGAACATCGATGTTCGGGATGTTCTTTGCTGCAAGCTTGAAGTTGCCGTCAAGCTCAGCGCCGCCGATGAAGAGCGCATTGGTCAGGCCCAGCGTCTCAAAAACGGATGCGAGAGCCTTGGTCTTTGCTTCAGCAGCGACCAGATTGTCGATGACGATGACGTCCTCGGACTTGAACTTGGCCGACAGAGCGTGGCGCAGGCCGAGAGCGCGAACCTTCTTCGGAAGGTCGTGCTCGTGGCTTCGTGCGACCGGGCCGTGAGCCTTACCACCGCCGCGGAACTGCGGAGCGCGAGCAGAATGGTGACGAGCCCGGCCCGTACCCTTCTGCTTGTACATCTTGGCGCCGGTGCGCGAAACGTCCGCGCGGCCCTTTGCCTGGTGCGTGCCCTGCTGCTTCTTGGCAAGCTGCCAGCGGATGACGCGGGCAAGAATGTCTTCGCGGGGCTCGAGGCCGAAAATCGCGTCAGAGAGAGAAACCTTCCCTGCGTCTTTTCCCTCGAGGGTCTTGACGTTGAATTCCATTGGTCCGGCTCCTTACTTCGCTGCCGACTTGACGGCATCGCGCACGATGATCCAGGCACCCTTGGAACCGGGTACTGCACCCTTGATCAGGATCAGACCGCGATCTTCATCGGTCGAAACTACTTCCAGGTTCTGAGTCGTTACGCGCGTCTGGCCCATGTGACCAGCCATCTTCTTGTTCTTGAAAACCTTGCCTGGATCCTGACGCGAACCCGTCGAACCATGCGAACGGTGCGAAACGGACACACCGTGCGTGGCGCGCAGACCGCCGAAGCCGTGGCGCTTCATGGCGCCGGCAAAGCCCTTACCGATTGTCGTACCCGTCACGTCGACGAGCTGACCTGCAGCGAAGTGACCAGCCTTGAGCTCGGTGCCGACCTCGAGCAGGTTGTCTTCCGAAACGCGGAATTCTGCGAGTTTGGCCTTCGGCTCGACGTTGGCGACGGCAAAGTTGCCGCGCATCGCCTTGGACGTGTTCTTAACCTTCGCCTGGCCAGCACCGAGCTGAACTGCGGTATAGCCATTCTTTTCCACAGTGCGCGTAGAAACGACCTGGCAGCCTTCCATACGCAATACCGTTACCGGGACATGCTCGCCGGCGTCGTTGTAGACGCGGGTCATTCCCACCTTCTGTGCAATCACACCTGAACGCATCGGTTCAATCCTTCCAAATCCGCTCGAGCCAGGCTCAGAGCTTGATCTCAACATCGACACCGGCGGCGAGATCGAGCTTCATCAGCGCGTCCACCGTCTGCGGGGTCGGGTCTACGATGTCGAGGAGGCGCTTATGCGTGCGCATCTCGAACTGCTCGCGGCTCTTCTTGTCGATGTGCGGGGACCGGTTGACCGTAAACTTCTCGATGCGGGTCGGAAGCGGAACGGGGCCCCGGACACTAGCTCCGGTGCGCTTCGCCGTCGACACAATCTCGCGCGTGGAAGCATCGAGAATTCGGTGATCGAACGCCTTCAGGCGAATGCGGATATTTTGGCCGTTCATTCGACGTTATCCTTGTGTTTGTTCTTCGCGTGCCAACAAAACGGCACGGGCTGTTCTTCTTTTCCTAAGGCGGACCACCGGTTTCAAAGATCGAAGGGGACACCGAAAACGATGTCCCTTTCCAGTCTCCAGGCCTTAAGGCCCACCTTGTCTGTTCATTGCCTGCCTCGAAGCCGAAGCAGACGCAAATCGCGCTCGCGCGCCATTTGCTACATTTTTATGTCATAAGCAAGCGGCCCTGGGGCCGCTTGCCTAAAAGATTACTCGACGATCGATGCAACGATACCGGCGCCGACGGTGCGGCCGCCTTCGCGGATGGCGAAGCGCAGCTTTTCTTCCATGGCGATCGGCACGATCAGCTCGACGTCAACCGTGACGTTGTCGCCCGGCATCACCATTTCGGTGCCTTCCGGCAGCGTCACGATGCCCGTCACGTCCGTCGTGCGGAAGTAGAACTGCGGACGGTAGTTGGTGAAGAACGGCGTATGACGGCCGCCTTCTTCCTTCGTCAGGATGTAGGCTTCAGCCTTGAACTTCTTGTGCGGCTTCACCGAACCCGGCTTGCACAGGATCTGGCCACGCTCGACGCCGTCGCGGTTCACGCCGCGGATCAGTGCGCCGATGTTGTCGCCGGCCTGGCCCTGGTCAAGCAGCTTGCGGAACATTTCAACGCCGGTCACCGTCGTCTTCGAGGTCGGGCGGATGTCGACGATCTCGACTTCTTCGCCAACCTTGACGATACCGCGCTCGACGCGGCCGGCCACGACCGTACCGCGGCCCGAGATCGAGAACACGTCTTCGATCGGCATCAGGAACGGCTGGTCGATCGGACGCTCAGGCGTCGGGATGTAGGCGTCGACCTGGGCCATCAGTTCGCGGATCGCGTCTTCGCCAATCTTCTTGTCGGAATCTTCAAGAGCAGCCAACGCCGAACCCTTGACAACCGGGATGTCGTCGCCCGGGAAGTCGTAGGACGACAGCAGTTCGCGCACTTCCAGCTCGACGAGCTCGAGAAGCTCGGCGTCGTCGACCTGGTCGACCTTGTTCAGGAACACGACGATTGCCGGAACGCCGACCTGGCGGGCGAGCAGGATGTGTTCGCGGGTCTGCGGCATCGGGCCGTCGGCAGCCGAGCACACCAGGATCGCGCCGTCCATCTGTGCGGCACCGGTGATCATGTTCTTGACGTAGTCGGCGTGGCCGGGGCAGTCGACGTGCGCGTAGTGGCGGTTGGCCGCCTCATACTCGACATGCGCCGTCGAAATCGTGATCCCGCGAGCCTTTTCTTCCGGCGCAGCGTCGATCTGGTCATACGCCTTGAACTCGCCGAAGTACTTCGTGATCGCCGCCGTCAGAGACGTCTTGCCGTGGTCAACGTGGCCGATCGTGCCGATGTTAACGTGCGGCTTGTTGCGCTCAAACTTACTCTTTGCCATTTTCGGCTCTCCATTCTGCTAGTCCCCGAAGGGATCTAATTCTTGTTATCGGTCAATTGGTATTCCGGTCACTTCTGACCGGAATACTTTGCCTGGATTTCAGTTGCGACGTTCGACGGAACCGGCGCATAGTGATCGAAGGTCATCGTGTACTGAGCGCGGCCCTGCGACATGGAGCGCAGGTTGTCGACGTACTTGAACATGTTCGCCAACGGAACGTTCGCGTTGATGACGACGGCGATGCCGCGGCTCTCCTGGCCCTGGATCTGACCACGGCGCGAGTTCAGGTCGCCGATGACGTCGCCGACATAGTCTTCCGGCGTCACGACTTCGACCTTCATCATCGGCTCCAGCAGCTGAGCGCCAGCTTTCTTCGCTGCCTCACGGAAGCAAGCGCGCGAGGCGATTTCGAACGCCAGGACCGACGAGTCGACATCGTGGAAGGCACCGTCGATCAGCGTCGCCTTGACGCCGAGCATCGGGAAGCCTGCGAGCGGACCGGAGGTCAGAACGCTTTCGATGCCCTTCTGAACGCCCGGGATGTATTCCTTCGGAACAGCACCGCCGACGATCTTGGACTCGAACTTGAATTCGTCGCCTTCCGGGTTCGGTTCGAAGATGATCTTGACGCGCGCGAACTGGCCGGTACCACCGGACTGCTTCTTGTGCGTGTAGTCTTCTTCGTGCGTCTTCGTGATGGTTTCGCGGTAGGCAACCTGCGGCGCACCGACGGTTGCTTCAACCTTGAACTCGCGGCGCATGCGGTCAACGATGATATCGAGGTGAAGTTCACCCATGCCGGCGATGATCGTCTGGCCCGATTCCTGGTCCGTCTTCACGCGGAAGGACGGGTCTTCGGCAGCCAGGCGGTTGAGCGCGAGGCCCATCTTTTCCTGGTCGCCCTTGGTCTTCGGCTCGATGGCGATCTGGATGACCGGCTCGGGGAATTCCATGCGCTCGAGGATGACCGGCTTCAGCGGATCACACAGCGTATCGCCAGTGGTGGTTTCCTTGAGGCCTGCGAGAGCAACGATGTCGCCGGCGAAGGCTTCTTCGATGTCTTCTCGCGAATTGGAATGCATCTGCAGCATGCGGCCGACGCGCTCGCGCTTGTCCTTGACCGTGTTCATGACCGACGCGCCCTTCTCGAGCTTGCCGGAATAGATGCGGGCAAAGGTGAGCGAACCGACGAAGGGGTCGTTCATGATCTTGAAGGCGAGCATGGAGAGCGGCTCGGCGTCATCGGGGTGACGCTCGATTTCAGCTTCCGTCTTCACGTCGATACCCTTGATCGCCGGAATGTCGAGCGGCGACGGCAGGTAATCGACGACTGCGTCGAGCAGCGGCTGAACGCCCTTGTTCTTGAAGGCAGTACCGCAGAACATCGGATGGAACTTGACGTCGATGGTGCCGCGGCGAACGAGCGCACGGATCTGATCGTTGTCCGGCATGTTGCCTTCGAGGTAGGCTTCCATTGCGGCTTCGTCGATCTCGACAACCGTCTCGATCAGCTTTTCGCGATATTCTTCAGCCTTGGCCTTCATGTCTTCCGGAATTTCGACGACGTCCCACTGTGCGCCGAGCGATTCGTCGCGCCAGATGAGAGCGTTCATCTCGATCAGATCGACAACGCCCTTGAACTCGGTTTCTGCGCCGATCGGCAGCTGCATGACGACAGCCGTCGCGCCGAGACGGGTCTTGATCATCTCGACCGAGCGGTAAAAATCCGCACCGGTCTTGTCCATCTTGTTGCAGAAGATCATGCGCGGAACGTGATATTTCTCGGCCTGGCGCCAGACGGTTTCAGTCTGCGGCTCGACACCTGCGTTGGCATCGAGAAGCGCGATGGCGCCGTCGAGAACGCGCAGCGAACGCTCGACTTCGATGGTGAAGTCGACGTGGCCGGGGGTGTCAATGATGTTGAAGCGGCGCATCTTGCCGTCACGGCCCTTCCAGAAGGTCGTGGTCGCAGCGGAGGTGATCGTGATGCCACGCTCCTGCTCCTGCTCCATCCAGTCCATGGTGGCTGCGCCGTCGTGGACTTCGCCGATCTTGTGCGACTTACCGGTGTAATAAAGAATACGTTCGGTGGTCGTGGTCTTGCCGGCGTCGATGTGCGCCATGATACCGAAATTGCGGTAGTCTTCGATTTTATATTCGCGAGCCATTGTGGACTGCCTTTCGATACCGTTCGGAATTACCAGCGATAGTGCGAGAACGCACGGTTGGCATCAGCCATCTTGTGCGTGTCTTCGCGCTTCTTGACGGCACTGCCGCGGTTGTTGGATGCATCGAGAAGCTCGCCCGAGAGGCGGTCAACCATGGTCGTTTCGTTGCGCTTGCGGGCAGCAGCGATCAGCCAGCGAATGGCGAGGGCCTGACGGCGCTCCGGACGGACGTCGACCGGGACCTGGTAGGTCGCACCACCGACGCGGCGCGAGCGGACTTCGACGTGCGGGGCGATGTTATCGAGCGCAGCGTGGAAAACCGCAATCGGCTCCTGCTTGGACTTGCCCTGCACGACGTCGAATGCGCCGTATACGATGTTTTCAGCAACGGACTTCTTGCCGTCGAGCATGATGGCATTCATGAACTTCGTGACAACCAGATCGCCGAACTTCGGGTCCGGGTTGATCTCGCGCTTTTCTGCTCTGTGACGTCGGGACATACTTCTCGTCTCTTCAACTGTTAAGGCGCTTTACCACGCGGAGAACCTCGCGCAGCGCCGGAAAACCAAAACCGAATTACTTCGGACGCTTCGCACCGTACTTCGAACGGCGCTGCTTGCGGTTCTTGACACCCTGGGTATCGAGAACGCCGCGGATGATGTGGTAACGGACACCCGGAAGGTCCTTCACGCGGCCGCCACGGATCATGACGACGGAGTGTTCCTGAAGGTTGTGACCTTCGCCGGGAATGTAACCAATGACTTCGAAGCCGTTGGTGAGGCGGATCTTGGCAACCTTACGCAGAGCCGAGTTCGGCTTCTTCGGCGTCGTGGTGTAGACGCGGGTGCAAACGCCGCGCTTCTGCGGGTTTTCCTGCAGCGCAGGAACCTTGTTACGCTTTACACTTGCCTGGCGAGGCTTGCGGATCAGCTGGTTTACGGTAGGCATTCAACCATCCCTTACGTTTATCTCTCAAACCCTTGCGGGCGTAACTCGCGCCGTCTCCGGCAAGATCACACGGCTGTCGTCAATGCGCAAAATGTGGCCCGATCTGCTTGCGCAGATGGACCACTGAAGGCAGAGGACGCAAAAAGACATGCGTCATGCGTGCAGGCATCAAATCTTCAACGTGCGTTTCGAACCTTGTTTGAGGAGAACTCCAGGACGAGACGCCCCGGACAGCCATGCCTCACATGGGTTCCGATGGCGCGGGTACTACTGGTTTCCCGCTGGTTCGTCAAGGCCGGTTAAGAAATAATCTTCGGCGGATCGCCTTGAAACCCGGGCTCCGTGCGCTCTTTGAACGCTTTTAGACGCAACGGTCACCGCATGCCAAGTTGAACTTGGGCATCGCTGCAAAAACGGATAAGGAATCAGCGATCGCAGGCCACGCGCCTGTCAAAAAACGGATTCGAGTTTCGAATCGCCAGATATCCAAAGGACCGATGAATGATCGAGAAGCCCGACAACGACAATAATTCCGTAGGCCCGATGATCTTCATCATCATCGGCAAGGGCTACGAGTCCGATGGCGCCGAGGGCGTCGACCTGCACGTGATGTTGAAGGCGGCCGACGACGACAGCGCAGTGCGCGAGGCGCTGAACGCCCTTGCCGAAGAAGGCTTCATCGAAGCCGACCTCGACCAGATCGGCATGCTGACCGACGTTCCCGACGAAGAACCGCATGCCTCGGCGTACCAAGGCGCGCTCGAAGGCGAAGTCGCGATCATCCGCTTCAACTGAAGACATGGCTCGGCCCGATGCGCAAAAGGTGCTGATCTACGCCACCTGGCGCCGTCGGCTCCTGGTTTTCGACGAGCCGGATTTTCCGGAGATCGAACTGCAGGTTCCGGGCGGGACGGTCGAACCCGGCGAAGACCCTGAGCAAGCGGCAGCCCGCGAATTCGCCGAAGAGACAGGTCTTGCGCTGAGCAACACGCTTCGTCCGCTTGCAATCGATGACTACCGCTTCATCAAGAACGGTGCCGCCATCTGCCACCGGCGGCATTACTATCATGCCGATATTGGAGGGCCCTACCCCGAGACCTGGCTTCATCACGAGATGACACCATTCGACGGCGGCGGGCCGATCCTGCTCCGCTTTTTCTGGATTGATATCGCAGCAGCAAAGGCCAGGCTCGGCTACGGAATGCACAATTGCCTCATCCTGCTTCCCTAACAACCCCAAGCTGGGAAGTTGCGATCGCTTCGTAGTTCATCGCGCTGTTGGCGACGTGCACAATATGCACCTTCGACGAAACGATTATGCGGTCTTTCAGCTCGGCAAGAACGTCGCTGCCGGTTGCAGCCGGCTTCGACCTGGTCATCCCGCGGGCCAAAGCGGCATCGCGCGATGCGTGTCTTTTCCTATCATCGAAAAGCTACATGCGGTTCCGTGCCATGTGAACGACTCCGTAAGCTATATGGGGGCGAGTCCGTAGTCGTTATCAAGAAAAATGGAGAACTATTTTCGGCCTCCCCGCCGCCGCGAAATCAAACAAAAAACCGCCCGGATCGCTCCGGGCGGTTTTTCAGTTCTGAGGCCGGGCTGCCGGTTATTCGGCAGCCGAAGCGTTTTCGCCGGCCATGTCCTGGAGCATCGGGGTTGCGGCATCCGCGCCCGTGCCCTTGCGACGCTCTTCGAGGATCATCTCATCGCGCGACGTCGCGATACGGCGGATCGCCGTCATGGTGCCGCCGGTACCGGCCGGGATGAGGCGTCCGACGATGACGTTTTCCTTGAGACCCTGCAGGCCGTCGGTCTTGCCGGCGATCGCAGCTTCCGTCAGCACCTTCGTCGTTTCCTGGAAGGAAGCGGCGGAGATGAAGGACGGGGTCTGCAGCGACGCCTTGGTGATGCCCAGAAGAACCGGCTCGCCATAGGCAGGCTTCTTGCCCTGCTCGATCAGGCCGTCGTTGACGTCCTCGAGCTCGATACGGTCGACGTTGTCGCCGACGATATAAGTCGAGTCGCCAGCATCGGTGATTTCCACCTTCTGCAGCATCTGACGGACAATCACTTCGATGTGCTTGTCGTTGATGACAACGCCCTGCAAGCGGTAGACTTCCTGGATCTCGTTGACGAGGTAGGAAGCCAGAGCCTCCACGCCCTTGATCGCCAGGATGTCATGCGGTGCCGGGTTGCCGTCGAGGATGTAGTCGCCCTTTTCGATATAGTCGCCTTCCTGAAGGTGGAAGGGCTTGCCCTTCGGGATCAGGTATTCGACCGGCTCGACACCGTCTTCCGCCGGCTCGATGATGACGCGGCGCTTGTTCTTGTAGTCGCGGCCGAGGCGGATCGTACCATCGATCTCAGCGATGATGGCATGATCCTTCGGGCGGCGGGCTTCGAAGAGTTCGGCAACGCGCGGCAGACCGCCGGTGATGTCCTTGGTCTTGGCGCTTTCCAGCGGCGAACGTGCAAGCACGTCACCCTGGGAGACCTTCTGGCCTGGCTCGACCGAAAGGATCGCGTCGACCGAAAGCAGGAAGCGGGCATCGCCGCCGCGAGACAGCTTCGCGACATTGCCGCTTGCGTCCTTGATGACAATTGCCGGCTTGAGGTCCGAACCACGCGGGGTCGAACGCCAGTCGATGACCTGACGCTTGGTGATCCCCGTGGATTCGTCGGTCGCTTCGAGGACGGAGAGACCGTCGACAACGTCTTCGAACTGAACGGTACCGGCCAGTTCCGTCATTATCGGACGGGTGTACGGATCCCACTCAGCCAGACGCTGGCCGCGCTTTACCTTGTCGCCCTCGTCCACATACAGCTTAGAACCGTAGGCAACGCGCTGCGAGGAGCGCTCAACGCCACGCTCGTCCAGGATCTGGACGGTCATGTTGCGGCCCATGGCAACGAGGATGCCTTCGGAGTTCCGCAGAAGGTTGCGGTTCTTGATCTGAACCGTTCCTTCATACGAGGCCTCCAGGAACGACTGGTCGACCACGGTGGCCGTACCGCCAAGGTGGAAGGTACGCATGGTGAGCTGCGTGCCTGGCTCGCCGATCGACTGAGCCGCGATGACGCCGACCGCTTCGCCCATGTTGACCGGCGTACCGCGAGCAAGGTCGCGGCCGTAGCAGACAGAGCAGACGCCTGTCTGGATTTCGCAGGTCAGTGCCGAACGGATGCGGATCGACTGGATACCAGCTTTTTCGATCTCGACGACATCTGGCTCGAGGATCATCTTGCCGGCATCGACGATGCGCTCGCCGGTGACCGGGTGATCGATGTTGTCGAGTGCCGTACGGCCGAGGATACGTGCGCCGAGCGAGGCAACGACCTGGCCGGCATCGACGATCGCAGTCATGGTGAGGCCCTTGTCGGTGCCGCAATCCACGGAGTTGACGATGCAATCCTGCGCGACGTCGACGAGACGGCGGGTCAGGTAGCCCGAGTTTGCCGTCTTCAAGGCGGTGTCTGCCAGTCCCTTACGGGCGCCGTGCGTCGAGTTGAAGTACTCGTTGACGGTCAGGCCTTCCTTGAAGTTCGAGATGATCGGCGTCTCGATGATTTCGCCCGACGGCTTAGCCATCAGGCCGCGCATGCCGCCCAGCTGACGCATCTGGTTCGGCGAACCGCGGGCGCCCGAGTGGCTCATCATGTAGATCGAGTTCATAGGCTTCTGGCGGCCGGTCTTTTCGTCGAACTCGATAGCCTTGATGCGGGCCATCATCTCTTCGGCGACCTTCTCGGTGGCCTTGCCCCAGGCATCGACGACCTTGTTGTACTTTTCGCCCTGCGTGATGAGGCCGTCGTTGTACTGCTGCTCGTATTCCTTCACGAGTGCTTCGGTATCGCCGACGATCTTAACCTTGGTATCCGGGATCACCATGTCGTCCTTGCCGAACGAGATGCCGGCGCGGCAGGCATGCGAGAAGCCGAGCTGCATGATGCGGTCGCAGAAAATGACCGTGTCCTTCTGGCCGCAATGACGGTAGACCGTGTCGATCATCTTGGAGATGTTCTTCTTGGTCATTTCCTGGTTGCAGATGTCGAAAGGCACCTTGCCGTTCTTCGGCAGCAATTCGCCGATGAGCAGGCGGCCCGGGGTCGTTTCATAGATCTTGGAGTACGGCTTGCCGTCCTCGCTGATCGACTTGAAGCGGCCACGGATCTTGGTGTGCAGCGTGACGACCTTGCTTTCAAGAGCATGATGCAGTTCGCCGAGGTCGGAGAAGGCCATGCCTTCGCCCGGCTCGTTCTGGTTCATGATCGAGAGGTAGTAGAGGCCGAGAACCATGTCCTGCGACGGAACGATGATCGGTGCGCCGTTGGCCGGGTGCAGGATGTTGTTCGTCGACATCATCAGAACGCGGGCTTCGAGCTGGGCTTCGAGAGACAGTGGCACGTGGACGGCCATCTGGTCACCATCGAAGTCGGCGTTGAAGGCCGTGCAAACGAGCGGATGCAGCTGGATCGCCTTGCCTTCGACCAGGGTGGGTTCGAAGGCCTGGATGCCCAGGCGGTGCAGCGTCGGCGCGCGGTTCAAGAGAACCGGATGCTCGCGGATGACCTCGTCGAGGATATCCCAGACTTCCGGCTTTTCCTTCTCGACCAGCTTTTTCGCCTGCTTGACGGTCGAGGAATAACCCTTGGCGTCGAGGCGCGCGTAGATGAACGGCTTGAAGAGTTCGAGCGCCATCTTCTTCGGCAGGCCGCACTGGTGCAGCTTCAGCTCCGGACCGGTCACGATGACCGAGCGGCCGGAATAGTCAACGCGCTTGCCGAGCAGGTTCTGGCGGAAGCGGCCCTGCTTGCCCTTGAGCATGTCGGAGAGCGACTTCAGCGGACGCTTGTTGGCACCCGTGATGACGCGGCCGCGACGGCCGTTGTCGAACAGCGCATCGACGGATTCCTGCAACATGCGCTTTTCGTTGCGGATAATGATACCCGGCGCACGAAGCTCGATCAGGCGCTTCAGACGATTGTTACGGTTGATGACGCGCCGATAGAGATCGTTCAGGTCCGACGTGGCAAAGCGGCCGCCATCGAGCGGAACCAGCGGACGCAGATCCGGCGGGATCACCGGAACGACCTTCATGATCATCCATTCCGGACGGTTGCCGGATTCCATGAAGTTCTCGACGATCTTCAGCCGCTTCATCAGCTTCTTCTGCTTGAGATCCGACGTGGTGTCGGCAAGCTCGGAACGCAGATCGCCGGCGATCTTCTCGAGGTTCATCGATGCCAGCATCTCGTAGATGGCTTCAGCGCCGATCATCGCCGTGAACTGGTCTTCGCCATATTCGTCGACGGCGAGCATGTACTCTTCTTCCGAGAGGAGCTGATGTTCCTTAAGGGCCGTGAGGCCCGGCTCGGTGACGATGTAGTTTTCGAAATACAGGACGCGCTCGACATCCTTCAGCGTCATGTCGAGCAACGTGGAAATGCGGCTCGGCAGCGACTTCAGGAACCAGATGTGGGCAACGGGTGCTGCAAGCTCGATATGGCCCATGCGCTCGCGCCGAACGCGCGACAGCGTGACTTCGACGCCGCACTTTTCGCAGATGATGCCCTTGTACTTCATGCGCTTGTACTTGCCGCAAAGGCACTCGTAGTCCTTGATCGGCCCGAAGATGCGCGCGCAGAAGAGACCATCGCGTTCCGGCTTGAACGTGCGGTAGTTGATGGTTTCCGGCTTCTTGATCTCGCCGTAGGACCAGGAAAGGATCTTCTCCGGAGAGGCAATCGAAATCCGGATGGAGTCGAAATTCTGTGCAGGCACCTGCGGATTGAAAAGATTCATGACCTCTTGGTTCATGCCTGTCTCCTTCATGGGCGAAAGCGCCCTTAGCTTGCGATGGTCGGCGGCAAATCCCGGGAGCCGCGCCAACGCTCAAAAACGACAATAACCGCACAATGCGGCGGAAACGTCCCTGCCCGGCCGACACATTGCGGGGCCATGGCGGGAACGGTGTGCGCCCTCTTAAGGCGCACACCCTATCAAGTGGTTACTCGGCTGCGTCCGGCAACTGGCCCGCCTGCTGCAGATCCTCGACCTTCGAGTTCTCCAACTCGACGGAAAGGCCGAGCGAGCGCATTTCCTTGACGAGAACGTTGAAGCTTTCGGGAATACCCGCTTCGAACGTATCGTCGCCCCGGACGATGGCTTCGTAGACCTTGGTGCGGCCGGCGACGTCGTCCGACTTCACCGTCAGCATTTCCTGCAGCGTATAGGCTGCGCCGTATGCTTCCAGAGCCCAGACCTCCATTTCGCCGAAGCGCTGGCCGCCGAACTGGGCCTTGCCGCCCAGCGGCTGCTGGGTCACGAGCGAGTAAGGACCGATCGAACGGGCGTGGATCTTGTCGTCGACCAGGTGGTTGAGCTTCAGCATGTAGATGTAGCCCACGGTCACCTGACGGTCGAACTGCTCGCCGGTACGGCCGTCATACAGCGTCGACTGACCGGAATCCTTGAGACCCGCCAGACGCAGCATCTCGTTGACATCGCCTTCATGGGCGCCGTCAAAGACCGGCGTTGCGATCGAAACGCCGCGCTTCCACTGGTCGGCAAGACGCAGAACCGAGTCATCGTCGAAGTCCTTGACCTGCTCGGCCTTCGGACCGTCGCCGACAACGTCGCCGATCGTCTTGCGCAACGGCTCGATATTGCCGTTCGCCTTGTAGGCTTCGATCAGGTCACCGATCTGCTTGCCCATGCCGGCGCAAGCCCAGCCGAGGTGCGTCTCGAGGATCTGGCCGACGTTCATGCGCGAAGGCACGCCCAGCGGGTTCAGAACGACGTCGACATGCGTGCCGTCTTCGAGGAACGGCATGTCTTCGACCGGAACGATGCGCGACACGACACCCTTGTTGCCGTGACGGCCAGCCATCTTGTCGCCCGGCTGGATCTTGCGCTTCACTGCGACGAAGACCTTGACCATCTTCATGACGCCAGGAGGCATTTCGTCGCCGCGCTGGACCTTCTCGACCTTGTCCATGAAGCGCTGCTCAAGGCGCGACTTGGATTCATCGTACTGGCCGCGGAGCGCTTCGAGTTCGCTCTGGACCTTCTCGTCCTCGACTGCGAACATCCACCACTGCGAGCGGGGATATTCGGAGACCACGGCGTTCGAAAGCTCGGTGCCCTTCTTGAAGCCCTTCGGGCCGGCGATGGACATCTGGCCGCGGAGCATCTCGATCAGACGGCCGTAGACGTTACGGTCGAGAATCGCCTGCTCGTCGTCGCGGTCCTTGGCAAGACGCTCGATCTCTTCGCGCTCGATTGCCATTGCGCGCTCGTCCTTTTCAACGCCGTGGCGGTTGAAGACGCGCACTTCGACGATCGTGCCGTAGGTGCCGGGCGGCATGCGCATCGACGTATCGCGGACGTCGGACGCCTTTTCACCGAAAATGGCGCGCAGGAGCTTTTCTTCCGGCGTCATCGGGCTTTCACCCTTCGGCGTGATCTTGCCGACAAGGATATCACCCGGCTGAACTTCGGCGCCGATGTAGACGATGCCTGCCTCGTCGAGATTCTTCAGCGCTTCTTCCGAAACATTCGGAATATCGCGCGTGATTTCTTCCGGACCAAGCTTCGTGTCGCGCGCCATCACTTCGAATTCTTCGATGTGGATGGAGGTGAACACGTCGTCGGCAACGATACGCTCGGAGAGCAGGATCGAATCTTCGTAGTTGTAGCCGTTCCACGGCATGAACGCGACGAGCGCGTTGCGGCCGAGAGCCAGATCGCCAAGGTCGGTCGACGGACCGTCCGCCAGAATGTCGCCGCGGTTGACAACGTCACCGACGGTGACCAGCGGACGCTGGTTGACGCAGGTGTTCTGGTTCGAACGCTGGAACTTCTGCAGGCGGTAGATATCGACACCGGACTTGCCGGCTTCGAGGTCTTCCGTTGCGCGGATGACGATACGCGTGGCGTCGACCTGGTCAACGACGCCACCGCGGCGGGCGCCGATAGCTGCACCGGAGTCGCGAGCGACGACCGGCTCCATGCCGGTGCCGACGAACGGAGCTTCGGCACGCAGCAACGGAACAGCCTGGCGCTGCATGTTCGAGCCCATGAGGGCGCGGTTCGCGTCGTCGTTTTCCAGGAACGGGATAAGAGCGGCTGCGACCGAAACGACCTGCTTCGGCGAGACGTCCATCAGGTTCATGCTGTCGCGCGGGGCGAGCATGACTTCGCCAGCGTGACGGCACACGACGAATTCGTCAACGAAGGAACCGTCCTTGTCGAGCTCGGCGTTGGCCTGTGCGACGTAATACTTCGCCTCTTCCATGGCCGACAGGTAAAGAACATCGTTCGTCACCTTGCCGTCGACGATGCGGCGGTAAGGGCTCTCGATGAAGCCGTACTTGTTGACGCGCGCAAAGGTCGCCAGCGAGTTGATGAGACCGATGTTCGGGCCTTCCGGCGTTTCGATCGGGCAAATACGGCCGTAGTGGGTCGGATGAACGTCGCGGACTTCAAAGCCGGCGCGCTCGCGGGTCAGCCCGCCCGGGCCAAGTGCCGAGAGACGGCGCTTGTGGGTGATCTCCGACAGCGGGTTGACCTGGTCCATGAACTGCGAGAGCTGCGAGGAGCCGAAGAATTCGCGAACGGCAGCAGCTGCCGGCTTCGCGTTGATCAGATCCTGCGGCATGACCGTGTCGATTTCGATCGAGGACATGCGCTCCTTGATCGCGCGCTCCATGCGCAAAAGGCCCAGACGGTACTGGTTTTCCATCAGCTCGCCGACCGAGCGGACGCGGCGGTTGCCAAGGTTGTCGATGTCGTCGATCTCGCCCTTGCCGTCGCGTAGCTCGACAAGCATCTTGACTACGGCCAGGATGTCGTCCTTGCGCAGGACGCGGACGGTGTCTTCGACGTCGAGGTCGAGACGCATGTTCATCTTCACGCGGCCGACGGCGGAGAGGTCGTAACGCTCCGCATCGAAGAACAGCGAGTTGAACATGGCTTCGGCCGATTCCATGGTCGGCGGTTCACCGGGACGCATGACGCGGTAGATGTCGAACAGCGCGTCCTGGCGGTTCTCGTTCTTATCGGCGTTGAGCGTGTTGCGGATGTAGGCGCCGACATTGATGTGGTCGATGCCGAGAACCGGGATTTCGTCGAAACCGTTGGCGAGGATGACCGGCAGGGTCTTTTCGTCGATTTCGTCGCCGGCTTCGAGATAGATCTCACCCGTCGAGTAGTTGACGATGTCTTCTGCGAGGTAGTTGCCGTAGAGATCGTCGTCCGTCGCCTTCAGAGCCTTGAGACCCTTGTCGGAAAGCTGGCGGAGCAGACGCGGGGTCAGCTTCTTGCCCGCTTCGACCACGACTTCGCCGGTGTCGGCGTCGACCATCTCGGTGATCGCCTTGGCGCCCTTCAGCGCCTCGGGCTGGAAGGGAATGCGCCAGCCTTCGCCGTCGCGCTTGTAGAGCGACTTCGTATAGAAGGTGTCGAGGATTTCCTCGCCATCCATGCCGAGGGCCATCAGCAGCGACGACACTGGAATCTTGCGGCGGCGGTCGATACGGGCATAGACGATGTCTTTGGCGTCGAACTCGATGTCGAGCCAGGAGCCGCGATACGGGATCACGCGGGCGGCGAAGAGCAGCTTGCCGGAAGAATGGCTCTTGCCCTTGTCATGGTCGAAGAAGACGCCCGGCGAACGGTGCATCTGGGACACGATCACGCGCTCGGTGCCGTTCACGATGAACGTGCCGTTGTTCGTCATGAGCGGCATGTCACCCATGTAGACGGACTGTTCCTTGATGTCCTTGATCGACTTCGCGCCGGTATCCTCGTCGATATCGAACACGATGAGACGGAGGGTAACCTTCAGCGGCGCGGCATAGGTCAGGTCGCGCTGGCGGCATTCGTCGACGTCGAACTTCGGCGGTTCGAACTCATAGGACACGAATTCCAGCATCGAAGCGCCGGAGAAGTCCGTGATCGGGAAAACTGACTTGAAGACGGCCTGAAGGCCTTCGTCAGGGCGGCCGCCCTTGGGCTCTTCTACCATCAGGAATTGGTCGTAGGACGCCTTCTGAACCTCGATGAGGTTCGGCATTTCTGCGACTTCGGGGATTTTACCAAAAAACTTGCGTACGCGCCTACGACCGTTGAACGAAAGGGTCTGAGCCATCGTCGCTCCTTCAAAATTGCATCCGGGCCTGCAACGGACGGGAACCGCTGGCCAGGCGATCCCGTCGATCAATGGATAATTCAATCTCGTCCCACTTCCCGAAGCCACATGGCCGGATTGCCGTGCGCTTCGGTTCGAGACCATGCTCTTGAAGAACCCATTACCCAAAAGCCGTTTTCACGCGGCTTTTGGGTAATTCGTTCACAAAAACGGCAAATGGGAGACGGTGAAGACCGCCTCCCAGATGCAGTTCAAGATTACTTGACGTCGGCCTTTGCGCCAGCGTCTTCAAGCTTCTTCTTGATGTCAGCGGCTTCAGCCTTGGAGACGGCTTCCTTGACAGCCTTCGGAGCGGCTTCAACGAGGTCCTTGGCTTCCTTGAGGCCGAGGCCGGTGATGGCGCGGACTTCCTTGATGACGTTGATCTTGTTGGCGCCGGCATCCGTGAGGATGACGTCGAACTCGGTCTTTTCTTCTTCAGCAGCGGCAGCAGCGCCACCAGCACCACCAGCAGCGGCAGCAACAGCTACCGGAGCAGCAGCGGAAACGCCCCACTTTTCTTCGAGAAGCTTGGACAGTTCTGCAGCTTCCAGAACGGTCAGCGAGGAGAGGTCGTCTACGATCTTTGCGAGATCAGCCATTTTATCAGTTCCTTTTGTTCGGTTCGAACCGGTTTTCTATAAACAGCGAAAAACCGCCTTAAGCGGCTTCGTCCTTCTTGGCGTAAGCCGAAAACACTCGGGCAAGCTGGCTTGCCGGTGCTGCAACAACGCCTGCGATGCGGGTAGCCGGTGTCTGGATCATGCCCAGCAGCTTCGCGCGCAGTTCGTCCAACGACGGCAGGGTCGCAAGCGACTTGACTGCATCGGCGTTGAGCGTGGTTGTTCCCATGGCGCCGCCGAGCACAACGATCTTGTCGTTGCCCTTGGCGAAATCCACGACGACTTTCGGAGCGGTGATCGGATCGGCGCTGTATGCAATCAGCGTCTGACCGGTGAAGAGATTGGAAATCCCTTCCGCTTCCGTACCCTGAAGGGCGATCTTGGCCAGGCGGTTCTTCGCGACTCTGACGGTGCCGCCAGCAGCGCGCATCTTCGAACGGAAGTCGTTCATCTGCGCGACTGTAGCACCAGCATAGTGGGCCACGACAACCGAGCCCGAAGCCTTGAAGACTTCGTTCAGTTCCGTGACGAATTCGCGTTTTTCCGCTCTTTCCACTGCCTATCTCCAGTTGGCGGGACCGTGAAACGGACCCACCGGGTTGCCTTTGCCTCCCGGGATCAGAAGCGATCCCAAGCGGCGCTTGAGGATCCTGTCCCCTCGCGCTTCGCGCCAAAAGGCCGAAGGCACAAGGCATCCAAGGCTCGAACCAAATCCATGAAGCTGAGCTTCATCGAAATTCGGGTCTTACCCGTCTCATGCAGGCCGAAGTGATTAAGGGAAAACCACCTGCAATCTCGGACAGGATTCCGGATTGCTCCGGAATATTCCGGCCCCTTTCGAGGCCGGAATTCTTGCCACCGGGCAAAGCCCGATGAAATTCGTTAAGCGGCCGTGACCGACGACGGGTCGATCTTGACGCCCGGGCCCATGGTCGAAGAGATCGCTACGCGCTTGACGTAGTTGCCCTTTGCGCCAGCCGGCTTCGCCTTGATGACCGCATCAGCGAAGGCACGGATGTTTTCTTCCAGAGCCTTTGCATCGAAGGATGCCTTGCCGATCCCGGCGTGAACGATACCAGCCTTCTCGACACGGAATTCGACGGCGCCACCCTTGGAGGCCTTGACCGCCCCGGCAACGTCCATGGTGACCGTTCCGACCTTCGGGTTCGGCATCATGCCGCGCGGGCCGAGTACCTTACCGAGACGGCCGACGAGCGGCATCATGTCGGGGGTCGCGATGACACGATCGAAATCGATCTTGCCGCCCTGGACGATTTCGACCAGCTCTTCTGCGCCGACGATGTCAGCACCGGCTGCCTTGGCTTCGTCAGCCTTGGCGCCGCGCGCGAAAACGGCGACGCGAACGTCACGGCCCGTACCGTTCGGAAGGTTGACCACGCCGCGGACCATCTGGTCTGCGTGACGCGGATCGACGCCGAGGTTCATGGCGACTTCGATGGTTTCATCGAACTTGGCGACAGCCCGGTCCTTGACCATGCCGATAGCAAGGTTCAGAGCGTAGAGCTTCGTGGGATCAACACCTTCGTTGATCTTCTTGGTGCGCTTGCCAGCCATGGTCTTAACCTACCACTTCCAGGCCCATGGCGCGGGCAGAGCCCTCGATCATCGCCATTGCACCCTCGATATCTGCTGCGTTAAGGTCCTTCATCTTCGCTTCGGCAATCGCCTTGACCTGAGCCTTGGTCAGCTTGCCAGCGACAGAGCCCTTGCCGGGCGTCTTCGAACCGGACTGGATCTTCGCTTCCTTCTTAAGGAAGTAGCTGACGGGCGGCTGCTTCATCACGAAGGTAAAGGACTTGTCCTGGTAGTAGGTGATGACAACCGGGATCGGCATACCCTTTTCCATTTCCTGCGTGGCGGCATTGAACGCCTTGCAGAATTCCATGATATTGATGCCACGCTGACCAAGCGCCGGGCCGATCGGCGGGGACGGGTTTGCCGATCCTGCCTTGACCTGAAGCTTGAGCTGGCCTGCAACTTTCTTAGCCATAACTCTCTGCCTTTCATTGATGACCGGTTGCCCGGCCAGTGATGCCGGATTTCTCCGGCGGCTGCGGTTGCGTGGTGCGGATTTTAAGGCCCGGCTAAGACCCCTCACCTTCCACGCGGTTGGCGGCTATCGCCGCGCAGAAGCCGGTCAGTACTGACCGACTTCCATCTCAAAAATCAGACCTTTTCGACCTGACCGTATTCCAGCTCGACCGGCGTTGCACGGCCGAAGATCGACACTTCCACCTTCAGGCGCGAACGCTCTTCGTCCACATCCTGAACCGTGCCGTTGAACGACGCGAACGGGCCGTCGGAAACGCGGACCTGTTCGCCAACCTCGAAGGTAACCGAAGCCTTCGGCCGCTCGACACCTTCCTGGACCTGGCCGAGAATGCGCTCGGCTTCGGAGTCCGGAATCGGAACGGGCTTGTTGTCGGAGCCGAGGAAACCAGTGACCTTCGGCGTGTTCTTGATGAGATGGTAGGCCTCGTCCGTCAGGTTTGCTCGAACCATGACATAGCCCGGAAAGAACTTGCGCTCGCTGTCGACCTTGCGGCCGCGGCGCACCTCAACCACCTTCTCGGTCGGCACGAGGATCTTTTCGAAGAGATGCTCGAGCCCCTTCTGCCTGGCCTTCTCCTCGATGGATTCAGCCACCTTCTTCTCAAAATTCGAATACGCGTGGACGATATACCAACGTGCCGCCATCTTATATCTCCACCCGATCAGTTGCCGGTGTTGAGCACGTAGCTCAAAGCCCAGCCAATCAGCTGGTCAGCAGCAAAGAAAAACAGCGCGGCAAAGACGACCATCACCAGAACCATGATCGTCGAGATCATAGTCTCGCGGCGAGACGGCCAGGTAACCTTGGACGTTTCGGTGCGAACCTGCTGTAGGAACGCAAACGGATTAGATTTGGATGCCATCGACTGCCCACGCAATTACGGCACGTAAAGCTGAACATATCAGCCCCACGCACCGCGTGTCTGTTGAACCCTACATAAACACCGATTCCCAATTGCACAAGAGGAAAACCGACGTCTAGCGAAATTTGCCATAATACCCTCCCCGACGGACCGCTGCGAGAACGTCCGCGCTTTCCCTTCGAAGAAGATGGCAGGGGCAGAGGGGCTCGAACCCCCGACCTGCGGTTTTGGAGACCGCCGCTCTACCAGCTGAGCTATACCCCTTTACGCTTTACATTCAGCCCTTTGACCATGAGGGTCGAAGCGCTTCCTGCAAGCATGGCGCTCCCTTTAAGACGGTGGCACGGGATATGCAAGTGCGATTTTCGATTTTTCCCAATCCGCATCACCCCGGCATGGCCTGCGGTCAGAGCTTCACATATTTGCGCCAGTCGTGCTCTTCCTTGAAGCCGAGGACTTCGCGGATCTTGCGGTTGGAAAGCAGCCCCTCATGCTCCCCGATCTCGCGGGTGAAGGGCACGTTCGGAAAGAAGCGTTTGGCGAGTTCCTTCGACGGCATATTGGCAGTCACGGTGTCGTTCACCGCATTGAAGACCTGGAAGCCCAATCCGCTCTTTTCGATGCATAAATGGACGACCTGCGCGAGATCGCGGGCGTCGACATAGTTCCACGCGTTGCGCCGGCGCGTCTCGGGATTGGCGATGAAGCCGGGAAACCTGTCATATTCATGCGGCTCGATGACGTTTCCGATGCGCAAGGCATAGATATCGGCACCGGACCGCTCGGCAAAAGCGCGCGCCGTCTTTTCGTTCAGCACCTTCGACAGACCGTAGCTGTCCATTGGATCGACGTCGTAGTCCTCCTCCAGCGGAAACTGATGGAAATCCTTCTTCCCTTCGGCGAAGCAGACGCCATAGGTGGTCTCGCTGGAGGCAAGGATGATCTTCCTGACGCCGAGCTTCACCGCTGCCTCGAGGACATTGTAAGTACCCATCGTGTTGATGCGGAACGTCTCATTGTCCGTTTTGATCTGAATGCGCGGTATCGCAGCGAAATGCACGACAGCGTCGAAGCCTTGGACGCCGTTGCCCGGCTCCAGATCGGGAAGATCGCGATGCATGGACAGCGCGTTGAAGACCTGGCCGCTGTCGGTGATGTCGGCAATCAGGTTGGTGACGCCGGGGCTGTCGAGCGGCACCAGATCGACATTGTGAACCTCATAGCCGGCATTCACCAGCCAAGGCACGACATGACGTCCGGCCTTGCCCGAACCGCCGGTAAAGAGAATACGCTTCTTCATGAAATCTCCTCCGCATCAGATAGAAGAAATAGATAAAGGCTCCGCCACAGGGCGCAAGGTGAAGGCGTGGCGATTTAGAAGCCACGGTCAGATTTCGCCTATGCTGCTTCCACTTCCAGGACTCCGGCCAGCACCTCTTCCAGCGCGGGCCTAGATCTTGATGTCGTAGGGCCACATCTACAATCCGGCGAGGCTTTGAAGGACTTGCCGAACCGATGATCCGTATCGGTGGCGATTCGACGTCCGAACGTCAACAATAATGCAACGCAAAAGCCCCGCCGTTTCCAGCGGGGCTTCTTTCAATCCAAGCTAATGCGAAGATTACTCTACGATCGATGCAACGATACCGGCGCCGACGGTGCGGCCGCCTTCGCGGATGGCGAAGCGCAGCTTTTCTTCCATGGCGATCGGCACGATCAGCTCGACGTCAACCGTGACGTTGTCGCCCGGCATCACCATTTCGGTGCCTTCCGGCAGCGTCACGATGCCCGTCACGTCCGTCGTGCGGAAGTAGAACTGCGGACGGTAGTTGGTGAAGAACGGCGTATGACGGCCGCCTTCTTCCTTCGTCAGGATGTAGGCTTCAGCCTTGAACTTCTTGTGCGGCTTCACCGAACCCGGCTTGCACAGGATCTGGCCACGCTCGACGCCGTCGCGGTTCACGCCGCGGATCAGTGCGCCGATGTTGTCGCCGGCCTGGCCCTGGTCAAGCAGCTTGCGGAACATTTCAACGCCGGTCACCGTCGTCTTCGAGGTCGGGCGGATGCCGACGATCTCGACTTCTTCGCCAACCTTGACGATACCGCGCTCGACGCGGCCGGTCACGACCGTACCGCGGCCCGAGATCGAGAACACGTCTTCGATCGGCATCAGGAACGGCTGGTCGATCGGACGCTCAGGCGTCGGGATGTAGGCGTCGACCTGGGCCATCAGTTCGCGGATCGCGTCTTCGCCAATCTTCTTGTCGGAATCTTCAAGAGCAGCCAACGCCGAACCCTTGACAACCGGGATGTCGTCGCCCGGGAAGTCGTAGGACGACAGCAGTTCGCGCACTTCCAGCTCGACGAGCTCGAGAAGCTCGGCGTCGTCGACCTGGTCGACCTTGTTCAGGAACACGACGATTGCCGGAACGCCGACCTGGCGGGCGAGCAGGATGTGTTCGCGGGTCTGCGGCATCGGGCCGTCGGCAGCCGAGCACACCAGGATCGCGCCGTCCATCTGTGCGGCACCGGTGATCATGTTCTTGACGTAGTCGGCGTGGCCGGGGCAGTCGACGTGCGCGTAGTGGCGGTTGGCCGTCTCATACTCGACATGCGCCGTCGAAATCGTGATCCCGCGAGCCTTTTCTTCCGGCGCAGCGTCGATCTGGTCATACGCCTTGAACTCGCCGAAGTACTTCGTGATCGCCGCCGTCAGAGACGTCTTGCCGTGGTCAACGTGGCCGATCGTGCCGATGTTAACGTGCGGCTTGTTGCGCTCAAACTTACTCTTTGCCATTTGAATGCTTCCTGTGAACGAAATGGGTGACCCCGGCGAGCCGGTTTAGTGCCGCCGTTTAAGGCTTTCGGCGGGATTGCGCAAGACCTAATTGCGAACGCCATTCTTGGCTTGCAAGCGCATATCGGAGACAATTCGCGCCGAGCAAGACGATTCGCCCCGAAGCCGGCGAAAATCGTTGAAACCAAGGGGAAAATCTGCAGCGGGCAGCGGTATCGAATGGGTGATCGCGCAGGCACCTCGTTCAAGCTGTCCTGGTCCCCGCGAACTCCCAAACGGGCGAGCGCTGCAAACCGTGGCGACTGGTCGTGCGGCTTAGCTCCAACCCTAATTCGGGATCTTGTTATAAAAAGACTCTGGATCGTAGACGCAGGCATAATCGAGGACGCAGAGCTTTCCACTGGCATCCCGAAAACTGGTCGTCGAGTGCTTGTCCCCCAGCCTGCAGCGCGCCGGCGGATAGCGGAAGCTGCGGCCGCCGATGCCGATTCGGACAAATACTGTTTTATTTTGCCGGATGAACTGCGCGAGTTCGCCACAGCTGAGATCGCGGGCCCTGACTTCCACGGCCTCGGCGGCAAGGGCGACCGACGGAAGCAAAAATGCAGCGGCCAAAATCACATTTCGCATGACACCTCTCAATGGCGGCCAGTTAAGCAGCAGTATCCGCGTCGTTCAAACAGAAATTTTTCGCCCTTGAAGGCGCGACGTCAAAAAACGCGCGCGCGCAATGCGCGGCATTGCAAAAGTATTGAAAAGTTTGGAGCGGGTAGCGGGAATCGAACCCGCGTATTCAGCTTGGAAGGCTGCTGCTCTACCATTGAGCTATACCCGCGGGGTGGTCCGATCCCAGTGACGAATGGTGGAGAGAGTTGGATTTGAACCAACGTAGGCTGAGCCAACGGATTTACAGTCCGTCCCCTTTAACCACTCGGGCATCTCTCCAGTTTTTCGTCTGGATCGTAACCAAGCTCGAAGACCCAGGAGCGTTACCGCCCCTCGATCTGCGCCGCGTATATGACCGGAGCATTTGCCCATGTCAACATGAAGACAATAGAAAAAACACGAAAAATTTCATCGCATGTTGAAAGCCGCCGCCGGCAAAGAAACCCTATGCGCGGTGAAGCACCGCCGTTATAAAGCCGCATGAGCAAAGACAACAAATCCGGCGGCAAGCCCGCAACCGACAAGTCCCCCAAGGATACGCACTACGCCACTCTGCGGCGTGCCCACCGTGATGCCAAGCGCGAGCGCGGCGAAATTCCGACGCCTCCTCCGCACAAGCGCAAACGCGGCGGCGAGGATTGGAAGGCGCCGGCGCTTACGGCCGACCAGGTTTATCTCTACGGCCTGCATACCGTGCGCGCCGCAATCGAAAATCCCGAGCGGAAAAACGTCAAGCTGACGGTGACGCAGAATGCGCTCACCCGCCTCGAAATCGATGCCGGCCAGCTCGGCATTCCAGTCGAGATCGTCTCGCCGCAGGATATCGACAAGGTGCTCGGCCCCGATGCGATCCACCAGGGCGTGATGCTGGAGACCCGCCCCCTGCCCGTCCGGCGCCTGGAGGCGCTGAAAGACAGCCCGCTGCTCCTCGTGCTCGACCAGGTCACCGATCCGCACAATGTCGGCGCCATCATGCGCTCGGCCGTCGCCTTCAATGCAGGCGCCGTTATCACCACGCAAAGACACAGCCCGACCGAATCGGGCGTGCTTGCGAAATCGGCTTCCGGCGCGCTCGAACTCATTCCTTATATACAGATTACCAATCTTGCCGACGCGCTTGGTGAATTGCACCGGCTCGGCTTCTTCTCGATCGGCCTCGATTCCGAAGGACCAGCGCCGATCGAAGGCACGTTCTCAGGCGACAAGGTTGCGCTCGTCCTCGGTTCCGAAGGCAAGGGTCTCAGGCAGAAGACGCGCGAGACCGTCAGCGCGCTTGCGCGGCTCGACATGCCGGGCGCGATCAAATCGCTGAACGTCTCGAACGCGGCTGCGATCGCGATGTATGCGGCCCGGCTTCATCTGAAGAAATAAGCGGACGTCTCAAAATGAACGAATGGTGGGCCCAAGGTTCGCCACAGCGCAGCACAACAGCAAGAGAGAAGGAAAATACCCGGCATGGCAATCCGGCCCCTCCTGTTCGGCATCCTGTTCATCGCAGTCTTCGTCGCCATCATTATCAGTATCATATGGGTCGATCCCACCCAGCCGACGCGCCAGCCGGATCCTCTGGCGCCTGTGACGCCGGTACCCACACCGACACCACCGGTGCAATAGCCGCCGGGAATCGCTCCGGCGGCATCGCGTTTGCTGATCGACGGCTGCTCCAGCAGCCCCATTCTCGATATCCCGATGATGCCACCCTTTTGAGAGCCGGCCACACGAATCCGGCATCAGCAAGCGAGCGGGCAATCACAGGTTGATGCCGAAATACAAATAGTGCGACCGGTAGTGATGACGCCGGTAATAACGTTCCCTCCACCTGCGCTCGGCGCGCCAGGGCCGGTAGTGGCGGCGCTCATAGGCATACGGATGATGGCGCCAGTAACGGCGTTCATGCCGCCACGAATGGCGCCCATGGCGGCGATAATCACGGTAGTGCACCTTCACGACGTCGCTCTTATCGACGGAAGCAACAGGTGCATGTACGGGAGCGGCAACCACGGGCTCGACGGCAACGACGGCCGATCCAAGCGACAGAAGCGCTGCAATGGCAAAACGGGCAATTCTCATGGCTCATCTCCTTGATGAAGGTGAGCGAAATCTGCGCCTCCTGCCCTGAACTGCTCCTGAATCGTTACTTCAGCTTTTGTTCATGAAATGAAGAGGGATTGGGTCTATGATAGATCACGAAATCGCGCCCAGGCCGGATTTTTCTTTACAGACCGGAAGAATCTGCTAGTTGGCACGCATTGCCCTTGTAGCTCAGTTGGTAGAGCACCTGATTTGTAATCAGGGGGTCGCGGGTTCGAACCCTGCCGGGGGCACCATATATTAGTTAATAAAATCAGGGACTTGATGCTGGACCGCGCTTGTTGGCGGTTTTTTTATGCGTCGATGATTTAACCAGAATTACCATGTTTTCCGGGCTCTTCCCGCAGGTTGCGACGATTCGATGGAATATGAATCGCGCATAAGAAGCAGGACGCCGCATACCAAGGGCCTAGCTTGGGACAACCAACGTATAATTTCGGGAGGGGCGGTCCATTGATATGTTGCTCTATCGCCTCAACACCCCAACCAAAGAGGCGATCAGCTGCGCCAAGCTGCTATCGACTCCGGTGTCTCTCACCCCTCTCTCACCGTGGTCGCCGGATATCGAATCCGCATTGACCGCCTCGCAGATCGGGGCGGTCTTTTTTTGATGTGGCTGTAAGAAAAGCCGCCGGCTGGCGAGGCGGTGCGCGGGCTGTGTGATCCGAAACATGCCGCTCACCGGCCGGCGCGCAAATCGCGCCGAGAAAGGAACAGTCCGCCACTCGAGAGTGAGCGTGTCGACGCCTACAAGAATGAGGACACAACGAAGTCCGTAGCTAACATTCGGCATGGCCGTTGTGCCGGGGGCCATTTGCATCACGATTTTTTGGCGCACGGTGCCACACGCCCGAGCAGTCCGGACGCTCCGATCGCATCGTCAGCCGAGGGCAGCCGTCCATACTCGTCGTCACTTGCTGCCGTCGTTCGAGCGTGACTTGCGCGCCTCGCTATTGGTCGAGGATGCCGTCTTTCCGTCGGGTTGCTGGCCGAAATAGGTGCCGCCGAGATGGCCGCCGGCGCTGGTGTTTTCGACTTGGCGTTCGGCCCGCTTCACGAGCTTTTTGACGTCTGTCTTGCTCATTTTGCCGCTCCATTGGCTGGTGGTGACATGGGAACAACGACACGCGGCTAAGAGAGTTCCCTCTTCGCGGGAAACCCGGCGCAACCGGACCGCGGCGTTGCTTTGAATGGCTGTTTCCTTGACAAATCTACCAGGCGCACGTGAAAGTACCTCGCTCGTGTACGCTATGACTATTATGGATTGCGATATCGAATGCCCAAAAAACCGAAACTCGAATATTCCGAACTCGCCGGCGAATTCACCGAGGACGGCGTTACCGTGCTCGTTGATATCTTCCGGACAGCCGGCTCCAACGAGGACTGGTCGATGGAAGTCGTGACGCAGGAGGAGGACCTCATCCGCTGGGACGAACCGTTCGCGACCGACCGCGAGGCGTTTGACGAATTCCTGGCGACAATCGCCCGCGACGGCATTCGCTCGTTTCTGGACGATACCGAGCAATCCGTGCACTGACCGGGCCCTGCATTCGCCATCCACCGACTGACCAAGCGTATTCGCGCTCTTGCTAAAATATGATATGGTCGCCGCGGGAGAGAGGTGATGCGACGGTATAATCTCCGGCATCAAGCCGATGATCGCTGGCTTGTTGTTGACGGAATGACAATGCAGCCAGCCGCCCTGGACGGTATTCCGATCTGCGGCATGCAGTGGGCTGAGGCCTGCGATATGGTCGATCTCATGAATACCCTCGACAGCATCGAACGCGCAGCGGATCGCTACGCGGTTTCGTTTCGCCGGAGCGCCTGACGGCCGCCTTTCCGTCAACTGAAAATGTCAAGCCGCAGCCTGACCGGCCGGTCCCCTTTCGGTCTTGCTGTTGCCGCAACGGAACAAATCCGCCGTCCACCGGTTCGAATCGTCAAGGAGGATCGAAGCATGGTTGCGGAGTATCTTTGGCTCTTCGCTATCGCCGGCGGCGCCTTCCTTCTCGGCTGCGCGATCGCCTACGGCATGCTCACAAACCGCAAGCTCTCGCGCAGTGAGCAGGAGGCGCAGGACCGCAGGGTGCGGAAACTCTACGAGAAGCCGCCGCATGAGGCATCGCAATGAGCCGGCGGTATGCCTGGGCGGTCGCCGTCGCGCTGGCGCTTGCCGCTGTTCTTGCCGCCGAGAGCGCTGGTTATTTCCAGTCGTCCGGAACGCCCGGCCGGCCCGCTCCCCACGCAATTGACCAGTCACAGTAGGAGCCAGTCACAGTAGGAGATCGACATGCCAGGTCAGGACAAGAGCTTTGATTCCGGCACGGATGATGCACGCTGCTCGGACACTGCGGCCGCGGCCGAGCGTCGGGAGGAAGCCAAATTGCAGGCCGCGCGCGGGCTGGCTTCCGGGATGGGCCATCCGCACGAAGCCGTGCTGGATATCAAGCCGGAGGACTTCGCTCGAGCGCAGGACCGCCATTTTGGGCAGATCGAGCCAGATGAACGCGCGAAACAGGACGCCCTGAAGGAACAGGCCCGCCTACACGGCGATGTCTACATCGTCGAAACCGACCTGGAAGACAAGGATCAGCGCGAAGCAGCGCCGGGCACGAGAGAGCAGAAATAGCAGCCGCCATCACCTCTTCGCCATCCCACAGCGCAGGCGGCAGAGTCTGCTTGCGCGCAAAATACCTTGTCGCATAAGCCCTTTATCCTTTAGCTAGGCGAAGATCATAAAGGGCATCACATGGGCCGTTCATTTCAGACGCTTTGTTTCCTCGCTTCCTCGGCAACAGAGGCGCTTGCCGCTCGGGAAGAGTTGATTGGCCTTTATGGGGAGGTTCCCGCCGAGGAAGCCGATGTCATCGTGGCGCTCGGCGGCGACGGCTTCATGCTGCAGACGCTGCACAGCACGATGAATTCCGGCAAGCTCGTCTATGGCATGAACCGCGGTTCTGTCGGTTTCCTGATGAACGACTATCGCACCGAAAAACTGCAGGACCGCATCTGCGCGGCCGTCGAGAATGCCTTCCATCCCCTGCAGATGACGACGGCCAACGCCGACGGCACCAATTCCACGGCACTCGCCATCAACGAAGTCTCGCTCTTCCGTCAGTCCTATCAGGCCGCCAAGCTGCGCGTCGAGGTCGACGGGCATGTGCGTCTCGCGGAACTGATCTGCGACGGCCTCATGGTGGCAACGCCCGCGGGCTCCACCGCCTATAACCTTTCAGCCCACGGCCCGATCCTGCCGCTGGAAGCGCCGCTGCTTGCCATGACGCCGGTCAGCGCCTTCCGCCCGCGCCGCTGGCGCGGCGCGCTGCTGCCGAACAAGGTGACGGTCGACATCCATATTCTCGAGGCCGAAAAGCGGCCTGTGAATGCGGTTGCCGACAATGCCGAGGTCAAATCCGTGCTGCATATCCGCATCGCCCAGTCGGAGCACATGACGGCGCGCATCCTTTCCGATCCGGACCGCTCATGGTCGGATCGCATTCTTGCCGAACAATTCGAGGATTGAGGCCATGCAGCTTCGAACCGCTCTTCTTGCCGCAGCGCTCTTCACCGGCCCGGCAGGCCTTGCCAAGGCTGTTACGCCGGCCGACACGATCCTTCCGCCCGCCGTGATCTTTGCAACCAGCACCGGCTATTGGGAGGAAAGCCGTGCGGATATCGCAATCGAGCGTGCGCCGGGCGCAGCAAGCGATCCGGCAAAGACGCAACTCCAGCCGCGCCGCGGCTATTACAAGCTCTTTTCCGTCCGCCAGCCGGACAAGACTTCGAAAATCTACCTGCAGCAAATCGCGCAGGCCGACAGCGGCCCGGAAATCGTCTCAAGCGTCGAGCTCGACGAGTTCACGCAGCTCAAACCCTATGTCACCGATATCCGTCCGGAAAGTTCCACGGGCATGGGCAAGCAGCCCGGCCTCTTCGCCACGGTCTACCTGAAGACCGATCCGAATGCCGAGTCCGAGGGCTGGACCGTGCTGATCGACGAATTCGGCGAGATCACCATAGAGAAGGCGACGAACTGACTGCTCGAGCCGGCGGCCTGCCCGCACAGACCTCCCGAACGCACTCGCGCAGCCAGCGATGCGCCGGATCGAGGTCCGTCCGCGGGTGCCACAACAGCGAGATCGTAATGTCCGGCGGCGAAACCGGCAGAGGGAAAGAGAACATCCCGTCACGCAGGTTTCCCGTATAGCGTTCGGGGACACTGGCGATGAGATCCGAGGCACGCGCCAGAGCCAGAGCTTCCGAAAAGCCGCCAACGACCGTTACAATCTCCCGCTTCAGGTCGAATGGCTCAAGCGCGTCATCAACCGGCCCCCTGGCGAGCCCTCGCCGCGAGATGAGGATGTGCCGGCCGGCAGCGTAATCGGCAGGCGTGATCGCAACCTCGCACAACGGATGCCCCATCCGGACAACGCCGACGAAGCGGTCTCGGAACAGCGCTTGCGCGCGCACCTCCGGCCCCATGGCTTTTCCGACGACGCCCGTTTCCAGGTCAACGCTTCCGTCGCGCAGCGGCGCGCTGTCCCTGTCCGGCTTAGGTACGAAACGCAACTGCACGCCCGGCGCCTGTTTGCCGACACGTGCAACGAGATCAGGTCCGAAATTCTCGACAAAGCCATCCTGGTTTCTGAGCGTGAATGTCTGCACAAGCCGTGTCAGGTCGAGTGTCTCGACGGGACGCAGAACGGCTTTAGCGTCCTGCACGAGCTGGCCGACGCGCTCGCGAAGCTCGATCGCCCGCGGCGTCGCAACAAGGCCGCGTCCGGCTCGAACCAGCAGCGGATCGCCGGTCGCCTCCCGCAATCGCGCCAGCGCGCGGCTCATCGCGGACGGGCTTAGCCGCAGCCTTCTGGCGGCGCGGGCGACGCTGCATTCCGTCAGGAGCACATCTAGGGTGATAAGCAGATTGAGATCGGGATGCGACATGCGGCGACCATAGCACGATCGGTGCAAGATGACATGGCGTCAAACGCACGAATGAGATGCATATGATGCACCTTCCGCCCCATCTGGCCGCGAGCTATCTCTGCCCTAACGCCATTTTGGAGCAGCTCTTCATGATATCGGTCCGATTTGTTCCTGCCGCCTTCGCTGGCGTCTTCGTTGCCGCAACCGCTCGCGCGCCGGGTCGTCAACAGCCTCGTAGAAGTCTGAGGGGAAAGGGCCGATGACCTCCTGCACAGATGACCCCACCAACGATGGCATAACCCCGGCAAGCTCGGTTCGATGGGCGCTTGCCGGCCTTTGCCTATCCATGCTGCTACCTTCGCTCGGCACCAGCATTGCCAATGTCGCCTTGCCGACATTGGCTCAGGTGTTCGTCGCACCATTCCAACAGGTGCAGTGGGTCATTCTTGCCTACCTCCTGGCGATCACGATCTTGATCGTCGGCATCGGACGGCTGGGCGACATTGCCGGGCGCCGCAGGGTTCTCCTGGCGGGGCTGGTCGTGTTTGTTGTCGCCTCGGCGCTCTGCGGCCTTGCGCCCTCGCTCTGGTGGCTGATTGCCGCCCGTGCCGCGCAGGGCCTCGGCGCCGCCGTCCTGATGGCGCTGACCATGGCGTTCGTCGGCGAGACGGTCCCCAAGCAAAGAACCGGCAGCGCCATCGGACTGCTTGGAGCGATGTCGGCAATCGGCACCGCGCTCGGTCCGTCGCTTGGCGGCATTGCGATCGCCTGGCTCGGCTGGCGGGCAATCTTTCTCGTCAACATCCCGCTCGGTCTGCTGGCCTTTTTTCTTGCCCACCATTTCCTGCCCGTCGACCGCGATACGCCGAAAACGGACCGCCCTGGCTTCGACGCTCTGGGCACACTGCTGCTTGCCGGCGCGCTCGCCGCCTATGCTCTCGCCATGACGATAGGGCGCGGCCATTTCGGCACGCTGAATGCGACGCTCCTGACGCTTGCACTCACCGGCATCGTCCTCTTTGTTTTCACCGAGGCGAAGGTGGCATCGCCCTTGATCCCATTGGCAGCATTTCGCAATTTTGAGTTCAGCGCCAACCTTGCCATGAACACCCTCGTCTCGACGATAATGATGGCGACGCTGGTGGTAAGCCCGTTCTATCTCTCCCGTGCGCTCGGGCTCAACGCGGCGTTCGTTGGAATGGTCATGTCGATTGGCCCGGTTGTCTCGGCGCTGACCGGCGCCCCGGCTGGCCGTCTGGTCGACCGTTTGGGCGCGCCGTTCGTGGTCATCGTCGGGCTCATCGAAATGGCCGTCGGTACAGTTGCCCTATCCGTTCTTCCGGCAATGTTCGGCGTTGCCGGCTACATTGCCGCCATCGCCGTCCTGACCCCTGGTTATCAGTTGTTCCAGGCAGCCAACAACACCGCCGTCATGACGGGCATCCCCTCCGATCGGCGGGGCGTCGTTTCCGGCCTGCTCAGCCTGTCGCGCAATCTCGGGCTTATCACCGGCGCTTCCGTCATGGGCGCCGTGTTCTCCTTTGCCGCGATGACGACCGATATCACGACGGCAGGTCCCGAAGCCGTTGCCACCGGCATGCAGGTCACCTTCGCCGTCGCGGCGGCTCTGACCGCCGTCGCGATCGCCATCGCCGTCCAAGGCCGCGCCCTTGCCATGCGTCCCCCGCCTCGCGGGGACAGGTCGGCTTAAGACGGCCTGAAGCCCGCTCTGGCCGCTTTTGACCCCCCGCCCGCCACCGTTGCGGCGGGCCAGTGGTCAAATGCTTGCCTGCACGCTGTGCAGGTTGGCATAGACGCCTTGCTGCGCCATGAGGTCGTTATGGGTGCCCTCTTCGATGATGCCATCGCCTGTGAGCACCAGGATGCGGTCGGCATGGCGGACGGTGGAGAGGCGGTGGGCGATGACCAGGGTGGTTCGGCCGTTCGCGAGATTGAGCAGCGCCTTCTGAACCGCCCGTTCGCTCTCGTTGTCGAGCGCGCTGGTGGCCTCGTCGAAGATCAGGATTGCCGGATCCTTGAGGAAAGCGCGCGCTATCGTGAGGCGCTGCCGCTGGCCGCCCGAAAGCTTGACACCGCGTTGGCCGATATCGGTCGCGTAGCCATTTGGCAGAGCCGTGATGAAGTCGTGAGCGTTGGCGGCACGGGCGGCGGCCTCGACCTCGGCATCGGTCGCGTCGGGCCGGCCGTAGCGAAGATTCTCCGCCACGGTGCCGGCAAAGAGATAGACGTCCTGCTGCACCACCCCGACATGTCGCCGCAGTGAGGAGAGCGTCACGTCGCGAATGTCGGTACCGTCAATGCGGATCACCCCGGCCTGCACATCGTAAAAGCGCGGGATGAGCGCGCAAAGCGTGCTCTTGCCCACCCCTGAAGGACCAACCAAGGCCACGAACTCGCCCGGCGCAATGGTAAGCGAGAGTCGCTCGAGCACCTTGGGGCAATCCGACTCGTAGCCGAAGACGACGTCGGAAAAACTGATCTCACCCCTTGGAGCCGGCATGGGACGGGCGGCCGGGCGATCGAAGACGTCCGGTGCGATCTCGAGGATCTCCATGGCCCGAACGAAACCGGTATAGCCCTCCTGCCAGAGGCGGGCGAAATTGGCGAGCCGCTGCATCGGATCGACCAGCACCGCCACGCAGAGCAGAAAGGTGAGGATGTCCGCCACGGACAGCTCCGCCGTCAGGATGCGCAGCCCCCCGATCACGATGACAAGTATGGTGATGAGCTGTGCGAAAGTTTCGGTGCCCACCGAAAACCAGGCCTCGCTGCGGTAGCCGTCGGCGCGGCCCTGCAGGAACCGCCGGTTCAGCGTGGCAAAACGCTCCTGCTCCAGCGCCTCGTTGGCGAAGGACTGGACGACGCGAATGCCCGCCAGTGCGTCCTCCACGCGTTCGTTGACGGCGGCGATCTGCCGCTTGCTCGCTTCGAGCGCGCGGTTCATGCGCCGGTTGAAATGCAGCGCATAAGCCGCCGCCACCGGCGTGAGCAGCAGGATGAGGCTGGCCAAAGGTGGATCGATGAAGAACAGCACCAGCATGGCGCCGCCATACTTGAGTACGGCAATGGAGAGGTCCTCCGGGCCGTGGTGGAAGAGCTCGCCCAGCCACAGGGAATCGTTCGTGATGCGGCTCATCAACTGCCCGGTGCGTTGACGGTCGTAGAAGCTGAACGAGAGCTTCTGGCAGTGTTCGAAGAGCTCCTGCCGGACGGCGGCCTCGATCCGGGCGCCCATCACGTGCCCCTGATAGTCGACGAAGAAGATGGCAACGGTTTGGATCGCCAGGATGGCAAGCATGAAGGCGCCGACGGCAAGGATCTGCTCGTAGGCCTCCGGCATGTTGGGCAGGGCCAGAAGGCGGCTGGTGACGAAGTTGGCACAGAGCGGCAGCGCCACCGCCGTACCGGCGACGAGGATTGCGCAGAGCAGATCCGCCAGCAGCAAAGGCAGGTGTGGGCGATAGTAGGAGAGGAACTTGCGCATGCGCAAGCGACGCCGGTCGCGCTCGGCGTTGTGCGGATAGTCGCGGAAGAATTTCAGGAACCGGTTATGGCGCGGCGGGCTTTTCCTCGCGCGGGGGAACAGAGTGTGCATGAAGCGGAATGTCCTTGTGGGCGATGTTTCCTTTCTGGTTGGACAGGTTCGTTTTCATGTCAGTCTCCCCGGGGATCGGACCAATGAGAGCCTAAGCATCGCGGACAACCGCCACCGATTCAACCCGTCAGCGGAAAGAGATCGGCCAGTGTTGTCACCATGCAACAGCCCGTGGTGGCCGCTGCCGATCAGCGTGTGGCTTTCTGCAGCATGGATTTCCGTCGAGACCTGAGAAGGCGACGAACGATGAGATTTCCGTTCGCAGCAACTGGACAATATCCGTACGCATGTTTTTCGAAGTCGAGCTTGCAGAGATTATAATGCGCTGTCGATCATTGTCCGCACCGCCTGGCATGAGGAGGCGAGTTTCCGGGTTGCATCGAGCAACGACGTGGAAGCACTGCCAGTAGAGGCCGAAATGCTGGAATTGCTCGAGAAAAAGGCTCTCGCTGCACCTTCCGATCTGATCGAACTGAACGGAACTGCCTCCGATCTGCCTGAAATCCCGGTCCGTCATGGCAGAGCATCCGACCAAGATCCCCAATCCGTCGTTCTGGTTGGAGCAAACCGGGCTGACGAAGGCCTTCCAGCTCATGAAAGGCTCCGGCGCTCGGCCGGTTTGGCCCGTAAGGCAGGATTGGCGCGAACTAAAAGAACTCGTCAAGCACCATATAGTAGGCGACTTTCGCGTCATTGATGCCGGAAAGCCCATAACAATCGAGGAAATGCCGAACCCACTCTTCCCCGACATTGTATCGGATGCTTCGCAGTGCCAGGGCAATATCCTGGTAGCGATCCGCAACGCCCAGACGGCCGCAATCGACATATCCACCGAATTGCCCTTCATGCGTGAGGAAGTTCGGCAAACAGGCGTCGCCGTGGGCAACGACGGGATCTATGACGTCAGGCTGGTGGGCTTCCAGGTATGCAAATAGGCTCGCAGCGGTTGCGTTTTGCCGCTCTTCATCAAAATCACCCTCGTCTACGGCTCCCGCTTCCATCCGCGCCTTGGCAAGCCTCAAACGAGCTGTCAGCCTGTGGTCGAAAGGGCAGGTTTCCGGATCAAGTTCGTGCAATCGACGCAAAGCGGCCGCCAGGATCTCGATGCGCTGCCTATCTGTGGTCAATTTGGACGAAGCCAGGTCGCTTCCCGAAAGCGCGCTCAGCAGCAGCCAGTTTCTGCCCTCATGGCTTTCCAGGGCGACGACGCTGGGGCACTGCAGTCCTTGCTCGGCAAGCCACAGCAGACGCTCCGCCTCCAACGGCAATTCCGCAAAAGGACCAGCAATTTCGCCTTTCAGGAAATACCGCGCCCGGCCAGCTTCTGCGAGCCTGAACACGTCTGCAGACGAACATCCCAGATCGTCCCGCTTCCACTCGTGTTGAGATAGCAGCACCCTTAGATTAGGAGGTAAGGCAGTGTTTTCCATCGGCACATCATGATCGTTTGCCATAGGCTTGGTGCCCACGCCAAGCCGCTTGCAACCACCTGCTGCAAGCGGATTTAGCCGCTAAGCCGGGTTTCACACCTTTAAGTCAGGCTCACCGCCTCTGCGGTTCTCCCTCCAATCTCAATCAACGTCCTCGAGAACAGCGTCCGGCTTGCCGCTGATGCGGTGCGCAAGCGCTGCTTCCATGAACTCGTTGAGGTCGCCGTCGAGCACGTCGCCCGGTGCCGTGCTCGAAACGCCGGTGCGCAGGTCCTTGACCAGCTGATAGGGCTGCAGCACGTAGGAGCGGATCTGGTGGCCCCAGCCGATCTCGGTCTTGGAGGCCGCTTCGGCGCTTGCTGCCTCTTCGCGCTTCTTCAGTTCCGCTTCATACATGCGGGCGCGCAGCATGTCCCAGGCCTTGGCGCGGTTCTTGTGCTGCGAGCGCTCCTGCTGGCAGGCGACGACGATGCCGGTCGGGATGTGGGTGATGCGCACTGCCGAGTCGGTCGTGTTGACGTGCTGGCCGCCCGCGCCCGACGAGCGGTAGGTGTCGATGCGGCAGTCGCTTTCGTTGATCTCTATGTTGATAGAATCATCGACCACCGGATAAACCCAGATCGACGAGAAGGACGTATGGCGGCGCGCATTGCTGTCGTAGGGCGAGATGCGCACGAGCCGGTGCACGCCCGATTCCGTCTTCAGCCAGCCATAGGCGTTGTGTCCCTTGACGAGCAGGGTCGCGGACTTGATGCCCGCCTCTTCGCCGTCATGGACTTCGAGAAGCTCGACCTTGAAGCGCTGGCGTTCGGCCCAGCGGGTGTACATGCGAAGCAGCATGTTTGCCCAGTCCTGGCTTTCAGTGCCGCCGGCGCCCGAATGCACTTCGAGATAGGTATCGTTGGCATCGGCTTCGCCGGATAGCATGGCTTCCACCTGGCGGCGCGCGGCCTCGGCCTTCAGGCTCTTCAGCGCGTCCTCGGCCTCCTTGACGATGCTTTCATCGCCCTCTTCCTCGCCCATCGCGATGAGTTCGACATGGTCGTTCAGCTGCTGTTCGAGCTGCTTCACGCCGTTGATTCCGTCATCGAGCTGCTGGCGCTCGCGCATCAGCTTCTGAGCTTCGGCAGCATCGTTCCAGAGATTCGGGTCCTCTGCCTTGTTGTTTAACCAGTCCAGCCGTCGTATCGCCTGGTCCCAGTCAAAGATGCCTCCTCAGCAGGGTGATAGCCTGCTTGGTTTCATCGACTACGTTTTCGATTTCCGCTCGCATTTTCCTGCTTCTTTGCGTTGGTCTTGAGTTGGTCCGTCAAATAGTTGCGGCGGCCGCGGATGTAAAGAGCCGCGGCCGCCGCATCCATACGGGGATTGATCAGTAGAGGCCGCCTGCGCCAGACTGCACGGCCTGGTTCGCCTGCGGCGAGGTCTTCAGGATTTCCTCCGGCGCCATGGTGCTGTCCATGCCGATGACGGACAAGCTGTCGGCCGGGCCGGTGCCGGGCTTGAAGGCCTCGATGATGGTGTTCGGATCGCCCTCCATCGCCGCCATGCCGGTCTTGCGGTCGATCGGGATCAGGTTCATGCCCTGCGGGATGACGAACTTCGATTCCGGCATGTCCTTGACGGCTGCCTGCATGAATTCGTTGAAGATCGGGGCAGAGAGGCCGCCGCCCGTGCCGCCGCGGCCAAGCGGCGCCGGATTGTCGAAGCCCATGTAGAGGCCGGCAACGAGGTCGGGCGTGAAGCCGACGAACCAGGCATCCTTCTCGTCGTTGGTGGTGCCGGTCTTGCCGGCCACGTCGCGCTCGCCGAGGTCGATCTTGCCGGCCGCAGTGCCGCGGGTGATGACGCCCTGCATCATCGAGGTGATCTGATAGGCCGTCATCGGGTCGAGAACCTGCTCGCGGTTGTCGACGATGTTCGGCTCTTCCTGGTTCTGCCAGTCGCCGGCATTGCAGCTGTCGCAGAGGCGTTCCTCATGTCTGAAGATCGTCTTGCCGTAGCGGTCCTGGATGCGGTCGATCAGCGTCGGCTTGATCTGCTTGCCGCCGTTGGCGATCACCGAATAGGCCGAAACCATGCGCAACACGGTGGTCTCGCCGGAGCCGAGCGACATGGCAAGCAGCGCCGGCATCTTGTCGTAGATGCCGAAGCGCTCGGCATATTCGGCAACGATGTTCATGCCGAGGTCATTGGCAAGGCGCACGGTCATCAGGTTGCGCGAGTGCTCGATGCCGGAGCGCAGCGTCGACGGACCGTTGAACTCACCGCCGTAGTTTTCCGGCCTCCACACCTGGCCGCCGGAGACGACCTCAATCGGCGCGTCCATGATCACCGAAGCCGGCGTGTAGCCATTGTCCATGGCCGCAGCATAGACGAACGGTTTGAACGAAGAGCCCGGCTGGCGCATCGCTTGCGTCGCGCGGTTGAATTCCGATTGCCCATAGGAAAAACCGCCTGCCATCGCAAGAACGCGGCCGGTCTTCGGATCCATGGCAACCAGGCCGCCCTGAACCTTCGGCGGTTGGCGAAGACGGTAGGACGTCGAGCCTTCGTTCCCCAGCCGCTCGACATAGACGACGTCGCCCGGCGATAGCACCCCTTCCGGCGACTTGGCCGTCTTGCGCTCGCCGGTCGAGGAGCGGTAGGCCCACTGCATGTTGTTCGCCTCGATCGTGCCATGCTCGCGCTCGGCGGCAGCCTTTCCCGCACCGTCCCTGGCGGGCTGGAGGCCGATGTCGACGCTCTCGGTGGAAACGGCAAGGACGACGGCGAGACGCCATTCGGGCACGTCGGAGAGTGCTGGGATTTCCGCGAGCGCCTTGCCCCAATCGGCGGTGGTGTCGATCGTCTTCAGCGGTCCATGGAAGCCGCGGCGTTCGTCGTAGGTCGTCAGGCCGTCCTGCAGCGCCTTGCGGGCGGCAAGCTGCATCTGCGGATCGAGCGAGGTGCGGACCGAAAGCCCGCCTTCGTAAAGCGCCTTTTCGCCATACTGGCCAATGAGCTGGCGACGGACAGCCTCGGCGAAGTAATCCGAAGCAAAGAGCGAGGGGCCGTTGCTGCGGGCGGTCACGCCGAGCAGTTGCTTCTTGGCTTCCGCCCCGTCGCTCTGGCTCACATAGCCGTTTTCGACCATGCGGTCGATGACCCAGTTGCGGCGCTCCACCGCGGCATCCGGATGGCGGAAGGGATGATAGTTTGCCGGGCCTTTCGGCAGCGAGGCGAGATAGGCGGCTTCGGCGACGGTGAGTTCGGTGACCGACTTGTTGAAGTAGGTGAGTGCTGCCCCGGCGATGCCGTAGGAGTTCAGGCCGAAGAAGATCTCGTTCAGATAGAGCTCGAGGATCTTGTCCTTGCTGTAGGCCTGCTCGATGCGGAAGGAGAGGATCGCTTCCTTGATCTTGCGGTCGATCGTCTGGTCCGATGTCAGGAGGAAGTTCTTCGCCACCTGCTGGGTGATCGTCGAGGCGCCCACCGGACGGCGGCCGGAGCCGAAATTCTGCAAGTTGACGACGATGGCGCGCGCAAGGCCGCTCAAGTCGACGCCGGGATGATTATAGAAATTCTTGTCTTCAGCCGAAAGGAAGGCCGCCTTGACGCGATCCGGGATCGCCTGGATCGGCAGGAAAAGACGCTTCTCCTTGGCATATTCGGCCATCAGCGCGCCGTTGCCGGCATGAACGCGGGTAGTGACCGGCGGCGCATAACTGTTCAGGACGGCGTAATCGGGGAGATCCTTCGCGACGTTTGCCAGGTAGACGGCAACGACGGCAGCAGCGCCGAGAAACAGGACGCAAGCAATTCCGAAGAAATATCCAAGAAGTCTGATCATATTGAGCTACCGGTATTCCAAATTTTCAATCGGCGCAGGCGCTATATTTGCATGGAAGCGGGCGATTTGCACGCCGCGCGGGCTTACTCCATGAGCGCCATCGCGACAAGCCGTCCAACCCGCCTGTCGAAAACATAGCGGCGAGTAACGGCCTGAATGTGAGCAAAATAGGGCTCCCCTGCCCCATTCACATGCTCCGCTTTGCTTTCACCGCGGGTGTCACATCTCAGCCACGCCCTCAGCCGCCATTGGCAACCACGGAGGAGCGGTAGCGCTTGACGGCGTCGGTCAACAGCTCGGCGATCTTCACCCGCCATTTCTCGTCGAGCAGCAGCTTTTCGTCTTCCGCGTTGGAAAGGAAGCCGAGTTCGAGCAGGATCGAGGGCACGTCCGGCGCCCGCAGAACCTGGAAGCCCGCGTGCCGATGCGGGTTGTTGATCGTACTGATCTGATCCTTGAAGGAGCCGAGCACGCTTTCGGCCAGCGAGATCGAGAAGGCCTGGGTCTCGCGGCGCGTCAGGTCGAGCAGGATATCGGCCACTTCCGGCGGTTCGGCGGCGGTTTCCTTGCCGGCGATCTGATCGGACAGGTTTTCGCGCTCGGCAAGATCGGCTGCAAGCTTGTCGGAGGCCTTGTCCGAGATCGTATAAACCGTAGCGCCGCGGATATCCTTCTGCTTCAGCGTATCGGCGTGCAGCGAGATGAAGAGGCCAGCGTGGTTTTGCCTGGCGATCTGCACGCGCTCGGCAAGCGACAGGAATTCATCCTCGCTGCGGGTGAGGAACGCCTTGATGCCATGCTCGCGGTTCAACCGGTCGGTCAGCGCCTTGGCGAAGGCGAGCGTCACCTGCTTTTCCTCGGTCTTGGTATCGACGCCGATCGCGCCGGTATCGATGCCGCCATGGCCGGCGTCGACGGCAATGATGAAATCGCCGGGCTTTGCCGCCTCAGGCGCCGGCATTGCGTTCGCCGGTTGCGGACGGTCTGCCGGATCGCTCCAGGACTGCGCCTTGACGAGGGCTGCAAACTCCTCCTTGCCGGTCATCTCGGCATCGAGCACGAGGCGGTAGCCCCTACCGTCCTCGTCGGCCTGCACCTTGGCCGTCGCCAGCTTCACCGGCTTGACGGCGCTCAGCACGATGCGGGCGCTGCCTTCGTCCATCGTGCCGTAGCGGATGTCCTTGAAAAGCCCCCTCGCCGCCAGATCCTTGGCCTGGAATCCGAAAGCGGTCGCCGGCAGATCGACGACGATGCGCTCGGGATTGGCGATATAGTGGACCGAAAAACTCGGCTGCCGGTCGAAATCGATGACGACGCGGGTACGGGCGTCGTCGCCGATGATGCGGGCGCCATAGGCAAGCAATGCCTCGGGCTTCTTCGGATCGGCGGCAAGCGCGATGATGGCCTGGAGCGAAAACGCCGCCGCTGCGAGCACGCCTACGAATCTCACCTTCCGCTTGCCGGATTTTCCCGCTGCGGGCCGCACCCTCTTAAACAATCGACCGCACACCCTATCTGTCATTGCAATAACCTTGCGGCCTAATACACGCGCCGCCCGGCTTTCAGCGCTTGTACGCCGCCGCCGAATCAGGACCGCTGATTCCCCCATCGTCTATGCGTTTCGAAATCCATCAATATTATGGCGCATTTGGCTTTTCCCTTGCTATTGTGACAGAGAAACCATACAACGATTTTCAGGTTAGAAAGTGTTGACGGGATAGAGTCGCCGCGCGGCTGCCAACCCCACGAGGACCTGGCGCCACAACCGGCAATCGTCCGCCGTCTTACGCGCTTCTCTCCACGGTAAACTGGATCCTGAATTTTCCGGCGTATGCGGAAACTTCATCGGTGGATAGCCACCAAACGCTCTGAGGAGCAAACTCATCGGACCCCAACGGGTCTTAAGTATTGTCGATCTCGCTTGGTCATAATGGTTTCGCAGCAGGTTTTATCCAAAGTCTACAGGCCCCGGGAGAATGATTTCCCCGCTGTTGCCTGGCTGCTGCTGTCCCGCCCGAACCAAGCGCGACTTTCATTATCCGGCGCACCCACGTTCGATCGCATGCCCCCTGTTATCAATACAGGCGGGAATGTGCGTCTGCGGCTGCGCCGAGGAGCACACCTTACATGGCAGACAAAATGCTTATCGACGCGTCTCACGAGGAAGAGACACGTGTCGTTGTCGTTCGCGGGAACCGTATAGAAGAATTTGACTTCGAGTCGCAGCACAAGAAGCAGATACGCGGCAACATCTATCTCGCAAAAGTAACGAGGGTCGAACCCTCGCTGCAGGCCGCTTTCGTCGATTACGGCGGGAACCGGCACGGCTTCCTGGCCTTTGCCGAAATCCATCCCGACTATTACCAGATCCCGCTGGCCGACCGTCAGGCTCTGCTTCGCGCCGAGGCCGAGGAGCACCGCCGAGACGACGATGTCGAGCATGTCGAAACGGCGCCGGTGAGCGACCTGTCGACCCAGGAGCAGCCCGACGTCGGCATCGTGCCGAAGCAAGAGCCCGCCGCCGAAGAGGTTTCCGAAGACGCCGCTCCGGTTGAGGCAAGCGCTCCGGCCGCCGAAGAGGCCCCGGTCAAGAAGGCCAAGCCGCGCCGCAGCCGCAAGAAGGCCGTCGAAACCACCGCAACCGAAGATGCCGTCCCGACCGATGTCGAAGCACCTTCGGCCTCCGTCGTCGACAATGATGACGAAGGCCCCGTCGGCGGCAGCATGGCTGCTGCTGTCGAGACCGACTCGATCTCCGAAGACGTGGATTCGCGCCGGCGCGGCAATGACGACGATGACGACGACGACCATGAAGAGGAAGTGATCGAATCCGTCGGCGCCGAAGACGCGATGGAAGAGGTTCCCGACCGCGTGCAGCGCAAGCCGCGCAAGCAGTACCGCATTCAGGAAGTCATCAAGCGCCGCCAGATCCTGCTTGTGCAGGTCGCCAAGGAAGAGCGTGGCAACAAGGGCGCGGCCCTCACCACCTATCTCTCGCTCGCGGGCCGCTACTCCGTTCTGATGCCGAACACGGCTCGCGGCGGCGGCATTTCCCGCAAGATCACCAATCCGCAGGACCGCAAGCGTCTCAAGGAAATCGCCCGGATGCTCGAAGTCCCGCAGGGCATGGGCGTCATCCTGCGCACGGCCGGCGCCAACCGCACCAAGGTCGAGGTCAAGCGCGACTTCGAATATCTGATGCGCCTGTGGGAAAACGTCCGCACGCTGACGCTCGCATCCACCGCGCCCTGCCTCGTCTATGAGGAAGGCTCGCTCATCAAGCGCTCGATCCGCGACCTCTACAACAAGGACATCAGCGAAATCATCGTTTCCGGCGAGGAAGGCTATCGTGAAGCGAAAGACTTCATGAAGATGCTGATGCCGAGCCACGCCAAGGTGGTTCAGCCCTACCGCGACATCCATCCGATCTTCTCGCGCTCCGGCATCGAGGCCCAACTCGACCGCATGCTGCAGCCGCAGGTGACGCTGAAGTCCGGCGGCTACCTGATCATGAACCAGACGGAAGCGCTCGTTTCGATCGACGTCAACTCCGGCCGCTCGACGCGTGAACATTCGATCGAGGACACGGCACTCCAGACGAATCTCGAGGCTGCCGATGAAGTCGCCCGTCAGCTTCGCCTGCGTGACCTTGCCGGTCTCATCGTCATCGACTTCATCGACATGGAAGAGAAGCGCAACAACCGCGCCGTCGAGAAGAAGCTGAAGGAATGCCTGAAGAACGACCGTGCCCGCATCCAGGTCGGCCGCATCTCGCATTTCGGCCTGCTCGAAATGTCCCGCCAGCGCATCCGCGCTTCCGTGCTTGAATCCACGACCCAGGTCTGCTCGCATTGCGGCGGTACCGGCCATGTGCGCTCGCAGTCCTCCGTCGCGCTGCATGTGCTGCGCGGAATCGAGGAATACCTGCTGAAGAACACGACGCACGACATCACTGTGCGCACCACGCCGGAAATCGCGCTCTACCTGCTCAACCACAAGCGCCAGTCGATCGTCGATTATGAAACCCGCTTCGGCGTCGCGATCGTCGTCGATGCCGATAGCGCAGTCGGCTCGCAGCATTTCGCGATCGATCGGGGCGAACCGGTCGAAAATCCGGTCAAGATCGAAACCCTCTTCAACTTCGCAGCCATCCCTGACGATGACGACGAAGATATCGTCATCGAGACGGAGGAGGAAGAAGACGAGGAGCTTGAAGAAAAGCCCGCAGCCGTCGAGCGCGCGCCTCAGCAGCGCGCCGAAGGTGATGGCGAAGGCAGCCGGAAGCGCAAGCGCCGCCGCCGCCGCCGTGGCCGCAATGGTGCCGGTGAGCAGATCGCCGCCCAGGATACCGTTTCCGGCGAAACCGGAAACGAGGATGAAGGCGACGAGGAAGGTAGCGAGGGCGATGATATAGCCGCAGCAGCCTCCGAAACGGGGGCTGAAAGCGAAGAATCCCAGCGCCGCAAACGCCGGCGCCGCGGCAAACGTGGCGGGCGCCGCAACCGCGAGGAAGGCGAAGAACTGAGCGCCGGCGCTGAAGCCGTCGACGAAAACGCCGCTGATGCCGGGGATGGCACCGAGGCCGAAACGCAGGCTGAGATCGTCGAGGCCGTTGCCGAAGAAGCCGTCGAGGGCCAGCCGGCGATGGCAGCCATCGAGTCGGGCGCATTTGTCACGGAAGCAAAGCCCGCCAAGGGCCGCAGCCGCCGCAAGGCCGCCGCGTCTCCCGTCGAAGAACCGGTTGCCGAAGCCGTACCTGCGGAAGCCGAAACGGCCGAAGCCTACGCCGACCTCGCGACTCCGGCAGAGGACGAAGCCAAGCCGGTCCGCGCCAACCGCGAATCGAACATCTCCTCTTCGGCGACCCCGACGGTCAAATCCACACGCACCGAGCCCGCCGAGGCCGACAATGACGGCAAGCCGAAGAAAGCCGGCTGGTGGCAACGCCGCGGCTTCTTCTGAGACGCCGACCTAGGATCATGAAGCGACAATCCGGCTGCGGCAACGCGGCCGGATTTTTTTATCCGCTCGTCTGGTTGCGTGAAAGATGCGGCAAGAGGCTCTGGCGCGGCTTGGCAGTTTGTATGAAGCTGCACGCGGAGCATCATATGGGCACGTCGCTGGATGCGATCGTGGGTGACGGGCAGATATTCGAAGAAGCCGTTGAACTTGCGGGGAGCTTGTTTCTCCTGACAGCACAGCAGCGAGTTCGGATGGGCGGCGGGCTGCGTCCAGCCACCCTTTTGTCAACACCAGCTTGGCATTAATGGGCGACCTCGCCTGATGTCTCGACGCCCGACCTCTCTCCGAGTGGGAGAGGTACAAAATCTGGCCCTGGGGCCTCGGCCAAGGCCTAGGCTTTATGGGTAAGGGGAGAGCCACCCGCAGAAATGATCCCCTCTGGGCGGCGCTCGGACAGAAAATTCCGGGCCGGGCGTTATCGGACATGTCTGTGAGGCCGTTCATCCCCAAGCCTTGCGCTCCAACGAGGCGCCGGTATCCGAAAGAGACCGAGTTGGCTATAAAAATCCCGAAGGGGCGGTGGGAAGCCCCATACACTTTACTTCAACGCGGCAAATTCCAGCCCCGTCCGAGTGAACGCAAGACGCAAGACGCGGGGTGAAACTCACCGCGTGAACGCGAGACCATGATTGCAAATATTTTGATTCAAGTACTTTCAAAAATCCTTTCGAAATCCTCGGCAAGCCTCGGAAATCAGACTCTATTTCAGCCAGACGCCGATGCGCTCCACCGCCTCGGCGATCTCGGCCTCGGAGCCCGCATAGGACATGCGCATCGTCCGGTTCCCTTCCAAGGGATCGAAGTCGAAGCCGGGCGTGGCGGCGACATCGATTTCCGCCAGCATGCGCTTGGCGAAGGCCATGCTGTCATTGGTGAAGCGGGTGACGTCGACATAGGCATAGAAGGCGCCGTCCATGGGCGAAGCGATCGAAAGTCCGATCTCGGGAAGACGCCGCATCAGGAAATCACGGTTCCTGGCATAGCTTGCCCTATAGAGATCGAGCTCCGCCGTTGCGTTGAGTGCCGCCGTCGCGGCGATCTGGGAAAGCTCCGGCGGCGAGATGTAGAGGCTTTGCGCCACGCGCTCGATCGTCCGGACCAGACGCTCCGGCAACACCATCCAGCCGATGCGCCAGCCGGTCATGCAATAATATTTCGAGAAGGAGTTGATGACGACCGCCTCGCCGGTCAGCTCCAGCGCACTCGTCTCCTCGCCGGCGAATGTCAGCCCGTGGTAGATTTCGTCGGAGATGAAGGCGATCGAGTTGGCGGCGCAATAATCGCCGAGCGTCTTCAGCCCCTCCCTGCCCGTCACCGTGCCCGTCGGATTGGCCGGGCTTGCGAGCAGCACGCCTTTCAGCCTGACGCCGCCTTCCTGCTGCGCCGCCTCCAGGCTTTCCGGCGTCAGCGTGAAATGCGTCTCGGCCGTCACCGGCACTTCAATAATCTTCAAGCCGAGCGCGGCGAGGATGTTGCGATAGGCCGGATAACCGGGCCTGGCGATCGCCACGGCATCGCCGGCATCGAAGAGCGAAAGAAAGGCAAGGTTGAAGCCCGCAGACGAGCCGGTGGTGATGGCGATCCGCAGCGGGTCGATGTCAAGCCCGTGCCGGTCGCGGTAGTGCTCAGCCAGCGCTTGCTTCAGCCGTGCGGTGCCGAGGGCGTCGGTATAGCCGATCCTGCCCTTGGCGAGCGCTGCGCGTGCCGCATCGAGCGCTGCCTGCGGCGTCGGATGGGAAGGCTGGCCGACCGCCATCGAAATGACCGGATGACCGCTTGCGCGCCGTCTGGTCGCCTCGGCGAGCACGTCCATGGCGTGGAAGGGTTCGACTTCGCTGCGTCTCGATATGGAAAACAAGGCTGCATATCTCCGGAAGTTCACTTGCGGCCAGACAATTGCCGCAATAATCGGCTCATCACAATCCCGCGATTGCGTCGCGCCTGCGAAAAATCCTGTTTGAGGAGCGGACCATGCGCCGTAATTTGGTGCTTCGCAGTTCTACCTGTTAACACGGCGATGATAAGATGCAGCAAATATCGCGCCCCATTCGCCGTAGACGAGGATAAAATGACCTTCTTCCCGAAAGCCTTCACCACACTTGCGCTCGCAGCGAGCGTTGCCCTGCCCCTTCCGGCGGCAGCCCTCGATGACGCGCAGAAGAAGGAGTTCGGCGCGTTCATCAAGGAATACCTCATCCAGAACCCCGAGATCATGATTGACGTTCAAAACGCCCTCCAGAAGAAGCAGGAAGAGGCTCGCCTCGTGAAAGCCAACAGGGCGATCGAAGACAACGAGAAGGAAATCTTCGACGCGAAATACGACGCGACCATCGGCAATCCGAAGGGCGACGTCACGATCGTCGAGTTCTTCGACTACAATTGCGGTTATTGCCGCCACGCTCTTTCAGACATGCAGACCATGCTCGAAAAAGACAAGAACGTCCGTTTCGTGCTGAAGGAACTTCCGATCCTCGGGCCGGAATCGGCTGCCGCCCACAAGGTCTCGGACGCCTTCCGCAAGCTTGCGCCTGAAAAATACGGCGAGTTCCACATCGCCCTGCTCGGCAGCGATGGACGGGCTGATGAGGAGAAGGCTCTCGGCGTTGCGGAATCGCTCGGCGTCAGCAAGGAAAAGATCCTCGCGGAGATGAAGAAGAGCCCGAGTGACGAGAGCGTTCAGAAGACCTATCAGCTTGCCCAGAACCTCGGCATCACCGGCACGCCATCCTATGTAATCGGCAACGAGCTGGTGCAGGGCGCGGTCGGCTTCGACGACCTGGAGGCCAAGGTCAAGAACATGCGCGCCTGCGGCAAGACGAGCTGCTGAGGCCGCGCCCATCAATTCGCCAAAATCCAAGTGTTTCAGCCATGTGGACAAATATGGCACGATTCCGGCTGCCTTCCCCAAAGGGCTTTCAATCAAGGCATGGGGAGTCTATAGGTGGCCCTCGTGCTTTTGACGGAACATTCGATGACGCAGACCATTTTCGTCCTGAACGGACCTAACCTGAATTTGCTGGGCACCAGAGAGCCCGGCATTTACGGCGGAAAGACGCTCAAGGATATCGAGACGGATTGCAAGGCGGCGGGCGGCGAGCTCGGCTTGGAGATCGACTTCCGCCAGAGCAATCATGAAGGCGTCCTCATCGACTGGCTCCACGAGGCAAACGGCAAGGCGGCGGGCGTCATGCTCAATGCCGGCGCCTACACGCACACCTCGCTCGCACTGCACGATGCAATCCGCGCTATTTCCATTCCGGTGGTGGAACTCCATATCACCAACGTTCATGCTCGCGAAGAATTTCGCCACAAGTCGTTGATTGCGCCCGCTGTGAAGGGTGTCATCTGCGGTTTTGGCCCCCATAGCTATATCCTGGCGCTCCACGCGCTGAAGAACCTCACGGCATAAGAAGAAGACAGGGCACACTCATGGCTGAGACGAAAAAAGGTATCGATCAGGCGCTGATCCGCGATCTCGCAAACATCCTCAACGACACGGACCTGACGGAGATCGAGGTCGAGCAGGACGATCTGCGTATTCGCGTTTCGCGCGCCGGCAACACGCATTATGTCCAGGCGCCGATTGGTGTTCCTGCCTATGCTGCAGCCGCTTCTTCCGCAACCGCACCGCAGCCTGCTTCTGCTGCTCCGGCCGCCGCAGTGCGTAACCCGGCCAACACCGTCAACGCGCCGATGGTCGGCACTGTCTACATGGCTCCGGCTCCAGGCGCCCGTGCATTCATCGAAGTCGGCGCGACCGTGAAGGAAGGCCAAACGCTTCTCATCATCGAAGCAATGAAGACGATGAACCAGATCCCATCTCCGAAGTCCGGTAAGGTCACGGAGATCCTCGTCGAGGATGGTCAGCCCGTCGAATACGGCCAACTCCTCGTCGTCATCGAATAAGGCGGGCGTCATGGTCTCCAAAATCCTCATAGCCAATCGCGGGGAAATCGCGCTACGCGTGCTGCGCGCCTGCAAGGAGCTCGGCATTCCCTGCGTCGTGGTTCACTCCACCGCCGATGCCGATGCCATGCATGTGCGCCTTGCCGACGAGAGCGTCTGCATTGGCCCGCCGCCCTCGCGCGATAGCTATCTGAACATCCATCAGATCGTTGCCGCCTGCGAAATCACCGGTGCGGATGCCGTGCATCCGGGCTATGGCTTCCTTTCGGAAAATGCCAAGTTCGCGGACATCCTCGATGCCCACGACATCACCTTTATCGGGCCGACGGCGGACCATATCCGCATGATGGGCGACAAGATCACCGCCAAGACGACCGCGCTGGAACTCGGAATCCCGGTTGTTCCAGGCTCGGACGGCGAAGTGAAGACCGAGGAAGATGCGATCAAGACGGCAGCCTTGATCGGCTATCCGGTTCTCATCAAGGCAACGGCAGGCGGCGGCGGCCGCGGCATGAAGGTCGCAAAATCCGAGGCCGACCTCATCGAGGCTTGGTCGACGGCACGCGCGGAAGCGGCGGCGGCCTTCGGCAACGACGCCGTCTACATGGAAAAGTATCTCGGCAAGCCGCGCCACATCGAAATCCAGGTGTTTGGCGACGGTGAAGGCAATGCCATCCACCTTGGCGAACGTGACTGCTCGCTACAGCGCCGTCACCAGAAAGTCTGGGAAGAGGCAAACTCGCCGGCGCTCAACGTCGAGCAGCGCATGAAGATCGGCCAGATCTGCGCCGACGCCATGAAGAAGCTGAAGTATCGCGGCGCCGGCACGATCGAATTCCTCTACGAAAACGGCGAATTCTATTTCATCGAAATGAACACCCGCCTGCAGGTGGAGCATCCGATCACCGAAGCGATCACCGGCATCGATCTCGTGCACGAGCAGATCCGCGTCGCCTCCGGCCGCGGCCTCTCCGTCACGCAGGAAGAGGTCACCTTCGAGGGGCACGCCATCGAATGCCGCATCAATGCCGAGGACCCGCGCACTTTCGTGCCTTCGCCCGGCACGATCACGCATTTCCATGCGCCGGGCGGCCTCGGTGTGCGCATCGATAGCGGCGCCTATCAGGGCTACAAGATCCCGCCCTACTATGATAGCCTCATCGGCAAGCTCATCGTGCATGGACGTACCCGCGTCGAATGCATGATGCGTCTGCGCCGTGCTCTTGACGAATTCGTCGTCGACGGCATCAAGACGACGCTACCACTGTTCCAGGATCTCGTGTCCAATCAGGATATCGCCAACGGCGACTATGATATCCACTGGCTGGAACACTACCTGGCCAACCATCCGGCTTAACGGAAATGGCAGGCTCGCGCAGGAAGTCCCCAGGCATTACCCCGGAGATTCTCCTGCGCGCCTATTCCATCGGCCTCTTTCCGATGGCCGAATCCGCCGACGATCCGGAAATCTTCTGGGTCGAGCCGGAGCTACGCGGCGTGCTGCCGCTCGACAACTTCCATGTCTCCAAAAGCCTTGCGAAGACTATCCGCAGGCAACCCTTCGATATCCGCTTTGATCATGATTTCGATGCCGTGATCGCGGCCTGTGCCGAGGCGACCTCCGACCGTCCGAGCACCTGGATAAACCATACGATCAGATCACTCTATTCGACGCTCCACCGCATGGGCCATGCTCATTCCGTCGAAGCATGGCACGACGATCAACTGGTCGGCGGCCTCTATGGCGTCTCGCTCGGTTCCGCGTTCTTCGGCGAGAGCATGTTCTCGCGCCGCACCGACGCCTCGAAGATCTGTCTCGTTCATCTGGTTGCGCGTCTGCGCGACAGGGACTTCACCCTGCTCGACACGCAATTCACCACCGAGCATCTGAAGACCTTCGGCGCCATCGACGTGCCCAAGGACGACTATGCGGTGATGCTCGCCGCGGCGATGGATTCACCGCACCTGAAGTTTTGAGGCTGCGGCAAGCGTCTTTCCCGCGCCCGCCCTCGCCCTTTGAGGGTCGCTTCGCTCTCGCCTCAGGGTGACGGCTTCTCACGGCGTCGGCGCTTGGAAAATATCGGTGCTGGCGGAAGCCCATACGGCGTAGCCTCGACGGACGAGGATGGCTACGACGCTGCTCATGACATGGAACGCTACTTCGCCGCGCCTTCGGGCGCCGGCACCTCGGACTGCGCCTTGCAGTCCTTCAGCCAGACGTCATAAATCGGGTGTTCCACAGCGTTGAGGCCGGGGCTGTCTGCGAACATCCAGCCGGTGAAGATGCGCCGGATCTTTCGGTCGAGGGTGATCTCGTCGACTTCGACGAACCCGTCGATCTTCTGGGCTTCCGCCTGGTCGCGCGAATAGCAGGCCTTCGGCGTGACTTGAAGCGCGCCGAACTGCACGGTCTCGTTGACATAGACGTCGAAGGTGGTGATGCGGCCGGTAATTTTGTCGAGGCCGGAGAAGACGGCAACGGGATTGTCGATGCGTGCGGCAGACGCCGCCTGCGGCAAGAAGGAAGAACCAAGCGCCAGGGCAAACCCGGCAGCACGCAGGACATGATTCCGCGTGAAAAGCGTCATATCTACCCGTCTCCAGCGCATTTCAGATCAAGGCCGCAGTTCCTGCGACCAACCTGCGGGTAAAGGTCAATTGTGGCCAAAAGCGGGGCCGGACGGCTCGCCTGGCAGAGCGACATCAGTTGCCGGGCGTCCAGGCGTCGTAGTCGCCGGTCACCCTCGGACGTTCGCCGGCAACGGCAAGCGAGCCCGGCGGGCGGTACGCCTGCGCAGAGCCGGTGAGGTTCGGACGGTGCGTCTTCTGCCATTCCTTGGCAACGTAGCTTTCCTTCGACGGCGGAACATCAGTGCGGTGGTGCATCCAGCCGTGCCAGCCCGGGGGGATGGCGGAGGCTTCGGCATATCCCTTGTAGATCACCCAGCGCTTCGGCAGGCCGTAGGAGGACATGCCGCCTTCATAGTAGACGTTGCCGAATTCATCCTCACCGACGCGCTTGCCGAAACGCCAGGTCGCAAAACGGGTGCCCAGCGTCTGGCCGTTCCACCAGGTGAAGATTTGCAAAAGAAGGTTCTTCATGTCTTTTCCTTGTGCTTGCCGAAGGCGAGCGGGACTGGAATTCGTTCTTCGCTTATGCCGCCGGAACGCTGGATTGTCCAGCGATTCCCATCGGCGAAACCTCATTTCAGGGGCATCTTGAAGCCCAAATGCGACGGCTTGAAACTGAGGCGCTTGGAGAAACGATGCGCATCCGGCGCTTGGTTTTGGAGATCAATTGCAGATGCAAAAGGCCGCGGCCTTTTGCATCGCCGACATCAATTCGATCATCTGCGCACCAGTTGCGTTGCAGCGCATGTCGCCACCTATCTGAAAGGCCGCCTTCGCGTGCCTTGCGGATCTCAACTTTGGCCATCGTTACCGGTTCAATGGGTGTCGAGCTGCTTTTCGAGGACCAGCGTCGCGATCCCCGATTGGCCCGGTCCGTCGTTTTCGTTGCGGCCGGCGTCGGTAAAACCGTGCGCGTGATAGAAGGCAATCGCCTTTTCGTTCCTTGGCTCGACCTCCAGACGCATGATCTCTGCATCCGGAAAGCAGGTCTCGAGCTCGGCGAAGATTTGTCGTCCGATGCCTTGGCGATGCAGCGACGGCCGCACGTAAAGCAAATGCAGCATAACCGTCTTCGTCCTCTCGTCCGACATGGCGGCATAGCCAATGCCGCCCACGGCCTTGCCGTTGTCGGCGACGAGGAATTCCGCGTTCTTCTTCGCCAGCCGCGCCTGGAGCGCTGCCGGAGAAAACAGGTGCGCGATCAGCTCGCTTACCTTCGCCTCGCCATAGAGATCGGCATAGGCGGAACGAAACGCCTCGACCAGCAGGGCGCGGACCTTGTCGAGGTCCCGCTCGCTTGCCGTGCGCACGAAATACACGGCCCTACTCCTCGATTCCGAGCTTGGTCTTGACGAGCGCCTGGACGGCCTGCGGATTGGCCTTGCCGCCGGTTGCCTTCATCACCTGGCCGACGAACCAGCCGGCAAGCGTCGGCTTTGCCTGAGCCTTGGCCACCTGATCCGGGTTGGCGGCGATGATCTCGTCGACGGCCTTTTCAATGGCGCCGGTATCGGTCACCTGCTTCATGCCGCGGGCTTCGACGATCTCAACCGGATCGCCCCCTTCGTTGAGCACGATCTCGAAGAGGTCCTTGGCGATCTTGCCGGAGATGGTCTCGGCCTTAATGAGATCGATGATCGCGCCCAGCTGAGCCGGCGAAACCGGCGTCTCTTCGATGTCCTTGCCGGTCCTGTTCAAGGCGCCGAGCAGGTCGTTGATGACCCAGTTTGCAGCCGTCTTGCCGTCGCGGCCTTCGGCCACGGCCTCGAAATAATCGGCAATCGCCTTTTCGGAGACCAGCACCGAAGCGTCGTAGACCGAAAGGCCGAGTTCGCGGACGAAGCGCTCCTTCTTGTCATCCGGCAGCTCCGGCAGGTGGGCTGCAAGATCCTTGATGAAGCCATCGTCGAATTCGAGCGGCAGCAGGTCCGGATCGGGGAAGTAGCGATAATCATGCGCTTCTTCCTTGGAACGCATGGAGCGCGTTTCGCCCTTGTTCGCGTCGAAAAGGCGGGTTTCCTGATCGATCGTACCGCCGTCCTCCAGGATGCCGATCTGGCGGCGGGCTTCGTATTCAATCGCCTGGCCGATGAAGCGGATGGAATTGACGTTCTTGATCTCGCAGCGCGTGCCGAAGGGCTCGCCGGGGCGGCGAACGGAGACGTTGACGTCGGCGCGCATCGAGCCTTCGTCCATGTTGCCGTCGCAGGTGCCGAGATATCGCACGATCGAGCGGAGTTTCGTCATGTAGGCCTTCGCCTCGTCCGACGAGCGCATATCGGGCTTCGAGACGATTTCCATCAGCGCGACGCCGGAGCGGTTGAGGTCGACGTAGGACATCGTCGCATGCTGGTCGTGCATCGACTTGCCGGCATCCTGTTCCAGATGCAGGCGCTCGATGCCGATCTCGATATCCTCGAACTGGCCTTGGCGGTCAGGACCAAGCGAAATGACGATCGTGCCTTCGCCGACGATCGGATCCTTGTACTGCGAGATCTGATAGCCCTGCGGCAGGTCGGGATAGAAATAGTTCTTGCGGTCGAAGACCGAACGTTTGTTGATCTGAGCTTTCAGACCGAGGCCGGTGCGCACCGCCTGCTTGACGCATTCCTCGTTGATGACCGGCAGCATGCCGGGCATGGCGGCATCGACGAGCGAGACGTTTGAATTTTGCGGCTTGCCGAATTCCGTCGAGGCGCCGGAGAAGAGCTTCGCATTCGACAGCACCTGCGCATGGACTTCCATGCCGATGATGACTTCCCAATCGCCGGTGGCGCCGGGAATGAAGCGTTTCGGATCAGGCGTGCGAACGTCGACAATGGTCATTTGATGCTCTTTGGAGGCTGTTCTTTTCAACTGGTGAGGTAAAGGAAATGGTCTGCCGGTGCAAGGCTTTCGGCACGTCAGTCAGAAGCTAGAGCCAGGCCCGTAAATGCCGTCGCCCTCGGTTTCCAGGTCCTTCGCCAATCCGACCGATGGTACGTCGCGGTCGAGCTTCGGATTATAGGCGATTGAAAGCCAGTGGATGGCGTAACCGTGTTTCTGGAAAAAGCTGATCGCCTCGGTATTTCCCGAATGCGTCTGCATTGCCGCCTTCGCGAAACCCTGCTCGGCAATGTCCTTTTCGATCTCTTCCAGAAGCGCAGAGCCGAGGCCCTGGCGGGTATAGGCCGGATCGATCCAGAAATCGGATATTGTCTCGTCCAGGTGTTCGCGCGCCGCCCAGCCGGCAACAATACCGTTGAGCTCGATCACCGTGATCGTCAACCATGTGCCTTGCGTAAAATTGACGAAAGCACTGCGCGCCGCATCCAGCAGCGCGTCCGACTCGCCCATTGCCGTCATCGCCTTTTGCCAGGCTCTGAGGCCGATCTCACTCAAAAGGTCCGCTTCGCCCTCGCGGGCATTGCGAATGTGGATCAATGGCACCTCCGCTCAACGCTTTCAGTAGAACACCGAATCGGTGGGTTTTCCAATGATTTGCGCGCTCGCGCCATCGTTATCAGCCGATTTTCGCAAGCCCGGCGCCTGCTTGACCTCCTGTTCGAGGCGAGCTACCAAGTCCTTATGTTGAGCCACTCTCAGACCCGCTAAAGGCCCTGCCTGCAAGCCTGCTTGCGCGCATGGGCCAGAAAAAAACGAAGCCCCGGCGCTCGCCTTTGACGCCGGATCGTTTTTTTACGCGCTTTTTCGGCGCGAAGACCGGATCAACATTCAAATGGACATTTCCCGCACGGAGCAGCGCATTCTGCACCTATTGGCCCAGGGCGGCCGCATCGAAATCACACGCGACGAAAGGAAAAAGATCGAAAAACTGCAGCTCTATACCCGCGAAGGCTGGGTATTCTCCGGCCTTGACCTGATCACCTTCCGCAAACTCAAACAGAAGAAGGCGATCAAATCTTCGAGCGGTAAGCCCTACCGCATCACGGAGCGCGGTTTGGTGCTGGTAAGAGCCGAGCAGGATAATCGATAGTTTCGCAGCACCATCCAAGCCGCATGTCGTGATCGGCGCGTGGCCTTGGGGGCGATGTTAGAGCTGCGCCGAAAGCTCGGCCCTCATCGCCGACCACTCTTTGGCCACGGTACCGGCTGCGCGCCTCTTACCCGCGCGTCGGTACCAGTAATCAGCATTCCAGTCGTCGCCTTCGATGCGATGGCAAAGGGCATGACCCCAGTCGAAGGGCTTTTCACCCTCGTTCGCCTGGCAGATTTCATGCACGGCCTGCCAGTCTGCGCCCATGTGAAAACCGCCGGCCGCGAGACGGTCGAATGCCTGGATCAACGGCGCGAGATCTGTCTTGTCCATGACGCCTCCTCGCGCCGCAGCTGTTGACGACTGAGCACCTCTCAAGATGCATCTTATCGGAAGCCGTCACTTTGCAGATGATGAGCCCGTTACCACCACTTCGCCGGCGTGAACTTGCCCGCGGCCTGTTCGATGACATGCGCGGTCTTGAAGAGGGTCTCTTCATCGAAGGGCTTGCCGATGAGCTGGAGGCCGAGCGGCAGACCTTTGTGGTCGAGGCCGGCAGGCACGGCGATGCCCGGGAGGCCTGCCATGTTGACCGTCACGGTGAAGATGTCGTTCAAGTACATCTTGACCGGGTCGGAGGCGAGGTTCTCGTCGGCGATGCCGAAGGCCGAGGACGGGGTGGCGGGCGTCAGGATAGCGTCGACGCCGGCGTCGAAGGCGAGTTCGAAGTCCCGCTTGATCAGCGTGCGGACCTTCTGGGCGCGCAGGTAATAGGCGTCGTAGTAGCCGGCCGACAGCACGTAGGTGCCGATCATGATGCGGCGTTTGACTTCGTTGCCGAAGCCCGCGGCGCGGGTCTTCTCGTACATGTCGACGATATCCTTGCCGTCGACGCGCAAGCCGTAGCGCACGCCGTCGTAGCGGGCGAGGTTCGAGGAGGCTTCGGCCGGAGCCACGATGTAATAGGCCGGCAGCGCGTATTTGGTATGCGGCAGCGAGATGTTGACGATCTCGGCGCCGGCGTCCTTCAGCCAGGCGACGCCCTGCTGCCAGAGGGTCTCGATTTCTTCGGGCATTCCGTCGACGCGGTATTCGTTTGGAATGCCAATCTTCATGCCCTTCAGCGACTTGCCGAGCGAGGCTTCGTAATCCGGCACCGGCAGGTCGACGGAGGTCGTATCCTTCGCATCGACACTTGCCATCGACTTCAACAGGATCGCGGCATCGCGCACGTCGCGGGCGATCGGGCCGGCCTGATCGAGCGAGGATGCGAAGGCGACCGTGCCCCAGCGCGAGCAGCGGCCATAGGTCGGCTTGATGCCGACGGTGCCGGTAAAGGCGGCCGGCTGGCGGATCGAACCGCCGGTATCGGTGGCGGTGGCGCCGGCGCAAAGATGGGCAGCAACCGCCGCCGCCGAGCCGCCGGAAGAGCCGCCCGGAACGAGCTGCTGGTTCGAGCCCGCCGCACGCCACGGATTGATGACCGCGCCGTAGTGCGAGGTCTCGTTGGAGGAGCCCATGGCGAACTCGTCCATGTTCAGCTTGCCGAGCATGACGGCGCCGTCGTCCCAAAGGTTCTGGGTGACGGTCGATTCGTAGCGCGGCTCGAAGCCGTCGAGGATGTGGCTGCAGGCCTGGGTGTGGACGCCAACGGTCGCAAAGAGGTCCTTGATGCCGAGGGGGATTCCTTCGAGATCGCCGGCCTGGCCTGCGGCGATGCGCTCGTCGGATTTCTTTGCCATGACGCGGGCGAGATCGGGCGTGACTTTGATATAGGCGTTCAGCCGGTCGTTGGCCGCATCGATAGCCGAAATATAGGCTTCCGTCAGTTCGGTTGCGGTGATCTCCTTGGCGCGCAGCTTTTCGCGGGATTCGGCAATGGTCAGGCTGGTGAGTTCGCTCATCGTGTTCGCTCGGATTTTTGAATTGGCAACGTGGTCGGAAAAAGCGCTGGGCTTATTCGACGACTTTCGGCACCAGGAAGAAATTGTGGTCGCTGACCGGCGCATTGGCGACGATGTCCTCGGCCTTGCTGCCGTCGGTGACCTCGTCCTTCCGCTTTTTCATCGCCATCGGCGTGACAGAGGTCATCGGCTCGACGCCTTCGACATTCACCTCGGAAAGCTGTTCGACGAAACCGAGGATGCCATTCAGCTCGCCGACCATGCGATTTGCCTCTTCTTGCGAAACGGCAATACGGGCAAGGTGCGCGACGCGCTTAACGGTGGCAAGATCGACGGACATGGCATTCTCCGAATGGGAAATTTCCCACCCGCTATAAAGGCCATATCCGCCCAGTGCAACGGCGTTTTGCTCAGATGGACAGCGTCTCGCCCTGCTTCGGCGCCTTCACCTGCGTCTTCGAGCCTTCCATTCCGGAGACGAATTTATCCGGCGTCTGGTCGATGATCGGGAAGGTGCCGTAGTGGCAGGGGATTGCGGTCTTGAAATTGAAGTAACGCCGGCAGGCGAGTGCTGCGACGGCACCGCCCATGGTGAAGCGGTCGCCGATCGGCACGATGCCGATGTCCGGCTGGTGCAGTTCATTGAGGAGCGCCATGTCGGAGAAGATGTCGGTATCGCCCATGTGGAGCAGGCTTGCCTCGTCGTCGAAGTGCAGCATCAGGCCATTCGGATTGCCGAGCGCATGGGAGACGCCGTCCTCGGTAATCTGGGCGGAGGAGTGGAGCGCGTTGGTGAAGGTGGCGGTGAAACTTCCGAGCGAAACCGTGCCGCCCGTGTTTCCCATCTCGATCCTCTCGACGCCTTTGGAGCCGAGCCAGGCGGCGAGATCTGCATTGGCGAGCACAACGGCCCCCGTCTCGCGGGCAAGCGAAATGGTATCGCCGACATGGTCGCCATGGCCGTGCGTCAGGAGGATATGGGTGATGCCGCTTGCAACCTGCTTAATGTCCTGACCGGCGAAGGACGGGTTGTGGGTGAGAAACGGATCAATCAGTATCTTTGCCGCATTCGTCTCGATGCGGAAGGCGGAATGGCCGAGCCAGGTGATCTTCATGGAATCGCTCCTTAATACGTGATGCAAAAGCGGAATTGGATGCTAAGGACATATCCGGTATGGCCACAAAGAAAAGCGGCCAATGCTTCAATTTCTTTTGACGGGATGAACGACGATGACGGTGCTGACGATCGAGGAACTGGCGGCTGTGTTGCGGTCCGGACAGGCGATCGCCGGACTTGATCTTGGCACAAAGACGATCGGCCTTGCGATGTCCGATCTCGGGCGGCGCTTCGCAACGCCGCGGCCGGTCATCAAACGGCAGAAGTTCACGATTGACGCCGAAGTGCTACTTGCTTTTGCCGCGAAGGAAAAAGTCTCCGGTTTCGTCATCGGGCTGCCGATGAACATGGATGGCTCGGCCGGTCCGCGCGTTCAGGCGACGAGAGCCTTCGTGCGCAACATGGAGCAAAAGACGGCCCTGCCTTTTGTCTATTGGGACGAGCGGCTTTCCACGGTTGCGGCGGAACGGGCGCTGATCGAGATGGATGTGTCGCGCGCCAAACGTGCCGGGCGGATCGATTCGGCCGCCGCCAGCTTCATTCTTCAGGGGGCGCTGGACAGGCTCTCGCTGCTCGCCAGATCGGACGATTTCGAGGCCTGACGCGCCTTCCACCAGGCAATGAGCTTGCTGCGCTTGCGAAAGCCTATGATGGCGAAGACGACGAGGCTGTCGACAGCGATCGCGCGCGCGACAAGCGGCGGAATGGTTTCTGGCGGTACGCCGAGCACATCGCCGTAAATCTGGAAGGTCAGGTCATGAACCTGGCGCGTCAGCATGAAGATGCCGAAGTTCATGTCGTAGTAGGAAAGCCAGTACCAGCCGCCCAGAAAGGCGATCGGTCCCAACCAGAAGACCAGGAACCACTTCATGCTGCCTCCCCTTCCTGCCGGCTCAAAGACGCGTCGGGAGTGACCGCCCATGTCGACAATGCCATGACGCTCAAAACCAGTGCAGGCACGGCGATATCCAGCGCAAGCACCGCGAAAAACATCATCGCGGCAAAGAGCAGCATGGCTTTGGCAGCTTTGGTTCCCATGATTCCGACAGCTAAGTTTTAGACTGCGGATACCCTGTCGCGTTAACCCGCAGGGTGCAATGTAAACCATTCGTTAAGGTTAACGGGCGAGCCGCCGCCTGTGGATGACACGAAGCCGCGTCAGCCGTAAACGCCGCGAACGATGCGCTTCAAAGCGGTTGCGGCTTTTTCCCAATCCTTGGGGGTCTTCAGCGCAAGCCCCACACACTGGCCGCCTGCCGAAGCCGAGAGCACGAGGTGCTGAATCGCGGCAATGAGAATTGCGTTGACGGCGGCGGCATCGACGCCCTTCGGCGGCGCCAGCGAGCCCTTCATGCGCTCCAGCCATTGCGACAGCGCCTTCGAGCGGGATTCGGCCAGCCGCCTCACCTGCTCCGTATTCTCCGAGACTTCCCAGGCGACGATGCGGCGCATCAGCGGGTCATCGCGAAGCGCCTGGAGGAAAAGCAACGCCAGCCGCTCCATGAGATCGCCGTAGGTGAGCAGAAACATGCCGCCGGTATCTTCCGGAATGCGGTCCCTGACCCAGGTGCCGAGATCGGAGCCGATCGCTTCGACAAGGCCGTCCAGGCCGCCATAATAGCGATAGATCAGCTGCTTGTCGCATCCGGCCCGGCGGGCAACCGCGTTAATGCCGAAATTCTGGAACCCCTCTTCCGAGAGCAGCGCCTTGGCCGCCCTGAGGATCGCCTTTTCGGTCGCACCGCGGTCGCGGACGCGCTTATCGGCTTCGCTTGCAGCCTGCGGAAGAGCTTCAAGAACCGCGCATTCATTCAACATATCGGATCGCCCAGCCTGTCACTATGCGGTGAGTAGCCAACCCTTTGCTTGCCGACAATGGGCAGGCCTCGGAAAGCCTGGGGATATTGTTTGAAATGGACGAATGCGTAATCCGGCCAAAGATACACATGCGGCCAACATGCAAACCAATGTGGACACCGACGACGAGCGGAGGGAACAGGCAATGCGCCTCAAAGGCTTGCCGACGAAGAAAGGAACCATCGAGGAAGCCCTGCAAGATCATCCAGCGCCGGGCACAGCGCAAGGCCATGGACGAACTGTGGCAGCGGTCACGGCCTGCTGCCTCACGATCGAGATTTCAAACCCATGCGCAAGTACCCCAGGCTGTTATCTTGCCCTAACCTGCCGGCGGATAGAGCAGGTCCACGATATAGGTCGCGTCGAAGCGGGAATCGAGCATGCCGTAGGTCGCGCGCCAGCCGCCTGCGAGGCGCGTCTCGATGAAGGCGTCGGCGATGCGGCCGGCACCGAGGCGGTAGAGTTCGGCAGCAGCGGCGGCGAGCGCAAGCTGTTCAACCAGCAGACGGGCCGCGCCCTCGTCCCGTTCGCAAAGCGCCATTGCGGCGCGAAGGACGTCGATCGTCTTCTTGCCGGCCGGGCCGAGATCGCGGGCAAGGCCGGTGAACACCGTTTCGAAGAGATCCTTGCCGCGCGTCAGCACACGCAGCACATCGAGCGCCATCACGTTGCCCGAGCCTTCCCAGATGGCGTTGACCGGGGCTTCACGGTAGTGGCGGGCGATCGGGCGTTCCTCGATGTAGCCGCTGCCGCCGATGCATTCCATTGCCTCATAGATCAGCGCCGGCGCGATCTTGCAGCACCAGTATTTCGCAACCGGCGTCATGACGCGGGCGTAGGCAGCCTCTTCCGCATTGCCGCGGGCCTTGTCGAAAGCATCAGCGAGGCGGAAGGACAGAGCCGTTGCGGCCGCGACGTCGAGCGCCATATCGGCCAGCACGCGGGTCATGATCGGCTGGTTGACGAGCATCTTTCCGAAGACGGTGCGGCCGCGGGTGTGGTGCACGGCTTCGGCAAGCGAGGCACGCATGATACCAGACGAGGCAAGCGCGCAGTCAAGACGCGTCAACGTCACCATGTCGAGGATCGTGCGGATGCCTGCATCCGCGCCGCCAAGCAGGAAGCCGAAGGTGTCGCTGAACTCGACTTCGGAGGAGGCGTTCGAGCGGTTGCCGACCTTGTCCTTGAGGCGCTGGAATCGCAGGCCATTGGCCGAACCGTCTTCCAGCAGGCGCGGAACCAGGAAGCAGCCCATGCCTTCCTTCGTCTGCGCCAGCATGATGAAGGCATCGCTCATCGGCGCCGACATGAACCATTTGTGGCCCGACAGGCGGTAAATGCCTTCGCTGACCTTTTCGGCCGTGCTCTTGTTGGAGCGAACGTCGGTGCCGCCCTGCTTTTCCGTCATGCCCATGCCGATCGTCACGGCAGATTTCTGCATGGCTGGCTTGTTCGACGAATCATATTTGCGCGAGAGGATCTTCGGCGCCCAATCCTTCTGCACGGCAGGCGAAGCGGAGAGTGCTGCCACCGAAGCGCTCGTCATCGTCAGCGGGCAAAGGTGGCCGGATTCGAGCTGGGCAGTCAGGTAAAAGCGGGCCGCACGGATCTTGTGCGCCTGATCCTTGGCGTCGGCATCGGCCTGTGGATCCCAGACTGAGGAATGCAGGCCGACGGACATCGAGCGGCGCATCAGTGCATGCCATGCCGGGTGAAACTCGACGACATCCAGACGCTCGCCGCGCGGGCCATGGGTGCGAAGCTGCGGCGTACCCTGGTTTGCCATGCGCGCCAGCTCCTGTGCCTCCGGCGAGGTCACGTAGCGGCCCATGTTTTCCAGGTCCTCGCGCGTGCCGCGCGGCAGCGCCGCCGTCAAGTCGACGATCAGCGGATCGGACCGGTAGGCATTGATGCCGGACCAGAGACTTGGCTGGTTCAGCTCGGCAAGTTTTTCTTCAGCGGATGTCATGGTTCGCTTCTAGTGCAAGAGACCGGCAAAGGGAAAGCGGAAGTTCGAGCTTTCCCGCTTCAGCTCTAGCCGATTTACGACAAAATTGCATGGGGACGTAAGCCTTTGTCGGCAGCACATGCTTGCCCCTCACCGCGCCACTCATTATAGAGCGCGTGACACAGCAAGAGGCAGGTTCATGGTCTTCTTTCCCCACCGCCACCTCATCGGCATAAAAGGCCTCACGGAGCAGGATATCACCTACCTGCTCGACAAGGCGGATGAGGCCGTCAAGATCAGCCGGCAGCGCGAGAAGAAGACATCGACCCTTCGCGGCCTGACGCAAATCAACCTCTTCTTCGAAGCCTCGACACGGACGCAAGCCTCCTTCGAACTCGCCGGAAAGCGCCTTGGCGCCGACGTCATGAATATGTCGGTCGGCAATTCCTCGGTGAAGAAGGGCGAAACGCTGATCGATACGGCGATGACGCTGAATGCGATGCGCCCGGACGTGCTGGTGATCCGCCATTCGAGCGCCGGTGCCGCCGCACTCCTGGCGCAAAAGGTCTCCTGCTCGGTGGTCAATGCCGGCGACGGCCAGCACGAGCATCCGACGCAAGCGCTGCTCGACGCGCTGACGATCCGCCGCGCCAAGGGCAGGCTGTCGCGCATCATCGTGGCGATCTGCGGCGACGTGCTCCATTCGCGGGTGGCGCGCTCGAACATCCTGCTTCTGAATGCCATGGGCGCGCGGGTCCGTGTCGTCGCACCGGCGACGCTGCTTCCAGCCGGCATCGCGGAGATGGGCGTCGAGGTCTTCCACTCGATGAAGGAAGGGCTGAAGGACGCCGAGGTGGTTATGATGCTGCGCCTCCAGCGCGAGCGGATGTCCGGCGCCTTCGTGCCTTCGGTGCGGGAATATTTCCATTTCTATGGGCTTGATGCGGAAACTCTGAAAGCTGCCAAGGACGACGCGCTGGTGATGCATCCGGGGCCGATGAACCGCGGGGTGGAGATCTCATCCGAGGTGGCGGATGGACCGCAGAGCGTGATTGCCGAACAGGTGGAAATGGGGGTCGCGGTGCGCATGGCGGTGATGGAGACTTTGCTTGTGTCTCAGAACCGGGGGCCGCGGGCATGATGAACTCGATCGTTCTCAAGAATGTTCGCATTATCGATCCTTCGCGCAATCTCGATGAGATCGGCACGATCATCGTCAAGGACGGCATGATTGCGGCAGCCGGAAAGGATGCGCAGAACCAGGGGGCGCCGGAGGGTGCCACGGTTCGCGACTGCAGCGGTCTCGTCGCAACGCCTGGCCTGGTCGATGCATGCGTCAATATCGGCGAGCCGGGCGCCGAACACCGCGAGACGATCGCTTCGGCGAGCCGGGCGGCGGCGGCCGGAGGCGTCACCTCGATCATCATGATGCCAGACACCGATCCTGTCATCGATGACATCGCGCTGGTCGAATTCGTCAAGAAAACAGCGAGGGACACGGCGCTCGTCAACATCTATCCGGCTGCGGCGATCACCAAACATCTGGCCGGCGAGGAGATGACCGAGATCGGCCTGCTGATGGAAGCCGGAGCCGTCGCCTTCACGGATGGTCGTTCCAGCGTTCACGACACGCAGGTGATGCGGCGGGTGATGACCTATGCGCGGGAATTCGGCGCTGTCATCTCCTGCGAGACCCGCGACAAATATCTCGGCGCCACCGGCGTCATGCATGAAGGATTGCTTGCCAGCTGGCTCGGTCTCGGGGGCATTCCGAAGGAAGCGGAGCTCATTCCTCTTGAACGAGACCTCCGCATCGCACAGCTGACACGCGGCACGTATCATGCGGCGATGATCTCGGTACCGGAATCGGTCGAGGCGATCGAGCTTGCGAAGAGCCGCGGCGCCAAGGTGACCTGCGGCATCTCGATCAACAACCTGGCGCTTAACGAAAACGACATCGGCGAGTACCGTACCTTCTTCAAACTCTATCCGCCGCTGCGCTCCGAAGGCGACCGCGTGGCGATGGTGGATGCGCTGGCGAGAGGCGCAATCGACATCATCGTTTCTTCGCATGATCCGCAGGATGTCGATACCAAACGGCTGCCTTTCGGCGAAGCGGCTGATGGCGCAGTGGGTCTTGAGACGATGCTTGCAGCGGCCCTGCGCCTCCACCACAGCGGCCAGGTGAGTCTGATGCGGCTGATCGACGCGATGTCGACGCGCCCTGCGCAGATCTTCGGCCTGAAAGCCGGCACGCTAAAGCCGGGTGCCAAAGCCGATATCGCGCTGATCGATCTCGACGAGCCTTGGCTTGTCTCGGAAGACATGCTTCTCTCGCGCTCGAAGAATACGCCTTTCGAGGATGCGCGCTTCAGCGGACGGGCTGTCGCGACCTATGTCGCGGGGAAGCTGGTTTACGGATTGGAATAAAGTGGGAGTGCCCCTCATCCGCCTTGCCGGGCACCTTCTCCCCGCAGGCGTGGTGAAAGTGACTCGCGGCGGCATTTCGTCCTTCGCGAAGGGCGCGCTGTGCAGGTTGCCTCGCCCCGTTTGCGAGGAGTGGTCAGGATGAGGGGTAAGTCCATTGGACGAAAGGGATGGAGTAAATGGTCTCTGACATGATGACCTGGCAGATCACACCGCCGCTGGCGCTTGCGGCGGCCGCCATGGGCTACCTGCTGGGCTCAATCCCCTTCGGCCTTATCCTGACGCAGGCGGCGGGGCTCGGCGATGTGCGCAGCATCGGCTCCGGCAATATCGGCGCGACCAATGTGCTGCGCACCGGCAACAAGAAGCTTGCGGCTGCGACCCTGTTGCTCGATGCGCTGAAGGCGTCGGCCGCAGCCTGGATCGTCGGATATTTCCTTGGCGGGGAAGCGGGCATCATTGCCGGCTTCTTCGCCTTCATCGGCCACCTCTTCCCAGTCTGGATTGGCTTTAAGGGCGGCAAAGGCGTTGCTACCTATATCGGCACGCTGCTTGGCGTCGCGCCGGTCATGGTTTTGCTTTTCGGCGCCGTATGGCTCGCGGTTGCCTTTACGACCCGTTACTCCTCGCTGTCGGCGCTGGTCGCGATGCTTGTCATCCCGGTTGCATTGTGGCTACTGGGGGCCGAGAAGGTTGCAGCGGTCATGGCGGTGATGTCGGCCATCTCCTATTACAAGCACAAAGCCAACATTTCCCGCCTCATGAGTGGGACGGAGAGCAAGATCGGGGCAAAGGGATAAGATGGCCGCGGCAAGGGCAAGGCCGAAGGGAATTGCGCTGACGAAAAGGCACGGATTGCCTGGCTGCGGCTGATCGCTCCGACAATGCCCGCCCACCTTCCGCGACCTCATCAATCATTTCGGCTGGAGCAAACCGCGCTCGGTGCTCTCGTCGCGCGGCGGTGCGACGCGCGCCGAAGCCGAGGCATATCGGGAACTGGAACTGGTGCAAATTCGGCGCCCCTTCGTCGACGTGAGACAGATCGAAAGTGCCCCGCTGGCGGAAGGGACATGGTGCCACCCGATGTTTTCGAGCGCGCCAGGATTGCCGATGCGCTGGGGCCGAGGCCAGTCCAGATCGATACGATCACCCGGCACGCCGGGCTCTCCGCCTCGGCGATTATCGCGTTTCTGCTTGAGCTTGATATCGGCGCAAGGCTGCACCGGCATGCCGGCTGCCTCGTCTGCCTTGCGATGGGCGATTGAGCTTCCTACATGCGGTTCGTGAGGCTCGGCCTCGACATAGGCCATCTCGATCAGACAGCACGGCATGATCCACCTCTTCCTTTTCGGCGACATTTGGCGGATGGGTGCGATTTTTCCCCGCGGGGCCGATCCATCGCTGTTCTTCCTTTCAACCTTGGGCCCCATGAGGGTGGTCTCTGGACGATTTCGGACCGCTGCTTGCAAGAACCCTGGCCGCACTTGAAAAACGGGCACCGCAAATTGCAATGCGTTCTTAATCTCTCTTTGGTTGCACTGGATGTAACGCCTAAATTCAGCAAACCCCTTGACCGGAACGATTTCCCTGTCCATGTCGGAGGGCCGGTATTCTTCGAGCGGCAAGTATTACGCTCTTCTCCTCGCCGGGCGCGGTAGTTTTTTAGAGAATCATGATGAATGTTGTAGTGGTGGAATCGCCTGCCAAGGCCAAGACGATCAACAAGTATCTGGGCTCCGGATACAAGGTGCTCGCCTCCTTCGGCCATGTGCGCGATCTGCCTGCCAAGGACGGCTCTGTTCTTCCTGACCAGGACTTCGAAATGCTTTGGGAGGTCGACAGCGCCTCGGCCAAGCGCATGAAGGATATCGCAGACGCGGTGAAGTCTTCCGACGGGCTCATCCTCGCGACCGACCCGGATCGCGAAGGTGAAGCGATCTCCTGGCACGTGCTCGACGTCCTGAACAAGAAGCGCTTGCTCAACGGCAAGTCGGTGAAGCGCGTCGTCTTCAACGCCATCACCAAGAAGGCGGTTCTGGACGCGATGGCCGAGCCCCGGGACATCGACGTACCGCTGGTCGATGCCTATCTCGCACGCCGCGCGCTGGATTACCTCGTCGGCTTCAATCTTTCGCCGGTTCTCTGGCGCAAATTGCCGGGCGCCCGTTCGGCCGGTCGCGTGCAATCGGTTGCGCTGCGTCTCGTCTGCGACCGCGAAACCGAGATCGAGCGCTTCATCTCGGAAGAATACTGGAACATCTCGGCCCTCCTGAAGACGCCGCGCGGGGATGAATTCGAGGCCAAGCTGGTTGCAGCCAATGGCAAACGGTTGCAGGCGCGATCGATCGCCAATGGCGAAGACGCCGCCAAGCTGAAATCCCTGCTCGAGGGTGCAGCCTATGTCGTCGACAGCGTCGAGGCAAAGCCCGTCAAGCGCAACCCGGGACCGCCGTTCACGACTTCGACGCTGCAGCAGGCGGCCTCCTCCAAGCTTGGTTTCTCCGCATCGCGCACGATGCAGATCGCCCAGAGACTCTACGAGGGTGTTGATATCGGCGGCGAGACGGTCGGTCTCATCACTTATATGCGTACCGATGGCGTGCAGATGGCACCCGAGGCGATCGATGCGGCGCGACGCGCCATCGTCGATCAGTTCGGCGAGAGCTACATGCCGGAGAAGGCCCGTTTCTATTCCACCAAGGCGAAGAACGCCCAGGAAGCGCACGAAGCAATCCGTCCGACGGATTTCTACCGTTCGCCTGACCGTGTGCGGAAATTCCTCGATGCCGATCAGATCAAGCTCTACGACCTGATCTGGAAGCGCGGCATTGCGAGCCAGATGGCCTCGGCCGAAATCGAGCGCACGACGGCCGAAATCATTGCTGACAACAATGGCCAGAAGGCTGGCCTGCGCGCCGTCGGATCCGTCATCCGGTTTGACGGCTTCATTGCCGCTTACACCGACCAGAAGGAAGACGGCGAACAGAGCGACGAGAGCGACGAAGGCGGCCGCCTGCCGGAGATCAATGCGCGCGAGAACCTCGCAAAGCAGAAAATCAACTCGACGCAGCACTTCACCGAACCGCCGCCGCGCTATTCGGAAGCGACACTGATCAAGAAGATGGAAGAGCTCGGCATCGGCCGTCCCTCCACCTATGCCGCGACGCTCGCAACGCTCCGCGACCGCGAATATGTGACGATCGACAAGCGCAAGCTGATCCCCCATTCCAAGGGACGGCTGGTGACGGCGTTCCTCGAGAGCTTCTTCACCAAATATGTCGAATACGATTTCACCGCAGACCTTGAAGAGAAGCTCGACCGGATCTCGGCAGGCGAGCTCAACTGGAAACAGGTGCTTCGCGATTTCTGGAAGGATTTCTTCTCGCAGATCGAGGATACAAAGGAACTGCGCGTCACCAATGTGCTCGACTCTCTGAACGAACAGCTGGCGCCGCTCGTCTTCCCGAAGCGGGAGGACGGTAGCGATCCGCGCATCTGCCAGGTCTGCGGTACCGGCAACCTGTCGCTGAAGCTCGGCAAATACGGCGCCTTCGTCGGCTGCTCGAACTATCCGGAATGCAACTACACCCGCCAGCTCACCTCGGAAAACGGCGCAGAAGCCGAAGGTGGGGCACAAAACGAACCGAAGAACCTCGGCGCCGATCCGGTGACCGGCGAGGAGCTGACGCTGCGCTCCGGCCGCTTCGGCCCTTACATCCAGCGCGGCGACGGCAAGGATGCCAAGCGCGCTTCGCTGCCGAAGGGCTGGAAGCCGGAAGACATCGACTACGAGAAGGCGATGGCGCTGATCTCGCTGCCGCGTGACATCGGCAAGCACCCGGAAACCGGCAAGATGATCTCCTCCGGTATCGGGCGCTACGGGCCATTCCTGCTGCATGACGGCGGCTATGCCAATCTGGAAAGCGTCGAGGACGTGTTTTCGATCGGTCTCAACCGTGCGGTAACGCTGATTGCCGAGAAGGCGAACAAGGCTCCGGGCGGCCGCGGGCGTGGAACACCGGCGGCTCTCAAGGAGTTGGGCGAGCATCCGGATGGCGGCGCAATCATCGTTCGTGACGGCAAGTATGGTCCCTATGTGAGCTGGGGCAAGGTGAACGCCACGCTGCCGAGGGGCAAGGATCCGCAGGCAATCACGGTCGAGGAGGCGCTGGCCCTGATCGCGGCCAAGGCCAGCAAGGCGCCGGCGGCCAAGGGCAGAGCAAAACCGAAGGCAAAGGCTGCCGCTTCCGAAGGCAAGGCGATGAAAAGCGCCGCCAAGCCCAAGGCTAAAGCCGCTGCGAAAGCGAAATCGCCCGCGAAAACGAAGAAGAGCTGAGAGTGAGCAGGAATCCGCGCGAAAGAACGAAGACCATGGGCAAGCGCCCGGGGAAGATCGGCCGCGCGAGCCGCGATGCCGCTCCCGTCGAACCGCTAAACATCGTGCACGGCGCATTGCCGTCGCGGGAAGTCATTTTGCGCTTCATCGCCGAACATCCACAAAAGGCGTCCAAACGCGAGCTCGCCAAGGCCTTCGGCCTCAAGGGCGACAGCCGTGTCGAACTCAAGCACATGCTACGGGACCTCGAACAGGAAGGCATGCTGCAGAAGACACGGAAGTCGCTGATCCGGCCGGGCGCACTGCCGCCCGTAACCGTTCTCGACATCACCACACGCGACAAGGACGGCGAACTGATCGCCCGGCCGGCGGAATGGCCGGAGGATCAGGGCGTTGCGCCTGCCGTCGCGATCCGCCAGACGTCGCCTGCCGGACGTCAGGGCAAGGGAAAGACACCCGTTGCCGGGATGGGCGACCGCGTCGTGGCGAAGATTTTCCCGGCGGCTGACCGCGGCGGACCGGCCTATACCGCGCGCATCATCAAGATCATCGACAAGCGCCGCGGCGCGACCATGGGTGTTTTCCGCACCGCCCCCGGCGGCGCCGGACGGCTGCTGCCGATCGAACGGCGCGGCGAAGAAATGCTGATCGATCCGGACTATACCGGCGACGCCAAGGACGGCGACCTCGTCGAAGTCGAGATCGCGCGCCTCGGACGCTTCGGCCTGCCGCGCGCAAAGGTGCTGTCGGTCGTCGGTTCCGTCGCCTCGGAAAAGGCGATCTCGATGATCGCGATCCACGCGCACGGCATTCCGCATGTCTTTCCGCAGCCGGTAATCGACGAAGCCGATGCGGCCAGGCCCGCGACGATGTCGCATCGCGAGGATTGGCGCGACGTGCCGCTGATCACCATCGACCCGGCCGATGCGAAGGATCACGACGACGCGGTCTATGCCGAACCGGACCCTTCCCCCGACAACCCGGGCGGCGTGATCATCACCGTAGCGATCGCCGATGTCTCCTACTATGTGAGGTCCAATTCGGCGCTCGACCGCGAAGCGCTGAAGCGCGGCAATTCGGTCTATTTCCCCGATCGCGTCGTGCCGATGCTGCCGGAGCGCATCTCCAACGATCTCTGCTCGCTGAAGGAAGGCGTCGACCGGCCGGCGCTTGCCGTGCGCATGGTCTTTTCGAAGGAAGGCCGCAAGGCCGGGCATACGTTCCACCGCATCATGATGAAAAGTGCGGCGAAGCTTTCCTACAGCAACGCGCAGGCGGCGATCGACGGCAAGCCAGACGACAAGACCGGGCCGATGCTGGAGCCAATCCTGAAGCCGCTCTGGCACGCCTACGAAGTGATAAGGCGCGGCCGTGAGAGGCGCCAGCCGCTCGAACTCGACATGCCCGAGCGCAAGATCCTGCTGAAGCCGGACGGAACGGTGGACCGCGTCGTCGTGCCGCCGCGGCTCGACGCGCACAAGCTCATCGAAGAAATGATGATCCAGGCCAATGTTTGCGCGGCCGAAACGCTCGAGAAGAAGCGCCAGGTGCTGATCTATCGCGTCCACGACGGCCCGACCCTCGCCAAGCAGGAGGTCCTGCGCGAATTTCTGGCAACGCTCGGCATCTCGCTTGCTAAGGGCGGCAATGTGCGGGCGAACAACTTCAACGGCATCCTGGCAAAAGCCGAGAACACGCCGCATCAGACGATGGTCAACGAGATGGTCCTGCGCTCGCAGAGCCAGGCGATCTACAGCCCCGAAAATATCGGCCATTTCGGGCTGAACCTGATGAAATATGCGCATTTCACCTCGCCGATCCGCCGCTATGCGGACCTGATCGTTCATCGTGCGCTGGTCGGCTCGCTCGGTCTCGGCGAAGGCGGCATCACACCGCAGGAAGAGGCCGCGCTCGACGACATCGCCGCCGAAATCTCCACCTTCGAGCGCCGAGCAATGGCCGCGGAGCGCGAGACGGTCGACCGGCTGGTCGCCCATCATCTCAGCACGCGTGTCGGGGAAGAGTTCAAGGGGCGCGTATCGGGCGTCACGAAATCGGGACTATTTGTCGCCCTCCCCGACTATGGAGCCGACGGCTTCGTACCTATATCTACGCTCGGCACGGACTACTTCATCTACGATGAGGCGCATCAGGCGCTGTCGGGTGAGAGGACCGGGCTGGGGTACCGTCTCGGAGACGATGTCACCGTAAAGCTTGCCGAAGCGATCCCGCTCGCCGGCGCGCTTCGCTTCGAGATGATAAGCGAAGGACGCAACATGCCGACGGCAGTGCGCTCGTTCCACAAGGCAGGCCGCCGTGACAACCGGCAGGCCCGCAAAATGGCCGGGACAAGGCCGCCAAGGGGGCGGCGATAGGACATCCTTTTCGGGATGCTCTGCATTTGAAATAAGGAGCGTCCCTTCTCCGCAAGGCGGCCGATTTCGGCGCTCCATGCCTGTCGGGAGGCTCGAAGAGGAACGATCATGACCACTGCATCGAGCGAACAACCGGTCCGCTATGGGGACGCAGATAAGGCCGAGCGTCCGCTCGGCCGCTCCATCATGCGCGGCATGCTGAACCGTTGTCCGCATTGCGGCAGCGGCAAGCTTTTCAGGGCTTTTCTGAAACCCGTCGACCATTGCGCCGCCTGCGGCGAGGCCATGCACCATCACCGCTCCGACGACCTGCCGCCCTATCTCGTCATCCTCGTTCTCGGCCACGTCGTGGTCGGCGGCTACATGATGACCGACATGATCTGGCCGCTGCCGCTCTGGCTGACGCTGGCGATCTGGGCTCCCATCACCGTTCTGAGCGCCCTCGTCTCGATCCAGCCGATCAAGGGCGGCGTGATCGGCCTGCAATGGGCGCTTCGCCTGCATGGGTTCGGCGACCAGAATGACGATCACGACGATTAGGATAGCCCCGGCCGCGGGCGCTCATCGTAAGCAGTCCTGCACCTTCACCGTCCAGACATAATTCGCGTGTAGTGGGCAACGCTCGCCGGCGCTGCAGGATCGCAGCGCCAGTCCCGAGTGAACTTGAGCTGGATTATTTGATCTATTGCCATCAGCACCGGACTTTCCGTAAAGCACAACCCGTCACTTGGATTTGGCACGCGTGTGCCTTTCTATGTGCCACAAACGGGCGATTCGTTTCAGTCATTCAAGGATGGATTCATGTCTCAGCCGAGAAACGGCACACCGGGCGATGTCGAGGAAATCCATTGGCCGTCGCTGGTTGCCGCCGTCTCGTCGATTTCCGCTGTCGGCATCGCGATCGGCCTCGGACTTCCGCTTCTCAGCATCATCCTGGAAAAGCGCGGTATCCCCTCAACACTCATCGGCCTGAATACGGCCATGGCGGGGATCGCCGCCATGGCTGCCGCCCCGATCACCACAAAGCTCGCGCATAAATACGGGGTCGCCCCGACAATGCTCTGGGCGGTGGTGATTTCCGCGCTCAGCTCGCTCGGGTTTTACTACGCCGAGAATTTCTGGCTTTGGTTCCCTTTGCGCTTTGCATTCCACGGCGCGACGACGACCCTGTTCATCCTGTCCGAGTTCTGGATCAATGCCGCCTCACCGCCCACGAAACGAGGCTTCGTGCTCGGCATCTACGCGACAGTGCTTTCGCTCGGTTTCGCGGCAGGGCCCCTGCTCTTCTCGATTCTCGGCAGCGACGGCATACTGCCGTTTCTGGTTGGCGCAGCCGCGATCCTACTTGCGGCCATCCCGATCTTTATCGCGCGACACGAAAGCCCGATCCTAGAAGAGAAGCCGGAGCTGCACTTCATGCGCTACGTCTTTTTGGTACCGACGGCAACGGCTGCAGTCTTCATTTTCGGCGCGGTCGAGGCGGGCGGCCTTTCACTGTTCCCGATCTATGCGATCCGCGCGAACTTCACCGAATCGCAGGCGGCGCTGCTGCTGACCGTCATGGGTATCGGCAATGTGATCTTTCAGATCCCGGTCGGAATGCTCTCCGACCGGATTTCCGACAAGCGCCCACTGCTTGCTGCCATGGCCTTCATGGGCCTTATCGGCTCGCTGATGCTTCCACTGCTGTCCCACAGCTGGATCATGATGGCAGGGGTCCTGCTTTTCTGGGGCGGTTGCGTTGCCGGCCTCTACACCGTCGGCCTCAGCCACCTCGGTTCCCGGCTGACAGGTTCCGATCTTGCAGCGGCGAATGCCGCCTTCGTCTTCTGTTATGCCGTTGGCACGGTTGCCGGCCCGCAGGCAATCGGAGTTGCTATCGACGTTGCCGGAAACAATGGTTTTGCATATGCGATTGCCTGTTTCTTCGGGCTTTATGCCTTGCTGGCCGGCATAAGACTGCTTTTCCTCCGAAAGCGGGCTTGACTTTTCGGGCCGGATTCGTAGTTTCGCGCCAGAATTTGCCGTGGAGCCCATCCGGCTTTCCACGGCATTCATTTTCGTAAAGGCAGGACAACCATGGCCAAGGCTACCACAATCAAGATCAAGCTGCTGTCGACGGCCGACACCGGTTTCTTCTACGTCACGACGAAGAACAGCCGTACGATGACGGACAAGATGACGAAGACCAAGTATGACCCGGTCGCTAAGAAGCACGTCGAGTTCAAGGAAACCAAGATCAAGTAATACTTGATCTCAGGTTGTTTAAAAAAGCGCGCGCCGTCTGGCTGCGCGCTTTTTTCATTCCCAGATTGCATTTTTGCCCTATCAGCGCAAACAAAAACGCCGTCATTCTCCGTGATGGGAAAGACGGCGTTTTTCAGGCAAAGGGGGTCGGCCAGCAGGCAAGGCGGCACGAGGAACCGCGAAAAATTGCGAGCTAGCCGACCGGACCCCACGACCCAGGAGATGCGGCGGACCTGAGCATCATGGGGTATGCGGACTCCTCAAGTGGGAGTGCTTTTCTCTTATGAGCCAATAATTTGCGCAAAAATGAAAGAAAATCAACAAATTCTTAATGATGAGCAATTCCTGCCTGGTCCTATGGTTAAAAGTCCAATTTTGGGGCAGGTGGAGATCAGCCTAATGACTTAGGCGCTCAGGAAATGAACCAGCTTTGCAAAGAAACCAATAGGCACATAGCAGTAACTTTGCCAGATGTTGACGTTACGTAAGGTCGCAACATTTCCATTCGGGAAATAGCACTGCTTGCATAGCGGCCTGCCGCTATCCGTGTATTCTTCGGCAGAGCGCCTTTGTTCTTACCGCCGGGGCAGATGCACCCTAAGAGGGTCACCGACGGCAGTGATCCATTTCCGGGTCTTTTCCACAGAAGAAGTGTGCCCTTTGCCAAGGCCACGATTACAAATTTGTAATGTTCGGATTTTTCCGGTGAAAACCATGTCCTGCGCCGGTCCCGAGACAGTATTGCCTTCAGGCTGCGGCAGCAACGACGCGGTTCCGGCCGGTGTTCTTTGCCTCATAAAGAGCAAGATCGGCCTGCTTCATAAGCTGGTCCGGCGTGATGACCGAGGACAGGCGTGACGAGATACCGAAGGAGGCGGTGACTTTCAGCTCCTGCCCTGCCGATTTCAACCCAAAAGGAATGCTTTCGACGGAGGCCCGCAGGCGCTCGGCAACCGCGGCAGCCACCTCAGGAGACGTATCCGGCATCACCACGACGAACTCCTCGCCGCCATAGCGGCAGGCGAGATCGGCGCCGCGGACGGTCGAGCGGATGCGGTTGGCAAATTCCTTGAGCACTTCGTCGCCAGCATCATGGCCGTGGGTGTCGTTCACCTGCTTGAAGCGGTCGATGTCGGTGATCAGCACGGATAGTGGCCGCCCCCGGGCCATCGAGCGGTTGAAGAGCACCTTGAGATGATTGTCGAGGTAACGGCGGTTGTTGAGACCCGTCAGGGGATCGGTGACGGCTAGCTCGATCGTCTGCTTGACGCTGGCGCGCAGGCGGTCGTTGAAGCGCTTGCGGCGGATCTGCGTCAAGCCGCGGGCGACGAGTTCGTTCGTATCGACCGGACGAACAATGTAGTCGTTGACGCCGAGATCAAGCGCCCGGATGACCATATCGTCAGCGCCCTGCTCCGTTATGATCAGGATCGGCAGAAAACGGGTACGCTCCAGCGAGCGGAACTGCGAGCAGAGCCGCAAGGGATCGTAATCGTCGAAATTGGCATTGACGATCACGAGTTCGAAGGCGTTCTCGGCAGCTTCGAACAGGGCGGCCTGCGGGTCGGAGATGGCCGTGACATCGGCGATCGGCTTCAGCGCCTTGATGATACGCTCCTGCGAATTGGCGCGGCTGTCGACCAATAGAATCTGTCCGGCTTCTTCCGGGCGCCCTTCGCCGGCACGCAGCAGATCGTCGATCCCCATCGTCTCGGCCGTTTCGGCGCGGATGCGCAGTTCATCGCTCAGCGTCTTCAGGCGCAGAAGGCTCTTCACGCGGGAGATGAGCTGCAAGTCGTTGACCGGCTTGGTCAGGAAATCATCGGCGCCCGCCTTCAGGCCGCGCACGCGGTCAGCCGGCTGGTCCAGCGCCGTCACCATCACGACGGGAATATGCGAGGTCTTCGCGCTCGCCTTCAGACGCGCGCAAACCTCGAAGCCGTCAAGCCCCGGCATCATCACATCGAGCAGAACGAGATCGACCTGGTTGCGCTCGCATATCGCCAGTGCCTGATAGCCGTCCGCCGCCGTCAGCACGTCGAAATATTCCGCGAGAAGCCGCGCTTCGAGCAGCTTCACATTCGCCGGAATATCATCAACCACCAATATGCGTGCAGTCATAAACGTCTTTCAGATGCGCTAGGCATCACCGAGATAGGTCTTGATCGTTTCAATGAACTTCGGAACCGAGATGGGCTTGGAGACATAGGCTTCGCAGCCGCCCTGACGGATGCGCTCCTCGTCACCCTTCATTGCAAAGGCCGTTACCGCAATCACCGGGATGACATGCAGTTCGTCGTCTTCCTTCAGCCATTTGGTAACCTCCAGGCCGGAAACTTCCGGAAGCTGGATATCCATAAGGATCAGGTCCGGCTTGTATTTTCGAGCAAGATCAAGCGCTTCCATCCCGTTTCGGGTCTGAATTGTCGTATAGCCGGACGCCTCGATCAGGTCGCGAAAGAGCTTCATGTTGAGCTCGTTATCTTCTACAATCATCACCTGTTTGGGCATGGCATGCTTGTCCCTACGTCTCGTCCCCGCAGCCGATCGCGCCGTGACAGAAGACTGCGCGCACGAATCCAGGAAACCGATAGTGGTAAACTACCGGTATTTGGTTGAAGAAAAGGTAACTTACCCAGCGAAATGCAAAGCAACTTCAAGACTTCCAAACAATTCGCCGCAGACCCCCAGGAAACGGCGATTGCCGTTCTCAGCTGGCTGGCGAACGAACCCGACATGTTCTCGCGTTTCCTGGCGCTGACGGGCGTGGAGCCTGCCCAGGTCCGCAACGCCGTCCACGATCCTGGCTTCCTCGCCGGCATGCTGGATTTCCTGATGAACCACGAGCCAACGGCGGTGGCCTTCTGCGAGGCGACCGGCACGAGGCCCGATACGCTTGCTGCCGTATGGCGGCATTTCTCCTCTCCCGGCCTCGATTCCGGAGAATACTGAGCGCAATGGAGACTGAGACTTTCGACATCTCGCATGTCCGGCTCGGCGACCGGCCGCTGATCGTTTGCGACGTCGACGACGTCGTGCTGCAGTTCATCGATCCCTTTCAGCGGTTTCTTCTCAGCGAAGGGCATGAGCTTTTGCCGCGTTCCTTTCATCTTCATGGCAATATCGTTTCTAAAGATGGGGTTGCGCTCGAGGTTATCCATGTCAGCCGGCTGATCGAAACCTTCTTTGAACGGCAGGAGGAGTGGCAGCTGCCACTTTCGCGGGCCACGGAGACCCTCGGCAGGCTCTCCGCCACTGCCGATATCGTTTTTCTGACCGCAATGCCGCCGGTCTATGCGGATCAACGGCGGCGGTTGCTCGACCGCTTCAGCCTCCCCTACCCGCTGCTTGCGACCCGTCAGCCGAAAGGGCCGGTCGTCAAAGCGCTGCATGGCGTGCGTCCCCTGCCCGTCGCTTTCATCGACGACATGGCGGTCAATCTTCATTCGGTGCGCGAACATGTCGACAACTGCCTTCTGCTGCATCTGATGCCGGTCTCCGAAATTCACCGTTTCGCGCCTGCGGCCATGCACGACATTCAGCGGATTCACGACTGGAACGAGGCTGCATCGCTGATCGGCCGTCATTTCACTGAAGCCGACGCGGCTCGAAGCCTCACTGCAGCAAATTCAACCGCATGAGCGGCCGCCCGTGCTTTCGCCGCGCCACCGGCTCGAAGCCCGCCGCATCGAAGATCGCGGTCGAGCCGATGCAGAGTGTAACCGACTTCGACTGCTTCGTATGGTCGATGGGACAGCCTTCGAGACAGAGCGCGCCGTTTTGCCGCGCGTGATCGATCGCGCCCTTCAGCAGGCGATGACTGAAACCTTTGCCACGCAGTGACGGCGAAAGAAAGAAACAGCTCACAGCCCAGATGGACGGGTCCAGCACATCGCTCTCCTCCAGCGGCCGGGAAACCGTGCGCGGCGAGTTGAATTGGGCAACATCTTGGCGCGGTCCCACCTGCACCCATGCGACCGGCTGGCCGCCCGCATAGGCGAGAATGCCGGGCGGCGGACCAGCGGCGATGCGGTTTTTGATATACTCTTTCCGCTCATCCGGCCGCATTTTGGTGCGCACTGCATGCGGCAATCTGAGAGCCACGCACCAGCAGTCACAGAAGGCACCGCGCGGACCGAAAAGCGCCTCGAAATCTTTCCAGCGCTCCGGCGTCACCGGCTCAAAACGCAGATCGATATCCAAAGCCAAACCTCTCCAGTCTCTTGAGACTCGGAAGTTTAAGGCGTAGTCTCACAATGTTCAATCTTTGTTCTCACCACGATGACCCCCACCCCTGACAAGACACCCGGCTTCTGTCGCGACTGCCTTGCCGAGCAGAAGGATGAGGCGCGCCGCTGCATGGCTTGTGGCAGTCCGCGCCTCGTGCGGCACAAGGAACTCTATGATCTGACCCTCGCACATATCGATTGCGACTCGTTCTATGCGGCGGTGGAAAAGCGCGACAATCCGGAGCTTGCCGACAAGCCGGTCATTATCGGCGGCGGCACGCGCGGCGTCGTGTCCACTGCCTGTTACATCGCCCGCATCCACGGTGTTCGCTCCGCCATGCCGATGTTCAAGGCGCTGGAGGCATGCCCGCAGGCGGTCGTCATCCGTCCCGACATGGAGAAATACGTCAAGGTCGGCCGCGAGGTCCGCACCATGATGCAGGAGCTGACGCCGCTTGTGCAGCCGCTTTCGATCGATGAGGCATTCCTCGAACTCGGCGGCACCCAGCGCCTGCACCATGACCCGCCGGCCCGCACACTCGCGAAATTCGCCCGTCGAGTGGAAAGGGAGATCGGCATCACGGTTTCCGTCGGGCTGTCCTACTGCAAGTTCCTCGCCAAGGTGGCCTCAGACCTGCAGAAGCCGCGCGGCTTTTCCGTCATTGGCCGCGAAGAAGCCGTGGAGTTTCTGGCGCCGCGCCCGGTGACGACGATCTGGGGCGTGGGCAAGGCTTTCGCGGCAACGCTCGAAGCGGATGGCATCCGCACAATCGGACAATTGCAGACGATGGAGGAAACGGATCTGATGCGCCGCTACGGCAGTATCGGCCAGAGGCTCGCGCGCCTTTCGCGCGGCATCGACGACCGCGAGGTTCACCTCAACGATGCGGCAAAGAGCGTCTCCTCGGAGACGACCTTCTTCGACGATATTTCACGCTATGACGAGTTGGTGCCGATCCTGCGCAGTCTCTCCGAGAAGGTCTCCTGGCGGCTGAAGAAGAGCGGCATTGCCGGGAATACCGTCGTTTTGAAGATGAAGACGGCGGATTTCAAGTCCCGCACGCGCAACCGGAAGCTGGAGGACCCGACGCAGCTTGCCGACAGGATTTTCCGGACCGGCATCGAGCTTCTGGAGAAGGAAACGGACGGTACAAAATTCCGCCTGATCGGCATCGGCGTCACCGACCTTTGCGACCCGGCGCGCGCCGACCCGCCGGACCTCATCGACCAGCAATCCACGCGGCGCGCGGCGGCGGAAACCGCGATGGACAAGCTGCGCGAGAAATTCGGCAAGAAGACCGTGGAGACCGGATATACGTTCGGCAGCGGCAGACGCGACGGATAATCGGGCAATCGCAAGTAGATCACCAATGGGTGAGCGCCGATCCAACGACGAACGCTCAAGCCTTCCTTAAGCATCGTACCGTAATATGAAGGACAAGTATTGCGTATTGGTTGGCTCACATGTTCTCGCGTTTTGTTTTCGGCCTCGGCTTGCTGTCGGCGACCGCACTCGTGCATCACCCGGCCTTTGCGGTGGATGCCCGCACCCTGCAAATCTTTGTTTCCAAGGACAGGCAGTCGCTTGTCGTCTACGACGGCACAGAAGTGATCGCGACCTCGAAAGTCTCGACCGGCAAGGCCGGCCACACCACACCGAACGGTATCTTTTCCGTTCTCGAGAAAAAGAAATACCACGAGTCCAACCTCTACTCGGCAGCTCCGATGCCGTGGATGCAGCGACTGACCTGGTCTGGCATCGCGCTTCATGAATCGAATTCCGTGCCGCGCTATCCGGCCTCCCACGGATGCGTGCGCATGCCCGCCGCCTTTGCCAAGCAACTCTACAAGATGACGGATCTTAGCGTGCCGGTCATCATCAGCGATGCCGAGGTGGCGCCCGAGCCGATCGCGCATCCAAATCTCTTCCGTCCCGATCTACCGAAACCGCCACTGCTGCTTTCGGATGCGGAACTGCGCCCGGCGATCGGCGAAAACCGCGGAGAGCCTGTTCAGTTGGCGATGAACAACGCAGCGCCACCGCCTGTCGCGCAGTTCGCGGCCTCGGAAAACACCGATCCGATCCGCATTCTCATCTCCCGGCGCACCGAGCGCGAGACGGTGATCGATATCCAGACCTATCTCAACCAGCTCGGTTTCTCGACGGGCACACCCGACGGCCTTGTCGGCACGGCCACCATTCAGGCCATCAATACCTTCAAGGCACTGCGGCCTGCGCAGTTCAAAGGTGACAAAGCGCTCGTCAGCGACACTCTCCTCAGGGAAGTTTACGCCGCGGCAGGCAAAGGCGAGCCGCCGAACGGCATTATTATGGTGCGGCAGGGTTTCATGCCGGTCTTCGAGGCGCCGCTGACGATCGACAATGCACGGCAGGCACTTGGCACGCATTTCTTCGCGCTGCACGCCGTCGACGCCAAGAACGGCAAGGCCGACTGGCTCGGCGTGACGCTCAAGAACGATCTTTCCAGGCAGGCAATGAAGCGGCTCGGGATCGTCGCCAACGAGAGTTCGATCGTGACAGGCACGCCGATCGCCCGCGCGCTCGACCGCATTACGATATCCGACGAAACGCGCCGCCGGATCGGCGGCATGCTGGCGGCAGGCTCGACTCTAACGATTTCCGACACGGGCATCGGCCCAGAGACAGGTGCGGGCACGGATTTCATCACAATTACGCACTAGAGCGCAAAGCCCTCGATGACTGGCGGCACGGCCGTCGTACCGGCAGCCCTTTTAGAGGTGTCTCGGCCGCCGCCTGAGCAATCGATTTCAAAGGCATGGCGTATAACGCCTAATTGCAATCTCGTCGCAATCAATGAAATACTGGTTGCATGACAGCGCGATTCATTTGGATCAAAAATGGAAGTGCTCACGCATGTATGTCCTGAAACACGGGATCAAGAAAAATCCCGAAAAGCGGTGGGCGCTGCCTGACCGTATCTTCTTTGGCTATGGCGCCTGCCACATCCTCGCCGGTGTCTTCCTTCAGCTTCCGCCGCTCGAAGGTTTCCATGCTGAGCGGATCATTCCGAACGAGGGCTTCGCAGGAGGCCATATCTATGTGACGAACGGCGTCATCGCCTTCGATTATCACGGCTATTGCAGGCGCGAACGGCTTCTGGAACACCATCGGAAGGGGTGGGCATCTCGTAATCCCGGGTGGGGCTGCGCGATCGAGGGAGTCGATTTCGATCCGCTCAGCACGGCCGAGCTAAATCAACGCAAGATGCTGGGTCCTGATCAGTACCTGCATGACCCAGTCCCTCGGGCACGCAACTTCATTAACCGGAGAGACCACACGCAGGATTCGGCGAAGGCGCGCAAAACAATCTGCGCTTGAAACCGAAAGGCAGCGCGAGAAATCTTGATTTACACACATGGTCCTTGATGTTCAGTATGAGCAAACGCCAGCCGTTCAATGTCGAAGCCTACCTGCGCGATATAGCGACAAGGCCCTGTTTTATCTGCGGGCTGGTGAGCGGAGATCCTGCGTTCTTCCATCATCGCATTTTCGAGGATGAAGAGACAATCATCTTTCTCAGTAAATATCCAACGCTGCCCGGATACTGTTTGGTTTCCCCAAAGAAACACCGCGAAGACTTGGCTCAGGATCTCACGACCGAAGAATACCTGCGATTGCAAGGGCATGTACACCTCTTGTCTCGGGCGCTGAAAAAGGCATTCGATGCTGAAAGAATCTATGTTCTTTCACTCGGCAGCCAGCAAGCCAACAGCCACCTCCATTTCCATGTGGTTCCTCTGCCTGCAGGCGTACCCCTCGAAGAGCAACAGTACCACGCGCTCATGGCCGAGCATGGCGTGCTGCAGATTCCCGCCGGCGAGATGGCACGGCTAGCGGAGCAGATCACTCAAGCCTTTCTTCAGGAACGGGGCGTTCCCTGATTCTGGTTCAGGCAGTTCATGACCTAGACAAGCTCGACATCGACGATGCCGGGGGCGGCGCGCAAGGCGGCGGCAATTTCCGGTGTGATGCGGTATTTTTGCGGCAGCTCGACCTCGACCTCGCGCTTGCCGTCCTCCTTGATGACGATGAAGGAAACGAGGCCGTCGCCCTTGGCGTTCAGGTGCGCCGCAACGGCGCGCATAGGACCGGAATCGCGGACATAAACGCGCAGCGACTTCTGCATCTGCAACGACTTTTCCTCGAGCGACTGGATCGTCTGCAAGCGCAGACCGACGCCTTCCGGCCGCTCCTCGCCGGTGGCGGTTAGCACAAAGGACTTCCCCGGTTCCAGCACGTCGCGGTACTGGTTCAGCATTTCAGAGAACAGCACGGCTTCGAACTGTCCGGACGAATCCGAAAAGACGATGATGCCCATCTTGTTGCCGGTGCGCGTCTTGCGCTCCTGCTTCGAAATGACCGTCCCGGCAAGCCGGGCATTGGTTGCGCCTTGCTTCACGGCGGCGGAGAATTCCGCAAAGGTCTGGACCCGCATCTTCTGCAGGATGTTGTTGTAGCTGTCGAGCGGGTGCGCCGTCAGGTAGAAGCCCAACACTTGGAACTCCTTGAGCAGTCGCTCGGAAGCGAGCCAGGGCGAAAACGGCGGCAGCGCAATTTTCTCCGGCCCGGACGACAGCGCGCCGCCGAAGATATCCGACTGGCCGCTCAGCTTATTTTCCTGCGCGCGCTGGGCATAGCCCAAAATGCGATCAAGGCCGGCTGCGAGCCCTGCGCGATCCTGGCCGAAGCAATCGAAGGCGCCGGCATAGATCAGGCTTTCCAGCACGCGCCGGTTGACCTGGCGCGGATCGATGCGCAGGCAGAAATCCTCGATGCTTGCAAAAGGCTCTTCGCCGCGCACCTCGACAATGTGATCGACGGCATTTTCGCCGACGCCCTTCAGCGCCGCCAATGCGTAATAAATGCGGTTGTCGCCGGTTTCAAATTGGCGGAACGAGCTTTGAACCGAGGGTGCGATGACCTCGATGCCGAGGCGCTTGGCATCCTGCCGGAAATCGTTGACCTTATCGGTGTTCGACATATCGAGCGTCATCGACGCGGCCAGGAACTCGACCGGGTAATGCGCTTTCATATAAGCCGTCTGATAAGAGACGATAGCGTAGGCGGCGGCGTGCGACTTGTTGAAGCCGTAGTTTGCGAACTTTGCCAGCAGTTCGAAGATGTTGTCGGCTTGCGGCTTCGACACGCCGTTGCTGATGGCACCGTCGACGAAGCGCTCGCGCTGCTGGTCCATTTCCGCCTTGATCTTCTTGCCCATGGCACGGCGCAGAAGATCGGCTTCGCCGAGCGAATAGCCGGACAGGACCTGGGCGATCTGCATCACCTGTTCCTGATAGACGATGACGCCCTGTGTCTCCTTGAGCAGGTGATCGATCATCGGATGGATCGATTCGACCTCTTCTTCCCCATGCTTTCGGGCATTGTAGGTCGGGATGTTTTCCATCGGGCCCGGGCGATAAAGGGCGACGAGGGCGATGATGTCCTCGATGCAGTCCGGCTTCATGCCGATCAGCGCCTTGCGCATGCCGGCACTTTCCACCTGGAACACGCCGACCGTTTCGCCGCGAGAGAGCATCTCGTAGGTTTTCTTGTCATCGAGCGGGATCGCGGCGAGGTCCACCTTGATGCCGCGTTTGGCCACGAAATCGACCGCAACTTTCAGTACCGTCAGCGTTTTCAGGCCGAGGAAGTCGAACTTTACGAGGCCGGCCTGCTCGACCCACTTCATATTGAACTGGGTGACCGGCATATCGGAGCGGGGGTCGCGATACATCGGAACCAGCTTCGAGAGCGGCCGGTCGCCGATGACGATGCCGGCGGCGTGCGTCGAGGCGTGGCGGTAAAGGCCCTCGATTTTCTGGGCGATATCGAGCAGGCGCGCCACGACGGGCTCCTTCGCTGCCTCCTCCTGAAGCTTCGGCTCCTCCTCGATCGCCTTGGAGAGCGGCGTCGGATTGGCCGGATTGTTCGGCACCAGCTTGCAGATCTTGTCGACCTGGCCGTAAGGCATTTCCAGCACACGGCCGACGTCGCGGAGGGCAGCGCGCGCCTGCAGCGAACCGAAGGTGATAATCTGCGCCACCTGTGCGCGGCCGTATTTCTGCTGCACGTAGCGGATCACCTCTTCGCGGCGGTCCTGGCAGAAGTCGATGTCGAAGTCGGGCATCGAGACGCGTTCCGGATTGAGGAAGCGTTCGAAGAGCAGCGAAAAGCGCAACGGGTCGACGTCGGTGATCGTCAGCGCATAGGCGACGAGCGAGCCTGCACCGGAACCGCGGCCGGGGCCAACAGGGATATCATGCTGCTTTGCCCATTTGATGAAGTCCGCAACGATCAGGAAGTAGCCCGGAAACCGCATGCGCTCGATGACGCTGAGTTCGAATTCCAGCCGTTCGCGGTAATCCTTCTCCTCATAGCCGGGCGACATGCCGAGCGTCGAAAGGCGCATGTCGAGGCCCTCCTCCGCCTGCCGGCGGAGTTCCAGCGCCTCGGCGCGTTCGGCCTCCTCGGGATCGTCGGTGGCGCCGGTAAAGCGCGGCAGGATGGGCTTACGGGTCTTCAGTACGAAGGAGCAGCGGCGGGCGATCTCGACCGTGTTTTGCAGCGCTTCCGGCAGATCGGCAAAGAGTTTCGCCATCTCGGCGCGGCTCTTCAAATAGTGGTCCGGCGTCAGGCGGAAGCGGCTGTCGTCCGAGACGATGGCGTTATGGGCAACGGCCATCAGCGCATCATGGGCATCATAATCGTCGCGCGTCGGGAAGAAGGCCTCGTTGGTCGCCACCAACGGCAGATCGTGCTCATACGCAAGCCCCACGACCTTCTGCTCATGGCGCTTGTCATAGGTTCCGTGGCGCTGCAACTCGACATAGAGCCGGTCTGGGAAGAGCCGCTTCAGAGCAAGCAGCCGGGTTTGCGCCTGCGCGGCATGCCCCTGCTTCAGTGCCACATCGACGGGGCCGCCAAGCGCACCCGTCAGCGCGATCAGCCCTTCGGTTCCGGCCTCTTCCAGCCAGGATGCCCTGATATGGACCGCCTGGTTGTCTTCGCCGCCGAGATAAGCGCGGCTGACGAGATCGACGAGCCGCTCGTAGCCTGCCGCGGTCGCGGCAAGCACGACGATGGAGGGCAGCTTGGCCAGCGCCTGCTGACCGCCGCGCCTTTCTGTCTCCAGGCCGTCCATATCGATCGACAGCTGGCACCCGATGATCGGCTGTAGCCCCTCTTCCATCGCCTTTTGCGAAAATTCGAGAGCGACGAACAGATTGTTGGTGTCGGTGATGGCGATCGCCGGCTGGCTATCGCCTGATGCCTTGTAAAGGATCTTCTTCAGCGGCAGCGCGCCCTCAAGGAGCGAATAAGCCGAGTGGACACGCAGGTGCACGAAACCCGGCGTACCGCCGACAAAGCCGCTCTCCGCATCCGCCATTTCATACCCTTCCAATCGCCCGAATGAATCGGTTTGCATTGTCGGTGTTGATGACAGCGATGTCCAGAAGCAGTCCCTTGTGCGGACCGCATGAAAGCGATGCGGTCCCCTGAAAACTTACAGTGCCATGAGGATCAACGAAAAGCTCCCAACGAACATTGCAATGGAGGTGAATGCTGCGATATCACGGATCATGTCAGTCATCTGGCTCTCCTTTACTCGTTATGTTTCCAATTTGTTCCTCTATTGTTCTGTTGTCAACAGGAATCACTTGCGCATAGTTAACGGCGGAACCGGAGGAGAATTATGAGGGCTGTCATCGCATTCATCGCCATTGTCGGCGCAACGGCGACGTTAGCTGCGGACATAGACCCTGGCGCCATCGTCGATGGCGCGACGGGAGACTGGAATGGCGACGGAAAGCTGGATCTGGCTATCCTGGTCGCACCGGCCGATGCGGAGAGAAAAGAGCAGATCGGCATCTACATCTATCTGCGTGACGCCGACCACGAACTTCTCAGGCTTTCGGCAAGCGCGCCCAGCAAGATCTGGGGCAGCACGGATGCAGACGGCGTTTTCGGCCAAGAGCCCACGATCAAGGCTGCCGGCAAATCCTCCATTGCAGTCCATTCCCAAAACAGCGCGATCGGCCGCGAGCGCTGGGATCTGACGCTGACGCTTGCCTACCGCAACAAACAATTCGTTGTCGCCGGCTACACCCGCAATCACTACGACACGCTCGATCCCAATGCCGGCGGTTCATGCGACTACAATGCGCTGACCGGCGAGTTGAAGAAGAACGGAAAGGACGTGAAAGCCGCGCCACGCGTGATCACCATCGAGCAGTGGAGCGACGAAACCGGTCAATCGATCTGCGGCCGATAGTCGCCAGTTCTCATTTTGTTCTTTACAGGCATGTGTTTTTGGGAGAGCTTCGGAGCGGGAGGCCGAGAGCCATGAATCTTGCTGCATTGAACGGCTTCGTCGTCGAAGCGAAGGCAAATACCTATGTCGGCGGCGGAAGAAGGCTAGACGCCTGCCGCAGCGGATCGCACGACATCGGCTACGCGCGCGGAGAATGGCGCTATCTCGACAGCTATTTCGGCGGAACGGATTTCGCCGGACAAGAAGTCGTGTGGCTGGGCGGCGAGCCCGTCTGGGTGATGAACTATTTCGGCCGCATTGTCGAGCCGACGCTGATCGATGGGGAAAAGGCAGGTGCGGTCATCAAAGCCGCGCTTTCGACGATGTATGCCGAATACGGTCGCTTCCTGGGAGGCATGGAATTCGAGCATGCCTTCGGCTTTTATGCCGACCACAGCACCGGCGATTGCGATCACTTCAGCGGACGGGAAATGATCATCGTTGCAGAGCGGAGAGCCTACGAGCTGGATTACCGAGGCGGCCTCATCCGCCCCTAATCAGAACTCGACAACCTTACCGTCGCTGATGGTCACGCGACGGTCCATGCGGCCAGCAAGTTCGTGGTTATGAGTGGCGATCAGCGCTGCAAGACCGGACTGGCGGACGAGCGCCTCCAGCGCATCGAACACGTAGCTCGCGGTCTCGGGATCGAGGTTTCCGGTCGGCTCGTCGGCGAGAAGCACGGTCGGCGCATTGGCAACCGCGCGCGCAATCGCGACCCGCTGCTGCTCGCCGCCCGAAAGCTCGCCGGGACGATGGCTGGCGCGGTGGCCGATGCGCATATAGTCGAGCAGCTGCTTTGCGCGTTCGCCCGCCTCGTTTCGCGGCAGACCGGCAATCATCTGCGGCATCATGATGTTCTCGAGGGCCGAAAACTCCGGAAGGAGGTGGTGGAACTGGTAGACGAAGCCAATCTCGCTGCGGCGGATCGCCGTGCGCTTCTCGTCGGTCAGCCCTTCGCAGACTTGGCCGTTGACGGTGACTTCGCCGCCGTCCGGATGCTCCAGCAGGCCCGCGACATGCAGCAGCGTCGATTTGCCGGTGCCCGAAGGAGCGACCAGGGCGACGATCTCGCCGCTGTGGAGGGTAAAATCTGCGCCCTTCAGAATGGTGAGCACGGTATCGCCCTGGCCATAGTGACGCTCGACGCCGGTAAGCTTGAGAACGACGTTCCGTTTCATTGAAATCAGCATTCCTTATTCATAGCGGAGCGCCTGCACCGGATCGAGCCGCGAGGCCCGCCAGGCTGGGAAAATGGTCGCGAGAAAGGAGAGCGCCAGCGCCATGACGACGACAGAGACCGTCTCGCCGAGACTCATCTCGGCCGGCAGCTGGCTCAGGAAATAGAGTTGCGGATTGAAGAGCACGGTGCCCGTGACCCAGGAGAAGAACTGGCGGATCGACTCGATGTTGATGCAGACGACGACGCCGAGCAGCACGCCGGCAATAGTGCCGACGATGCCGATCGCAGCACCGGTCATGAAGAAGATGCGCATGATGGCGCCGGACGTCGCGCCCATGGTGCGCAGGATCGCGATATCGCTGCCCTTGTCCTTCACCAGCATGATCAGGCCGGAGATGATGTTCAGCGCCGCGACCAGAACGATCAGCGTCAGGATCATGAACATCACGTTGCGCTCCACCTGCAGGGCGGAGAAGAAGGTCTGGTTGCGCTGGCGCCAATCGGTGATGGCGATCTGACGGCCTGCCGCTTCCTCCACCTTGGGGCGGAGATTGTCGATATCGTCGGGATTGTTGGCGAAGAGCTCGATCGACTGAACGAGGCCCTCGGCATTGAAATAGAGCTGCGCCTCCTCAAGCGGCATATAGATAATCGCCGCGTCATATTCCGACATGCCGATCTCGAAGATGCCGGAAACGGTGTAGGATTTGACGCGCGGATTGATGCCCATCGGCGTCACGTCACCTTCCGGTGAAATCAGCGTGATGGTATCGCCCGCCCGCAGACCGAGCTGCTCCGCCATGCGCGAACCGATGAGAACACCCTGCCCCGAAGCGAATCCGACGAGGTCTCCGGACTTGATATTGTCGGAAACCGTCTTGAGCTTGGTCAGGTCTTCGGCGCGGATGCCTCGCACCAGTGCGCCGGTTCCGGCACCCGCCTGGCCCGACGCCAGCGTCTGGCCCTCGACCAAAGGCAGCGCCATTCTGATGCCGGGCACCGCCGCGAACCTGTCGGTCAATGCCGCATAGTCGGTAAAAGGTCCGTCCACCGGCTGCACGATCATATGGCCGTTGATGCCGAGAATGCGCGAGATCAGCTCGGTGCGGAAACCGTTCATGACGGCCATGACGATGATCAGCGTCGCAACGCCCAGCATGATGCCGACGAAGGAAAAGCCGGCGATGACCGAGATGAAGGCTTCCTTGCGGCGGGCGCGCAGATAACGCCACGCCACAAGGCGTTCGAAGGCGGAGAATGGCCTGACCGCCGGACCGAGGCCGGATTTCGAACCCCGCTGGTCCACCGCCGCATCTGCCATTTCGCCTCCGTTCGGCCTTACGCCAAGAGCTTGTTGATCGCCGCGTCGATCGTCATCGTTTCGCGGGCACCGGTCTTGCGGTCCTTGAGTTCCACTTCGCCGTTGGCGACCGCGCGCGGGCCGGCGATGATCTGCATCGGTATGCCGATCAGGTCGGCAGTGGCGAATTTCGTTCCGGCGCGATCATCGGTATCGTCATAGAGCACGTCCTTGCCGGCCTTCGAAAGCGCCGCGTAGATCTTCTCGCAAGCTGCATCGCAAGCGGCATCGCCCGCCTTCATGTTGATCACGAGCGCATCGAACGGCGCAACAGAAGCCGGCCAGATGATTCCGTTGTCGTCATGCGATGCTTCGATGATGGCGGGAACAAGGCGTGTCGGCCCGATACCGTAGGAACCCATGTGAACAGTGTGTTCCTTGCCATCTGGCCCCTGCACCTTGGCGCCCATCGGCTCGGAATATTTCGTGCCAAAATAAAAGATGTGGCCGACTTCGATGCCGCGCGCCGAAAGACGCGCGGTTTCCGGGATGGCGTTGAATGCTGCTTCGTCGTGCATCTCCGAGGTGGCTGCATAGACAGAGGTCCACTTGTCGAAAATCGCATTCAGGCCGGCGGCATCGTCGAAATCGGTATCGGCCGGCGGGATATCGAAATTGACGAAATCCTTGTGGCTGTAAACTTCCGATTCGCCGGTCTCCGCGAGAATGATGAATTCATGGCTGAGATCGCCACCGATGGGACCGGTGTCGGCGCGCATGGGAATGGCACGCAGCCCCAGGCGGTCGAAGGTGCGCAGGTAGGCCGTGAACATCTTCTTGTAAGAGTGCTCGGCGCCTTCACGCGTCAGGTCGAAGGAATAGGCATCCTTCATCATGAACTCGCGCGAGCGCATGGTACCGAAACGCGGGCGGATCTCGTCGCGGAACTTCAGCTGGATGTGATAGAGGTTCAGCGGCAGGTTCTTGTAGGACTTGACGTATGAACGGAAGATATCCGTCACCATCTCCTCATTCGTCGGTCCATAGAGCATCGGCCGGTCCTGGCGGTCCTTGATACGCAGCATCTCCTTGCCATAGGCGTCGTAGCGCCCGCTTTCCTGCCAGAGCTCGGCGGACTGCAGCGTCGGCATGGAAAGCTCGATCGCGCCGCTACGATTCTGCTCCTCGCGGATAATGGAATTCACCTTGTCGAGAACGCGTTTGCCGAGCGGCAGCCAGGAATAAATGCCCTGCGACTGCTGGCGGATCATGCCGGCGCGCAGCATCAGCCGGTGGGAGACAATTTCCGCCTCCTTGGGGTTTTCCTTGAGGATGGGCATGAAATAGCGGGACAGACGCATGGCGGATTCCAGAGCAGTTGGGATTCCGCTCTCGTGCGGAATCGACGGCGATCGTTGATATCGGGAGCGTCATAACCGCTTCGCGGCCGGAAAGAAACCCGCGTGATGCGCGAGCAGCCTATCGTAGACGCAAGTTTGCGGCCGAAAAATGCCTGTGCGAAAAAAAGCGGGCATTTCTAAAGGTTTGCATCAAAATCTTGTCAACAGGTATTTTTTTCTCAAGTGTAGCAAAAATGCAAAAAAAGCTGATGACAAAGCTTAATCTTTGAGCTAGCTTTAGCTCACAAAACAGGCAGGGAGATTAAATTCCTGTCGAATTCGCGGTCAAGTCTTGGGAGGATCAGATCTTAGGCGCGCTCGTCGCAGCCCCGGCAACGGTTACAGATCACGCGATACTTAAAACAAGGCTTTCAGCCTTGTTTTTTTTTGGTTTTTCCAGCCTAACGCGGCGCAAAAAGCCCTACTTCTTACCCTACGGCAAGGCGTCATGCCGTTGCGTGAGTCCGCTGCGTCATTTCCGTGATGTCCGTATGACAGCTCCGGCTTTCCCGGCAAGTTTACATATGCTCAAAGATTGAGCAAAAGCTCCACTTCATCGGAAGCTCGGGCCAATCTGCGGGAGGGCGTCGAAACCCCAGCCGAAATAGGTCGAGGAGATATACCACGCGCCATAGACGACCCCCGAAACAATGGTCGTCAGTGAAAAGGTGAAGAGCGCCCGAAAACGCGTCGGCGCGCTCGGAACGGTGCCGAGAACCACATCGTTGTCCTCCGCCTGCGTGCGCAGGCCGATCGGCAGCACGGCAAAAAGCGTGATCCACCAGACGATGAAATAGACGGCAAAGCCCTGTAGAAAAATCTGCAGCATTTCTGTGTCCCGAGACGCCGTTGCAAACAGTGCGACAGACGCGCTTATAGAGCGGAATGGTGGATAGCTCAAATCCCATATCCGGACCCTTCCGCAGTCAGGTCCCTCTGCCGCAGCCTGCCTCAGACCTGTTCCAGCTCGATCAGGGTGCCGAAAAAGTCCTTCGGATGCAGGAAGAGCACCGGCCTTCCATGGGCGCCGGTTTTCGGCTCGCCGCTGCCAAGCACCCTCGCGCCCGATTTCGCGAGTTGATCGCGCGCCGCAAGAATGTCCGAAACCTCGTAGCAGATGTGATGCATGCCGCCGGAAGGGTTCTTTTCGAGGAAGGCGGCAACCGGCGAATTGTCGCCCAGCGGCTCCAGCAGTTCGACCTTGGTGTTCGGCAATTCGACGAAGACGACGGTGACGCCGTGTTCAGGTAAAGCTTGCGGCTGCGAGACCCTGGCACCCAGCGTATCGCGGTAGCCTGCCGTTGCTGCGGCAAGGTCGGGGACGGCGATGGCGATGTGGTTGACGCGGCCAAGCATCGATCAGACCTTTGTGATGAACGCCGTGACTATCGGCTTCTTGCCCCAGGTCTGGTTTGCCGCAGCGCGGACCGCGCGGCGCACCGCTTCCTGCATCATGTCGAGGTCCTTGCGGCGGGCGCGCGGGATGCTCTCGATAGCGCCGACGACGGCGTCGAAGAGCGTGTCCTCCATCTCGTCGCCCTCGTCGTCATAGACCGGCAGGCCAATGGCCACGAGATCGGGATCGCCCACAATGTCGTAGCGGCTGTCGACCACGAGGTTGACCGCGACATGGCCGACATAGGAGAGCTTCTTGCGCTCGCCTATCCCCATCTCGTCGAAATCGCCGATGAGCATGCCGTCCTTGTAGATGCGTCCGTGCGGCGCCTCGTCGATGACCTCGACCGGACCGGGCGCAAGCCGCAGAATATCGCCGTTGCGCACCCGCGGCACGATGCCGATACCGGATTGTTCCGCCAGTTCCTTGTGAGCTGTCAGATGCGTCGCCTCGCCGTGCACGGGCACGACGATCTTCGGGCGTGTCAGCTCGTACATCTTCTGAAGCTCGTTGCGGCGCGGATGGCCGGAGACGTGAACCAGCGCTTCGTTGTCGGTGATGACGTGCACGCCCTGTTCGGTGAGGCCGTTCTTGATATCCTGGATCGCCTTCTCGTTGCCGGGGATGGCGCGGGAGGAGAAGACGACGATATCGCCGGCGGCGAGTGCGACGTTGCGCATCTCGTCGCGCGATAGCTTGGCAAGCGCTGCGCGCGGCTCGCCCTGGCTGCCGGTCAGGATGACCACGACCTTGTCGCGCGGGATATAGCCGTATTCGTCCTCGGAGATGAATGGTTTGACGCCTTCCATCAGTCCGATCTCGCGCGAGACATCGACGACGCGCTTCAGCGAGCTTCCGAGCAGCAAGACTTCGCGGCCTGCGGCTTCAGCGGCCTCGGCAATGGTGCGGATACGGCCGACATTCGAGGAGAAACTGGTGACCGCCACGCGGCCTTCGGCATTCTCGATGATCCTGCTCAGGCTTTCCGAAACATCCTTTTCGGACGGCGAAACGCCGTCGCGAAGCGCATTGGTGGAGTCACACATCAGCGCTAACACGCCCTCGTCCCCGAGCTGGCGGAAGCGGGTCTCGTCGGTCAGCGGTCCAAGCGACGGCTCGTGGTCGATCTTCCAGTCACCGGTATGGATCACATTGCCGAGCGGCGTGCGGATCATCAACGACATCGGCTCGGGGATCGAGTGATTGACAGCCACGCCTTCAATGCTGAAGGGACCGGCATTGATCGTATCGCCTGCCTTGAAGATCGTCACCGGCACTTCGCCGATCGCATCTTTCTCGAAATTGCGCTTGGCTTCCAGCAGGCCCGCGGTGAAGGGCGAGCCGTAGACGGGAACATTCAGGCCCGGCCAGAGGTCGGCCAGTGCACCGTAGTGATCCTCATGCGCATGCGTGATGATGATCGCCTTGAGGTTCTTACGCTCGGCAGCGAGAAAGCGGATGTCGGGCAGCACCAGATCGACGCCCGGAAGATCCGGACCCGGGAAGGTGACGCCGCAATCGACCATGATCCACTGGCGGTGATCTGCCGGGCCGTAGCCGTATAGCGCGAGATTCATGCCGATCTCGCCGACACCGCCCAAAGGCAGAAATACCAGTTCGTCCTGCTTAGCCATAATCTCCACTATCCAAAAAATACATCCCCGGCGGCAATCTGCATCATCTTGCCCGTGCCGGTTTCGAGCATCAACAAGCCATTATCATCAATCCCGGCGAATTGTCCGGAAATCGAGCGGTCCGGCAGATTGACCGTGATCTTCTCGCCGATGCCGCAGGCGACATCCCGCCAACGGGCGGTGATCTCGCGAACGCCTCGTCCTTCGTTCCAAATATCGAGCACCTCTGCCGTCGAAGCGAAGAGATGGGCGAAGAGTTCTTCGGGGGCGGCGGTACTTCCCTCTTGGCGCAGACAGGTCACCGGGTAGAGCGGATTGTCGGGCATGAGGGCGACGTTGATGCCGATCCCGATCACCAGCGCGTAGCGCTCATCTGCAAGTTTTTCACCTTCGACGAGGATTCCGCAGGTCTTCCTGCGGCCGATCAGGATGTCGTTCGGCCACTTCACCTCGAGCGGTGCTGCGCCAGGCGGCAGAACCATGCGGATTGCCTGATGCACGGCAACGGCGATTGCCAGCGGAAGCGACGAAAGGCGCTCCATCGGCGCCGGATCGATCAAGAGAAGGGAAGCGTAGAGATTGCCCCGTTCCGAAGCCCACGCGCGGCCGCGGCGGCCGCGGCCACTGGTCTGCTTTTCCGCGGTCACCCACAGGAAGCCATCGTCCCCTGCCCTGGCACGGGCAAGGCATTCGCTGTTGGTGGAGGATGTTTCCGACAGCGCCTCGTGCCGGAAATCGCCGAGCGATATCCGGCGCCGCACGGGAAACATCATCAAAAGAGCGTCGCAGCCGCGAGCTCGGCCGCACCGCCAATCGGGCCACCGATAACGACATAGGCAAGAACGAACAGGCCGGAAAGGCCGAAGACGAGGCGAAGTGGGCCGGAAACGCGGGCAAACTCATCCGTCGCTTCATCAAACCACATCAGTTTGATGACACGCAGATAATAGTAGGCCCCGACGACCGAGGCGAGAACGCCGATGATGGCGAGCGCATAGAGCTTGGCTTCGATGGCAGCGACGAAGACGAAGTACTTCGCGAAGAAGCCTGCAAGCGGCGGAATGCCGGCGAGCGAGAACATCAGGGCCGTCAGCACCGTCGCCATGAAGGGGTTCGTGCTGGAAAGGCCGGCGAGATCGTCGACAGCTTCGACGACCGTGCCGTCCTTGCGGCGCATCGACATGATGATCGCGAAGGAGCCGAGCGTCATGACCATATAGATGACCATGTAGAGCATCACGCCCGTCACGCCGGTCTGGTTGCCGGCGGCAAGCCCGACGAGCGCATAGCCCATGTGACCGATCGAGGAGTAGGCCATCAGACGCTTGATGTTCCGCTGCCCGATGGCGGCGAAGGCGCCGAGCAGCATCGAGGCAATCGAGATGAAGACCACGACCTGCTGCCAGTCGGCGATGACCGGCTGGAAGGCGGTGATGACGATGCGCGTCATCATGGCCATGGCCGCAACCTTCGGCGCGCTTGCTAGAAAGGCGGTGACCGGGGTCGGCGCACCTTCGTAAACGTCCGGCGTCCACATGTGGAACGGGACCGCCGAGATCTTGAAGGCAATGCCCGCGAGGATGAAGACCAAGCCGAAGACCAGGCCAAGCGAGCGGGCACCTTCGGCGGAAAGCGCCTGGGCGATATCGTCGAAATGCGTATGGCCGGTGAAGCCGTAGACCAACGACATGCCGTAAAGCAGCAAGCCCGAGGAAAGCGCGCCGAGAACGAAATACTTGAGGCCCGCTTCGGTGGACTTCAGGTTCTCCCGGTTGATCGCCGCCACGACGTAGATCGCCAGCGATTGCAGCTCGAGACCGAGATAGAGCGCGATCAGGTCGTTTGCCGAGATCATCAGCAAGATGCCGAGGGTGCAGAGCACGAGCAGGACCGGGAACTCGAACTTGTCGAGCTGGTTTTCCCTGGCAAGACCGATCGACATGAAGAGCGCTGCGAAGGAGCCGACGAGCGCGGTGATCTTCATGAAGCGGGAGAAACCGTCCGCCTGGTAGACGCCGCCGTAAGCGAGACCATCGCCCGGCACGAAGATCAGCCACAGCGCAGAGGCCGCAAACAGGATCAGCGCCAGAACGCTCACCATACGGCCCGACCGCTCGCCCGCAAAGACGCCGATCATGAGCAGGACAAGGGCGCCGACCGCGAGGATGATCTCCGGCGCGGAAAGATGCAGGCTTGCGAGAATGGTTTCAGCGGTCATGTCCAAAAAGTCCCGTCATCAATTCATCGACAGCGCAACGTCGTGCGCAGCGTTTACGGCGGCCGTATAGTTGTTCACCAGCATATCCACGGAGGCGGCCGTCGCATCGAAGACCGGCGCCGGATAGACGCCGAAGAAGATCGTCAGTGCCACCAATGGATAGAGGATCAGTTGCTCGCGCGGCGACAGATCGAGAAGCGCCTTCAGCTTTTCCTTTTCCAGCGCGCCGAAGATCACGCGGCGGTAGAGCCACAGAGCGTAGGCTGCCGACAGGATCACGCCGGTTGCGGCGAAGAGCGCTACCCATGTATTGACGCGGAAGACGCCCATCAGCGTCAGGAATTCGCCGATGAAGCCCGAGGTGCCCGGAAGGCCGACATTCGCCATGGTGAAGACCATGAAGGCGACGGCATATTTCGGCATGTTGTTGACCAGGCCGCCATAAGCCACGATCTCTCGGGTATGAGTGCGGTCATAGACGACGCCGACGCAAAGGAAGAGCGCGCCCGAAACGATGCCGTGCGACAGCATCTGGAAGATCGAGCCCTGCACGCCCTGCATGTTCGCCGCGAAGACGCCCATGGTGACGTAGCCCATGTGAGCAACCGACGAATAGGCGATCAGCTTCTTGATGTCGTCCTGCATCATCGCGACCAGCGAGGTGTAGATGATGGCGATCACCGACAGGGCGAAGACCAGCGGCGCGAAGAAATCGGACGCGACCGGGAACATGCCGAGTGAGAAGCGGATGAGGCCGTAACCGCCAAGCTTCAGCAGCACGCCCGCCAGGATGACGGACCCGGCCGTCGGTGCCTGGACGTGCGCATCCGGCAGCCAGGTGTGAACCGGCCACATCGGCATCTTCACCGCAAAAGAGGCGAAGAAGGCAAGCCACAGCCAGGTCTGCATCGCAGGCGGGAACTTGTAGGAAAGCAGCGCGGAAATATCCGTCGTGCCGGCCTGCCAGTACATCGCCATGATGGCGAGCAGCATCAATACCGAACCGAGCAGCGTGTAGAGGAAGAACTTGTAGCTTGCGTAAACGCGGTCCCTGCCACCCCAGACGCCGATGATGAGGAACATCGGAATGAGACCCGCTTCGAAGAAGACGTAGAAGAGCACGATATCGAGCGATACGAAGACACCGACCATCATCACTTCAAGGATGAGGAAGGCGATCATGTATTCCTTCAGGCGCTTTTCGATGGAAAGCCAGCTCGCCAGAATGCAGAAGGGCATGAGGACCGTCGTCAGGACGACGAACAGCATCGAGATGCCGTCGACGCCGACATGATAACCGATGCCCGTGCCGAGCCAGCTATGTTTCTCGACCATCTGGAAGCCCGGATTCGCATTGTCGAAACCGATCCAGATGAACAGCGAAACGATGAACGTAACGATCGTCGTGATCAACGAGATGTTAAGCACGTTGCGCCTGCCGCTCGGGCCGTTTTCGCTCATCAGCAGCAGAAGCACCACGCCGACGAGCGGCAAGAAGGTGACCGTTGAAAGAATGGGCCAATCGGTCATCAGAAGGAACTCCCGAGCATCATCCAGGTAACGAGTGCGGCAATGCCGATCAGCATCGCGAAGGCATAGTGATAGAGGTAACCGGTCTGCAGGCGGACGACGCGATTGGTGACGTCGACGACGCGGGCGGCAACGCCGTTCGGGCCGTAAGCGTCGATGACTCCGATATCACCCTTCTTCCACAGGAAGCGGCCGAGCGCCTTGGCGGAACGGACGAAGAGGAAATCGTAGAGCTCGTCGAAGTACCACTTGTTGAGCAGGAACTGGTAAAGCACGCGGTGCTGCTGCGCGAGAACGCGCGGCGTCGAGGGCGACTTGATATACATGTACCAGGCCGTCACGAAGCCGAGAAGCATCGCGATGAACGGGCTCAGCGCCACCCACGCCGGCACGTGGTGGAATTCTTCCAGCAATTCGTTTTCGGCGCCGGTAAAGAGCGCGCCTTTCCAGAACTCGGCATAGTGGTGGCCGTAGAAATAGCCCTCGAACAGGACACCCGCGAGAACCGCGCCGACCGCCAGAAGATAGAGCGGCACGAGCATGACCTGCGGCGATTCGTGGACGTGGTGCATCACCTCGTGCGAGGCACGCGGCGTGCCGAAGAAGGTGAGGAAGGCAAGACGCCAGGAATAGAAGCTCGTGAACAGGGCCGCGATCACCAGAAGCGTAAACGCGAAGCCTGCAACCGGTGAATGCGAGGCGTAGGTCGCTTCGATAATCACGTCCTTCGAGAAGAAGCCGGCGAAACCGACCGGCGTGAACGGAATGCCGACGCCGGTCAGCGCCAGCGTGCCGATCGTCATCATCCAGAAGGTAACCGGGATGTGCCTACGAAGGCCGCCCATGTAACGCATGTCCTGCTCGCCGTCGACGGCATGGATCACCGATCCGGCGCCGAGGAAGAGCAGCGCCTTGAAGAAGGCGTGTGTGAAGAGGTGGAAGATCGCCGCACCGTAGGCCCCGACGCCGAGCGCCACGAACATGTAGCCGAGCTGCGAGCAGGTCGAATAGGCGATGACGCGCTTGATGTCGTTCTGCACGAGACCGACGGTCGCCGCGAAGAAGGCGGTGATCGCGCCAATCATGGTGACGAAGACCAGCGCATCGGGCGACAATTCAAAGAGCGGCGACATGCGTGCGACGAGGAAGACGCCGGCGGTGACCATGGTCGCGGCGTGGATGAGTGCCGAAACCGGAGTCGGGCCTTCCATAGCGTCCGGCAGCCAGGTATGCAGCAGGAATTGAGCGGACTTGCCCATCGCGCCCATGAAGAGCAACAGGCAGATGCCGGTCAGCGCATGCGCCTTGTCGAGCTGCATGCCGAAGAGGTTAAGTACGACTTCACCCGCGGATTCGACGCCCTCATGCGGCGCGAAGCTCGAGGCATTGGCGAAGATCGTGTCGAGGTTGATCGAACCGAATAGAACGAAGATGCCGGCAATACCGAGTACGAAGCCGAAGTCGCCGACGCGGTTGACGACGAAGGCCTTGATTGCGGCGGCGTTTGCCGACGGTTTCTTGTACCAGAACCCGATGAGCAGATACGAAGCCAGACCCACGCCTTCCCAGCCGAAGAACATCTGGGCGAGGTTGTCGGAGGTCACCAGCATCAGCATTGCGAAGGTGAAGAGCGAGAGATAGGCGAAGAAGCGCGGACGATGCGGATCATGGTGCATGTATCCGATCGAGTAGATATGCACCAGCGTCGAGACCGTGTTGACGACGATCAGCATGACGGAGGTGAGCGTGTCGACGCGCAGCGACCAGGAAACGTCGATGCCGCCGGACTGGATCCAGCGCAGGACCTCGACCTTGATCGGCCCGCCTTCGAGATGCCCCATGCCGACGGTGAGGAAGACGTACCAGGACAGGACGGCAGCGACGATCATCAGGCCGCAGGTGACGTATTCCGATGCCTTGGCGCCGATCGCACGGCCGAAGAGGCCGGCGATCATCGCGCCGATCAAGGGAAGAAAGACGATAGCCTTATAGAGGAACATGAGCCACTCAGCCCTTCATCATATTAACGTCTTCGACCGCGATCGAGCCGCGGTTGCGGTAGAAGACAACAAGAATTGCAAGACCGATCGCCGCCTCAGCCGCGGCAACCGTCAGAATGAAAAGTGCAAAGACCTGGCCGACGATGTCGTTCAGGAACGACGAGAAGGCGACCATGTTGATGTTGACCGCAAGCAGGATGAGTTCGACCGACATCAAGATGACGATGACGTTCTTCCGGTTGAGGAAGATGCCAAAAATACCGATCGTGAGGAGAATGGCGCTAACCGTCAGGTAATGGGAAAGACCGATGACCATGTTCTTTGTTCCTTGTCCCTGCCTTTAGAGGCCCTGCCCCGGCTTGACCGTGACCACCTCAACGGCAGTTGCGGGCGTGCGGGCAACCTGTCTTGGAATGTTCTGCCGCTTGATGTTGGTACGGTGCCTCAGCGTCAGCACGATCGCCCCGATCATTGCGACAAGAAGCACCAGGCCGGCGATCTGGAAGAAGTAGACGTAGTTCGTATAGAGCACGTCGCCGAGGGCGGCGGTATTGGTGCGCTCGGTAATGGCCGGGATCGGCATCGCGACGGTCTTTGCGACTTCCGGAGAGATCACGCTGCCGCCGACAACGACGATGAGTTCGGCCGCAAGAACCAGACCGATCAGGCCGCCGATCGGTGCGTATTCAAGAACGCCCGCGCGCAGCTCCGTGAAGTCGATATCGAGCATCATGACCACGAAGAGAAAAAGGACCGCGACTGCGCCGACATAGACAACGAGCAGGATCATCGCCAGGAACTCGGCGCCGAGCAGCAGGAAGAGGCCTGCGGCATTGAAGAAGGTCACGATTAAGAACAGAACCGAATGAACCGGATTCTTCGCCGAGATGACCATGAACGCCGACGCTACCGCGACAAAGGCGAAAAGATAGAAAAATAGAGCCTGCAGACCCATGTTGGTGCCTTTTTCATCTTCCCCCGGGCAGCCGGGAGTTTCCCTGCCCGAATGGAGCTTGGCGTGACGTCAAGCCCGCAAAGCTCCGGTGCATGTTGACCGCGGGAGGCGAGTGCCCGCCGCGCGGCATTTCAAATTCCAATCAGCGGTAAGGTGCGTCGATCGCCATGTTGCGGGCGATTTCGCGTTCCCACCGGTCGCCATTGTCCAAAAGCCGCTGTTTGTCGAAATAAAGCTCTTCGCGGGTTTCCGTGGCGAATTCGAAATTCGGGCCCTCGACGATCGCATCGACCGGGCAGGCCTCCTGGCAGAAGCCACAATAGATGCACTTCACCATGTCAATGTCGTAGCGCACCGTGCGGCGCGTGCCGTCATTGCGGCGCGGTCCAGCTTCAATGGTGATCGCCTGAGCGGGACAGATCGCTTCGCACAGCTTGCAGGCGATGCAGCGCTCTTCGCCGTTCGGATAGCGGCGCAGCGCATGTTCGCCGCGGAAGCGCGGGCTGACAGGACCCTTTTCGAAGGGGTAGTTGATCGTCGCCTTCTGGCGAAAGAAATAGCGCATCGACAAGAAGAATGCGCCAACGAATTCCTTGAGGAACAGCGAGCCGACGGCGTTGGACAAACTTGCCATCTTCAACCTCCAAAATTGCTTGAAACGAGGGCGGACATCATCATGCCCATCCCATCAGCTTCAGCACGAATGCAACGATGACGACCATGGCGAGCGACAGCGGAAGGAAGACCTTCCAGCCGAGGCGCATCAGCTGGTCGTAGCGGTAGCGCGGGACGAAGGCCTTGACCATCGCGAACATGAAGAACACCAGGCAGGCCTTCAGCGTGAACCAGATGATACCCGGTACCCAGTTCAGGAACCAAACGTCAACCGGGGGCAGCCAGCCGCCGAGGAAGAGGATCGTCGTCAGCGCGCACATCAGGCAGACGGCCGCATATTCGCCAAGCATGAACATCATGTACGGCGAGGAACCGTATTCGACCATGAAGCCGGCGACCAGCTCCGATTCGGCTTCCGGAAGATCGAAGGGCGGACGGTTGGTTTCGGCAAGCGCGGAAACGAAGAAGACGATGAACATCGGGAACAGTGCGAGCCAATGCCAATCGAGGAAGGACGCCGGCAGGCCGAGCATCGTTCCAAGGCCGTCATGCTGCGCATTGACGATGTCGGTCAGGTTCAGCGAACCGACGCAAAGGAGGACACTGACGATGACGAAGCCGATCGAGACTTCGTAGGACACCATCTGTGCGGCGGAGCGGAGAGCGCCGAGGAACGGATACTTCGAATTCGAAGCCCAGCCGCCCATGATGATGCCGTAGACCTCGAGCGAGGCGATCGCGAAGATATAGAGGATGCCGACATTGATGTCGGCAATCACCCAACCGTCTGCGAGCGGCACGACCGCCCAGGTGGACAGCGCCAGAAGCACGGCGACGAGCGGCGCGATCAGGAAGACGACCTTGTTGGCACCCGCCGGGATGATCGGCTCCTTGAAGACGAACTTCAAAAGGTCGGCAAAGGACTGGAACAGGCCGAAGGGGCCGACGACGTTCGGGCCGCGGCGAAGCTGCACCGCCGCCCAGATCTTGCGGTCGGCAAGGAGCACATAGGCGATGAAGATCAGAAGGCAGACCAGCAGGAGAAGCGACTGGCCGACCATGATGATCCCCGGCCAGACATATGTGGAAAAGAAAGAGTCCATGGTCCCTGCCCTTACTCTGCCGCGACTTTGAAGTTGTTGCGGGCCAATGCCGAGCATTCGGCCATGACAGCCGAGGCGCGTGCGATCGGGTTCGTCAAATAGAAGTCTTTGACCGGTGACGCAAACCCGGATTTGTTCATCTTCCCGGCTTTTTTGGCCAGTGCGGCAATTTTGGCGCTGTCGCCTTCGGCGATCTCGTCGACGGCGGCGAAATGCGGGAACGCCGCATAGAGTTTCGAGCGCAGTTCGGCAAGCGAATCAAAGGGAAGCTTCTTGCCGAGGACGTCGGAGAGCGCACGCAGGATCGCCCAGTCCTCGCGGGCATCGCCCGGTGCAAAACCGGCGCGGCTGCCCATCTGGACGCGGCCTTCGGTATTGACCCAAGTGCCCGACTTTTCAGTATAAGCGGCAGCCGGCAGAATGACGTCGGCATGGTGCGCGCCGTTGTCGCCGTGCGAGCCGATATAGACCGTGAGCTTGGCCTTCTTGGCGGTGAAGTCCAGCTCGTCGGCGCCGAGCAGGAAAAGCACCTCCATGGAGGCCAGCATGGCAGCCCCGTTGACGCCCTTGGCGCCGGGCACGAAGCCGAGGTCAAGGCCGCCGACACGCGATGCGGCCGTGTGCAGGACGGCAAAACCGTTCCAGCCTTCGGCCACGGCGCCGACATTAACGGCGAGCTTTGCGGCGCTTGCCAGAACACCCGCGCCGTCCGTGCGGGAAAGCGCGCCCTGGCCGATGATGATCAGCGGCGTCTTGGCCTCCGCCAGAACCCTGGCGAAGGCATGGTTGCCATCCACCAGATCCTTCAGCGTATCGGGACCAGCACCGAGATATTCGTAATCATAACGCAGGTCACCGCCTTCGCCGATCACGCCGATCGGGAAGCCGCCGCGGCGCCAGCGCTTGCGGATGCGGGCATTGAGCACGGCAGCCTCGAAGCGTGGATTCGCGCCGATGATGAGCAGCGCATCAGCCTGTTCGATGCCTTCGATCGTCGGGTTGAAGAGGTAGCTTGCACGGCCGAGCGACGGATCAAGTGCCGTCCCATCCTGGCGACAGTCGAGGTTCTCGGAACCGAGCGACTTCACCAGTTCGGAGAGCGCGTACATTTCCTCGACCGAAGCGAGGTCGCCGGCGATCGCGCCGATCTTTTCGCCGGTCGTCTTGGAAACTGCAGTCTTGATCGCGCCGAAGGCTTCCGCCCAGGTCGCGGGCTGCAGGCGACCACCCTTGCGGACATAGGGTTTGTCGAGACGCTGCGTCTTCAGGCCGTCCCAGATGAAGCGGCTCTTGTCGGAAATCCACTCCTCGTTGATCGCCTCGTTGACGCGCGGCAGGATGCGCATGACTTCGCGGCCGCGGGTATCAACGCGGATGGCGGAGCCGAGCGCGTCCATGACATCGATCGATTCCGTCTTGTTCAGTTCCCACGGACGGGCCGTGAAGGCGAAGGGTTTCGACGTCAGCGCGCCGACCGGGCAAAGGTCGACGACGTTGCCCTGCAGCTCGGAGGTCATCGCCTGTTCGAGATAGGTGGTGATTTCGGCGTCCTCGCCGCGGCCGATCAGGCCGAGTTCCGAGATGCCGGCGACTTCCGTCGTGAAGCGGACGCAGCGCGTGCAGTGGATGCAGCGGTTCATGACCGTCTTTACGAGCGGACCGATATACTTGTCTTCGACGGCGCGCTTGTCTTCCTGATAGCGCGAGGTGTCGATGCCGAAGGCCATCGCCTGGTCCTGCAGGTCGCATTCGCCGCCCTGGTCGCAGATCGGGCAATCGAGCGGGTGATTGATCAGCAGGAATTCCATGACGCCTTCGCGGGCCTTCTTGACCATCGGCGTGTTGGTGAAGACTTCCGGCAGCTCGCCATTCGGGCCGCCGCGAATGTCGCGAACGCCCATAGCGCAGGATGCCTGCGGCTTCGGCGGACCGCCCTTCACCTCAACAAGGCACATACGGCAATTGCCGGCGACCGACAGCCGCTCATGGAAGCAGAAGCGCGGAACTTCAGCGCCGGCTTCCTCACACGCCTGGATGAGCGTGTAATGATCCGGGACTTCGATCTCGTTGCCGTCTATCTTCAGTTTTGCCATCGTCACTCAGTCCTGTTTCCCGTTCGCCGGATGGCGGCAAACAAACCTATTTTGCAACATGACCGCTGCCATGCGGGATTTTGCCCCCGCAGGCACCGGTGTCGCCCAAATTGTCCTTCCAGGATTCGGAAAACCCGAAACCCGATCGGCGCGCAGTTCGCAGGCTCCTGCCCGCTTGCCGCTTCGCCATTCTCCTCCGGCTGCTTGGGTCAGCCGAAAAGATCACGTCCGCTTCCGGCCCTTCGCAGAAAGCGCCTTCGCCTGACCGGTCCAATCGTCGCGAACAACGCGGCCGTTGAAACCAAGTTCGGCGTCGAGCTTTGCGATTTCCGCATCCGTCCAGGCGGCAATCTCGGCGAAGGTCCGAATGCCCTTCGCATTCAGCACCTGCTCGAGCTTCGGACCGATGCCGGCAATCAGCTTCAGGTCGTCTGCCTTCTTCGCGCGTGCCGCCGGCTTCTTCGGTGCCGTAGGCTTTGATCCAGTTGCGCCGACAATCGAAAGCTTGGCCTTCCCCGCCGCTGCCGGCCGGATACTCTCCGGCTTGATGCGCACTTGCGGCTTTGGTTCCTCCGGCGGCGTGTCGTCAAGGGCTTCCGCCATCCTGTTGGTCTCCTCGAACACACCCTGCAGAGCGCCGAAAAAAGCGCCAGCAAGCTGCGTCGAGAAACCAAAGCCGATCGCAGTTGCCGCAGCCATCGCCGCTACGGGCGGCGCCATCAGCGGATGCATCGGCAGAGCCCGCTCCAGCATCTCGGCTGCAAGACGGCCGAAGTCCGCCGGGAAATCGGCCACTCCATCCTTCCCTGTGCTGCCAGATGCCTTGGTCATCTTCCTACTCCGCTGCCTCGAGAACCGCACCGTGATCCATGGCGCTCGCCGTGTACTGATCGATGCGCGCTTCGATCTCGGGGCGAAAGTTACGGATCAGACCCTGCACCGGCCATGCGGCAGCATCGCCGAGCGCACAGATGGTGTGGCCTTCGATCTGCTTGGTGACCTGGAAGAGCATGTCGATCTCGCGCTTGTGGGCATTGCCCTTGGCCATACGCTCCATCACGCGCCACATCCAGCCGGTGCCTTCGCGGCACGGCGTGCACTGGCCGCAGCTCTCATGCTTGAAGAAAGCCGAGATGCGGGCAATCGCCTTGATGACGTCGGTGGACTTGTCCATGACGATCGCGGCGGCCGTGCCGAAGGACGAACCGACAGCGCGCAGGCCGTCGAAATCCATCGGGCAATCGATGATGTCCTTGGCGGGCACGATCGGGCACGAGGCGCCGCCAGGAATGACGGCGAGCAGGTTGTCCCAGCCGCCGCGAATGCCACCGGCGTGACGATCGACAAGCTCGCGGAAAGTAATGCCCATTTCCTCTTCGACGGTGCACGGCTTATTGACGTGGCCGGAGAGCATGAAAAGTTTGGTGCCGACATTGTTCGGACGGCCGATCGAGGAGAACCAGCCGGCGCCGCGGCGAAGGATCGTCGGGGCAACGGCGATCGACTCGACGTTGTTGACCGTCGTCGGGCAGCCGTAGAGACCCATATTGGCCGGGAACGGCGGCTTCAGGCGCGGCTGCCCCTTCTTGCCCTCAAGGCTTTCGAGCAGGGCGGTTTCTTCGCCGCAGATGTAAGCGCCGGCGCCGTGATGGACATAAATTTCCATGTCCCAGCCGAGCTTGTTGTTCTTGCCGAGCAGGCCGGCATCATAGCATTCGTCGATAGCCGCCTGCAGTGCCTCACGCTCGCGGATATATTCGCCGCGGACATAGATGTAGGCGGCGTTCGCGCCCATGGCGAAGCTTGCAACCACGCAGCCTTCGATCAGCGTATGCGGATCGTGGCGCATGATGTCGCGGTCCTTGCAGGTGCCGGGCTCCGACTCGTCGGCATTGACGACGAGATAGTGCGGCCGGCCATCGCTTTCCTTCGGCATGAAGGACCACTTGAGACCGGTCGGAAAACCTGCGCCGCCACGGCCGCGAAGGCCAGACGCCTTCATCTCGTTGACGATCCAGTCGCGGCCCTTTTCGAGGATCTGCTTGGTGCCGTCCCAGTGGCCGCGGCTCATCGCGCCTTTCAGGGACTTGTCCTTGAGGCCGTAGATATTGGTAAAGATGCGGTCCTTATCTTGTAACATGCTTCACACCTCTTACCGCGGCTTCTTGCCAAAGATCTTGATATATTCCGCTTCGCCGCCCTTGGCGAGCGCCTTGGCCTGCTTGGCCCAGTCGTCGCGCTCGATGCGGCCCTTGAAATTCAAGTATCCATCGACCCAGTCGCGTTCGGCCTTCTTCCAGCCTGCGACCTGCGCGTAGGTGAAGATTCCGAGTTCGTTCAAAATGGCCTCGATCTTCGGACCGACGCCCGAGATCAGCTTGAGATCGTCCGGAGCTGTCGGCTTTTCGATGCCGACCGGCCGGTTCTTGTCGGTCAGCGCCGGCTTACTCACGGCCGGAGCAGCGGCTGCCTTTGCAGGCTTTTCGGCCGGTGCAGGCAGCGGCGCAGCCTCGACGGCCTTGACATTTTTGGCCGCGGCCTTCGGCGCCGTATGGGGCGTCTTCAGCGCCGGATTGGTTTCAGCGTCACCGCTCTTTGGACGGCCGGCCTCGGAAGGCGGAAGGCTGACGGCATCGCCGACGGCCTTCTTTGCGGAAGCCTTCGGCTTGGGATCCGGCGCCAGAAGCGTCGTCGGACCGCCTTCGGGCGAGGAAAAATGACGGTCGATCTGCGGGCCGGGCTTGATGCTTGCGCCATTGCCGGCATTGAACGTGTCGATGATCTCTTCGAGGCGCTCCGGCGTCAGGTCTTCGTAAGTGTCCTTGCCGATCATCACCATCGGTGCGTTAACGCAGGCCCCGAGACATTCGACCTCTTCCCAGGAGAGCGTGCCTTCGGCATTGCGCTCGAACGGGTGATCGTGGATCTTGCTCTTGCAGACCTTCATCAGGCCTTCAGAGCCGCGCAGCATGCAGGGCGTCGTGCCGCAGACCTGGACGTGTGCGCGCGTTCCGACCGGACCCAGTTGGAACTGGGTGTAGAAGGTCGCGACTTCGAGGACACGGATATAGGCCATGTCCAGCATGTCGGCGACTTTCTCGATCGCCGCGCGTGTGACCCAGCCGTCCTGCTCCTGCGCCCGCATCAACAGCGGGATGACCGCCGACTGCTGACGGCCTGCGGGATATTTCTTGATCGTTTTATCCGCCCAAACCGCGTTTTCGTCATTGAAGGCGAATGCGGCAGGCTGGAATTGATCTTCGGCTAGTCGACGAACGGACATTCTTCCTCACGCCTTGTCAGTTTAGGGTCCCACACCGCGAGGCTGTCAGAGACTGCATCTCGCAAGCATAGGCCGACTGGTCTTTCTGCATAAACACAACGAACTTGTTGCCGTTCGGAACGGCAGCCTTGATTTCATAGCCCCTGGACAATAGCTCGCCCATGGAGGCCTGGTCGCCCGGAGGCGCTACATCCTGCGCGCCCAGCTTCTGGCCGAATCCCTGATTTTCCTGAGCGAACGCTCCGGATGCCATGAGTAAAACGGCTGCTGAAAGCGCGGCAAGCTGCATCAGCGATCCACCTCGCCGAACACGATGTCGAGCGAGCCGAGAATGGCAGCGACGTCAGCCAATTGGTGGCCGCGGCACATGAAATCCATCGCCTGAAGATGAGCATAGCCCGGAGCTTTGATCTTGCAGCGATACGGCTTGTTGGAGCCGTCGGAGACGAGGTAGACGCCGAACTCGCCCTTCGGCGCTTCGACGGCGGCGTAAACTTCGCCGGCCGGAACGTGGTAGCCTTCGGTATAGAGCTTGAAGTGATGGATCAGAGCTTCCATCGAGCGCTTCATCTCGCCGCGCTTCGGCGGCACCACCTTGCCGTCGACCGACGAGAATGGTCCAGTGCTGGCATCGCCGAGCAGGCGGTTCACGCACTGCTTCATGATGCGGACCGATTCACGCATTTCAATCATGCGGATCAGGTAACGGTCATAGCAGTCGCCGTTCTTGCCGATCGGGATATCGAACTCGAGATCGGAATAGCACTCGTAAGGCTGCGCACGGCGCAGGTCCCAGGCAGCTCCCGAACCGCGGACCATGACGCCCGAGAAGCCCCAAGCCCAGCAGTCTTCCAGCGATACCACGCCGATATCGACGTTACGTTGCTTGAAGATGCGGTTGCCGGTCAGAAGATCGTCGATATCGTCCAACGCCTTCAGAAACGGATCGCACCAGTCGCCGATATCCTGAACGAGCTTTTCCGGCAGATCCTGATGGACGCCGCCTGGACGGAAATAAGCCGCATGCATGCGCGAGCCGGAAGCGCGCTCATAAAACACCATCAGCTTTTCGCGCTCTTCGAAGCCCCAGAGCGGCGGCGTCAGCGCGCCGACGTCCATGGCCTGGGTCGTGACGTTGAGGAGATGCGACAGGATACGGCCGATTTCCGAATAAAGAACGCGGATCAGCTGACCGCGAATCGGGATTTCGATGCCGAGCAGCTTCTCGACGGCCAGCGCATAGGCATGTTCCTGGTTCATCGGTGCCACATAATCGAGGCGGTCGAAATAAGGAACGGCCTGCAGATAGGTTTTGGTTTCGATCAGCTTCTCGGTGCCGCGATGCAACAGGCCGATATGCGGATCGACGCGCTCCACAATTTCGCCGTCGAGCTCCAGGACAAGACGAAGAACGCCGTGCGCCGCCGGATGCTGTGGCCCGAAATTGATGTTGAAGTTGCGGACGTTATGTTCGGTCATGGTGCAAACTCCAAGCCAAACGCGCCGCTGGTTAGGCGGATGGCGAATGGCGAATAGCGAATGGTTTCGTTCCGTTTCATTGTTTCTCCTGGAGACTCCGTACCAGCGCCCTGATCATCCGTCTGATCTCGTCGCACTTTTCGGTCATCTGCCTGAACGCAATCTCGCCGATCAACCGACGCGGTGAGAAATGAATACCTGTTTCCAATTCCTTCAACGAACCTGGGACATGCGCAGATATCGAATAAAGCTTCCAGTGACTTCACGTCCGTGCCCTTCAGCAATATTGGCAGCAATCGAATTTGCTGCCTGCGTACCTGGGTCGTCAGACCGTCAAATCTCCAACTTGGGAAGATCCTCGGTCATCCGATAGCAGTCCACCGCGCGATCGATCGCCAACTGCCAGACCTTGAGATCCCTGTCGGAGTTTATCGTCTGCAACCCCTTCCCGACTCGTCGCTGTTCACTATTCGCTTCTACTGCTTCGCCTTCTCATCGCCCGGCAGCACGTATTCGGTGCCCTCCCAAGGCGACATGAAGTCGAAGTTGCGGAATTCCTGCTTCAGTTCCACCGGTTCGTAAACGACCCGCTTTGCCGCATCGTCGTAACGGACTTCGACGAAGCCGGTCGTCGGAAAGTCCTTGCGAAGGGGATGTCCTTCGAAACCGTAGTCGGTCAGGATGCGGCGGAGATCCGGGTGGCCAGTGAAGAGAACGCCGTACATGTCCCAGGTCTCGCGCTCGAACCAGTCGGCGCCGGGATAGACCGCGCAGGCCGAGGGAACCGGCGTATCCTCGTCGGTCGCGACCTTCACGCGGATGCGCAAGTTCTGCTTCGGCGACAAAAGATGATACACAACGTCGAAACGCTTTTCGCGCTGCGGCCAATCGACGCCGCAGATGTCCGTCAGGTTGATGAAACCGCACTTGGCGTCATCGCGCAGGAACGCCAGAAGCGCGATCAGGTTTTCGCCCGTCGTTGTCAGTGTCAGCTCGCCGAATTTCAGTTGCGTCGCGGCAATTAGGCTGCCACGCGCCTCCGAGAGATGGGACGAAAGCTCAGTGAGGGCTTCGCTCATATGTCTTGTCCTTAACCCTTACCGCTCGATCGTGCCGGTGCGCCGGATCTTCTTCTGCAGCAGAAGCACGCCGTAAAGCAGCGCCTCCGCTGTGGGGGGACAGCCCGGCACGTAGATGTCGATCGGCACGACGCGGTCGCAGCCGCGCACCACCGAATAAGAATAGTGATAGTAGCCGCCGCCATTGGCGCAGGAGCCCATCGAGATCACGTAACGCGGCTCAGGCATCTGGTCATAGACCTTACGGAGCGCGGGCGCCATCTTGTTGGTGAGGGTGCCAGCAACAATCATCACGTCCGACTGGCGCGGCGAAGCGCGCGGCGCAAAGCCGAAACGCTCGACGTCGTAACGCGGCATCGACAGCTGCATCATCTCGACGGCGCAGCAGGCGAGACCGAAGGTCATCCACATTAGCGAGCCGGTACGCGCCCAGTTGATCAGCTCGTCGGTCGAGGTGACGAGAAAACCCTTGTCGGCCAGTTCGTTGTTGATCTCGCCGAAGAACGCATCGTTGCTGCCGATCGGCTTGCCGGTGGCGGGATCGATGATCCCGTTCGGCTGTGGCGCAACGAGCGTGCGATTGCTTGAGGGCGTCACTGCCATTCCAGGGCTCCCTTCTTCCATTCATAGATAAAGCCGACGGTGAGCACGAGCAGGAAGACCATCATGGACCAGAAGCCGAACCAGCCGATGGCGCCAAAGGAAACCGCCCAGGGGAAAAGGAAGGCGACTTCGAGGTCGAAGATGATGAAGAGGATCGACACGAGATAGAAGCGGATGTCGAATTTCATGCGAGCATCGTCGAAGGCGTTGAAGCCGCATTCGTATGCGGAAAGCTTTTCCGAATCCGGCGCCTTGAAGGCCACGGCAAACGGCGCAATCAGAAGCGCCAGGCCGATGACGAGGGCAATGCCGATGAAGATAGCGATCGGAATATAGGAACTGAGCAGTTCAGTCATCATGTTCATCCCTGCTTGCCGGATGCGCCAGGCAGCGCAACGGGCAAATGCCCGGCAAGCGAACGTGCGTTGCAACAAGCCGTGGTTAGCGCAGCCGGAGCCATGGCGCAAGACTTTTAGAAAGCCAATTCCACCTGTGAGGATGCGACATTATCAAGCAGATGCAACGATGTCGCGACAAATACGCACAAGTTGCGAGAGGTTGCATGGCAGCCAACCAAAAACTGCATGGCTCGGAGAAAAGAATGGCGCGAGTGACGGGGCTCGAACCCGCGACCTCCGGCGTGACAGGCCGGCACTCTAACCGACTGAGCTACACCCGCGCATCTTGAAGGAAAGGCCGGAATGCGCCTTGCGGCACATCTTAAAATGGCGCGAGTGACGGGGCTCGAACCCGCGACCTCCGGCGTGACAGGCCGGCACTCTAACCGACTGAGCTACACCCGCACTTCATTTCAAGTCATCCGGAGCTTTCGCATCCTTGTCAAAACGGATAGGCCGCTTCGATGAGCGGCTAACTAAGGGGTTCGCATTTGAGTGTCAAGCAGGTTTGGAGACAAAACCATGACAGTCCGGAAATTGTTTTCACGGCAAAGTCCAGCCGCCGTACAAGAGCTGAGCGTTGAGAGGACTTCCGACGCATTTTCTCGCGTCTAACGTCCTTCAGGCCTTTCCGGCATATTGCTCGTCGCTGACCTGCTCCATCCAGTCGGCGACGCTGCCATTCAGTGATTCCTGGATAGCGATATGCGTCATCGCCGTTTCCGGGGCTGCGCCATGCCAGTGCTTTTCGCCGGCCGCGAACCACACGGTGTCGCCCGGCCTAATTTCGCGGATTTCGCCGCCCCAGCTCTGCACAAGCCCCTTGCCGGACGTGACGATCAGCGTCTGGCCCAGAGGATGCGTGTGCCACGCAGTGCGCGCTCCCGGCTCGAATGTCACGTGCACGACCCTCACGCGGGCCGGATCGGGCGCTTCGATCAACGGATCAAGCCGCACGGTGCCGGCGAAATAGTCCGCCGAAGCCTTCGCCGATGGCCGGGAACCGGCTGTCTTGATTTCCATGCTATTGCCTCTTCCTTGTTTGATCCGGCGCGTCCCTCACAGAAAGTAGGTCATCGATCGACCCATTTGAAGTGGAGTGGAAAGATATGAGACCACTCGGCACCGTTCTCGAACAAGCAACGTCTGCGCCCTATTTCCCCCGCAGGCGCTTGTCCGCCCGGGGCCTGGCTGATAGTCGCCGTGCGAGCTTTTCATCACGAATGGAGGATTCCCATGAAACAGCATTCTTTCGGCCGCATGCCGTTTTCAGTCACCAATGTCGGGTTCGGCGCATGGCAGATCGGCGGTTCCTGGGGCGATGTCAGCGAGGCTGACGGCCGGGCGGCCCTCAATGCGGCGCTCGACGCCGGCATCACCTTCATCGACACAGCGGACGTTTACGGCGACGGCCGATCGGAAAAAATCGTCGCCGACGTGCTGAAGAGCCGTGGCGGCACGCCCCCGATGGTCGCCACCAAGGCCGGCCGAAGGCTGAACCCGCATGTCGCCGGCGGTTATACCAAGGCCAATCTCGAAGGCTTTATCGACCGCAGCCTGAAGAACCTGCAGGTCGACAGCCTTGACCTCGTCCAACTCCACTGCCCGCCGACGGAGGTGCTTTACCGTTCGGAAGTCTTCGACGGTCTCAACCAGCTCCAGAAGGCCGGCAAGATCAAGGGCTATGGCGTCAGCGTTTCGACGGTTGAGGAAGGCTTGAAAGCGATCGAGTTTCCGGGCGTCGAAAGCATCCAGATCATCTACAACATCTTCCGTCAGCGCCCCGATCGCCTGTTCTTCCAGGAAGCCCGCCGCAAGAACGTCGCCGTGATTGCACGCGTGCCGCTCGCAAGTGGCCTACTCTCCGGCAAGATCACCCGTGACACCAAGTTCGCAAGCGACGACCACCGCAATTTCAACCGCCACGGCGAGGCCTTCGATGTCGGCGAGACCTTCGCGGGCGTTCCCTTCGAGGTCGGCCTGCAAGCGGTCGAGGAGGTGCGCAAGCTGGTGCCGCAGGGCGCCTCCATGGCAGCCTTTGCGCTACGCTGGATCCTTATGAACGATGCCGTAACCGTGGTCATCCCCGGTGCGCGCAACGCCGAACAGGCAAGGGCCAACGCAGCGGCCGCCGATCTCGCGCCGCTCTGCCACGACGTGATGGACGCGACCCGCGAGATCTACGAGCGGCTGATTGCACCGCATGTGCATCAGCGCTGGTAAGCCTATCCTTTCAGAACCAAAAATGGCCTAGTTTAACCCGCCGGGTTTGACCCGGCCATTTCCTTTCAGTTCTGGGACCTCAGTTCGTGCCGACCAGATTGACCGGGAAGAACAGGGTTTCACCTGAGGAGTCGCTGACCCCGTCGTTGTCGGTGACGGCATAGGCCTTGCCGCCGGCGTCGAAGGTGAAGCCTTCGATCTTGTCGAGCACGTAGCCGTTGGTGGCCGTCTTCAGCTCGTTGACGAAGTCGTAGGCTTCGGTCTTCTCGACGGCCGGTAGCTCGCCGCCGAGCTTGGCGGGCTTGAGATCGGCGATCGCCACCTTATAGAGCTTCTTCAACTTCGCTGCATCGCCCACGAGGTTGTCGCGCTCGATGATATAGACGCTGTCGCCATGGGCAGAGATTTCCGAAAGACCGACCCAGCCGTTTTCGGACTTGTCGAGCGGGTAGCGCACGGCGCCCCATTCCTTGCTCTTCAGATTGTAAGAGACGAGCTTGACGAAGCCCTTCTCGTCGTCCTTCCATTCGCGCTGAATTGCCATCCACAGCGTTGCATCATCTCCGGAGCCGATGATCGTCACGCCTTCGAAACCGTAGCGGATTTCGTTGGCGGTCAGCTCCTTCGGCAGGGCGACCTCGGCCTTGATCTCGCCCTTCGGATTGACGTGGTAGAGCGCGTGCGGCAGCAGCTTTTCGCTGTTGCCTTCGGAAGCGAGCCAGAACCAGCCCTTCTCATCGACGGCGATGCCCTCGATGTCGAGCTTCTGGGCGGCAGCACCGTCACGCTTGATCATCAGCGTCTCGGTGATGACGGCGGGCTTCTGCGTCGCGTCGATTGTGTAGATCGTCGGCTGCATGCCGAGCACGCTGTCGCTGACCGCAAAGAGCTTGCCAGGCTTTTCCGGAACGGCAGCAAGGCCCGAAAGGGCGGCAAAGCCGACCGGGTTGCCATCCTTCTCGGCCTCGACGATCTGCGGATAGGCCTTCTCTCCTTCGGCAAGCTCGTAGATCATCACATGCGAGCGCGGGCCGCCGTCCTCGCCGAGATCGACTTCGTTGGCGGTCGCAAAGAGGTTGCGCGAGGGGATGGCGACAGCGCCTTCCGGCGATACGCCCGATGGCAAAATCTGCGACAGTTCCGGGTCGGCGCCCGTGTCCTTGTAGACGCCGACAACAGAAGCGCGCTCGGCAAGCACGAAGAAATATTGCAGGCCTCCAAAGGTGGCTGCTTCCAGGCCCTCCGGTTCGACGCCCTTCGAGGAAGAGCGGCCGTCCGGATAATGGCCGAGAACCGCCACGGCGCGCTCGAAGGAGCTGCCGGCTTCGTAGAGAACCTTGCCGGTCTTGTCGAAGATCGTGAACCCGCGCGAGCCGCCTTCATAATCGCCTTCGTTGGCGACCACGAGACGGTTGTCGTCCAGCCATTTCACAGCGTCCGGTTCGCGCAGAACACCCTTCAGTTCGCCAGCAAACCTTAGCGCCCCGTCCTTCTTCGTGTCGATATCGGAAAGGTCCGTGCTGCCCGCGGAGAAATGCGTCTTCACCTGCGCGGTTTTGGCGTCGATGATGACGATCTCGTTGTTTTCCTGCAATGTCAGTGCGATCTCATCTTGGCCGTTGAAGGCGACGAATTCCGGCTCCGGGTCCTCCGGCGCGACGGCCGAGAGGCCGGTCAGCGCAACGTGCTTGATCGTGCCGCAATCGACCGTTCCGTCCTTGACCTGAAAGATCGCGAGAGCGCCTGCCGGCATCTGCGGGATCTTGCCATCGTTGACGTCTTCGTCGCGCTCGTTTTCGATGGCGATGGTGCCGAGCGTCTTTTCCTTGTTGAGCGCGATCGAATCCGGCTGACCGCCGAGATCGCAGATGTTCTCGATCTTTTTGGTGGCGACGTCGACGATTGCCAGATGGCCGGAAGGCTTCTGCTTACTCTCGCCGGTGTTGACGGCAACGAGCGCCTTGCCCGCTGCCGACGTAACGGATGTCGGCTCGCCGTCCATCATCAGCACGCCGCCGGCCTTGGGGGCCTTGGCATCGATGATGTCGACGAAGCCGATCGCGCCGAGCGGGCTGTCGCTGTAAATCAGCGTCCTGCCGTCATCGGTGGCGGTGATGATTTCGGCGGAGGTCGTGGAAAGCTTGTCCTTGCCGGCGGGCAGGTTTGCGGCAACCGGGAAGGACGCAATACGATTGAAAACAGGCTCCGCAGCGGCCGGGGACGCAACGGACGCGAGAAGCACGGCAGCCAGGGTAGCCTGGCGCGATGAAATGGTCATGAAATCCCCCATGTGTCGAATATCCGAAACGGGGGATTTTTGAGGGACGCTGATGACAGACACATGACAGGCGGCGCGTTTTGCACCGCCATGTTCGATGCAGCCGTCTGCTCGCGGCGCAGTTCGTTGCGCATGATGAAGAGGGAGGCGCAAAAGATCAATGCCGCTCCGAGCCAGAGGTAACCGGTAGGCGCATAGCCGAAGACGGGCCAACCGGCAAAGACGTTGAGCGGCAGTTTGAGATCGTCGAAGGGCTGCCCATAGGCAGCATCGGCCGCTGTATAGGCAAGTGTGAGAAAATACTGCGCGAGCACAGTCAGCAGGCCGGCGAGTACGAAAAGCCCCAGCTTGACGCCCGCCGGAACCTCGAAGCCGGCCGCCAGCGCAAGCCCGCCATTGATGGGCGTCAGAAGCACCAGCAGCCAGACCGTGATGGTTTCGGGCCGCTCGATTCCCGTCAGATTCTTGGTGATCAGCGAGGAAGCGCCCGGAGCAGCGCCGAGAGGATCGGAAGCAGGGCCGCCCAAGTGAAACTGACCGACCAGGGCCGCAAGATGATCATCGCACCGGCAAAGCCGGCGACCGTTGCCGTCCGACGGGCCGGACCAACCCGTTTCCTGAGCAAGGGTCTCGTACCGAGAATGATAAAAAAGGCGATGTCATCACCAGCGCGGTCGCCTGCCAGATTGGCACGGAGGCGAGCCCCGTGACCCAGGCTTCGACGCCAAGCGCCGCACAGGCGACGCGCACGACATGGCGCCAGGATAATTGGTGCGCATCGCCGAAAAGCCGGCCCGGTAGAGGAACGGCAGGGAGAAGACGAGCGCGAAGGCATATTGCCAGAAGGCAATGGAGGCTGACGGGAAGGCAAGCTTCATCGCCGCCCATTGCGTGACGACGTTGAGGATCGAGAAGACCACGCCGGCCAGCACCATCCAGGCGGCACCTGCCATGGCATGCGACGTTGAAATAATGAGGGAAGTCTGATTCAGGTCATTCATCCAAGATAAAAAGGACCAACACACATCAGGACGCATGAGCGCAACAGCACCGCCGGACAGTTCCCTGTCCCTTCGTGCATGCGATCATTCTCTTTCATCCGGACTATGACCGTCGGCTCCGGCATCGCACCTGATCTGCTGACCCCTCCCCCCCATGGGCGCGCTAAAGGCGCTCGCGGGCTCGGGCCGAGGCCCTTACCGCCGGTGGGGACTTTCACCCGCCCTGAGAACTGAAAAGCCGTAGATGAAACTTGAAAAGCCCGCAAGACCTGCGGAAAGTGGAAAGGGTCCGGCTTTCGCCGGACCCCTCCAAACCTGGGCTGCCAGTCTCGTTATCCGGCGGCCAGAAATCTCATTAGCCGTTAACGGCATCCTTCAGGCCCTTGCCGGGCGTGAACTTCGGCACGTTGCGAGCCGGAATATTGACTTCGGCGCCGGTGGACGGATTGCGGCCCTTGGTGGCAGCGCGATGAGAAACGGTGAAGCTGCCGAAGCCGGCGAGACGGATGTCGCCCTTCTTCTTCAGTTCAGCCTGGACAACGTCGAAAACAGCGTCGACAGCAGAGGCAGCGTCAGCCTTGGTGAGGCCAGCCTTTTCGGCAACTGCGGACACGAGTTCATTCTTGTTCATGTTTCCACCCCTTTCAATGGTTCGAAACGACTCAAATCTGTAAGCCAGGCACAGAATAAGTTTCATCAGGCCCGCCGCAACCCAAAAGCCCTGCAAATCAAGGAAAAGCAAGCGGCTCTGTGACGTTTTCACAAAAAAGGCTGGCGTTTTAAGCCAGCCTTTTCCGAGTTTTGCAGCATTTTGACATAAATGTGGCAGGCAGCGCTCAGTGAGCGATGGCTGCACCTGTCTCATCGAGGCCCTCGACCGTCGCGATGACCGGCGTTTCAACCGTTCCATCCCATTCGATCGGTTCAGGCCTGCGAACCAGCGCATGCTTGATCACCTCGCCCATGCGGGATACCGGGATGATTTCCATGTTGTTCTTCACGTTGTCCGGAATCTCCGCCAGATCCTTGGCATTTTCTTCCGGGATCAGCACCTTCTTGATGCCGCCGCGAAGCGCTGCGAGCAGCTTTTCCTTCAGGCCGCCGATCGGCAGAACGCGGCCGCGAAGGGTGATCTCGCCGGTCATGGCAACATCCTTGTTGACCGCAATGCCGGTCATGATCGAGACGATCGCGGTTGCCATGGCGACACCGGCCGAGGGGCCATCCTTCGGCGTCGCGCCTTCCGGCACGTGCACGTGGATGTCGCTCTTGTCAAAGCGCGGCGGCTCGATGCCGAAATCGACAGCGCGCGAGCGAACGTACGAGGCCGCAGCGGAGATCGACTCCTTCATGACTTCCTTCAGGTTGCCTGTGACCGTCATGCGGCCCTTGCCCGGCATCATCACGCCTTCGATCGTCAACAGCTCGCCGCCGACTTCGGTCCAGGCAAGACCGGTGACCACGCCGACCTGGTCCTCGCGCTCGGCTTCGCCGTGGCGGAAGCGCGGAACGCCCAGATAGTCGTCGATGTTGGCGGCCGTGACGGCGACCGACTTCGCCTTGCCCTTGATGATCTCGGTCACCGCCTTGCGGGCGAGCTTCATAAGTTCGCGCTCGAAGTTACGCACGCCGGCTTCGCGGGTGTATTGCTGGCTGATCGCCATCAGGGCATCGTCGCTGACGGAAAATTCCTCCGGCTGCAACGCATGTTCCTTGATGGCCTTCGGCAGCAGGTGCCGCTTGGCGATCTCGCGCTTTTCGTCTTCGGTGTAGCCGGCGATACGGATGATCTCCATGCGGTCCATCAAAGGTGCCGGGATGTTCAGCGTATTCGCCGTCGTGATGAACATCACGTCCGACAGGTCGTATTCCACTTCCAGGTAGTGATCCATGAAGGTCGAATTCTGGGCCGGGTCGAGCACTTCGAGCAGGGCCGAGGACGGATCGCCGCGGAAATCCATGCCCATCTTGTCGATCTCGTCGAGCAGGAAGAGCGGATTGGACTTCTTCGCCTTCTTCATCGACTGGATGACCTTGCCGGGCATCGAGCCGATATAGGTGCGGCGGTGACCGCGGATTTCGGCTTCATCGCGAACGCCGCCGAGCGCCATACGGACATACTCACGGCCGGTCGCCTTGGCAATCGACTGCGCAAGCGAGGTCTTGCCGACGCCCGGAGGGCCGACGAGGCACAAGATCGGGCCCTTGAGCTTGGCTGCACGGGCCTGCACGGCGAGATACTCGACGATCCGCTCCTTGACCTTGTCCAGGCCGAAGTGATCGGCTTCGAGGATCTGCTCTGCGTGGTTGAGGTCCGACTTTATCTTCGATTTCTTGCCCCACGGAATGCCGAGCAGCCAGTCGAGATAGTTGCGCACGACGGTTGCTTCGGCAGACATCGGGCTCATCTGGCGCAGCTTCTTCAGCTCCGCGTCAGCCTTCTCGCGCGCTTCCTTGGAAAGCTTGGTCTTGGAGATGCGCTCTTCCAGTTCGGCCATTTCGTCGCGGCCTTCCTCGCCGTCTCCGAGCTCCTTCTGGATCGCCTTCATCTGCTCATTGAGGTAGTATTCGCGCTGGGTCTTCTCCATCTGTCGCTTGACGCGCGAGCGGATGCGCTTTTCGACCTGCAGGACCGAAATCTCGCCTTCCATGAAACCGAGCGCCTTTTCGAGGCGAGCCTTAACGCTGGTGGTTTCCAGCATCTCCTGCTTTTCGGTAATCTTGATCGAAAGGTGCGAAGCAACCGTATCGGCGAGCTTGGAATAATCGTCGATCTGGCTGGCAGCGCCGACCACTTCAGGCGAGATCTTCTTGTTGAGCTTCACATAGCTCTCGAACTCCGAAACGACGGAGCGCGACAGCGCTTCCAGCTCGACCGGGTCGTCATGCGGCTCGTCAAGCACATGGCCGAGCGCCTCGTAGAAATCCTCGCGGCTGGTATAGGCATCGATCTCGGCACGGGCGCGGCCTTCGACAAGAACCTTCACGGTGCCGTCGGGCAGCTTCAGGAGCTGCAGAACATTGGCAACCGTGCCGACATTATGAATTGCTGAAGGATCCGGATCATCATCGCTTGCGTTGATCTGGGTGACCAGCATGATCTGCTTGTCAGAACCCATGACCTCTTCAAGCGCGCGGATCGACTTTTCCCGTCCGACGAACAGCGGCACGATCATATGGGGGAAGACCACGATGTCGCGCAGGGGCAAAACAGGATAGGCAGTGCTGCTCGCTACAGACGTTTTCTTCGTCATTTTATTTCCTTTCCATCGTCCCGTTTCCGGGCTCTTTGCGCGGCCGCATGCGATCGGCCGGCGCTCTCACTTGGGCTACAAGTGGAGGTTCTGACTATGCATTTCAAGCCACGCTAACGCCCGCGTTCCACGGTTGTGACAGCTTTATTACAACGGAACGCTAGTACAATGAAGCGCCTAACTGGATCGACGCTTACCGCTTTCGAACCGGCTAAAACACCAGGCCGGAAAACCCGCTATGGAATCATTCCATCATCCCCAAGGACGGAACATTCCGCAACGTCAGCAATAGCGTTTTCCCAGTCTTGCCAGCCATTATTAACAGGACCATACACGGTTTTTCAAATAGAAAGGGGCCTGCCTTCGGCAAGCCCCTAAATCTAACCATACGAGGACGGGCATCAGGCCGAGGCGTTTGCCTTTTCCTCCTGCCGGTCTGCATAGATGTAGAGCGGACGGGCAGAACCGCGGGCAACTTCCTCGGAGATAACGACTTCGCGAACGCCTTCCAGCGCCGGCAGTTCGAACATCGTATCGAGCAGGATCTTTTCCATGATCGAGCGAAGGCCACGGGCACCGGTCTTGCGTACGATCGCCTTGCGGGCGATTTCGCGGAGCGCGTCCTCATGGAAAGTGAGCTCCACGTCTTCCATCTCGAACAGGCGCTGATACTGCTTGATGAGTGCGTTCTTCGGTTCCGAAAGAATCTGGATCAGCGCATCCTCATCGAGGTCTTCGAGCGTTGCCAGTACCGGCAGACGACCGATGAATTCCGGAATGAGGCCAAACTTCACCAGATCTTCCGGCTCGAGTTCGCGCAGCACCTCGCCGACGCGGCGGTCATCCGGCGCCTTGACGGTCGCACCGAAGCCGATCGATGTCTTCTCGCCGCGTGCCGAGATGATCTTGTCCAGACCCGCGAAGGCGCCGCCGCAGATGAACAGGATGTTCGTCGTGTCGACCTGCAGGAATTCCTGCTGCGGATGCTTGCGGCCGCCCTGCGGAGGAACGGAAGCGACCGTGCCTTCCATGATCTTCAGAAGCGCCTGCTGCACGCCCTCGCCCGACACGTCGCGAGTAATCGAGGGATTGTCGGACTTGCGGGAGATCTTGTCGACCTCGTCGATATAGACGATGCCGCGCTGGGCGCGCTCGACATTGTAGTCGGCGGACTGCAGAAGCTTCAGGATGATGTTTTCGACGTCTTCACCGACATAGCCGGCTTCGGTCAGCGTCGTTGCATCGGCCATCGTGAAGGGAACGTCGATGATGCGGGCGAGCGTCTGGGCGAGATAGGTCTTGCCGCAGCCGGTCGGGCCGACCAACATGATGTTCGATTTTGCCAGTTCGACTTCACTGTTCTTGGTGGCATGCGCCAGGCGCTTGTAATGGTTGTGGACGGCAACCGACAGTATCTTTTTCGCCTGCCGCTGGCCGATGACGTATTCGTCGAGAACCTTGATGATGTCCTGGGGCGTGGGAACGCCGTCGCGAGACTTGACCATCGAGGACTTGTTCTCCTCGCGGATGATGTCCATGCACAGTTCGACGCATTCATCGCAGATGAAGACGGTCGGCCCGGCGATTAGCTTCCGGACTTCGTGCTGGCTCTTTCCGCAGAACGAACAATACAGGGTATTCTTGGAGTCGCCGCCGTTGCTGCCGCTGACCTTGCTCATATCACTTTCCTTCCAGCACGCCGCATTTCAAGGTGAAATCGCGGTCCACTCAATGGCCCGCCGGCCTGCTCCCACCGGAGCATCAGCCGGCCAAGGCTTTAAGGGGTATAAACCGGTACCCAGCCAAAACATGCCCGGGTTCCGGCGGCAACGAACTCCCCTTCGAATGCCGAATGCTATGTCATACAGATTCAACATAGCATTAATAGTTACTATTAGCGTCTTCGCTACCGCATTAAACCCCTTGTTCAATCACAAATGGGATAGAACTGTGGCGGCAAAAACACCATCCCTATTAATTACTAGGCCTGATCACCTTCCATTTCGATGCGCGACGTCAGGACCTTGTCGATCACGCCCCAGCTCTGAGCCTCGTCGGCATCCATGAAGTGGTCACGGTCGAGGGTCTTTTCAACTTCTTCGTAGCTGCGGCCGGTATGCTTCACGTAGACCTCGTTCAGCCGGCGCTTCATCTTCAGGATATCCTTGGCGTGGCGCTCGATGTCGGATGCCTGCCCCTGGAAGCCGCCTGAGGGCTGGTGAACCATGATGCGGGAATTCGGAGTGGCAAAGCGCATATCCTTGTGGCCGGCGGCCAGAAGCAGCGAGCCCATCGAGGCCGCCTGGCCGATGCAAAGCGTCGAAACGGCGGGCTTGATGAACTGCATCGTGTCATAGATCGCCATGCCGGCACTCACGACGCCGCCCGGCGAATTGATATAGAGCGCGATTTCCTTCTTCGGGTTTTCGGCCTCGAGGAAGAGAAGCTGGGCGCAGACGAGCGTCGCCATGTGATCCTCGACGGCGCCCGTCAGGAAGATGATGCGTTCCTTCAGCAGGCGGGAATAGATGTCGTAGGAGCGTTCACCGCGATTGGTCTGTTCCACGACCATCGGCACGAGGGCCATAGCGGTATCGACTGGGTTTCTCATGTGCGTCCTTTGCCAACGTCTGCCGGCTGCCGCCGGGAATCAAAGAAAATGCTTCATCCCTACATAGAGTGTCACCGCCCTCTTCTTCAAGACACGCATAAGGATAACGTTAAGAAGCGGAGCCCGGCGCAGGATGAACCTCATGACAGGGCTATCTCCCAGCTGCCGCTTGACCGGGAGAGGCCACCAAGCGCGCTCACAGCTTTTCTCCGCGACAGGATGAACGAACCCTAAATACACTCGGATAGTCCCTGAGGCGGTTTACCTTGTGGAAAGCCTAATGGCGAATATAGGGCACAAGGCGTTCCGGCATTAATCGACTGGAGAATTTCGGCGGCGAAACTGCCCGCATTCCAAGGGGTGTTGCCGTGTTTAATATTACTACAGGATTAGCCATCTGGTGCGCGGAAGCCATGACGCTCGCGTTGCTGCTGTTCATGGCCTGGCGCCATAACGTCCGCAACAGGGCCTATCTTCATTGGAGCCTCGGGTTCCTGTTGAGCGGCACCGGTTTTGCCATGATCGCGCTGCGCAGCCAAATCCCCGATATCCTGTCGATTGAGGCCGGCAATGCGACCGCACTCCTCGGCCAGAGCGCCTGGGTTGCAGGCTTCATGGCGCTCGATCGCCGGAAGATCGAATGGTGGGCGCTGCTGCCGCCGGCGATATGGCTTGCCGGCGTTTACCTGCCCTGGGTCAACGACGACTACGGCAACCGCGTCATCCTTTACAATCTTGCTTCGGCGACCGGCGCCACCGGCCTTGCCATGGCCGTCTGCAGCGCCGGCATGCGCCGCGAACCGACGCGCGGCAAACTTGCCGCCGTCTTCATCGGCCAGGCATGGCTCTGCTTTGCCGTGGCTCTGACGATGGCCGTGACCTTGCCGAGCGACGCAGAAGCGACCAACTACAGCGGCGCAGCTGCCATGGCGAGCGCCTTTCTGCTGACGATCGCCTTCGCATTCACCTGCCGCATGGTCATGGAACGTTCCGAAAAGCACTTGCGCGCCTTGAGCCTCACCGATTCATTGACCGGCGTCTGGAACCGCCGCGGCCTTTTCGCCCGGTTCGATGCAATGCATGAGAAGGCCTTCGACGACAAGCGCCAGATCGCAGTCCTGCTTTTCGATCTCGATCATTTCAAACGCGTCAACGACCGTTTCGGCCATCAGGCGGGCGACGCCGTTCTTTCGGCATTTGCGAGGACGGCGCGCCAGTTCGTGCCGGACAACGTCTTTGGCCGCATGGGAGGCGAGGAATTCGCAGCCTTCGCGATCGTTTCCGACCAGATGGAGGCGGAGGCGCTTGCTGAATCGATCCGCGCCGAATTCTGCCGCGTGCCGGTCGCAACCGGCGAGGCGATCGTGCCGGCCACCGTCAGCATCGGCATTGCGCTCAGCTCTGCGGCCGAAACCAATATGGACAAGCTGATTTCCGCAGCCGACCGTGCACTCTATGCGGCAAAGGCCGCTGGCCGGAACTGCAGTGTCATTTTCGGGGCGGAAGAAGCCGCCGCCCCCGCACCTGCGGAAATGGACAAGAATGCCGGCGAGTTGGTCCCGACGGTTGACGATCAGGTCGACGCGCTCCGGCGGATGGGCTCGCTGTCGCGCGCCAGCTGACCGTCCGATCCACCTTTTCGGGGCCTGTCAAATCCGCTAAGCCTGCGAACATGATGATAGCGCCCTTTTTCTCGATCGATCCCGCCACCCGCCGCGTTTCACTCGACAGCAGCGATCCGGCTTTCTACGGCAATCCGAACGAGGTCTATAAGGCGCTGCACTGCCATTGTCCGACCTTCTACTGGGAACAGCAGAAGCAGTGGTTCTTCACCGGCTACGACCATGTGAACGGCTTGCTGCGCGACCGGCGCTTCGGCCGCCAGATCCTGCATATCGCGACGCGCGAAGAGCTGGGCCTTGCCGAGCCGGAGCAGCATCTGGCAAATTTCGATCTGGCCGAGCGCTACTCGCTGCTCGAACTCGAGCCGCCGGAGCACACGCGCCTGCGCACCCTCGTCAACCGCGCCTTCGTCTCACGCCATGTCGAAAAGATGAAGCCGGAGCTTGCGGAGCTCGCGAACAAGCTCATCGACGGTTTCAAGGACAAGGGCGAGGTCGAACTGCTTTCCGCCTTCGCCGATATCATCCCGGTGACGATGATCGCCCGCATGATCGGCATTCGGGAAGAAATGGGACCGCAGCTTCTTGCCTGGTCACACGCCTATATCCGCATGTATCTTTTCGGCCGCACGCGCGAAGACGAGGACGGCGCCGAGCGAGCCGCAAGCGACTTTTCCGATTATGTGAAGACGGTGATTGCCGAGCGCCGCGCCAACCCGCGCGACGATCTGCTGACGCACATGATCCACACGGAGCACAAGGGCCAGTACCTGACCGATGCCGAGTTGGTTTCGACAACGATCGTGCTCCTCAATGCCGGCCACGAGGCGACCGTGCACCAGATCGGCAACTCGGTCCGCGTCATCCTGGAAAGCGGATGTGATCCCGCCGAACTGTTCAAAGACGAAGCGGCGACGGAGTGCACGGTCGAGGAAACGCTGCGTATCTGCGCGCCGGTGCATATCTTCCAGCGCTGGGCCTTGGAGCCCGTTGAGATCGATGGCATCTCCTTCAAGCGGGGCGACAAGGTGAGCCTGATCCTTGCCGCCGCCAATCTCGATCCCGCGAGATTCACCGATCCGCTGAGCTTCAGGCCCGACCGAAACGAAGCGCCTAACCTCTCCTTCGGGGCCGGCATCCACTTCTGCATCGGCGCGCCGCTCGCCAGGCTCGAACTCAACGTCGTCCTGCCGATCCTCTTTGAACGGCTGCCGGGCCTCAAGTTGGCGAAGACGCCGTCTGTGAAGGACGTCTACCACTTCCACGGGCTGGATGCGCTGAATCTGGCCTGGTGACGATTGTCCGCCAAAGCTCAGCGATGCCGGGCCTTATCGCCGATCGCTGCGATTTCGCTCATGTTGGAGATTTCGCGCAAAAGCTTGCGATAGATTGCCGGCGAATATTCTTCTGGAGCTGCGACCGGCTCAGCAAAGGCGTCTGGTCCGCCGATCACCTCGCTGCGGAAATAGGCAAGCAAGTTTTCGGGCGATATGACCTCTCCTTCATCGCCCAGCAGTCCGCCATACACAACAGCTAGGGCATTGATGGTGATTCCGCGGGCAAGGACCCCGGCGCGGACGGGCATGACATCGCGCCCCTTGTTGTTGACGCCGTCGCCGGAGATATTGACGAGCGAGCGCGTCGCCTCATAGCCGCTGGAGCGGATCAGATAATCGGCATAGGAAAGTATGGCGCTGATGGACGTGCCTCGGTGTATCTTTGCCGGTAAACTCACCTCAAGCTTCAGCGAAAACATCCAGGAATCCATCTCATTCGCGATGAGGGTCCATGGAATGACTAGCCTTCGCTGTCCGTCGCCGCCCCATTCGACATAAGTGACGGCGATCCGGCCGTGCCTGCCTGCTGCGATCGCTTCGATGATTTCCGGGCGCCGGAACGCTTCGACGAAGCCCCGCTGCTGCAGCGCCTTTTCCTCCGCATCCATTGATGTCGATACGTCAGCCGCGATCACCAGCTGCATATCCACAAACTCGCCGGCCACGGCGACATTGAATATTGTCACAGCCATCGAAAGACCGGCAAGCAATACAGCGATATGGCGGTGCCCTCTGGATGTTTCCCTCCACACCTGCATGTCACCTGCCCAAGAAGAGTTGATTGATTGCGTGAAAAGAGGCGTACGGACGAAATTCCCGGCGCAAAGATAAGGCCGGATGGCGGTTTCAATACTGGAAAGCGATCTCAAGTTAAATTAGCTAAATATAATATGATTTGCTCGCGGTCAGCTGTAGTAATACTTCCGAACTAGCGCCTTGATCGAAACGGAACGGAGCGCTTGCTTCAGAAATACCTGGAACTGCGTTGGTTCGCCGCAGTCCAAGACAGTGCGCGCCTCAGACCCTCGGGGCGCCATAGCGGGCGGCCGGGTGGTCGTGCGAGAGGTTGGGGCCAAGCGCCGAACGGGCAGCGCTAAACGCGTTCCAGTCGGCATTGTCCGGAAGAGAGGGAATGGTGACGAGTTCGCCCTGATCGAAGCCTGCCAGTGCCGCATCCACCATGTCCGTCACGTCCATGATCATCGTCGGCGGGAACCGGTCGAAGGAGCTGCCGACACGGTCGAAAATTTCGGTCCGCGTCAATCCGGGAAGCACGGCCTGGACCTACACGCCCTTCGGCCCCGCTTCGGCGTTGATCGCCTGCGTCAGATTGAGCACGAAGGCCTTGGTGGCGCTGTAGGTGCCGTTGAAACGCTCGGCGATCAGCGCGACGACCGACGCGATGTTGATGATGGCGCCCTTGCCTCGTTTGGCGAATGTCTGCGCCGCGGCGATGCCGAGCCGGTTCACGGCTACGACATTCAATTCGATCATCGTTTCGAGATAGTCGATGTCATCATCCAGCAGCGTGCCTTTCGGACCGATTCCGGCATTGTTGACGAGAAGCGTGATATCTTCATCCTGACGCAGCCGTTGTTCGACCTTGCGGACATCTTCACGCTCCGTGAGATCGGCCGGCAGCACCTCTGCCTTGATGCCCCGCTCTGCCGTTATCTTTTCAGCAAGCGCATGCAGCCGACTGGCATCGCGGGCGACAAGCAGGAGATCATAGCCACGTTTGGCCAGGCGATCGGCATAGGTCGCGCCGATCCCCGAGGAAGCGCCGGTCACGAGTGCAGTTCCAAGGGACGAGCGAGACATCGGTAATCCTTTCCGAGGTTTTTAGTGGTATATACCACCATATTCGGAACCTGATTTCCCGCAAGAGCAATCGATGGAAAAATTCCAAGTGGCGATTGACTGATCGTCAACAATCCGCAGACATCGCCTCAGGAGAGCGATTATGGACGAGAAGACCGAAGGCTTTGAAAGCTGGGCCTATTGCAGCAACAGCGCATTGCGCCGCGCCACCCGGCAACTCGGCCAGCTCTATGACGATGTGCTGGCACCAAGCGGGCTCAAGGCGACGCAATACGGCCTGCTCAGCCAGATTCACTTCAACGGCAACCCTTCCCTGAAATCCCTGGCCGATGGCTTGGTGATGGATCTTTCCGCACTTGGACACACACTCAAACCCCTCATCCGCGACGGACTTGTGGAACTCGTGCCTGACGAGAAGGACCGCCGCGTGAAGCGGGCAAGATTGACGGAGATCGGCGTCGAAAAGTGGCAAGGGGCGCAGCTGCTTTGGCGCGCGGCGCATTCGCGTTTCGACAACGCCTTCGGCGAAGCGGAATCCGCAGCGCTGCGCAATGCGATGAACCGCATCGCTTCGCCGGACTTTGCAAAGAAATTCGTCGCCGGCCACTGAAAAGGACAGAGGTACTGCGCCCTAAACCCGGATCACATAATCCTTGCGAGTCGTTTCAACGACTTCCCAGGTTCCCTTGAAACCGGGCTTTAGAATCATCCGGTCACCTGCCTTCAGATGCACCGGCTCGCCGCCGTCCTCGGTGACGATCGAGTGCCCGCAGAGCACGTTGAAATATTCCCACTCGTCATAGGAAATTCGCCATTTGCCGGGGGTCGCCTCCCAGACGCCCGAATAGAGGCCGCCTTCGGCCGCCTCCAGGTTCCAGGTGCGAAACTGCGGATTGCCGGAAACGATGCGGTCCGCGTCCGGTGCGCCGAACTCGGGTTCAGTTCCGTCTATGCCGAAGGTGATCTTGTTTGCCATGGGACCTCACATCTTCGAAAGCGACTGCTCAAGGTCGGCGATGATGTCCTTTACGTCCTCGATGCCGATCGAGAGGCGGACGACATCGGGACCGGCGCCGGCGGCGGTCTTCTGTTCGTCGGTCAGCTGGCGGTGGGTGGTCGAGGCCGGGTGTATGACCAGAGAGCGCGTATCGCCGATATTGGCGAGGTGGGAGAAGAGCTCCAGGCCCTCCACCAGGGCCTTGCCCGCCTCGTAGCCGCCCTTGACGCCAAAGGTAAAGACCGAGCCTGCACCCTTCGGCGAATAGCGCTGCTGCAGGGTGTGGTTCGGATCATCTTCGAGACCCGCATAGTTCACCCAGGCGACCTTGCTGTGTGCTTTCAGCCATCTGGCGACCGCTATGGCATTGTCGCTGTGGCGCTGCATCCTTAGTGGCAGCGTTTCGATGCCGGTGAGGATCAGGAAGGCGTTGAAGGGCGAGATGGCCGGGCCGAGGTCGCGAAGGCCGAGCACGCGGGCGGCGATTGCGAAGGCGAAATTGCCGAAGGTCGAATGCAGCACCATGCCGTTATATTCCGGGCGCGGCGTGGACAGCATCGGATAGTTGCCGGACTTTGACCAGTCGAAGGTGCCGCCATCGACGATGATGCCGCCCATGGAATTGCCATGGCCGCCGAGGAACTTCGTCAGCGAATGCACGACGATGTCGGCGCCATGCTCGATCGGCCGAATGAGGTAAGGCGTGGCCATCGTGTTGTCGACGATAAGTGGCAGGCCGTACCTGTGGGCCACCTCGGCAATCGCCGCGATGTCGACGAACGTGCCGCCGGGATTGGCCAGGCTTTCGATGAAGATCGCCCGCGTCTTCTCATCGATCTGGCTTTCAAAACTTGCCGGATCGAGGGAATCGGCCCAGCGCACCTGCCAGCCGAAATTCCCGAAGGCATTGCCGAACTGATTGACCGAGCCGCCGTAGAGCTGCCTGGCCGCGACGAAATTCTCGCCCGGACGCATGATCGTATGAAAGACGATGACCTGCGCGGCGTGACCCGAAGCCACGGCAAGCGCTGCCGTGCCGCCTTCAAGGGCTGCCACGCGCTCTTCCAGCACTGCCTGCGTCGGGTTCATGATGCGCGTATAGATATTGCCGAAGGCCTGCAGGCCAAAGAGCGAGGCCGCGTGATCGGAATCGTTAAAGACGAAGGCTGTCGTCTGATAGATCGGCGTTATCCGCGCGCCCGTCGCCGGATCCGGCTGCGCACCGGCATGGATTGCCAGCGTGTTGAAACCCGGATCGCTCGTCGCCATGTCGTCCTCCCGTCGCTATCGATGGCGGGAGCATAGACTACGATCCGCAAATGTTAATCGCTTTGCGTTTCAACCACCGGGCGTCTGGAGAAAAATCCGTGCACTCACGCGGCAAGGCGCGGGATTTCGATTGCCGGGCAGCGGTCCATCACAACTTTTATGCCAGCTTCCTCCGCCTTCGCTGCGGCGGCATCGTCGCGCACGCCGAGCTGCGACCAAATCACCTTCGGCCGCAAGGGAAGAGCCAGAGCTTCATCAACGACACCATGGAGATATTCCGAGGCGCGGAAGACGTCGACCATATCGACCGGCACCGGGATATCGGCAAGCCGGGCATAGACGAGCTGGCCCTGGATCTGCTTGCCTGCCTGCCCGGGGTTGACGGGAATGACATTGTAGCCGCGCGACAGGAGATAGCCCATCACGCCGTTGCTCGGCCGGGCCGGATTGGGCGACGCCCCGGTCAGCGCGATCGTCTTCACGGAGTTCAAAATTCCGGCAATGTAATCGTCCGGATAACGGTCGTGATTCATCAGCTTTCCTCCAGTCGACATTATTTGCAGAGAGTTGAAACTGACAGTTCCTTCGGGCGTATATATAGGCATCCGGGTTCCCAAGGAGGAACAACCCATGAAAAAACTCGCTCTCACCGCAGCACTTGTCCTTGCGGCCTCACCATCGCTGGCGATCTCCCGCTACAATCCGATGTCCATGACCTGCCAAAGTGCCCGCGCCGCAATCCACAATCAAGGCGCCGTCATCTTCCGCTGGACCTCGCCGCGCGGCCTTCCGCTTTACGATCGCTACGTCCGCAACAGTCGGTACTGCGACGCTAACGAATATGCGGAGTGGAAGAACATACCGACCAGAGACGACCGGTCCTGCCCGGTCCTCAACTGCCAGAGTATCGACAATCTTGACGGGATGTTCTTCATACCAAACCACTCCCTGTAGCAGGCGTTCGGACGCGAAAACGATTTCGCAAGAGCCGGAAACACGCAGCTTCCGGCCTTTGTATATCAGAAGCGGTTCGAATTGCTACTTGGGTTTGCATCAAAATGGATATAGCAAAATTATAGAACAATCTCTATATTACAGAAGTATAAATCGAGAATGGACTAAGCGGAGAAATGTTATCATCTATTAAACTTCTTTTGTATTCTTTTTGTTCCTTTTTCGTTCTTGGGTCTATTAGAAACACCTCATAGTTGAGTGTACGCAGCCAAAATAAACGTATTTCGAGCGCGTGGGCTACGCCCCGGAGGTACTGCTCGTTAGCGCCGGAACCGAGCATGACGATTCTCATTTTCAAGCAGGAGACCAGCCACCGGTTGCAAAATCCGCTCGCAAGATTGATTTTCGCATCAACACGGCTCATACCCATTCTCCCCAACTAGCCTTCCCCTTCTCCCATTCCGGTCCGCATCGTGCCCCTCGACGTCATTCTGCTCGTTCTCTTCGGTGCATTCCTGCATGCGACTTGGAATGCGATCATCAAGGCGGGGACCAACAAATCGCTGGACGCGGCGCTTGTTTCGGCCGGCGGGGCGGTGGCGGCGCTGCCGTTCCTGCCCTTTCTGCCGCTGCCGCAGCCAACGGCCTGGCCCTTCATCGGCGCGTCGGCCGTCCTGCAATTTGCGTATTTTCAATTGGTCGCGGCCGCTTACCGCGCAGGCGATATCGGCCTCGTCTATCCGCTGATGCGCGGCTGCGCGCCGCTCCTCATCACCGCCACAAGCGGCTTCGTGTTGAACGAAAGCCTTTCGGGCGGCGCGCTCATCGGCACGATGACGATCTGCGCCGGCATTCTGACCCTTGCCTTCGAGGCGCGGCGCGGCAGCAAACATGCCATCATGCTCGCGCTCGTCAATGCCTGCGTCATCGCTACCTATACTTATGTCGACGGCATCGGCGCACGCGTCTCCGGCAATGCGGTGTCCTATACGCTGTGGATGGCGCTGCTGCCGCCGGTGCTGCTCTTTGCATGGGCGATCTCGCGCCGCGGCCTTCTCGCGGTCGCGGTGCATGTCCGCTACAATTGGTGGCGCGGTCTGATTGGCGGCACCGGTTCGATCGCCTCCTACGGCTTCGCCCTCTGGGCCATGACCAAGGCGCCCGTCGCCACCGTCGCCGCGCTGCGGGAAACGTCGATTCTCTTCGCGCTCATCATTTCAGTGCTGGTCCTGAAGGAGAAAGCCAGCCCATGGCGTTATCTCGCAGGCGTGATCATCGCGAGCGGCGGACTGATCCTGAAGCTCGGGTAAGAACTACGCCGCGCGCTGGAATAACCTCGTTTGAAATCCGCTCGCCCTTCTCACGTTCTGCAATAGCCAGATCGCAAGCAGATTGCAGATTGAGCCAAAGCTGCGGATCGTTTCCCTTCTTCGAAGCGAAGGCATTGACGCCAAGGGCCATTGATTGTCATTGCCCACTGATCTTTCCGATCGCAGCTCAATTTATGCAGTCCAACAGATTTTAGCTTAAATCGTCCAGCGATTTCGCATAGTGAGCACGACTAGCATTTGGCCCTGGCTGCTCGTCCCGCAGAATGTCGAGCGCGCTACTCGCCGGTCCAACTCGGCACCCGTTTTGCAAGAAACGCGCCGATGCCCTCTTCCGCGTCTGCAGTCAGCATGTTGTCGACCATCACCTGGGCCGCGTGGCTGTATGCCTCTTCTGTCTGCATTTCGAGCTGGCGGTAGAAGGCCTCCTTGCCGATCTTCAGCGTCAAGGGTGATTTCGAAGCGATGACCGAAGCGTATTTGCTCACGACCTGCGTCAGATACTGCTTGGGTACGATCCGGTTGACGAGGCCGAAGTCCTTGGCGGTCGAAGCATCGATCGTTTCGCCGGTCAGCAGCATTTCCATCGCCTGCTTCCGGTGCGCGGCGCGCGTAACGGCGACCATTGGCGTCGAGCAGAACAACCCAATATTGACGCCAGGTGTGCAGAAGGTCGCGGTGTCGGTACAGATCGCAAGGTCGCAGGAGACGACGAGCTGGCAGCCGGCTGCCGTCGCAAGCCCGTCGATCTGCGCGATCACCGGTTTCGGGAGGCGGGTGATCTCCAGCATGAGATCGGCTGCAAGCGCAAATGTCTCCTCAAAGAAGGCCACCCCGCCATCGGCATCGGCACGATGCTCCGTCATCTCCTTGAGATCGTGACCCGCAGAGAACACATCGCCGGTCGAGGCGATGACCACTACGCGGACTTCGCCGTCTTCAGCGGCTTTCTGAAGCTCGCCCATCAACAGTTCCATCACCGCGATCGAAAGCACGTTCGCCGGCGGGTTGTTGAGCGTGAGTCGCAGCACGCCATCGGCAAGCGAGCGGGTAACGAGGACGCTCCCATCCTCGTTTGCGCCCTTCCGGAAGGATACGACTTCGGCCATTGTCTAACTCCTTACATTGCGATTTCGTGCTAACAGTTCTGTCACAAGCTATCGGCAATTTCGAGGAGAAGCGATGCAGCCGGTCATGACGATCGAGGAGGTCCACCAGTTTCTGGAGACCGATTTCCCGCAGATCCACACGGACGGGCGCGTCTTTACCGTGACGGACATTACGCCCGGCAGTGTCTCGACGCGGTTCGATCCGTCAAAAAGGCATCTGCGCCCTGGCGGCACCGTGTCCGGTCCTGCCCTCTTCACGCTGGCGGACGTCACCGCCTATGCAGCGGTGCTTGCCCATATCGGCCCGGTCGCACTTGCCGTCACGACCAGCCTCAACATCAATTTCCTGCGCCTGCCGAAGCCGCAGCCGACGACCTGCACCTGCCGGATCCTCAAGCTCGGAAAGCGGCTCGCCGTTATCGACGCCGCCATCTTTCAGGAAAATCCGGCCGAGTTGGTGGCCCATGCGACGGCAACTTATTCGATTCCACCGCGATAAAAGTACGGTATCATATTACCACATCGCTAACTTATTGATTTTGTTTAGTATTTTTTACAGTGGCGCAAACAGGTGATATTGACCATTAAGACCTTTCCCTCTATACACCGCGCCAGAAACGCAGCCTTTCCGGGCTGCTTTCTTTTTGGCGCGCTTCCAGGTGCGTCAAACCAAGCAACAAGAAACGCCCTTCGCCCTCGGGCTCAGGGATCCAAAAGAGAGAATTACTATGGCAACCTTCTCCCAGAAGCCTGCAGAGGTGGAGAAGAAGTGGGTGATCATCGACGCCGAAGGGCTTGTCGTTGGCCGCCTCGCTTCACTCATCGCCATGCGTCTGCGCGGCAAGCACAAGGCAACCTTCACGCCTCACGTTGACGACGGTGACAACGTTATCGTCATCAATGCCGACAAGGTCGTTTTCACCGGCAAGAAGTATTCCGACAAGGTCTACTACTGGCACACCGGTTATGCCGGCGGCATCAAGGAGCGCACCGCTCGCCAGATCATCGAAGGCCGCTTCCCGGAGCGCGTCCTCGAGAAGGCCGTCGAGCGCATGGTCCCGCGTGGTCCGCTCGGCCGTCGCCAGATGAAGAACCTCCGCGTCTACTCCGGTTCCAACCATCCCCATGAAGCACAGCAGCCGATCGTCCTCGACGTCGCCAAGCTGAACAAGAAGAACGTAAGGAGCGCCTGATAATGGCTGACCTCTCTTCCCTGAAGGACCTCGGCACGTCGTCGGAAGCAGCTGCTCCGGTTCACGTCCGCAAGGTCGATTCGCTTGGCCGCTCCTATGCGACCGGCAAGCGTAAGGATGCCGTAGCCCGCGTTTGGCTCAAGGCCGGCTCCGGCAAGATCACCGTCAACGGCAAGGACTTCACGGCATACTTCGCCCGTCCGGTCCTGCAGATGATCCTGCGTCAGCCGATCGTCGCTGCAGCCCGCGACGGCCAGTTCGACATCGTTGCAACGGTTGCAGGCGGCGGTCTTTCCGGCCAGGCCGGTGCCGTTCGTCACGGTCTCTCGAAGGCACTCACCTACTTCGAGCCGGGCCTTCGCGGCGTGCTCAAGAAGGGCGGCTTCCTGACCCGCGACAGCCGCGTCGTCGAGCGTAAGAAGTACGGCAAGGCCAAGGCCCGCCGTTCGTTCCAGTTCTCGAAGCGCTAATCGCTTCAGAATACGGATTTTGCAAAGGCCGGGTCTTTCCCGGCCTTTTCTTTGCCATCGCCGGCAACCGGTCCTCAGATCGGCAGCTCTGTCGTCGACTTCAGTTCGCGCAGGACGAAGCTCGACACCACATTGCGCACATGTGGATTGCGCATCAGGTACCGCGTCATGAAAGCCTCGTAGGCTTCGACGTCGCGCGCCCTGATCTTCAGCATATAGTCGAACGTCCCCGATAGCGCATAGCATTCCATGATCTCGGGCCGGTCGCGCACTGCGGCGGCAAAGGCCTCGATCGCCTCTTCGTGGTGATCCTCCAAGGTTACATGGGCGATGATGCAGAGCTTGAGATCGAGCTTTGCCGGATCGAGGAGCGCCACACGCTTGCGAATGACGCCTTCCGTCTCGAGTTCCTGCATCTTGCGCCAGGCGGTGCTTTGCGACATGCCGGCCTTTTCCGCCAGCTCGGCGAGCGACAGACTGCTGCCGGCCTGCACAAGCTGCAGGAGCTTGCGGGCGGCCTTCAAATTTTCTTTCATTCTTACCCCTCCTCATGGATTATTCTCCCATTTTCCAACCATAATCCGGCAATGCTGAAATGTTTACCCGCATTCCCAGGGATATAATGGTGACATGACAGCCGGAGGTCGGAATCGCCCGGCTCATTGGATCAGAGACCGGGAGGCCGCTCATGACCAAGGAAAGCACCTACACGGCGAACCTGCCGGATGCGAACGGCATCTATCACTACACCGCTGAAGAAGACAAAATCTGGAGCGAGCTCTATCAGCGCCAGATGACGCTGCTCGCCGACAAGGCCTGCCGGGAATATCTGGACGGCGTGAAGACCCTCGGGCTGAAGCCGGAAAAGGTTCCGCAGCTTCGCGACGTCAATCGGCGTCTTAACGAAACCACCGGCTTCGGCGTGGAAGGCGTCCCTGCTCTCATCCCGCCGTCGCGCTTCTATGAATTGCTTTCGCAGGCCAAGTTTCCGCTGGCGACGTTCATCCGGCGCCGCGAGCATATCGATTATATCGAAGAGCCGGATATCTTCCACGAGGTGTTCGGCCACTGTCCGCTCCTGACCAACCAGAGCTACGCCAATTTCGTCCGCCGCTTCGGCGAAAAGGCCGTCGGCCTTGGCAAGGGGTACTCCTGGCATCTGTTTCGGATTTTCTGGTTTACTGTGGAATTCGGCCTCATCAACACGCCGCAGGGACGCCGCTGCTTCGGCGCCGGTATCGTCTCTTCGCCCAACGAGACGCGGGCGGCAATGGAAGGCAAGGCATGCGAATTCCGGCCTTTCGACCTTATGACGGCGCTGAGAACGCCTTACCGGATCGATATCGTCCAGCCGATTTATTACGTGATCGACAGCTTTTCGCAGTTGGAGTCGATCATCGAGGAAGATATCGGTGCACGCATCAACGAGGCCAAGGCTCTCGGCGACTTCCCGCCGGCATTCGAAGCCAAGGCGTCCTGAGCGACAGGAATTTCGTTTCGTTCGGGGCTTGCCTTGTCAGCCGTGATTGTCCAACGTCCCGCCAACATGTGATGGAGGGCCGCCATGGCAGAAAAGTCGATCGATCACGCTTTTATGGCGACCAGCCTCACATCCTCGGCCACTGATCCAACCTTTGCCGGAGCGCTCTCCTTCATGCGGCGTCGGTTCACCAAGGTTCTGACAGGCGCCGACGTCGTCGTCTGGGGTATTCCCTTCGATGCGGCAACCTCCAACCGGCCGGGAACGCGCTTCGGGCCGCAGGCGATCCGTCGCGCCTCGGCGATCTTCGACAACGATCCGCAATATCCCTTCAATCGCGATCTCTTCGCCGAAATGGCGGTGATCGACTACGGCGACTGCCTGCTTGACTACGGCAATCACCAGGAGACGCCGGCGGCAATCGAGCGGCAGGCGAATACGATTCTTGACAGCGGCGCCTTCCTCCTCACGCTTGGCGGCGACCACTATATCACATGGCCGATCCTCAAGGCGCATGCGGCCAGGCACGGTCCGTTGGCGCTGGTGCAGTTCGACGCGCATCAGGATACGTGGCTCGACGACAACCGGCGGATCGATCACGGCTCCTTCGTCGCACGCGCGGCCCGCGACGGCATCATCGACCCGGACCGCTCCATCCAGATCGGCATCCGCACCCACGCGCCGGAGGATTTCGGCATTCGCATCCTCTACGGCCACCAGGTCGAAGAAATGAATGCCGCTGAGATCGCTTCGGCAATAGTCTCGCACACCAAGGACGCTCCGGCCTATCTGACCTTCGATATCGACTGCCTCGATCCGGCCTATACGCCAGGCACCGGCACGCCAGTAGCGGGCGGGCCGTCGAGCGCCAAGATCCTTTCGGTCCTGCAACGCCTGCAGCAGCTCGATATCCGCGGCGCAGACGTGGTCGAGGTCTCGCCGCCTTATGATCACGCCGATATCACCGCCATTGCAGGGGCGACGGTCGCGATGTATATGCTGGGGCTCCGCGCCGAGCGGCACGCAGCGGCACGCTAGGCCGTTATCAAACTGATTCAACTTCATGGCACACTGATTCCGGAAGCAACCCGAACTCATTGAAAGCGCAGGATTATCATGGCACCGAAAATCTTCATCGATGGCGAACACGGCACAACGGGTCTGCAGATCCGCACGCGCATGGCCGGCCGCCGCGATGTCGAGCTTCTGTCCATTCCGGAGGCTGAACGCCGCAATGCCGCGATGCGCGAGGACCTGCTGAACAGCGCCGACATCGCCATCCTCTGCCTGCCCGACGACGCGTCGAAGGCAGCCGTCCAGATGGTTTCGGCGAACAACAATGTGCGCGTTATCGACACGTCGACCGCCTTCCGCGTCAATCCCGGCTGGGCTTACGGCTTTGCCGAAATGGACAAGGAGCAGGCCGAAAAGATCAGGGCCGCGCGTTTTGTCGCAAACCCCGGCTGCTACCCGACGGGCGCCATCGGCCTCATCCGGCCGTTGCGCGCTGCAGGCATTCTGCCGGACGGCTATCCAGTCACCGTCAATGCGGTCTCCGGCTATACCGGCGGCGGCAAGCAGATGATCGCGCAGATCGAAGACCAAAGCCGCGACGATGCAATCACCGCGCCGCATTTCCTCTATGGCCTGCCGCTGACACACAAGCATGTGCCGGAGATGAAAATCCATGGCCTGCTCGACCGAGCGCCAATCTTCTCGCCTTCGGTCGGCAAGTTCGCGCAGGGGATGATCGTCCAGGTGCCGCTGCATCTCGACGGTCTCTCGGGCGATGCGACGCTCGAAAGCATCCATGCGGCCCTGACAGCGCATTATGCCGGTCAGGATATCGTCACGGTCGTTCCGCTCGAAACGAGTCGCACACTTGCCCGTATCGATGCCGTGGAGCTTGCCGGTAAGGACACGATGAAGCTCTTCGTGTTCGGCACGCCGGGCGCCAGTCAGGTCAACCTCGTCGCTCTGCTCGACAATCTTGGCAAGGGCGCCTCGGGTGCGGCCGTCCAAAACATGGACCTGATGCTCGCCTCGTAAACCTTCCGGAGCCCCAAGGACATGCCGATCGATACGCTTTCGGCCGGCGTTGCTGAATGGTTTTCCGCTGCGTTGCCGGATCACGGCATCTATGCGCTAATCTTCTTTGCCTTCATTGCCGGACTCGCGCGCGGCTTTTCGGGCTTCGGGGCGGCGCTGATCTTCATTCCGCTTGGCGGTGCGATTGTCGGCCCGAAGTTGATTTCTCCCGTTTTGCTTCTCATCGACGGGCTTGCGACACTTGGCATGATCCCGCCTGCCTGGCGCAGCGCCGACCGGCGTGAAGTCTTCGCGATGGCGATCGGCGCGGCTCTCGGCGTTCCCGCGGGCACAGTTGCACTTGCGCTGATGGATACCTTGACGCTCCGCTGGATCATCACCGCCGTGGCTATATCGCTGCTGGCGCTCCTCGTGTCCGGCTGGCGCCATCAAGGCGAGCCGCGCGCGCCGCTCAGTGCCGGGATTGGCCTTATCGCCGGTCTTTTCAGCGGCGCGGCACAGCTTGGCGGCCCGCCGGTCGTTGCCTATTGGCTCGGCGGCAAGAGCGGGTTCACCCGCGTCCGGGCAAATGTCATCCTCTACTTCTCGATCTCCACCTCCTTCAGCGCGATCAGCTATTATGCCGGAGGGCTTTTCGTGCAGGCCGTCTTTGCTCTGACGCTCGTCATCCTGCCAGGCTATGCGCTCGGCCTCTATGGCGGCTCGAAGCTGTTCGGCTTGGCGAAGGAGAGCACGTTCCGGCTGATCTGCTATCTGCTCATCGCCGCGGCCGCCATCATCGGCATGCCAGCGCTCGACGGGATTTTGCGGTAAGCTCCTGAGGCAACCTCCTCCTCAGTCCCTTTCCGCAATCATCGTGTCGTGCGCAAACTCACCGTAGAAGCCGCGCCAATTGGCGACGGCAAAGCCCAAGACGATCAGGGCGCCTGCCTGATGTAAAAGGCCCCAATGAAGCGGGACCTGCAGAAGGAGCGTGGCGATGCCGACTGCGGCCTGCAGCGTGACGAGCGCGAAGAGCACGACAGCGCGGCGGGCGTGGGTGGTTTGGGGCGCTGCGCGGAGCGCAACCATCATATTGATGAAAGCGAGCGCGAAGAGCACGTAGGCGCCGGCGCGATGGATGAATTGAACGGTCTTCGGGTTTTCGAAGAAATTGATCCAGGCGGGCTTTTGGATGAGAAGATCGAAGGGGATGATCGCGCCGTCCATCAGCGGCCAGGTATTGTAGGCGAAGCCGGCATCAAGACCGGCCACCAGCGCGCCGAGATAGATCTGGAAGAGCGCGAAAATGGCAATTATCGCCGCCCACGCCCGCGAGCCTTCAGTAGGCGCGGCGTCGTTCGAATGCGGGGAAAGGCCGCGCATGATCCACATGCAGGCGGCGAAAATCAGACAGGCCATGACGAGGTGCGCCGCGAGGCGATGCTGGCTGACATCGGTCCGCACCGAAAGGCCAGACGAGACCATCCACCAGCCGATGAAACCCTGCAGGCTTCCGAGCCCCAGGATGCCGGCGAGCGGCCAGCGCAGCCGCCGTTCGACCATGCCCGTCAGCCAGAAAAAGGCAAGCGGCAAAGCGAAGATAACGCCGATCCCGCGGGCGATCAGCCGGTGCGCCCATTCCCACCAGAAGATGGTCTTGAAATCTTCCACAGTCATGTCGCTGTTTAGCTGCTGGAATTCGGGAATGCGCTGGTAGAGCTTGAATTCTTCCTCCCATTCAGCGGCAGTGAGCGGCGGAATGACGCCGTGGATCGGCTTCCATTCCGTGATCGAAAGGCCGGAATTGGTAAGACGCGTCGCGCCGCCGACGAGCACGAGACAGACGAGCGCGAGGAGCACGATACCCAGCCACATGCGCAGTGCGCGGCGGTTCCGGTCCAACCTGCGGACCTCGCTCAAGATCGCCTGTTGCGTGGTCAAGTTCGCGACGGCCATGATTGTTCCTTCTTTCCGGCAGTTGATTTGCCCCAACGGCTCATGCAAAACAAGCCCCGAACTGTTGCGGCATGCCGTCGCGCGGGTCCACCTACTCCGGAAAGAGATTTCATGCCCGTCCGCTTGCGCAAATTCATCGGCACGATCCTCATCGTCGTTCTCGTGCTTCTTTATGCGCTTTTGGCGAACACGATTGCCGTCGCGACACTTGGGGAATCGTCGTGGTGGGTCCACCTCCTCTATTTCTCGGTGACGGGCCTTGTCTGGGTCCTGCCGGCGATGCTGATCATCAAATGGATGGCCGGTCCGCGGCAGAAGTGAACGCCGTTAACGCCGGAATAACCCTGATCCGCGGAAAAGACGCTCTGCCCTCTTGCATTTAAGCCAAATGAAGGCACTCGCCCTTTATGCTTCCGGCCAAGCCATCTTGACCGGAGAAGACCCGTGCAGACGCAAAAGCTCGATGCCCATCAACGACCGCTCGACGAAGCGGCGAAAGCCGAGGCAGGCATTGCGAGCCCTCGCTCGCTGAGCGCGGAACTCGATGTCACTGTCTTCGACACGATGGCGCCGCTGGAAAAGGATTGGCGCGCTTTGGAGCTCGACAATTTGACGTCTCTCCATCAGGGCTATGACTGGTGCCATAGCTGGGTCGGCGCCTATCGGCGGCCGCTCGCCATTTTGCGGGGGGTCTGCGGGCCAGAAACGGTCTTTATCCTGCCGGTCGAAATCGAGCGCTCCCGTGGCGTGCGGATCGCGAAATTCATCGGCGCCAATCACAGCAACATCAATACTGGACTTTTCACGGAGCATTTTCTGCGCCGCGCCGTTGACCTCGATGCGCACTGCTTCGCCGAGAGCCTTCGTCACGCCCTTCGCGGCAAGGCCGATCTGCTGCTCTTGCAGAACATCCCGCTGGAGTGGCGCGGCCAGAAGAGCCCGCTCGGTCTGTTGCCATTGGTGCAGAACCAGAACCACGCCTATCAGCTGCCGCTGCTTGAAAATTTCGAGGCGACGCTCAGGCAATTGAACTCCAAGAGCCGCCGGAAGAAGTTCCGGGTGCAATCGAAACGCCTCGAAGCCATCGGCGGCTTCGACTATGTCGCTGGCGGGACGGCCGGCGAGCAGCACGCCTTTCTTGACCAGTTCTTCGCTCAGAAGGCCGAGCGCTTCAAGGCACTCGGGCTGCCCGACGTCTTTGCCGACGCCGAAACGCGGACCTTTCTCCATGGCCTGATCGATATCCGCGGCGGCGACGATTTCGGGCTCGAGATGCATGCGATCCGCCTCAAGGGCGAAAACGAAGGGCATATCGCTGCGCTGTCCGGTATCTCGCGCAAGGGCGATCACGTGATCTGCCAGTTCAGTTCGATCAACGAAAGCGTTGCGGCGGATGCAAGCCCGGGCGAATTCCTCTTTTGGCAGATGATTTCCAAATTGCACGGGAAGGGCGTCACCCTCTTCGATTTCGGCCTCGGCGATCAGGTCTACAAACGTTCTTGGGCACCGATCGAAACGGATCATCACGATGTAGTGCTGCCGCTGTCCTTCGTGGGAAGGATCGCCGGGCTTGCGCACCGGGCCATCACGCGGAGCAAGGCCCACATCAAGGCTCGGCCCGGCCTCTATAAATTCGCGCAGCGCGCTCGTTCAAAGATCGGCGTCTGATCAGGCCGCCCGGCGCGGGAGGTCCTCCGCAATTGTCTCGTCGCCGGACATCAGCACGACGCGCTGATAGCCCGCCTTTTCGAATTCCGTCATCGCGAAGACGAACTCCTCTTCGATCACGTCCGGCATCGAAAGGATGATCTCGACATCCTTGCTGCGCGTCAGGCGGGAGACGCCGGCAACATCGGCTGCGCCGCACTCGACAATCACGAGATCATAGGCTGAGGACAATGCGTCGAGCAGCAGCGAAAGCCGGTCTGCGCCGCGCATCGCCTGACGGATGTCGCTGATGCCCTGCGGGATCAGATGAGCATCTGAGTCACGGTCGCCATGAATCGTTTCGCCGAAAGCGGCAGCGCCGCAGAGCAGGTCGGTGACGCCCGGCGCATTCGGGTCGTCGCCCATCAACTCGGTCGGATAGCCGGAGCCGGTCATGTCGACCAGGACCACGCGCTGACCGACGTCGGCAAGTGCGCGGGCCAGCGAAACAGTCGCCGCGGAACCGTCGTCGCCAGTCGGCGATATCGCGACAGCGAGCGTTGCCCGGCTGCTCGTGAGATAATGGGCGACAGAGCTGATCGAGAATTCGCTTTCTTCTTCCAAAGATTGAGGCGCCTCGTGCGCAGGCTCTTCTTCCAGCGGTGCCGAAAGCATGCTGGGCTTGACGTCACGCTTGGCTTTCGGCGCGGCGGCGGCCTGCGTTTTTTCTTCGATCGGCGCAGCCGGCTGGACGCTGCCGTCGACGGGACGCAGTGCCCGGCCGCTGAAAAGTTCCGCGAGCATGATGACGATCGAACTCATGATCAACGTCGCGACGGCAGCGACGACAACGATCGGCACGACCTTCGGGAAGTACGGATCGACAGGCTCGATGGCGCGCGAGACGATGCGCGCATCCGCCGGACTCGAATTGCTGTCGGCGCGCGAAGCGGCTTCCCGATAGCGCGCGAGGTAGGTTTCGAGGAGTTGGCGCTGGGCGTTCGCCTCGCGCTGCAGGGCATTGAGGCCCACCTCGTCTTCGCCCGCCTGGGCGCTGTTTGCCCGCAAGGTGCCGGACTGGCGCTCGAGTTCGGCAGCACGAAGGCCGGCGACCTTCGCTTCGCCCTCTACGCTGGCCAGGATCTTTTGCGTTTCCTGGCGGATCTGCGTCTTGATGTCTGCAAGCTGCGCTCGCAGGCTCTTCAACTTCGGATGGTTGTTGAGCAGCGACGTGCTGAGATCGGAAATCTGCGACTGGAGGCCCGACTCAGTGGCCTTGAGCCGCTGCATGGACTGCGAGGACATGATGTCCGGCAACGTATCCGACGCCTCACCGGAGGCGAGCGCGTTGCGGACGGACTGGGCGCGCGCCTCGGCATTCGCCTTTTCGCCGCGTACGCGGGTCAGCTCAACAGAGATATCGTTCAGCTGCTGCTGCGGAAAGTTCCCGCCTCCGTTCGTCGGCAGAAGACCGTGCTTGGCGCGGTATTCGGCAACCTTCTGCTCGGCGTCGTTTACCTTCTGGCGAAGGTTCTCGATTTCCGGCTCGAGCCAACGGGTGGCCTCCGAGTTCGTATCGAGTTTGGCGCCGCTCTGCGTCGCGAGATAGACATTCGCCATGGCATTCGGAATGCGCGCGGCAATCTTCGGATCCCTCGACGTGAAGGTGATGCCGATGACGCGCGAACCGGGAACCTGGTAGACCTGAAGGCGCTCGATGAACGCATCGATCACGCGCTCTTCAGGCGGATTATCAAGCGGGTTCTTCTTGATATGCAGTGCCACAAGGATGTCGCTCAGCGCAGAGCCGTTGACGGCATCGTCGAATTCAGGCAGCTCATAGAGCTTCTCGCTGTTGATGACCTGCTTGATGATATCGGCGGACTGCAGAAGCTGAACTTGGCTCGCAATGTTCAACTCGTCGAGCAGCGGTCCGGCATTGCCGTCGTTCGATTGGGTGTTGGCGAAAGCCGGTGCACGCTGCTCGATCAGCAGACGCGTTTCGGCACTGTATTTCGGCGAGATCATCTTGGCGCCGGCAAAGGCGACCCCTGCCCCGATCAGCGTGACGGCGACAACCTTCAGCCGGCGGGCCCAGACGGCTCGAACGAGCTGGCCAAGGTCGATGTCCACATCCTGATTACCCGTTACGCCGGACATACTCGTACTCCGAGAACAAAACATGGTGCGAAGCGTAAACGACTATAGTAACCCGACGGTTAATGTTGCCCCGCATCAGCAAATCGAAGCGTGGCCGGGCAAAATGCAAAAATGCGGCGCATTTTTACCAGCCATTAACCCTAACGGATCGATAACGGCAGTACCGAGTTCGTTTCCTGTGAGCAAAACGCGGATGCTTTTCGTCCAGCCCAAGACGCTTCTGGCTCTGAGCCTTGTCGCCATGACGGCGGCATTGAGCGGTTGCAACACCTATAAGCCCGCGCCGAGAGCTTTCAATCAGGCAACGATCCAGCCCTATACGCTCGACAGCGGCGACCGCCTGCGCATCACCGTTTTCGATCAGCCGAGCATGACGAATACCTATATGGTCGATCAGGCAGGCTACATCGCCTTCCCGCTCGTCGGACAGGTGCCGGCGCGCGGACGCACGCTGCAGCAGCTTTCCGGTCAGATCGCCCAGAAGTTGCAGCAGGGCTATCTGCGCGATCCCGATGTGACGATCGATGTCGACCGCTACCGTTCCATCTTCATCATGGGAGAAGTCGGTCAGCCCGGCCAGTATTCCTATGTGCCGGGCATGACGGTGCAGAACGCGATCGCCGTTGCCGGCGGCTTCACCTCCCGCGCCAATCAGGGCACGGTCGACGTCACCCGCAAGATCAACGGCCAGGTGCTGACCGGACGCGTCAACATTTCGTCCTCAATCATCGCCGGCGACACGATCTATGTCCGCGAACGGCTGTTCTGATCGCTGATGGCACAACAGCGCCCCCTCCGTATACTCCATTGTTTCAGATCGCCCGTCGGCGGGATATTCCGCCATGTCCGCGATCTGGTGGAGGAACACAGCACGGCCGGGCATGAGATCGGCATCCTCTGCGACAGCTCCACCGGCGGCGAGCACGAGGACCGGCTCTTCGACGATATCCGTCCCTTTCTCTCACTCGGGCTGACGCGCATACCGATCCGGCGTTCCGTGGCGCTTTCCGATATCGGCGTGATATGGGAGACATACAAGAAAATCAAAAGTTTGCGGCCGGACGTGCTGCACGGACACGGCGCCAAGGGCGGCGTGCTCGCGCGCCTTGTCGGCTCAGCCTTGCGGGTGAACAGGTATCGCGTAGCCCGCCTCTATACCGCCCACGGCGGAAGCCTGCACTATTCCCGCTCGTCGCTCACCGGACAGTTCGTCCTGCGGATGGAGCGGTTGCAGGAATATTTCACTGATGCCCTCGTCTTCATCTGCGAATACGAGCGCGACACCTATGCACAGAAAGTGGGCCGGCCGAGACCCCTGACGCGGCTGATCTACAACGGGATCGGGGAGCGGGATTTCCAGATTATTCCCACACGATCCGATGCCGTACATTTCATCTATGTCGGCATGCTCCGGGACCTTAAGGGTCCCGATCTGTTTGTGGATGCATTTGCCAAGACCGAGCGGCTGATTGGTCGCCCTCTTTCGGCGCTGATGATCGGCGACGGGCCGGACCGGGAGAAATACCGCGACATGATGGTCGAGCGCGGCCTCGGCAAGCGTATCGGCATGCTGCCGCCGATGCGTGTGCAGGAAGCATTCGCGATGGCGCAGAACCTGGTGGTGCCGTCCCGCGCCGAAGCCATGCCCTACATCATCCTCGAAGGGCTCGGCGCCGGAAAGACGGTCATCGCCAGCCGCGTCGGCGGCATTCCGGAAGTGCTCGGCAGGAGCAGCCCTGCCCTCGTCGCGCCCGACAACGCGGATGACCTAGCCCGCGTCATGGCCGACGCGCTGACGACACCCGGCTGGCATAATGCCGTGATGCCTTCGATCGATTCGGTGAAGTCCGTTTTTTCCTCTTCCGTAATGGCAAGAGATGTCCTGAAACTGTACCACACGCTCGCGGAGGGCTCTTCAGCCTCCGAAACCTATGAGGCATCCGTAAACCTTTCTTAGGGCCTTTCTGCTAATGCCGTTTGAAACAACGAGCGGCTGAAGCCTTATGAACAAAGCAGAAAAGAGCGATCAGTTCGACGTGGAAGCCCTGCGCAAGCGGGTTTCCGCTGCCAACGCAGACGGTGGCGGGAAGGAAACCCCCGGAGAGATCAACGCCTATGCCCGGCAGATTGCCGAACAGTTCCGCGAGGGAACGCGTTCCCCGTCGATGGTCATCGGCCAGCTGCGCCTCTTCGAATTCGTCTCTCAATTCGCAATCGGGCTGCTCGCCTTCCTGATCTGGCCTGGAGACGGCAGCGAAAGCCTTGGCGCGCGGGCGGGCATAGCAGCTGCCGCGGCAGCGTTGGGCGTCATGGCGCTGCAGCTTTCGGATACCTATTCCATTCCGGCTCTGCGGGCGCGCATTCGTCTGCTTCCGCGCATCTTCGGCGCCTGGGCGGCTGCCTTTGCCGTGACGGAAGCGATCTTTTCGCTCTTCCGCGATCTAGCATGGGCAGAGATAAACCTGCATGTTGCTTGGTTCTCGCTTGCCTCAGTCTTCCTGCTCGGCTCACGCTTCCTGGTCGCCTACGGCATCCGCAACTGGGCGCGCAACGGCGTCATGGAGCGCCGCGCCGTGATCGTCGGCGGCGGCGAACCTGCCAAGGATCTGATCCGCGTTCTCGAGCAGCAGGCAGACAACGATATCCGCATATGCGGCATATTCGACGACCGGGGCGAGAAGCGCTCGCCGGTCATGGTCGCAGGCTATCCGAAGCTCGGCACCGTTGCCGAACTGGTCGAATTCGTACGGCTGACCCGGATCGACATGCTGATTATCGCGCTGCCGCTGAGCGCCGAGGCGCGCATCCTGCAGCTTCTCAAAAAACTTTGGATCCTGCCGGTCGATATCCGCCTTGCGGCACATGCCAACCGCCTGCGGTTCCGACCGCGTGCCTATTCGCATATCGGCTCCGTGCCGATGCTCGACATTTTCAAGAAGCCGATCCGTGATTGGGACTCGGTCGCCAAACGAGGCTTCGACATCTTCTTCGCATCGCTTGCGCTTGTTTTGCTCTGGCCGGTGATGATCCTGACGGCCATTGCAATCAAGCTGACGTCCAAGGGTCCAGTCTTCTTCATGCAGAAGCGGCACGGCTTCAACAATGAGGTCATCAACGTCTTCAAGTTCCGCTCGATGTACACCAACATGAGTGATCACAACGCCAAGGTCGTAGTGACCAAGGGCGATCCGCGCGTGACGTCGGTCGGCCGCTTCATCCGCAAATCCTCGATCGATGAATTGCCGCAACTATTCAATGTGCTGAAAGGCGATCTCTCGCTCGTCGGCCCCAGGCCGCATGCAGTCCTGGCGCAGACCAAAGATCGCGCCTGGGGCGACATCGTTGAAGGCTATTTCGCCCGTCACCGCGTGAAGCCCGGCGTGACCGGCTGGGCGCAGATCAACGGCTGGCGCGGCGAGATCGACAATGACGACAAGATCAAGTTCCGCACCGCCTACGACCTCTACTATATCGAGAACTGGTCGCTCTGGTTCGATCTCAAGATATTGTTCCTGACGCCGGTGCGGTTACTCAACACGGAAAACGCCTATTGAGCCCGATCGAGGCGGCATATTCCCACGTCGCCCAACCGCAGCGCGCCGCACTGCGCTTCATCGGCTCGGCGATGGTTGCCTTCGGCGTCTTCCTCGCTGGCTTCGTCATCAATGAGCCTGCGCCTTACGAACTGTGGATGGCGGGGCTCGTCGGCATCTGGTTTATCCTCGGCCTTCGAATCTCGCGCTTCACCGCGATGCTTCTGACCCTGCTCCTGACCTTCAATGTCGGCGGCATGCTTTCACTGACGCAAATGAAGGACATGACCGGCGGGCCGATGTATGTCGCGGTCTCGACCTTCCTTGCCCTGACCTCTGTCTTCTATGCGGCCATCATTGAAGACAGCGCCAAGCGGCTGCCGCTGATCTTCAATGCCTGGGTCTTTGCAGCCGTCATCACCTCGTTGCTCGGTATACTTGGATATTTCCATGCCTTTCCCGGCGCCGAGGTCTTCACGCTCTACGACCGCGCGAAGGGCGCATTCCAGGATCCGAACGTCTTCGGACCGTTCCTGGTCGTACCGTCCCTCTATCTCATCCACGGCATATTGACGCGCGACCTGAAGACCTCGCCGTTGCGCGCCGCCGCGCTGCTGATCGTTGCGCTCGGCGTATTCCTGTCCTTTTCGCGCGCCGCCTGGGGCCTCTTCCTGCTCGGTGTGGTGCTGCTCATCTTCCTGATGCTCCTGAAGGAGCGAAGCGGCGCTTTCCGGCTGCGCATCCTCATCCTCTCGCTTCTGGCGATCGTTTTGATGGTCGCAGCCCTTCTGATTGCGCTTCAATTCCCGCAGGTCAGCGATTTGTTCAGCACCCGCGCACAGCTCGTCCAGGAATATGACGGCGAATATCTCGGCCGCTTCGACCGCCACCGCATCGGCTTTCAGATGATGATGGAAAGGCCGCTCGGTCTCGGCCCGATGGTGTTCGGCACCATCTTTCCGGAAGACGAGCACAATATCTGGCTGAAGACGCTGACGACCTATGGCTGGCTCGGCTTCGTCTCCTACGTGTCGCTACTCGTGTGGACGCTTTACCTCGGCCTCAAGAACCTCCTCAGGGATCGGCCCTGGCAGCCTTATCTGATGATCGCCTGGATCTGCATCATCGGCCACGCAGTCATCGGCAACGTGATCGACATCGACCATTGGCGGCATGTCTATCTTCTCCTCGGCATTGTCTGGGGGTGCGCCGCACTCGAACATCGCTACCGGCAGAGTTTCCCCGGCCATAGCGCGGTCTAAGTACTTGAGAACGGCGGCATTCGCGCTAAACTTCCAAGCATGATCACAGGAATGCAGATACGCGGCGCGCGCGCCATGACCGGGATGAGCATCGATGAGCTTGCCGCTGCGTCCGGCCTGACGCCGGAAGCTATAGAGGCGCTCGAAGACGGCGACGGAATGGGCGAGCCCGGCGCATTCCTTGCCGCCAAGCACGCGCTGGAGGCAGCCGGCGTGATCTTTATCGCCAGCGGCAATCAGGACGAAGGCGGCCCCGGCGTGCGTCTGCGGGCGCGCACGTCAAGCGACGACGGCATCCGGCCCGAAAACCTCAACGCCACCAACGACGACTGAGTGTGGCCCGCGCAAGGAACCAAAGGGATCCTTACGCGTTTTTCTTTCGATATCAAAACGTTGGGGAAAACATCTTGAACCGCAACAATGGTCTGTATTTCGTCATCGGCGCCTTGGTCGTCGTCATTGTCGGCCTTGGCGCCTATATTTTTAATGAGGAACGCAAGCCCGATGGCATCGAACTTCGCATCGGCCAGAACGGCATTTCCGTCGAGGAAAAGTGAGGACTAGAGATAGGCCTTCGCAAGGGCGGCGAGTTTCGTGCTGTCCTTGGCGCCCTGGCGATAGAGCTGGATGATCAGCGCGCCGAGGTGCTCGGCTTCGGGGGTGTTGCGGCTTAGTCCCCTCGCCTTGCAGACGACATCCAACACGCCGGAAATCACATCTAGGTCTTCCGAAAAGAGCGGCAGATCACGGGGATGAAAAGGTGTATCGAGCATCGAGCCGCACTTCCCATGAGGGCGAAAGCACAACTAGCATCATTCGCCGGCCGCCCATCCATGGCCGACGATATAGATAATATGCGCGCCGATTTCCGGCTTGGCAACTGGAACAAATGTCTCGTGGTCGCAGGCTGGATTCCGGCGCGCCTGCGCTTGTGCCGGCGCCCTGACTGGCGATCTGCCTGCTTTTTTTGCATGCCAGTCGAGCTTACGCTTTCCCGCATAAAACAGAGCACCATTTACTTGGTGCGCCAGAGGCGCGCGACACGGAAACGTTGCGCCGTTACGCGGCAAAACATTTGAAGGCCAATAGTAATGGGAATTCGACTGACGATTTTGATAGCTGCTCTGGTGTTATCCGGCTGCACCAGCGGCTCCGAAGGAATTGAGCCGATACGCGGAAGCATCACATATGGAGGCCAGCCACCGGTGCGGCTTAGCAAATCGCCACCCGGCTCTGTTCTGCCCCATCAATTTATCGACCCGACCGGCCGATGGGTGGAGGAAACCTACATCATTCAACCGGACAGAAGCCTCAAGCTCGTAAGACGGCGTGATGTAGTCGACAGCGCCGATTGAGTGGACACAAGCAAAGGAAAGGCCGGTGCGACACCGGCCTTTCCTAGGAAGCACATCGGTTACTTGTTACCACATAATTCTGCCATGTCGGTCTGGTCGTCGCCGCGACCAGGAGAGGTCCGCGCCTTGTCGTACGCAGAGCAATTGCCTTCCATGGAGCCTCCCCGAGTCATGGTCGTGCTGCCGGTTACATTGGGATCAACCCCAGCAGGCGCATTGCTATTGTTGCCGAAAGGATAGTCTTCCCCTTCCTGCACCGATGGGGGCGAACGCGTTGAGCTGGCCGAAGCGCCTTGGCTCTGGGCATAGGAAGCCGATGTTGCCATGCCGAGGGCCAGAATGGATGCTGCTAAAAGTTTTGTTGGCATAACGTCCTCCAGTGTTGCGTGGGTGACGGCAGGCTAACCCTAAGGGGACGGGCTTGTTCCGGAAACACCGGCGCTGCATGATAACAGCTCATCACGCTTTCGCGAGCGGCCGGTTTCTTCCAGCGCTGCCATGACGAGCTCTCGGTCAAGTTTTTCCTGAGATGTGAATGTGATAAATGGTCGGGGCGACTGGACTAGATGTATGCTCCGGCAAGGGAATTTGGCAATCGGGTCTACCGAAGCGCGACCAAGATCTGCGCCTTTCAACCGTGTAACGCCCGCGACGATGGGCATCCGCTGCCGGGCTCGCCTTTATATGGGCGAAGACATTTTTGAGGCGGACTTGTTCAACAAGCACTGGATTTGCCTGGCGTCGACTGCGACGTTCCAAAACAGGTGACGCCAAAAATGGAACTCTGTAAATTATTGAATCTATTATCGTTTAACTCTGTTCAGAGCCCGAAGTAACTGTTCCAGATAGAAATAGCGGCCAGTCGGACGTTGCCCCACCAGCCGCCTTTTCGTATACCCAACGATAACTCGTTGAATGAACGAGTAAAAATCTCGGAATGGCCGGATTTGAACCGACGACCCCTTGACCCCCAGTCAAGTGCGCTACCAGACTGCGCTACATTCCGTTACGCCGAAACGGCTTGATCCTGTTAGTCTTTTGGGTTTTTAGGCGCAAGGGAAAAATCGACGAGTGAGAATAAAAATGGAACGGAACGTACGAAAAAGCGCGAGTTAGAGCAGAAAGTCCCACCAGAGTCCCCGGGCGTTCACTTAGCGTTCGGCAGCCCTTACCCCCACAAGGTTAACGGACGATAAGCCCACGCAAGCTAACACGCCTAGACGAGGATGAACGCGACGAGGTTTTAGTAAGCTTAGGAGAAGCAATGGCGCGCAAGGAGATCAACCGGGAATCCCTTTTTGGCAGCGATCGATGCGAGAAATAGAGGAATTGAATTGGCTTGATTATCCGGCGAGATCGGTCTTCATTGTCCCGAATTCAGGATAAATGGGGGTGGTCCATGCTGCGTGACTTCAGCGACACGGCGGCGTTCGTAAAGGTCGTGCAGGAGGGCAGCTTCACCGGTGCCGCACGGGCGCTGCGAACGCCGAAGACGCGGATCAGCCGCAAAGTTCAGGAATTGGAGGCGCGGTTAGGGGCCCAGCTTCTCCACAGGACAACGCGCAGCCTGAAGCTCACCGAAGCCGGCACGATCTACTTCCAGCGTTGCGAGGGCTTGGTCAAAGATATCGAAGATGCCGAAAACGCTGTGGCCGAGCTGCAGCAACATCCCAAGGGCTGGCTCAGGATCACATCTCCACATTGGTTGTCGACCCGCATTTTAGCGCCGGTGCTCAGCGAATTCAGAAGGTTCTACCCGGATGTCTATCCACAGTTGCTTCTGGCCCATGAGGTGCTGGATGTCGTTGCCAAGGATATTGATATCGCCCTGCGTCTGTGGGAGGGACCCATGCCCGATTCCTCGCTCACTGCCCGCCGACTTGGCGATCTGCCAATGGGCATATATGCGGCTCCCGCTTATCTTGAAAGGCACGGAAGCCCTTCGAATCCGGCAGAGCTCGCAGATCACGCTTGCCTGTTGACACAGTTCTATTTCGACAAGCCGGTCCACGCCTGGCCTCTGACGCGCGAGGGGCGGTGCAACGAGTTTCCGGTACGGCCCGTTGCGGTGGCCAGCGATCCCGAAGGGTTGCACGGCTTTCTGCTGGCCGGCGAAGGCCTGCAAATGACCAGTCATCTCCGTGTCAGGGCGGACGTCGCGGCAGGACGCCTCGTCCACGTGCTGCCCGAATGGTCCGGACCGGCCCCCACGCTTTACGCGATGAGAGCAGGCGGACGTATCCAGCCGCCAAAGGTCAGGGCGTTTCTCGACTTTCTGGTGCCGAGGCTGAAGCTTGCTGAGATCCGCGACGAGAATGCTGCTGCTTCGCACTGAACGGCTCTGCGGCAGGGCGTGGTGAGGAGGCTTCTTGTTCCGGGTGGTCGCAAGCAGTTCGCTGGTCGCACGGGGCCTATTGAAGCCGGGACTGATCGCGACCGGTGCCGCCCGGACATGAAACCGGCGCAACGGGCTCCGCTCCGTTGCGCCGCGATGGGTCGTTTTCAAGAGGCATAATTGACGGGAACCCATTCGTAATTCGTCGCATCGCGGCGAACATGGCCGATGCCCGGAAAGGCAATGTGAGCGCCGGCCACCAGGTATTTGCCGTCGGTCGCATCCGCGAAGGCCGCCTCCCTGGCACGAATCGCCTCGGCCTGATCCGTATCGAACTGGATCGCCACGTCCGGCTCGTCGAACTGAAGCACGTTTCCATGGGTAATGTCGCCCCAGAAAACGATCTTTGCGCCTGCGCTTTCCACGACTATCGAGCTGTGCCCCGGCGTGTGCCCGGCCCGCAGGATCGAGCCGATGCCCGGCAGGATTCCGGCATTATCGGCGAAGGTGCGAACCCTGCCGGCTTCGGCATAGGGCCCCAGACTCTCATGCGCCTCGACGAAATAGCTTAGCGGCACGTTGGCCGATCGGCTTTCCCCAGGCGTTTCCATCCAGAAATCATGTTCACGCTTGTTGACGTGAACGGTCGCGTTGGCGAACACCGGCTTGCCCTTGATCGTCAGCCCGCCGGAATGGTCGGTATGGATATGCGTCAGGATGATGTCGTCAATCTGGTCCGCTTTGTAGCCGGCCGCCTCGAGATTGGCGACGAGCTCGCCGAGCGCACCATCGAGATAGGCGCCTGTGCCGGCGTCGATCAGCACCAGCCTGTCCCCCGTGTTGACGAGGAAGGCGTTGACCGACGTATCTGTGGGCGTGCCCATGAACGCCGCAGCCAGCGCTCTGCGCGCATCTTCGGCGTCGGTGTTTGTGTAAAGCTCCGGAAGCGGCAACGGAATAGTACCATCCGAAAGCGCCGTCAGTTCGAAGTTCCCAAGCTTCATTCTGTAAAAGCCGGGAGCCTGGAAAGGCTGAAAGGGTGCCTTCGCGAGGGCCGGGGTGAAGCCGCCCGAAACGGTTCCCGCTGCAAAAAGCGCCGCTGCGCTCTTGATGAGGCCTCTACGGGTGAGCATGGCAGTTCTCCGTGTTTGACGTTTCGTCCACCGTTTCCATGTTGATGGCTAACTGGTGTGAGCAGAAATCTAATCGGGTTCGGATAATCGCAGTAGGCGATGAAAACGGACCGCATTGTCTCGAAATTAGATACAATGCGCAGGCGTCTATGCATGAGGGGAGACGGGTTTGCAGTCCCGGGTGCGATTAGCACACCGCTGCACCGGCAGTTGTTCAAGGCCGAACCTTGCCAGGAAAGGTAAACGTCCGCGTCGCGAGCCATGCACGGACATACCGGCGGTATCGGCGAGCGGCAGCTACGGGCCGAAGGCTGTCCTTGGGCCGACTGGCGTAGGTGCGTTATAAGTCTCCTGCTCTTACCAAAGACGTTCACGACGCTTGCGCCGTGTTTCACCTTTCGGCGGTGACCGGGATTGCTCGATAGGGTTCGTTGCGGCTCATCATCGCCCAGGCAATCCGCGCTATCTTGTTGGCGAGTGCTACCGCCGCGACCTTTGCCGAACGGCGCTCCATCAGTGAGACCAGCCAAGGATGGCGGGCGTAGCCCAATAGCTTCGCTCTCTTGATCACCGCCAACGCGCCGACCACCAATAGCTGCCTCAGATATCGATTCCCGGCCTTGCTGATCCCACCGAGTTTCTCCTTGCCTCCACTAGAGTTTTGTTTCGGGACTAAGCCAATCCAGGCACTCAGATCACGACCGGAACGAAAGACGCTGGGATCGGGAATACTGGCAGCCAGTGCTGTTGCCACCAATGGACCAACACCTGGAATTCCTTCGAGCTTACGACTGAGTTCGTGAGCGCGGTGCCACCTCATGATTTGCCGATCCATTTCCAGTATACGCTGCTTCAAGAGGTCGACTTGGTCCGCTAAAGCGGCAAGACATAAACATGCCTCCGCCGGTATCTCAGGTTTCTCGCCCTTCCGAATGAGATGGAGAAGCTCAAGCAGTCCATTACGACCGATCCCCGCAACAATGCCGAACTCGGCGAGATGGGCGCGAACAGCATTGATGGTCATAGTCCGCTGGCGAATGAACAGCATGCGGGTCCGATGAAGCATCAGGATCGATTGTTGATCGGCTGTCTTGATCGGCACAAACCGCATGTTCGGCCGTGTCACCGCCTCGCATATTGCCTCTGCATCCGCCGCATCGTTCTTGTTGCGTTTGACGTAAGGCTTCACATAGCGCGGCGGCATCAGCCGGACCTCGTGCCCGAGATTTGCCAGCTCTCGACCCCAATGATGCGCGGTTGCGCAGGCTTCTATGCCCACGAGGCAGGGTTTGAGGCTCGCGAAGAACTGAAGAACAAAGCGGCGCTTCAACTGTCGGCGGATGACGACCGTGCCGGTCGCGGAAATGGCGTGCACCTGGAACACCGACTTAGCAATGTCGAGTCCAATCGTGGTAATCTCTTCCATGGATGGCTCCTCCCATGCGGTTCCTGAACAACACCGCAAATATGGCACATCGCGATGCCGGCGGAGGAGCCGTCCACAGCATCAAAAGCGGTCGTCGCGGCGAATACAATCTAATAGCCTAGCTGTGGGCTAGCAAGGCGCAGCTCTTCCTTCTGCAACGCAACAGTGCAGAATCTTGGCATGAGCCAGCCGATTCAGAACACCGCCGAGGCCCACCATTACATCCCAAAATTCTACAGGAAGCGATGGACGACAAACGGCCTGCTCACGATATACGAGCTGACGGAAAATGGTCTGCATATCCGGGAGGGTTCGCCTAAACGACGGGCTATCTCAGTAAGCTTTACTCCATGAAGAGCGTGCCACCTGAGGAGGCAGCAGACATCGAGAAGGAGTTCTTTGCGCCAGCCGACACTCTTGCCGAGAAGGCAATGCATGCCCTCGGCAGCGGTCGCACGATATACAAGGACAACTTCCGCGAGGCGTGGGCTCAGTATATCGTCGGCTTGCTTATCAGGTGTCCGGAAGACTTAGAGCTTATGCGGGAGAACTGGCTTAACTACGTGATTGATGTGCCCGCGCATTGGGAGCTTGCCTATGCGGAGACGAGAAAGCCGGGCGAGCCAGCGGCGCTGGCCGACAAAATCAAGCTGATGACATCCGTCAGCTCGAAGCGCAGCTTGGACTGCGTTCGTTGGCTCGTGCGCGCAGCCGCGGCGTGATCTTCGGATGAGCGCGCAGATGCAGATCCTCGGTCCCGATGCAAAGCCGCTTGCTCCACAAGTGAGGGCGGCTGTGCGCCTGCAGATGGCAAAGAACCGGGCCATGTCTTCGGCGGCCTATGTCGGCGCCTCCTACGATCATCCGAACTTCGCCAAGTGGAAGCCGGGCACCTGGTCCGGGCAGACCGCGCTCAGGCGTGCGCGCCATCTTCCGGAAGTGGCGGGACGTCGATGAAGGCGAAGAGCAGGGGCAGGCCGTCGAAGGCACAACACACCTGCTTTCCGTCGCGCATTCAAAGGTGCCCGATCTCGTCAGCCAGCGCGACAGCGTGACGATCTTCGAACTCGACGCCCTGCAGTAGCGGATCGAGCCCGGCAGCACCTTTCAAATCAAGAACCACGCCGACGATGCGCGCTCGATGCTCCGCATCTATCTCTCGGGAGACATCTGACATGAGCAAGACCGATCAGATCGAAGAAGCGAAGGTCGTCCGCGAGGATCCTGTTGCCAAGCTCTATCGCGACCTTCGCACCGCGGGTGACGGGCCGGACAAGACGGTCGCTCGCAAGCTGGTCGCCGGCATGACGCAGCGTCCATGGGAGCAACTTCCGCCTGGCCTGAAATCGGCCATACGCGCCGATATCGGCCGCTTCGTCGACGACAATAAGACGATAGAAGACGTGGTCGCAGCCGGCTATGCGCACGCTCTGGGCGACGATCTGCGGAACGCATTGGAGATGACAGCAAGTCCCACCAAAAGTCCCACGAGAGATTCAAGTAGCACTTCTAAGGTATTGAAATAAGGCGAAAATTTGGACTAGAGGACCATTTCCCCCAGTCAAGTGCGCTACCAGACTGCGCTACATTCCGTCACATGCCTCATTCGCTAGGCCTCAACAATTTCGCTGATCCCTATATCGAACCAGCGCCCTTGATCCAGTCAAGTGCGCTACCTGGTTGCGCTACGCCTCGACCTGCCGAAACAGCTTGTTTCGTTTAGTTTTTTCGTGTCGCCCAATGCAAGCGGAAAAAGCCGTACTCCGCGCAAAAAGCCGATGTGCCACTTATGCTCCGACGATTCCGATTCCGATGCCTCCGATTGTCGTCACGGTCCATGCCTCGTAGTCCGAAATCGAGAAGTGCGGTGTTTCGAAGGGCGTGGCATGTGTCGTGGTAATGACGGTGACATCGGCTCCTGCTCCTTCTCCCGCAAGTATGCCCGCAACCGCGTCTTCGAAGACCAAGCAGCGTTTCGGATCGACACCCAGGCGGCTGGCGCCGAGCAGGTAGCATTCCGGGCTAGGCTTGCCTGCCTGGACTTCCTCGCCGGTGACGATGACCTTCGGCATCGGGATGCCGGCGGCGGCCATGCGTCGCTTGGCGAGTTCAAATGGGGCGGAGGTGACGATCGCCCATCTGTTGGCGGGAATGCCGTTCAGAAAGCGGACTGCGCCGGGGATCTGCACGATGCCGTCGACGTCTTCCATTTCCTCGATCAGGAGTTTTTTCGCTTCAAGCATCGGATCCACACCGGGAAGTGCCAGTTGACGGATGGTGTCGCTGGCACGGACGCCGTGTATCGTCTTCAGGAACACTTCCGGCTCGAGGCCGTGATCCTTTGCCCAATCGCCCCAGATACGCTCAACGACCGCTATGGAGTTAAGCAGCGTGCCGTCCATGTCGAAGAGGAATGCATCGTAGGCTTTGCCGGGTACATTGAGTGAGGACACAGGGGAATTCCTTGTGAAAACGGGCTTTGTAAGCAGAAAGGCGGACGGAGATCAGGATTGTCTCTCTGTTTTCTGTCGATTCTCTGTGCACGAGTCCTTTCGTGCGATCCTCTCTAAACAGATGCCGGCGGCTTTGCCAAGGTCGGTGCCTCGTCAGCGAAGCAGCAGGCGGCTGCGACCTTTTCCGGAACAACGGACCCGTGGGGGCGTTTTTTGATCAAGGCTGGGTAGGAAAAGGAGTTTGCACTATGCGCAAGACCATGCTGGCTACGGCCGCCGTAACGCTGACGGTCTGCTCTACCGCCTTCGCGCAGAGTACGGTAATCGTCGACCCTGCACCCACCGGCTCCATCGTCTTGCCGGGGGAAGTTCGCACCTATGTGATGGAGCAGCAGGTACCTTCCGTCGTCTATGAGGGCGATGTCGTCGTCGGAACGACGCTTCCGGAGACGGTTGAAATCCACGAGGTCCCGGATATGGACGGTTATGCTTATACCGTCGTCAACAATCGCAGAGTGATCGTCGAACCTCAGACGCACCGCGTCATTCAAATCCTTGAGTGATCAGATTAGGCGCGAAGCTCAAAAGCTTCGCGCCCATGTCCTCCGAGAGCAAGACACAGGCATCTCATCCTCAGGAAGCCTTGGTCCAGAGCCGGCGATGATCAGCCTTCCCGGCGCATGACGGGTGCAGCTACCGCCAGCCGCATGCGAGCACCACCGCTGCGAGCGCCGGATTCGCCTACCCTCCCGTCGGAAAAGACGCTGCTTCCGGCGAAATTTTCCATGGGAGACGGCAATCGGCGTCGACGATACCGCCTGGAATTGGCCGACCTTCGTCACCCCGTCTGTCACCGTCCAGTGCCCGGTCACGGGCCGCATTCCTAAGGCACAAGGATTTTTAGCGCACTTGATCGAGAAGGCGCTTGCATTCCAGAAGATCGTAGAGCGCCTCCTGCAGAAGCGCCCTGTCCTCCTTGCTGACGCTCGACTTGCCGATCGAGACTTCAGACTGATCGTCGTCGCCGGCGACGAAATTGAAGAAGCGGCGGGTAATCGGCGGCTTTGCGCGGCCGACCAGCTGATCCTCCTCCGCAATGCCGACGCGCGGTTCACCCGGAGCGCTGTCCCTGCCACCCGCGGCAAGCGCCTCGACGCTGGCGAGATCGCCTTGCGCGACAGCGACGACGAACTTGTTGCCGTTGGTCTTCAGGAGCTTCTGAACGCCCTTGATCGTATAGCCATGGTCGTAAAGGAGATGGCGGATGCCCTTCAGCAGATCCACGTCTTCCGGCCGGTAATAGCGGCGCCCGCCGCCCCTCTTCATTGGCTTTATCTGCGGAAAGCGCGTTTCCCAAAAACGCAGAACGTGTTGCGGCAGATCGAGGTCGTCAGCGACTTCGCTGATTGTTCGGAAGGCATCGGGGCTCTTGTCCAAGGTCGTACTCCCTACGCGATCACCGGTGGCGGTCCAAACCGCGACTCATCATATTTCAACGGTTTGCGGCGTTGAATTCAAGTCATGTCTTCGCGTACCCACAAGCCCGAAAGCGCGGTTGGAGAAAAATGATCAGGAGGCAGCAATCAGGGACAGATATTCAACTTATCCCATTGCACCCTTACATGGCCGGATTTGCGGGCTTCTGCTTGACCTTGCGCAGGGTGTGCGCCTTGAGAATACGGGTCTTCAGGACGTTCGAAGCCTTGAAGGTCATCACCCGGCGGGGCGAGATCGGCACTTCTTCGCCCGTCTTGGGGTTGCGGCCGATGCGCTCATTCTTATCGCGGACCTGGAAGGTGGCGAAGGAGGAAAGCTTGACGGTTTCGCCGCGGACGATGGCGTTGCAGATTTCGTCGAGCACGGTCTCGACGAGTTCGGCGGATTCGGTCCTGGAGAGACCGACCTTCCGGAAAACCGATTCCGCCAGGTCTGCTCGCGTCACTGTCTTTCCGGTCATGGTCTCCCCGCCAATTCTACAAAATATTTTTTAAAAGCGAGCAAAGACTATTTGTCTTGCGCCTTACGGTCAAGCTCTTGTTCGTCGCCAGTTTTTTGCGATTCTTCGCCGTCACCAGCGCAGCAGCAAAGCACCCCAGGTGAAGCCGCCGCCCATCGCCTCCAGCATCACCAGATCGCCTTTCTTGATGCGTCCATCGCCTGCTGCAGTGGCAAGTGCGAGCGGGATCGAGGCGGCTGAGGTGTTGCCGTGCAGGTCGACAGTGATGACGACCTTCTCGGGGGCGATATGCAGCTTCTTGGCGGAGCCGTCGATGATGCGGCGGTTCGCCTGGTGCGGCACAAGCCAGTCGAGATCTTCGGCGGTCGTACCCGTCGAATCGAAGGCGGCCTGGATTACGTCGGTGATCATGCCAACGGCATATTTGAAGACCTCGCGGCCTTCCATGCGCAGCTTGCCGACGGTGCCGGTGGTGGACGGGCCGCCATCGACGAAGAGTTTCTCCTTGTGCGAGCCATCGGAGCGAAGATGCGCCGTCAGGATGCCGCGATCGGCTGTCGTACCCTCACCTTCGGCAGCCTCGATCACGATCGCGCCGGCGCCGTCGCCGAAAAGCACGCAGGTGGTGCGGTCGTTCCAATCGAGGATGCGCGAGAAGGTTTCCGCACCGATCACGAGGGCACGCCTGGCGAGGCCGCCACGGATATAGGCGTCGGCCGTCGTCACGGCATAGACGAAGCCGGTGCAGACCGCCTGAACGTCGAAGGCGAAGCCGTGGTGCATGCCGAGACGGTTCTGGATATTGACCGCCGTCGCCGGGAAAGTGTTGTCCGGCGTCGAGGTGGCGCAGATGATGAGATCGATGTCGGCAGGCGTCAGCCCTGCCTTGTCGAGCGCCGCACGCGCAGCCCGCTCGCCGAGCGAAGACGTGGTCTCGTCATCGCTTGCGATATGTCGCTGGCGGATGCCGGTGCGTTGGACAATCCACTCGTCAGACGTATCGACGACATCTTCCAACTCGCGATTGGTCATTACGCGTTTCGGAAGTGCGGCTCCGAACCCGCGAACCACTGAACGGATCATTCTGGTTAAACCTCGTTGCTCATGCGGCTTCCGGCCCCATCGGGGGTAACCGCTTGGCATGATATTTCTTGAGATCGTTTTCTATTTTCTGATTGAGGCCATTCTTGGCCATATCATAGCCGACCTCGATGGCAGCAGCGATGCCGTCTGCATTGGCGCCGCCATGGCTCTTGATGACGATGCCGTTGAGACCAAGGAATACGCCGCCATTGACCTTGCTCGGGTCCATCTTTTCGCGAAGCATGTCGAAGGCGCTCTTGGCAAAGAGATAGCCGATCCTGGCAAGCAGCGTGCGGGACATCGCAGCACGCAGGTATGCGGCAATCTGTTTTGCCGTACCTTCTGCCGCCTTCAAGGCGATATTGCCCGAAAAGCCTTCGGTCACGACGACATCGACGGTGCCTTTCCCGATGTCGTCGCCTTCGACGAAACCGGAATATTCGAGCGAATCGATATTGGCCTCGCGAAGCAGCCGGCCTGCTTCCTTGACTTCTTCCTGGCCTTTCATCTCTTCGACGCCGACGTTCAGCAGGCCGATCGTCGGCCGTTCGAGTTCGAAGAGGGCGCGCGCCATGGCGCCGCCCATCAGGGCGAAGTCCATCAGCTGCTGAGAATCAGCGCCGATCGTCGCGCCAACATCGAGAACGATGCTCTCGCCTCGCAGCGTCGGCCAAATGGCCGCAATCGCCGGGCGCTCGATATTGGCCATCGTGCGCAGACAGAACTTTGCCATGGCCATCAGAGCGCCGGTGTTTCCCGCGGAAACGGCGACATCAGCGTCGCCCGTCTTCACGGCCTCGATCGAGCGCCACATGGTGGAAATATATCGGCCGCGGCGCAGCGCCTGGCTGGGCTTCTCGTCCATGCGAACGGCAAGTTCGCAATCGTGGAAGACGGACTTTTCCCTCACCTTCGGAAACTTGGCGAGAACCGGATCGCACTGCTCTTTCAGTCCAAAAAAGACGAAGGAGATATCCGGGTGCCTTTCCAATGCTTTCGCGGCACCGGGGATGACAACCTGGGGACCAAAGTCGCCACCCATGAGGTCGAGAGATATTCTGATCACGCGTCCCTGATCCTTTTCTTTCGCCTGAGGGGAGCGAAAATTTCGGCCAAAATACCGGTTTTCCTATCGCTTACAACTGAATTGTGTCAAATACCCCACGGGTGTTCAGTCCTTCTGCCAATCCTTGAGTACCCCAAAGGCAGAAGGCTTCTTATCGTTTTCACCCGTATCTTCGATATGGCCGGAGAACTCGACACCCTTCTTGCGGGGATAGGGATCGATCGCCAGCGCGGCGAATTCCATCACCACTTCTCCCGCGTCGATCGTGTCGCCAACGAAGGTGTCAGGCAGGTCCGATCCGTCAGGATCGAGAACCATTTCGCCGGCATCATTGGCCGGGTGCCGGGCGAGTTTCGAATTCTCGGGCACGTAGATCTGCTCGAACTGCTCGTCGATATCGGCAGGTACCGGGTCGAGCGTCACCACGCAGGCCTGAACGATCTTTGCCTGCACCCTGCCCTTCACGCGGACGCCATCCTTCTTCCAGCGATTAATCTGCAGGTCCGCACGCAGATCGTCGACGGACAGTACATCCCAGCGTTGGGCAAGCGCTTTGCGCTCTTTCTCGTCCGCTTTGAGGTGCACTTCGACAGGGTTTGCGGAGATATGGCCGACCTTGACTAGGTAAGAAAATGGAATGTCGTCTTTGCGATGTTTCATTGGGGTCCTCCTTACGCTGCCTGTGGCAGCGTCGCCGAGCCGGTGGCGATCCGCTCCTCGGACTGGGCCGACAGATCGGCTTCGGCGCCAAACATCCAGTTGGCAAGCGCCGTCATGTCGTAAGCGTCGGCGGCTTGTGGATGGATATTGCGGTTAAGGGCTGCGGCAAGGGCCGCGCGGTCGCCGCTGTCGATTGCCGCCGAATAGGATTCGAGACGTCCGTAGAACATGCCGGCAAGCTTCTTCATGCGTTTCGGAACCCCGTTGTCGCTGATGCCGAGTTCGCGGATCGAATGGTCGATATCCTCAAAGAAGGCATCGACGATCTCCTGGGCAATTTCCTGTCCACTGGTTTGGCAGGAGCGTGTGCGGCGGAAGAAGAGGATCATTACCAGCGACAGCATCTCGAAACGGCCCATCACGGTGTCCGGAACATGCATGGTCTCGTAGAATTGCGGCATACGGGCTGCGGCAGTCAGCACCGAATACTGCCGTCCGACGATCGCCTGATTGTTGTTTTTCTTTCGAAAGAGCCCGAAGATCATTGTTTCTTCCGGAAAAGCCTCGTTCTTCACGCGGAGTTGCGTGGGCCGTGTTGCATGATTTCGAAAGCTGGTTTACCGAAGCAGGCGCGAATTGCAATGCCGAAGGTGGCCACTTTCGGGACAGTGCCCTTGTCGGCCCGATCTCGGGGAATTGGGAGTATTCGACCCCGGAAAGGCCACAAAGGTTTTGCATCAGCGGTGATTGCAGGGCCGGAAAGCTGCCTATCGAGACCTCAAGGGAGTAGATGTCGTTGAAGAAACGGTATTTCAAGTCTGACATAAAATTCTTCAGCAGCGCAGCCATCGCCATCATGATTGCCTCAGCAGGCCTCACAGGTTGCCAAACGGGAACAGTGCTTAACGGCGGCTATATTGTCGACGAGCAATCCCTCAATCTCGTTCCGGAAGGCTCGAGCCGCGAACAGGTGCTTCTGTCGCTCGGCACGCCTTCGACGACGGCAACGTTCGACACCGAGGTCTTCTATTACATCTCGCAGAGGCGCACGCGCTCCGTCGCCTTCCAGAAACTGAAGGTCGTCGACCAGAGCGTGCTTGCGATCTACTTCGATAAGGACGGCGTCGTCGCGCGCCGCGCGAATTACACGCTCCAGGACGGCAGGGTCTTCGATACGATTTCGCGCGTGACCCCGACCGGCGGCCGCGAACTGACCTTCCTGCAGCAGGTTCTGGCAGGCGGCGCGGGCGGTGCAGCAAAGAGCCTGTTCGGAACGCCTTCAGGCAATCCGCAGAATCCTGCAAGTATCCGATAAATATCCGCCCCAACAGACAAACCCGCCGGATCGCTCCGGCGGGTTTCTTCTTCGATCAGGCCAAGACCGCCAAGAGCAGCAAGGCGACGATGTTTGTGATCTTGATTGCCGGATTGACGGCTGGACCTGCGGTGTCCTTGTAAGGATCGCCGACCGTATCGCCGGTCACGGAGGCCTTGTGTGCGTCCGAGCCCTTCATGTGGCGTACGCCGTCCTTGTCGACGAATCCGTCCTCGAATGACTTCTTCGCGTTGTCCCATGCACCGCCGCCCGATGTCATCGAGATGGCGACGAACAGGCCGTTGATAATGACGCCGAGGAGCGATGCGCCGAGTGCGGCGAAGGCCGAGGCCTTGGAGCCGGAGACCAGCAGAACACCGAAATAAACGACGATCGGAGCTAGGACCGGCAATAGCGAGGGGATGATCATCTCGCGGATTGCGGCCTTGGTCAGAAGGTCGACGGCCTTGCCGTAGTCCGGCTTTTCCGTGCCCTGCATGATGCCCGGCTTTTCCTTGAACTGACGGCGCACTTCCTCGACGATTGCGCCGGCGGCTCGGCCGACAGCCGTCATGGCGATACCGCCGAAGAGGTAGGGAATGAGCCCACCGAAGATCAATCCGGCCACCACGTAGGGGTTGGAGAGATCGAATGAAATCTCCCCTATGCCTGCGAAGTAGGGAAACTTGTCGCCATTTGCCGCAAAATATTTGAGGTCATAGGAATAGGCCGCAAAAAGCACCAGCGCGCCGAGTCCGGCAGAGCCGATCGCGTAGCCTTTTGTCACGGCTTTCGTCGTATTGCCGACGGCGTCGAGCGCGTCCGTCGACTTCCGGACTTCCGGCGGCAGATGGGACATTTCGGCAATGCCGCCGGCGTTGTCGGTCACGGGACCGAAGGCATCGAGTGCAACGATCATACCGGCAAGGCCGAGCATGGCGGTGACGGCGATGCCGGTGCCGAAGAGGCCGGCGAGCTGGTAGGTGCCGATAATACCGGCAACGATGACGATCGCAGGCAGCGCCGTCGATTCCAGCGAGACCGCAAGGCCTTGGATGACGTTGGTGCCGTGGCCGGTCACGGATGCCTGGGCGATCGAATTGACAGGGCGTTTGTTGGTGCCGGTATAATATTCGGTGATGACGACAATGAGCGCCGTAACCAAGAGGCCGACGAGGCCGCAGAAGAAGAGATTGGTACCGGTAACATCCACACCGCCGGCCTGTCCGAGCGACCCCCAGCCCACCGTCAACGATGTCGCAGCGCCTAGGCCGACGATCGAAAGGAGGCCGGTGACGATAAGGCCCTTATAGAGTGCGCCCATGATCGAGCCGTTGGTTCCAAGCTTGACGAAAAAGGTACCGACGATCGAGGTGAGGATGCAGGCGCCGCAGATTGCCAGCGGATAGACCATCGCCGACTGCAGGATCGGTGCCCCGGCAAAGAAGATTGAGGCGAGAACCATGGTTGCGACGACGGAAACGGCATAGGTTTCGAAAAGGTCGGCGGCCATGCCGGCGCAGTCGCCGACATTGTCGCCGACATTATCTGCGATCGTCGCCGGGTTGCGCGGATCGTCTTCCGGAATGCCTGCCTCGACCTTGCCGACGAGATCCCCGCCGACATCGGCGCCCTTGGTGAAGATGCCGCCGCCCAGACGAGCGAAGATCGAAATCAGCGAGGCACCGAAGCCGAGCGCGACGAGCGCATCGATGACTTCGCGCGAACCACTTTCATGGCCGAGCAGGCTGGTCAGGATGAAATAATAGATGGATACGCCGAGCAGTGCCAAACCGGCGACGAGCATGCCGGTGATGGCACCGGATTTGAAGGCGATATCGAGGCCGGCCGAGAGGCTGTGAGATGCGGCCTGCGCCGTGCGGACGTTGGCGCGAACGGAGACGTGCATGCCGATAAAGCCGGCGGCACCGGAAAGCACGGCGCCGATCAGAAAGCCGATGGCGGCCATGCCGGAGAGAAGCAGCCAGGCTGCGATGAAAACAACGATGCCGACAATCGCAATCGTCTTGTACTGGCGCATGAGATAGGCCTGCGCGCCTTCACGGATGTAACCCGCGATTTCCTGCATGCGGCTGTTTCCCTGATCGGCCGCCAGTACCGAGCGGGTTGCCCAGACGGCATAAACCACCGAGAGCAGACCGCATGCAATTACGCACAAAAGAATTATCATTTCGCTCTTTCCTCCAAAAGTGCCAGAGCACTCCCCCCTCCGGCCACGAACGCAGCCGAATCGTCTTCTCTCCACAGAAACGCTCTAGCTTTGCGTGCGGAGATTGCGGGGTGGGAAACACGACGTCAAGACCGCAACGGACGAAAACCCTTGCAGCGCAGCGTAAAGCGCAAAATGGTCCGATAGCGGACGGAAGGCTTACTTCTTCATTTCGCCGCGCACCTGTTTGGCGATGCGGTCGAGCACGGCATTGACGAGCTTCGGCTCGTCATCCTCGAAGAAAGCCTGGGCGATCTCGACATATTCCGTAACGATCACGGCCACCGGCACGTCTTTGCGGTCGAGAAGTTCGAAAACGCCGGCGCGCAAGATCGCGCGCACGGTGCTGTCGAGGCGCGACAAGGCCCAGTCGTCCTGCAGGGCAGAGGCGATCAACGGATCCAGACGAAGCTGCTCGCGCACCACGCCGGAAACGATGGAACGGAACCACGCGGCATCGGCCTTGAGATAGGTCTCGCCGTCGATTTCTTGACCGAGGCGGTGAGCCTCATATTCGGCGACGATTTCCAGAACACCGGTGCCGCCGATATCCATCTGGTAGAGCGCCTGAACAGCAGCCAGACGCGCAGCGCCGCGCTGGTTTGCCGTCTTTATCTGACGCTCCGGATTTTCACTAGTCATTCGTATGCACCCAGTTTCTTCTTCAGCTCGATCATCGTGAGAGCTGCGCGAGCGGCAAAGCCGCCCTTGTCTTTGTCCGAGCGGCGGGCGCGTGCCCATGCCTGCTCATCGTTTTCGACCGTCAGGATGCCGTTGCCGATGGCAAGGGATTCGCTGACGGCGAGATCCATCAATGCGCGGGAGGATTCGTTCGACACGACCTCGAAGTGGTAGGTCTCGCCGCGGATGACCATGCCGAGAGCGACATAGCCGTCATATTGCGTGCCGCCATTGTCGGCGCCGTCAAGCGCCATGGCAATCGCCGGCGGAATCTCCAGGGCTCCTGCAACGGTGACGACATCGTAGCTCGCGCCGGCTTCCTTGAGCGCAAAGGTTGCCCCTTCCAGAAGAGCGTCGGCCATGTCGTCGTAGAAGCGGGCTTCGACGATCAAAATATGGGGAGCGTTATCTCGCGCCATGCATCACCTTCGGTTTCTGAGGACTTTGCCTTTTGGCAGGCCGCGGTCAAAACATGCCTTTCGATGAATGGCAAGCAAATTCGGATCATGGCCGGAAATCTCTGCAAGAGGATAGCAGAAATATACGCCGGCCGTTTGCCATGCACGCTCGCAAGCACCTTGAAAACGGCAAATCGAAGGCAATCGTTATGAACAATTTGTAATGTTATTTCAGGTGTTTAGCTATTGATTCCACGCTGCGGCCGACCCAACTCAACAAGCGTAACGCCGACGATCCCCTGCACGACAGCCGACCGTCATAGCAGATGAAAGGATACCATCATGAACCGCGTTGCTACAATCGCCATCGTTTCCGTCTTGCCCTCCCTCGCGCTTGCCGGCGTCAGCCGTGCGGAAAGCTTTGGCATGAACAGCCCATCGGGCATCGAACAAACGCTCCGTAATTTCCGGGGTAATGACTTCAACGTAAAGCATTTCTACAACTGGCACGACGCAAGCCCCGAAGCATACGGTCCGCGCTCCGCTCCGCCACGCTCGGCCCAGGAAGTGCGCCAGATTCAGGCATCGATCGACGCCAACAAGATGCTGACGCGCAAGCTCGGCAATGACGGAGTCAATGTCCGCAACGTCATCAATGCCGAACAGGCGGCCGATGGCAGCATTACCTTCTATACCGACTGATCGGCGCAGGGCGGCGCAGATCGCTGCGCCGCCCTGCCCGACAATTCTACTGACGCCTATTGAAAACCATCCCGAATTGATGGTCTGTTTGTCCCTGCAAAAGGGGACAAGACATGCCACGGGATATCAAACCGGTTCTCAATATTGCCGACCTGGCGCTGGAGCGGTGGCAACAGGGCTCGCTCTACGAGGGCGCCGACACATCTTTCGGCCGTCTGCTTGGACTCTCCAACCTCGGGATCAGCTACAACGAGGTGCCGCCCGGCAAATCGAGCTGTCCGTTTCACAATCACCATGTCGAGGATGAGCTGTTCTTCGTCATCGAAGGGACGGGCGAATACCGTTTTGGAAGCGAACGTTACCCCATCAGGAAAGGCGACACGCTCGGCGCGCCTGCCGGCGGCAAGGAAACGGCCCATCAGATCCTCAATACCGGCAGCACGACGCTGATCTATCTCGGCATCTCCACGATGGCGAAGACGGAGATCGTCGAATACCCGGATTCCCAAAAATTCCTCGCCAAGACAGATCATCACGTCGGGCGCTTCCGCTTCATCGGGCGCGCGGAGAACGATCTCGACTACTGGGACGGCGAAGCAGGCGCGTGAGACAGGTGGTCAGAAAATATCCAAGATGATCAATGTTCCGACCATCGAAACGAAACGGTTGATTCTGCGGCCGCACCGGCTCGACGATTTCGATGCCTACATACACTTATGGGCAGATGCGGACGTCGTTCGCTATATCAGCGGCGTGCCATCGACACGCGAGCAGACATGGTCCCGCCTCCTAAGGGCGAGTGGCATGTGGCATCATATGGGTTTTGGCTTTCTGATCATCGAGGAAAAGCAAAGCGGGCGGCTGATCGGCGAAGCAGGCTTCCATGAAGCCCGACGTGAGATGTCTCCACCAATCGAGGAAACACTGGAAACCGGATGGGTGTTGCTGCCTTCCGCACAAGGACGGGGCTATGCGACAGAAGCACTCACGGCGCTGATCGCATGGGCTGACTGTCATTTCCCCGGCAAGGAGATGACCTGTATCGTCAGCCCGGAAAACGCAGCTTCGCTACGGGTGGCGGAAAAGCTCGGCTTCCGCGAGGTGGCGCGTACCGATTATCACGGCGAAATCATTCTGCTTTCGCGGCAGGGAATTCAGCCAGCCTAGCTGCATAGCGCGCCATCGTATCAACCTCGAAATTGACGAAATCACCGGCCTCTCGCTCGCCCCATGTCGTGACTTCCAAAGTATGGCGAATGAGAAGCACATCGAAATCCGTGCCTTCGATGGCGTTGACCGTCAGCGACGTACCATCGAGCGCGATCGAGCCTTTGGGCGCCACGAATTTCGCAAGATGCTCCGGGGCGCGCAGACGGAAGCGGGTCGCATCGCCTTCCGTAGTCACCGACAGGATTTCTGCCTTGCCGTCGACATGCCCTGAGACGATGTGGCCGCCGAGTTCGTCGCCGATCTTCAGAGGACGCTCGAGATTGACGCGGGTGCCTTCCTTCCAGCTTGCAAGCGTCGTGAGCCTTAAAGCCTCTTCCCAAGCCTCCACCTCGAACCAACGCCCGTTGTTGCCTTCGTCCGGCAGGCCGGTCACCGTCAGGCAGATGCCCGAATGGGAAATCGACGCGCCCATATCGATGGTCTTAGGGTCGTAATTGCTCACGACGCGGAGCTTCACACCCTCGTTCATGGCAGAAACGGATTCAATCATGCCGATATCCGTGACAATTCCGGTGAACATCAAAATTCTCTTTCGTATTCGTCCAGCCGGTCGTCGCCGAACATGAATGTGCCTCTATGGGCAAAACCGGATGGCATATCGGACTTCGTCAAAGGCGATTCAATACCGCCCTCGCCGATGATGATCTGGCCCTGGTAAAGCTGGATTCGATCGACGAGACCGGCGTCGAGGAAAAGCTGTGCCGTCTTCGCACCGCCTTCGACCAGGAGCGAGGATATGCCGCGCGAGGCGAGCGCCGGAAGCAGCACTTCGGGATGGTAAGGATGGCAGTATAGGATTTCAACGCCTGCAGCCCGCAGGGCTTCGGCGCGGGCCTCACCCCCCTTTATCCTGCCGGGCATCTCCCCCACCAGGGGAGGGATCGGCAGGTTGCCGCAGCTCGCGTCTACCGGCACCTCATCAGTGGTGGCGTCGATCCCGGCGGAAGAATGCGGGCGAGCGTTCACCCCATCTATCTCGCCCCACGTGGGAGAGATGTCCGGCAGGATAAAGGGGGCGGCCTCGCCTGCAACGGCAATGGTCGGCACCTCTCGTGCTGAACGCACAAGTTTACTGCCGAGCGGCAAATCAAGCCGCGGATCAAGCACGACACGCACCGGCGACAGCGATTGCAGGCCCGGCACCCGCACCGTGAGTTCCGGGTCGTCGGCGATCGCCGTGCCGATGCCGACGAGGATGGCGTCGGTTTCAGCGCGGAGCGCCTGGACCTGTGCGCGGGCGAGTGGACTGGTGATGGCGATCTGTCCCTCGCCTTTGCGGCCGATCATGCCGTCGGCGGAAACCGCAAGCTTCAGAGTCACATAGGGCCGGTTCTTCGTTTGCCGCGTGAGATAGCCGGCGAGCGAGCGCCTGCCCTCCTCTTCGAGCACGCCGATATCAACCTCGATGCCGGCTTCGCGCAGAAGCGCGATGCCGCGGCCGGAGACACGAGGATCAGGATCGGTCACGCTGATGACGACGCGCGCGACACTGGAGGCAATCAGCGCGTCGGCGCAGGGCGGCGTCTTGCCGTGATGAGAGCAGGGTTCGAGCGTCACATAGGCGGTGGCGCCGCGAGCCAGTTCGCCTGCCTCGGTGAGCGCCTGCGGCTCGGCATGCGGGCGCCCGCCGATCGCCGTCGTGCCGCGGCCGACGATTTCGCCGTCCTTGACGATGACGCAGCCGACGGAAGGATTTGTGGAGGTCTGGCCGAGATGCAGAAGGCCAAGACGGATTGCCTCGGCCATGAAACGCCTGTCATGCGGTCCGGCGCTCAAGGCTCAGGTCTCCAAACTGTCGCGGCTGATCTTGGCGTTGATTTCGGAGATGACCTTTTCGAAATCCTCGGCATGCGAGAAATCCCGATAGACCGAGGCATACCGAACAAAGCCAACGTCATCGAGACTCTTGAGAGCTTCCAGCACTTGAAGGCCGATGGCCTCGGAGCTGATTTCGACTTCGCCGGAGCTTTCGAGGCGGCGGACGATGCCGGAAACAGCCCTTTCGATGCGGTCACGGTCGACCGGACGCTTGCGCAGCGCGATCTCGAAGGACCGCACCAGCTTGTCGCGGTCGAAAGGCACCTTGCGGCCGGTCTTCTTGACGACCATCAGCTCGCGCAGTTGCACGCGCTCGAAGGTCGTGAAGCGGCCGCCGCAATCGGGACAGATCCGTCTGCGGCGGATGGACGTATTGTCCTCCGCCGGACGTGAATCCTTGACCTGGGTGTCTTCCGATCCGCAGAATGGGCAGCGCATGCGCTATCCTTAGCCGATGTAATCGTACATTGGGAAGCGGCCGGTAAGGTCGACCACCTTGCCACGAACGGCTGCTTCGACTGCAGCGTTGCCTTCATCGGAATTGGCGACCTTGAGGCCGTCGAGAACCTCAACTATGAGGTTGCCGATTTCCTTGAATTCCGCTTCCTTGAAGCCGCGCGTCGTGCCTGCCGGAACGCCGAGACGGACGCCGGAGGTGACAAAGGGCTTTTCCGGATCGAACGGAATACCGTTCTTGTTGCAGGTGATGTAGGCGCGCCCGAGCGCTGCTTCGGCGCGCTTTCCGGTCGCGTTCTTCTTCCGAAGATCGACGAGCATCAGGTGGTTGTCGGTACCGCCGGAGACGACATCGAGTCCGCCTGCCATCAGCGTCTCGGCAAGCGCTTTAGCGTTCTTGACGATCTGCGCGGCGTAGTCCTTGAAATCCGGCTGCAGCGCTTCGCCGAAGGCGACGGCCTTGGCGGCGATGATGTGCATCAGCGGACCACCTTGGAGGCCCGGGAAAACAGCCGAGTTGAACTTCTTCGCCAGATCCTCGTCGTTCGTCAGGATGACGCCGCCGCGCGGGCCGCGAAGCGACTTGTGGGTCGTGGTCGTTGCGACGTGGCAGTGCGGGAACGGCGACGGATGCTGGCCGCCGGCAACGAGGCCGGCGATATGAGCCATGTCGACCATGAGATAGGCGCCGACCGAATCGGCAATCTCGCGGAAACGCTTCCAGTCCCAGACACGGGAATAAGCGGTGCCGCCGGCGATGATCAGCTTCGGCTTGTGCTCTTCGGCCTTGCGGGCGACTTCGTCCATGTCGAGCAGGTTGTCGCCTTCGCGAACGCCGTAGGACACGACGTTGAACCACTTGCCGGACATGTTGACTGGCGAACCGTGCGTTAGGTGACCGCCCGAGTTCAGGTCGAGGCCCATAAAGGTATCGCCCGGCTGCAGCAGAGCCAGGAAGACCGCCTGGTTCATCTGCGAGCCGGAATTCGGCTGGACGTTGGCGAAGTTCACGCCGAAGAGCTTCTTGGCGCGTTCGATCGCCAGTTCTTCAGCAATATCGACGAACTGGCAGCCGCCGTAGTAGCGCTTGCCCGGATAACCTTCCGCATATTTGTTCGTCATGATGGAGCCCTGGGCTTCCAGCACCGCGCGCGAAACGATGTTCTCCGATGCGATCAATTCGATCTCATGCCGCTGGCGGCCGAGTTCCTTTTCAATCGCGCCGAAGATATCCGGATCGGTGTCGGCAAGCGAGCGATTGAAGAAGGTCTGCGTGGAAGCATTTGTCATGGGCGGGCTCCTCAACTGGAATGCGCGAAGGTATTAGCGTTCCGCCCTGCCGAGAGCAATACGAAGAACGACATTTGCTGGGCAATCTACGCGCAGGAGTGTCGTGGACTTGGCATTGTCGTGGGATGCCCCTCACCCTGATCCTCTCTGCGCCAGCTTGGAGGGGACATGCCTCGCAAAACTTAGAGATTAACCGAAGCGCTGCGACATATCCCCTTCGCCTCGTTTACCGAAAGAAGATCCCGGCAAACGCATGAAGGGCAACCGCTTGCAAAAAATAAAAACCGCGCCTTCCAGCGCGGTTCGCCTTCCAGCGCGGTTTTCTCAATTCAGACGCATGACGCTTACTGAACCGGCTGCTCCATTCCAGCGGTCGTATCGAGAGCAAGCTCGGCGTTGCCGTCCATCTGGTAGATGTCGTCGCGGAACTGCACGAGGCCGTCCGGCATGCCCCAGGCGGAGATGTAGACGAAATAGACCGGGATTTCCTCGGCGAGCGTAATCGGCGTGTTGACCCGGCTGGCAATCACCTGCTCCATCTGCTGGCGCGACCACGGCGGGGTGTCGCGCAGCAACCAAGTCGTCAGGTCGCGGACGTTCTGGACGCGAACGCAGCCGGACGACTCAAAGCGCATCAGCTTGTTGAACAGGCCCTGCTGCGGCGTGTCGTGCATGTACTCGCCGTTCTTGTTATGGAAATTGATCTTCGCCGAGGCCATGGCGTTGATCTTGCCTGGATCCTGACGGAACATCAGGTTCGGCGCCTCGCCATTCCAGTCGATGGTTTCCGGGGCGACTTCGTTGCCTTTGCCATCGATCAGGCGAATGGCGTTCTTCTCGAGATAAGTCGGATCCTTGCGCATCAGCGGCATGATGTCCTTCTCGACGATCGAGCGCGGCGCAGTCCAATAGGGATTGAGGATGACCTCGTAAATCTTCGAGTTGACGATATGCGTCGGGCGGCTGATACGTCCGACGACCGCCGCATGACGTGTCGCCACACTGCCGTCCTCGACCGCCTCGACATAGGCGGCCGGAATATTGACCATGACATGGCGCCGGCCGAGATCTTCCGGGAAGGTCTGCAGGCGGATAAGGTTGGTGTTCAGCTGCTGCAGGCGCACATCAACCGGAATGTTCATCGCCTTCAGCGTGAATTCGCCAATGACGCCGTCTGCCGGAAGGCCATGACGAGCCTGGAAGCGCTTGACCGCACCATCGACATAGGAATCGAAGGCGGACGACATGCCTGCTTCGCGCGGCAGGTCGCCGGTAATGGCAAGGCGCTGGCGCAGGGCCTGAACGGAAGGATCAGTCACGCCGAGCTGGAGACGCAGGCCAGCCGGATTGACCTCAGGCCAACCGCCTGCGGAGGCGATCTGCTGATACTCCATGATCGCCTGCTGGATGCTCGGAACCGATTGCGGGCTGAGGATCGGGGTATTGGAGACGGCGGCACTCGCCGTGCGCGAGGCAGCCTTGGCATCGAACTGATCATCCCACGCGCCGCGGCGCGGTGCGTTGATCAGCGCATCGAGCGCGGACTGCGCAAATGCCGGGGCGGCGATTGCACTGGCGCCGACGGTTGCCGCAGACGCAAGAAAAGCGCGGCGCGAAAGAGCTTCAATTCGGTTTTTCTTCGACATAATCCCAACCACTCAATGCCGCAGCTTGAAAGGAAAACCGCGGGCTTTGCGATTCACTGCGCCACGGCGCAGATCACTACCATTCCGTTTTCCGGCGCATCACAGGTTTCCGCGCCGGGCCATCACAAGATTGCGAGCCGGAAGCGCGGACGACCTTGAACTATCATATGAGAAGCGCCGCTTGCCGTGCATGTCCGCTGTCATACCAATATGGCCAATTCGTGTCGCCGACGGCCAAGAGGCCTACCGATCGTCGGGAGCGGCACGGACGAAACCTATCGATCCATCGTAAACGGTGCTGGTTAATAGCGGCTAAAAAACGGCCTGAATACAGGTGCTGAATACAGGCCGCTGTGCTTGGGTGCGACGCGTTGCAAAGATGACACGCTTGGCCCCGGAACGGCAAAACCGGACGCGCAGGGACGCATCCGGTTTTCTTCGACCTTGGAGGAGGTCTCTTACCTTAGAGCCGGTAAAGGATCTGGTCGTTCCAGAAACGGTCGAGGCGCTGCAGGAGCCTGTTCATCTGGGTGAACTCGTCCGTGCCGATGCCGCCGACCTTGTCGATCGAGGCGATGTGGCGCTCGTAGAGCTTGGCGACTGTTTCGGCGACCTCAGTGCCGGTTTCCGTCAGGCTGATGCGGACGGAGCGGCGGTCGATGCGCGAGCGCTGGTGGTTGATGAAGCCGAGATCGACCAGCTTCTTAACGTTGTAGGACACGTTCGAGCCGAGATAGTAGCCACGCGAGCGCAGCTCGCCGGCGGTCAGCTCGGAATTGCCGATGTTGAAAAGGAGCAGAGCCTGGATGGCGTTGACGTCGCTGCGGCCCTGACGGTCGAACTCGTCCTTGATGACATCCAGAAGGCGGCGGTGAAGACGTTCAACAAGGTGAAGGGATTCCATGTAAAGATCACGGATGTCCTGGTCCTGCTGATCACGGAAGTTCGATACCGCCTGCGGCTTGATTTTCGTATTCATGATGACTGCCTCACTGTTTGTTTGGCGGTGTTGGTTTTCTTCCCGCCTTGAGACAGACCCTATCGAATACAAATAAAATTCTACTTAAACTGCAGGCTTAACAGCACCTTACCGGAAACTCCGCGTTGTATCAGGGTAAATCAACGCTTACTTTGCGGCGCTGGCGGCGTTTTTCCAGCCAGAGCGCCAGGCGGAAAACCAGATAGACCGAGGCCACTGCGCCATGCATCAAAAGGATGAGCCGGTTGGACCCGAAGGTCTGCGGCAGCAGGCCATACATCAGGATTTGTCCGCCTGCGGCGAGCACCCAAACGACCGGGCCCCAGGATACCGTCAGCCAGAGGCCGAGCGAAGCGACGGGGAAGAGGACGGCAAGGCTTGTGGCCGCAACCTTCCACGGCAAGCTCAGAAGATCGAAGCGCCCTGCCCCCACCAGTGAATAGCCAACAAGCATCGCCCAATATTGCAGGCCGAACCAGAAGCAGGAGATCGCGATCAGCCTCAGAAAGAGGATGAACAGGATGTCTATCAGCGTCCGCTTCGGCATCGTCGGAGAATCATTTTCCATGGCGCAGACTTTAGGGTTCCCGTTGCGGCTCCACCAGCGGCTGATCCGCCGCGGCCAATCGCCCGGTTTGGTTTTCCGGTCCGTCATGATAATGAGCGGACCAAGAAATGGAATGGCCAGGAACGAAAGACAATGCAGGACAAGACGCACCTCGTCGACGAGATCACCGGGCACCGCCGCATGCGCCGCAATCGCAAGGCGGACTGGACGCGCCGGCTGGTGCAGGAAAACCGGCTGACGGTGGACGACCTGATATGGCCGGTCTTCGTGATCCCCGGTTCCGGAATCGTGGAACCGATCCCCGCCATGCCCGGCGTCAACCGCATGAGCATCGACAAGCTGGCGGATGCAGCCAGGGAAGCGGCTGACCTCGGCGTCCCGGCAATCGCCACCTTCCCGAACATCGAGATGGCACTCCGTGACGAAACAGGCTCGAACAGCCTGGAGGCCAACAATCTTATCAATCAGGCGACGATCGCCATCAAGAAAGCCGTTGCGAACATCGGCGTGATCACCGACGTGGCTCTCGACCCTTTCACCAGTCACGGCCATGACGGCATCCTCAACGGTGGCGAAATCGTCAACGACGAGACCGTCGATCAGGTCGCGCGCGCCGCCGTCATGCAGGCTGATGCCGGTTCCGATATCATTGCCCCGTCGGAAATGATGGACGGCCGCATCGGCGCGATCCGGCGGGCGCTCGATGCTGCAGGGCACCAGAATGTCGGGATCATGAGCTATGCCACCAAGTTCGCGTCGGCATTCTACGGGCCTTATCGCGAGGCGATCTCAACCGGCGGCCTGCTGAAGGGTGACAAGAAGACCTACTATATCGATCCTTCCAATGGCACCGAGGCTATCCGCGATGCGGCACTCGATGTCGAAGAAGGTGCGGACATGCTGATGGTCAAGCCTGGCCTGCCCTATCTCGACATCTGCTGGCGCATGAAAGAGGCCTTCGGACTTCCGACCTTCGCCTATCAGGTTTCCGGGGAATATACACAGATCAAGGCTGCAGCGATGAATGGCTGGATCGACGGCGAACGGGCGATGCTGGAAACGCTGCTGGCCTTCAAGCGGGCCGGCTGCGACGGGATCCTGACCTATTTCGCGATCGAGGTCGCCAGACTGCTGGCAAAGCGCTGATCTTCACGCATTATTGTATCTTCGGCGGCCGACACCATATCAGTGGCATCGATTTCCAAGGGAGACCGCAGATGAGCCTTAATCCGAACCCGCTTTATGCCGCACCGGAAGACTGGCGCGCCTATAGCGGCACGCTGAGCCGGCGAGTCTTCGCGTTCATTCTCGACTACATCATTGTGCTGCTTCTGTGCATTCCCGCGGCAGTCGTGCTGTTTTTTCTGTCGATTCTGACGCTCGGCCTCGGCTTCTTACTCTATCCGGCGCTCTTCGTGCTGGTTGCCGGCCTTTATTTCGGCTTTACGGTCGGCGGGCCGAGCCAGGCTTCGCCCGGCATGCGGGCGATGGGGATCGCAATCGTGCGCGTCGATGGCCGCCCGATGGATTTCCTTTTGGCGATCGCTCATCTGGCGCTTTTCTGGATCCTTAATTCGCTGTTGACGCCGCTGATTCTGCTTGCTGGTCTTTTTACCGAGCGCAGCCGGCTGATTCACGACCTGCTCGTCGGCACGGTTACCGTTCGCACCGACTGAGGCGGCAAATTAAATCCGCCGCCGGTCTTTGCCGGCCGGCCCGCGGCGCCATATCAAAAAAGAACAGAAAAATTGATAGCGCGGATAGACCAGCCGCGCTGTTGACGTTTTCTATTCTTAGTTCATGCTGTCTTGAAATAGTCAGTGCGAAAGGACATTTCCCCGGCAGATGAATACGCAGGCCTCGCCATCACCGCAGTTTTATCTGACGGCTCCGGCTGCATGTCCGTATTTGCCGCATGAGATGGAGCGTAAGGTCTTCACGCATCTCGTCGGTCCGCGGGCTGCAGAAATGAACGACATCCTGACACAAGGCGGCTTCCGCCGTTCGCAGAACATCGCCTACCGCCCCGCCTGCGAAGCCTGCCGTGCCTGCGTCTCGGTGCGTATCCTCGCGCAGGAGTTCCAGCCGACGAATTCAATGAAACGGGTGCTCGCCCACAACGTCGACGTCGTTGCGACCGAATTTCCGGCGCAGCCTTCCAGCGAGCAGTATTCACTCTTCCGCCGCTATCTCGACGACCGCCATCAGCAAGGCGGCATGTCCGACATGACCGTGCTCGACTATGCGATCATGGTGGAAGATACGCATGTGAACACCAAGATCATCGAATATCGCAAACGCGAGGAAGGTTCGGGCCTGGAGACCCGTCCGCGCGGCGAGCTCCTGGCCGCGGCGCTGACCGACACGATGAGCGACGGCCTTTCCATGGTCTATTCCTATTTCAATCCGGAATATGACAAGCGCTCGCTCGGCACCTTCATGATCCTCGATCATGTGAAGCGCACGAAGGCGCTCGGCCTTCCCCATGTCTATCTCGGCTACTGGGTTCAGGGATCGCGCAAAATGGATTACAAGACGCGCTTCCAGCCGCAAGAGCACCTGACGCCGCGCGGCTGGGAACGCTTCGATCCCTCCATGATGGCCGAAGGCACGCACGACTAAATGTCCCTTCCTTCCCTTTCCGGTCACCGGAAAGGCCTTGCCCTGACGGCAATCGGTGGCCTGGCCCTTTCCATGGACATTCCGCTCGTGCGACTCGCCGAGGGAAAGATGTGGCCGATCCTCGGCCTTCGCAGCATCACGACGGTTCTGGTGACGCTGCTTATCGTCGCAGCGATCCGCGTGCTGAAAGGAAAATGGCCGATCTTGATCCCGGGACGGCACGGCATCGCTGCGGGACTGCTTTACGGCCTGTCCACACTGACCTTCCTGCTTTCAGTCTTCAACACGGCCACGGCCAACGTCGTCTTCATCGTTGCCTTCAATCCGATGTTCGGCGCGCTGCTTTCGTGGATATTTCTGAAAGAGCGGCCGCCGGTTTCGACCTTGGTGGCGATGGCCGCCATGATCGTCGGCGTCGGGCTGATCGTGCATGACGGAATTTCGAGCGGCCACATCTTCGGCGACGCGATGGCGCTTCTGAGCGCGCTCATCCTCGGCGCGGCAATCACGGTCGGCCGGGCCTCTCGGCGCGACATGGGCTTCGTGCCGCTCCTTGCCGCGATGTTCCCGGCAATCCTCGGCTTTGCCATGGCGCTGCCTGCGGGCGTTTCGATCGATCATCCCGGCTGGATCATCTTCAACGGCGCCATCGTGATGCCCGTTGCCTTCTGGTGTCTGGCAACCGGCCCGCGCTATCTCTCGGCCCCCGAAGTCGGCATGTTCTACCTGCTGGAGACGGTACTTGCCCCGATCTGGGTCTGGTTCATCTTCGCTGAAGTTCCGACGGCGATGACACTCATGGGCGGCGCCATCCTCATTATAGTGATCATGACGCATTCGCTCTGGATGGCACGCGGAGGCGGTGTTCGACAGCGACGATAGTGTTTAGCGAGGACGATATCTTTATCCTTCCCGCTGCATATCTTCATGGGATCATCCGAAACCATCCTTTGATCGACGGCAACAAGCAGACCGGTTACCTCGCTGCGTTCGCCTTCCCATATGTAAACGGCTGTCTCATTGATGCCGACAACGCCAGATCGTTGTCTTCCTCGCCTCCGTCGCCGCCGGCGAAATAGACGACGCGGGCGTGACGCGCTTTCAGCGTATCCTCAGCTCGCTAGCCGGTCCGTCTGTTCCAGCACCCGTTCCAGGCCGTCCATCACATGCTTCCAACCCTGACGGGTCTTTTCTTCGAACGCCCCCCATTCGGCGCACATTTCGTGGGAGAGCGTCAGGCGGCTGCCGGCACCCAGCGGCTCGATGTCGATCTCGACGCGGTCGGGATTGTGGTCGTGCTCCTCCGCCGAGAAGCTGAAGGCCATGTGTCTCGGCCTGCGAAGTTCGAGAAATATGCCGCAGTGGCATGCGTCGCCGGTTGGGCGCCTGTCGATGATCAGAAAGCGGCCGCCGACATGGGGAGCGATTTCGGCGCGGATAACATGGCCATCCTTCGCCGCGAAAAGGAAGCGCCTGGCGATTTGCGGGTTGAGCCATGCGTCGTAGACGACGGAAGGCGGCGCATTATAAGTGTGATCGACATGCAGCTTGATGGTATTGGCAGACATTGATGCTCCTCCGTTTGGGGGCTGCGCTGCGAGCGCAATGCCCAACGGCCATTCCGTCCGTCCTCGGAATGAACCTGTTCCCAATTTTGATAACAGGAATGAAATAGAGGATACGACCCGCTCGCCAAGAGCGGATCGCCAATTTGTTATCGCCTCAGCCGGCAAATTTGCCGCTGCGCGGGAAGCCCTTTGGAACCGTGCGGCCCGCAGAAGCGCGGTCGCCCAACCATTCGGCCAGTTCTTCCTTGTTTTTTGTGAAAGTACGACCTGCGCTGTCTTCCCAGACGAGACCGTCGGCGATCGCGAAACAACGGACGTCGGAAATGCCGCCATCCTTGTATCGCTGCAGACGCACGCCCTTGCCGCGGCCCATCTCCGGAACCTGGGCCAGCGGGAAGACCAGCATCTTGCGGTTCTCGCCGACGACAGCGACGTGATCACCGCTGACGGGCACGATGAGCTTGGTCTCGTCCGGCATCGCAACATTCATGATCTGCTTGCCCTTGCGGGTGTTGGCAGCCATTTCGGATTCCGCCACAATGAAGCCGTTGCCGGCCGTCGAGACGATCAGCTGCTTGCGCGCCGGATCGTGGACGAAGGCCGTCAGCACAGCCTGATCGTTATCCATGTCGACCATGATGCGCAGCGGCTCGCCATGGCCGCGCCCGCCGGGCAGCTTGTCGCCGCCGAGCGTGAAGACCTTGCCGCCGGTGGTGACGACAAGGATCTTGTCCGTCGTCTGTGCCGGGAAGGCTATCTTCAGCGCATCGCCCTCCTTGAAGGTCAGGCTCGCGGTGTCAGCGATGTGGCCCTTCAGCGCACGGATCCAGCCTTTTTCGGAAACGACGACGGTGATCGGTTCCTTCTCGATCATCGCGTGCTGGATGGCTTGTTCGTCGGCTTCGGGCGCCTCGGCGAACTGGGTGCGGCGGCGGCCGATTTCGGTTGCCTTGGCGAACTTCTTCTTCACCTCGCCAATTTCCCAGGCGACCGTCTGCCACTGCTTTTCCTCGGAGGCGAGCAGCGCCTCGATGCCGGTCTTCTCCTTTGTGAGTTCGTCAAACTCGGTTCGGATTTCGAACTCTTCGAGCTTGCGCAAAGAGCGCAGCCGCATGTTGAGGATCGCCTCGACCTGGTTGTCGGTCAGTCCCCAGCGGGCCACCATCACCGGCTTCGGTTCGTCCTCCTCGCGGATGATGCGGATCACCTCGTCGATGTTCAGGTAGGCAATGAGCAAGCCGCCGAGGATTTCGAGGCGTCTGTCGATTGCGGCAAGGCGGAAGCGTGAACGGCGCTGCAGGACCTCGCGGCGGTGATTCAGCCACTCCTTCAGCACCTCGTTCAGCGCCATGACGCGCGGAATGCGGCCCATGGACAGAACGTTCATGTTCAGCGGGAAGCGGCTCTCCAGCTCCGTCAACTTGAACATCGATTCCATCAGGATCGTCGGATCGACGGTACGGCTCTTCGGCACCAGCACGACTCGGACGTCTTCGGCCGACTCGTCGCGTATGTCTTCCAGCAGCGGCAGTTTGCGGGCGATCAGCAGCTCGGCGATCTTTTCGATCAATCGCGACTTCTGTACCTGGAAGGGGATTTCGGTGACGATGATCTGATAGCCGCCGCGACCGAGATCTTCGATCTGCCACTTGGCGCGTACGCGGAAGCCGCCGCGGCCGGTGCGGTAGCTTTCGATGATGCTTTCGCGACCGTCGATGATGATGCCACCGGTCGGAAAATCCGGGCCCGGAATGAACTCGACGAGCTTTTCGACGGTCGCATCCGGATGCTTGATCAAGTGCAGTGCCGCATCGCAAAGCTCATGGGCGTTATGCGAAGGAATGGAAGTCGCCATGCCGACGGCGATGCCGGAGGAGCCGTTCGCGAGCAGGTTCGGGAAAGACCCCGGAAGAACGGTCGGTTCCTCGTCTTCCTCGTTATAGGTCAGGCGGAAATCGACGGCATCCTGCTCGATGCCTTCGAGAAGCAGCGCCGTGACCTCCGTCATGCGAGCTTCGGTATAACGGTAGGCGGCGGCGTTATCACCGTCGATATTGCCGAAGTTTCCCTGCCCGTCGACGAGCGGATAACGCTGGGAGAAATCCTGCGCCAGACGCACCAGCGCATCGTAGACGGACTGGTCTCCATGCGGGTGGAACTTACCAATGACGTCGCCGACAATGCGGGCGCATTTCTTAAAGGCCGCGTTCGGGCGTATGCCCATCTCGCTCATGGCATGAATGATGCGCCGATGAACCGGCTTCAGACCGTCGCGGACGTCTGGAAGCGCGCGGTGCATGATGGTCGAAAGTGCATAGGCCAAGTAACGCTCCTCGAGCGCGGCCTTCAGATCAACCGGGTGAATGCTGTCGTCTCCGCCGGAAGGCGGCAAAATCTCTTGTCCCATGAGCCTTGCCTAGCCCAGAAGGCGATTCACGGCAAGGAATGAGGGGGTGGCCCTGTGGATGACGCGCTGGAACGCCATGAAAAGGTCATCAAGCATCGCCACCAATTTGGACTTTGTTTGCTTTCCCCTTCAACAGAAATTTATACAGCTGCAAATATAAACTGCGTTCGATTCGCAGTAATTTCACTGCAATTTGCAACCACCACCAAAGGACTTACCCATGACCTTTTACCGGACAACCCGGCTGATGCTGTCTGGCGCCGCGTTCCTGTCACTCGCCGGCTCCGCGTTTGCCCTCGACGGGCAGGATCTCCTGAAGAAGCTCAATGCCGCCTATAGCGCCCAAGGCGGAACGATCACTGCCGATGGCGTCGATGTCGACGACACGACGGTGACGCTGAAGAACGCGAGCTTCAAGCCGACCGGCAGCGGGCCCCTCAACATCGGTGACATCACGATGACCGGCGTCGAGGAAGACGAAGACGGCGGTTACTACATCGAGGAAGCAGCCTTTCCCGACATCAACATCACCGAGGACGGGGCGACCGTCAGCGCCTCCGAAATGACGCTCGGCGGCATATCCATTCCTGCTGATGCCAGCGGTGACGGCCTCGACTCCATATTGCTTTACGAAACGGCGCATGTCGGCCCGTTCAAGGTCACCAAGAATGGCAAGGAAGTCTTCTCGCTCGGCGAAACCCAGATGAACCTGTCGCTTCGTGAAGACGAATCCGGCTTCGACTTCGACGGCGCATTCAAGAGCATGAAGGCGGACCTTAGCGATGCTCCGGACCCGCAGGCGAAGGAAGCAATCGAGAAGCTAGCCCTGCAGCACGTCAACGGCGACATCACGATGAAGGGCGCTTGGGATCTCGGCCCCGGCACGATCGACATCTCCGAATTTGCCCTCGACGTGACAAATGTCGGCCGCCTAAACCTTGCCTTCAAGATTTCGGGATACACTCTGCCTTTCATGAAGTCGCTGCAAGAAGCGGCCAAGGCCTCTGAAGCGAACCCGAACAAGGAAGAAGCCCAGCAGGCGCTTGGCCTTGCCATGCTCGGCCTGATGCAGCAACTTTCGTTCAACGGCGCCGAAATCCGCTTCGATGACGCATCGATCACGAAGCGTGCGCTGGAATATGCTGGCTCCAAGCAGAACATCTCGGCACAGCAGATGGCGGATGCGCTGAAGGCTATGGCGCCGATTGCGCTGGCTCAGCTCAACATCCCGGAACTGCAGAACGCGATTTCGGCAGCGGTCAACACCTATCTCGACGACCCGAAAAACTTCGCTGTCAGCGCCGCACCGGCCAAGCCTGTCCCCTTCCCGACCATCATGGGTGCTGCCATGGGCGCTCCGAACACGCTGCCCGGCGTGCTCGGCGTGAAGGTGACGGCGAACCAGTAAGATTTGAACTTCACCAACAAATAAGCCCGGTAACGCACCGGGACCCGGTAACGCACCGGGCTTGTCGCATTGGAAGAACTCAGTCTTTGTTGACCGGCGGGATCGGGCGGATCGCCAGTTCGCGCAGCTGCGCAGGCGTTGCCGACGACGGTGCGCCCATCAGAAGGTCCTGGGCCTGCTGGTTCATCGGGAAGAGCGAGATTTCGCGCAGGTTCTTCGCGCCCGCGAGCAGCATTACGATCCGGTCGATGCCGAAGGCGGCGCCACCATGCGGCGGTGCGCCGTACTGGAAGGCGCGATAGAGACCGCCGAAGCGATCCTCGACGTCCGCCTGGCTGAGCCCCACCTTTTCGAAGGCCTGGACCATCAGTTCCGGCGACTGGTTACGGATCGAGCCCGAAGCGATCTCGAAGCCATTGCAGACGGCGTCGTACTGGAAGGCCTTGATCGTCAGCGGATCCTGGTTCTGCAGCGCCTCCAAGCCGCCCTGCGGCATGGAGAAGGGGTTGTGCGCGAAGTCGACCTTCTTCTCGTCCTCGTTCCATTCGAAGAACGGGAAGTCGACGATCCAGCAGAGTTCGAAACGGTCGCGGTCGATGAGGTTCAGCTCGTCGCCAGCGCGGTTGCGCGCTTCGCCTGCGAACTTGTAGAACTTGTCGGGCTCGCCGGCGACGAAGAAACAGGCATCGCCGTCATCGAGGCCGAGCTGGGTGCGGATCGCATCCGTGCGCTCTTCGCCGATGTTCTTGGCGAGCGGACCGGCTCCTTCGAGCTTTTCGCCTTCCTTGCGCCAGAAGATGTAGCCGAGGCCGGGCTGGCCCTGGCTCTGCGCCCAAGCGTTCATGCGGTCGCAGAAGGCGCGGGAGCCGCCGGTCTTTGCCGGGATCGCCCAGACTTGGACCTTCGGGTTGGACGCGATCATGTTCGCGAAGACCTTGAAGCCGGAGCCGGCGAAGTGTTCGGTCACGGCCTCCATGACGATCGGGTTGCGCAGGTCCGGCTTATCGGAGCCGTATTTGCGAATTGCCTCGTCATAAGGAATGCGTGGCCATTCCTTCGTCACCGGCTTACCTTCGGCAAACTCCTCGAACACTTTGGTCATCAGCGGACCCGTGGCGTTCCAGACGTCTTCCTGGGTCACGAAGCTCATTTCGAGGTCGAGCTGATAAAACTCGCCAGGCAGGCGGTCGGCTCGCGGGTCTTCATCACGGAAGCAGGGCGCGATCTGGAAATAGCGGTCGAAACCGGCAACCATCAAAAGCTGCTTGTACAGCTGCGGCGCCTGCGGCAGAGCGTAGAAGGTGCCGGGATGGATGCGGCTCGGCACGAGGAAGTCACGCGCCCCTTCTGGCGAGGAGGCCGTCAGGATCGGCGTCGAATATTCGGTGAAGCCGATATTGCCCATTTCACGGCGCATGGCAGAGATGATCTGCGTGCGCTTGACGATGTTCTTGTGCAGCGTCTCGCGGCGAAGGTCGAGGAAGCGGTATTTGAGGCGGACGTCTTCCGGATAATCCGGCTCGCCGAAGACCGGCAGCGGCAGTTCCTTGGCGGCGGAGAGGATTTCGATCTCCTGGGCGTAGAGCTCGATCTCGCCGGTCGCCATCGCCTTGTTGACGGTGTCTTCAGTACGCGCCTTCACGAGGCCGTCGATGCGGATGACCCATTCGCCGCGAACGGTTTCAGCGATCTTGAAAGCCGGCGAATCCGGATCGGCAACAACCTGGGTGATGCCGTAATGGTCGCGAAGGTCGATGAAAAGAACGCCTCCATGGTCGCGAACGCGGTGGACCCAGCCGGAAATCCGGACATTCGAGCCAACATCCGACTTCCGGAGGGCTGCACATGTGTGGCTGCGGTAGCGATGCATAATGTCTAATCCTGGTATTTTGGCTTGAGACGGCAGCAAGGGGCTCGAATGGCTCTCCGGTGCCGACAAGAAAATCGGGCGGAAAAGCGCATGGACGGTCTGATTTGTCAAGGCTTGGGCCGCATTGAGCACCACTTTGACGCGGTTTATTCGGGCGCGTCATGCAAGGCAACTGCGGCAGTTTGGCCCTCACTTCCTTATTGATGAAAGGCGCAGTCAACTTTAAAGATGGCGCCATTGTTGTTGCCGGAGCGCCAGATGCCCCTACTCACCCGCCGCAATCTGTTGAAGGCGTCCGCCGTCGCCGGCGCCTACAGTGCCGGCATGGGCATTGCCGGCAAGTTCGGCTTTGCCGGCTCGGCGCCCGGACCGCAGGTGCTGAAGGCGGTGAAGACCGAGGCTTCGCTTACCGCTGCCGGACCGACGAGGGATGTCATGACCTGGGGCGACGGCGGCCCGCCGCCGGTGCTTCGCATGACCCGCGGCAGGCCCTATGCCGCACGCCTGACCAATGCTCTCGACGAGCCGACGACGATCCACTGGCACGGCCTTCGCATCGACAACAGGATGGACGGCGTGCCCTTCATGACGCAGCCCTACGTCTATACGGGTGACAGCTTTGACTACGCCTTCACGCCGCCGGATGCCGGCACCTTCTGGTATCACCCGCATTGCAACACGCTGACCCAGATGAGCCGTGGCATGACCGGCGTGATCGTCGTCGAGGATCCTGCCGATCCGACTTTCGATGCCGAGATCGTGCTCAACATGCGCGACTGGCGGCTTGGCGGAGATGGGCAATTCATCGCTCCGTTTCGTCCGCGCGACGCGGCAAAGACCGGCACCCATGGAACGGTGCGCACGGCGAACTGGCAGCAGGAGCCGCAATATGATGCGCCGGCCGGCGGCCTTGTCCGCCTGCGCATCGCAGTGACGGATGTTACCCGCGTCTTCTCGCTGCGGATGGAAGGCGCCAAGGCGACGGTCATCGCCATCGACGGCAATCCGGTGCCGCAGCGCTTTGCGCTTGACTTGCTCCAGATCGGTCCCGGGCAGCGGCTGGACCTTGCCGTGCGGATGCCGGACAGCGAAGGCGGTATAGCGATACTGGAGGATATCCGGGGGACCGGGCCCAAAACGATCGCGAGCCTGCGCGCCGTCGGTCAGTCGCTGAAACGCAACGCGGGCGACCTTGCCCCGCTTGCCGCCAATCCGGTCCCGCAGGCCGATCTTACCGCCGCCGAGAAGATACCACTGGTGCTCAGCGCCACGGCGCAAAACGCCTCCGTCGACAGCATATGCGGCACACTCGGTTACAGTTTCTGGGCGATCAACAGGCTGCCGTGGCCGGGCGATATTGCCGATCCGACCGCCCCGCTTGCCGAACTGAAGCTTGGCAAGAGCTACATCTTCCAGCTCGAGAACGTGACGCCGCACCTGCATCCGATCCATCTGCACGGCATGAGCTTCACGGTCGTTTCGTCCTCGACACGCGAGGTGATGCCGCTCGTTTCCGACACCTATCTCGTCCAGCCCGATGAGAAGGTCCAGCTTGCCCTCGTCGCCGACAACCCGGGCAACTGGGTGCTTCATTGCCATATCATCGAGCACCAGAAGACGGGAATGACGAGTTATGTGCGGGTTGTTTGAGGTAGGATAAAGTCCTCGTCCGCCTGCCGCACCTTCTTCCGGCTTTAACCGGGAAAAGGTGATATGCCGCAACCCCTCCATCCTTCTCAGCCATTCGCGAGGCAAGCCCACACTGGCGGGGAGGCGGTTAGGGTGAAGGGCTACGGCATGACGTAGCCTCCTGCATCCGGTTCCTCGGCAATTGCACTGCCTCTAGCAGGAGGACGTGCACTGAGAAGGCCCTCCCCATAAGCGGCATCGAAATCTTCGCTTTCATTGGTCTGCCTGCGATGATCGCTGCCGGAGGCTGGATTGCCGTGCTCGCCAACGAATACAGCAATCGTGCGACGCGCCGTATCGATCCCGGCGAATAACCCGCCGGCCACGCCCGCATAGGCACCTTCAATGTATTGACATATCGAGCGTAAAGGAGAAGGAAGGTTAACCGACCTTTTTCCTTGCGAATGAATTGACATGATAGAAACAACCGCCGAATTGGCGGCCGCCTGCAAAGAGCTGGCCACGTCCGACTTCATTACAATCGACACTGAATTCCTGCGTGAGACGACATTCTGGCCGGAGCTTTGCCTGATACAGATGGCGAGCTTGACGACGGAAGTCATCATCGACCCACTTGCTAAGGGCATAGACCTTGCACCCTTTTTCGAGTTGATGGCCAACCCGAATGTGCTGAAGGTTTTTCATGCGGCGCGCCAGGACATCGAAATCATCTTCCATCGCGGCGGGCTGATCCCGCATCCAATCTTCGACACGCAGGTCGCCGCCATGGTCTGCGGCTTCGGCGACAGCGTTTCCTATGACCAGCTCATCAGCCGGACAAAGGGCGTGCAAATCGATAAATCCTCCCGCTTCACCGACTGGAGCCGCCGGCCGCTTTCCGAAAAGCAGCTCGATTATGCGTTGGCAGACGTCACACATCTGCGCGACGCCTATATTTATCTCAAGGCCGAACTGGAGCGCGAAGGCCGCTCGTCCTGGCTCTCGGAGGAGATGGATATTCTCGAATCGCGCGAGACCTACGACATGCATCCGGATGACGCATGGCAACGTTTGAAGATGCGGCTGCGCAAACCGCAGGAACTTGCGACCGTTAAATATGTCGCGGCCTGGCGCGAGCGGGAGGCGCGATCCCGCAACGTGCCGCGTTCACGCGTATTGAAGGACGATGCGATCTACGAGATCGCCCAGCAGCAGCCGAAAGACACCGAGGCCCTGAGCCGCCTGCGCACGATCCCGAAGGGATGGGAGCGTTCTGCCGCCGGTACGGCGGTTCTCGAAGCCGTCAATGCGGCCCTTGCCCTGCCGAAAGCCGAGATGCCCCATGTGCCCCGCCACACGCAGGCGCCTGAGGGTGCTGCCGCGGCGGTGGAATTGCTCAAGGTACTGTTGAAGCTGATTTCGGAAAAACACGGCGTCGCGCCGAAAGTCATCGCCAACAGCGAAGACCTCGACAAGATTGCCGCGGACGGCGAGAAGGCGGAGGTGGCGGCACTCAGCGGTTGGCGCCGCGAATTGTTCGGTGCGCCCGCGCTGCAGCTTATCAAGGGCGAGATCGCGCTTCGTTTCGTCGGCAAGAAAGTCGATACCGTTTCGCTTTGATGGTCCTTGCCCCTTGAGCCGGCTTGCGAAATCGCTTGACCGAAGCGTCTCGCGTGGAAAAATGCGCGCCGGTGCCAACACAGGTCAGATGTCATGAAAGAGATTTCTCCAGCGCAGAACTGGCTTCTCTTAACGGCCGTGATGGCTGCAAGCGGTGTAGCCTATAGCCTGGTGATCTATCCCGATGAACCGGTCATCATCGGCGCGGTCTTTGCGGTCTTTATCGGCATGCCGATTTTGGCCTTCGAGCGGAGAGCCTTCCTGCGCCCGCTCTACCGGCGGCTCCAGAAACTTCCGACGGCGTCGTTCATCATTTCAGCTTTGCTGATTTATGAAGCCCTCATGAACATCGGCTACGCGCTGGCCGCCTCGCTGCTGTCGGCGATCGGGCTGATCAAGCCTGTGTCGCTCTTGAACATCCTTGTGATGCCGTTCAACGTCTTCATGTATGCGCTGGGGGTCTGCGCTGTCGTCATCTTCGTGTTGCGCGTGCGCGAACTGCTCGGCCGCGATGTTTTTCTCAGCATGTTTTCCGGCCGCTACCGGACCCCCGTCCAGGAAGAACGCATCTTCCTCTTTATCGACCTCGTCGATTCGACCCCTTTTGCCGAAAAGCACGGAGATCTTCGAGCGCAGCAATTGCTGAACTCGCTGTTCGCCGCTTTTGCCGAACCCGTGCGGCGGAACAAGGGGGCGATTGATGATTACGTCGGCGATTCGGCGATCATAACCTGGCCGCTCGCGCGCGGGCTGAAGGATGGCCGCTGCGTGCGCTGTATCTTCGACATCCTGAACGATATCGAAGCCGATGCGGAAAGCTGGCTGAAGCAATATGGACAGGTGCCCCGCCTGCGCGCAGCCCTCCATGGCGGCTTTGTCATCACAGCAGAAATCGGCGTCGATCACCACAAGATCACCTATTTCGGCGACACTGTGAATACAACTTCAAGGCTTGAGTCCCTTTGCAAGACACTGAACCGGCCGGTGCTGATCTCGAGCGAGCTGGCCCAGCGCCTGACGCTGCCTGAAAGGATCAGCGCGCAGGACCTGGGTGTTCATGCGCTCAAGGGCCGGGGCCAGGGACTCGGTGTCATGACGCTGGCACAGGCCCTGCCCAAGTCGGCAGCGTCACCAAAGCTTCATTCAACCTTCAATTAGTCGCCATCAATGGACTGCTAAGCGAAACCGCCATTTCATTTTACTGGAGGTTTCCATGAAAGCTGCGCTTTTCAGTTCCGTCTCCCTCTTCTTCCTCGTCGCCGCCTCCGCTTCCGCCGACCAGCAGGCTTTTCCCGCCAAGCTCGCCGGTCAGGCGATCCTGCCTGCCAACACGCTGGTTCCGGCACCCGTCGACGCGCCCGAATTCCTGAAGCACGCCGGCAAGTTCACCACCCCGGACCGCAAGCGCACTGAAGCGCTCGGCTCCGTTCCCGGCAAGGACGGACAGCGCATCACCGACATCAAGCTGCCGCTCGACGGCCAGCCTGTCCAAGGCTTTTCCGGCATCAAGACGATGGACGACGGCACGTTCTGGACGCTCTCCGACAACGGTTTCGGCACCAAGGGCAACTCCAGCGACGCCATGCTCTTCCTGCACCAGATGAAATTCGACTGGACGACCGGCAAGGCCGACGTCGTCAAGAATATCTTCCTCTCCGATCCGAACAAGATCGCGCCCTTCCCGATTACTCTCGAAGGTGCCGAAAAACGCTATCTGACCGGCGGGGATTTCGACATCGAATCCATCCAGCCGGTCGCCGACGGCTTCTGGCTCGGCGATGAGTTCGGTCCCTATCTTTTGAAAGTCGATACCGAAGGCCGGTTGACCGACGTGATCGCCACCACGGCCGATGGCAAGCTGGTGATGTCGCCCGACAACCCGCTGCTCTCGGTTCCGGCAAATCCGGCCGCCAAGATGCCTGCCTTCAACCTCAAGCGCTCCGGTGGCTTCGAAGGTCTTGCCATGTCGAAGGACGGAACCAAGCTTTACGGCCTTCTGGAAGGCGCGCTCTATCGGGATGACGGCAAGATGGAATCCGTTGACGGCCACACCGCCATCCGCGTCATCGAGTTCGACGTGACCTCCAAGAAATGGACGGGCCGCAGCTGGTTCTATCCATTCGAGGACAAGGGTGCGGCGATCGGCGACTTCAACATGCTGGACGACACGACCGCCCTCGTCATCGAGCGCGATAATGGCGCCGGTACGAAGGACAAGGTCTGTGCCGATCCCAAGGAGCCCAAGCCGGACTGCTTCCAAGCTCCGGCGGAGTTCAAGCGCATCTACAAAATCGAGCTCGACGACGCCAACGCCGGCAAGGGCGTGCGCAAGATCGGTTACATCGACCTGATGCGCATCGAAGACCCGGACAACAAGAAGAAACAGGGCGGCCGCGAAGGCTTCTACGACATGCCCTTCGTGACGATCGAGAATGTCGACCGCGTCGATGCCACGCATATCATCGTCGGCAACGACAACAACCTTCCCTTCTCCGCCGGCCGCGCCGTCGACAAGGCAGATGACAACGAGTTCAGCCTGCTGGAAGTGGGTGATTTTTTGAGTGCGAAATAGACAGACGCTCTTGGGGATGGAGAGGGTGGCGCGTGAGTGCTATCGTCCCCTTCCTTGCGGCTGACTGCGGATGAGGCGTTGCTCGGCAGACCGTTTTTTCGTTCTCCCGCCTCATGCCTGTGTCTGCCACGGAATCCGGTGCGCCAAAGTCCTTGAGGCGCGGGAGGCTCATTTTGATTTGCGGGAGAGTTATTCGCCGTGGCTGGATTCTGAGCACAGGAATGACGGTGTTCAAGGGGCGTTCCACCGCAGAACAAAAACCACGAATGCCCCCTACTCGAACCTGAACGCCAGCCGCCTGTTCGTCAGCCGCGAGAGCTGCTGCAGGCGGCCGTCGAGGCGTTCTCCCGCGAAGTCGCGATATTCCGATGGCACGACGAATTCGAGGTCGATGCTTGGATTGGAGGACTTGCGGAATGTCAGATTCTTCACCAGGCCCGGCATGGAGGCCGAGAAGAGATAGACGACGCGCAGCATGCCGCCGAGCAGCTTGGCGCGCTCGACATATTGCGGGCCGGCGATCGTGGCGAGCGGTGCCGTCGAGCCGTCGTCATGTAGGCCTTGGAAGCGGTAGTAATTGGCGAGCGCGATAAAGGCCCGGCCGGGATGGCTGATCCCGACGAAGGAGGAATGGGCAATCAGGTTCAGCGCCTGCAGGCCGCGGTAGTCCGGATGCGCGCGCCAGCTGATGTCGGCGAGCAGGCACGCCGCCTGGCGGTAGCGGGCTTCCTCTTCCGTTTCCACAACGCCGAAATACGGCATCATGAAGCCGGTCCATCGCGCAAGCTCGCGCGCATGCTCAGGAGAACGCGCGCGCAGGATGGCAAGCTCGCCGGCCGCTGAAAGCAGCGGATCGGCGCGCCGCTCGCCCTCCGACAGCAGCGAGTAGAGATAGCCTTCGCGAACGCCCTGCGCCGAGAAGGAAATGACACCGGGATTCATCGCGCTCAACACTTCCTTCATGGCAACGGCGCCGAAGGGCAGCAACGCACGGCGATGCTTCGAGACCGCCTGGAAGGCCGGATCCTTGGAGTCCCTGGCTACTTCCACCTGGTCGAGGAACTGCATCATCGCTTCGAGAGAGACCTCATAGCCCTGCATCATGTGAAGCGGATATTGGGTAAGTTCCATGTGCAGCTTGGCGATGTTACGCCAGGTGCCACCAACCGCGTAGAAGGTTCGCCCGGCCCCCTTTTCCAGGATTTTCGTGGCGCTTCGAACATGCTTGCGAGCGAAAGTGCGGGCTTTTGGGAGGGAGCCGCCGGCATATTCCGAAAGGCGAAGCCCTCCAAGCGGCAGGGTGATCCCCCTGCCGATCTCGCGCTCCTTGATGTCGATGAGTTCCAGCGAGCCGCCGCCGAGGTCGCCCGCGATGCCGTCCGGATGGAAGAAGCCGCTGATGACGCCGAGCGCGGAAAACTTCGCCTCCTCCTCGCCGGAAAGCACGCGAACCTTGCGCTGGAGGATCGTCTCGGCTTGGTGGATGAAATCGGGCCCGTTGGAGGCTTCGCGCGCGGCAGCCGTCGCCAGCACATACATGGTCGCCGCGCGGGCCTGGTCGGAAAGGGCCTTGAAACGATGCAGGGCGGCCAGCGCGCGGGCGACGCTTTCCTCATCCATCCTGCCGTTCAGCGCGATGCCCTTACCGAGGCCGCAAAGCACCTTTTCGTTGAAAAGGATCGCCGGCGACCGGGACATGCCTTCGTAGATCACCACGCGGATCGAATTCGACCCGATATCGACGACGGAGACCGGAGCAATCCCTGGAAGGCGCCCCTGGGCTTCTGATTCAACCATGCAGGTCCAGTTTTATCTCTTGGTCCAGCCGGAAAGCAGGCCGGCGATCAGCTTGGGCGCACTGGATTTCAGGGCTTCACCACGGCCGGAAAGGCTGGGATTGGTCATGAAATACTGCTGCGCATTGAACGGCTCTTCGCCTTTGCGCACTTCCATGCGCCGAGACGTGCCGTCGGGCAATATCTCGTAGCTCTGCTGATTGTCAATGATATTGCCTAGCATGATCTGGGACAAAACCTGCTCGTGCACAGTCGGATTGATGAGCGGGACGAGCGTCTCGACGCGGCGGTCGAGGTTTCTTGGCATCATGTCGGCGGAGCCGATATAGACGAGCGCCTTGTCGGAGGGCAGGCCATGTCCATTCCCGAAGCAGAAGATGCGGCTGTGCTCCAGGAAACGGCCGACGATCGACTTGACGCGAATATTGTCGGAGAGGCCCGGCACCTGCGGGCGTAGGCAGCAGATACCGCGAATGACCAGATCGATCTCAACGCCTGCCCGGCTTGCCGTATAGAGGGCGTCGATAATCTCCGGATCGACGAGCGAGTTCATCTTCATCCAGATCGCTGCTGGCGCACCGTTCTTGGCATGTTTGATCTCCTCGTCGATGTGACGGAGGATGCGCGAGCGCAGCGTATAAGGCGAAACGGCGAGCTTCATGCTCTCCTCCGGTTCGCCGTAGCCGGTGATGAAGTTGAAGATGTTCGCCATATCGTGGGCGATCACCTGATTGCAGGTGAAGAACGAGAGGTCGGTATAGATCTTCGCGGTGACCGGATGGTAGTTGCCGGTGCCAAGGTGGCAGTAGCTGCGGAGTCTGCCCTCCTCGCGGCGAACGACCAACGACATCTTTGCGTGTGTCTTGAGCTCGATGAAGCCGAAGACGACCTGCACGCCGGCGCGTTCGAGGTCGCGTGCCCAACGGATGTTGGCCTCTTCGTCGAAACGGGCCTTGAGCTCGACGAGGGCCGTCACCGACTTGCCGGCTTCGGCAGCATCGATGAGAGCCCGGACGATCGGGCTGTCGTTCGAAGTGCGGTAAAGGGTCTGCTTTATCGCCAGAACATCAGGATCGCGCGCAGCCTGGAGAAGAAACTGGACCACCACGTCGAAAGACTCGTAGGGGTGATGAACCACCATGTCCTTTTCGCGAATGGCCGCGAAGCAGTCTCCGGCATGCTCGCGAACGCGTTCGGGAAATCGCGCATTGTAGGGCGGAAACCGAAGGTCGTCGCGCGGCGCCTTGGTGATCTCGGAGACCGTATTGAGCGCGAGCAGGCCCGGCAAAACGGCGACGCGATTGTCTGGAACGTTCAACGCCTGCACTACGAACTGGCGCAGCGATGCCGGCATCTCGGAATCCGTCTCGATGCGGATCACCTTGCCGCGGCGGCGGCGCTTCAACGCGGTTTCAAAGAAGCGCACGAGGTCTTCGGCTTCTTCCTCTACTTCGATATCGCTGTCGCGGATGAGGCGAAATGTACCGGAGCCCTGCACCTCGTAACCGGGATAGAGCCGGTGAATGAAGATGTTCGCGACATCCTCCAGCGTGATATAGCGGATCGTGCCGGCGTCATCCGGCAAGCGCACGAAGCGATCGAGCGCAGGCGGCAGGCGAAGCAGCGCCGTCATCGGCTCGCGCCCGTGCTTGCTGGTAAGCTGCAGGCCGATCGAGAAACCGAGGTTCGGGATGAACGGGAACGGGTGAGCCGGGTCGATCGACAGTGGCGTCAAAACCGGAAAGATCGCCTGCTCGAACTCTGCGGCCAGCCACTGCCGGTCGGCGTCGCTGAGAGCGCCGGGACGGACGAACAGGATGTCTTCCTTCGCGAGATACTGCTGCAGGACGGCAAGCGAAGCCTGCTGCTCCATCTGCAGATTGTCGATCTCCTGCAGGATTGCATCGAGCTGTTCGGCGGGCGTCTTCCCGTCCGGCGTGCGAACCACGATGTTCTGGCGTACCTGGCCTTCGAGGCCCGCGACGCGCACCATGAAGAATTCGTCGAGATTGGCTGCGGAAATCGACAGGAAACGGACGCGCTCGAGCAGCGGGTGCTCAGTGTTCAGCGTTTCCTCGAGAACGCGACGGTTGAACTGCAGCCAGGAAAATTCACGGTTGATGAAACGTTCGGGACTAGCGAGCAGGTCTTCCAGCGGCAGGACTGCTGCCGCTGTTTGCGGAATGGGTTCCTGATGCTCTGCTACCGCACTGTCCATGTTCCGATCACCCCGTTTTACTCGTCCATGCGCAGTATATCAGTTTCACGACGGAACTGTGACAGTCAATCGGACGACGCCGAATTACCCAATTCATTCAACACTTCGGCAGCGAGAGACCGGGTGATTTTCGTGCCCCGCGCAAGGGCCAGCCGGTCGAGCCTTTCGACGATCGTCTGGGCCGCGTTTAGCGACCGCTCCATCCGGTTCACGATATAAAGGACGAGTTTGTCATCTATATTAAGCTGCCGGTCGGAGAAGAGCTTGACGATAACCTGCGACAGCAGTTCCTCGTCCGGCTCGCCGATTTCGACGACGGTCGCAGCCTTGAGCCTCGAGCGCAGGTCGGGAAGCTCAACCGGCCACGACATCGGCCACAGGCGGCTCGTCATCAACAGGCTGTTGCCGTTTTCGCGCACGCTGTTGATGACGTGAAAAAGTTCGGTGTCATCGAAGCCGAGGCGGTCGACATCCTCGAAAAGGACAGGCCCGTTTGCCGCAGTAACGGCGGTATCCGATCCTCGCTTCGGATGGATGCCGACGGCACCGCTATGCTCTTTCCAGATGCTTGCAAGATGCGACTTTCCGGAACCGACAGGCCCGGCCAGAATGACGACCGGCGACGGCCATTGCGGCCACGCGTCGATGATGGTCACCGCAGCGCTCAGCCGGTCGGAGACCAGCAGGTCGTCTCGGCCGCTTGCCGCATCATGGGAAAAGACCAGCGGGAGCTGTTCCCCCGCCTTGCGCTTCACGTCGTTCATTTGGAATCGGCTTTTGTCTTCCGGGCGTCGGCAGGTTGCGAACGGCCCGCATAAAGATCGCTCTGAAGGTAGCGCGAGAGTGCAAAGCGGACAAGGACGCCGACGGCGGCAGCCGCCGGCACGGCAACGAGCAGGCCGACGAAGCCGAAGAGCGCGCCGAACGCAAAGAGCGCGAACATCAGCCAGACCGGGTGAAGTCCGACGCTGTGGCCGACGAGTTTTGGCTGCAGGATATTGCCTTCCAGGAACTGGCCGCTGAAGAACACAACGAGCACGGCGCCGACCCAGAGATAATCCGGCCAGAACTGAACGAGCGCCACGCCGACCGCAAGGACCAGCCCGACCAGCGAGCCGACATAGGGGATGAAGCTTATCATGCCGGCAAAGAGTCCGATGAGCAGGCCGAAGTTCAAGCCGACGAGCGACAGACCGACGGCGTAGTAGATTCCGAGGATCAGGCAGAGAGAGCCCTGCCCGCGAATGAAGCCGGCGATCGCCTGATCGATCTCATGAGCGATCTGGCGAACGTCGCGGACATAATCGCGCGGAATCCACTGATCGACCTTGGAAATCATGCGGTCCCAGTCGAGCAGGATGTAAAAAGCAACGACCGGCGTCACCACCAGCAGCGAGATGACGTCGACGATGGCCTTGCCGGAATTCCAGATCTGGCCAAAGAGGCCGGTCAGGAAGCCCATGCCTTCCGACAATATGCCGGAGAAATTGTCCTTGATCGTGCCGAGCTGGTTCCTGATCCAACCCGGAAGCACGGAATCCTGTACATTGGCGATGAAGGCCTGCAGCTGGCTGATATATCCGGGGAGCCGCTGGGCGAAATCGTTGAACTGATTGATCAGGACCGGAATGAGGATCATCAGCGCCAGCGCGAAGATGATGACGAAGGCGACCAGGATGCCGATTGTTGCCATCAGGCGGCTGAGCCCCAGACGCTGCAAACGGTCGGCCACGGGATCAAGGAAATAGGCGATCGCCATGCCGGCGACAAAGGGCAGCAGGATGGAGCTGAAGATATAGAGAAAGACGATGAAGAAGACGAGCACGCCCAGCCAGAAGAAGACCTGCCGTTTGAGACTTGCTCCACTGACCTGATGTGGCATCGCTTTCCCCGTTCGTCCGCCCGTGACGCAGTCTTTTCGCGCCGCTACTCGAAGCACATAGGATGCGGGCCCGAAGATGGTCAACCCTGCGGCGGAAAATCCAACCCTCCCCTATGGAAAGAGCGGGAAATTGGGGCTTTTCTCCATCGCCGCCTTGCATAAAGCGCACTCTCATGCAATTGCGACCCGCATGTGACGCGGTCCATTATACCGCCCGAACCAGCCATCGGAGATCAGCATGAGCCAGTCTGGACGAAACGGCCTGACCTATAGCGACGCAGGCGTCGATATTGATGCCGGAAATCTTCTGGTTGAGAAGATCAAGCCTGCCGTGCGCTCCACGAGGCGGCCTGGCGCCGATGGCGAAATAGGAGGCTTCGGCGGCCTGTTCGATCTCAAGGCCGCCGGCTTCACCGATCCGGTTCTCGTCGCCGCCAATGACGGCGTCGGCACCAAGCTGAAGATCGCCATCGACGCGGATTACCACGAAACGGTCGGCATCGACCTCGTTGCCATGTGCGTCAACGACCTCGTCGTGCAAGGTGCTGAGCCGCTCTTCTTCCTCGACTATTTCGCGACCGGCAAGCTCGATCCGGAACAGGGTGCGGCGATCGTTGGCGGTATTGCTGCCGGGTGCCGCGAGGCGGGCTGTGCATTGATCGGTGGCGAGACGGCGGAAATGCCGGGCATGTATTCTTCCGGCGATTACGATCTGGCAGGCTTTGCCGTTGGCGCCGCCGAGCGCGGCCGGCTTCTGCCTGCAGGCGATATTGCCGAGGGCGATATCATCCTCGGCCTCGCCTCCTCCGGCGTTCACTCGAACGGCTTTTCGCTGGTGCGCAAGATCGTTGAGCTTTCGGGTCTCGGCTGGGAGGCGCCGGCGCCTTTCGCCGAAGGCACGGCTCTCGGCGAAGCGCTGCTGACGCCGACCCGCATTTATGTGAAGCCGCTTCTGAAGGCGATCCGCGAAACCGGCGCCGTCAAGGCGCTCGCGCACATCACCGGCGGCGGCTTCCCCGAAAATATCCCGCGCGTGCTGCCGAAGCATCTTGCCGCCGAGATCGATCTTGCCGCGGTCAAGGTTCCGCCGGTCTTCTCCTGGCTTGCCAAGACGGGCGGCGTCGAGGCGAAGGAAATGCTGCGCACCTTCAACTGCGGAGTCGGCATGATCGCCGTCGTCTCGGCTGAAAATGCCGCTGCGGTGACCGTCGTCCTGGAATCGGAAGGCGAGAAGATCATCACGCTCGGCCGGATGATCGGCCGCGCAGAAGGTGCGCCGGGAACGGTTTATAAGGGCACGCTCGCTCTATGACCATGCCGCGCAAACGCGTCGTTGTCTTCATTTCCGGCGGCGGCTCCAACATGATGGCGCTCGTCGCGGCGGCGAAAGCTCCGGACTTTCCCGCTGAAATCGTCGGCGTGATTTCCGACAAGGCGGATGCGGGCGGCCTTGCGAAAGCCGCCGCGGAAGGCATTTCCTCGTTCGCTTTCGTTCGCAAGGATTATGCCAGTAAGGAAGCCCACGAGGCGACGATCTTTGAAGCGCTCGACCGGCTCTCGCCGGATATTCTCTGCCTTGCGGGCTATATGCGGCTTCTGAGCGCGAACTTCATCCAACGGTACGAGGGCCGGATGATCAACATCCACCCTTCCCTTCTGCCGCTCTTCCCGGGCCTCCACACGCATCAGCGCGCCATCGACGCCGGCATGCGGATAGCAGGGTGCACGGTGCATTTCGTGACCGAAGGCATGGATGAAGGACCGGTGATCGGACAGGCCGCCGTACCGGTTCTGTCCGGCGATACCGCCGAGACGCTCGCCGCGCGCGTCCTCACGGTCGAGCATCAGCTCTATCCGCAAGCGCTGCGGCTCTTTGCCGAAGGCAAGGTGCGGATGGAAGGCGGCAGGGCGGTGGGCGCAGAGATATCCGCCCGCCCCAATGCCAATCACATCATTTCCCTGATCGCCTGATCCTTCAGGCAACGAGCGCCCGAAGCTGATGCAAGGTGCCGTCGCTGTAAACGAAGCGTCCGCCGCAGAAGGTGGCGCGGATGCGGTGCACATCGCCCGGCTCGACGACGACCAGATCGGCGCGCTGACCGACGGCGATCTCGCCGCGGTCCGTCAGACCTGCGGAACGGGCGGCATTCCTGGTCGCCATGGCGACCGCGGCCGGCATTGCGGTGTAATCGGCGATCTTGAAGATGCCGGGCACGAAAGCCGCCGGGTGATAATCGGCAGCAATCACCGTCAGGAGCCCGGCCTTGGCGGCATCGAGCGCACTCAGATTGCCCGACATTGACTGGCCGCGAAGCGCATTGGGCGCTCCCATAAGCGTCCAGAGCCCGCGGCGGCGGGCCTCCACGGCAGCTGGTAGCGTGACCGGAAACTCGCTGATCGTCACACCGAGGTCATGCATCTCGGCGACCTTTTCAGCACTATCGTCATCGTGGGAAGCAAGCGACAGCTTCCACTTGAGCGAGAGGGCGACGATCTCTTTCAGCTTTGCCTCGATCTCCGGATTGTTGCGCATCGCAATGCGCTTGGCGACCATTTCCGCTGCCATTTCCTCGGAGATCGCCCGGCGCTCGGCGATGCTCAATATGTAGCTCTGGATGTTGTTGTACTGCCCCTGCCCCGGCGTATGGTCGGTCAGCGACACCATATCGATATGACCGGCTTCTAGCAGCTTTTCGAGCGCGGGCGCGGCACCCAGATTGGTGATCTCATAGCGCGCATGGACGCGATGGTCGATCAGCAGATCGTGCTTGAGCCGGTTGATCCCCTCGATGATCGCACCCGTTGTTTCGAGTGAGCGGACATAGCCGTAGACGCTCTCGGTCGCAAAGGAAATCGCCGCAAAAGCCGTCGTCACGCCGGCGGCCGCGAGTTTCTTGTCGAGTTCATGGATGCCGAAATCAATCGGCATCATGGCGTTCGGGCGCGGGGCGATCTCGCGCTCGACCATGTCGCCATGCAGATCAACAAAACCCGGCATCAGCAACCGGCCGCCACCGTCGATGGCGGCATTGCCGACCGGCTCCGGCCGTATCTCGGCAATCGCCCCATCCTCGATCCGGATTGCGCCCCGGCTCACCACCTCTTCGCGAAGGACGAGCGTGAAATTGCTGAGCCACATAGGCACTCTCCTGTCGGCATTCCATGATTTGATAAACTGCAGCGCTTAGGCGGGATTCGTGACAACGGTATGAACTTGGATACTGCTGCGACCATCAACCCGAAGCACGCAAATGTCGATTAGATCAAGCTATCCCTGTTCATCGCCGCCCATTGCAGAAGGATGATGGTCTTCATGTCGCGGATATCACCGCTTTCGATCATGGCGATTGCCGTGTCGAGCGGCACGTCCAGCACTTCGATATCCTCATGCTCTTCGTCCAGGCCACCACCGTTCGAGACGCGGTCGGACGTATCGATCGGCGCGGCGAAGAAATGCACGACTTCGCTGTTCGAACCCGGCGAGCTGTAGGCCCTGAAGAGGAACCGGACGTCGCGGACGCGGAAGCCCGTCTCTTCCATCGCTTCGCGACGGATCGCTGCTTCCGGCTCCTCGCCGTCCAGAAGGCCGGCCGGCGTTTCGATCATGAAGGCGGGCTCGCCCCGAAGATCGGGCGGCAGGCGGAACTGTTTGACGAGCACGACCGAGCCGCGTTTCGGATCGTAGAGCAGGATCGTCGCGGCCGGCGAGCGGTGATAGACCTCGCGATGGAGGCGATGGGTAAGGCCGTTCGAATCCGTGTAATCGAGCTTATAAACACTCAGCCGCGTCCAGCCTTCCGCGAGCGTCGTTTCCTCGACGACCTCCGCCCTTGCCTTCGCGAACTTCGTCATACGTCATCCTTGCGCAGCCAGACCTTGTTGTCGTGGACCGCCGCACCGCCATAGGGCGCGACGGGGTCTGCGCCGGTGAGCACATTGATGCCCTCGCCGTCGACATGCGCCTTGTTTGGCCACAAGCCTTCGGCGATCAGAACGCCCGGCTTGACCTCGGTCGTAACGTGGGCGTGCAGGCGCACCTCGCCGCGCCGGTTTCCGATCTGGACGAGATCGCCGTGGGCAATGCCGTTTATCTCGGCATCCTGCGGATTGATCATCAGTTCGGGACGCCCCTCCTTCTGCCGCGAGGTCTTTGTTTCGGAAAAGCTGGAATTCAGGAAGTTGCGCGCGGGCGAGGTTGCCAGCCGGAAGGGATGTTCGGCATCGGCCATTTCGATGACATCCACCTGATCGGGAAAAGCCGGCAGCTCGGGATGCGGGCCGAGCAGGCCGACGGATTCCGGTGGACGGTTAGGCGCCGGCTGGTTCGCCCAATCCGGCCGAAAGCGGAACTTGCCGTCCGTATGCGCGAAACCGTTGAGGAAATGTGCATCTTCGAAGTCAGGCTGGCGGTCGAACCATTTATGCTCGAGGAAGTGGTCGTAGTCCGGCAGGCCGCTTGTTTCGAGAATGCGGTCAACCATTTCCCGGGCGCTAAAGCCGAAGCCTGGCTGATCCGCAACGCCGAGGCGCTTTGCGAGCTCCTCGATAACGAAAAGGTTGGTCCGCACCGTCGGCGGCGGTTCGACGAGTTTCGGGCCGAGCAGGATATGGTTCTGGCCGCCGGCGCGGTAGATGTCGTCATGCTCGACGAACATCGTGGCGGGAATGACGATATCGGCCAATTCCGCCGTCTCGGTCATGAACTGCTCATGGACGGCCACGAAGAGATCGCTCCGCGCAAAGCCGCCCTTCACCAGGCGTTGCTCAGGCGCGATGTTCACCGGATTGGTATTTTGAATAAGCATGGCGGTGACTGGTCCGCGATGGCGGAGTGATGCGGCATCACCCGTCAGCACGCGGCCGATCTGCGACTGGTCGAGCATGCGGATATCCGGATCCTTCATCGATTTGCCGGTCAGCTCCGCGTTGTTCATGCGGAAGATGTCACTGTTCGAATGAAAGGCGCCGCCGCCCTCATACTGCCAGGAGCCGAGCACGGTGGCAATCGAGGCTGCGGCATGCATGGCGACCGCGCCGTTGCGCTGGCGGGTGAAACCGTAGCCGAGGCGGAAATAGGTTTTCTTCGTCGTACCGACGAGCTTTGCGAAGGCTTCGATCTCATCCACCGACAGACCGGTGATCGCGGCCGCCCATTCCGGCGTCTTCGTCTTGAGATGCGCTTCAAGACCTGCCGGATCGTCGGCATATTTTGCCATATAGGCCCGGTCGGCGTAGCCGTCACGGAAGGCGATGTGCATGACGGCGCAGGCGAGCGCCGCATCGGTGCCAGGCCTGACGATCAGCGCCATGTCGGCCTGCTTCATCGTCGGATTGTCGTAGATATCGACGACGACGATCTTCGCGCGGCGTTCCTTGCGCGACTTAATTGCATGCGTCATCACATTGACCTGCGTCGCGACCGCGTTCGTACCCCAGATGACGACGCAATCGGTGCGGCCCATCTCGCGCGGATCGGGACCGCGGAGCGTGCCCGTTGCCATCGTGAAGCCGGTCCAGGCCGGGTTGGTACAGATCGACGAGAAGAAGCCGGAATAGCGTTTGGCGTGGCGCAGGCGCTCGATGCTGTCGCGCTGCACCAAGCCCATGGTGCCGGCATAGTAGTAAGGCCAGACCGCCTCGCAGCCATCCTTCCCTTCGGCCTTCATGAAGGCTTCGGCGATCTCGTCCAGAGCCTCCTCCCAAGAAATCTGCTGCCAGCGCCCCTCGCCTTTCGCGCCGATGCGGCGCACAGGGTGCATCAGCCGGTCCGGATGGTAGAGGCGTTCGGCATAGCGCGCGACCTTGGCGCAGATGACGCCGGACGTATAGGTGTGATCGTTGGCACCGCGCACACGGCCGATGCGGCCGTCCTGCGCAATCTCCACTTCCAGCGCGCAGGTGGAGGGACAGTCGTGGGGACACGCGGTGTGCCCGACCTTCTTGCCGGGATCGGCGGATTTGGCGTGAATGGGGGTCGCAATGTTCATGGCTTTTCTATATTCCAAGCCGTCATCCGCCAAAAGCCGGAAATGACGGCTATGACATGAATTCATAACAGGCATCAGCGAAAATGAACTACCGCCACATCTATCACGCGGGCAATTTTGCCGATGTGCTGAAGCACGCCGTTCTGGCGCGTCTCATCCGCTATCTGCAAAAAAAGGACGCCGCTTTCCGAGTCCTCGACACGCATGCCGGCGTCGGGCTTTACGACCTCTCCTCGGAAGAGGCGCAAAAGACCGGCGAGTGGCAGGACGGAATCGGCAGGATCATGGAGGCCGAGCTTGCGCCGCAGGTGGCCGGACTGCTCGAGCCCTATCTCTCCGCGGTCCGGGAACTCAACCCGGATGGCGGCGTGCGCTTTTATCCCGGTTCGCCGAAGCTTTCGCGCATGCTCTTTCGCCCACAGGACAGGCTTTCGGCGATGGAACTGCATCCGGAGGACTATATCCGCCTTCACCGGCTGTTCGAAGGCGATCACCATGCCCGCATCACCGAGCTCGACGGCTGGCTGGCGCTCGGCGCGCATCTGCCGCCGAAGGAAAAACGCGGCATCGTGCTTGTCGATCCGCCGTTCGAGGAGGACGGCGAATACGATCGTCTGGTTGACGGCCTGGCGAGGGCCCACCGGCGGTTTCCGGGCGGCACCTATTGCCTTTGGTATCCGCTGAAGAGAGGCGCTCCCATCAAGGAATTTCACGAGGCGCTGCAGGTGACCCAGATTCCGAAGATGCTGTGCGCTGAACTCAGCGTGCGCAGCGACCGCGGCGTTACCGGGTTGACAGGCTCCGGTCTCATCATCGTCAACCCGCCCTTCACGCTGAAGGACGAGTTGCACGCGCTGCTGCCGGCGCTCAAGGATCATCTCGCCCAAGATCGATTCGCCTCACAGCGCGCCTTCTGGCTGCGCGCCGAAGCGAAGACCGTAAACGCCGATTGACCGCTTGCTGCACGTGCGAAATTTGTCCGCGCCGAAACCGCTTTCGAGGTGAAACATGAAGCTGCTCTGCTCCCCGACATCGCCCTATTCCAGCAAGGTGCTGATGGCCGCGCATTATCTGGAACTCGGCGTCACCGAAATCCGCGTCGATACCAATGCCGGCCCGGCAATCCTCGTCGACAACAACCCGCTCGGCAAAATCCCCACGCTTTTGACCGACGACGGGGTTTCGGTCTTCGACAGCGTGGCGATCATGCATTATTTCGGGCGGCTCAAGAACAGGAAGCTCTACCCTTCGAAGAACGGCAAGCGAACCGATGCTGAAATTCTGGAAGCACTCTGCGACGGCATCTGCGACTGCCTGCTGGCGATCGTTTACGAGCGCCGCTTCCGCGACGAGGAGAAGGTGCACCAGCCCTGGATCGACCGGCAGTGGAAGAAGGCCGTCAGCGGCCTGAACCACATCAGCGCGCATCCACCGAAGATCGGCCGGAGGCTGAATGGCGGTCACTTCGCGCTTGCTGCGACGATCGGCTATCTGGAATTGCGCTTCAAGGGCCAGTGGGAAGCCGAGCATCCGGAACTGATCGACTGGGCACGCAAATTCGAGAAGAAATTTCCTGCCTATCAGGAACTCAAGGCGCACGGCTGAGAAACAAAAAAGCCGGGCGCGAGGCCCGGCTTTCATCAGGTTTGTTCGGCAGACTTAGAACTTGACGCCGATACCGACCTTGACGCTGTGTTCGTCATAGCCGCGGGATACGTTCGTGGCGCCGAGATCGAAGTCCTTGTTCTGATAGTCGCTGAACCGATATTCGACACGTGCCGTGATGTTGTTCGTCACCATAGCTTCGGCACCGGCGCCGACGGTGTAACCGAAAGCTGTATTGGAATCGGATTCACCGAAGCCGCTGACCTTGTTGTTCGCCGCAGCGGCACCAGCCGTCGCGTAGAGCAGGAACGGGTTCAGGTCGTAACCGACACGGCCGCGAACAGAGCCGTTGAATCGGTTCTTGTTGGTGATGCCGTCAGACGTGCTGTCGAGGCCGGAATAACCGAGATCGGCTTCGACACCGTAGACGATCTGGCCGCTCTGCCAGTTGTAGCCCGTGTAGAGCTGGCCGCCCATGGCGTAACCGTCGCGGTCTGCACCGAAGTTGCCCTTGTTATAGGTGCCCGCGCCGCCGAGGTAAAAGCCTTCCCAGTTACCTGCAGGAGCGGCCGGCTCGGCCTGTGCTACCGGAGCTTCCGGAACCTGGTCCACTGCATCGGCGGCGTTGGCGGCGGAAAAGCCGGCGATCACGAAGGCGGACGCCATCAGACTAGCAATAAATGTACGCATACTCATTTCTCCTTTCGATCTCGCGCCCTTCGTAACTGTCCTACGCCGAAGCATTCGCGAGAAATTACAAGATGTCCCTCTCGGATCGAGGTCGAAAGTGGAGCGCAATTGCGGATTTGAGAGAGCCAAATTGTGAAATGATTGAGGCAGCGAAGCGGCTGAAATTGGATGTTGCTATAGCGCAACAGAATATTTGTTAACCATAACGATGTGTTAAATTGCCAATACTAATTCTAAGAACTTTATTTCTCAAATAATACATAGAATAGATCTGCCACAAAGGCAATCGTGACACCCTATTTATATAGTTTGTGCCTGCCCCTATATAGAAACGCACTTAGACCCGCAGGACCAGAAGGCACGCTTTTGAACGAGAAAAGACTTAAGGCCGCGCTCATAACCGGGGCTGCCAAGAGAATAGGCCGGGCAATAGTCGAGGATTTGGCGGAGAACGGCTTTTCCGTTGCCATTCATGCCAATAGCTCGATCGACGAGGCGGAGGCGGTTGCGGCGCAATTGCGGCAAAAAGGCAAATACGCCGTCGCAGTGCAAGGCGACCTCATGAAAATAAACGAAACGGAAACCCTGGTAAAAAGGGCCGCAGACCGGCTTGGCCCCATCGATCTGCTTGTCAACAATGCCTCCGTCTTCCGCGAAGATTCGGTGCGAAAGATGGATGCCGGTGTCTGGGACGAGCATTTTGCCGTGCATGTCCGGGCGCCGTCGATCCTCGCCGCCCAATTCGCCGCCCAGCTACCGGAAACGTCCACTGGCCTCATTGTCAATGTCATCGACCAACGCGTCTGGGCGCTGCGGCCGAGCTTCTATTCCTACACCCTGTCGAAGTCGGCGCTTTGGACCGCAACGCAGACGATGGCGCAGGCGCTTGCTCCGAAGATTCGTGTCAACGCCATCGGTCCTGGCCCCTCGATCCCAAGCGAACGGCAGTTGCAGGAAGACTTCCAAGCGCAGGTCGCAGCGCTTATCTTGAAGCAAGGACCTGCGTTGGAGGAATTCGGCCGAACGATTCGTTTTCTGTTCGAGACGCCTTCGATCACGGGTCAGATGATTGCACTCGACGGCGGCCAGCATCTCGCGTGGCAGACGCCGGATGTGCTGGAGATCAAGGAATGAATGCCAAGAAGCTGCCCGATGGCGGTGTTCTTTATGATGAAACCGATGAAAACGAAGACGAAATCGAGGTGGAAAGCGAACCTTCCGCCTCGCCGCTTCCGGCTGTGATCGACTGGAATGAAGGCGGCGGCAACGAGAGCGGGCTTGCCGGCGCGGAACTGATCGGCGAATTCGTCAAGCGGCTGCCGAACAGCCCCGGCGTCTACCGCATGTTCAATGCCGATGGCGACGTGCTCTATGTCGGCAAAGCGCGCAGCCTCAAGAAGCGCGTCGGCAACTATGCGATGGGCCGGGTCCATTCCAACCGGATCGCGCAGATGGTGCGGCTGACCTCGCATATGGAATTCGTGACGACGCGCACGGAGACCGAGGCGCTGCTCCTGGAAGCGAATCTGATCAAGCGCTTGCGGCCGCGCTTTAACGTGCTTTTACGCGACGACAAGTCGTTTCCCTATATCCTCATCACCGGCGATCATCGCGCCCCGTCGATCTTCAAGCATCGCGGCGCCCGCGCCCGCAAGGGCGATTATTTCGGTCCCTTCGCTTCCGCCGGCGCAGTCGGCCGCACGATCAATTCGCTGCAGCGCGCCTTCTTGATCCGCACCTGCACGGACAGCGTTTTCGAGACGCGCACGCGCCCCTGCCTGCTTTATCAAATCAAGCGCTGTTCTGGCCCCTGCACCCGGGAGATCAGCGACGAAGACTATGCGCAACTGGTGCAGGAGGCGAAGGATTTCCTTTCCGGCAAAAGCCAGAAGGTGAAGGCGCACATGGCGGAGGAAATGAACGCCGCCGCCGAAGATCTCGATTTCGAGCGTGCGGCGATCTATCGCGATCGCCTTGCCGCGCTGTCGCACGTCCAGAGCCATCAGGGCATCAATCCGGCAGGCGTCGAGGAGGCGGATGTCTTCGCGATCCACCACGAGGGCGGGATTTCCTGCATCCAGGTCTTCTTCTTTCGCACCGGCCAGAACTGGGGCAATCGCGCCTATTTCCCAAAGGCCGACCCGCAGCTTTCGGGCGCCGAGGTTCTGAATGCCTTCCTCGCGCAGTTCTATGACGACAAGCCGGTGCCGAAGCAGATCATGCTGTCGGAAGCAGTCGAGGAAATGGCGCTGCTGGCGGCAGCGCTCGGCGAAAAGACCGGACACAAGGTTTCGATTCTGGTGCCGCAGCGCGGCGAAAAGCGCGATTTGGTCGACCATGTCGTTGCCAATGCCCGCGAGGCACATGGCCGCAAGCTCGCCGAGACTGCTTCGCAATCGCGCCTGCTCGAGGGTTTCAAGGAAACGTTCGGTCTACCCTATGCGCCGCAGCGGATCGAGATCTACGACAACTCGCATATCATGGGCACGAATGCGGTGGGCGGCATGGTCGTGGCGGGGCCAGAAGGCTTCGTGAAGAGCCAGTACCGCAAGTTCAACATCAAATCGACCGACATCACGCCCGGAGACGACTTCGGCATGATGCGCGAGGTGATGACCCGGCGCTTCTCGCGGCTCATCAAGGAGGAAGGCATTCCGGACCGGACGCAGACAGTATCGAGCGCTGAGGCCGCCGATCTGCCTTTCCCTGTTTGGCCGGACGTGATCCTGATCGACGGTGGCCAGGGTCAGATGACGGCGGTGCGCGCCATCCTCGAGGAACTCGCCATCACCGACAGCGTCATTGCCATCGGCGTTGCCAAGGGCGTCGACCGCGATGCGGGGCGCGAGCGTTTCTTCCCGCCGGGGCGCGAAAGCTTTACGCTGCCGCCACGCGATCCCGTGCTCTATTTCATCCAGCGCATGCGGGACGAAGCGCACCGCTTCGCCATCGGCTCGCATCGCGCGCGACGCAAGAAGGAGATGGTGAAGAACCCGCTCGACGAGATTGGCGGCATCGGCCCGTCGCGCAAGCGGGCGCTGCTGCAGCATTTCGGCACCGCAAAGGCCGTTTCGCGGGCAGCGCTTTCCGATCTCATGGCAGTCGAGGGTATTTCCGAAACCGTCGCAAAGCAGGTCTATAACCATTTTCACGACGATGCCGCGAAATAGGCGGCTAACGTCGCAAATTCCACGCAAAGGCGGCAGAAAAACAGAAAGAACGTTGACGGCTTGCGGTCAAACCCGTCATCTACAAGCACATAAATTCAGAGAACGGTTTCATGGCATCGCGCGCGTATAATATTCCCAATTTGCTGACCTACGGCCGCATTCTCGCGGTACCGCTGATTGTCCTGTGCTTCTTTGTCGAGGGACGGCTTGCGATCAGCAACACGGCGCGATGGGTCGCCCTTTGGATATTCATCATCGCTTCTCTCACCGATTTCCTGGACGGCTATCTGGCGCGCATCTGGAACCAGACTTCGAATATCGGCCGCATGCTCGACCCGATCGCCGACAAGCTCCTGGTCGCCTCGATCCTGCTCCTGGTTGCCGCGGACCAAACAATCGCCGGTTGGTCGATCTGGGCGGCAATCACCATCCTGTGCCGCGAAATCCTCGTTTCGGGACTGCGGGAATATCTCGCCGCCCTCAAAGTCAGCGTTCCCGTCACACGGATCGCCAAATGGAAAACGACGCTGCAACTGGTGGCTATCGCGTTCCTGCTTGCCGGTCCTGCGGGCGACGAGATTTTTCCCTATACGACGCAGATCGGCATCGCCCTCCTTTGGATCGCGGCCATTTTGACCATATATACCGGCTATGACTATTTCCGCGCCGGCTTGAAGCATATCGTGGATGACGAAGAATGACGCGTCTCGTCTATTTTGCCTGGGTGCGGGAACGGATCGGCAAGAGTGAGGAAGACATCGCCCTTCCCGCCTCCGTCGTCACCGTTGCCGATCTTCTCGGTCACTTGAAGACCCTGGGCGAAGAATACGAGACGGCGCTTCAATACGAAAACGTTATCCGCGTGGCGCTCGATCAGGAACACGCCGAACACGACGAACCGGTCGGCAATGCCCGGGAGATCGGGATTTTTCCGCCGATGACGGGCGGATGACGGACGCACGCTCGCGAGAAGACAAATGGAAACACTGCGTATGGAGCCGGCTTTTCCACGCTTGTCCGTCATTGCTGTGCTTGTCACCGGAGCCGAGCCACGACGCGTCCAGGCCGTGAATAACTCTCTTTGTCTTGCGTTGGGCGCACCCCCTGGCTGCGACACGCACATCGATGAGGGAGTGCGTTTTGAGGTGATCGCGCATCAGCAAAGGGCAAGCATATGGTGAGCCCAGCCCCCACCATCCGCGTCCAGCGCGAAGATTTCGACCTGCAGACTGAGGTCGACCGGCTGAAAAAGGCCGCGCCCGGCGTTGGAGCGATCGTGACATTCTCCGGCCTCTGCCGCGACGAAGGCGGCACATTGGCAGCGCTGGAACTGGAACATTATCCGGGCATGGCCGAGGCGGAGATGGCGCGCATCGCCGAGTTGGCGATCGAGCGTTTTGGCCTGCTTGGGCTCACCGCCATCCACCGCTTCGGAAAAATCGCCGCAAGAGAAAATATCGTGCTGGTGATTGCCGCGGCGCCGCACAGGCAGGCGGCATTCGACGGCGCGAGCTTCGTCATGGATTATCTAAAGACCTCCGCGCCCTTCTGGAAGAGGGAACATGGCTCGGATGGCTCGGATGGCGATTGGGTCTCTGCCAAGGACGCAGACGACGCTGCGCGCGACAAATGGAAGTAGTCACGGAATGGCGCGCTCACGCCGGCTCAGCACCAACAGGAAGACCAGCAGCGAGAAGATGACGAAATCCCGCCAGAGGAATGGGCCGTAGGCGGTCCAAAGTGTTTCGGCAAAGCCGATGCCTGCTGCACCGCCTGCGGATTTCAGCGGATCGGAATAGCCGCCGGCAGCGGCGATCATCAGCACCTTGAGGCCGAAGAGCAGACCCGCACCGAAATCCATCGAACCGTAATAGAAGGTCGTCAGGATGCCACAGCAGGTGGCGATGAAGACGGCGGCCACATAGGCAGCGAGGAACACGCGGATTGCACTGACGCCGCAGAGTTCAGCGGCGAGCGGATCGTCCGTCACTGCGCGCCAGACGCGACCCCAGGCGCTGCGGCGCAGCACTAGGCCGCCGACCGCGATCAGCGCGCACATCAGCCCGGTATTGATAAGCTGGATATAAGTCAGCGTCACCTTGAAGGATGCGTCGCTCCAGAAAACGACGGTGCGGTTGAGAAAGGGCGAGAGCCAGAGCTCCCGCGTATCGGACGCCAACCGCGCGGTCTCCATGAGCAGGATGGTCACGCCGAGGGCTGCGACGATGACCGTATTCGGTGAACGTTGCACGAGCGGCTGCATGACGGAGCGGCCGATCCAGAAGCCGGCGCCGAGCGAATAGGCGAACGACATGACGGCGCCGATCGCGAGCGATGCGGGCAGGACCAGCCAGAGGCGGTTATAGGCGAAATCGGTGAACAGCAGCAGGATCTGTCCCGCGAAAGCGAAGACCGCACCATAGGTGATATCGGCGCGCTTGGTGACGCCGAAGGCAAGCGCATAGCCAAAGGCAAGCGCCGCGTAGAGCGCTGCCAACGGCACGGCGTTTGCCAGCTGCTGCAATAGATAACCCATCAGGAAACTCCGGATCCTCTGCAAACAATAACTGGCAAAACCGATTTTACCAGTTATATTTTCTTCATGATCTTTGCCTGGACCGCACATCGTTTCTCTGGCGGCGCGCTGGCGCTGGATGTCGCAAACAGCGTCATTCTGCGTCATGATATAGCGCGCAGCATCGACCGCTTTGCGGCGGATGAACAGCTCGCGAGCTTTTCGCTTGCGGCTGCGGAATTCTGCGCCGAGCGCGCCCTTTTCAGGGAAGTTCTGCCGGTGGCGCCAGAAGACAGGCTGAATTTCATCGCGCTGCGCGAAGCGACGGACCGCTATTTCCGGCAACGCGTTTTAACAGGCAATGACGATCGCCTCCTCGCGGACCTGCTTGGAAAACTCGCCGTAACCCTCCGCAATGCCAGGCCCGACGGGCTCGACGCCGCGACCGCGCATTCGGTGCTTCGCCTGATCGCGATGCCTGATCCGGAGCGCTTGAAGATATGCCGCAATTGCGGCTGGCTGTTCATAGACCGCAGCAAGAATAAAAGCCGTGCCTGGTGCGACATGGGCGTCTGCGGCAACCGCGCCAAGGCAAGCCGGCACTACCACCGGAAGAAAGAGGACGCGACATGAAGATCAAGGTTATCACGGCGCTGGCGCTGAGCGCCGCGCTGCTCGCCGGCTGCCAACGCGAGATGGAGAAGATGGTCGAAGTGAGCGGCCATATTTTCGTGTTCAACTACCGCGTCGCAAGCGCGACCTACCTCGTCACCTTGAAGAAGACTGCAGCCATTCCCGATGGTGCGGTGGCGATCGCGGAATTCGAGAACCCGGCCGGCGGCGACCCAATCGTGCTCACCGAGAAGATCTACCCGGCCTGGGACAAGATCACTCTCCAGAGCCCAAAGGTACACTGCATCCGCAAGGATAGACCTTATTCCGTAAAGATCCGTCTCGTCGATGCCGAGGGCGCGACCCTGCAGGAGCTGAAGACACAACTGGTCTCGGACGTCGATCAATCGATCCTGCCGAGCAAGCCGCTGGTCGTCGGGCCGCTCTATACACAGAACCCGGATGTCTTCAAGCCGGACGGAACGACGGACTTCAGCAATACAGACAAGTGCCCTGCCGCGTAATCGGCATAGGGGGCGATCATATGTGATCGCACCCCTGCCACACCACCCGGCATGCGGGTCCGCACCGGGCGGTTCGAGAGATTGAGGTCAGGCGAGTCTGGGCATTCCGAGCCGGTCGGCCCATTTGATCGTGAGGGCGGTGTTTAGGAGTTTTGCGCTGTTGCGCCACCAGCGGCGGGCATTTGCCGCCACTTGGCTCGCCACATCGAAGCTTGCTCCCCTGGCCGTCATTTCCCGAGAGATAGTCCTGCCTGTCTTCCATTGCTTGAGCTGGATAGCCCTCAGGCGGTGACGCATCCACTCGTCCAGCGCTTGCCAGACCGATGGTGTTTGCGCCAGCCTGAAGTAAGCTTTCCATCCGCGCACGAAGAGGTTCAGCCGTTCGATCACGGCTTTCAAGGACCGGCCCGTCACGCGGACGTCAGTTCGCGGATGCGAGCCTTGAACGCCTTGATTGCCTTGTCGGCCACCCGTCGCTTGACCACTCCCCGAGTTCGCCAGAAGGCGTAGCCGAGGAACTTGCGGCCGAAGACGCTGGCAACGGCGCTCTTGGTCTCGTTCACCGCCAGGTGAAGTCTTGCGCTTCTCTTCGCTCGCCATGACCAGCTTACGGTGGGACTTTCACCCACAAGAATGCGCCCATGCTGGGCGCACACGCAAAAGCCGGAGCGAAGCTCCGGCTTTAAGAAACATTTCAAAGGCTTCAGCTTCGCGGCTGAAATCCCGATTCAGCCGACGATTTCGGTGTCGGAGAACCAGTATTTGATTTCCTGCGCAGCCGTTTCCGGAGCGTCGGAGCCGTGAACGGAGTTTTCGCCGATCGAAAGGGCGTGCACCTTGCGGATCGTGCCTTCGTCAGCGTTTGCCGGGTTCGTCGCACCCATGATTTCGCGGTTCTTGAGGATTGCGTTTTCGCCTTCGAGAACCTGCACGACGGTCGGGCCGGAGGTCATGGTGTCGACGAGTTCGCCGAAGAACGGACGCTCCTTGTGAACGGCGTAGAAGCCTTCAGCTTCCCGCTTGCTCATCCAAACGCGCTTGGAAGCAACGACGCGCAGGCCCGCATCTTCCAGCATCTTGGTGATAGCGCCCGTCAGGTTGCGCTTCGTTGCGTCCGGCTTGATCATCGAAAAGGTGCGTTCAATCGCCATTGGGTCAAATCCTCTGGTTTAGCGGGAAAAGTGGGCGGTCTTTATCCGCCCCTAGTCCCGAAAACAAGGGGGACGCGGCAATTTCACGCCGTTGTCATGGTGCGGCCGCTGCCTTCATGAAGATCAAGGCAGCGCTCGAATCAAGTCTTCACATCTTCCCCGCCCGAAAGGACGGGGATTTTCAGCGGCGGCCCAGGCCGCCCTTTCGCGTTCTCGGGAGACGGGTTAAGCGCCTTCGATGGCCGTGTTCAAGCCGCCAGGACGTTGACAGCCCCGTTGACGTCGGCACTGTCTGCGTGTCGGCAGGAGAGGAAGAGGAACTTCGCTTGGTTTTCGCGGTTTGCCTTGTCCTTCGACCCGCATTCGAAACAGGTCACAGGACGTGTATCTCGCATCGACATTCACGAGGTTGCCGCCACGGTCTTGCCTTGATCGCGGCTTTCGGCCAAAACGCCGCGCATGATCACGATTACCGACATTTCGGCCCGCATCGCCGGGCGCCTTCTCCTCGACAATGCCAGCGTGACGCTTCCGGCGGGCACGAAGGCTGGCCTTGTGGGGCGGAACGGCGCGGGCAAATCGACGCTTTTCAGGATCATCACGGGCGATCTCGGCGCAGAAACAGGCTCAGTTTCCATACCGAAGAACGCACGCATCGGCCAGGTGGCGCAGGAAGCACCGGGCACGGAAGATTCGCTGATCAAGATCGTGCTATCCGCCGACAAAGAGCGCGCCGCGCTGCTTGCCGAATCCGAGCTCGCGACCGATGCGCACCGGATTGCGGAAATCCAGATGCGCCTTGTCGATATCGATGCGCATTCGGCAGAGGCGCGGGCGGCAAGCATTCTTGCCGGCCTCGGCTTCGATCAGGATGCCCAGCAGCGCCCTGCCTCGGCCTTCTCCGGCGGCTGGCGCATGCGCGTGGCCCTTGCCTCAGTGCTCTTTGCCGAACCCGATCTGCTGCTTCTCGACGAGCCGACGAACTATCTCGACCTCGAAGGTACGCTCTGGCTGGAAGACTATGTGCGGCGATATCCGCACACGGTCATCATCATCAGCCATGACCGCGACCTTCTGAACAATGCCGTCAATTCGATCGTCCATCTCGACCAGAAGAAGCTGACCTTCTACCGCGGCGGCTACGATCAGTTCGAGCGGCAGAAGGCGGAAGCCGACGAATTGCAGACGAAAGCGAAAGCCAAGAACGAGGCCGCGCGCAAACATCTGCAGAGTTTCATCGACCGCTTCAAGGCAAAGGCCTCCAAGGCGCGCCAGGCGCAGAGCCGCGTCAAGGCGCTGGAACGCATGGGCACGGTCGCCGCGGTGATCGAAAATCATGTGCAGCCGATCACTTTCCCGGAACCGGAAAAGCAGCCGGCATCGCCGATCGTCGCCATCCAGAGCGGCGCCGTCGGTTACCAACCGGGCAAGCCGATCCTCAAGAACATCAGCCTTCGCATCGACAACGACGACCGCATCGCGCTGCTCGGCGCCAACGGCAACGGCAAGTCGACCTTCGCAAAATTCATCGCCGGCCGGCTCTCGGCCGAAAGCGGCGACATCAAACTCGCACCGAGCCTGAAGATCGGCTTTTTCGCCCAGCACCAACTCGACGATCTCGTCCCCAACGAGTCGCCGGTCGAGCATGTGCGCCGCCTGATGCCCGCAGCGCCCGAGGCCAAGGTCCGCGCCCGCGTGGCGCAGATGGGGCTTTCGACGGAGAAGATGTCAACCGCTGCCAAGGATCTTTCTGGTGGCGAGAAGGCCCGCCTGCTGATGGGGCTTGCCGCATTCCACGCGCCGAACCTTCTCATTCTCGACGAGCCGACCAACCACCTGGACATCGACAGCCGCCGCGCTTTGATAGAAGCCCTTAACGACTACGATGGCGCCGTCATCCTCATCTCGCATGACCGCCATCTTATCGAGGCGACGGTCGACCGTCTCTGGCTGGTCAATAACGGCACAGTTTCGAATTTCGAGGGCGATATGGAGGAATACCGCAACCTCGTCGTCTCTTCGGGCAAAAAAAAAGACGAAAGGCCTGATCTGAGCGAAGAGCCCTCCTCCAAGGCGGATCAGCGCAAGGCGAATGCCGGCAGACGCGCCTCGCTCGCGCCGCTCAGGAAAAAGATCAACGAAATCGAATCATTGACGGCGAAGCTGGAGAAACAGATTCGAGAGCTCGATGCGGAGCTGGCCGATCCGGCGCTCTACGAAAAGGCGCCGGCAAAGGCCAGCGAGAAAGCCAAGCAGCGTGGCGAGGCAGCCGCAAAGCTCGCAGCCGCCGAAGAACAGTGGCTGGAGCTTTCGGCCGAATATGAGGACGCCATGGCGGGCTAGGTGTGGCGCCTTTGTCGATCTGCACGTGACAAGGCCGCTTGCCCGGCGGTAACATTCTGATAAAACACCGCCCAATAAATCATACTTTTGAGCGAAACACCGAACGCGAGCTTCAGCCATGTCACCCATCAACCTCGCCATCGTCGGCGTCGGCAAAATCGTCCGCGACCAGCACCTCCCCTCGATCGCCAAGAATCCGGATTTCAAGCTTGTCGCGACGGCAAGCCGCCACGGCACCGTCGACGGCATCCAGAGCTTCACAAGCATCGAGGCCATGCTCGAGGCCGTGCCTGAGATCGACGCCGTTTCGCTTTGCATGCCTCCGCAATTTCGCTACGAGGCAGCCCATAAGGCGCTTTGTGCCGGCAAGCACGTCTTCCTCGAAAAGCCGCCGGGCGCGACCCTGAGCGAGGTCGCCGACCTTGAAGCGCTGGCCGCCGAAAAAGGCGGCTCGCTCTTTGCAAGCTGGCATTCGCGCTATGCGGCTGCGGTCGAGGCCGCCAAGGCCTTCCTCGCCTCGACGAAGATCGAAAGCGTCCACGTCATCTGGAAGGAGGACGTGCGCCACTGGCATCCGAATCAGGACTGGATCTGGCAGGCGGGCGGGCTCGGTGTTTTCGATCCGGGTATCAATGCGCTGTCAATCGTCACCCATATCCTGCCGAAGGCGATCTTCCTGACGAGCGCCACGCTGGAGTTTCCGGAAAACCGCGACGCGCCGATTGCGGCCGACATGCATTTCAAGAATGCCGACGATGTTCCGGTTCACGGCGAATTCGACTGGCGCCAAACCGGCAAACAGAGTTGGGATATCATTGCCGAGACGGCGGCCGGCAAGATGGAGCTTGCGGAAGGCGGATCGAAGCTTTCGGTCAACGGCGAACTGAAATTCTCCGCTCCGGAAGAGGAATATCCGGCGCTCTACCGGCGCTTCGCAGAGATCATCAGGGCAGGCAAGTCGGATGTCGACCTCGCACCTTTACGTCACGTTGCCGACGCCTTCATGCTCGGCAAGCGGAAGTTCGTGGAAGCATTCCACGACTGACCGACGGATCGTCGGCCGGCTGCCAGTGCTACCGTTGACTGTTAGAGTGGCAAGATCGACCCTCGCCCAAGGACGTCCAATACCATGCAGCAGGAGCAAGACGAATCTTTTGGGTTGGGCGTGCGGCATCTGACCGTCACGCTCGCCGCTCCCGACGCGAGATGGCGGGAAGCCTATGCGCTGGAAGAGGCTAGGATCCGAGGTGCGCTCGGATCTCTGGCGCTCGACATCCAGCATTTCGGCAGCACCGCCATCCCGGCGATCAAAGCAAAACCAATCATCGACATTCTGATCGGCGTCAGACGTTTCGAGGACGGAGCGACCTGTATCGGCCCGATGGAACAGATCGGCTACGATTATGCTGGAGCCGATATCGTGCCCGACGACTACATCTTCGGCCGCGGCATCAAGGGCGAGACGCGCACGCACCTCGCCCATATCGTCGAATATCAGGGTCACAATTGGAAGCGGAACATCCTTTTTCGCGATAGGCTTCGCAGCGATCCCATTCTCGTCCAGGCCTATGAAGAGCTGAAGATCGATCTTGCGCGGAAATATGCCCAAAATCGCGCCGCTTATACCGCCTCGAAGAAGGGCTTCATCGACAAGGTCGTGAGGGACGGCGGTCTTGTCTGACCCGGGCGGTCAGGCCTTCTTCTCCCAGCGTCCCTGCGGCGTCTGCTGCCAGTAGGTGAGGCTGTGCCCCTCACTCTTCAGCCTCTTCCACTCGGCCCGCGCGGCTTCAAGCTGCTCCTGGTCGTATCCGTCGAACATGAAGACGATGCGATCATAGGTGTCCACCGACGGCGGTTCGGCGCCGTCGACGACGAAACGCACGGTCGCAGCGTTGGCGTTTCCGGCCGATGCCGTCAACAGGACGGGCTGGTCTTCGGCGAATTCAGCCTCGTCGGTGCCGTGCGGCAAAAAGCTGTCTTCGCGGAAAGTCCACAGGTGCGCGTCGAGCGCATCCCTTCGAGCCGTTTCCTTCACCTGGATCGCGACACGCCAGCCGCGCCCGACGCTCTTGTCGACGAGCGGCGGCAGCGCGTCCTCGAGCTTGGATTCGGTCAGATGATAGAACAGGACTTCCGTCATGCGCGATCAGGCTTCGTAGTGGTCGCGCACCAGGCGATCCAGCAGGCGGACGCCGAAGCCGGAGCCCCAGGACTGGTTGATCTCATCCAGCGGCGAACCCATGGCGGTGCCCGCGATATCGAGGTGCGCCCAGCGGGTGTCCTGCACGAAGCGCTTGAGGAAATGCGCCGCCGTGATCGAACCTGCATAGCGACCGCCGGTGTTTTTCATGTCGGCGAACTTGCTGTCGATCATCTTGTCGTATTCCTTGCCGAGCGGCATGCGCCAGACCTTCTCGCTTGTGGAGAAGCCGGCTTCCGTCAACTGGCCGGCAAGCGTGTCGTCATTCGAAAACAGGCCGGCATAGACGCTGCCGAGCGCCACGACGACAGCGCCTGTCAGCGTCGCAAGGTTGACCATGAACTGCGGCTTGAAGCGGTCGTTGCAGTACCAAAGCGCGTCGCAGAGCACGAGACGGCCCTCGGCATCGGTGTTGATAACTTCGATCGTCTGGCCGGACATCGAGGTGACGATATCACCTGGGCGTTGGGCATTGCCGTCCGGCATGTTCTCGACAAGGCCGATGATGCCGACCGCGTTGACGGCCGCCTTGCGCGCCGCAAGCACATGCATGAGGCCGGTAACGGCCGCCGCACCGCCCATATCGCCCTTCATGTCTTCCATGCCCGCTGCCGGCTTGATCGAGATGCCGCCTGTATCGAAGACGACGCCCTTGCCGATGAAGGCGACGGGACGCTCCTTGGCCTTTCCGCCCTTCCACTGCATGATGGCAAGGCGCGGCGGACGGACGGAACCCTGGGCGACGCCGAGCAGCGCCCCCATGCCGAGGCGCTTCATCTCGCGCTCCGTCAGGATTTCGACCTCGACACCGAGCTTTTCGAGTTCCTTTGCCTTCGCGGCGAACTCGACGGGGCCAAGAACGTTCGGCGGTTCGTTCACGAGATCGCGCGCCAGGTTGACGCCATCGGCGACAGTTTCGGCATCGGCAAAGGCCCTCCTTGCGCCAGCCGCATCGGCGGTAACGATAGTAACCTTGGCCTTGCCGCTCGCCTTGTCCTCATCATCGGTCTTCTTCGTCTTGTAGGTGTCGAAGCTGTAGCCCCGCAGCAGCATGCCGAGCGCGAAATCGGCCCCGGCCCTGGCATCGACGCCAACGCCTGGCGCGTCGATGAAGACCATCGCCTTCTCGGCTCCCTTGATCTTCGAGGCAGCCGTACCGCCAGCCTTCAGCCAGTCATGCGCCGTCAGTTCTTCGGCCTTGCCGAGACCAACCACGATGACGCGTTCAGCCGGCGAGCCTTCAGGGGCGACAAGATCAAGCGTACTCACCGGTTTTGCCGAGAATTTGGCAATTTTTGCGGCTCTGGCGATGACACCGGCCGGGTCGGCGATCTCAGCTCCCGCAGCCGAATCGGCGTCGCTTGCCTTCAACAGAATGGTCAGTCCGCCGCTGATCTTGGCCGACTTTGAAAAAGAGATATCGAATTTGGCTGCCATGTTTTCTCCATTCGGATTCTGCGGAATCCAACCGGCGGCGATAATTTCGGGTTTCAGCGCCGAAAACAAGGCTTGATCGGGAAGCCATGGACAAATCGGCGATACCGAGTCAAAAAGCAACTGTGCTTGAAATGGTGCCGAAAACCACGAGAAGAATGCCCTGACGTGACCGCTAGTCTTGCAGACAAATTATCCGGCTCCCAAGTTCGCTTTCCGCCCAGCGCGGCAGCTAGTTTCATCGGCCTCTTCTGTCTGTGGTGGGCGCTGCTTCTAATATTCCATACCTTCCCGCAGGTCGACATCGTGGCCTCGTGGCATTTCTTTCTCGTCGATACCTGCAAAGCCTCGGACGCAGCGACACAGGTTTGCGGACATTTCCCCTCCCGTCAGACAGCCTTTTTGGACACGCTCAGAACGATCTTCTTCCGGCTGCCATATGTTGTGGCGGCCGTTCAACTCGCCATGCTGATCGCGTGCTACTGGCGTCACGGAGCAACGTTCAACGCGCTTCGGGCCCGAAATCTCAAGATCGCTCTGGCATCGCTGCTGCTCGGACCCGGCCTTATCGCGAACGTCATCCTCAAGGAGCATTGGGGCCGGCCGCGGCCGATCGAGACCCTCAATTTCGGCGGTACCCTCGATTTCGTGCAGGCGGGATCGCTTGCAGGAAAGTGCATTTCGAACTGCTCGTTTGTCTCCGGAGAGGCCGCAAGCGCCGGCTGGCTGCTCTGTCTCGTCATGCTGATACCACAGCCGGCACGAACCGGACTATTCCTGCCGATTCTGGCGATCTCTTTCCTCACGCCGCTGATGCGGCTTTCCTTCGGCGCGCACTACCTTTCCGATATCGTACTCGGCTGGCTATTGGCGATTGTCGTTTTTGCCGGCGTCTATGCGTTTACCGAATTCATCACACAGGCCCAAAAAATTCTGAATTTTGAATGAAATTTTGACACCTGCTTGTCGCAAAAGCGCAGCAAAGAGCTTAGATGGTTCCTGCTGCGATGCTTCCGCTTCGCAGGTGCGTTCAAGGGCAGGCATGAAACTACTTGAAATCTACATATTGCGGCGCGTCGGCCAGATGTTTCTCGTAGCGCTGCTGCCGGTGCTCGCGATCATATGGACGACCCAGGTCCTGCAGCGCATCAACCTGGTCACCGATAGCGGTCAGTCTATCGGCTCGTTCGCCAAGCTTGCGACGCTGATCCTGCCGTCGATTATTCCTGTCGTCTTGCCCTTCGCCCTTGTGATCGGTGTCACGCAGACGCTGACAACGATGAACAACGATTCGGAGCTGACCGTTATCGATGCGGCCGGTGCCAAGCGGAACATCATCATCCGGCCAATCCTGCTGCTTGCGGCTGTCATTAGCGCGTTCTCCTTCTTCGTCGACAACGTCGTCGAGCCGAAGGCAAAGACCGGTGCGCGCCAGATGATTGCGGCGGCCTATGCCGATCTTCTGTCCACCGTCATCGAAGAAAAGAACTTCCGCAGGATCGATGAGGGTCTCTATGTGCAGATTTCGGAGCGGCTGGCCGGCCGCGTGTTGAGGGGCCTGTTCGTCGTCGACGAGCGCGATCCTGCCTTCGACATGATCTATTATGCGCGCGAAGGCGCCGTCGATGATACGGGAACCTCGCTCATCATGCGCGACGGCGAGGTTCAGCGCAAAGCCCGCGACGGCAACGTCTCGATTATCAAATTCGACTCCTATTCTTTCGATCTCTCCGATCTGACGCAGAACCGCGGACAGGCGACGCTCCGCGCAAGCGACCGCGACCTGGGCTTCCTGCTCAATCCGGATCCGGCCGACAAAGATTACATCGCCAGGCCGCAATCATACCGCGCCGAACTTCACAGACGGCTGACGGACTGGGTTCTGCCTTTCGTTTTGGCGCTGATTTCGCTGGCGATCGCCGGTGACGCGCGTTCGCATCGCGAGGCGCGCCTGCACCCGATGGTCACGGCTTTGACCTTTTCCTTTGCGTTGCGCTGGGCGTCGTTCTACGCCGCGAATCAGATCGACACCAATCCGTTTTACATCGGCGTGCTCTATGCGATTCCGGTCGTGGCCGGCGTCGCGGCGAGCGGCTTCCTCAATCTGCACAAGCGCCTTTCGATTCCGGCCGCCGTGGGCGAACGTGCCGCCGGCATCTGGCACAGAATCGAACGGCGACTGCCTTCTGCGGTCGGAAAGACGCCCGGAGGCAGCGCATGATCTTCGGCACCTTGGGACGCTACTTCTTCCGCCGCTATCTTGCGATAACGATCTGGTTCTTCCTTGGAATCATCTCGATTGTCTTTCTTATCGATTTCAGCGAGACGGCAGGCCGAATGTCCGGGCTTCCGGGCTATACCGTTGCCGGCGGCCTGTTGATGACGGCCGTCCGACTGCCGCTCATCATCCAACAGACCGTTCCGTTCATTGCGCTCTTTGTCGGAATGACGGTGCTGATCGGGTTGAACCGCAAGTATGAACTCGTGGTGGCACGCGCAGCCGGTATATCGGTATGGCAGTTCATGTCGCCCTTCATCGCCGGCGCCTTCCTGCTCGGCATCCTGACGATGGCGGTCATCAATCCGCTCGCGGCCTGGGGCCAGCGTCAGGCCGCACTGGTGGAGACCGATTGGCGCGGCCAGGAGAAGGCCACAAGCAGTAAGCCGCAGGTTCCCTGGCTGCGCCAGATCAGCGGAAAGGACGACGTCATCATCGGCGCTCGTACGATTCAGCAGAACGGAACACTGCTGATCGATGCCGTTTTGATCCACTTCGATTCGGATGGCCGCGTGATTCTGCGCCAGGATGCAGCTTCCGCAAAATTGGAAGATGGTTACTGGCTCCTTAAGAACGTTACCGAGCGCCGGCCGGGCGAAATCGCAGTCCGCAAGGATACGGTCCAGCTTCGCACCAATTTGAAACAGGACTTCGTCCAGGAGCGCCTGACATCGCCTGAAACCATTGCTTTTTTTGATCTTTCCAATCGAATAGCAATTGCAAAATCCTTCGGTGTTCCGACGAAGGCGCTGGAGACGCAATTTCACTCATTGCTGTCTCAACCACTGCTGCTTGTCGCGATGACTCTCATTGCTGCAACAGTGTCTTTAAAATTTAGCCGGTTCAACCAGTCGAGGTCGGTGATTCTGGGTGGAATCCTTTCGGGCTTCGTGCTTTATGTCGTCAACGTGCTTGTAAAAGCATTTGGAAGCAGCGGAGTCGTACCGCCTTTCGTGGCGGCGTGGATTCCGGTCGTCGTCGCGCTGGCTCTGGGCGCAACGATTCTGCTTCATCAGGAGGACGGCTAGTGGCGGCAGGCGACCGCAAGACTTTTAGTAAACAGTTGGTTGCCCTGCTCGCAGGGGCGACTCTGCTTGGCTATTCTGGAAGCATTCCTGCGGTGTTCGCGCAGGAGAATTCGACGTTGCAGAAGCTGCAGCCGAAGATCGATCCCGAAGCGAAAATGATGCTTTCGGCCAACGAGCTCGTCTACAACAGGGACCAGCAGATCGTCTCCGCAGTCGGGGGCGTCCAGATCAACTATGCGGGCTACAAAATGGTGGCCCAGCGCGTGGAATACAACCAGAAGACGGGCCGCATGATGGCGGTCGGCAATATCGAGCTGATCAGCCCCGACGGAAACCGCATGTATTCCGACAAGCTCGATGTGACCGACGACTTCGCCGAAGGCTTCGTCAATGCGTTGCGTATCGAGACCACGGACAACACACGCATCGCGGCCGAAAGCGGTGAGCGCGTCAACGATAACTTGATGATCCTCAACAAGGGCGTCTACACCGCATGCCTTCCCTGCGCCGAACGGCCGGAACGACCGCCTTTTTGGCAAGTCAAGGCCGAGCGGGTCATTCAGAACGGCGAAAAACATACTATCCGGCTGGAGAAGGCACGCTTCGAATTGCTCGGCCATCCGATCGCCTTCCTCCCCTGGATCGAGGTCCCGGACCAGACGGTCAAGCGGAAGTCCGGCTTTCTGTTTCCGAGTTTCAGTACATCGGAGAACCTCGGATTCGGGGTTACCGTTCCCTACTACTACGTCTTCTCGCCCAGCATGGACCTGACGGTCAGCGGCACCGGCTACACGAATCAGGGCTTCCTGCTCGACGCTGAGTTCCGGCAGCGTTTCGAGAACGGCACGCATACCCTGCGCGTAGCGGGCATCAACCAGATGCACCCAGAGAGCTTCACCGAGGGCACAAGCGACCACGAGGCCGATGACCGCGGAATGATCGGATCCAAGGCAGAGTTCAAGATCAATCCCCGCTGGGCATTCGGCTGGGATGTCATGGTGCAGAGCGATAATAACTTCTCGCGTACCTACGAACTCAAAGGGTTCAACGAGACAACCCATGTCAACCAAGTCTACCTGACCGGCCTCGGCAAGCGGAATTACTTCGACATCAGATCGTTCTACTTTGACGTTCAGGACTCCGATCCGCATAGCGAGGAAGAAAAGCAGCAGGCGATCGTCTATCCGGTGATAGACTATCATGCTGTGGCTCCGCAGCCGCTGGCCGGTGGCGAATTGTCGCTCGACGTCAACTTCACGAATATTTCGCGCACCCATGACAGTTTCTTCGACAATCCGGCAGGTGATGATCGCTTCTCACTGAAGGGGCAGACATCGCGTCTGACCGGCGAACTCGAGTGGAAGCGAACTTTCGTGACGCCGCAGGGCGTACTCATTACGCCTCTGCTCGCCGCGCGCGGCGACGCACTGGCGCTGAATGTGGACGATCCCAACTCCATCAGCGGGACGTCCGTATACAACGGCGACTTCGAAAACGGTGATGGCGCAACGCGCGGGATGATTACCGCCGGCCTGGAAGCGCGCTACCCGATTCTGATGACGACGGCCAACAGCACGCATGTCCTTGAGCCGATTGCCCAAATCTACGCCCGTCCCGATGAGTCTCTGGCGGGCGCCCTGCCCAACGAGGACGCGCAGAGCTTCGTCTTCGACGCGACGTCGCTCTTCGAGCGCGACAAGTTCTCGGGTTACGATCGCATCGAGGGCGGCACGCGTGCCAATATCGGCTTCCAGTACACCGGCACCTTCGACAACGGCTACAAACTTCACGGCATTTTCGGCCAGTCCTATCATCTTGCTGGCCAGAACTCCTTCGCCACGGACGATCTCGTGAATGCGGGAGCGAATTCGGGTCTTGAGACCGACCGTTCCGACTATGTCGGGCTGGGCGGCATCGAGACGCCGCAGGGCCTTTCCCTCGCCGCCTCGTACCGTCTGGACGAGAAGGATCTCTCATTTCGCCGCGGCGATCTGACGGCCGGATTCCAGACCGATACATTCCAGAGCCAGCTTCTTTACACCCATATTTCATCTCAGCCGGATTACGGCTCCGCCGAAGACGGTGATGAAATCCAGACCAAGGCAACGGTCAAGTTCAGGGACTACTGGTCCGTCTTCGGCGGCATTGCGTGGGATCTCAACAACGACGTCGTCAGCAGGAAGACTCTCGGCCTCTCGTATGAAGACGAATGCACGATCTTCACGATCGCCTATACTTCAAAACGCGATACAAGCGACGAGTCGGCAAGCGACTGGAGCATTGGCGCCAGACTTACGTTCCGCACCCTCGGCGATGTCAACGTCGGATATTCTGACGATATCGAAAAGAATATCTACAATAATTGATTGCGATATTGGACGGCGAAATAAAGCGAGCCTTTCTTTCGCCGCAACACTATGCAGGACATTGCCGTCAATTAAGGTTATGAGGCATAGGAATGTCGCTTGGGGGCGGCTCCGACCTCGGTAAAGCTGTGTTCACGCGCACTTGCTGCCGCAGCGTCTATGGGAAGGATCGACACATGATTGGCGCGAGAAAGACTGTTACGACTCTATTTGCCGGCGCTGCGTTCTGCGTGCTCGCTGCGCTTGTTCAGCCACAAAGCGGTTCCGCATTTGCAGCCAGCGAAGTCAAGGCCGTCGTCAACGGGGTGGCACTGACCACGGGCGATGTCGCAAGGCGCCAGGCATTCCTTCGTCTCCAACATCAGAAGGCCGATGCGAAGACGGCGGAAGAATCGCTCGTCGAGGAGACCCTGAAACGTCAGGAAATCTCGCGCGTGCGCATGTCCGTCTCCAAGGAAGAAGTCGATGCGTCCTTTGTGCGTTTTGCGTCGGGAAACAAGCTCTCCACCGAGCAGCTTACGCAAATTCTCACTCAGGCCGGGGTCGGTGCCGATCATTTCAAGCAGTATATTGCCGTGCAAATGAGCTGGCCGCGCGTCGTCAATGCGCGCTACGGGTCGAGCGCCCGCATGTCGAGCAGCGACCTTGTCAGCCGCATGATGGAAAACAATAAGCAGAAGCCGGTCACGACCGAATATATGCTTCAGCAGATCATATTCGTGGTGCCGCAATCGAAGAAAGGCATAACGGGCAAACGCAAGAGCGAGGCCGAAGCCTCCCGTTCGAAATTTCCAGGCTGCGAACAGGCAAAGGTCTTTGCAGCAACGATGCGTGACGTATCAGTCCGCGAACTCGGCCGCGTGCTGGCACCGGAACTTCCGGCCGAGTGGAAGCCGCTGATCGAGCAGGCCAAGGGAAATACCACGGCGACCCGCGTGACAGAAAAGGGCGTGGAATATCTTGCAATCTGCAGCCAGCGCGAGGTATCCGACGACACCGCCGCTGAGATCGTGTTCCGCCAGGAGGATCTCGACAAGGCCAAGGCTGGCAAGAGCGCCCCGGAAAACGAAAACGCTACCAAATATCTCGAAGAGCTGCGCAAGAAGGCGCAGATCATCTATCGCTGACCGCCGTGGCTACTCCGTTTTCGCGCCCCCTTGCGCTGACGCAAGGCGATCCGGCCGGCATCGGCCCGGACATAACCCTGATGGCCTGGCTGAGGCGGCGTGAGCTCGGCCTGCCGGCCTTCTTTCTGATCGGCGATCCTGATGTGCTGGCGGCAAGAGCACGGCAGCTCGATCTTTCCGTCGTGATAGCCGAAGCGAACGCCGCAACGGCCGCGGATGTCTTTGCCGGTGCTCTCCCCGTCCTGCCTGTTCCTGCGGGCGTCGAGGTGGCTGCCGGCGAGCCGCATGTCGCGACTGCAACGGGTACGATCGCTGCGATCGAAACGGCCGTATCGCTCGTCGTCAAGGGCGAGGCAGCGGGAGTCGTCACCAATCCCATCGCCAAAGCTGTTCTTTACGAGGCCGGCTTCAAGTTTCCGGGGCACACCGAATTCCTTGCTGATCTCGCGAGCCGCGCGACCGGCAATCCGGTCAGGCCGGTGATGATGCTTGCCGGACCGAAGTTGCGGGCGATACCAGTTACCATTCACATCCCGATCAAGGACGTGCCGCAGGCTTTGAGCGGTGAATTGATCGCAGAGACCTGCCGTATCGCGCATTCCGATCTCAGGCGCCGCTTCGGCATCGAAAGGCCACGCCTTGCCGTCGCCGGTCTCAATCCGCATGCCGGCGAAAACGGAACGATGGGGCGCGAGGACGAAGACATCATTCATCCCGCCATACAGCTTCTGCGCTCCGAGGGCATCGACGCGATCGGCCCCCTGCCCGCCGATACCATGTTCCACGACGAGGCTCGCGCCCGGTATGATGTCGCGGTCTGCATGTATCATGATCAGGCCCTGATCCCGGTCAAGGCGCTCGGCTTCGACGATTCCGTCAATGTGACGCTCGGCCTGCCTTTCGTGCGGACATCGCCGGATCATGGCACAGCCTTTGGCATTGCCGGCAAGGGCATCGCGCGCGAAAATAGCCTGATTGCCGCCCTCAAGCTTGCAGCCCATCTCAGTCGTCCCGCGGAACACCGCTGATGGCTGCGCTCGATGGTCTGCCGCCGCTTCGCGACGTGATCCAGCGTCACGGCCTCGACGCGCGCAAGGCACTCGGGCAAAACTTCCTTCTCGACCTCAACCTGACGCAAAAGGTTGCCCGCACGGCAGGATCGCTTGAAGGCTGCACCGTCTTTGAAGTGGGACCTGGACCCGGCGGGCTGACGCGCGCCATCCTGGCGCTGGGCGCGAAGAAGGTGATTGCCGTCGAGCGTGATCCGCGCTGCCTGCCAGCACTGGCGGAAATATCCGCTCATTATCCTGGCAGGCTCGAGGTCATCGGCGGCGATGCGCTGAAGACCGATTTCGAGGCGCTGGCGCCTGGGGGACCCGTCAAGATCATCGCCAACCTTCCGTACAATGTCGGCACGCAACTGCTGGTAAATTGGCTGCTGCCAAAAGAGTGGCCGCCGTTTTGGGAATCCTTGACGCTGATGTTCCAGAAAGAAGTCGGCGAGCGCATAGTCGCTGAACAGGATGACGACCACTATGGCCGCCTCGGCGTACTCTGCGGCTGGCGCGCCGATGCCCGCATGGCTTTCGACGTATCGCCGCAAGCCTTCACGCCGCCTCCGAAGGTGACATCGACGGTGGTGCATCTGACGCCGAAGGCAAACCCCATCCCCTGCGCCGTCGCCAATCTTGAAAGAGTAACACATGCGGCCTTCGGTCAGCGGCGCAAGATGCTTCGCCAGAGCCTCAAGCCGCTCGGCGGCGAGAGCCTGCTCAACAAGGTGGGTATAGACCCGCAGCGCCGCGCCGAAACACTATCCGTCGGGGAATTCTGCCTGCTCGCGAATTCGCTTTAAAGAACCGGCGTCTCTTCCAGCAGTTTGGTGACGAAATCGTAGATGCCGTGCCGCCGGTCGCGGCGCAGGCGCTCGGCCTTCACGATCGCCTGCACGGCGTCGAAGGCAGTATCGAGATCGTCGTTGACGATGACATAGTCATATTCCCGCCAATGGGCGATTTCGGCGCGCGAATTGGCAAGCCGCTGGGCGATGACCTCTTCCGAATCTTCCGCGCGGCGGTGAAGCCGTGATTGCAATTCGGTCATCGTCGGCGGCAGAACGAAGATGGATACGACATCTGCCGACATCTTCTCCTGCAGCTGCTGGGCGCCTTGCCAATCGATGTCGAAAAGCATATCGCGGCCTTCGGCCATCGCTGCTTCCACCGGTTCGCGCGGCGTGCCGTAGAAATTGCCGTGCACTTCAGCCCATTCCAACAGCGCATCGGAATCGCGCAGTCGCTCGAATTCGCGGATGCTCTTGAAGTGGTAGTGAATGCCCTCGACCTCGCTTGGGCGCCGCTGGCGGGTCGTCACGCTGACGGAGAGGCCGATCTGGCTATCCTGGGCAAGCAGCGTCCGCGCAATCGTCGACTTTCCCGCGCCCGAAGGCGACGAGATGACGAGCATCAGACCGCGGCGAGCGATCGGAACGGGCGAGGCTTTCGCCGGCTTCATGTCCTACTCCAGATTCTGGACCTGTTCGCGGAACTGGTCGATGACGACTTTCAGTTCGATGCCCGCGGCAGTGACCGCCGAGGCATTCGACTTCGAACAGATGGTATTCGATTCGCGGTTAAATTCCTGTGCAAGGAAATCGAGCTTGCGGCCGACCGGGCCGCCGCGGTCCAACAGATCCCGTGCGGCCGCGACATGCGCCTTCAGCCGGTCGATTTCCTCGCGCAGATCGGCCTTCGTCGCAAGCAGAGCCGCCTCCGCATGCAGCCTGTCGCGGTCGAGCGCGCCCGCTCCGTCCATCAGCAAGGCAACCTGCGCCTTGACGCGCGCGGAAATCTCCTGCGGCGTGCGCGACGGGTCGCGTTCGATCACGTGCGTCAGGTCCTCGATCGTCGAGACATGATTGAGCAGCACGCGAGACAGAGCAGCCCCCTCCTGTTCCCGCATGAGCTTGAGGTCAGCAAGTGCAGCCAGCAGGCCCTTGGTGACGTCCGCATCGCGGGCGGCGATTTCTTCTTCGCTGTCCTGCGTCTCGCGAAACTCGACGAGACCGCGGATCGAAAGCAGCGTATCGAGGGTCAGAGGCGCCGGATCGATGACGCCTGCAAGCTGGTCACGCATTGCAAGCACATTGGCCAGAGCGTCCTGATTGAGAACCGTTTCGAAGCGGTTTTCGGCTGCCGAAACCGAGAGGTTGGCCTGCATGTTGCCGCGGCTGAACTGTTCGCCCATAATGCGGCGAACATCTGTTTCCATGCGCTCAAGGCCCGGCGGCAGGCGAAGGCGCAGGTCGAGCCCCTTGCCGTTTACCGACCGCAGTTCCCAAGCCCAGCGCCAGCGCCCGCTCGTTCCCTCGCGCCGCGCAAAACCGGTCATGGACTGCAAAGCCATCCGAGCCTCCGAAATCAGTTCGTCTTCTTTTTCTTCTGCTGAGCCGCCGGCTCGGCCTGGGCCTCCGGCTGGCCGTCAACCACGATATTCGGATCGGCGCCCTTGTCAGCTTCGAGCTTGCGCCAGCGCTTGACGTTGGCATTGTGCTCTTCGAGCGTCGCCGCAAAAACGTGGCCGCCGGTGCCGTCGGCAACGAAATAGAGGTCCGCCGTCTTCCAGGGATTGGCCGCTGCTTCCAGGGCATCACGGCCGGGATTTGCGATTGGCGTCGGCGGCAGGCCCTTGATCATGTAAGTGTTGTACGGCGTTTCCTTCTTCAGGTCCGACAGGTAGATCGGCCGGTCGGCAGGCTTGCCGTCACCACCGAAGAGGCCGTAGATGATCGTCGGATCGGATTGAAGCCGCATGCCTTTGGCGAGCCGGTTGAGGAAAACGGATGCGACATGCGCGCGCTCGTCGGGAATGCCAGTCTCCTTCTCGACGATCGAAGCAAGTACGACGAACTCTTCCTTGGATTTCAGCGAGACCGAAGGATCGCGTTTCTCCCAGATCTGGTCGACGAGCTTTTTCTGCTCTGCAGCCATCTGGTCGATGATCTCGGAGCGTTTCGTGCCGCGGGAGAACTTGTAGGTATCGGGACGCAGGCTGCCTTCGGGCGGCAGCGCCGTCGGCAGCTCGCCTTCGAGGACGGTATCCCCGCTCATGCGGTTGAACATCTGGCGCACCGTCAGGCCCTCCGGGAAGGAGATCGAATAGAGGATCGATTTACCGGACTTCAGCAGTTCCATGATGTCGTTCATGGAAGCCTTCGCCTTGATCTCGTATTCGCCGGCCTTCAGGCTCTCCCCCTCGTTCAGGTATGTCGCCGTGAGATAGCGGAAGATGCGGGCGTCGGAGACGATGTTGTTGCGCTCAAGATTGGTGGCGATTTCCGAAAGGCCCGCGCCGTTGCGCACGATGAAATTGGTGTTCGTCTCCAACGGACCGGGGTCCTGGTAACTGGAGATCGCGTAGTAAAAGGCGAAGATGCCGGCGGCGCAGGCAAGCACGACCATCGTCATCAGGAAGTTCAGGAAGATGACGACCTGGCTGCGCGCCTTCTTCGAGCGCTTCGGCGGCTCCGGAACGCGTTCCGGGCGCAGCGCTTCATTGGGCGACTTCGGAATGATCGGCCCGTTCTGCGCCGGATGGCCGTTGTGGCCCGCCGCGTCGTTGCTCTGATTCGTATCGCTCACCGGCAATCCTCTAAACTTGGCCCTGTCCGCTGTTTTAAGAAGCAATACGGCAAAAAACAGGTAGGCCACCCTCGCGAAAGGTACTTGCCCGTCCTCCGTCCTGTCAAAAACCGCCTTCAGGCAGTATAGCGGCGCAGCACCAGCGATGCATTCGTACCGCCGAATCCGAAGGAATTCGAGAGCGCAACATTGATTTCTCGCTGACGAGCCTTGTGCGGGACAAGATCGATCGCCGTTTCGCGCTCGGGATTATCGAGGTTGAGCGTCGGCGGAGCGACATTGTCGCGGATCGCAAGCGTCGCGAAGATCGCCTCGATGGCCCCGGCTGCGCCCAGCAGATGGCCGGTCGCCGACTTGGTCGAAGACATCGAAATCTTCGATGCCGCATTGCCGACCAGACGCTCGACGGCGCCAAGCTCGATCGTATCGGCCATGGTCGACGTGCCATGCGCATTGATATAATCGACATCTGCAGCCGTCAGTCCGGCGCGCTTCAGCGCCATGGCCATGCAGCGCTGCGCCCCGTCACCGTCTTCCGCCGGCGCAGTGATGTGGTAGGCGTCGCCCGAGAGGCCATAGCCGACGATTTCGGCGTAGATCTTCGCGCCACGCGCCTTGGCATGTTCCAGCTCTTCGAGAACGATGATACCGGCACCTTCGCCCATGACGAAGCCGTCGCGGTCGCGATCGTAGGGACGCGATGCTTTCTCAGGATCGTCGTTATGCTGCGTGGAAAGCGCCTTGCAGGCAGCAAAGCCCGCAAGCGAGATGCGGCTGACCGGCGATTCCGTCCCGCCCGCGACCATGACATCGGCATCGCCGAGCGCGATCATACGGGCAGCATCACCGATGGCGTGCGCGCCAGTCGAGCAGGCGGTGACGACCGAGTGGTTCGGCCCCCTAAGCTTGTGGCGGATCGAGACCTGGCCGGATACGAGGTTGATCAGGCGGCCGGGAATGAAGAAGGGCGAGATGCGGCGCGGGCCCTTATCGCGAAGCGTGTAACCCGCCTCGACGATACCCTCGATGCCGCCGATGCCGGAGCCGATCAGCACGCCGGTCGCGATCTGGTCCTCGTCGTTCTCTGGATGCCAGCCGGCGTCATTCAGCGCCATGTCGGCAGCGGCCATGCCGTAGATGATGAAGGGATCGACCTTGCGTTGTTCCTTCGGCTCCATCCAGTCATCCTGGTTGAAGGTGCCCTCTGTACCATCACCAACCGGAATGCGGCAGGCAATCTTGGCAGGGAGATCGTCCACCTCGAATTCGGTGACAAGGCGGGCGCCGCTGCGGCCGGCGAGCAACCGCGACCACGTCACTTCAGTTCCGCATCCCAAGGGTGATACCATACCGGTACCTGTGATGACGACCCGTCTCATCGACAGCTTCCCCGCCTGTTCTTTTGCTAAAGCAATGCACAAACAAAAAGGGCGGACTCATGGCCCGCCCTTTGAAAATCACACAGGATTAAGCCTGGGCCTTTTCAATGAACTTTACTGCGTCGCCGACCGTGAGGATCGAGTCTGCTGCGTCGTCTGGAATTTCTACGCCGAATTCTTCTTCGAAGGCCATGACCAGTTCGACCGTGTCGAGCGAGTCAGCGCCCAGATCGTCGATAAAGCTGGCGCTCTCGACAACCTTCTCGGCATCGACGCCAAGATGATCAATAACAATTTTCTTTACGCGTTCTGCGATATCGCTCATGTCGGTTTCCTCGACCTTATATCCTGATGAGAATGCCTTCCGGCATCCCTACCCTGGTTCAGCCTTCGGCGCCTTTTCGGCACTTTCAGCAAACTCGTTAGCCCGGCTCTCTAAGATGTTCCCCGCTGGCAAAACGCCCGCCGGTCCGCCTTGTTTCCCGGAACGACTGTGACAGTCATGGCCCGCTTAACACGGTTTATGTCTGCCGCAAAGCCTGAAAATCAACCCTGTTCCATTGCTCAACACGCTATTCCGCCGAAAAACGCAAACAGGGCCAGTTTCTGTTTCAGATCATGGCCATGCCGCCGTTTACGTGCAGCGTCTGACCCGTCATGTAGGCGGCTTCGGAGGAGGCGAGATAGGCAACGGCGGACGCCACTTCGCCACCCGTGCCCATGCGTTTCATCGGGATTGCGCCCATGATCGCTTCCTTCTGCTTGTCGTTCAGCTTGCCGGTCATGGCCGATTCGATGAAGCCCGGCGCGACGCAATTGACGGTCACGTTGCGGGTCGCGATCTCCTGGGCGAGCGACTTGGTGAAGCCGATCATGCCGGCCTTGGAGGCGCAGTAGTTCGCTTGACCCGGGTTGCCGGTGACACCGACCACCGAGGTGATGTTGATGATGCGGCCGTAGCGACGGCGCATCATCGGATGCGTCAGCTCGCGCGTCAGGCGGAACATCGCTGTCAGGTTGACCTCGATGACGTTATCCCAGTCCTCGTCGCTCATCCGGACGAAGAGGCCGTCCTTGGTGATGCCTGCGTTGTTCACCAGAATATCGACACCCTCGAGCTCGGCCTCGGCCTTGACGCCGAGTGCCTTGACCTCGTCACGGTCGGAGAGGTTTGCCGGGAATATCTTGACGCGGTCGCCAAGCTCGTTTGCCAGCGCTTCGAGCTTTTCGACGCGCGTGCCGTGAAGGCCGACGACGGCGCCCTGTTTGTGGAGAATGCGGGCGATTTCCTCGCCGATGCCGCCAGATGCACCGGTGACGAGCGCCTTGCGGCCGGAAAGATCGAGCATGGATGCGTTCCTTATATCTGGTGAAACCAATCAGGCCATGAGGGCGGCGACGGCCGCGTCGATATCGGCGGGCGTATTGACGGCAATGCCGTTCACCGTCTTGTCGATGCGGCGCGCAAGGCCGGTCAGCACCTTACCAGAGCCGAGTTCATAAAGCGTCGTGACATTGTTTGCGGCAAACCATTCCACCGTTTCGCGCCAGCGGACCTGGCCCGTGACCTGCTCGACGAGAAGCCTGGCTATCTCATCGGCGTCTGTCACCGGCGCGGCGCGAACGTTGGCGATCAGTGGCACGACCGGGTTGGACTTTGAAACGCCCGCGAGCGCTTCGCGCATCGCCTCGGCAGCCGGCGCCATCAGTGAGGAGTGGAAGGGAGCGGAAACCGGTAGAAGGATCGCACGCTTGGCTCCCTTCTCGGTTGCCAGTGCCGCGCCTTTTTCGACTGCGGACTTTTCGCCGGAGATGACGATCTGGCCGCCGCCGTTATCGTTGGCGATCTGGCACGCACCAGCGGCCGACGCAGCTTCGCAAACGGCCACGACATCGGCATGTTCCAGCCCGATGATCGCCGCCATGGCGCCAACGCCGACCGGAACGGCAGCCTGCATGGCGTTGCCGCGAATACGCAGTAGACGCGCGGTTTCGGCGAGTGAGAAAGTGCCGGCGGCGCAGAGTGCGGAATATTCGCCGAGCGAATGACCGGCAACGTAGGACACCTTCGACTTGGGGTCGAGACCCTTTGCCTGAAGGACACGGACCACCGCAAGCGATACCGCCATCAGCGCCGGCTGGGCATTGGCCGTCAGCGTCAGCGTATCTTCCGGCCCTTCGAACATGATCGTTGAAAGCTTTTCGCCGAGCGCATCGTCAACCTCTTCGAAGACGGAACGGGCCTCGGAAAAATTTTCCGCGAGTTCCTTGCCCATGCCCACGGCCTGGCTTCCCTGGCCGGGAAATGTGAAAGCGACGGTCATCTAATGTCCCTTATTATGTCAATTTGGACTATTTCGCCTCCAATTGACGTTCTTGCGGGCAGAGTCAATAGCGCTGCCAGGGTCTCCAGAGCCTTCGCAGGCGCGAAAAGCCGCGATTTTTTCCTTGCGCCTGGTCAATTCGCGCCTAAATTTGCGCCGCCCTCCCCGGCTAGCTCCGCTCTTCCGTTTTCAAGGTTCCCATGAAGTTTAATAGATTAGGCCGCACCGATATTTCCGTTTCGCAAATCTGCCTCGGCACCATGACGTGGGGCACGCAGAACACCGAAACCGAAGCGCACGAACAGATGGATTACGCCGTCGAGAAAGGCGTCAACTTCTTCGATACCGCCGAGCTTTACCCGACAACTCCCGTTTCGGCGGAAACACAGGGGCGCACCGAGGACTATATCGGCAGCTGGTTCGCAACGACCGGCAAGCGCAACGACATCGTGCTGGCGACAAAGGTCGCGGGGCCTGGACGCTCCTATATCCGGGGCGGGGAAGGTGCCGACGCCAAGAATATCAAGCTTGCCGTCGAAGCGAGCCTCAAGCGGCTGCAGACCGATTACATCGATCTCTACCAAATCCATTGGCCGAGCCGTGGGCATTTCCACTTCCGGCAGAACTGGCATTACGACCCCTTCAAGCAGGATCGGGCAAAGGCTGTCGCCAACATCACCGATATCCTCGAGACGATGGATATGCTCGTGAGGGAAGGCAAGGTGCGCGCCGTCGGCCTGTCCAATGAAACTGCATGGGGCACGCAGAAATACCTGACGCTCTCCGAGCAGAAGGGCCTTCCACGCATCGCCAGCATCCAGAACGAATACAGCCTGCTCTACCGCCACTTCGACCTGGATATGGCGGAACTGTCGCATCACGAGGATGTCGGCCTGCTCGCCTATTCACCGCTTGCGGCTGGCCTGCTGACCGGAAAATATCTGGATGGCGTCAGGCCGGAAGGATCGCGCGCTACGATTAACGGCGATCTCGGCGGCCGGTTGCAGCCGCTGCAGGAAGCGCCCACCAGGGCCTTTGTCGAGATTGCAGCGAGGCACGGACTTGATCCGGCAGCCATGGCGCTTGCCTTCTGCCTCACCCGCCGCTTCATGACCTCTGTCATCATCGGCGCAACGACGATGGAGCAGCTGAAGATCGATCTGAGCGCGGTCGAGGTGAAACTCCCGAGCGACGTCCTCTCCGAGATCGAAAAGGTCCACAGGCAATATCCGATGCCGCTGTGACGAGCGCTGCTGACTTCGCATAAACCAAGCCCGGAACATCTGCTTCCTGCGGCTGCGGAGAATTAAAGGTCTATCCCCTTGTGAAGACTGCGTCCTTCCTTGATGAACGCTTCCAGATCGGTGCCTGTCGCATGCCTTTCGGCCAGGCGCTTATAGAAAGCCGGGCCGGGTTCCGGGCTGGCCTGTCGGATCTCATCGAATTCGAAAGCGCTCACGACTATATCGGCGACAGAACGGTTTTCACGGTGCGCAAGCCCGTGGAAAAGATTATGGGCCTGGCACTGCGAGCAAAAAGCCGAGGTTTAGCCGTGGAAAACTCCTTTCTGACGTAGAAGAATTTGCCCTCAAGATGACTGTAACGGCAAGATGGCCCTGTCTAATTGTATCCGAACGCTTGCCTTTCGCCGAAAAATCCGTATAAGCGCCCCTGTTCGCAAACCCGGTCTTCTGGCTGGTGGCTGAACGGAGGGCCGGTTTCTTTGGAAATCGTTCGGAACGGAAGCGTTCCAGCCTCCCGTGTCTCCGCTCTCGACCGTCTCGGAAACGCTTTCTTGCCTGGGTTCAGCCCAATCAGGAGCAGTCGTTGAGGCTTAGCCGCCGAATATCGGGTTGAACCAACGCAAGAAAGGCAAAGCTGTCATGGCTCTTTATGAACATGTATTCCTTGCCCGGCAGGATATTTCCGCTCAGCAGGTCGATGCCCTCGTAGAACAGTACAAGGGCGTGATCGAAGCTAACGGCGGCAAAGTCGGGCGCATCGAAAACTGGGGTCTTAAGTCCCTCACCTACCGCATCAAGAAGAACCGCAAGGCTCACTACGCCCTGATGGACATCGATGCACCGCCAGCTGCCGTCCAAGAAATGGAACGCCAGATGCGCATCAGCGAAGATGTGTTGCGTTACATGACCCTTGCTGTCGAAAAGCACGAAGAAGGCCCGTCTGCCATGATGCAGAAGCGCGACCGCGACGACCGCGGCCCGCGTGACGGCGCCCGTGGCCCGCGCGAAGGCGGTTTCGACCGTGGCCCGCGCCCGCCGCGCGAAGGTGGCTTCGGCGACCGTGAAGACCGTCCGCGCCGTCCGCGCGAAGACCGCGTATAAGGAGATTTGAGATATGTCTGAAGCTTCCTCCGCTCCGGTCCGCCGCCCGTTCCACCGCCGCCGCAAGACCTGCCCGTTCTCGGGCGCGAATGCTCCGCGGATCGACTACAAGGACGTCCGTCTTCTGCAGCGTTACATTTCCGAGCGCGGCAAGATCGTTCCGTCCCGCATCACGGCTGTTTCGCAGAAGAAGCAGCGCGAACTCGCCCAGGCGATCAAGCGCGCCCGCTTCCTCGGCCTGCTGCCGTACGTCGTAGCTTAATTTGCTATCGCGGCCCTCTGGTCCCAAACCAGGGGGTCGCATCCCTTCCGCGGTGGGCGCGGATCGGAATCCTGAAAACCCATGTTGAGGCGGGTTTTTCTGAATTTGATTCAGGATACATCCTCTAACTGCTTGATGAAGCAGGACAGCGACGTGACCAAAATGAACTTCAAGAGGCTGCTGACCGGCGCGCTCGCCGGATTGACCGCCGCGCTCCTCGCGCTCGGCGCGAGCGCCCAGTTGTCGTTCAGCGCCCTGCTCTACGCCGCTTCCGCCCTGCCCATCCTTCTCGTGGGCCTCGGCTGGGGCAATGCCGCGGCAATCTCTGCCGTTTTCACCGCTGCCGCCTTCGGTGCTGCGGCCGGCTCTCCGACTTTCGCGCTGATGATGACGCTGGTGACGCTGATTCCCGCCGGCTGGATCAGCCACCTGGCAAACCTTGCGCGCCCCGCCGCCGAGCTCGGCGGCCCGGAACACCTGACGGCCTGGTATCCGCTCTCCGACATCCTGCTGCATCTCTGCGGCCTGGTGACGCTCGCCGTCATCGTGACCGGCTACATGATCGGCTATGGCCCGGAACTTATCGGCCAGATGGTCGATGCACTTTTCGGTTCCTTTGCGCAGCAACAGCCGGATTTCACATTCAATGACACGGCCACCGCGCAGACCAAGTCGCTGCTGCTCCTGATGCTGCCCGCCATTCAGGGCGCGATGTGGGTGCTGATGCTGTTTGCGGCCTACTATATCGCGGCACGCATCGTGAATGCGTCCGGCCGCGCGCTTCGCCCGCGCGAGGACATTCCGTCCGCGCTGCGCATGAACCGCAACGCGATCTTCGTCTTCCTCGCTGGTCTTGCCGCCACCTTCTTCGGCGGCGTTCCGGCGATGATCGGAGCAACTGTCGTCGGCACCTTTGGCGCCGGCTTCCTGCTTTCCGGCTTCGCCGCGCTGCATTTCCGCACGCGCGGCAAGGACTGGCGCCTGCCGGCGCTCGTCCTCTGCTACCTGGCATCGATCGTTCTGATGCTGCCAGCGTTTTTCATTCTTGTCGTCGGTCTGTCCGATACGCGCAAGGCGATTGCCCTGACCCCGAACAAGAATGCCGATGCCCCTCAATCCACAGACAAGAAAACCTAGAGACACGAAAGGAAAACAAAGATGGAAGTCATTCTTCTCGAGCGCATCTCCAAGCTCGGCCAGATGGGCGAAACCGTCAAGGTTCGCGACGGCTTTGCACGCAACTACCTCCTGCCGCTCGGCAAGGCACTGCGCGCCAACGCCGCCAACAAGGCCCGTTTCGAATCCGAACGCGCAACGCTCGAAGCCCGCAACCTCGAGCGCAAGTCGGAGGCCCAGAAGGTCGCCGACGTCCTTAACGGCAAGTCCTTCATCGTCGTTCGCTCTGCCGGTGAAACCGGCCAGCTCTACGGCTCGGTTGCTGCCCGCGACGTCGTTGAAATCCTGGCCGCCGAAGGCTTCAACATCGGCCGCAACCAGGTTCACCTGAACACGCCGATCAAGGCGATCGGTATCCACAAGGTCGAACTGCAGCTTCACGCCGAAGTCGAAATCCACGTCAATCTCAACGTTGCCCGCTCCGCCGACGAAGCCGAGCGACAGGCAAAGGGCGAGACGCTCACCTCCGTCGACGCGATCTACGGCGTTGATGAAGACGCCCTTCGTGCGGAAGACTTCTTCGATCCGGATGCCGACGGCAACGCCGAAGACGAAGCATAAGCTTCGCACGTTTACTTCACAAAGCAGAAGCCCGGCTCCAGGCCGGGCTTCTTGCGTTTGTCAATTGGCCGCGGTTGTCATTGCCCGCGAACTGCGAGCAGGTTTGCCTGCATGGCGCGGATGACGCTCAGCGTCGTCCTCAAGTCACTTTCGGAAATGCCGGCGACGACCCGGGCGCGCACGTCTGCGGCAAGATCCTCGACCTCGCCGGCGACGGCCCTTCCCGCATCCGTCATGTAGATCTCCTTGGCGCGGCGATCGGAACCGGCGACACGGCGTTCAAGGAAGCCTTGCGCCTCCATCGCGTCCAGGATCCGGACCAGCGTCGGCGTTTCGAGTTCCAGCCGTTCGGCCAGTTCTCGCTGATTGATGCCGTCCTTCTTGTTGAGCGTAAAAAAGACTCGCGCGCGCGGCAGTGTCATGTTTCTCTCACGCACTAGGGAATCGAACGTCGCTCTCAATTTTCGGGTAAACGCAGCGATGTCCTCAATGAGTTCCCGCCTGAGAAGCATATTCCCCATAGATTCCCCATTATTTAGTTAGCGCACTAATTATATTTCCTCTGTCTAATCGACTTCAGAGGTCTTTTCAAGTGCCACGCTCAAGGCATTCAGGCTAAAATGTTCTCGGTTGGAATGAGTCGCGGTTTTTATGCCGTGTCCTCAAGGTGACATCGGCAATATTTTCTCCCTGGCGGCCATCAGCGCTGTGGAGAAGTCGAACAATGTGCAAAGCGTTGCGGATTTCACGACAGGCCCAAGGCTGTTGCTGAGCTGCACTTGCATTTGCCTTGGCGAGCCTTCAAATCCGGGAACGGAAAAGACAGAACGGATCAAGATGAACGACGCCGCGCGAAAGATTGCCGCCGTTGCTCCAGCAGAGCAGCACTACCGCGAAGCACCCAACAACATCGAAGCCGAGCAGGCGCTTCTGGGTGCCATCCTCATGAACAACGACGCCTATTACCGGGTGTCCGACTTCCTAAAGCCGATCCATCTCTATGAACCGCTCCACCGCAAGATTTTCGAGGTCGCGGGCGACATCATCCGTATGGGCAAGATCGCCAATCCGGTGACGATCAAGACCTTCCTGAAGGCCGACGAGAAGGTCGGCGACATGACGGTCTCCGAATATCTCGCGCGCCTTGCCCGCGAAGCCGTGACAATCATCAACGCCGAGGACTACGGGCGCGCGATCTACGATCTGGCGCTGCGCCGGGCGCTGATCACCATCGGCGAGGACATGGTCAACATCGCCTATGACGCACCGCTCGACATGCCGCCGCAGACGCAGATCGAAGATACCGAACGCCGCCTCTTCGAGCTTGCCGAAAACGGCCGCTATGACGGCGGCTTCCAGGCCTTCAACGACGCCGTGGCGCTGGCGATCGACATGGCGGCAGTCGCCAAGGAGCGCGACGGCGGCCTCTCGGGCATTTCGACCGGCATCCATTCGCTCGATTCGAAGATGGGCGGACTGCAGCGCTCCGACTTGATTATCCTTGCCGGACGCCCGGGCATGGGCAAGACCTCGCTTGCAACCAATATCGCCTACAATATCGCCGCCGCCTATGAGGGCGAAGTCCAATCCGACGGCAGCATGAAGGCGAAGAACGGTGGCGTCGTCGGCTTCTACTCGCTCGAAATGTCGTCGGAACAGCTCGCCACCCGCATCATCTCCGAGCAGACGGAAGTCTCCTCCTCGAAAATCCGCCGCGGCGACATCAACGACGCGGACTTCGAAAAACTCGTCGCCTGCTCGATGATGATGCAGAAGGTGCCGCTTTACATCGACCAGACCGGCGGCATCTCCATCGCCCAGCTTGCCGCCCGCGCCCGGCGGCTCAAGCGCCAGCGCGGCCTCGACGTGCTGGTTGTCGACTACGTGCAGCTGATGACCGGCTCGGGTAAGTCGAACGAGAACCGCGTCCAGGAAATCACCCAGATCACCACCGGCCTGAAAGCCCTCGGCAAGGAACTGAACGTTCCGATCATCGCGCTCTCACAGCTTTCGCGTCAGGTCGAAAGCCGCGACGACAAGCGCCCGCAGCTCTCCGACCTGCGTGAATCGGGCTCGATCGAGCAGGACGCCGACGTCGTGCTCTTCGTGTTCCGCGAGGAATATTACGTCAAGAACATGGAACCCCGCGATCCGGCCGATCCGAAATATGCGGAGTGGGAAGGGCTGTTCGACAAGGTGAAGGGCACGGCGGACGTCATCATCGCTAAGCAGCGTCACGGCCCGACCGGCACAGTAAAACTTGCCTTCCAGGCGGAGTTCACGCGCTTTGCCGACCTCGCCGACCCGTCCTTCATCCAGTACGAGGAACACTGAGCCGTTCCGGTTTCCTGCTGCAGTGCGGCCGTGGACTTCCTATTGACCAAATTGACCTTTAGACTGGCCGGAGACTCATCTCCGGCCATTTTTTTATGTGGATTCATGACTGAAATTTCCGCCGCCTCCGAAGAAGACAGGTTTGCTTCCGCCGGCATGCGGCTGATTGTCGACCTGACTGCGCTGACGGAAAACTGGCGGGACATGGCACGGCGCTCCAAAAGGGCGCGCGCATCCGCGGTGGTGAAGGCCGACGCCTATGGCATGGGCATCGAGGACGCTGGGGAAGCGCTCTACATCGCGGGCGCCCGCGACTTCTTCGTCGCAACGGTCGATGAAGGCGTGACGCTGCGCCTCTACGCGCCCGATGCGCGCATCTTCGTGCTCGCCGGCATCTGGCCAGGCACTGAACGACGCTTCTTTGAAAACGACCTCGTGCCGGTCATCTCCTCCGAGGAGCAGCTCGCCTTTTGGATGGCGGTGCTATCGGAGTATGGCGATTACCCTTGCGCGCTGCATGTCGATACCGGCTTCAACCGGCTCGGCCTTCATATCGACGAAGCGCTTGCGCTGGCTGATGACGTCTCCCGCCCGGCCAGCTTCGCCCCGGTTCTGGTCATGAGCCATCTCGCCTGCGGCGACGATCCTTCATCGCAGATGAACAAGCAGCAGCTCGAATCATTCCGCAAGGTTAGCGCCGCATATGAAGGTATCGAATCAAGCCTCGCAGCATCCGGCGGCATCTTTCTCGGCGAGGATTATCATTTCGACCTGACGCGCCCCGGCATTGCCATCTACGGCGGCGAAGCGGTGAGCGGCATGGCGAACCCCATGCGGCCGGTTGCGACCGCGCAGGCCCGCGTGATCCAGGTCCGCACCGTGCGCGCTGGCGAATCCGTGAGTTACGGCCGGACGCTGAGGCTTGACCGCGATAGCCGCCTCGCCGTCGTTTCCGCCGGTTATGCCGACGGCTACATGCGCAGCCAGTCGAGCGGCGGCATCCCGCTTCGCCAAGCCGTGCCGCAGGGCGGCCAAGGCTTCTTTGAGGGCTACACCGTGCCGGTCGCCGGGCGCATCACCATGGACCTTTCCATCTTCGATGTGACCGACCTACCGGAAAACCTCATTCGTGCCGGCGATTACATCGAGCTCTTCGGCAGGAACATCCCCGTTGACGATGCGGCACGGGCGGCAGGCACGATCGGCTACGAGATGCTGGCAGGCGTCGGGTTGCGGTATGAGCGAAAATACGTCAGCGAAGAATGAGGTCCGGCTCAGCGGCTTGTCAAAGCGAGCCGCACGCCGAGGGCAACGAACAGCGTGCCAAGCCCGCGATCGAGCCAGAGGCCGACCCTCCTGTTGCGTTTGATCAGATCGGCAAGCCGCCCTCCAGCCAGGATCAGCGGCGGCTCTATGAAGGCGGCCACGACGATAATCAGCCCACCGTGCACGCAAAGCTGTAGCCAGGCAGGCCCGGCGCCTTCGACGACGAACTGCGGCAGGAAGGCGAGAAAGAAGATCGCAACCTTCGGGTTGAGCAGCGAAACGAGCACGCCTTGCCGGTAGATCCGTCCTGAGCCCGGCCTTTCGCCTGTCGCCTTGACGAAGCCGCCTTCGCCGCTCGACCGCAGGGCCTGGATGCCGAGCCAGACGAGATAGATCGCGCCGATCCACTTCACTGCCGAGAAGGCAACGGCAGAGGCGGCAAGTACCGCCGAAAGGCCGAAGGCTGCGAGAAGCGCGTGCAGGCATGCGCCGGTCCAGATGCCGAAGACAGCCGAAAAGCCGGCACGCGTACCGCTCTTGATCGTATGGCCGAGGATAAAAGCCATATCCGGACCCGGCGACAGGTTCAGAAGCACGGCGGCGGTGAAGAAGGCGATCCAGTGGGCGAGCGAATAATCGAGCATTGGCGATCCCTCAGATGATCCTTCCATGCTGCCACCTGGGCGCCTGATGGGAAAATCATTAGTTTTGATCGGTCCCGCAGGCCATTATCTAGGGCAAACCTGATTCGGGCGCGCCGTCGCTCATGGACGAAAGCATCATTGATGGCCAAGGCCAGGACACAATTCATCTGCCAGAGCTGCGGCACGATCCACAACCGCTGGGCGGGCAAATGCGAAAACTGCGGCGAGTGGAACACCATCGTCGAAGAAGATCCTATGGGCGGGATTGGCGGCGGACCGGCAAGGACGCCGAAGAAGGGCCGCCCGGTGACGCTGACGGCGCTTTCCGGCGAGATCGAAGAAGCGCCGCGCATCCATACCGGCATCTCGGAACTGGACCGGGCGCTCGGCGGCGGTTTCGTGCGCGGCTCGGCGGTGCTCGTCGGCGGCGATCCCGGCATTGGCAAGTCGACGCTGCTGATGCAGGCAGCGGCAGCGCTTTCGCGCCGCGGCCACAAGATCATCTACGTCTCGGGCGAAGAGGCCGTGGCGCAGGTGCGGCTGCGAGCCCAGCGCCTGCGCGCGGCCGATACTGACGTGATGCTTGCCGCGGAGACCAATGTCGAGGATATCCTCGCGACCCTCGCCGACGGCAAGCGGCCGGACCTCGTCATCATCGACTCGATCCAGACGCTCTGGAGCGAACTGGCGGAATCGGCGCCCGGAACGGTCACGCAGGTGCGCACCGGCGTGCAGTCGATGATCCGCTTCGCCAAGCAGACGGGAGCGGCCATGGTTCTCGTCGGCCACGTCACCAAGGACGGCCAGATCGCCGGTCCGCGGGTGGTGGAACACATGGTCGACGCCGTGCTCTACTTCGAAGGTGACCGCGGCCATCACTACCGCATCCTGCGCACGGTCAAGAACCGCTTCGGGCCGACCGACGAAATCGGCGTCTTCGAAATGTCCGACGGCGGCCTGCGCGAGGTCGGCAATCCATCTGAACTTTTCCTCGGCGAGCGCAATGAAAAGTCGCCGGGAGCGGCGGTCTTTGCCGGCATGGAGGGAACGCGCCCGATCCTCGTCGAAGTGCAGGCGCTGGTAGCGCCGACATCGCTCGGAACGCCGCGCCGCGCCGTGGTCGGCTGGGATTCCGCCAGACTTTCGATGATCCTTGCGGTGCTCGAGGCCCATTGCGGCGTTCGGCTCGGCCAGCATGACGTCTATTTGAATGTCGCCGGCGGCTATCGTATCAGCGAGCCGGCGGCTGATCTCGCCGTCGCATCCGCATTGGTTTCCTCGCTTGCCGGTATTGCTCTCCCGGCTGATTGCGTCTATTTCGGCGAAGTCAGCCTGTCGGGGGCCGTCCGTCCGGTTGCGCAAACCCCTCAGCGCCTCAAAGAAGCCGAGAAGCTGGGATTTTCTGCAGCGCTGCTTCCGTCAGCATCCGTCGATTTGCCGAAGGGTTCGGGCGGACGCTGGAGCGAGATCGACAGCCTGCCGGATCTGGTCGTGCGCATTGCCGGATCCAAAGGTGCGCTACGACGTGTGGAAGACGAGGTTTGATCCTTTCATTGCCATGAACGGTGATGATATAGGATTCACACGAATGAGGCCCGACCGAACCGTATCACCCACGCGGCGGTCCTGGAGTTGAATTTATATGCCCATCACGATTTTCGACGGTATTGTCATCGGCGTCGTCCTATTCTCCGCCGTCCTGGCGATGGTCCGCGGCTTTTCGCGCGAGGTGCTGTCAATCGCAAGCTGGGGCGGCTCGGCTGCCGCTGCCTACTACCTCTATCCGTACCTCGTGCCTTACGCGAAGAGGTACACCGATGATGACCGCATCGCGATCGTCGGCTCCGCCGCCGTCGTGTTCCTGATTGCGCTGATCGTCATCTCGTTCATCACCATGAAGATTGCCGATTTCATCATCGACAGCCGGATCGGCGCGCTCGACCGCACTTTGGGCTTCCTCTTCGGCGCGGCACGCGGCATACTGCTTCTGGTCGTGGCAGTGGCCTTCTGGAACTGGCTCGTCGATGCCGATCACCGGCCCTCTTGGGTGAACAACGCCAAGTCCAAGCCGTTCCTTGACTCGATGGTCGTAAAGCTGCAATCGGTCCTGCCTGAAGAATTCGCACAGATGGTGAAAGCCAGCGTGCTCGAGAAGGTTCAGCCGCCGGCCGAAGGCACGCAAGGCAGCAATGCACCGGCCGGCGAACAGGCCCCGGCGGATGATACAGCGCCTGCAGGTGGCGCAGCCCCGTCGGGCGGCGCGCAGCCGCAGTCGAATTGACACAGTGTTCAACAGCTTGACCTGCCGCGTGGCAATTGCCATTTGAGCGGGACGTGACATAAGGGTCCGGCCGGGCATTTGCTCTGCCGGGCCCCCGCCGTTTAAAATGCCTGAATCCGGCATCATGCTATGGAAAAGCCGATCCATTCTTGTGAGAGCAAAGGCCCGCATCAATGAACCAGTCCCATTCCTCCACGATCAACGACGAACTCGATGGAGATACACTCCACGAGGAATGCGGCGTCTTCGGCATTCTCGGCCATCCCGATGCAGCAACGCTGACGGCTCTGGGGCTTCACGCTCTCCAGCACCGTGGACAGGAAGCGGCCGGTATCGTCACCTTCGACGGCCGCCAGTTCCATACCGAAAAGCGCATGGGGCTCGTCGGCGACCACTATACCGATCCTGCAACGCTCGCGAAGCTGCCAGGCTTCATCTCCATCGGCCACACGCGCTATTCGACGACGGGCGAAGTGGCGCTCCGCAACGTCCAGCCGCTCTTTGCCGAACTGGAAGTCGGCGGCATCGCTGTCGCCCATAACGGCAACTTCACCAACGGCCTGACGCTTCGCCGTCAACTGATCGCCGACGGCGCGATCTGTCAGTCGACCTCGGATACCGAAGTCGTCCTCCACCTGATCGCCCGCTCCAAACAGGCCTCCTCCTCCGACCGCTTCATCGATGCGATCCGCCAGATGGAAGGCGGTTATTCGATGCTGGCCATGACCCGCACGAAGCTGATCGCCGCTCGCGACCCGATCGGCATCCGTCCGCTCGTCATGGGCGAGCTCGACGGCAAGCCTATCTTCTGTTCGGAGACCTGTGCGCTCGACATCATCGGCGCCAAATACATCCGTGACGTCGAAAACGGCGAAGTCGTCATCTGCGAAATCCAGCCGGACGGCTCGATCACCATCGACGCGCGCAAGCCCGAAGCGCCGAAGCCGGAGCGTCTCTGCCTCTTTGAATTTGTTTACTTCGCTCGCCCTGATTCCGTCGTCGGCGGCCGCAGCATCTATGTCGCCCGCAAGAACATGGGCATCAATCTCGCCAAGGAAGCCCCGGTCGATGCCGATGTCGTCGTGCCGGTTCCGGACGGCGGTACGCCGGCAGCGCTCGGTTACGCTCAGCAGAGCGGCATTCCTTTCGAATACGGCATCATCCGCAACCACTATGTCGGCCGTACCTTCATCGAGCCGACACAGCAGATCCGCGCCTTCGGCGTCAAACTGAAGCATTCGGCCAACCGGGCGATGATCCAAGGCAAGCGCGTCGTCCTCGTCGACGATTCGATCGTGCGCGGCACCACATCGCTGAAGATCGTCCAGATGATCCGCGACGCAGGCGCGAAGGAAGTCCATATCCGCGTCGCAAGCCCGATGATCTATTTCCCGGACTTCTACGGCATCGATACGCCGGACGCCGACAAGCTGCTTGCCAACCAGTACAACAGCCTGAAGGCGATGTGCGATTACATCGGCGCGGATTCGCTCGAATTCCTCTCGATCGACGGGCTTTATCGTGCGGTCGGCGGGGAAGATCGCAACAACGACAATCCGCAGTTCACCGACCACTATTTCACCGGCGACTACCCGACACGCCTGCTCGACAAGGAAAGCACGAGCAACGTGCGCAAGCTCGCCGTGATGGCCAGCAACGGCTAAGGGACTTCAAACCTGAATGAACGCCGGCGCCTCCTCTTCCCCTCATCAGGGTGGGATGCGTTTGCGCGCAACCGACACGGACGACACGATCATGACCATCGACCTCAAAGACCGCATCGCACTCGTCACCGGTGCATCGCGGGGCATCGGCTACTTCACGGCGCTGGAACTGGCAAAGGCCGGAGCCCACGTGATCGCCTGCGCCCGCACGGTCGGCGGCCTCGAGGAGCTTGACGACGCGATCAAGGCTGCCGGCGGCAGCGCCACACTCGTGCCCTTCGATCTTGCGGATATGAACGCCATCGATGCGCTCGGCGCCTCGATTTTCGAGCGCTGGGGCAAGCTCGACATCCTCGTTGCCAATGCCGGCGTGCTCGGCGTCATCTCGCCGATCGGCCATATCGAGGCAAAGACCTTCGAGAAAGTGATGAACATCAACGTCACGGCCACCTGGCGGCTGATCCGCTCCGTCGATCCGCTGCTTGCGCGCTCGCACGCCGGCCGCGCCGTGATCATCTCGTCGGCTGCCGCTCACAAATGCCGGCCTTTCTGGGGGCCCTACTCCGCGTCGAAAGCCGCGGTCGAGGCGCTCGCGCGCACCTGGGCCGGCGAGAGCCGGTCGACGGCTCTTCGCATCACCAGCGTCGATCCCGGCGCCACCCGCACCGCCATGCGCGCCCAGGCCGTGCCCGGCGAAAATCCCGCGACGCTGCCGCATCCTTCCGAAGTCGCCAAGGCGATCCTGCCGCTCGTCGGCCCGGATGTAACCGAGACAGGCAAGCTCTTCATCGTCCGCGAAAACAGGCTTGTAGATTACCGGCTGCCGGAATAAGGGCTACCGGCCGGCTGTTTCAGCAAACAGCGCCGCAAGCCCCGTTTCCGTGGGGCAGAGCGCGTTGAGGTCAACCGGCCCCTCGATGCCATCGATTTTGCCGTTGTCGGCAAACTGCCATATCGACCAGCGGCCGCATTTTTCCTGCTCTGGTTCTTTGAATAGGCTGCGCAGCCAGAGATAATGATCCGGGAAGCTGGATTCGTTGCCTTTCAGATATCGGTCGAAGAATTCCTGCGTGACGTAGAATATCGGCTTTTCCGGATATGCGCTCTTGATCTCGGCCAGGAAGGCGTTGACCTCGGCGGTCAGCTGCTCGACCGTCGGAACTTTGTCGCAGTTGCCGACAAATTCGAGATCGATCGCGATGGGCAGCGTGCCCTGCTCTTTGGGAACAGTCGCCATTACGTTTTGCGCCTGCTCACGGCCCGGACGGCAAAAGGTGAAGAAGTGATATGCCCCGCGCACGATGCCGGCCTCTTTTGCGGCCTGCCAGTTCCGGGCAAATCGTCTGTCCTTATGATCCCCGCCCTCTGTCGCCTTCATGATGGCGAAGCGGACATTCAGTTGAGCGGCGAGCTTCTTCCAGTCGATGTCGCCTTGATGGTGGCTAACGTCGATGCCCTGGATCGGATAGTCCTTGATGGACGGATGATTGAAGCGGACCATGCCGAAATCGTAAGCCAAATAAGAAGCGGATGCGACCGCTAGAATCGCCGCACCGACGACGGCTCGTTGAACAGCTTTCTTCACTGATGCTCTCTCGCTCCACCGCTTCCGCCTTTGGCAGCAAAGGCTTGCGCCGGAAAGATGGCGAATTATTCGCCATCCCAGCCCTGCACTTGCCGCACCACTTGACCAAACATCGTTCCCGCGCCATAAAACCCGCCATGAAAACGGTTACCTGCATTATCTGCCGGAAGATTATTCGCTAGCGCGCTCGCTGGCCTGGCCGTTTTCGTCTCCCAAATACCCAAAGATGAGAAACGCCCCGGCCCGCCGGCCGCGGCATTTTTCGGATCATTGCATTTTGGGAGAATAGACATGGCCGGCCAGCCGGAACAGAAGAAGCCGGAAATCAAGCTATACAATACGCTGACGCGCGAAGAGACGGTCTTCAAGCCCATCGATCCGCTCAACGTCCGCATGTACGTCTGCGGCCCGACGGTTTATGACTACGCCCATATCGGCAATGCGCGGCCCGCCATCATTTTCGACGTGCTGTTCCGGCTGCTCAGGCACGTCTATGGCGCCGAGCACGTCACCTATGCGCGCAATATCACCGACGTCGACGACAAGATCAACCTGCGGGCTCTGCGCGACCACCCCGGCTTGCCGCTGAACGAGGCGATCCGCCTGGTCACCGAAAAAACCGAGACGCAGTATCTCGAAGATGCCACGGCTCTCGGCTGCCTTGATCCGACCATCCAGCCGCGCGCGACCGAAAACATCGCGCAGATGATCGAGATCATCGAAAAGCTGATTGCCAAGGGCCACGCCTATCAGGCGGAGGGCGAAGTGCTGTTCGACACGAAATCCATGGCGGATTACGGCGCGCTTTCGAAGCGCAATCTCGATGAGCAACAGGCCGGCGCGCGCGTCGCCGTCGATGCGCACAAGAAGAACCCCGGCGACTTCGTTCTCTGGAAGCTTTCGAGCCATAACGAGCCCGGCTGGGAAAGCCCCTGGGGCCGCGGCCGTCCGGGCTGGCATATCGAATGCTCGGCGATGAGCCAGCGCTATCTCGGCGAGGTCTTCGATATTCACGGCGGCGGGTTGGACCTGATCTTCCCGCACCACGAAAACGAGATCGCCCAATCCCGTTGCGCCCACGGCACGGATGCGATGTCGAATGTCTGGATGCACAACGGCTTCCTGCAGGTCGAGGGCCGCAAGATGTCGAAATCCGAGGGCAACTTCGTCACCATCTACGAGCTGCTGCACACCGAAAAATTCGGCGGTCGGAAGTGGCCGGGCGAAGTTTTGCGGCTTGCGATGCTGATGACGCATTACCGCGAGCCGATCGATTTTTCGATCAAGCGGCTAGAAGAGGCCGAACGCCTGCTGGCGAAGTGGCCAGCGGCGGATGCCGGCGACGCGTCGCCGGACGAGGCAGTACTGAACGCGCTTGCCGACGACCTGAACACCGTCGCCGCCGTTCAGGCGCTTCATGCTCTGGCGCAGTCCGGCAACGCCGCCGCCTTCGCGGCGAGCGCTGCCCTTCTCGGCGTGGAACCGAAGGAAACGGAAGTGGATGAGGCGGTCGCCGGCGAGATCGACAGGCGGGTGCGCGCCCGCCTTGAACTCTTGAAGGCAAAAAACTTCACTGAGGCCGACAAGATCCGCGAGACGCTGCTTGCCGAGGGCATCCAGCTCAAAGACGGCAAAGATGCCGTCACTGGCGAGCGCGTGACGACCTGGGAGGTGAAGCGGTGAGTTCAGCCCTATCGAAAAATGCCTCTCCCCAACCGCTCCCCAGAAACGGGAGGGGCTACTGCGCCATGCCGCTTCGCAACAACACCCCTGTCGAGCATGCAGCAGCCGACGAGATTGTCGCTGAGAATGCCCGCGGCGGCGCGAACCAGACCTTCGCCGTGTGGGGAGGGATTTTTTCACCCATGCCAAACGGGAGGAAGTGTCGATGACTGTCTACACCGGCGGCTGCCAGTGCGGTGCGATCCGATTCCGGGTGGAAGGCGAGCTTTCGCATTCGTCGATCTGCCATTGCCGCATGTGCCAGAAAGCGTTCGGCGGCTATTATGCGCCGCTGGTTTCCGTGCGCGGGGCTGATTTCGAGTGGACGCGCGGCGAGCGGAAGACATTCCGTTCCTCCAATTTTGCCGAGCGCGGCTTCTGCGGCGATTGCGGCACACCGCTGACCTATGAGGCGCCGGATGGGATGGCGATTGCAGCGGGCGCGTTCGATGATCCGGCTCTTCTGCCGCCGACGATCCAGTATGGCATCGAAGGCAAGCTGCCGTTCACGGACAAACTGCATGAGCTTCCCGGCATACGGACGGAGGACGACGTCGAGACGGCCGCATTCATCAGTGAGATCGTCTCCAATCAGCATCCAGATCACGACACGACAGAATGGCCGGAGGAGCGCAAGTGACGGCGGGGAAAAGCCATAGCGGCGGATGCCAATGCGGCGCAGTGCGCTATCGCGCGGCGGGCGAACTCGGCTATCCGCATATCTGCCATTGCCGCATGTGCCAGAAGGCGGCGGGCAACTATTTCCTGCCGCTCGGAGCGGTGATGCGAACGGATTTTGCGTTGACGCGCGGAAAACCGAAGTGGTTTCGCTCTTCCGATCTCGTGCACCGCGGCTTCTGCGGCGATTGCGGCACGCCACTCTTTTACGACATACCTCGTGCCGAGTCCGTCAACATTACGCTCGGCTCGCTGGACGATCCCGATGCGGTCAGGCCGGTGATGCAATCGAATACCGGTCGCAAGATGAGCTTTTTTCACGCGCTGGACACCCTGCCGGTAGAGCCCGCCGCCGGGAGCACCGAGCGCGAAGACGCGATCGCAGCCAGCAATCATCAGCATCCCGATCACGATACGAACCACTGGCCATCCGGAGTACAGACATGAGCGAACCCATCAGAACAGGCGGGTGCCAATGCGGCGCGATACGCTTTCGTATCAGCGGCAAGCTGGGGCGTCCGTCTATCTGCCATTGCCGCATGTGCCAGAAGCAGTTCGGCGGCTTCTTTTCGGCGCTCATTACTGCGCCGGAAGAGGGCGTGGAGTGGACGCGCGGCGAGCCGAGCTATTTCCGGTCCTCGGTCAATATCGACCGTGGTTTCTGCAGCAGTTGCGGCACGCCGATGACCTACCGGCATCCCGGCGGGCTGGAGCTTGCGATCGGCACCTTCGACGACCGCAGCGATCTCGCGCCGCAGATCCAAGTGAATTACGACTCGCGTCTGCCCTGGGTCGAAACGATCTTCGACACACCGGTTCACCGGGACCCCGATTACTATGCCCGGCAGGAGCAGATCATCTCCTTCCAGCATCCCGACCACGATACCGAGGTATGGCCGGCGAAAGGCTTGAAGATATGACCGAAGTGCTGCGTACCCTCTATCCAGAAATCGAACCCTATGCTTCGGGCCATCTCGATGTCGGCGACGGCCATGTGATCTACTGGGAACGCTGCGGAACGCCGGGCACCAAACCCGCCGTTTTCCTGCACGGCGGCCCAGGCGGCGGCATTTCGCCCGTGCATCGCCGCCTCTTCGACCCGGCGCTCTACGACGTGACGCTGTTCGACCAGCGCGGCTGCGGTAAATCCACGCCGCATGCGGACCTGAACGCCAACACGACGTGGCATCTCGTTGCCGACATCGAGCGCCTGCGCGATATGGCTGGGGCCGAGAAATGGCAGATCTTCGGCGGCTCCTGGGGATCGACGCTGGCGCTTGCCTATGCCGAAAAGCATCCCGAGCGGGTCTCCGAACTCATCGTGCGCGGCATTTATACGCTCACGAAAGCGGAACTCGACTGGTACTATCAGTTCGGCGCTTCGGAAATGTTCCCCGACAAGTGGGAACGCTTCATTGCTCCCATTCCGCCCGAAGAGCGGCACGAGATGATGCAGGCCTATCACCGCCGCCTGACGAGCGACGACAAGGCAATCGCGCTTAAAGCCGCGCATGCTTGGAGCATCTGGGAAGGCGAGACGATCACGCTGCTGCCCGAGCCGTCGACCAGCGGCAAGTTCGAGGAGGCCGCGTTCGCCTATGCCTTCGCCCGCATCGAGAACCATTTCTTCGTCAATGCCGGCTGGCTGGAAGAAGGCCAACTGATCCGCGAGGCGCACAAGCTCAAGGATATTGCGGGCGTCATCGTGCATGGTCGCTACGACATGCCCTGCCCCGCCCGCTTCGCCTGGGCGCTGCACAAGGCCTGGCCGAAGGCCGAATTCCACCTGATCGAAGGTGCGGGCCATGCATTTTCCGAACCCGGCATCCTGGATCAGCTGATCCGGGCAACCGACAAGTTTGCGGGGAAATAAGGGCACGTGATGCGCGTCGTGGATATCCCCCTCTGCCGTGGCGGGCATCTCCCTCACAAGAGAGGAGATCGGCTGTCCGCACCCACTCGTGCAACCATCGATGCAGTGGGCGAGAGCTGCCGCATTTTCCCAATCTCCCCCCTTGTGGGGGAGATGTCGGCTCTGCCGGCAGAGGGGGGTGAGGCGCACGGGATAACATCAAATGCTTCGGAGGCACCTCGGTGACCAGAGAGAAAATCTACCTCTTCGACACGACGCTCCGCGACGGGCAGCAGACGCCCGGGATAGACTTCTCGGTCGAGGACAAGATTGCGATTGCGACCATGCTGGACGAGTTCGGCCTCGATTATATCGAGGGCGGATATCCAGGCGCGAATCCGACGGACACCGCCTTCTTCGCAGAGAGGCGCACCAGCCAGGCAGCATTCGTCGCCTTCGGCATGACGAAGCGGCCGGGCGTTTCAGCCTCCAACGATCCGGGCCTCGCAGCGCTGTTGCAGGCAAAGAGCGACGCGATCTGTTTCGTCGCAAAGAGCTGGGACTATCACGTCGAGGTCGCGCTCGCATGCACCAACGAGGAAAACCTCGCATGCATCGGCGAGAGCGTGAAGTCGGCCGTCGCCGCCGGCAAGGAGGTGATCGTCGATTGCGAGCATTTCTTCGATGGATACAAGGCCAATCCCGCCTATGCGCTCGCCTGCGCGAAGACCGCGCATGAAGCGGGTGCTCGCTGGGTCGTGCTCTGCGACACCAATGGCGGCGCGCAACCGCCCGAGATCCACGCCATCGTCGAGGCGGTGATTGCCGCAGGCGTTCCCGGTCGCTGTCTCGGCATCCATGCGCATAATGATACGGGCCAGGCAGTCGCCAATTCGCTTGCCGCCGTCGAGGCAGGCGTGCGCCAGATCCAAGGGACGCTCAACGGCATCGGCGAGCGTTGCGGCAATGCCAACCTGGTGACGCTGATCCCGACGCTGGCCCTGAAGGACACCTACAGCACCCGCTTCGAAACCACCATCGATGCGGAGCGGCTGGTGAACCTTACCGGCCTTTCCCATGCCTTCGACGAGCTTCTGAACCGCTCGCCAGATCATCAACTGCCCTATGTCGGCGCTTCGGCCTTCGCCACCAAGGCGGGCATCCATGCCTCCGCTCTGCTCAAGGATCCGCGCACCTACGAGCATGTGCCGCCGGAAAGCGTCGGCAATTACCGCAAGGTCATGGTTTCCGACCAGGGCGGCAAGGCGAACTTCATCAATGCTCTGAAACGCCGGGGCATCGAAGTCGCCAAGGACGATCCGAAGCTCGACCGGCTGATTTCCATCGTCAAGGAGCGCGAAGCTTCCGGCTACGCCTATGAGGGAGCGGATGCGAGCTTCGAGCTCTTGGCCCGCCGCACGCTTGGCACCATCCCGGAATTCTTTTCGATCGAAGGCTTCCGCGTGATGGTCGAGCGCCGCTTCGACTCGCACGGGCGGGTGAAGATCGTCTCGGAAGCCGTCGTGAAGATGGTGATCGACGGCCACACAATCATGTCGGTGGCGGAAGGCGACGGCCCGGTCAACGCGCTCGACCTGGCGCTGCGCAAGGATTTCGGCAATTATCAGCACGAAATAGACGACCTGGTTCTCGCCGACTTCAAGGTGCGTATCCTCAATGGCGGCACCGAAGCCATCACGCGCGTGCTGATCGAATCCACCGACAGCGACGGCCTTCGCTGGTGGACGGTGGGCGTGTCGGAAAACATCATCGACGCCTCGTTCCAGGCGCTGATGGATTCGGTGATCTACAAACTGATGAAGAACCGTCAGCTGGCGGGCAAGATCGCGGCGGAGTGAAGATCACGGCTCCTCGAAACAAAGCCCCCAGTCCTCCTCGCCGTAGCACTCTACGCCTTGGGCCGCAGTCCGCCAGCGGAAACTGCGAACCTGGAACAGCCGGCGGCTGCGGAAGGCTTCCGCCAGACCCTCGTGGCGACCGGCGGGCGGCGGTTCTTGACCCTCCGCCCAGACGAAGGAGACCGGCTGAATGAAGCGGGCGCCAAAACCTCTGGCGCGCCGGTCTATCAGCAGGAAGCCTGCCGAACGGGTGAAGCCGCTCGCCCTGCCATTTTCGACCGCCGGGATCCCGAGCGGAAACAACAGCCGCCCACTGACGCCCAGGTTTTCGATCCAGGCGGCAGGCGGATGGTCGAGAGCGAAATTGGCGTATACGACGTCGGCGTCTTCCTTCGGCCAATCGGCCGCATCGCCCTGCACTACCTCGACATTGGGATAACCGGAAAGGTTTTCCCGCGCCTTTTCGGCCAGCGCTTCGTCGTATTCGACGGCGACGACCTTGCCAGAGGAGCCGACGAGTCCGGCAATGATCGCAGTGTAGTAGCCGGTCCCGGCACCCAGATGGGCAACCGTCTCGCCCTCCCGAATTCCAAGCGTATTCAGGGCGGACGCGTGAAGGGAGGGCATGCCGTTGTTGACCCCACGCCTGGTATTAAGACCGATCAACAAGTCCTGATAAAGTACGACCGGATCAGTGGAAGCCATCTCCCGATAATGGCGGAAGTCGTTGTAGACCCAGGGCGGCGGACCGACGAATTTTTCACGCGGCACTTTGGCAAGGGCTGCAAGTAGCCTGTCGTTCTTCGCAACACCTGCCTTCGCCAGTATCTGGCGGGCATAAACCTGCCGGTATGGCGGCTCATCCTCGAAAGCCATGCAAGTCCTCCGCCTCAAATCCGCTGATAATCCATTCACCGAAATGAATTGGTCTATTCACGGCGCTTAAGCTAATCGAGATCAGAAGAAGAACAAAGCTGGAAACACCTGATGTCTGCCGACGCAAGCCCTCCTGCCATCAAAAACGAAGATAGTGCGCGCGGCTTCGCCTTTGCGCTGACTGCTTATCTTCTGTGGGGATTCCTGCCGATTTACATGAAGGCGCTGGCGCATATTTCGCCGGCCGAGGTGATTGCGCATCGCGTTGTCTGGTCTCTTCCGATTGCCGGCCTCGTGCTGCTCGCGCTCGGACGTACGCAGGAAATCCGCGACGCGCTGCGCTCGCCGCGCATGCTCGCAATGGCTTCGCTGACGGCGGCACTCATCACCGTCAACTGGGGTACCTATGTCTGGGCGATCGGCGCTGGACATTCGCTCGATGCCGCCATGGGCTATTTCATCAACCCGCTGATCAGCATCTTCATGGGCTCGGTGCTGCTCAAGGAGAAGCTGCGCCCGGCTCAGATCATCGCAATCGGCCTGGCGGCCATTGCCGTTGTCGTTCTCGCCGTCGACGGCGGCGGGCTTCCGTGGGTGGCGCTGACCCTCGCCTTCAGCTGGGCCTTCTATGCCTACTTCCGCAAGACTTTGCCGCTCGGCCCCAACCAGGGCTTCCTGCTCGAGGTCCTGATTCTCAGCGTTCCGGCCGTCCTCTACATCGTCTATCTGGAGTTCTTCAGTGGCGAAGGACACTTCGTTCAGACCGGCTTCAGCGATACAGCACTGCTCTTCGGCTGCGGTATCGTCACTGCCGCACCGCTGATGATCTACGCCAACGGCGCAAAGCTTCTGAAGCTCTCGACGATCGGCATCATGCAGTACATCGCGCCGACGATGATCTTCCTGATCGCGATCTTCGTCTTCCACGAACCGCTGGATACAGCGCGCATGATCGCCTTCCCGCTCATCTGGGCAGGCCTCGTGCTGTACACGTGGTCGATGCTGAACGCAACGCGCGGGCGCTGAGCGCCCACCTCACATCTTCGAAATCACGGCATCCTCGCCCTCACGGTCGGCAGCGAGTTCCGCTGCCTGCGCCATGATGGCTGGAATGATGCCGGAGACGTCGTCGATGACGAGCGGCTGCACCCGATGGGCGGTGTGCACGAAACCCTCATCCGTCATGTGCTTCATCAGTTCCATCATCGGATCCCAGAAGCCCTTGATGTTGGCGAAGACCATCGGTTTTTCGTGACGGGCAAGCTGCGCCCAGGTCATGATCTCGACGATTTCCTCCAGCGTACCGATCCCGCCCGGCAGCGCCACGAAGGCGTCGGAACGCTCGAACATCAGGTGTTTGCGCGCATGCATGTCCGGCGTTACAATGAGCTCGTTGAGCTGGCCGAGGGAATGGCGCGTCGCCTCCATGTCGATCAGGAATTCGGGGATGATGCCGGTCACCTGCCCCCCATTGGAAAGCACGCCGCTCGCAACAGCACCCATGATGCCTTTGGTGCCGCCGCCATAGACGAGCCGCAGGCCGTATTCGGCGATTTCTTTGCCGAGCGCGCGTCCGGCAGCCATGTATGCTGTATCCCGTCCGGGCCTCGACCCGCAGTAGACACAGATGGACTGAATTGAATGGGATTGATCGCTCATATGGGAAAACAACTATTCCATGCCTGCACAGTCAAGAAAAATGACAGAAAAGCTGCGCGTTGAGCCTGCCTCATTGCTTTGAATGCTTGTGAAAAGCAACGGGAATCGCTAGCAATTTTTAGTACTACGGCACATTTGCCGTCTGGGGAGAGTGAATGATGAGAAATCGTGCCGGCTTGCTGGCTTTCGCAGTGCTTGCAGTTGCGATCCTTCTGATGGTCTTCGTGGTCATGCCCCGGATCGGCGAAGACACGTCGAAAATCGGCGATGCCATCAATCAAGCAGGCTCCGAGGTCAAGAACACGGTTGAAGAAGCCGGCAAGAGCGCGCGGAACGCGGCTGCCGACGCGGCGGCTACGACCGAGAAGCTCGGCCATCTTTCGGCCGATGCAGGTCAGTCTCTCACGCAACTTAAGGCGCTCTTTGCAGACGGCAAGGGTCCGACGAGCGAAGCATTCGATGCCGCCAAGACGAAGGCGGCGGGCTCGCTGAAGGCGCTCGCCGACTTCGCAATCCCCGAAGGCACCGATCCGGCGACGGCGGCCGCCGCCACGAAAGCCAAGGACGGCGCGGCAAAGGCGCTGGCAATCGTCCAGGCCCTGCCGGAAAACATCGCCGACGCACTTGCCGCCATAGCCAAGGCCGAGGCCGAGCTGTCCGGCGCAAAGGGAAGCCAGCCTGCGTCGGCCCCACCGGCGACCGATGCGAACTTCGGATCGAAGCTCCCGGCTTTCGACGTTCTGCGTGTAGAGCCGGACGGGTCCACCGTCATCGCCGGTTCGGCCACGCCCAACAGCAAGCTCGAAATCATGGACGGAGACAAGGTCGTCACTACGACGAATGTCGGCCCGACCGGCGATTTTGCCGCCGTCCTCGACAACCCGCTGCCGCCCGGCGACCACCAGCTCGTGCTCAAGACGACCGGCAAGGACGGCAAGAGCCTGACTTCCGAAGAGGTCGCAACCGTTTCCGTGCCGAAGGACGGCAGCGGCACCGAACTGCTCGCCATGGTTTCCAAGCCAGGCGCAGCGAGCCGCATCATCACGGCGCCGACGGCCGCCACGCCGGCTGCTCAGCCCGCAGCAGACGAACAGGCTTCCGCTCAGCCGGGCCTGCCAGCCGGCTCGCCCGAGATCGCCAATACCGCACCGGCAGTTCCGGGTGCACCGGCAGGCGCAAGCGATGCAGTCTCGGCACCGGCCGAGGTGATGGTCAATGCAGTTGAAATCGAGGGCAAGAAGATCTTCGTTGCTGGCACCGCAAAGCCGAACGCCAACGTGATCGCCTATGCGGACGACGCCTTGATCGGCAAGGCAACAGCAGGCGCCGACGGCCATTTCGTCATCGACGGCGTGATGGACCTTTCGGTCGGCGACCACAAGATCCGCGTCGATGTCGTCGACGGCAGCGGCAAGGTGCTCATTCGCGCCTCCGTCAACTTCACCCGCCCGGCAGGCGACCAGGTCACCGTAGCGGCCCAGCCCGGCAACCCGCCCGCAAACGACGCTGCTGCCGCGATGGTTCCCCTCGATGAAGGTGAACTCAGCAAGCTGAGAGCCGATGCGGGTAAGGCGTTTGGGTTGCTGAAGGGCCTTTTTGCCGACGGCAAGCTTCCCGGCGGCGAGCAGCTCGCGGCAGCGCGTTCGGCAACCGAATTCGCGCTTCGCTCGATCGCCGAATTCCGTCCGGCAGCAGAGGCTGCGCCTGCCTTCAAGCAGACGGCAGGCGCAGCCTCGCAGTCGGCCTCAAGCGCACTCGCCATACTCCTGGCACTGCCGAAGGATACAAAGTCCGTCGGCGACGCGCTCGGCAAGCTTGGGACGGCGATTGATGGTCTAACTGCCACGCCCGCGCCAAAGGTAGCCGGCGTGCCGGCTTCAAACGAAGCCGCGGCCGACCCGAGCCAGCCGAAGACGATCGAGCAGGCGCCGCTAACGGCGAACAACACCGCCGTCATCATCCGCCGCGGCGACACGCTGTGGCAGATTTCGCGCCGCGTCTATGGCCTCGGCGTCCGCTACACGACGATCTACATGGCGAACGAAACCCAGATCAACAATCCGGACCGCATCCTGCCCGGACAGATTTTCGGCCTGCCGAAGGAAGCCCTGCCGAACGCTGAAGAGCTTCATCGCAAGCGCCTTTCCGGCGACCACCTCTAAGCCGAATCAGGTGATGGAAAGGCCGGGCCGATATAGCGCCCGGCCTTTGTCTTCCCCGGCTTCTTCACATGTTGCATTCGAGTGTCGCGCACCCTATGTGGCGGAGACGGCGATCCTGTCTGCGGGGGCTCAATCGGGCATCTCCGCTTTTTGCACTTTTGCCGTATCGAAACGCCGCATCCGCGGCCGAGCCCGACCGGGCTGGAGATAGGCATGGCAAACGGCAAGACGGTTTCGGAATCCAACCTCCTGCGGACGCTCTTCAATCTTTGGCCCTACATGTGGCCTTCCGGCCGGACGGACCTTAAGATGCGCGTCGTTTGGGCAACGGTCTTCCTGCTCGTGTCCAAGTTTGTGCTGCTGCTCGTTCCCTATTTCTTCAAATGGTCGACCGATGCCCTGAACGGCCGCGTGGATCTCGCCGGAACCCTGCCGCCGCTCCTCGTCGGCGCGACCGTACTGGTCATTGCCTACAACGTCACCCGCCTGATCCAGCTTGGCCTCAATCAACTGCGCGACGCACTCTTTGCAAGCGTCGGCCAATATGCGGTGCGCCAGCTCGCCTACCGGACTTTCGTGCACATCCACGAACTCTCGCTGCGCTTCCATCTGGAGCGCAAGACCGGCGGCTTGTCGCGGATCATCGAGCGCGGCACGAAGGGCATCGAGACGATCGTGCGCTTCACGATCCTGAACTCGGTTCCGACCGTCATCGAATTCCTGCTGACCGCCGTGATCTTCTGGTGGGGCTACGGTTTTTCCTATCTCGCAGTGACCGCCTTCACCGTCTGGGCCTATATCTGGTTCACGATCCGCGCGTCGGACTGGCGCATCGCCATCCGCCGGACGATGAACGACAGCGATACCGACGCCAACACCAAGGCGATCGATTCCCTCCTCAACTTCGAGACCGTCAAATACTTCGGCAACGAGGAGATGGAGGCCAGACGCTTCGACAGGTCGATGGAACGCTACGAGAAGGCAGCGACCGATGTCTGGACCTCGCTCGGCTGGCTGAATTTCGGCCAGGGCGTCATCTTCGGCCTCGGCACGACAGTCATGCTTTTGCTTTCAGCCTTTGCCGTCCAGCGCGGCGAGCAGACCATCGGCGACTTTGTCTTTGTCAATTCCATGCTGCTGCAGCTTTCAGTGCCGCTGAACTTCATCGGCTTCGTCTATCGCGAAATCCGCCAGGGGCTTACGGATATAGAGCAGATGTTCGACCTGCTCGACGTGACCCCCGAGGTAACCGATGCGCCGGACGCCGCCCCGCTCAAGATCGGTCAGGGCGCGATCAGCTTCAAGGACGTGCATTTCTCCTATGATCCCGTGCGGCCGATCCTTAGGGGAATTTCCTTCGAAGTCCCGGCCGGCAAGACCGTCGCGGTCGTCGGCCCGTCCGGCGCCGGCAAATCGACGCTTTCGCGCCTGCTCTACCGTTTCTACGACATCCAGAGCGGCGCGATCACAGTCGACGGCCAGGATGTCCGCCATGTCACGCAAAAGAGCCTTCGCTCGGCGATCGGCATGGTTCCGCAAGATACCGTGCTCTTCAATGACACAGTCGCCTACAATATCCGCTATGGCCGCCCGTCGGCCGGTGATGCCGAGGTGAAGACGGCGGCGGAAATTGCACAGATCGCGCATTTCATCGAATTGCTGCCGGAGGGCTTCGAAACCAAGGTCGGCGAGCGCGGATTGAAGCTTTCAGGCGGCGAGAAACAGCGCGTCGCCATCGCCCGCACGATCCTCAAGGCGCCGCCGATCCTGATCCTTGACGAGGCGACCTCGGCGCTAGACACGACGACGGAGCGGGAAATCCAGGCGGCCCTCGACGTGGTTTCGAAGAACCGCACGACACTCGTCATCGCCCACCGCCTGTCGACGGTCATCGGCGCGGATGAGATTATCGTCTTGAAAAGCGGCGAGATCGCCGAGCGCGGAACGCATGCGGCGCTGCTCGAGAAAAACGGCCTCTATGCCTCGATGTGGAACCGCCAGCGCGAAGCAACGCAGGCGGAGGAACATCTGAAGCAAGTGCGCGAAAGCGACGACCTGGGCATTGTTGCCCGTCTCGCGCCGGCAAGCTGAGCATTCGAACCAAAGGGCCGCTCTGTCGTTTTGCTGTTTAGAACCATGCCATAAGATCGGGCGCGAGCGGCACGGCATTGCTCCCGCAGGACTTTTTCTATAACCAGCGAAAACGAAAAAGCGCGAGGAGACCAGCGTCGATGAGCTTGCTCAATACCGTTCGAAACACCATCGTTCCGGTGCACAAGGAAGGCTATGTATTCGTCGCCGCGTTCTTCGTAGCTTCGCTGATCCTTGGCTGGATATTCGAGCCGCTCTTTTGGGTCGGCCTCGTACTGACCCTCTGGTGCGCCTACTTCTTCCGCGATCCCGAGCGCATGACGCCGCAGGATGATGACCTGGTGATCTCGCCGGCCGACGGCAAGGTCTCTTCGATCCAGATGGTGACGCCGCCCGCCGAGCTGAACCTAGGCAACGAGCCGATGCTGCGCATCTCGGTCTTCATGAACGTCTTCAACTGCCATGTAAACCGCGCGCCGATGCGCGGCCGCGTCGTGAGCATCAACTACCGGTCTGGCAGCTTCGTGAATGCCGAGCTCGACAAGGCCAGCGAAGACAATGAGCGCAACGGGCTGGTGATCGAGACCGTCCACGGCCAGATCGGCGTCGTGCAGATCGCCGGCCTCGTCGCCCGCCGTATTCTGTGCTGGGCCAATAACAACGAGCCGCTGGATGCCGGCGAGCGTTTCGGCCTTATCCGTTTCGGCTCCAGGCTCGACGTCTTCCTGCCGGCCGGCGCGGCAGCACGTGTTTCGCTCGGCCAGACGGCGATTGCCGGCGAAACGGTACTCGCTGAATTCGGCTCCCCCAAGGGACCCGTCATCAGCCGCCGCAGCTAGAACGAATGGAGCGTGCTATGGAGACGCCTTTTCCGCCCTTCGAACCGAACGGCCCGAACGATGCGGCGCGCGGTCCGCGGCTCCGCGAAATTCCGCTGCGCCTCGTCGTTCCCAATCTGATCACGATTCTGGCGATCTGCGCGGGCCTCACCGGCATCCGCCTGGCTTTCGAGAGCCGCTACGAGCTGGCGGTGATAATGGTGCTGCTGGCCGCCTTTCTCGACGGCATCGACGGGCGCATCGCCCGCCTGATGAAGGCAACCTCCAAGTTCGGCGCGCAGATGGATTCGCTCGCCGACATCGTCAATTTCGGTGTCGCGCCCGCTCTCGTCGTCTATGTCTTCGCGCTGGACAGCGCGCGCTCCATCGGCTGGATCGCCGCACTGATCTATGCGATCGCCGCAGGCCTCCGCCTCGCCCGCTTCAACGTCATGGCGGAACGGGAAAACCGCGCGCCCTGGCAATCCGAATATTTCGTCGGCGTGCCTGCGCCCGCCGGTGCCATGCTGGTGCTGCTGCCCGTCTATCTCGGCTTCCTCGGCCTCACCGAAGACCGCACCTTCGCCTATATCTCGTCGGCCTATACGGTTCTGATCGCTTTCCTGCTCATCAGCCGCCTGCCCGTCTGGTCCGGCAAGTCCGAAGGCAGCCGCTTGCGGCGCGATCTGGTGCTGCCGCTGATGCTCGGCGTCGTGCTCTATGTCGCTCTCCTGATGAGCTTTACCTGGGAAGTCATGGTGTTCACCGTCATCGTCTATCTGCTGTCGCTGCCCTTCGGAGCACGTAGGTGGCGATTGAAGTACGGCACGCTCACGATCGAAGAACCGGGTGACGGCGACGACGATATCGGCCGCCACATCTGATTTCGCACACGCCCGGTAGGTCCCGACGAACGCGAGGCTTCGCACCAAGCCTCGCGCAATGTGCATTGCGTACACAATTCCTGATAAGCCATGCCTCTATTTTGTCGTTTTTGGCGACAAAAGAGCAGAACAAATAAAAAGTCTAGGGAAGCGTGTAAGGAGAGTATCGTGACCTCGAAAAAAACAGACCAGGCGGAACAAGCGGCAAAGCCGGATCTGAGCACACATTACCGCCCGCTCGGCCTCAAGGCCGTTCTGGCCGCCGCGCTGATGCTGAAGAGCAAGCCGGCTCTCGTCAAGAAGATCGCCTAAGCCGGACGCAAGAAGCGAACGAGCAGGCTGATCGCCAGCAAGCTCATGACGATACCAATGACGACATCGAAAACCCGCCGCGCGGCGAGTTTTACGAATACCGGCTGCAGCAGGCGCGCCATATTCCAGGCCAAAAAATCAGAGGAACGACGCGACGGCGGGGCCGTCTGCGATCCTGTCCAGCCCCAAACCCGAAAGGCCGCCTCGATCGAAGCGTTGGGTTTTAGGAAAATCCTGAATGACATGGGATTTTAAAATAAGCTGAGCTGGCCGTCGCCAGCTTTCTTGCCGGGCGGTTTCTGCGGCGTCTCGACCACCAAGGGCGTCTGCAGGTCGGCTCCCATGTTGGCGACCTTGTTGACCTTGTCTGCGACGGGGATCGCTTCGAAGAAATCCTCGTCCGTCGGCTGCATCAGATCGGCGACGTCGCGCGGTTCCTGGCTCTTGCAGTCGAGCCAGCGGGCGAAATCCTCCGGCTTGATGACGACCGGCATGCGGTCATGGATCGTTGCGATGGAGGCGTTGGCGGCCGTGGTCAGGATCGCGCCCGTATCGACTTCCGAGCCGTCGGCCGACGACCAGGTCTCCATCAGGCCGGCGAAGGCAACCACGCCGCCGCGGCGGGGCCTGATCCAATAAGCCTGGGGTTTCTCGTTTCTTTCTTTCGAGGGGCGATGCCACTCGTAAAAGCCGGAAGCCGGGACGAGCACACGGCGATGGCGCATCGCGGCGCGGAAGGATGCCTTGCCGATTGCGGTTTCGGCCCGCGCATTGATGAGCAGCGGAAATTCCTTCGGATCCTTTACCCAGGACGGCGTCAACCCCCAGCGCACCAGCACGGCGCGGCGATCCGGAAGATTGCTGCCGCGCTCCTGCGCTTGGCCGGAAACGACGACGAGGATCGGCTGCGTCGGCGCAATATTGTAGCGCGCGGGAAAGGCCCCGAGCTCCAGCAGCCCAAGTATCTCCTTCAACTCCTCCGGGGTCAGCGTCAAGGCATAGCGTCCGCACATGAATTTGTCTTTGCACCCTGTTTGGCAACCGTCAAGGCACAGCCCTAGCTGCGCGGCCCGAAGAGAATGATCGCCGTCCCGGCAAGGCAGACGGCCGCCCCGCCGATATCCCAACGGTCCGGAACACGGTTTTCCGCAAGCCACAGCCAGACAAGCGATGCGACGACATAAATGCCACCATAGGCCGCGAAGGTGCGCCCGGCCGCCTCGCTCGGCACCAGCGTTAGAAGCCAGGCGAAGAGGGCAAGCGAGACCATGCCCGGCGCGAGCCAGCCAATCGGTTTGCCCAGCCTCAACCAGGCCCAGAAGGCAAAGCAGCCCGCGATTTCAAAGAGTGCGGCAAACGCGTAGATGATATAGATCAGGTGCCCCTTCCCTTCGAATCGGCGATTGAATATCCAACACGAGAATACGCAAATCCCCGGCTGAGTGTAGAGACGGCAGGTCATGACTTCAAAACCAAGAGCAGCGTCGTCAGCGATCCTCGAGCGCGACGGCCGCTTTCTCCTCGTGCTCCGCAGCAAGCCGCCGTCTGCGGATATGTATGCCTTTCCCGGCGGCCGGGCGGAGGACGGCGAGGCGCCTGATCAAACGGCGCTGCGCGAATTTGAGGAAGAGACCGGCATCCGCGCCTATAGTCCGCAGCTCTTTGCGATCTACGACCTGACGGCCCATGCCGCCGACGGCAGCGTCAGCAGCCACTTTCTCCTTTCGGTCTTCACCGTGGAGGCTGACGCGGACGCGGTGGCGGTGGCGGCGGACGACGCAGCCGCTCTCGGCTGGTACACCGTCGAGCAAATCCGCCGCTTGCCGGTGCCGCAGTCGGTGCTTGAATGTGCCGAACGGCTCTCCGTACAGCAATAACGGCGTGGATAGTCATCAGCCTGCCTTGTTCCGGTCACGGCGCAGGTATCATCTAACAATATGATTCCCGTTCGACGCGTTTTTCTGCCTGTCGTTGTCTGCGCCGGTTCGGCAATAGCGGCTGCGGCATGGGCCCAGGACAAGGCGCCGCCGGCGGTTCCCGAAGCCGTGCCGGCAGCGCCCGTTGTCGTGCCTTATGACGACAAGCTCTCGCGGCTGGCGGAGGTGATCGGCTCGGTCCACTATCTGCGCACGCTCTGCAAGGCGCCGGGCGGCAGCGAATGGCGAAGCGACATGCAAAAGCTGCTGGATTCGGAGACGAAAGACGAACCGCAGCGGAAGGAAAGGCTGACGGCGGCGTTCAACCGCGGCTACCGCGCTTTTGCTTCGGTCTACAACGATTGCACTCCATCAGCCATCGTGGCAGAAGAGCGCTACCGTAACGAAGGTGCAACACTCGCCACAGAAATTACCTCGCGCTTTGGAAATTAGGGATAAATTAACCTGTTTTCACTCGCGCACGTGTCGTTTTGGGAAAAGGCTGATAGAGTTGTTAACCAGGCAGTAAGGCATGCAATTTGAGGAAGAGATGATGGAACCAAGCCTCAATGACATCGACGACATGATCGTCCACGAAAAGATGCAGGCGGCTCTGGAGTACCACAACGAAGCCTGGGCCGACGGTATGGCTGACGGTATCGAGCCAGAGATTATTGCCGACACGGCAATCGTTCAAGCGCTGCGCGAAACGATCCGCCGCCATGGCGAAAAGGGTGCAGAGGCGCTGCTTGATTCGTTGCGCGAACGTATGCTGGGTGGCGAATTTTCACCGAACCGCACCCTGCAATAATAGAGAGTCCCATGCGTACCGGTAAGGACACCGAACCGCGGCTTTCGATCGCGCCGCTCCTGCTCGCTATTTGTCTCAGCGCCGGCATTCTGGCGGCTCCTTCGGCAAATGCTCTTTCTGAACTCCAGAAGATTCCGGGCCAAGCCGATCCGCAGGCGGCCGATCAGCAAAATTCCGGACAGTCCCAGACACCGTCTTCAACGTCTCCGGGCGTGCCGATGCCGGATCCCCTCGTCAGCAAGGACAGCAGCCAAGGTAGTGACAAGACGCCCGGCGCGAGTGACGATTCGAAGCCTGTCGAAGTAATCTACGACATCAGCAAGGTGCCGGAGCCGGTGCGCCGCATGCGCGAGCAGATCGTAGAAGCCGCAGCATCCGGCGACCTGGAGCGCCTGCGGCCACTCTTCGGCAGCGGTGCCGAACAGACGCAAGTATCAGTGGGCGAACCCACGGACGACCCTATCGGCACGCTGAAAGACCTATCGGGCGACCCCGACGGCGACGAGATCCTTGCAATCATGCTCGACGTGATCTCGACCGGTTTTGTGCATGTCGGCGCAGGCACGCCGGACGAGATGTATGTCTGGCCTTATTTCGCCGAGAAGGATTTGAAGGCTCTGACTCCGCCCGAACGCGTGGAACTGTTGCGCATCGTCACTGCGGGCGACCTTTCCGACATGCAGGAATTTGGCGGCTACAATTTCTACCGTCTCGGCATTACGCCCGCCGGCAAATGGAAGTTCTTCACGGCCGGCGACTGAGCTTGCCCCTTTCAATCCCGCTTGCAGCCAGCGCACGGAAGACTTACTTCTGAGCGATAACGAACGCGACAGGTTCCGCCATGCCAGCCGTCTTTCTGAAGGATCGCGCGCTTCTCCGCGTCAGCGGGGCCGACGCCGAAGCCTTTCTGCACAATCTCATTACGACCAACATCGTCTCACTTGCCGCAGGCGAAGCCCGGCCGGGCGCGCTGCTGACGCCGCAGGGCAAGATCCTGTTCGACTTCATGATCTGGCGCGACGGCGCCGATTTCATCATCGAGACGGACGTCGGCCAGCGGGATGCACTCTTGAAGCGGCTGGCCATGTACAAGCTGCGCGCCGCTGTGACACTTGAACCGGTCGAAGAGCAAGGCGTTACCGTATCCTGGGACGAAGAGGCCGCGGAAGGCGTGGCCGACAGCCGCTTTGCGAAGGCCGGGGAGGTGCTTCTGCGCTGCCGCGGCAATCACGGCACGGCGGATGCCAAGTTTTATGATGCTCTGCGCGCTGCAAACGGCGTTGCGATTTCCGGTGCGGATTTCGCCCTCCAGGACGCGTTTCCGCATGACGTTCTGCTGGATCTGAACGGTGGTCTTTCCTTCAAAAAGGGATGCTATGTCGGTCAGGAGGTGGTTTCGCGCATGCAGCATCGCGGCACCGCGCGCCGGCGTGTCGTATCAGTCAGCGCCGATGCCTATCTGCCCGCCACGGGGACCGAGATCACCGCTGCGGGAAAGCCGGTCGGCGCTCTGGGCACCGTCGTCGGCAAAAATGGGCTTGCGATCGTGCGCATCGATCGCGTCGGCGAAGCCATCGCAAGCGGCATTCCACTGCTGGCGGGAGAGACGACCGTATCGCTAAGGCTGCCGCCCTGGTCCGGCCTTACCTTCCCTGCCAACGCCGACGAGGCGAGCGCGTGAGCAAGGAGCCGCGCGCATGGCAGCGCATGCTGTCTGGCCGACGCCTGGATTTGCTCGACCCCTCGCCGCTCGATGTCGAACTCAGCGATATCGCCCATGGGCTGGCGCGTGTCGCGCGTTGGAACGGCCAGACCTGCGGAAACCATGCCTTCTCCGTCGCCCAGCACTGCCTCGTCGTCGAGGACATTTTCCGGCGGTTCAATCATGCGACGCCCGACGATTGCATGATGGCGCTGCTGCACGATGCCCCGGAATATGTGATCGGCGACATGATCTCGCCGTTCAAGTCAGTCGTCGGCGGCGGCTATAAGGCCGTGGAGAAGCGTCTCGAGGCGGCGGTTCACCTGCGCTTCGGCCTGCCGCCGCACCCGTCACGGGAACTCAAGGATAAAATCAAGAAGGCCGACACGATTGCGGCCTATTTCGAGGCGACCTGCCTGGCCGGTTTCACGCCTGTCGAAGCCCGGAAATTCTTCGGCCAGCCGCGCGGCATCAGCAAGGACATGCTGTTGATCGAGCCGCTTCCGGCGCTGGAGGCCCAGCGGCTCTTCTGCGAGCGCTTCGAGGCGATCGAGACGATGCGGAGCAGGGCGAAACCATGACGAGGATCGTCGTCTCGCCGCTTTTCTTGATCGCCGAAATGGCCGTGCGCCACGGCGCGCGGGAAATGATCAGCCTGATGGCAAAGGAACAGGCGTTCCACCGGCCCGGCGTGATTGCCGCCGACCGCCACCTGCTCCTGTACATGAACGACATCGCCTTCAAGGGAACAGGAAATCTCGTCGCACCTGAGGAGGCACATGTGCGCCAGCTGATCGATTTTGCAGCCGCCTGGGATCAGCGCTCGCCTCTGCTAATCCATTGCTGGATGGGAGTTTCCCGCTCCCCCGCCGCCGCCCTGATCGCCGCGCTTTCGCTCGCGCCGGACCAGGACGAGATGGCGCTGGCAAAGCGCCTGCGCAGCGCCTCGCCCTGTGCGACGCCCAATGCCCGCATAGTCGAAATCGGCGATGTGCTGCTCCAACGAAAAGGCCGTCTGGTGGATGCCGTCCGCGCCATCGGACGCGGTGCTGATGCCGATGGCAATGCGCCTTTCGTGTTCCCGGTGACGACAGAATTTGACGGTTGACGCTTCTGCCGCCTGCCCCATCTAGCCTTGGCATGGAGCAGGCAACGGACGTCATCGCGGCAACCCGCACCGCGCTCAACGAGGCAAGCGCGCTTGCCGTGCAATACTCGTTCTCGATCCTCGGAGCGATTATCCTTCTGATCGCCGGCTGGGTCATGGCGAGCTTCCTGAGCCGTTGGGCCTATGAAGGCATGTCGCGGGTGCGTGGCATTGACGAAACGCTGGCGCGTTTCTTCACGAATGTCTTGCGCTATGCTCTGCTAATCCTCGTTTTTGTCACGGTTCTCGCCCAATTCGGCGTTCAGACTGCGTCGATCATCGCTGCTCTTGGCGCTGCGGGCCTGGCGATCGGCCTGGCGCTGCAGGGAACGCTGCAGAATATCGCGGCGGGTATCATGCTGCTCATCTTGCGCCCCTTCCGGGTGGGGGAATATATCGAGACGAGCAGCGTCTCGGGCACCGTTCGCGAGATCGGTCTCTTCGCCACCGAGTTCAAAACCTTTGACGGGCTCTATCGGCTCGCTCCGAATTCGATCCTCTGGAACACGCCGATCACCAACTACAGTCGGGAACCGACGCGTCAGAACGAGTTGAAGATAAGCCTCGCCTATGAAGACGATGCCGATGCCGCCATGGAGCGATTGCTGGGCTTTGCCAAGGCCGACCCGCGCATCCTGAAAACGCCAGCCCCTGCAGTCTTCATCGACAGCATGAGCGGGCCAACGATCGGTCTCACGCTGCGCTATTGGGCCAAGACCGGGGACTGGTGGGGCGTGAGCCGCGACATGATCAAGCGTGCCAAGCTCGCCATCGATCAGGCCGGGCATCTCATTCCCCTATACGGTGCCGAAGCGAAGTCCGGGCCGACGGCGGTCGCCGATGCCGAAATGACAGCCGGAGAGCCTGCGATGCCGGAACGAAAAAGCCGCCGGTAGGCAACCAGCACTCCGGCACGGAACGTTTTGACTCTCCATCGGTTAACCTCCCAAGGAGATTGACCGATGCCGCTGCCGAACTACCGCGATACGTTTTTGCAGTGCCTGCAAACCCTGAAGGACCTTATGGGGCCTTCGGAGGAATATGTCCGGTTTCGCTGGCAGGCGATCTATCTGACGCGCGGGCGCTTCTCCTATTTCTTCCGAGGCGCGCTCGACGGTCAGGTCAGCGGTTTTTCTGGTCAGCAGATCGATCTGACGAACGGCGAAATCACCATCATTCCCGCCCGCTCCGCCGCGCTTTACGGGGCGACCTTCGGGCTTAACGAGGCAATTACGGCCTATAATGGTCCCGCGAAGTCGGTCATCGATGTCGCGCACGCCTTCAACGAGGCAGGCGAGATGAGCTACCATCCGGAATTCTTCTATGTCCGGATGGACCTGCTTCACAGCGCCAATGACAGCCGGATGGGCTTTACGCTCGACCCGCGCCTTAGGGAAAATACCAATCTTATCTTTGTCGGCGTAGAAGATCAGGTGACGGCGGATTTGCTGGAAGAAAGCGATATCGCCCGCTGGGTCGCGCAGGAAAAGCCGATGGCTTCGACGGACTGGTACGCCGAGCGCTTCTACTACAGTTGAGAAGACGACGGCTCGCCTCGACATCCTTCATTCGATAACGCCGCAAGCGAGCCTTGCACCTGCATCGCCCGCGGGCTGACTGCGATAGTCATCCGAATTTGCGTGGATCATCAGCGCACGGCCGCGAACGCCGTCCTCCTTGCCGTCAAGCGTCACCATGCTGTTGAAGACCTGGGCGCGCAGCACGCCGTGTTGATCGACAAATTGATTCGGCATATCACCGGCATGCGGACCCTTGGCTGTCAGGATGCCGTGCTCGGCCTCCGTCGGATTGAAATGCTTGCCTGCCGATTCATGATGGGTGGCCGGGTCGCATTTGCCGACGTCGTGGACATGGAACCCTACCCATCGGTTTGACGGAAGACCGGAGACCTCGAGTTCGATCAGTACGCCGCCGCTGGCCGCAGCCGTCAGCGTCGCACGGCCGTTCTCCTTGCCGTTCTCGCCGACAAAATTTGCAACCGCTGTCTGCTTATCCTGCGCGAATGCCATCGAAGCCGTAGCGGCAACGGCGAATGCCGCGAGTGTGACTATCCTTGCCATCCGGATTCCTTCCATTTTTGAGAGCTTATTGTTCCCAACGCCTCATGGAGGAAGGTGTTCCTGTTGAGATCAGGCAAACAAAAAGCCGGCCATTCGAGGCCGGCTTCATCGATTGCTGAAGGCAACCTCATGACGCGATGTCGAGGTCGTACTGGCCGTATGTATTGCGGTAGAGTTCGGCGGCGTGATCGCTCTCGCCTGCTGCATCCTGAGAATTCGATTCAACGCTCCCGGCGCCGCTATCGCCGAGTTCGATCATCAGCGAGAGAACATTGTCGCCAGCTGTGGAGCGCGGCTGGCGTCCTGTATCGTCTTCACTGAACCGCTTGAAAATGCCGGGCTTTTCATCAGCTGCACGCTCCCCGCGGCTCAATACCCCGTCACCATTCGCGTCCAGCCGCGATAGGGTCGCCAAATAGGCATAAGACGTTTCTGAAACAGATGAAACATGAGTCATACAAACCTCCGTTCACCGCCTTTTTTTCCGGTGATGTCTGTACGCAATACGATGGGGGAAATCAAAACTGACTCGGTGGATAAACTGATTTGCGAGTCGGGTCAATAAGTTGTTAACTTCTCATTAATCAAGGTTGACAAAGCTTTTACACGAAGCTTGCCGCCTTGCATCCTAGGCGTGCACGTGGCATAGTCTCACATACTTCGCAGGCAACCGATTGTTAATTCGGTCCACAGATAATGATTGCAACGGGTTGCCGCAGCAGAGCCGGTCGTTTCCGGTATTGTTTAAGTCGAATATTTTAAAGATTTTCAGAAAGGCCTTTGCATGCCCGGTGCGAAGCGCGGCGTTTCCTGCTCGGATTTGAGCTATGGGGATCAGCAGTAATTCGCAGCGGCCTACATGCAGGATAATTGCCCTCATGGATGCTGAAACGCTCTTTTGGCAGCAATGCACCCAAGCCGTAAACAACGACGGTTCAGTCGATGCGAAGCGCCTGATGGCGCTGGTCATCGAGACCTATCGAAGCCATGGCCGCAACCATGCCCTTTTCGCCCTCGTGCTCGATAACCTGCCGCTCGGTCTCAGCGTCTTCGATTCGGCACAGCGCCTGATCCTCTGCAACGACCGGTTCCGCCAGCTCTTCGGTTTCTCCGCCGATCAGGCAGTCCCTGGAATTTCTGTGCGGGCTCTCAGCATCAGGATCCCCGGCAAAGAGAGGAAGACGGTTCGATCCGCTTGCCGCTCCAAGGAGGCGTCTGCAATGCCGCCCGGCCTAGGTAAAATCCGCCGGCGCGAATGGCTGATGGACGACGGCCGCGTTATCTTCAGTGTTGTGACCGTCTTACCGGATGGCAGCAATATCGCGATCCATTCAGACATCACCGAAGAGCGGAAGGCCGCCGAGCGGATCGCCCACCTCGCGCATCACGATCCGCTGACCGGCCTGCCGAACCGCATCCGTTTTCGCGAGCAGGTCGATGCCGCACTTTCCGAGCGCGCGCCAAACGAGCAGATCGCGCTCGTGCACCTGAACCTCGACCGCTTCAAATCCATCAACGATACGATGGGCGTTTCGACCGGCGACACCATCCTTCGCCAGGTTGCCGAACGCATCCGTGCATCGGCTAGCAGCGAGAATATGCTGGCCCGCCTCGGCTCCGATGAATTCGCGGTTCTTCAACGTGGAAGGCAGCAGCCGCGGAATGTCACGGCGCTTGCCGCCCAGATCCGCAGCGAGCTTTCCAAGCCCTTCTTTCGCGGCGACAAGCAGATCGAGCTCAGCGTCTCGATGGGAATTGCACTCGCGCCCGAAGATGGTGCCGAGACCGACATATTGCTCCGCAACGCTGGTGTCGCGCTCTCGCGGGCCAAGGCGGATGGACGCAAGCACGAACGCTTCTTCACAAGCGAGATGGCATCCCGCATCCAGGCCCGCCACGCGCTCGAAGCCGACCTTCGGCTGGCATTGCACAGCGACGAATTCGAACTGCATTACCAGCCGCTCTACGACCTGCGTCAGCAGCGCATTTGCGGTTTCGAAGCCCTTGTACGCTGGAACCATCCAACGCGCGGCCGCGTGCCGCCGATGGAGTTCATCCCACTTGCCGAGGAGGTCGGCCTCGTCGTCGATATCGGGCGCTGGGTCCTGAGGAAGGCGTGCCGCGAGGCCGCATGCTGGCCGGAAGGCATCAAGATCGCCGTCAACGTCTCGGCGATCCAGTTCACCAGCAGCAATCTGCTGGCCGATGTCGATGAGGCGATTGCGGAGGCTGCGATATCCCCGGCGCGGCTGGAACTGGAGATCACCGAAAGCGTGCTGATGGAAAATCTCGACGATACGCTGCCGATTCTTCATGCCTTAAAGGAGCGCGGCATCCGCATTTCCATGGATGATTTCGGAACCGGTTATTCGTCGCTGAGCTACCTGAGCAGCTTTCCCTTCGACAAGATCAAGATCGACAAATCGTTCGTCTGCGGAATCGCCGAAAACAAGGAAGCCTATGCCATCATGCACGCAATCATCCTGCTCGGCGACGCGCTCGGCATGCGCGTCACCGTCGAGGGCGTCGAGACGGCCGAACAAAAGAGCCTGCTCGAAAGCGAGGAATGCGACGAGATTCAAGGCTACTACATCAGCCCGCCAGCACCTGCCGCTGACGTCGCGAGGCTGCTTTTAGCATCACGCTCTGGATCCATGGCGAAGGCGAGCTGAGAGCTTCATTGCGACTCGTGTCCGGAAGCTTTATGCGAAAGTCCGAGCACTCCTAAAAAATCCGGTGACAGGCATGTTCGAAGCCAAGGCCTTTTCTCCTTTTGAAAGTCTCGCGGCCAAACTCACTCCCTACGCCACGGAGGGCGATGACGGGTCGCATGACCTTGCCCATATCCTGCGCGTGTTCCGCAATGCGATGCGGATACACGCAACAGAGGGCGGAAACGGTCGGATCCTAGCCGCCGCCGTTCTGCTCCATGACTGCGTCGCGGTCGAAAAGAGCTCACCTTTGCGCTCCAAAGCTTCGGCACTCGCCGCAGAGAAGGCATCCGGCATCCTGAAGAAACTGGGCTGGGCGACAGATGAGATCGCGGCCGTTGCGCATGCGATCACCACCCACAGTTTTTCTGCCAATATCACGCCAGAAACCCTGGAAGCGCGAATATTGCAAGACGCCGACCGCCTCGACGCAATCGGCATGGTGGGCGCGGCGCGCTGTTTTTATATCGGCGGCCGCATGGCGTCGGGCCTTTATGATCCCTTCGATCCGGCTGCCGAACGTCGCCCCCTCGACGATCGGCGCTTTGCCATTGACCATTTTCAGACAAAGCTGTTCAAACTTGCCGACGGATTTCAGACGGTGGCGGGTCGCGCCCTTGCCGCCGAACGCGACAAGCGTCTGCGCGACTTCCTCACGGCATTCATGGACGAGATTTAGGAGAACGAAATGCGCGTAAGCGATCTTTTTATCTATCCGCTCAAGAGCGCCCGCGCCATCGCCTTGCCTTTTTCGGCGGTAGACTCCTTCGGCCTTCCCGGCGATCGGCGCGCGATGGTGACGGATCCTGACGGTCATTTCATCACGCAACGCGAATTGCCGGCACTCGCGCGGATCGAAATCCAGCCCGAGACGGAGGCTTTCCGGCTGGTGATGACGGGGAAGCCGGATATCGCCGTCCCGCCGCCGCAGCCGGACCGCCGCACGGATGTCGTCGTCTGGAAATCCCTGGTGAATGCCGCAGTCGCCGACGACGAAAGCAATGCTCGGCTTTCCGAATGGCTCGGACGGGACGTGAAGCTGGTCTTCTTCGATAACCAGGCGCAGCGCATCGCCAACCCCGAATGGGCAGGCGCTGAGACCCCCATGACGTTCGCGGACGGCTATCAGATCCTGGTGACGACGACCGGCTCGCTGAAAGCGCTCAACGCCAACCTCGCCTTGCATGCAGAGGGCAGCGTCGGCATGGAGCGCTTCCGGCCAAACATTGTTATCGATACGGACGAAGCCTGGCTGGAGGACCGCTGGGCGGCAATCGAGATCGGCGGCATCCGTTTCGATCTCGTGAAACCCTGCGCACGCTGCATCATGACAACACAGGACCAAATGACGGGCTCGCGCGAGGTGCCAAACCCGATGCCCGCCATGGGCCGCATCCGCATGTCGGCAGACCGCCGCGTGCGCGGCGTGATTTTCGGCTGGAATGCCGTACCGCGCGGCACCGGCCGGATCGCCATCGGCGATGCCGTCACCATCATCGAGGAACGGCCTGAAGGCTGGCCTTTCAAGATGCGCGCGGCGGGTTAACGGCCAGCTAGCGCCGCATCGATCCGTGCCATCATATCCCGGGCCAGCGGTCCCTTTTCCAAAGCGCCGGCGTTTTCCTCAACCTGGGCGACCGTGCGAAAACCGGGAATAGGCAGCGTACGCGGCGAGCGTGCCCATAACCACGCAAGAGCGCCTTGTGTCAGCGTGCGGCCGCCGGTGGTCAGCAGGTCGCGAACGGCTTCCAGGCGGGCTGCGAATTCCGGCGCGATGCGCCCATCCTTGAAATAAACCATCCAGTCGAGGCTCGTGGCCCGGACATCCTTGGCCCCGACTGTCTTCTGCGGCGTGAACTTGCCGCTCAGTAGCCCCATCGCCAGCGGTCCGCGGTTGATCGACAGCAGGCCGTTCTTCTCGACCACATCGATCATGGCCGGCACCGGCTCAAAGACATTCATCGTGTGCTGTATGGATACGAAGCCCTTGCAACCTGCGTGGCGGGCGGCGCGATCCGGGAAGTCCGTGCTCCAACCGAAGGCGTCGATCTTACCCTCTGCCTTGAGTGCTTCGAGTACATCGAAAACTTCGTCCGACGCTTCCAGCGGGAAATCGTTCAGGTGGAACTGCAGGAGATCGAGCCGCTCGCGCTTCAGCCGGCGCAGCGACGTTTCCGCCGATTGGCGGATGAAGGCCGGATCGGCAAAGGCGCCCGTTGCCTGCTTCGTTTTCTCGTCGGTGGCAAAACCGAATTTCGTGGCAATAACGATATCGTCGCGATTGCCGATCGCGCGACCAACGACCTCTTCCGAATGCCCGGCGCCATAGTTCGAAGCCGTGTCGAAAAAGCGGATGCCGAGGTCGACGGCGCGATGAATGGCCTCGATCGACTCGTCGTCGTCGACCTCCCCCCAGCCGAGTGGCACCTCGCCTGCGAAGAACGGCCCGCCGATCGCCCAGCAGCCCATGCCGAGCCTCGGGATTTCGCGGCCATTCCAGAGCGTGATCGTTGTCGCATTATCTGTCTTCGTCAGCATGAAATCCTCCAGAGCAATATGAGCAGACATAGGCAGGACGCCGGAACGGATAAACCTCCAATTCCGCAGCATGTTTTTCAGCAGTGAAAAACCACCCTCAGGCCGAGAGCTCGTCCGGCGCTGGAGGAACAGCCCTGAGAGACGAATTGAGTGCCTTCAGGGCTGCCTGAATGAAGCCGTCGCGGGCTGCAGTCGCTTCGATCCCGCGCGGCTCGTAGACGTGGCGATGCAAGAAAAAGCCCGTCAGGCGAAAGGCCGCGCTCAGACTGTCGAAGTCTGCGGCATCATTGCCGTCGGCGCGGAGAAAGCCCGGAAGTACGAACATCTTGTCCGCCCAGGGGGCGCCGGCTGACCGGCTGACCGCCCGGCCGGATTTCGGCGAGACATAGGCAAGATCGGTCCGCGCGCCCGTTGCGGCGCATTCGGCAAGGTCAAGGCCGAAGCCGAGGTCGTTGAGGACGGCGAGTTCGAAGCGGACGAAAAGTTCACCGGCATCCGCCGGATTGTGGAGATTGTCGAGAATGACTTCGAGCGCATCGTAAAGATGCGGATGTGGGTCGCGTTCCGGCAAAAGCCGCAAAAGAGCGCCCATCGCCTGCACCCCATAGACGGCGGTGGCTGTTTCCATGAGCTGCGCTGCACGCAGCCGCAGCGGCTCCACGCGGAATTCGCCGAGATGCTCGTCGAGGCGCGCGCGCCAGATCACATCCACCTCGTTGCCGGGCTGCAGCACCGGCTGCATCGCGCGCGAACGGCCGGAACGCACCAGCCCGAGATGACGGCCCCGAGCACGCGTCATCACCTCGGCAATGACGCTGGTCTCGCCGTGGCGTTTGACGCCAAGAATGATTGCATGATCCTGCCACTGCATGGCGAACGAACCTCAAGCTTGCGGAAATGATCCTAAAGCAAGCACAGCCCTATGTCATGAAGCCGGATCCAGTTCGGCAGTCGGAAAGAGCTTCTCGAGGAATTCGCGCATCGCACCTTCGTCGAAGGGCTTTACGAGAAGCGGCACATCCTGGAGGTCCGGCGGGAAGTCTCGCGTATCGGAATAGCCGCTGACAAAGCCGAAAGGGATGCCCGTCTCATTCAAATGCCGGGCAAAGCCGAAGCTCATCGCCTCGCCGAGATTGACGTCGAGCAGCGCGAAATCATAGCTTTTCGACTTCACGGCATCCATCGCCTGATCGAGGCCGCTTGCGATATCGATGGCCTCCACGCCGACGGCGCGGAGCATATCTTCCGCTTCCATCGCAATGATGAGACTGTCTTCAAGGACCAGAACACGGCTTGCGTTCATGATCTCCGCGCCCTTCGCTGAACGCCGTTTACGGCGCACACCGTCTGCTTAACCCGCATCTCTACCTCTGGTACCCCCCTTATGCCCGGTTAGCGGGCCATAGGCCATGCGACCTGAGTGAGCCGCTTTTCTGATTCTGTCGATAAGAAGCAAAATCGGAGGAAAAGTGGCATCACCGACCTTATTTTCTGTTTGACCGATTTGCATTCAAAAAAGACATGGCCGCAGAAATTTTATGAGCGGCCGCCTGATATCGCCAAGCCATTCGAGCCGGTCTTTCTCAATCGGTCAACGCGGAAAGTCGAGCCCCATTTCCCGGAACCGCTCCGGGTCATCGCCCCAGTTCTCCCGAACCTTGACGAAGAGGAACAGGTGCACCGGCTGCTCGAGGATTTCGGCGATTTCCTTTCGGGATGCCGAGGAGATCGCCTTGATCGTCTCGCCACCCTTGCCAAGCGTGATCTTCTTCTGGCTGTCGCGCTCGACGTAGATCACCTGCTCGATACGCACCGAGCCGTCCTTGCGCTCTTCCCATTTTTCCGTTTCGACGTGAGAGGAATAGGGAAGCTCCTGGTGCAGACGCAGGAAGAGCTTTTCGCGGGTGATCTCGGCGGCGAGCTGGCGCATCGGCAGATCGGAAATCTGATCTTCCGGATAGTACCACGGGCCTTCGGGCAGGGTCTTGGCCAGATAATCCATGACGTCGTCGCAACCGGAGCCGTTCTCCGCCGAGATCATGAAGGTCTGCTCGAAGGCGATCTTCTCGTTCGCGGCAGCGGCCAGCGCCAGCAAGTCTTCGCGCTTGACGCGGTCGATCTTGTTGAGCAGGAGTATCTTGGGCTGTCGCACCTCCTTGAGCCCTTCCAGGATCGCCTCCGCGTCGCCGCGCAGGCCGCGCTCGCTGTCGATCAGCAGCATGATGAGATCGGCATCCTTGGCCCCGCCCCAGGCCGACGTGACCATGGCGCGGTCCAGTCTGCGGCGCGGCTTGAAGATGCCGGGCGTATCCATGAAGACAATCTGCGCATTGCCATGGATCGCGATGCCGCGGACAATGGCGCGCGTCGTCTGCACCTTGTGGCTGACGATCGACACCTTGGCACCGACAAGGCGGTTTACCAGGGTCGATTTTCCGGCATTGGTCGGGCCGATCAGGGCGACGAAGCCGGAATGCGTTTCGCCATTGGTTTCAGCGGCGACTTCATGCGCCATATCGTTTTCTTCCGTCATTGTCCCGTCAATTTCCGGCAGAGGCTTTCTGCCAAATGCCTTCGCGTTCCAGCATCTTTGCTGCGGCGACCTGTTCGGCCGCACGCTTCGAGCGCTCGACTCCCGTTTCCGGCTCCACGCCGACCACTTCCACCGTCACCGTGAAGCGCGGATCATGATCCGGCCCGGTGCGTTCTTCAACCCGATATTGCGGTGTGACGCCGAATTTCGCGTGCGCCCACTCCTGCAGTTCGGTCTTGGCGTCCCGCTTTGCGCCGTCGGCGCGGGTCGCCCGCTGTTCCCAATATTTAAGGATGAAGCGGCGGGCGACCTCAAGACCGCCGTCGAGATAGAGTGCCGCGATCAGGCTTTCGACTACATCGGCGCGAACGTTCATCATGCGCTTGCCGGTGAGCTTCTTGACGTCGGCGCCTGTGCGGACAAAAAGGTGCAGACCCAGTTCGTCGGCCACTTCCGCGCAAGTCTCGGCGCTGACCAGCTGGTTCAGGCGCACCGACAGCTCGCCCTCCCCGGCCGTCCCGAAAGTGCGAAAAAGCAGTTCGGCGATGCAGAGGCCCAGCACACGGTCGCCCAGGAACTCCAGACGTTCGTAATTGGCGCCCTTCTGCGTGCGGGCGCTCGCATGGGTCAAAGCCCGGTCCAGGCGCTCCTTCCCGGCGAATTCGTGGCCGATCAAGGCTTCAAGCCTCGTCCGGTCCGCCGCCGAAAGCGTCTGCACTTTGCTCATTCAACAACCTTGAAGAGGCGGTCCCACCGCATGTTGGCCGGCCATTTCCAGATTTCGCGGAACGACGTGTCGTTGCCGAGCGAGAAGAAGATGACGCTGGCGCGGCCGACGAGGTTTTCCGCCGGAACGAAGCCGACGTCAAAACGGCTGTCGAGAGAATTGTCGCGGTTGTCGCCCATCATGAAGTAATGGCCTTCCGGCACGACGAAATCCTGGGTGTTGTCGCCGCGCGAAACGGGCGACTGGTCCAGCGTGTCGTAGGTCTTGCCATCGTCAAGCGTTTCGCGGAACACCGGCACGTCTTCGCCCGGATCGAGCTTGTAATCCGAGGTAAAGGCGCCGTCGGCCACCTTCGGAACCGGCTTGCCATTGATATGGAGCACGCCATCCGTCACCTGGATATGGTCGCCAGGCAGACCGACGACGCGCTTGATGTAGTCGATGTCCGGGTTCGGCGGAAAGCGGAAGACGACGATATCGCCGCGATTCGGCTCGGAGCCGAAGATGCGGCCGCTGAAAAGGTTCGGCGAAAAAGGCAGCGAGTATTTCGAATAGCCGTAAGCGAATTTGTTGACGAAGATGTAGTCGCCGACGAGCAGGGTCGGCATCATCGAGCCGGATGGTATCGTGAACGGCTGGAAGAAGACCGTCCGGATCACCATCGCCAGCAACAATGCCTGAATAATGACTTTAATATTTTCCCAAAGGGCGTTCGGCTTAGTATCGGCTTTTTCGGACACGCAGTCTTGTTCCTTAAAGGCGCCGCAGCGGCGCATTCTCTGTTTGCTTCTCTCTAGCGGCTTCGGCAGGTGGCGGCAATGCCGCGAACATTAAAAGCGACCACACGCCGCTCCTCACGCGCTTTCCGGCAGGGCTTCGATGATCACGAATGCCTGAGCAAGCGGATAATCATCGGTTATCGTCAAATGCACCATCGCCCTGTGCCCGGCAGGCAGCATGGACTGAAGCACGACAGCGGCGCCGCCGGTCAGTTGCATCGTCGGCTTGCCGCTCGGCAGATTGACGACACCCAGATCCTTCCAGAAAACGCCCTGCGCCATGCCCGTGCCGAGCGCCTTCGAACAGGCTTCCTTGGCGGCAAAACGCTTCGCATAGGATTCGGCGCGGTTGGCGCGGCGGTCGGAGCGCGCCCGCTCGATCTCGGTGAAGCAACGGTGGGTGAAGCGCTCGCCGAAGCGCTCAAGCGACTTTTCGACACGGCGGATGTCGATGAGATCGCTGCCAATGCCGATGATCATGCGATGCCTCTCTGTCGAAACGAAATCATACAGTCGGAATATCCTGCGTGGGACGGGCAAGGTGAAGGCGCGCCCGCTCCATCAGTTTCGCGCGGCGGCGGACCTGAAAACCCTTCACGGTGTAGAACGTCAGGATATAAAGCACAACGGAGCTGATGGCGGCCGGAGGAATGGCGCCGATCAGCATGGGCTCGAGCACCGGCTTCCAGAGCTCGGTGAAACGGAGCTTGTGAAAAAGCTCCATCAGATCGACGGACTGCCCGCTCATCGCATCTTCGCGCATGAGCAGCAGATGACCGATTTCCCAGGTCGCCGCCCAGATGAAGGGATATGTGAGGGGATTGCCGAAGGCCGCCGTGCCGAGCGCTGCCGCAACCATGTTTCCGGAGAGGAAATAGGCAAGCACGAAGGCCATGATGAAATGCACGCCGATGAACGGGGTCCAGGATACGAAGACGCCGGCTGCAACGCCCATTGCCACGGCGTGCGGCGAAGCCGTCAGGCGTAGGATGCGCATCTTCACATAGCGCAGCGGACGCAAAAAGCCCTTGCGGGGCCAGAACAACTCTCGCGTCCTTTCACGAAGTCCTGCAGGTTTTCTGCGGCGAAACAGCATGGCGGCTATTTAGAGCAGCGCAGGTCGCCATGACAAGAGCGGTCAAAAGTCTCGCGGCTCGCCTCACCCGCCGCCGAAGCTCTTCACCGAAGGGCGCGCGTCATGCATGGCGCCCTTTTGCATAGCTGGAAGTGTAGACCCGCAATCAACGGCTACGGAACAGGCCCCGGTCAACCTGACGCTGACGGTATTCAAGATCAATACGGTCATACGAACCGTTGAGGTATGCCATTTCACGTTCCTGTACGCTTGGAACGCGAAGAGCGCGGGCGATTTTCTTGATGGGAGTAAACATAGCGTTGGTTCTTTCTTTGGTTCATTCTCTGATGAACGGAAGATAGGTGCTGCAGTGCACAATTACCAACGCTCTAATATAGGCACAGCCATGCAAAGCGTGCATGCCTTGCCTTTTCGGTACGCGAATTCTGCAACAAAACGATCATAATATGTGCAGACGTCTCAGTCGTAGAGGCGTCGCACCGTCGCAATGCAATCCAGATCCTTCAGTTGCGCGAGCAGCTGGTTGAGCTGGCGAAGATCCCATACTTCGACATCGACCGCCATTTCGGTGAAGTCGGCCGCGACGCGCACCGTGTTTAAGGAACGGATATTCACGTCAAGGCCTGCAACGGATTGCGCCACCTTGGCCAGCGTGCCCGGCTCGTTCAATGCGTTGATGAGCACGCGCGCCATGAAGCGCGATTTGTTGGCCTCGTCCAGGTCCCAGCGCACATCGATCCAGCGATCGGGCTGATCATCGAAACGTTGCAGCGCGGACGACTGGATCGGGTAGATGGTGATGCCCTTCCCCTTCTCCATGATGCCTACGATGCGATCGCCGGGCACGGCGCCTGCAGGTGCGAACTGAACGGCGATATTGCCGGAAATGCCGCGGATCGGGCCCATATCGGCATCCGTCTCCGCCTCCGTCTTGGCCTTGTCTGGAACCTTGAAGATCATGCCAGAGGCGCTGCGGACATTGAACCAGCCGTCATCGCCACTTGGCTTGACGGTGACACGCTCGTCCTGATGGTCAGGATAGACAGCGCGCAGGACATCGAGCGACGACATCTCGCCCCGGCCGACGGCGGCGATCGCGTCCTCGACATCCTTCTGGCCGAGGCGGTGCAGCGCCGGCTTCATCGCGTCCCGGGAAAATATCTTCCCCGCCCGCTCGAAGGTGCGCTCCAGGATGCGGTGCCCGAGGCCGGCATATTGCTTGCGAATCGCCAGGCGCGTGGCACGGCGGATTGCAGCACGCGCCTTGCCGGTCACGACGATCTCCTCCCACGCAGCTGGCGGCACCTGCACGCCGGAGCGGATGATCTCGACCTCGTCGCCGTTTGCAAGTCTTGTCACCAGCGGCATGATGCGGCCGTTGATCTTGGCGCCAACCGTCGTGTCGCCGATATTGGTGTGAACGGCATAAGCAAAGTCGATCGGCGTTGCGCCGCGCGGCAAGGCGATCAGTTTGCCCTTCGGCGTGAAGCAGAAGACCTGGTCCTGGAACAGCTCAAGCTTGGTGTGTTCGAGGAACTCCTCGGGGCTATCGCCTTCGGCCAGCGCCTCGATCGTGTGGCGGAGCCATGAATAGGCATTGGACTCGCGCGAGAGAATGTCGCCCTCGGCATTGGTCGCGCCGTCCTTGTAAAGGGCGTGCGCGGCGATGCCGTATTCGGCGATCTCATGCATGCGCTTGGTGCGTATCTGCAGTTCGATGCGCTGGCTGGAGGGGCCGACGATCGTCGTGTGCAGCGAACGGTAGTCGTTCTGCTTTGGCGTTGAGATGTAGTCCTTGAAGCGGCCAGGCACGACGCGCCAGCGCATATGAACGATGCCGAGCGCGCGATAGCAGGCTGGAACGTCCTCGACGAGGATACGGAAGCCATAGACATCCGAAAGCTGCTCGAAGGAAAGCGACTTCGATTGCATCTTGCGGAAAACCGAGTAGGGCTTCTTCTGGCGCCCCTTGACCTTAGCCGTCGTCAAGCCGTTGGCCACCAGCAGATCGCGCAGTTCCGTTTCGATCTTCTTGACCAGGCCTTCGTTACGCTGCGAGAGTTCCTGCAGACGCTTCGTGACGGTTTCGTAAGCCTCCGGGTTGATATGGCGGAAGGAAAGCTCCTCCAGTTCATCGCGCATGTCCTGCATACCCATGCGACCCGCAAGCGGCGCATAGATCTCCATCGTCTCCTCGGAGATACGGGCACGCTTGTCAGCCGACATATGGTCGAGCGTGCGCATATTGTGCAGGCGGTCGGCCAGCTTGACGAGCAGCACGCGGACATCGTCGGAGATCGCAAGCAGCAGCTTGCGCAGGTTTTCCGCCTGCTTGGCCTTTTTGGTGACGAGATCGAGTTTCTTGATCTTCGTCAAGCCTTCGACCAGCCGGCCGATATCTTCGCCGAAGAGCTCGTCGATTTCGGCGCGTGTCGCCGTCGTATCCTCGATCGTATCATGCAGCAGAGCGACGGCAATGGTCGACTCGTCGAGATGCATGTCCGTCAAAATCGCGGCGACTTCGAGCGGATGGGAGATATAGGGATCACCACTGGCACGCTTCTGCTGTCCATGCTTCTGCATGGCATAGACATAGGCCTTGTTCAGCAGAGCTTCATTGGCGTCGGGCTTGTATTTCTGCACCCGCTCCACGAGCTCGTACTGCCGCATCATCCCGGAACTACTCCAATAAAAACAAAAGCGCGCCAATCACCGATTGGCGCACGCACTGGCAATAATATGCCTTAGCAATAAAGGCGCAAGATTGACGATTGGTAATCGTCTCGCGACGTATCAGTAGTCGTCGCTCTTTTCCGGAGGCACGAGACCTTCGATGCCGGCCAGAAGCTCTTCTTCCGACATCTGGTCGAAAGTGATCGTCTCGGGCTGATCGTCCTGCTCTTCGCCTTCCGCAGCCGCCACGCCACCAGCGGCAATGAGGCTTGCCGGGTCGGGCTCTGGCTCGTCGACTTCGACGTGCTTCTGCAGCGAGTGGATGAGGTCTTCCTTCAGATCGTCGGGAGACAGCGTTTCATCGGCGATTTCGCGCAGCGCCACGACGGGGTTCTTGTCGTTGTCGCGATCGATGGTGATCAAGGCACCCTGGGAAATCAGCCGCGCGCGGTGGCTGGCAAGCAGAACCAGCTCGAAGCGGTTCTCAACTTTGTCGATGCAATCTTCAACTGTGACACGGGCCATTGCCTGTCCTTTACGGTCGTGATTTCGGGATTAGAACGCCCGATACAATTAAAAGCCGACGAATTCAAGTTTTTCATGCACCGCCCCGCCGTTTATGGGTCGCCTTGCTAAAATTTTCGAGTGAATGTGACAATTCCACCGTTAGTTGCTTGGAATATGCCGAATCGTGCCCTAAATCTCCTTTATATGAATAATTCATAAATTAAGAATTATTCTTTCTTCGTTAACTAAGCCATTGTTTTTATGGAATTTTGACCGAAGAAGATTTGGATTACTCTAATTGGATTGGCATGCGATGTTCGACCCACGCGAAAAAATTGCACTCTTCATAGACGGCGCCAACCTCTACGCTGCATCCAAGAGCCTCGGCTTTGATATCGATTATCGCAAGCTGTTGAAAGCGTTCCAGAAACGCGGTTACCTGCTGCGCGCCTACTATTACACCGCGCTGATCGAGGATCAGGAATATTCCTCCATCCGCCCGCTGATCGACTGGCTCGATTACAACGGATACAAGGTCGTCACCAAGCCTGCCAAGGAATTCACCGACTCCATGGGCCGCCGGAAGATCAAGGGCAACATGGATATCGAACTGGCGATCGACGCCATGGAGCAATCCGAAACCGTCGACCACCTTGTCATCTTTTCCGGCGACGGCGATTTTACCACCCTGGTGGAAGCCCTTCAGCGCAGGGGCCGCAAGGTGTCGATCATCTCCACGATGGCGACGCAGCCGCCCATGATCGCCGACGACCTGCGCCGCCAAGCGGATCACTTCATCGATCTGCTGTCGCTGAAAAGCGAGATCGGCCGCGACCCGTCCGAACGCCCGCAGAAGCCCGTCGAGATCGCCCCGGCGAGCGACTTCGAGGAGTAGTTCTCAATCCAAAGCCTCAAACAAGATCGGCTGGGCGCCTTTCCAGAGCACCAGTTTTCCCATGTCATCTAGTTGTTCGCAGCCCTCGACGATCGTGAGGAAATGATTGCCGGCAAGAGCGCCCATCTTGCTCGCAAATGACGAGCTGCCATAGGCAAAGAGCAGCTCTGTCTCGCTGTGCCCGCCCGGATAAAGCAGGATGTCGCCACGCGACGGATGGCAGGTGTGATTTTCGAAATCGACGCCGAACTGATAATCGCCGAGCGGCACCCAGATCGCCTCCCCGCTCCATCGCGAATGGATAGTCTGATTTCGAAAGGGCAGCAGCGACGTGAACGCCGTGCAGGTTTTCGGCGCCTTTTCTACCTCCAGCTTCGCCACGAAGACTTGCGACGCCACCGAAATCTTCAGTCTTCGCATCGCTTAGCCATTGTCCTTCAGCAGGCGGCTCTTCTGCCTGTTCCAATCGCGCTCCTTCTCGGACTCGCGCTTGTCGTGCAGCTTCTTGCCCTTGGCGAGCGCCAGTTCCATCTTCGCCCGGCCGCGATCATTGAAATAGATTTTCAACGGGATCAACGTCATGCCTTCGCGGTTGATGCCCGCACGCAATCTGTTGATCTCGCGGCTCGAAAGCAGCAGCTTGCGGCGGCGGCGCGGCTCGTGGTTGAAGCGGTTGGCCTGCAGATATTCCGGCAGGTAGGAATTAATCAGCCAGATCTCGCCGCCTTCATCCGAAGCGTAGGATTCAGCGATATTGGCCTTGCCTTCGCGCAAGGACTTGACTTCGGTGCCCATCAGAACGAGCCCGGCTTCATATGTATCGATGATTTCGTAGTTGAAGCGGGCCTTGCGGTTTTCGGCCACGACCTTCTTCACGATACGCTGGCTGCCTTTGGGGGCCATGACTCATTCCAATCCTTGCGGACGCGCAAAACCGCGCGCCCTCATTTCCTGCCCTTATGTAGGGGAACAGCCGAAACTTGTGAAGACGGACGCAACCCGTCTTCCAGCTTCGCTCAGTTCAGCAGACCGGCGTGACGCATCGCGGCATCGATTGCCGCTTCTGTCGTCGGCTCCAGCATGGAGATCAGCGGCGAGCGCACGTTGCGGCTCATGCGTTCGAGCCTAGAGAGGCCGTATTTCGCGCCGCAGAGGCCCGGCTCCAGGAAGATCGCCTTGTGCAGCGGCATCAGGCGGTCCTGATATTCGAGCGCCTTATTGTAATCGCCGGCAAGCGTTGCCGCCTGGAATTCTGCGCAAAGACGCGGCGCGACATTCGCAGTTACCGAAATGCAGCCAACACCGCCATGGGCGTTGAAGCCAAGTGCCGTTGCATCCTCGCCCGAGAGCTGGCGGAAATCCTTGCCGCAGGTAATGCGCTGTTCGGAAACGCGCTCGATCTTGCCGGTGGCATCCTTGACGCCGACGATGTTCGAATGCGCCTTGGCAAGCGCGCCCATCGTTTCCGGCGTCATGTCGACCACCGAGCGGCCGGGGATATTGTAGATATAGATCGGCAGCCTGACAGCCTCGGCGATGGCCGAGAAGTGCGCGATCAGGCCCTTCTGGGTCGGCTTGTTGTAATAAGGCGTGACGACGAGCACGGCTTCGGCGCCCGCCTTTTCGGCATGCTGGGCAAGCTCGATCGCCTCGCGCGTATTGTTCGAGCCGGCACCCGCCATGACCGGCACGCGCCTGGCCGCCGCTTCGATGCAGATTTCCACGACCCGTTTGTGCTCGCCATGCGACAGCGTCGGAGACTCGCCGGTCGTGCCGACCGGAACGAGACCACTGCTGCCTTCCCTGATCTGCCAATCGACATGGGAAGCGAAGGAGGCTTCATCCACCAGTCCGGCATCAGTGAAGGGGGTGACGAGAGCGGGAATGGATCCCTTAAACATGCGCAACTCCTCACGGCCGATATCCACGCTTCAGCCGCATTCCTTGAATATAGGTTGCGCACCATAAAGCGGCGAAATCGCCGCGACAAGCGCGCATGGATCGGTTTAGGGCAAATTCCGACATCAAATGTGAACGAATTTTACCGGTTTCGGTAAGGTTTCATTAAGAGGCCTGTTGCGAAACTCGAGGCATATTTTCCTGACGAGTATCCCGGATGAAAAAAGCTGTGTTGATCCTCTCCACCCTCGGCCTTGCGGCCGCCGCGTGGAGCAGCGCCGCCTCGCCGCTGCCTGACACGGGCGCTCCGGTACCCGAGGTAGGGCCGATCGGCTTCGTGCCGCAAACCTCGCTGCCTGAATCGATCATGACCGGCGCCATCCCGCGCAACACGACCGTCGCGCCCGTCAGCGGAAACCTGAAGGCCGGATTAGACGCGCTTTCCGGCAAGAATGCGCAGCAGGCCATCTCGATCCGCAACGGTATGGCCAAGGGCACCCTCGACCGGCATATTCTGACATGGGCGATTGCCGTTTCCGGCATCAAGGGCGTGCCCTCCTACGAGATCGCAGGCGCGGCACAGGAACTCAAAGGGTGGCCGGGACTTACCAAGCTGCGCGCTTATTCCGAGCGCGCACTCTACGACGAAAATCCGGACCCGGCTGCAATCCTTGCGGCTTTCGGCGACACCGCACCGGAAACGACCCCAGGCGCGATGATCCTCTCGCGAGCGCTGGTCTCTGCCGGCAGACAAACACAGGCCGCGAAACATATCCGCAAGGTCTGGCGCAGCGAAGCACTCGACAAGGAGACCGAAGACAAGATCCTGGCGGAGTTCTCAGCACTGCTCGGCCCCGCCGACCACAAGGCACGCATGGAATATCTGATGTATCGCGGCCGGACCGCGCAGGCCAAGCGCTTCGGCGACATGGGCCAGGCGCAGTCCCTCTACGAGGCATGGTCGGCGGTCGCGAGCAAGGCGGCCAATGCCGGCACGCTCCTTTATGCTGTCGATGGCAAATGGTCGAATGACCCGGGCTATCTGTTTGCCCGCATCGAGTACCTGCGCAAGCAGGACAAATATGCCGAAGCCGCCAAGCTTCTGGCGCAAATGCCTTCGGCGCGCGATGAACTGTTGAATTCCGGCGAATGGTGGAACGAGCAGCGCATCGTCAGCCGCGGCCTCGTCGACCAGGGCCAGTTCAGGGCCGCCTACCGCGTCGTCGCCAACCACGTCGCGACGAACGCGGCAGATATTGTCGAAGCCGAATTCCACGCCGGTTGGTACGCGTTGCGCGGACTGCAGGATCCGGCGACGGCCGAGACGCATTTCCGCAAGATTCTTCAGGTTTCGAACGGTCCGATTTCCGTTTCGCGGGCCTGGTATTGGCTGGGCCGTGCCGCAGAAGCCGGCGGGGCGGGCAAATCCAGCGATTTCTACGCAAAAGCAGCAAACTTCCCGAGCACTTTCTACGGTCAGCTCGCAGCTGAGCGGCTGGGTCGCAAGACGCTCAACGTGTCCTATCCGTCGCCCACAAAAGAAGACCGGCAGCGCCTCCAGTCCCGCGAAGCCGTTCAGGCGATTTCGCGCCTTGAGGCCGCAGGTCATGGCTGGCGTGCGGCAAGCCTTTACCTGGCGCTCGCCGAGCAGCTTCAAAGTGCCGGCGAACTTGCCATCCTGGCGGCGCAGGCGGAAGGCTCCGGCAACCATCACCTGTCGCTGCAGGTCGGCAAGATCGCGTATGCGCGCGGGATCGATGTCGCAGCGCTCGCCTTCCCTGTCGGCGTCATTCCCGCGAACGCGAATATCTCCGGCTCGGGCAAGGCGCTCGCCTATGCCATTGCAAGGCAGGAAAGCGCTTTCAACCCCGCCGCCGTCTCGTCCGCAAACGCCCGTGGCCTTCTGCAACTTTTGCCCGGGACCGCCAAGGCAGTCGCCAAGCGCCACAACATCACCTATTCAGCCGACAAGCTGACAGCGGACGCCGGCTACAACGCCACGCTCGGCGCGCATTATCTCGGCGAACAGATCGACGCCTTCGGCGGCTCCTACATCTTGACCTTTATCGCTTATAATGCCGGGCCGAAGCGCGTGCCCGAATGGATCAGCCGCTACGGCGACCCGCGCGGCAAATCCATCAATGAAATCGTCGACTGGATTGAGCGCATCCCCTTTCCAGAAACGCGCAACTATGTCCAGCGCGTGATGGAGAATTACGAGGTCTATAAGGCGCGGCTCGGGCAGTCGCCGGATATCGAGCGCGACCTGATCGGCGGGCGGTCTTCATCCTGATCGATTTGCTTTGAGGCTGAAGCAGGTTAGATTTCCTGAGCGCAACTGGGAAATCGCAATGTTTTCAAGCACCGCAGAAGGCTTCGAGGAAAAGACATACCTGTCAGCCGACGGGCTCAAGCTCTATGCCCGCGACTATGGAGCCGGGAATCGGTCGGCATCCGTCTGCCCACCGGTCATCTGCCTTCCCGGCCTGACACGCAATTCCCGCGACTTTCATCAGCTTGCGCTGATCCTCTCGAAGGACCCGGAGCGTCCCAGACGCGTGATCGCGCTCGACTATCGCGGACGCGGCCGCTCGGCGTGGGACGATAACAAGCAGAATTACAATCTCGGCGTGGAAGCAAACGACGTTCTGAGCGCCTGCGCCGCCTTCGGCATCACCCAAGCCGTCTTCATCGGAACGTCACGTGGCGGACTGATTCTGCATCTCATCGCCGAGATGAAGCCCGAACTGCTGGCATCCGTGGTGCTCAACGATGTCGGCCCGGTGCTCGAACTGGAAGGGCTTCGGCATATTCAAGCTTATCTCGCAAATCCGCGAAAGCCTCGTGACTGGGACGATGCGGCCGGATTGCTTCGCGAACTGCACGAGGCGGAATTTTCCGCTCTTTCCGCCGGCGATTGGCGCGGAATGGCCTACGCAATCTATCGCGAAACCGATGATGGATTGGTCACGGATATCGATCCGGCCATCGCCGAAGCCGTGATCGCTGCCGATTTCAGCAAGCCGCTGCCGGATCTTTGGACGCCGTTCGACGCAATGGCGGCGATACCGCTGCTGGTTATCCGCGGCGAGACTTCAAAACTGCTGTCAAAGGCAACGGTCGAAGAGATGCTGCGGCGGCATCCGGCAGCACGGCAGTTCACAGCAAGATGTCAGGGACATGCGCCGCTGCTGCATCTCGATGATGTGGCGGAGGAAATCCGTCGCTTTCTCCGCGACCTCTAATGGCATCCGTCTCAGGGCCATCGGAAGCAGACACCCGCAAAACAAAAAGCCCGGCTCGAAAGCCGGGCTTCCCGATTTGACCGAAGTCAGATCAGATTAGAACGAACGCTGCAGGCGGAAGAAGCCCGTTACGCCGTCTTCGTCTTCATCGCCATTGTCGTGGTCCTGGCTGATGTAGTTAACCGTCACCTTCGTCGTCAGGTTCTCGACGATTTCGTAGTCGAGCGTGACGCCAGCGCGCCATTCGCTGCCACCGTCGAAATCTTCGTCTGCGTCGATGTCGATGTTGTCGGTGTACTGAACAGCCGGGGTGATGGTGAACTTGTCAGTTGCCTTGACAGCGTACTGAGCAGCAATAGCCCATTCGCCGTTGTCATAGTAGTCGCTCGGGCCGCTCGCATATACACCGGCGAGACCGAAGGTGCCCGGACCGATGTCTGCGTAGATGATGCCACGGACAGCACCATCGGCGCGGTCGAGGTCGTAGCCGCCGAGAAGTTCCCAGCTGATGGCGCCGAACTTGCCGCCGACAGCAGCGTCGATACCGACGTTGTTGCCACCGTTGTCTTGACCCAGACCCGTACGGGTCAGCTCTTCAACAGCAATACCGGCGTAGAAGTCGCCAGAGTCGTACTGGTAGCGGATCGCGTTGAAGTTGGTGTTGTTGTTGATAACTTCGGTTTCACCGGAGAAGTCAGCATCCCACCAGTTGACGAACTTACCAACGCGGAAGCCGGCGATATCGATGTAGGCTTCATCGATAACCGTGTCGTTCTGATCATCCTGGCTGTTGGCAACACCGTTCGGGCGGAAGTTTGCCTGATAAACGATAACGCCGGTGAGCGGACCGTATTCAGTGTCGCTCTTCGCCGTGAAGGCAACCTGACCGCGGGTACGAGCCGACCAGTCTTCGCCGCCGCCGTTGTCAGCGAGGTCGCCGAACGTGAAGTCGGTCTGGAAGCGGATGTAACCTTCGATCTTAAGGCAGGTTTCCGTGCCCGGGATGTAGAAGTAGCCGGTGCCGTAGGCGTCGCAGACGCGAACGTATTCAACCGGTTCCGGCTCAGCAGCGACGATAGCGTCAGCGGCCTGAGCACCGGAAACTACTGCGAGAGCAGCAGCGGAGCCGAGAAGAAGGCTCTTGATGTTCATAGTGACCTCCAATTCAAAGTTTCGATCGGGTCTGGGATTTTTCGCCTTGAGCAGCGTTCCCTGCCCCATCCCCATGTTTCAAGAAGTCGGACGATCAACCGCCCTCGCTTCCGAGGTTGAAAATACAAGACCGCGCCTGTCACGCAATCACCAACTTACTCGTTTGTGGTATTTGCATCAGCCTTACCGCCGTCCTGTTGCTGAAAGGCCACAAGTTGGGCAGGCGCCGCCGCATTTCTTTATGCTTTGTTAAGAAACTGCCGGTTTTGCAGGGGTTTAGCATCGCCTCACATGTATGGCACGACGCATCCTGTGCCGCATTGATACCAATTTCCAGCCAGATTCGGCGGCTTTTATGACCGCCCCGCAATGCGACCGTGGATGAGGGGGCATCCGAATTGACGATGCTTCACCGCAGGAATCACTTCCGGATGAGAATTGATTCTCTTCAGGCGATTCTGGCGCGGGGGATTCGATTTTACCGGGATGCGTATCGGCCGAGAGCAGATCAAACCCGTTTTGTGATTTTCCTCCGACCTAAGAGACTGGCTGAGTTTAGAGCGGAACGCGATTGTCGGCGATGGTCAGGCGGCAATGGATGCCAAACATCCCACGGCAGGGTCAAACTTGACGCGGGTATTTTCTACCGGAAGGCTTAGGGAGCGCGTCTGCAAGCCACCGGGAGCAATCCCTCCCCGACTTGTGACCTTCCTGCGCTACTGACGCGGGGGCGGACAAGAAGATTTACAAGCCGATGCCCGCGCTGCATGTCATCAACGACTACGGCGCCAAGGTGATCAAACCATACAAGGCTTTTCGCGCGGTTCGTGCCGAGCAAAGCTGGGGGACAATGTGACGCCACATGTGCTCCGGACCCGTGGAACGGGGCTGGCGAATGCAGGGGCTGAGGTTCAAGACGCATCGGCTTCGCGCCGAATTCCGTGCTCATCAGTCCTCCTAACGGAGAGCTGCTACCAATTTCTGTGCCAAAAATCGGGATGCACTACACTTAGGTAAGATCGTTACCTATGTCTCCGGGTCGGACAAAAGTTTCGTGGCGGAGAGGAAGGGATTCGAACCCTCGATACGCTTTTGACGTATACTCCCTTAGCAGGGGAGCGCCTTCGACCACTCGGCCACCTCTCCGGTGGGAGCCCTGATAGAGTCATTCGGCAGGTGAAGCAAGCGCTTTTTCGGCTTCCACCCGGGAAGAAAACAATGCTGTGATCTTAAGCCAGCAACTGCTTGAGATCGGCGGCGGCGTCTGCCAGCACGGCCTTGTCGGGATTGATTCCTGTTTCCAGCAGCTTCTTGCCCGTCACATAGGCCTTTGCGTCATTGATCGCGTCGACGGCGATGAACTGGCCGTTCCTGAAGTACCAGACGGAATGCGCGCCTTCGCGGGCGCCGCGGCGCAAAAGGGTTTCGTCGTAGCCGAGGTTGAAGCCGGCGATCTGCAGCTTCACGTCATACTGATCGGACCAGAACCACGGCTTCGGGTCATAGGGCGCGTCACCGCCGACGATGACCGCAGCGGCGGCTTCAGCCTGGTCGACGGCGTTCTGCACCGATTCGAGTCTTATCCGCCCATCCTGCCAGGGCTGCACGGCGCAATCGCCGGCGGCAAAGATCGACGTGTCCGAGGTTCGGGCGAATTCGTTGACGAGGATGCCGTTCGCAACGTCAAGACCGGCTTCCTTGGCCAGTTGGTCGTTCGGCACGACGCCGATGCCGACGATGGCGAAATCGATCTCGATTACCGAGCCGTCAGAGAGCTCAGCGCCGCAAACATGCCCATCCCTGCCGACGAGACGCTTAAGCCCGGTCTTTTCGCGGATCACGACATCATGGCTTTCGTGGATCGCGCGGATGATATCGGCCGTTTCCTTGGCGGCAACGCGCTGGAGAATGCGGTCGGCCATTTCGATGACGGTCACTTCGAGGCCGCGATAGCGCGCAACGGCTGCCGCTTCGAGACCGATATAACCGCCGCCTATAATAAGGACGCGCCGGCCGGGCCGCATCTCGTCGGCGAGAAGGTCCGCATCGCGCTTGTCGCGGGCGACATAGACGCCGTCGAGGTCGCCGCCGACGGCTGCAGGCAGCCTGCGCGGCGCCGAACCCGTGGTCAGCGCCAACGTGCCGTAGTCAAGGATCGAGCCGTCCTGCAGCGCGACCTGTTTCTTGTCGCGGTCGATCTGCTCGACCCAGGTCGCGAGGCGGATTTCGACATTATTGTCCGGATACCAGTGCTCGGGGCGGAACAGCAGGCGGTCGAAGGTCATCTCGCCGAGCAGGTATTTCTTCGAAAGCGGCGGCCGCTGGTAGGGCAGAACGTCCTCGGCGCCGATAATGGTGATTGGGCGGGTGTCGTGCAGCGCGCGCAGCTTTGCGGCCATCGCGAAGCCCGCCTGCCCCGCACCGATGATTACCAGTCTGTCCGTCACGATCCCACTCCCAGAAGCAGCGTTATTATAGAGGCGAGACGTAGCCCCCGCCCTTGGCGCCGTCAACAGGAAGCGATATTGCCCGTCAGCCGATCTCGATCCAGCGGCGCTCGTGGAAGGACTGTGCCATGGCATGCACCGACCTCTCTATCCTGAGACCGTCTTCGAACGTGACCAAGGACGACGGCTGACCGGAAATGGCGCGGATCAGCTCGCGGCATTCGATGATCTTCAGGTCGTTGAAGCCGAGGCCATGGCCAGGCGCGGGAATGAAGCGGTCATACGGCCGGTGGGCGGGCGCTGCGAGGATCTTGCGGAAGCCCTGCTCGGTGCCGCGGTCGTCTGCCTGATAGAGCTCGAATTCGTTCATGCGTTCCTGATCGTAGGCGATCGATCCTTTCGATCCAAAAATCTGCAGTGCGATACGGCCCTTGCGGCCCCAGGCGGCACGGTTTGCCATCAGTACGGCGGAGATGCCGCCGCCAAGGCGCATCAGGACGTTTGCGCCATCGTGATTCTCGACCGCACGGCGACCGCCCTCCATGAGCGGACGGTCGGCAAACGGTTTCACCATGTCGGTAATGACCGCTTCGACGTGGCCGAAGAGATACCAGAGCAGCGAAAGCGGATGCACGGCGAAATCGTCAAGCGCGCCGTAACCTGAAGACAGTTCACTCTTCCAATAGAAAAAGCCCTCCGGATCCGCCATGAAATCCTCATCCATCTCGACGCGGATGTGGTTGACGGCGCCAATCGCAGCCTCACCGATCAGCGTCTTGATGTGCCGCATGACCGGGTTCTGGATATAGTTGTATCCAAGAACGGCTACCTTGCCGGAAGCCCTCGCCGCTTTCAGCATGTGCTCCGCATCGGCATAGGCTGGAGCCATCGGCTTTTCGCACCACACATGTTTTCCGGCCTGAAGCGCCGCGATTGCCATTTCGGCATGGAACTGGTTCGGTGTGGTAACGGAGACGACGTCGACTTGCGGATCGGCAATCAGCGCTTTCCAGTCGGACGTCGCCTTTTCGAAGCCGAATTCGGCGGCGCGCGATTTGGCGAGGTCTGCGTTGGCTTCGGCGAGATGCACGAGCCTTGGACGCTCGACATCACCGAACACAGCCTTCACCGCATTCCAGGCCAGCGCGTGGCACTTGCCCATATAACCGGTGCCGATCAAACCGATGCCGAGTGGTTTCATTTTCCGTACACTCCACTATGTCCGGGGTGATTTTTGGAATATTTGGACCGTTTTGACAAGGGCGACACGGATGCATCATTTGCGTCAGGCGATGCCGAATATTGTTCAAAATCCGTGATTCCAAGGGAAATAAAAACAGTTAGAATCAAAAAGCGAAATCATTTATGCTTTTCAATATGGAATATTTGTTTCATTCTGTGGGCCGCCTGCATGGATAACGACACCAAGAGAGTTGTACGCGTGCCCCGCGATTTCGAAAGCCTGCGCAGCACGATCATCGAGCGCAAGGCAAGCATGCCGAAGCGGTTGGCCCAGGTCGCCGCCTTTGCGCTCGGCAATCCGGACGAGATTGCCTTCGGCACGACGGCGAGCATTGCGGCAGCTTCGGACGTCCAGCCGTCGACGCTGGTGCGGCTCGCCCGTCACCTCGGCTATGAGGGCTTCTCCGATCTCCAGAGTATTTTCCGCGAGCGGCTGCGCGACCGGACACTGAGCTACGAGGAGCGCCTTGCCACGCTGGAGCAATCCGAAGGTGACGAAGATGCCAATCTGCTTTCAGGGTTCATCGCCGCGGCCACCCAATCCATCAACCGCATGGCGGCGACCGTCGAGACGGAGACCTTCACCAGGGCCGTCGATATCCTGGCGGCGGCGGACACCATATATCTTATAGCGAAACGCCGCTCCTATCCGCTCACGGCGCATATGACATATGCCCTTTCGAAACTTGGCATCCGCCACCAGATCGTCGCTTCGCCGAATGGGGTCGATCTGGAGATGGTGCAGTTCGCAACGCCAAAGGATGCGGCGATCGCCGCCAGCTTCTCGCCCTACGCTGCCGACAGCCTCAGCCAGGCCGAAGGGTTGGCCGATCGCGGCGTGCCGGTCGTCGCGATCACCGATTCGGCTTTCTCACCGCTTGCGGCCCGTGCCGCCTGCTGGTTCGAGGTTGCCGAAGCCGACTTTGCCGGCTTCCGCTCGCTTTCCGCCTCCATGGCGCTGGTGATGGCGCTGCCGGTGGCGATCGCCGAGCGTCGGCGCAAACTGCACCATCCCAAGACCGCAAAAGAGAAAATGGAATAAATATTCCGAATTGACAAAAACTCGGAACCAATGTTTCATTATTCAAAATCTGCAGGCGGCAATGTCCTGCAGGAATCTAGCGGGAGGACATCATGGCACAATCGAATCCGGATCTGCAGCCCGAGCCATCTCTTGATGTAATCACCATCGGCCGCTCTTCCGTCGATCTCTATGGCCAGCAGATCGGTTCGCGGCTGGAGGACATCGGCTCGTTCGCCAAATCCGTCGGCGGCTGCCCGGCCAATATCGCTATCGGCACGGCGCGCCTCGGCCTCAAGTCCGGCCTGATCACCCGCGTCGGCAACGAACAGATGGGCCGCTTCATCATCGAGCAGTCGGCGCGCGAAGGTGTGGAAACTAAGGGTATCCGGACAGACAACGAACGGCTGACGGCGCTCGTGCTGCTTGCGGTGGAGGCAGAAGGCGTTTCGCCGATGATCTTCTATCGCTCGGACTGCGCCGACATGGCGCTCGACGAAGGCGATATCGACGAGGACTTCATCCAGTCGTCACGCGCCGTTCTCGTGTCCGGCACACATTTCTCGCGACCGAACACCGAGGCTGCGCAGCGAAAGGCGATCCGGATCGCCAAAGCGAATGGCCGCAAGGTGATCTTCGACATAGACTACCGTCCAAATCTCTGGGGGCTTGCCGGCCATGCCGAAGGCTTCGAGCGCTATGTGAAGTCCGACCGCGTCTCTTCGAAGATGAAGGAGACGCTGCCGGATTGCGACCTCATCGTCGGCACCGAGGAGGAAATCCTGATCGCCTCCGGCGCGGATGACGTGCTCGGCGCACTCAAGGAAATCCGCCGCCTCTCGCCGGCAACGATCGTGCTGAAGCGCGGCGCGATGGGCTGCATCGTCTACGACGGACCGATTGCCGACGATCTGGAAGCAGGCATCATCGGCCAGGGCTTCCCGATCGAGGTCTTCAACGTGCTCGGCGCCGGCGACGCCTTCATGTCCGGCTTCCTGCGCGGCTGGCTGAAGGACGAGCCGCTGAAGACCTGCGCCACCTGGGCCAATGCATGCGGCGCCTTTGCCGTCTCCCGCCTGCTCTGCTCGCCGGAATATCCGACCTGGGCGGAGCTCGATTTCTTCCTGAAGAACGGCAGCGAGCACCGCGCGCTACGCAAGGACGAGGCGATCAACCACATTCACTGGGCGTCGACGCGCAAGGGCGATATTCCGCTTTTGATGGCGCTCGCCATCGACCATCGGTCACAACTCACCAGCGTTTGCGACGAACTGGGCGTCGACTACAAGAAGATCGTCGCCTTCAAGCGGCTGGCCGTCGAAGCGGCCGCGCGCGTTGCCGGCGGCCGTGTCGGCTACGGCATGCTGATTGACGAGCGGTTCGGCCGTGACGCCTTCTTCGATGCGGCGAGCAGGAATTTCTCTTGGATCGGACGGCCGGTCGAACTGCCGGGTTCGAAGCCACTGCGCTTCGAGTTCAGCCAGGATATCGGCTCGCAGCTTGTCGAATGGCCGCTCAACCACTGCATCAAGTGCCTGTGCTTCTATCATCCAGATGATCCGACCGATCTAAAGAAAAAGCAGCAGGAGAAGCTGCGCACACTCTTCGAGGCCGCGCGCAAGGTCGGCCGCGAACTGCTGGTGGAAATCATCGCCAGCAAGAACGGCCCGCTGACAAACGACACGATCTCGACGGCGATGGAAGAGCTTTACGCGCTCGGTATCAAGCCGGACTGGTGGAAGCTGGAGCCGCAGGCCTCGACGGCTGCCTGGAGGAAGATCGACGCCGTGATCGCAAGGAACGATCCCTGGTGCCGCGGTATCGTGCTGCTCGGGCTGGAGGCGCCGGCCGAAGAGCTCGTGAAGGGTTTCGAGGCAACGCTTGCCGCCCCTTCGGTAAAAGGCTTTGCCGTTGGCCGCACCATTTTTGCCGATGCGGCGCGCGCCTGGCTCTCCGGCAACATGAATGACGAGGAAGCAATCGCCGACATGGCCGGACGCTTCCGCCGACTGACCGAGGCCTGGTTGAAAACCCGCGGCCTGCATTAATTAAGAGCATTTGGGAGGTGCCCGATGGGCAAGACGATCCGATTGACGATGGCGCAGGCGGTTGCGCATTTCCTGAAGAAGCAGATGACTGTCGTCGACGGCAAGAAGGTGCCGATCTTCGGCGGCGTCTGGGCGATCTTCGGCCACGGCAATGTCGCCGGCATCGGCGAAGCGCTCTATCAGGTGCGCGGCGAACTGCCGACCTATCGCGCACATAACGAACAGGGCATGGCGCATGCGGCGATCGCCTATGCAAAGGCAAGCTTCCGCCAGCGGTTCATGGCCTGCACGACCTCGATCGGCCCGGGCGCATTGAATATGGTGACGGCAGCCGGCGTCGCACATGTCAACCGCATCCCGGTGCTCCTCCTGCCCGGCGATGTCTTTGCCAACCGCGCGCCCGATCCGGTGCTGCAGCAGATCGAGGACTGGGGCGACGGCACGGTTTCGGCCAACGACGCCTTTCGCGCGGTCTCGCGCTACTTCGACCGCATTACCCGCCCCGAGCAGATCATCACCGCGCTGAAGCGCGCCATGCAGGTCTTGACCGATCCGCTGGACTGCGGCCCGGTGACGCTTTCCCTCTGCCAGGACGTCCAGGCGGAAGCCTTCGACTATCCGGAGAACCTCTTCGAAGAAAAGGTCTGGACGATACGCCGTCCGCAGCCGGACGCCGATGAACTGGCCTCGGCGATCACGCTGATCAAATCCGCCCAAAAGCCGGTGATCATCTCCGGCGGCGGCGTGCTCTATTCACAGGCGACGCAGGAACTTGAAGCCTTCGTCGAGGCTCACGGCATTCCCGTCGTCGTCAGCCAGGCCGGCAAATCCTCGATCGACGAGCGCCACCCCCTGGCGCTCGGCTCCGTCGGCGTCACCGGCACTTCGGCTGCCAACGCCATTGCCGAGGAAACCGATCTCATCATCGCCGTCGGCACCCGCTGCCAGGACTTCACGACCGGCTCCTGGGCGCTGTTCAAGAACGACAAGCTGAAGATCCTCGGCCTCAACATCGCCGCCTACGATGCCTACAAGCATGACGGTCAGCCGCTGATCGCCGACGCCCGCGAAGGCCTGAAGGCGCTGTCGAAAGGGCTTGGTGGCTGGAAGGCACCGGCGGCACTCACCGAAAGGGCGACGAAGGAAAAGAATGTCTGGACGGATGCTGCCAACAAGGCGATGGCTTCCACCAATGCCGCCCTGCCATCTGATGCGCAGGTGATCGGCGCGGTGACGCGCTCGATCGAACTGGATAAGGCGATCGGCCTTTGCGCCGCAGGCGGCCTGCCGGGCGAGATGCACAAGCTGTGGCCAGCAACAGCCCCCGGCAGCTACCACATGGAATACGGCTTCTCCTGCATGGGTTACGAGGTCGCCGGCGGCCTCGGCGCCAAGATGGCCAACCCCGATAAGGAGGTTTTCGTTCTCGTCGGTGACGGCTCCTATATGATGCTGAACTCCGAGCTCGCAACCTCGGTGATGATGGGCATCAAGGTGAACGTCGTCCTGCTCGACAACCGCGGCTACGGCTGCATCAACCGCCTGCAGATGGAAACGGGCGGTGCGAACTTCAACAACCTGCTGAAGGACTCCTACCACCAGGTGATGCCGGAAATCGACTTCCGGGCGCATGCCGAGAGCATGGGCGCCATCGCGGTCAAGGTTTCTTCGATTGCCGAACTGGAGAGGGCGATTGCCGATTCGAAGAAGAACGACCGTACCTCGGTCTTCGTCATCGATACCGACCCGCTGATCACGACAGAAGCCGGCGGTCACTGGTGGGATGTCGCCGTTCCTGAGGTCAGCCCGCGCGAACAGGTCAACAAGGCGCGCAAGAGCTATGTCGAAGCGCGCAAGCATCAACGCTAAATCACATATCCGGAGACAATGATGATCCGCTACGGGACCAACCCCATCGCCTGGAGCAATGACGACGACCGCACGATCGGCGCGCATTTGACGCTCGAGGACTGCCTCAGCGATTGCGAGAAGATCGGCTTCGACGGCATCGAGAAGGGCCACAAGATGCCGTCCGACGGCCACGAACTGAAGAAAGTGCTCGCCGCGCACAAGCTCGTCTTCGTATCCGGTTGGCACTCGCTGAACCTGCTCGACCACAGTGTCGAGGACGAGAAACAAGCGATCCAGCCGCATCTCGACATGCTCAAGGCCAATGATTGCAAGGTGTGCATCGTCTGCGAAACGTCGAACGCCATCCACGGCAACGACAGCAAGGCTCTCGCCGACAAGCCGGCTCTCGCCGACGATCAGTGGAAGAAGTTCGGCGCCGATATCGAGGCGATCGCGCAATATTGCGCCGATCAGGGGATCGATCTCGTCTATCATCACCATATGGGCACGGTCGTGCAGACAGGCGCCGAGATCGACAAGCTGATGGAGAATACCGGCCCGGCAACGAAGCTGCTGCTCGACACGGGACATGCCTGGTTCGGCGGCAGCGATCCCGTGGACGTCGCGAAGAAGTACATGCACCGCGTCCGCCATATCCACGCGAAGAACGTCCGCCCAACCATCCGCAATCAGGTCGAGGGTGACAAGCTCTCCTTCCTCGAAGGTGTGCGTCGCGGCGTCTTTACGGTCCCCGGCGACAAGGAGGGCGGCGTCGATTTCCTGCCGGTCCTTAGGGTCGCCGCCGACCACGGTTACGAGGGCTGGCTGGTTATCGAAGCCGAGCAGGACCCGCTCAAGCGCAATCCGTTCGAGTATCAGTCGATGGGGCTGAAGGCGCTGAAGGGTCTTGCGAAGGAAGCTGGATTGGACAAGGGCTGAGTTGACTACCGGAGCCAGGCCGCCCCCCACAGCTTAAAAGGAGAAACGACCATGCCCAATCTCAAGGTCAAGCCGAACGGCACGAACGGCCGCGTCACCCATGTCACGCCGGAGAATGCCGGCTGGACCTATGTGGGCTTCGACCTCCACCGGCTGAAGCCGGGCGAAACTGCAGCCGGCGAGACCGGCGACCGCGAGGTCTGCCTCGTCTGGGTGAGCGGCAAGGGCAAGGCGAAGGCCGGTACCAAGGATTTCGGTACGCTCGGCGAGCGCATGAGCCCCTTTGAGGGTAGCCCGCATGCGCTTTATATCCCGATGGAATCGACCTGGTCGGTGACGGCCGAGACCGATCTGGAACTCGCCGTCTGCTCGGCACCGGGTGGCGGCACCTACGAGGCGAAGGCCATCCCGCCGGGCACGCATCCGGCACTCGCGCGCGGCAAGGGCACGAATGTCCGCTACGTCAACAACATCATGCCGGAGGACGACAGCTCGGCGCATTCGTTGCTGGTCGTCGAAGTCATCACGCCGGGCGGCCATACGTCTTCCTATCCGCCGCACAAGCACGACCAGGACGACCTGCCGAACGAAAGCTTCCTCGAAGAGACCTATTACCACCGCCTGAACCCGCCCCAGGGCTTCGGCTTCCAGCGCGTCTACACCGACGACCGCTCGCTGGACGAGGTGATGGTGCTGGAAGACGGCGATGTGACGCTGGTACCGAAGGGCTACCACCCCTGTGCTGCCTGCCACGGCTACGACCTTTACTATCTCAACGTGATGGCCGGTCCGAAGCGCATCTGGAAGTTCCACAATGCGCGCGAGCACGAATGGCTGCTAAAGGCGTAGCGCCGCCTTCGATCGCTAAATAATCTGACAGCGCGAAAGCCGCGCAGGTGGTTCACTGCCTTCATCCAATCAGAAAGGATGGAGGATCACCATGCGCGGCCCAAGCTTTATCCCGTCGAGGCAGTTCCGTTCCTCGCCTGAGACGCGGCCATGGCTGCTTGCAATCCTCATCGCGGCAGAGCGCTGGATGGCCGAACGGCGCAACCGCAACGCCCTGCTCGAGCTTTCAGACGACCAGCTCAAGGATATCGGTCTTTCGCGCGGCCAGACCGAAAGCGACGTCCATGTCTATTCACGCTATTGAGGTGTGATACCGTGCAACCAGGACGAACCCCGTATCGCCGCCTATCAGACCTGGAAGGTTCGATGCCGCAGATATCAACCGCCCTGCTCTTGAAGACGAAGATCGTGACGATCCGTGACATCGTCTGCAGTGGGGAGTGCCGTCACAAGAGCGGCGAGGAATACGCCCACAGGACAAGCCTCGTCTATCCCTATCGCGGCGTCTTCATGCGCCATGTCGGCTGCAACGATGCGGTGGCCGAAGCCAACCAGATGCTGTTCTTCAATGCCGGCCAGGGTTACCGGATCAGTCATCCGGTCGAAGGCGGCGATGCCTGCATCGATCTGGCGATCGACGAATCCGTTCTTGCAGAGCTTGCGCCGAAGGAGCAGGTGCAGGCAGGCGAACTCCTCTCCTTCCGCCGCCAGCGCCGCCGGATCGATCCGCGCGCGCAGGCCCTGGTTGCGCTGTTGCGCCATGGCCTGCACCGGAAAGCAGCCGAGCCGCTTGAGGCCGAGACACTGGCGTTGACACTCGTGCGCCGCTCGCTAGGCGAGCGCACCTCGCATGCAGCGGGCGCCAGCGCCGGACGGCAGAAGCTCGTCGACCGGGCAAAGCTTGTGCTCTCTTCAGATCTCGCGCGCCGCTGGACCCTGGCCGAGATCTCCAACGAAGTCGGCGTCTCGCCCGTCTACCTCACCCAGGTTTTCCAGCAGGTGGAAGCGACGCCGCTCTATCGCTATCAACTGCGGCTGCGCCTTGCCCGCGCCCTTGATCTTCTTGGAATATACGAGGATCTGACCGCGCTCGGCCTCGATCTGGGCTTCTCGAGCCACAGCCACTTCAGTGCCTCCTTCAAGCAGGCCTTCGGCCAGACGCCCGCCGAATTTCAGCGCCTGGCGCGACTGAGGTGATGCGCCGGCCGATCGCTAAAGATTTGGACAGCGCCGATGGCCCCTTGATGATCTTATGATCCTGTCCCGGTCGCGGGACGATCAACCGGAGGATCATCAGATGAAGAAGACTACATGCGCTGCCTGCGACTGCGAACTCGGTCGCGAGGCTATCAGCGTCAAACTTGGCGGCAAAACCGTCGAGGTCTGCTGCGAAGAATGCGCCGCAGCGCTGAAGGAGGCCGACGCCGCTGCAACCGCAGCGACGACCGCCAAGAACTAAGGTCAGGACCTCTCCCGCGGCTAGATATCGAGTACCAGATGCGGCTGGCCGTTCGATGTCTTCCGCGGCGAGACGCCGTTCGTGTCAATCTGCGCGTTGATGCGCTGCCGGAACGCCGAGAAACTCTCGAAGGTCACGACATCCACCGGTTCATCGAAATGGATGGTGATCTTGTGAAGCCCACCGCCGGTCTCTGCGAGAGCCAGAACCTTGCCGGTAAATGGCTGGTTCAGGTAGCGGCCGCGCACGTGCGAGCCCACGGAGAGCGCGGCGATGGGATCGGCGTTCGGCTTTGTTGCGAGAGCCGAAAGCGTATTCCAATCGCGCACGCCGTGTTGCTGGGCAACGAGTTCGAGCGCGGCACTGTGCGAAATCGCAGTACCGCGCGGTTCCATCGCCTGGCGGAGCCGCTTTGCCTGCGCCTTCAATTCATCGATGGTAAGATAGGTCGTCATGTGCTGAGCCTTTCGGATGGCATGCCATTTTGACTGCAAAGGGGAGCTCGCATTGCCGTCAGTCAGCATGCACCAAATTGGCTGCGACGTGAACTTTAAGGACTTCACCATGGACTTTCATCCGCGAGCGGCCGGCGCCTCGAACCGGTGCTTGATATGGGCGAAGCGGCCTGCTCTGTCAAGAATTGCCCCAGAATGGACCGCCCGGTTCTTCCGCCCTTGTCGAAATCAAGATTTTTTCGTCCAGCTACGCATAAGGCTCAAATTCTATTGATCCGGTTCAGTACCTGTCAGCATTCATGCGTTACCTTTCAATCGTACAACGAGTGGAGGCTGAAATGGCCTTTCAGACGCACCTCAACGACGACAGTAACGAGCAGGAGAAATCCTATCGGGATTTCTCGCTCGACCGGCCCGGCAAGATCATTTTCGTCGGCCATCACCTCAGCACCGGCACGCAGGTCCGCTGCCTGATCCGCACCATCAATCTCGCCGGCGCCGTCCTCGAAGTGAGCCCGACACTCGAGGTTCCGAACCATTTCTTCCTGGAAATCCTCGGCATCCGCGACGAGATTGGTTCGACGGTCGTCAAACGCGAAGGCGAGCTTGTGACGATCAGCTTCAACATGCTGATCAACGCCGAATTCCTGCACCATGTGCTGCGCCTGAGCTTCGAAGCGGACGTGTGACGCACGTTGCGGCCCGGCCGGGAGGGCGGGCACTGTCGCGCGCGGCAAACCACACGATCAACGGCAGGAGCCACCGCAGGCCGTCCCATTCTGGCCCGTCGAGCGGGTCTGCCAGGGGATCGCGGCGACGGCTTCTGTTTCTTGTCTCCAGCTCGTTCCAGAGAACAGCCCAGTTGAGAAGCATTGTCAGGTTCTCCATCTATCTGTTGGAGCACTTGAACTAGGCCTTCGCTGCAGCCGAATGTAGAGCCTGCGGAAGAAAGGGGGTTTTCAAAAATGAAAGACGCGAACTGGGACGATCTTCAACTCTTCTTCCACGTTGCGACCGCCGGAGGACTGTCGGCGGCTGCGTCAAAGACCGGCCTCAGCGCGCCGACGATCGGCCGGCGCATGCTGGCGCTCGAGCGCGCTACGGGCCGGGCGCTCTTCACACGTGGGCCAACCGGCTATCTGCTGGCAAAGGACGGCACGGCGCTTCTGGAGCGCGTGCGCCTGATGCAGGAGGCCGCGCAGTCGATCTCCGACTGGCGCGGCGAAGTGCTGACCCTGCCGATCGTTTCGACGACTGCCGACAGCTGGACGTCGCGTTTCATCGCCGACCACTTGGCAAGAATCTGGACGCCGAAAGACCGGTTCCGCATGTGCTACAAGACCTGCGACGCGGGCGTCGATTTCACCTATCGCGAAGCGCATATCGCCATCCGGCACAGCCGTCCGGAAAACGGCAATATCGCGATCCGGCGTTCGGTGACGGTAGCGCACGCCGCCTACCAGGCGGCAAGCTTCGACGATGACAACCGCAACTGGATTTCGCTGGGCACCGACATCGCGATCACACCGGCGGACAAATGGACCTTCGAGCAGCCGGACTATTGGATCACCGGCTGGACGAACACGCCACATATGCTCTTCCACCTGATCCGCGGCGGCGCCGGCCGCGGCGTGCTGCCATGCTTCATAGGCGATGGGGAGCCTGGCCTGACGCGCGCCGGACCGATCATCGAGCCACTCACTTATGACATGTGGATCACGGCGCATGACGACGAGCGCCAGCGTCCGGAGGTACGCACGGTCATCGACAGACTTGCGGCGCTTTTCGGCGAGAACCGGGATATGTTTGCAGGGCGAAAGAGCGGTGGTTAACATCTTCCCCGCTTGAAGATTTCGGAAGCTCCGCCGATAGTTATCGCTTCAACGCAGAGCCGCTGCCCTTCCTGCACGATCATAGACGCCGTGTTCCGACGCAGGATGTTGATTGCAGCATTGTGGTCGGCATGGGCGCGCAAGCGGCATTGGCAACAGCGGAAAGATGCTTGGCTTTCGCGGCTTTCCCCGTCCACGGGCCCGCAGGCCGAACAGGTCTGCGAGGTGTGGCGGGGATCGACCTTGCGCAGGTATCCACGGCGGGCAAAGACGGAAAAAGCGCGAGCCTTTTGCCCGCGCTCTTCTTGCGGAGATACGATCAGGCGGCCAGGCGGCGCTCGATCTCATCAACCGGCATGTTAGTATAATCCTTGGGGACTTCCGCGGAGATGGCCGCCTGCGCTTCGGCGCTCAGGTTCGGCCTCAAAGTACCGAGCGCCTTGGGCGGCGCAACCAGGATGATGCGGCTACCGTTCCTTTCACGGACCAGCTTATCCAACTTCGCGGCGATCCGCCTCAGAAACTCGGCTTCCGCCTGCTCCTGCCAGTCTGTTTGCTCCATGGCGCTGCCGCTCGTGCCGTCCGGAGCATGGGCCCGTCCTGGCTTATCGGTGCCGAGTTCGCGGGTGGGCTCGCTGGGTTGGCTCAGCGTTTCATGCACCTGCAGGTTCATGAGAAGCGCATTGCCTGCATTGCGCATGATCAAAGCCTTCGCACCATCACAGACCACGACCCATGATTCCCACGGCACTTTGATGTCAGCCATTTTCGTTTCCTCTTAAGTGATAATCGAAGCGAAATGCTTCATCGACAGAGGCAAAACGTACAGTAATTGAAAGAGTTCGGAGGGTCCACGGATAAATCGATTCGCAGAGGTGATCCGATGCCTGAACGAATGAAATCAGGCATATGCACTTAAAACAAAATTAGCTTTCATTAAAATTATTTCGATCCGTTTGACGAATGCGAAAAACATTCATGTGACGCTATGCGACAACAGGGCCAGGATGAGCTTGGCCCAAGGAGAGCCGCGTCATGTCCATGCTCCGAGCAACCCATCTTGCTACGGTCAGATCGGAAGTTTACGACGTACGCTGGGAACAGTTCAACGTGCGGCGCCCGGCCCGCATCGTCGCCGTGCGCCCGTGCCTGACCGGCATCTCGCTTCGAAGCGCGGAGATCCTGGATATTTCCCGCGGCGGCGCCACCTTCGTCGTCTCGTCGGCGGCCGGGCTGCCGAAACACTACTATCTCAATATTCTCGGCCTTGCCTATCGCATCGGCTGCGCGGAGGTCCACCGCAACAACGAGCGCATCGGTGTCCGCTTCATCAACACGCTGGACCCCGAAGTGCTTCGGCGCGTCGTGCGCGCCGACTTCATGGCCGGCAATCTCGAAGCGATCGAAGCCTATCGCGCACCGCGTATCGAAAGCAGACCGTAAGCTGCGCGCCCGATAGAATAATCTTCCTTGCCTTGAGGATGGCAGTGCCTATTGTTGGCGCGTTTTTTCATCATCCCGGGAACCTGCATTTCGATGTCCGCCTTCTCGCGTTTCACGCCGCTGGTCAGCGTCCTTCCTTCCACCGTTCCCTTTGTCGGCCCCGAGGCCATCGAGCGCCAGCGTGGCCTCAAGGTCGAGGCCCGCATCGGCGCCAATGAAAACGGCTTCGGCCCCGCGCCCTCCGTGCTTGCCGCGATGCGCGAGCAGGCCGGCGATATCTGGAAATACAACGATCCGGAGAACTTCGATCTCCGCGAGGCGCTGGCTGCCCATCTCGGCGTGACGGCTGCCAATATCGCGATCGGCGGCGGCATCGACGAACTCCTCGGCCAGATCGTCCGCATGGTGATCGAACCGAAAATGCCGGTCGTCACGTCACTCGGCGGCTATCCGACCTTCAATTTCCACGTCGCAGGCTTCGGCGGACGGCTGGTGACGGTGCCCTACGTCAACGACCGCGAGGATCTCTCCGGCCTGCTCGATGCGGTGAAGCGCGAAAGCGCCCCGCTCGTTTACTTCGCCAATCCGGACAATCCTATGGGAAGCTGGTGGGATGCCGACAGGATCGTCGCCTTCGCCCGCGCCCTTCCGGAAACCTGCCTGCTGGTGCTCGACGAGGCCTACAGCGAAACCGGCCCTGCCGGCTCACTTCCCCCGATCGAGGCGCTGATCGGCCTGCCGAACGTCGTGCGCACCCGTACCTTCTCGAAGGCCTATGGTCTCGCCGGGGCACGCGTCGGCTATGCCATCTCGACGCCCGGCACGGCGCTGGCCTTCGACAAGATCAGGAACCACTTCGGCATGAACCGGCTGGCGACGGCGGCGGCACTTGCCGCGCTCAAGGATCAGGCCTATCTCGCCGAGGTCGTCGGCAATATCCATGCCGCGCGCGAACGCATAGCCTCGATCGCCCGCGCCAACCAGCTTTCGCCGCTGCCGTCGGCCACGAACTTCGTCGCAATCGACGCCGGACGCGACGGTACCCATGCCCGCTCAATCGTCGACGGTCTGATGCAGCACGGCGTCTTCATCCGCATGCCGGGTGTCGCGCCGCTCAACCGCTGCGTCCGCGTCAGCGTCGGGCCGGAGCGGGATATGGCCCGCTTCGAGGAAGCCCTGCCCGAGGTTCTTCGCTTGCTGGACTAAATGGAAAAACCGCGCCGGCCTTGTTCCTGCCGGTCGCGGTTTCCGTTCTCCCGGCCCCGTCCAAGGCGCCCCGCCAGTCCCCTCTTTTGAGGTTGTTATTTCTCTCAACTGTTCCTTCGCGCCGGAGACGGTCTCAGTGGACGGTCATCCACTCACGGGCAGCGCGCAGTGCCGCGGCGAGCTGCATCTTGTCCATCGTGGCTGCGACATCGGCGCGAAGTTCGGCAGCGCGGTCGTTGCCCTTGATCGCGGCGATGTTCAACCATTTGTGCGCGGCGACGAGATCAACGTCGCAGCCGCGGCCCGTTGCATACATGAGGCCCATTTCGCAGAAGATATCGGCGTTGTTGTCGCCACCCATGGTGGCCATTTCAGCATTGTGCATTTCAAAGCGTGCCATCGGTTTAATCCCTGTTTTAGTCTGTTATCGACTTGCCCTGTTTTACCTTCCGGGCCCTGCCGTCTATCGCAGCTTTCGGTCCCTTCGGTCCGGCGGGTTTGCCCCGCTCGTTTGATGGATCCACTATGCCGCGACGCTTTCAAAAAACGCCTAAAATGCATGATTAATTTGAGACAAACAAAGTGCAAACGCTTGGTAAAATTGGGTTTTCGTTAAACATCGGAGTCCCTGCACATTAAGGACTTTCCGAACAATTTTACGAAAGATTCACGTTTGAAAATCAACCTTTCGTTCACCACGAAATCAGTCCGCAAAAAGCAAGCCGGAAACAATTCGGCAAGAAAGCACCTTGGAAATCAGCGAAAAAGCAAGGTTGCGGCCTGTTTACCTTTACGTTCGCGTCAGTTATTTTCGCCGCGCTCAGGACATCAGGGAGGAAAGGATGATCCGTACACTTATTCTCGCCGGCGCAATGGCGCTTTCAGCCAACCTTGCTTGCGCGGAGGAGCCGATCGTCGGCAACTGGAAGACCGCCTCGGGCGAAACCGCCCAAATCGCTTCTTGCGGCGGCAGCTACTGCGTGACGCTGAAAACCGGCAAATTCGCGGGCAAGAAGATCGGGACACTTGCCGGCACCGGCGGCACCTATAACGGCGAGATCACCGACCCTAAAAACGACAAGACCTACAGCGGCGAGGGAAGCCTGTCCGGTAATTCGCTGAAGATGAAGGGCTGCGTGCTTAAGGTACTGTGCAAGTCGCAGACCTGGACGCGGCTTTAGAATCAATAGCGGCCGAAATTACTGCACGGGATCGGTCCTATCGGGCCAACGCTCGTGAGGTCTCGCGAGCCTGGTCGTCAGGGCGAAGAAATGCCGGACGGACACTAGCGTGCCCGCATGCAAGAATCGATGACTCAAGATGCCAGAGGATGCGGCTGCGGAGTGTTGCGAGACCGTCACAGCGTTGTTCAGTAGCCAAGGCAGACTGAACAACGCGCGCAACATGGATGACCGCCCTCTCCTTGAAAAACAAACCGATCATCGGCAATTTCGGGAAGAGCGGTTTTTAACTTCGTGTCGATAGGCGGCATCAATTCGCTTCACAAGTTGAGGAACCGTTGCAGCTTTTGACTTTTGCAACATTGCCAAGCGACCCTTCAGCGAACAAGGAAGGCCGCCCCAACAACGTGGTTTAAGCGACCTCGCCTTCAATTCGACATTCAAGCCACACCCTTAGGTGCCGCCTTCAGCGGGCGCGCTGCCCAAAGAGAATCTTCTGCGCTTCCTTGTCCTCGGCGAGATTCGCCTGGCGTTCGCGCTCTTCCTTGCCGACTTCGATACCCCGCACCACCGCCGGGCGCTGATGCATGCGCTCGAACCAGGCCTTGAGGTTCGGAAAATCATTGAGGTTCTGTCCCTGTCGCTCGTAGGGGATCACCCAGCCGATGCAGGCCATGTCGGCGATCGAATAGTCGCCGGCGAGGTAGCCGCGACCCTCCAGCCGCCTGTTCATCACGCCGTAGAGGCGGTTCACTTCGTTCGTGTAGCGGTTGATGCCGTATTCGATCTTTTCCGGCGCATAGCTGCGGAAGTGGTGCGCCTGACCGGCCATCGGGCCGAGGCCGCCGACCTGCCAGAAGAGCCATTCTTCCACCTGCACGCGCGTGCGCTCGTCCTGTGGATAGAACTTGCCGTATTTGCGGCCGAGATATTGGAGAATGGCGCCGGATTCGAAGACGGAGATCGGCGTCCCGCCCGGACCGTCCGGATCGATGATCGCCGGCATGCGGTTGTTCGGCGCGATTTTCAGAAAGTCGGGCGCGAACTGCTCGCCCTTGCCGATGTTGATGTACTTCACCTCGTAGGGAACACCGAGTTCCTCGAGCATGATGCTGATCTTAAAGCCGTTCGGGGTCGGCCAGTAATAAAGTTCGATCGGTGCGGTCATGAAATCTCCTTTGCGGGACTAAACACATAAGTTGCGAAGCGCCGCCTTCAAGCCGTCGACCATTGTGAACGCCAAATGAACCGGAACCTCAGCACCGGTTCAGCCGGCGTGTGGCAAGTCTTATCTCAACGATAAGACGCATATCGGCCCGAGGAACATGGACGTGCTTATTCTTGCAAGACGCTTCACCGTCATCACGCTGTTCGCGGCGGTTTTCGCGATCACATTTTCGGCAGCGGTCGTGCGCGGCGGCGGGGGCGGAGCACAATCGCATTTCGGTGCGAACTACACCTGCCTCAACGTGACCAGCCCCTTCTGCACCGGCGTCCGCTGAACAATTCTCCCGCCGGCCGAAGGCCGCGTCGCTTGCTTGTTAAAAAGGGCAATCTATAATGCGCCATGAGCAAACGAATCTCTCCATTACCTCTTGATATTTCCTCGCCACCTGCTTTTGAACCGCAAAGCTTCGATGATCCAGCGCAGGCCGTCGATGCGCTGACTGCGCTTTACGAACGCAATACCACCTTCCTGATCGACAGTTTTTCGGAGCTTGCCAAGGGCGCACCGATTACCTCGCGCTACCGCGCCTTCTACCCTCAGGTCAGCATCGAGACTACCAGCTTCGGGCATGTCGACTCCCGCCTCTCCTACGGGCATGTGACGGCCCCGGGCGTCTATACGACGACCGTCACCCGGCCGAAGCTTTTCCGTCACTACCTGAAGGAACAGCTGGCGCTCTTGATGAGGAGCCATAACGTTCCGATCGTCGTGTCCGAGTCCTCGACACCGATCCCTTTGCATTTCGCCTTCGGCGAGGGCGCGCATGTCGAAGCGTCCGCCTCGACCTTCATCGACATCCCGATGCGCGACCTCTTCGACACCCCGGACCTCAATACGACCGACGACGAGATCGCCAACGGAGAATATATCCCGCCGCCGGGCGAGCCCTCGCCGCTTGCCGCTTTCACGGCGCAGCGCACCGATTATTCGCTCGCCCGCCTTGCCCACTACACAGCAACGAGCGCGCAGCACTTCCAGAATTTCGTGCTTTTCACGAATTACCAGTTCTATATGGACGAGTTCTGCGCCTGGGCGCGCGCGACGATAGCCAAGGGCGGCGGCGAAGACGGTTATACGGCCTTCGTCGAGCCGGGCAACATCATCACTCACGCCGGATCGTGCCAGCCGGAAACCGATGCCACGGCCCCGCGCTTGCCGCAGATGCCTGCTTATCACCTGAAGAAAAAGGGCCATGCAGGGATCACCATGATCAATATCGGCGTCGGTCCCTCCAACGCAAAGACGATCACCGACCACGTGGCCGTCCTGCGCCCACATGCCTGGCTGATGCTTGGCCACTGCGCCGGGTTGCGCAACAGCCAGCGACTCGGCGACTATGTCCTGGCGCACGCCTATATGCGCGAGGATCATGTTCTCGACGACGACCTACCGGTCTGGGTGCCGATCCCCGCGCTTGCCGAAGTGCAGGTGGCGCTGGAAGCAGCCGTCGCCGAAATCACCGGCTACGAAGGCTTCGAGCTGAAGCGCATCATGCGCACCGGCACCGTCGGTACGATCGACAACCGCAACTGGGAACTACGCGACCAGCGCGGCCCTGTGAAGCGGCTCTCCCAGGCGCGTGCCATCGCGCTCGACATGGAATCGGCAACGATCGCGGCCAACGGCTTCCGCTTCCGTGTGCCCTACGGCACGCTTCTTTGCGTTTCCGACAAGCCGCTGCATGGCGAGCTGAAACTGCCGGGCATGGCGACTGCATTCTATCGAACACAGGTCAACCAGCACCTGCAGATCGGCATCCGCGCCATCCAGAAGCTTGCGGCAATGCCGCCGGAGGCACTGCATTCCCGCAAGCTTCGCAGCTTCTTCGAGACGGCCTTCCAGTAGGCCGTTTCAATTCGCTTCTGCCACCGCGCTATCCGCAACCATTTGCGGGTCGTCATGGCGTGCGGCCGCAATCTGCAGTCCTGTGATGACCGCTGCAAACACCGCAAAGGCAACCACCATCCGCCCAAGAAACTGGCCAATATCTGTGCCGTAAAGCTCATCGCGAGGCTGCTCCGTGCGGCGCGCCCAGATGAGGCTTGCAATGGCGACTTCCAGAACTCCCATGTCCTTCACTCCTTCAATGTTATCGATGGAGCTTTGTCGAATGCGCGCCGCTGATTTCGACAGTCCGGGCGAACAAAATTTTTTTCTTTGCTGTCGAATTCAGCCTAGTCTCTTCGTCAACATGCAGTCAGAGGCAGCCCGCAGGAAGCAAGCGATGAAATATCTGTGTCAGGTGTGGTTCGAGCCATCCGTGCTCGAGCGCATGAGGAACGAGGAGAGGAAGAAGCTCGACAGGGATTCGCTCGGTTATGATGAGGACCTCGTCGAAAGCGGCCACATGATCCACGCCGAGGCTCTACAATCGCCGAAAAGTGCAGTCACCATCCGTGTCCGCAATGGTGAGGTGTCGGTGACAGATGGCCCCTATGCCGAGACGAAGGAACAACTCGGCGGCTTCATCCTGATCGAGGCCAGCGATCTGAATGATGCGATCCGTGTCGCAGCCGGCATTCCACTGGCAAAGCTCGGCAGCATTGAAGTCCGTCCTGTCTACACGTTCGGCTGAGGAAGCACGCCATGAAATTTCTTTGCCAGGTCTGGTTCGATACCGAAAAAAGCAAGCTGGTTCCGCAGGAAGAATGGGAGGCGCTGACCCAGGAATGCATCGTCAGTGACGATCTCTGGCGCGAGCGCGGTTTCCTCCAGGTTGCGCTTGCGCTGCGCGAGCCGGCGTCAGCCGTCACCCTGCACATCCGCAAGGGCACGACGGTTGCCACCGATGGTCCTTTCGCAGAAATCAAGGAGCACCTCGGCGGCTTCGTATTGCTCGATGCCAGAGACATGGATGAAGCGAAATCGATCGTTTCGACCTTCCCGATCCTGAAATATGCCTCTGTCGAGATCCGCCCTGCCTATTCCATCAAAGGCGCAGAGTAGGTCGATGCGTTATCTTTGCCTGATCTACAATTCCGCAGACGTTGACCGCACGCTGACGCCGAGGGAGACTGGCGAACGCGTCAGAGCGCATTTCAGCTTCGACGAAGGGCTGCGCCGCAACGGCATCATGATCCACTCCGATGCGCTTGAAATGCCGGAGAAAGCAACCGTGCTGCGGGTCCGCAACAATGCACTGCAGGCGAGCGATGGGCCTTATGTCGAAACCAAGGAGCATCTTGCGGGTTTCTACGTGATCCAAGCACCGGACGATGCAGCGGCGAAGGAGATTGCCGCACGCATCCCCTCCGCACGTGTCGGCGCGCCGTGGAGCTGCGTTCGGTGCGGATACTCACTTTACCGGAGTAGCATTTGGAGAAACTGATCGAGGACATCTACCGGTCGCAATCGAGACGGGTGCTGGCAACTCTCATCCGCCTGCTCGGCGATTTCGACCGGGCGGAGGAGGCCCTGCACGACGCTTTTGCGGCGGCCGCGCGCGCATGGCCACGCGATGGCGTTCCCGGCAATCCTTTTTCATGGCTCGTTTCCACCGGCCGCCACAAGGCAATCGACCATATCCGGCGGCGTTCGCGCTTCGATGCGTCGCTAAAAGACATCGAGGACAGCCTATACGGCGAGGCCGACGCTACCGAGATCGGCGACATGGAGCTTATCGGCGACGACATGCTGCGGCTGATCTTCACCTGCTGCCATCCGGCCATTCCATCCGACGCGCAGATGGCAATGGCGCTGCGCGAAGTCTGCGGCCTGACGACCGAGGAAATCGCCCACGCATTCCTCGTTCCGGCCCCGACCGTCGCACAGCGGATCGTGCGGGCAAAGATCAAGATACGTTCCGACCGCATCCCGTACGAAGTTCCGGACCTCGACGAACTGCCGGAGCGCCTCGATCGCGTGCTACACGTCATCTACCTCGTCTTCAACGAAGGGTATTCGGCTTCTTGGGGCACAGAAGTGGTACGGGCGGACCTGACGGCCGAGGCGATCCGGCTGGCGCGGCTGGTGGCGGACTTACTGCCGCACCCCGATGTCGAGGGCCTGCTGGCGCTGATGCTGCTGCAGGACTCTCGCGGGCTGGCGCGCTGCGCTGAGGACCGCAGCTTGACCCTGCTTGCAGAGCAGGACCGATCGACCTGGGATCGCAGGAAGATAGAAGAAGGCCTGGACCTTTTGCAGCGGGCGATGGAACCTAGCGAGGTCGGCCTCTACACTGTCCAGGCCGCCATCGCCGCCGAACATGCCAAGGCCGCAACGCCGCAGGCAACGGATTGGCCGCGCATCGCTGCCTATTACGATCTGCTGATTACGGCGCAGCCCTCGCCGATCGTCGAACTCAATCGCGCAGTGGCGATCGCAATGTCGGAAGGGCCGCAGAGAGGGCTTGAGATCATCGACGGCATCCTGGCATCCGGAAAGCTCGGCACCTATCACCTTGCCCATGCCGCACGCGCCGATTTCCTGCGCCAGCTCGGCCGACCGGCGGAGGCGATCACCGCCTATGAACGCGCGCTGTCCCTTTGTCAGCAGGGGCCCGAGCTGGCTTTCCTGCGCAAGAGGATATCAGAGCTGACGGCGGCGCCCGAGGGGCAGTGAGATTGCTGTTCCCGTCAAGGCGGAGACGATGATCAACAGATGTGCGTTGATGCTTGCCTGCGCCAGGGCTGCAAGCGCCGCCTTTCCGCCCGGTGCGCCCAAGGCAATGGCGCCTGCGGTAATGCCGGCGGGATAGGTGCCAACGCCGCCCGGCGCATGGACCGGCAGAACCGACGAAAGCTCGCCGCCGAGCGCGCCGCCGAAGCTCGCCGTGAGTGGCCAAACGCCCATGAGGCTGAGCGCCCAGGCGAGCACGACGACCTTCACCAGCCAGTTCACCGCCGTCATGGCCCAGGCCCGTGCGAAGGCTGAGGCATTTGCGGGCAGGCCGTTTTCGATCTCCGACAGGAAGCCTTGCGCCTTGGCGGGAAAGAGCCGGAAGCCCAAGCGAAGCAATGGCTTGCGGATCAGGAAAGCGGTGATCGGCAAGAACAGGAATGCGGCCCATAAAAACCAGGCCGGAACGGCGTTCGGGGAAGCTGCCGCAAATCCGATGCCGGCTGCGGCAAGCAGCGCGTGCAGATCGAGGAGACGCATGACAAGCAGGGCAGAGGTTGCCCGCGTCAACGCAATGCCGAATTCTGCGCGCATGAGAACCGGAAAGCTCGTCTCCCCGGTGCGAAACGGCATCATGATATTGAGCAGGTTATGGACCTGCGTCACCCGGAAAAGCGTGCCGAAACTGCCCGCCGTCTCCCGCGGGAAGTAATCGAGAATACGCCACGTCCGCAGGAAATAGGTACTGGTCAATAATGCAAGAGCGACAAGGATCGGCATCACGCCGACGGCCGCCCATTGGGCGATGATGGCCGACCATCCCCAGAACCACTCGATGAAAGATGCATAGGCTGCGACGATTACGACCGTCAGCAGTGTCATGCGATTGCGCCCGAACCAGGATTGTCGGCTGGCGCCAACAGGAGAGTTCATGTACTAGGCTTCCTGACTTCAGCGGTCAAAACGCCGCTCGACTGGCCGTCACGGCCTTTTAGGAGCAATAACAGTTGCAGACAACGTCAGAGTCGCTGCAAAGCGCAAATGATCTAACGCAGTCGCTCGAACTTTCGCTTGTGGTGCCGGTCTTCAACGAGCAAGAAAGCGTCGGCCCGCTCGTCGAACGCATCTGCGATGCGATGGTCGCCTATCCTCATCGGTGGGAGCTTATCCTGATCGATGACGGCAGTACGGATGCCACGCTCGTCAATGCCCGCAAATATCTGGGGCGTGAAGGGCTGGCGCTCAGGATCGTGGAGTTGCAGCGCAACTTCGGCCAGACCGCGGCGATGCAGGCCGGCATCGACACGGCGCAAGGCCGGCTGATTGCAACGATGGACGGCGACCTGCAGAATGATCCGAAAGACATTCCTTCGATGATTTCCGAACTCGAGCGCCGTGAACTCGATCTCCTGGTCGGCTGGCGCAAGAACCGCAAGGACGGCCTGCTGCTGCGCAAGATTCCCTCATGGTGCGCCAACTATCTGATCGGCCGCATCACCGGCGTGAAGCTGCACGACTATGGCTGCAGCCTGAAGATCTA